>ABHC01000023.1 GCA_000171835.1 alpha proteobacterium BAL199 | reverse complement strand
TGGGACGGTATGCAGTTCGCGCGAAACGAGGTCTGACATGGCCGGCACGGCCCAACCCAACACGCTGCGCTCCGGTCCGGATGCCGACGGGCATTTCGGCATTTTCGGCGGGCGCTACGTTGCCGAAACGCTGATGCCGCTGATCCTCAGCGTCGAGAAGGCGTATGAGCAGGCCAAGGCCGACCCCGAGTTCCAGCACCAGATCGCCTACTATCACACCCACTACATCGGCCGGCCGAGCCCGCTGTACTTCGCCGAGCGGCTTACCGAGCATTTCGGCGGCGCCAAGCTGTACTTCAAGCGCGACGAGCTGAACCACACCGGCGCGCACAAGATCAACAACGTCATGGGCCAGGCCCTGCTAGCCAAGCGGATGGGCAAGACCAAGATCATCGCCGAGACCGGCGCCGGCCAACACGGCGTAGCGACTGCCACCGCCTGCGCGCTGTTCGGCATGGAGTGCGAGGTCTTCATGGGGGCCGAAGACGTCGAGCGCCAGAAGCCGAACGTCGACCGCATGCACCTGCTGGGCGCCAAGGTCCACCCGGTCACCTCCGGGTCCGGGACCCTGAAGGACGCCATGAACGAGGCGCTGCGCTACTGGGTTTCCAAGGCCGAAACCCATTTCTACATCATCGGCACGGTTGCCGGGCCGCACCCCTACCCGGCGATGGTCCGTGACTTCCAGGCGATCATCGGCCAGGAAGTGAAGCACCAGATGATGGCGGCCGAGGGTCGCTTGCCGGACACCCTGGTCGCCTGCATCGGCGGCGGTTCGAACGCCATGGGGCTGTTCCACCCGTTCCTGGACGATGCCGATGTCGAGTTGATCGGCGTCGAGGCCGGCGGGCTCGGGCTCGACAGCGGCAAGCACGCCGCCTCGCTGAACGGCGGCCGGCCGGGCGTGCTGCACGGCAACCGCACCTATCTGCTGCAGGACGACGACGGCCAGATCACCGAGGCGCATTCGATTTCAGCCGGGCTGGACTATCCGGGCATCGGGCCGGAGCATTCCTGGCTGCACGACATCAAGCGGGTGAAATACGTGGCCGCCAACGACGAAGACGCGTTGCGGGCGTTCGCGCTGTGCACCCGCCAGGAAGGCATCATCCCGGCGCTGGAGCCGTCGCACGCGCTGGCCCATGTCGGAACCTTCATCGGCGACCGGCCGAAAGACCAGATCGTGGTGATGAACCTCTGTGGCCGCGGCGACAAGGATCTCGGCGCAGTGATGCCCAAGCTGAAAGCCATGGGATTGATGTCGTGAGTGCCGCCATGACCACCGGGGTTTCCCGCATCGACGCCCGTTTTGCCGCCCTGAAGGGCGAAGGCCGCGGTGCGCTGGGCGTGTTCATCAGCGCCGGCGATCCGGATGCCGAGACCGGGCTGGCGATCCTGAAGGGCCTGCCCGGGGCCGGCGCCGACATGATCGAGTTCGGCATGCCGTTCACCGACCCGATGGCCGACGGCCCGGCGGTCCAGGAATCCAGCCAGCGCGCCCTGAAGGCCGGCATGACGCTGCCCGGCGTGCTGGACATGGTGCGGACGTTCCGTACCGACGACCGGGACACCCCGATGATCCTGATGGGCTACTACAACCCGATCTACAGCTACGGCGTCGAGCGGTTCATCGCCGATGCGCTGGCCGCCGGGGTCGACGGGCTGATCGTCGTCGACCTGCCGCCGGAGGAAGACCGCGAACTGTGCCTTCCGGCGCTCTCAAAGGGCCTCGGTTTCATCCGACTGGCCACCCCGACCACCGACGATGCCCGGCTGCCGGCCGTGCTGAAGAACACCGCCGGGTTCGTCTATTACGTTTCGATCACCGGCATCACCGGCACCGCGGCGGTGCCGACCGACATGGTCACCAAGGCGGTCGAGCGGCTGAAGCGGCACACCGACCTGCCGGTCTGTGTCGGCTTCGGTATCACCACGCCGGAGCAGGCAGCCGGAATCGCCCGTTGCGCCGACGGCGCTATCGTCGGTACGGCGGTGGTGAACACCCTGAAGGCATCGCTAGACGCCGACGGCAAGGCGACCGCGACCACGGTACCGGCCACGCTCGACTTCGTGCGCAGCCTCGCCGAGGGCGTGCGGAACGCCCGCCGCTGACCTGCCGCCGCCGAAAGGAAGGCTGACGATGAACTGGATCACCAACTCGGTCCTGCCGAAGATCCAGGCGCTGGTGCGCCGCGAGGTGCCGGACAATCTCTGGCACAAATGCGTGGCGTGCGGGCAGATGATCTTCCACCGCGACCTGGAGCAGAACCTGCACGTCTGCCCGGAATGCGGCCATCACCTGCGGATCGGCCCGATCGAGCGGCTGAAGATGGTGTTCGACGAAGGCAAGTACGACACCATACAGCTGCCGAAACCGGCGCTCGACCCGCTGAAGTTCCGCGACCAGAAGCGCTACACCGACCGCCTGCGCGAGGCCCAGACCAAGACCGGGCGGAATGACGCCATGGTGGTGGCCCACGGCACCATCGGCGGCGTGCCGGCGGTGGCGGCGGTCTTCGATTTCGGGTTCATGGGCGGCTCGATGGGCACCGGTGTCGGCGACGCCCTGGTCCGCGCCGCCAAGCTGGCCGAGACCCAGAACGCCGCGCTGCTGGTGTTCCCGTCATCCGGCGGTGCCCGCATGCAGGAAGGCATCCTGTCGCTGATGCAGATGCCGCGCACCGTGGCGGCGGTCGACCGTATCAAGGAGCGTGGCCTGCCGTTCATCGTGATCCTGACCGATCCGACCACCGGCGGGGTGACCGCGTCCTTCGCCATGCTGGGCGACATCCACCTGGCCGAACCGGGCTCGATCATCGGCTTCGCCGGCCAACGGGTGATCCAGGAGACCATCCGCGAGCAGCTGCCGGACGGCTTCCAGCGGGCCGAGTACCTGCTGGAGCACGGCATGGTCGACGCGGTGGTGCACCGCAAGGATCTGAAGGCAACGCTTGGACGCATCCTCGCCCTGCTGCTGCGGCCCCGGCCGACGGCGCAGATCGTCGCCCTGCCGCAGCCTGATGTGGAGATCCCCGGCAAGGCACCGGCAACCAAGGACGACGGGAAATCGACGAACCACGTCGCCGACACGCGCACCCCGGCCGGCGAGTCCGACTAGAATCCACCCAATCGCCGGCCTGCGCCGGCCCAGACCGGAGGATGCTCCGATCATCGCCCCGCTGCCCGTGACGCCCGAGACCATCCTGGAACGCCTGCTGCGGCTCCACCCCAAGGCGATTGACCTGTCGCTCGGCCGGATGGAAGGCATGCTGGCCGCCCTCGGCCACCCGGAACGCGCCCTGCCACCGGTGATCCATGTCGCCGGCACCAACGGCAAGGGTTCGACCGTCGCGAACCTGCGCTCGATCCTGGAAGCTGCCGGACACCGGGTCCACACCTACACCTCCCCGCATCTCGTCCGATTCAACGAGCGCATCGTGCTCGCCGGGCGCGAGATCGACGATCCGGCCTTCGCCGCGATCCTGGAGGAATGCGAGCAGGTCAACGCCGGCAAGCCGATCACCCTGTTCGAGATCACCACCGCCGCCGCGTTCCTGGCCTACGCCCGCACTCCCGCCGACGCGCTCGTCCTGGAGGTCGGTCTGGGCGGACGGTTCGACGCCACCAACGTGATCGACCGTCCGCTTGCCACCGCGATCGCGCCGGTGTCGATGGACCACCTGCAGTATCTGGGCGACACGCTGGAGAAGATCGCCTTCGAGAAGGCCGGAATCCTGAAGCCCGGCGTGCCCGGGATCATCGGCCCGCAGGACCCGCGCGGGCTGGCGGTGATTGAGGCGCGCGCCGCCGAGATCGGCGCGCCGCTGTACCGCTGGGGCCGTGAGTTCACCGCCCGGATGGAGGGCGACCGGCTGGTGTTCGAGATGGACGGCACCCGCGAGGTTCTGCCGCGCCCGGCGCTGCCCGGCGCACACCAGGTCGGCAACGCCGCCATCTCGCTCGGCTTGGCGCGGGTGATCGACAGCCGCCTTGCCAACTCGCCCGTCGATCGCGCTCACGGGCTGGAGCGGACCCGCTGGCCGGCGCGGCTGCAGCGCCTGATCCGCGGTCCGCTCGTCAACCGGTTGCGCCCGGACTGGACGCTTTGGCTGGACGGCGGCCACAACGAGGATGCCGGCCGGGTGATCGCCGAGCACATCGCCGGCTGGCGCCGCGCTGAACCGGACGCGCCGATCCACCTGATCCTCGGGATGCTAAACACCAAGGATCCGCGCGGTTATCTGCGGCACTTCCAGGGGCTGGTCGCCAGCCTCGCGACCGTGACGATTCCGGGCGAACCGGCCTCGCTGTCGGCCGAGGACGCGGCAGCGGCGGCCCGCGACGTCGGGATTCCGGTGTCAGTGGCCGCCAGCGTCGCCGAGGGCGTGGCGCGGGCTGCCACCGATCCTAGTCAGCGCGGCCGTATCCTGGTCGCCGGGTCGCTCTACCTCGCCGGCAAGGTGCTCGCCGACCACGGGTAAGGCGGGGATGGCATCGAGAATGCAGCCGTTCGACGACAGCCCGAAAACAAAGCGGCCTCGCCGAAGCGAGGCCGTGAGCGTCGCACACACGCTTTTGGGAGGTTAGATCGACGATTCGATCCAGGCTTTCAAATCGCCCTTCGGAAGCGCGCCGATCTTCATGGCGGCCACTTGGCCGTCCTTGAACAGCATCAAGGTGGGAATTCCCCGAACCCCATAGGCTGCCGGGGTCTTGGGATTGTCGTCGATGTTGACCTTGGCCACGGTGACCTTGTCGCCAAGTTCGTTGGCGATCTCCTCCAGGGCTGGAGCGATCATCTTGCAGGGTCCGCACCATTCCGCCCAGAAGTCGACGACCACGGGCTTTTCGGACTTCAGTACGTCGTCGTCGAAGGAGCCGTCGGAAACCGGGACCGTCACCATCGAGTTATCCTCTCCAAGGATGCGTTGGGGGCGAATCTAGGAACGCAGGAGTGGGGGGTCAAGCTTCACCGCACACCGGCATCGGCCGATGCCCGGATCACGGGGGCTAAAGCTCCATCAACCGGGGGCCGTCGGTCCACACCAGCGCACAGCGAATCGCATGCTTGGGATAAAGGCCGGCAAGCAGCGTCCGGTAGGTGCCGAGCTGGCGTCGGTATGCTTCCGGTACGGCATCGACGGTCAACGGCGCCGGCCGGTTGGTCTTGAAGTCGACCACCAGCACCTCGTCATCGGTCACCGCCAGCCGGTCGATCCGTCCGGACACCACCGCCGGTCCGTCGGCGCCCGCGACGACGCCGACAATCGGCACTTCGGCGCGCGACCCGGCGGCGAACGCGGCGGCAAAGGCCGGATCATCCAGCACCGCCAGCGCTTCGGCGAGCCAAGCCTCCGCAATCTCCCGGTCCAACCCGTGGACCGGACGCTCCAGGAACCGCAGACCGGCCGCTGCACGGCGGTCCGGCGCGATCTCCGGCAGGGTCTGCAACAACCGGTGCAGGATCAGGCCACGCTTGAACCGCCGGCCGTCATCGGCGTCGAGCGGCGAGCGGACCGGCGGCTCCTCCCCGGCCGGTCGCGACGGCGCCAGCGGCACCGGCGGACTCGGCTCGGGCTGCAGGGGCGGGCGGGAAGCCCATTCGGGTAGGGTAGCCGCCTGCAGTGCGGTTTCGGGCGCGGGCGACGGCGCGGACGCCGTCTGCAGGGTCTCCAGCATCAGCATCGGCGGGCCGTCGGGATCGTCCGGCATCGGCTGCGGCCCGGCGATCGGTGCCAAGCCGTTGCGGATCAGCTCATACCAGTTGCCGGCCGTCCCGGCGCGGCGCTGCTGCCAGCCGCAGACCACCAGCCGATCCTCGGCCCGGGTCATCGCCACATACAGCAGGCGCCGGTATTCCTGGTCCTGCCGACGCTTGGCCTCGGCGCGCGCCTGGGCCGACACCCGGTCGGCCGCCTTGCTCGACGCGGCCCACAGCGGGATGTCCGAACCGTCGTCAGCCGTGTACCACAGCCACTGGTCCTGCAACCGGGGCACCCGCAGTGTGTCCGGCAGGATCACGATCGGTGCCTGCAACCCTTTCGCCCCGTGAACGGTCATGACCCGAACCGTGTCGCCGGCGCCTTCCAGTTCGCGCTTCACCTCAAAGTCGCCGACTACCAGCCAATGCAGGAAACCCTGCAGCGACGGCGTGCTCTCGCGCTCATAGGCCAGGGTCTGGGCCAGGAACTCGTCGATGGCGTCCTCGGCTTCGAATCCGAGCCGGTGGATCAGCTGCTCGCGCCCGCCACGCGCCAGCACCCGCTGGTAAAAGTCGTGCGGCGGCACCCGATCGGCGAGGCGCAGCCAGTAGCGCACCCGGTCGTAGGCCTGCCGGTAGACCCCACCCTCCGTCGCCCGCAGCCGCAGCTCACGCCACACCCGCTTCTCCCGGCGGCCTTGGCAGAGGTGGTACAGCTCATCCTCGCTCAGCCCGACCAGCGGCCCCTTCAGCACGGTGGCGAGCGTCAGATCGTCCTCCGGCAGCAAAACCGTCTGGCCGACCGCCACCAGATCCATCACCGCCATCTGGTCGGTCAGCATCAGCCGGTCGACGCCGGCCACCGGAACCTCCGCCTTCTTCAGGGCGGCCACCAGTTCGTGGACGAACGGCCCGCGGCGCTGCACCAGCACCATGACGTCACCCGGGCGGATCGGCCGGCCCCGCGCCGGAAGCGGCTCCCCGGCCGCGATCCAGCCCTTGATGCGCGTGGCAATCCGCGTCGCCAGCCTGGCCCGTGGCTCGTCGGTTGACCGCCGCTCGATCGGCGGCGCCCACATCTCGCCGATCTCTTCGTCTTGCGGTTCGAGCAGTGGCCACACTTCGACCCGGCCGGCATGGCCGGCCCGCACCGCACTGTGCACGATCGGCACCGGCTCTATCGGAACCTTTCCACCGGCAGAGTCCACTTCGGCGACGCCGTCCTGGGCATCCGGTTGGGCGAACACCGCGTCGACCGCCTGCAGCACGGCATCGGTCGAGCGGAACGACTGCTCCAGCGGCACCCGGCGGAACAGCTTCTCGGCCTCCGCCACGCGCGTGGCGAAATGCGCGCGGGCGGTGCCGAAACCGGCCGGATCGGCCCCCTGGAAGCTGTAGATCGACTGCTTGACGTCGCCGACCGCGAAGATCGAGCGTTCCACCGTCGGGTGGCGGGCGTCGTGAGCGCCGGAACCGGCGAAGAACTCCTCCGCCAAGGCGCGCACAATGTCCCACTGCGCCGGGCTGGTGTCCTGGGCCTCGTCGATCAAAATGTGGTCGAGCCCGCCGTCCAGCTTGAACAGCACCCAGGCCGCGACCCCCGGCCGGTGCAGCAGCGACCGCGCCCGCTCCACCAGGTCTTCGTAGTCGAGCTCGGCGCGACGGCCCTTGGCGGTCTCGTAGGCGTCGATCACCGACGCCGCCAAGGTGACCAGGGCAACCGTCCGCTCCGCGGTCGCGCGGGCACGGCGCGTCTCCTCGATAACGCTCAACCGCTCGGCCTCAGCCAGCAGCGTATCGCCGGCTGCGGGATCGAACGCCAGTGCCGCCTTGGTCGCCAGCGTCTTGCGCGGCTGTCCTTCAGCGGTCAGGAACACCCCGCGATAGGCCTCCCACGCGGCCGCGCGGCGATCCGGTTCGCCCAGCGCAAGCCAGTCGGCCAGTGTCCCGCCCCGTTCGACATCGGTCTTCGAACCATGCCCCAGCACCTCGCAGGCCCGGCGCAAGCCAGTGCCGTCGAGGGCGGCATCCGCGCTGGCGGCCCACAGCAGGTCCAGATCGCTCGACCCCGGCTCGACGCCCAGACGCGCGTGGACCGCCGTCGCCAATCCGGCAAGTCCGCCTGCGGCTTCAAGCGCCGCCGTCAGCCGGGTCCGTGCGCCCAGGGCCGCACGCATCAGTTCGCGGAACTGCTCCTGGTTGGCCCGCTCGGTGACGATCGACAGCGCGGTGGCGAGATCGGTATCGGTCGCCGAACGGGCTCGGGCCAGCATCGCCGCCTCGGCCTCGGCCAGCAGAGCGGCACTCGCCCGGTCATCGGCCAGCCGGAAGTTCGGCGGCACCCCGGCCTCCAGCGGAAACCGACCCAGCAGCGACTGGGCGAAGGCGTGGATGGTCTGGATTTTCAGCCCGCCCGGCGCGTCCAGCACCTCGGCGAACAGCCGTCGGGCCTTGGCCAGCCGGGCCTGAGTCGGCGTGGCGCCCGACAGCCGGGCCAGATCGTCGACCAGCGACGGCTCGTCAACCACCGTCCAGGCCGCCAGCCTGGACTGCAGCCGGGTCGCCATCTCCGCGGCCGCCGCCTTGGTGTAGGTCAGGCACAGCAGCCGCTCCGGCGACGCGCCGTCCAGCAGCAGATTCAGCAGCCGGTCGGTCAGCACCTTGGTCTTGCCGGAACCGGCCGACGCCGCCACCCACACCGATGCCGTCGGATCGGCCGCCAGCCGCTGGCGCTCGTTGGCGGCGGCAAGGACGCTGGCGGTGGTCACGACTGCCCTCCGTCTGAATGGGGCACACGGTCACCGACACTCAACCAATTCGATACCGAAATGACCACCTCAACCATCCTCGTCACCCGCCGCCCATTCGCCGATCCGGGCGAGGTGGGCGTAGTCGTTGAAGCGCGGCTTGCGGCCTGCGTCCGGGACCGAGTGATACGGGGTCTGCTCATCGTCAAAGGTGGCGATCAGGGTGCGTAGCCCAGCCTCGGCCTCGGCGACCAGTTCGGCGACACCGGACTCCACCGCGTCGATCGCCCCCGGCGGATCGCCGCCGCCGACCCGCCAGTAGGCCAGGGACGACACCGGGGCCACCGGCAGGTCCGGGAAGCCGCCACCGGCCAGGATCAATGCCTCCAGCGGCAGCTGCGGCGCCGCCCCGTTCTTGAGGTCGTTCTTCGAGGGATAGCCGCCCGTCTTGTAGTCGACGATGGCGTAGGTGCCGTCTCCCATCCGGTCGATCCGGTCGGCGATGCCGGTCAGGGTGAAGTCCCCGGCCGGGCCCGGAACCGCCAGCCGACCCTTCTGTTCGGTGACGGTGGCCGACAGGCCGCGGCGGCGGTCACGCTCGACCTCGACGAACCAGGCGGCCACCCGCTCGAAGCGCGGCCACCAGAACGCCCACACGCCCGGCCGGTCCAGATGGTCGGCGAAACTGGCCTGACCGTACTCCAGCAGGCGCTGCAGCGGGTCCGGCGGCAGGTCGCGTGGGTAGGCGGCGACGAACGCGTCGAGCGCGTTGTGGATCGCGTTGCCGCGCTCGGCGGCGTTCGGATCGGAGTCCAGGTCATCCAGCGCCCGCAGGTCCAGGATTCGCGACGCATAGATCGAGTAGGGATCGCGCAGCCAGGTGTCGATGCGGGTGACCGACAGGGTGCGCGGCCGGACATGCACCGGCGGGCATGGCAGCGGCGCCTTTCCCGGTTCGACGCTGGCCGGACGATCGAGTTGCCCATGCCAAGCCACCGGCGCCGGATCCGACCGGAACTCCGCCTCGGCTCCCAGGGCGCGCGCCACGGTTTCCAGCCGCAGCAGCCAGCGCGACGGCACGGTCGGCGTGCCCTCGACCCGGGTCGCGCGGGTCAGCACCACCTCCGGCGCGCCGAACGCCATGGATACATCGTGGGCGGCGAGACCGATCCGCCGTTCCGGCGCCGGCAGGCCGAAATCCCGCCGCATCGGCCGGCTCATCCACGGGTCCGGCGCGGGATCGGCCGGCCAGGTGCCCTCATTCAACCCGCCGAGGATCACCCGGTCGAACCGCTGCAGGCGGGCCTCCAGAGCACCCAGAATGTGCAGGCGCGGATGCGCCCCCCAACGCGGACGGACCACCCGGCTTTCCAGCAGCGCCTCGAACAGTCCCGGCCACGCCCGGCCGGGAACCGGCTCCAGCGCGTCGAGGGCGTCGCGCATCTCGTCAAACAACCGGGCGAGTGCTTCGCCGGCATCGCCGCGCCACAGTCGGTCGGCCCCGCTCTGCTGGTCGCTCTGCGCCAGCGCTTCGGCGGCGCGGGCGTGCGCATCGGCCATCTCGGTCGCGGCAACCGCCGGCCGGTTCAGCGTATCGAGCAACGGACCGAGGCGGCCGGCGAGACCGTCGACCCAGACCAGCAACCCGGCGCGCGCCTCGGCGTGCTTGTCCTCCAGGACCTCAACCGCCCGCCGCAACCCGGTGAATCCCGGCGCCGGACGCGGTCCGCGCAGCACCAACCGCTCCAGCCGCCGCACCATCCGGCGAAAGGCATCCGGCGCCTGGCCGCCGGCCGCCAGGGGGTGCTTCAGCGCGGCCAGCAGCGGAACCGGGGCGGCCTGTTCGGCCGCCAGATCGCCGATTAGGCGCAGGAACGCCGCCGGCGCGCTTTCGGCCAGCGGTCGGCCGGCGGAATCGTCAACCGTCAGGTCCCAGCGCTCCAGCTCGCTGGCCACTCGACGCGCCAGACTGCGATCCGGCGTCACCAGGGCAGCGGTGCGGCCGGGGGTCTCCAGCACCTCGCGCATCAGCATGGCAATGGCACCAGCCTCCTCGCGCGGACTGGGTGCCTCCAGCCGCCGGATGCCGTCGAACGCGCCGGTCGCTGGGGCGTCCGGTTCCGACGGCCTCGTCGCCAGCATTCGCCAAGCCTCGGTGGTGGCCGCCGGACGCATCGCCTCGCGCAGCATCCGCGCCCGTGCGGCGGTGGCCGGCACGAAGGTCGCCGCTCCCGGCCAGAGACCGACATCGCCGCGCGGAATCCCAAGTCCGACCAGCAGCCGGTGCAGCCCGTGCTGGGGGTGTGCGGCATCGGTACCGACGCTCGCCCAGACACTGTCGTCGGAATCCTGGTCCAAGCCCGGCAGAACCAGCGTGCCCTGCGGCAGGCCGAGGACCGCCGTCATCAGGCCGGCGGTCGCCGGCACCGACCCGGTCGAGCCAGCGATGATCACCGGATCGGACGGTGGCGCGGCCTGCCAGGCCGTGGCGCGGGCTCGCATCAGGGCGTCGCGGCGCACCACCGGATCGACCGCCCCCTGTTCCTCCAGCCATTTCGGCCAGAGCTCGGTGACGATGGTCAGGAACCGCAGGGTGAGCCCCCAATGCTCGGCATACTCCGACGGCACCAGCCCGGTCAGCGCCTCGAACGCCAGCCCTTCGGCCTGTACCTGGTCGATCAGCCCGGCCAGGGCCGCCGCCAGCCGGACCGCCTGCTCGGGCGAGCGCGGAGCAGCGACCCCGTCAGCCTCAAGCCGGTCGGCGTAGGCCAGAACCAGGCGGGCCAGCAACAACTGGCGGCGCAGCGCCGGGATTGCCGGCGGCAGGTCGAGCGCCGCCGCTACTCCGGCATCGTCGCCATGGGCCAGGTCAAGTTCCTGCTCGTCGACGTCGGCGATCGCCTGCAACGTCGGCAGCAGCATTGGCCGGCCGTCGCCAAGCCGCAGAAAGGCCTCGGCGGCCGAGCGTACCGCGCGCTGGGTCGGCAGCAGCACCGTCGCCCGCGCCAGCGCCAGGGGGTCTTCGCCAACGGCGGCCCACAGTCCCAGGGCCAGCGCGTCCAGGAATGGCACGCCGACCGGTATCGAGTAGATGCGGCCCCCGTCCACGGCCCTCAAACGTAAGGTGTGTCCGGCACGTGACCCTGAGAGAAGCGCCGGTTGGCCTCCTCCAGGTCGGCCGGGGTGGAGATGTGGTACCAGAGCCCGTCATGCACCGCACCGAACAGACGGCCGGCCTCCTCGGCCTTGTCGTAGATCCGGTTCAGCGAGAACGCCCCGTGCGGGGCATCGGCGAAGATCCGCGGGTGCAGGATCGACACGCCCATGTATGCATAGGGCGCGACGTGGCTTTCCGGCTTGCGGGTCAACCGGCCGTCGGGGTCCATCATGTAGTCGCCGAGCCCGTGCCAGCTCAGGACCCGAGCGAACGGGTACAGCAGCAGCAGGACATCCATCTCATCGCCGTTCCAGATCTCGGAAAAACGGTGCAGGGAGTCCCGCAATCCGTCCAGCCAGAGGCTGTCGCCGTTGATCACGAAGACCGGCTGATCGTTGAAATGCGGCAAGGCGTTCCTAACCCCGCCACCGGTCTCCAGGACCTCGGCCTCCCGGATCACTGTGACCGCTGGATCGGTTCGGCTCGCCAGATGGGACTCGACCTGGTCGGCCAGGTGATGGGCGTTGACGATCACGCGCGGTACGCCGGCGGTGGTCAGCTTGTCCAGTATCCGGTCCAGGGTCGACTGGCCCGCCACCTCGATGAGCGGCTTCGGACAGGTATCGGTCAACGGCGCCATGCGGGTGCCGTGACCCGCCGCCAGCACCATGGCGGTGTCGGGGACCCAGGATGAACGTTTCTTCAGGCCTTGCAGATGCATGTCGTGGTCGGCTCGGTCGGATGGGATGGCAACAGTATCACGTCGGACGCCGAACCTCGGGGGCCGGCTGCACCCGGGAGTCGGTCGGGATGTGGGTGTCGAGCCAGGCGCGGACGTCGTCCAGGCCGGCCAGGATCAAATCGCGCTCAACGTGCCGCCAGATCCGCGGGATGTGGTGCAGATAGCGTGGATTGTCGTACAGCGCCGACTGCCGGCCGAAGATGCCGAACACCTTGAGGCCGCGCTGGGCACCGAACCCGTAGTAACTGCGGTCGAAGGCCACCGGATCGGCGATCGGCGTCGCCGCGCGGTAGCGGTCGAGCAGCGTGTCTTCCAGGCCGGGCGCCAGATCGCGCCGGGAGTCCTGCAGCAGCGAGGCGAGGTCGTAGGTCACCGGACCTTCGACCGCGTCCTGGAAGTCGAGCAGACCGCACGCGGCGATCCCCGGACGGCCCGGCAGCACCATCAAGTTATCAACATGGAAGTCCCGCAGAACCAAGGTATCCGGTGCGCCGCGCAAGACCGCAAGGGCATCGCGCCACGCCGCCTCATAGCTTGCGCGTTCCGCCTGATCGAGTTCGCGGCCGAGCACCAACGGGAAGTACCAGTCCAGTGGCAGCGCCGCTTCGGCGACCAGCTTGTCGTCGGAATATGGCGGCACGTCATAGCCGAGCGCGCCGGTCCGGCGGTGCAGGTCGATCAGCAGATCGGTGGCGCGGGCGTAGAGCATGACCTCTTCGGCGCCGGCTCCAAGCGCGCGGGTGTAGGTGATGTCGCCGAGGTCCTCCAGCAGCAGGAAGCCGTCGGTGCGGTCCTCCGCGACGATCCGCGGCGCGCTGTAACCGTAGCGGTGCAATTGGGCGGCGACTGCAAGGAACGGCCGTACGTCCTCGCCCTTGTCCGGTGGCGCGTCCATCAGCACCGCCCGTTCGCTGCTTCGGATCAGGCGGTCATAGGACCGGAACGAGGCATCGCGCGCCAACGGCTGACGCTCCGCATCACCCCAGCCGGCGGACTCCAGGAATCGCCGCAATCGAGCCGCGCGCCTGTCTGCTTCTTGCGCCCCGGCATTAGCCGCCATTGCCGTCGTCACACCACCACCCTGCTTTGCGTCAGGCATCGGCCAACTCGTCCATCCGCGCACTCCAGACCCCGAAGGCTGCGAGCATCGCCCTGCGCGCGTCTTCCGCTTGTTCGCATATTTCGATGGCGAGTTCGAGACGATCGGGCGGAAGCCAAGGGCCGAGCCGGTCCGGCCATTCCACCAGCATCACGGCTTCGGCGAAACCCTGGTCGATTCCCAACTCCTGGAGTTCCTCCGGATCACCGAGCCGATACAGATCACAGTGCCAGACCGCACCGCGCGGGCCGTCATAAGGCTGGACCAGGGTGAAAGTCGGGCTCGGCACTTCGGCCGCCGGATCATCGACCCAGGCCCGCACGAACGCCCGGGCAAACGCGCTTTTGCCGGCGCCGAGCGGGCCGGACAGCAGCACCGCTTCGCCCGGTCGAGCAAGTGCGGCGATTCGCCCGGCCAGCCGTTCGGTCGCTGCCAGATCAGGCAGATCGACGATCGTCACGGTACGCCGGCGTTCCATCGACCAGACCGCGGAATGCGGCAGATCACCTCGGTACCGTGTCCCGGCTCCGACAGCAGCTCAACCGTTCCGTGGTGCAGTTCGACCAGTGATTTGACGAGCGCCAGCCCCAACCCGGCGCCGGCATCGCGACCGGCGCGCTCGAACCGGTCGAACACCCGACCCTGGTCCTCCAGCGCGATGCCGACGCCGGTGTCAGCCACCCGGAACAGAACCATGTCATCGTCGTCTTCCACCGTGACCAGCACGCGTCCGCCGTCGGGCGTGAACGCGAAGGCGTTGGAGACGAGGTTGTACAACGCCTGGGTCAACCGGCGCTCGTCCACCATGATCGGGGCAACCGTGCCATCGATCCGCACAGAGAAATCGATCCGCCGGGCCCGCGCCCGTTCGCGGCCCAGCCCCTCGACCGCCTCGATCAATCGCAACGGATCGACCTCGATGCGCTCCAGTTCCAGATACCCGGCTTCGATCGAAGCGAGGTCGAGGATGTCGTTGACCAGACGGACCAAGCGGTTGGAGGACTGAAGAATCGCCCGGGCATACTCCTTCTGCCGGTCGTTCATCGGCCCGGCGTATTCCTGCTCCAGGATCTCTGAAAATCCGATAATCGCGTTCAGCGGGGTCCGCAGTTCATAGGAGACGTTGGCCAGGAACTCGCTCTTCAGCCGGTCGGCCATCTCCAGCGCTTCGGTACGCTCTTGCAGGGCGCGCTGCACCGCCAAGGTGTCGGTCACGTCACGGAAGCTGAGAAGGGAGGCGCCGTCCGGCAGGGGGACGACGCCATAGTCCAGCACCCGGCCGTCGCTCTGCTCGATCCGCCCAGAGCGCGGCACCCGTTCTGCCAGTCGAGTCACCCATTCTGCCTTCACGGAGGGCCAACGGTCCTCCTCACCGAACTTCAGCCGCATCGCTTCCAGCACCAGGCCGACATGTGGTTCGTCGTCACCGAAGTCGTCCGGCAAACCCCACTGATGCCGGTACGTCGGATTGATCAGCTTGAGCCTGCCATCGGCACCGAACGCGGCGATTCCGTCGTACAGATTGTCCAACGTCTCCTGCTGGACCGCCGTCAGGGTGTTGTAGGACCGCTCCAAGGTCAGGCGGTCGGTGACGTCCTCGAAGACCATGAGAAGGCCGCCAAACGGGTGCGAGGTCACCGCCATACGCACCGTCGTGTCGTCCGGCAGGAACAGCAGTTCCTCGTGGCTGCCAATCAAGGTTGTGAATAGCCGGTTGAAGTCGTCGCGCCACGCGCGGAAGTCGGACTGTTCCGGCAGCCGCCGGTTCTCGCGCGCCCGCTCCAGCACCTCGGTCAGGGTGGGGTCACGCTCCAGCAGGTCGGCGTCCACCGACCACAAGCGGCCGAACGCGGTGTTGGCGAAGATCAGACGCTTGTCGGGGCCGAAGATCGCGACCGCAGTCCGCAGGGTCTCCAGCACGTCGGCATGCGCATCGACGTGGCGCGCGAGTTCCGACTGAAGCTGTTCGAGTGCCGTGAGGTCGCGGGCGGTCCCGACCGTGCCACCATCCGCCGCCGGGGTCTCGGTGACGTCGACCAGGCGCCGGTCGCCGTGCACCACCATGTTGCGGCTCTCGCTCTGGGCACGACCGACATGAATTGCCCGCTCGGCCAGCGGACCGACTTTCTCCAGTTCCGGATACAGCGGCATGGCCGGAGCGTTGCCGTAACCGAGGGTGCCGTCGGGCCTGCGCCGCCACACCGGAACCGCAACGCCTTCCAGGATCGAGCGTTCGTGCTCCTGCAACCGGGCCGGCAGCGACCGCTCCAGTTCCTGTACCGTCGCGCGCTCGGTGGCCAAGGCACGTTCCGCGTCCGCGGTCTTCTTGATCTGGCGGGCGTACAGCAACGCCAGCAGGACCGTGAAGCCGCCGAGCACCATGATGGTGACGACATCCGTGCCGCCCGGAACCGTATCGGCAGCGCTCTGGGCAAACGCCGACGCCGGGGCGGTCATCGCCGCCCCGGCCCCGAACCATGCCGTTTTTCGCCCGTGTTTCACGCGGCGAGCCTACGCGGCGACGCCGGGGCCGACAAGCACGCCTGCTGGTCCCGGTCGCGGCAATCCGATCAGTCGGCAGCGTCGCGATCCAGGGCAGCGGCCAGGGTCGACGCCTTGTCGGTGCGCTCCCACGTCAGTTCCGCCTCGGACCGGCCGAAATGCCCATTGCTGGCGGTCTGCCGGTAGATCGGGCGCAACAGGTCGAGCATCTGGATGATGCCCTTCGGCCGCAGGTCGAACTGCTCGCGAATCAGCTGCTCGATCCGCCGCTCCGGCACCCTGGCCGTGCCCTGGGTATTCACATGGATGCTGGTCGGCTGTGCAACGCCGATGGCGTAGCTGACCTGCACCTCGCAGACATCGGCCAATCCCGACGCGACCACGTTCTTGGCGACGTAGCGCGCCGCATAGGCGGCCGAGCGGTCGACCTTGGAGGGATCCTTGCCGGAGAACGCGCCGCCGCCGTGCCGGCCGATGCCGCCGTAGGTGTCGACGATGATCTTGCGTCCGGTCAGGCCGCAGTCGCCGTGCGGGCCGCCGACGACGAACCGGCCGGTCGGGTTGATCAGGTACTTGGTGTCGCCGGAGATCATCGCCGCAGGCACCACCGGCTTCACGATCTCCTCGATCACCGCCTCGGTCAGGGTGGCGTGATCGACGTCCTCGGCGTGCTGGGTCGACAGCACGACGGTATCGATCGCCGCCGGCTTGTCGTTCTCGTAACGGATCGACACCTGGGCCTTAGCGTCCGGCCGCAACCATGGCAGCGCACCGCTGCGCCTCACCTCGTTCTGCTGGCGGGTCAGCCGGTGCGCCAGCATGATCGGCATCGGCATCAACTCTTCGGTCTCCCGGCAGGCGTAGCCGAACATCAGACCCTGATCGCCGGCCCCCTTATCGAGATCGAGGCCTGAACCCTCGTTCACGCCCATCGCAATGTCGGGCGACTGCTTGTCCAGCGCCACCAGCACGGCGGCGCTGGCGCCGTCAAAGCCGAGGCGGCTGTCGTCGTACCCGATGTCCAGCACGACATCGCGCGCGACCTGCGCGTAGTCGACTGACGCGGTGGTGGTGATCTCGCCGGCCATCAGAATCAGGCCGGTGTTCACCAGCGTCTCGCACGCCACCCGGCTGTTGCGGTCCTGGGTCAGCAGCGCGTCGAGCACGGCGTCTGAAATCTGGTCGGCAATCTTGTCCGGATGGCCCGGGCCAACCGATTCCGACGTCAGAATGTACGCATCACTCATCAATAACTCCGTTTGGTAGTGCAGCAGGGACGACAGGAGGCCGCAGCCTCGGACCGCCGTGACTCAGTGCGTTCTGGCGACGAAATATTCCCAACCGATCCGTCCGGCATCGGCAGCGTCGACCCAGAACTGCAGGGCCGCCGAGGTCCGGTCGACCGCTTCCTTGCCAATGCGGTCCTCGAACCATTCGCGTCGCAGCTCGAGCTGGTCGCGCACCCAGGCGTAGGTCGGGGCAACGTGCTCCGACCAGTTCTCATGGGTCTCGACGTTGAACCCGGCCTGCTCCAGGGCCGACAGATATGCACCGCTGTCCCACATGTCGGGCGACTTCACCCGGTCGTAGATCCGTTCCCGGTCGGCGGCGGGCGTGCCGTCGCGCACCAGCAGGTCGGTGAACACGATGGCGCCGCCCGGCTTCAGAACACGGCGGGCTTCCGTCAGCACCGCCGCCTTGTCGGCGGCGTGCAGGAAGGCCTCCTGGCTCCAGTAGTAGTCGAAGCCGTCATCTTCGAACGGCAGGGCGTGGAAGTCCGCCCAGGCGAAACTGACCTTGTCGTCCAATCCCTGCTCGGCGGTCAGCTCGCGGCCCCATTCCAACTCGCGCTCCGAAATGTTCGAGGCGACGACATCGCAGCCGTAGCGCTTGGCCAGAAATCGGGCCAGCGCCCCGTAGCCGCTGCCGACATCGAGTACCGTGTCGTCCGATCCGAGCTCGACCCCTTTGGCCATGCGCTCGTTGGAACGCTTCATCGCTTCGCGCAGGGAGTCCTCGGAGTTCTCGAAATAGCCGATGTGGATGTTCTCGCCCCAGATGTGCCGATAGATCTGATCGGCCGGGCCGTCGTAGTAGTCCTTGGTCTGGGCGACGATGGAGTCGACCGCCGCCCGATCCTGTGTCTGTACATTCATGATTTGCTCCTTCCCGGTATCGACAGGACCGCTCAGTGACGCGGCTTGACAGCGATCTGCTGGAAGAAGTCGACCTCGTCCGGTTCGAAGTTCTGCTCGAAGTCGCCGTAGGTGGCGACACTGGTGAAACCAGCGTCGTCGAGGAGCTTCTGCATGTAGTGCCGGCGCAGCGGGAACATCGACAGGTGGAATTTGTTCCCGTCCGGATAGCTGTATTCGAACTTCACAAGATCGTCCTGGATGATCGCCGGACGCGCGTCGACGCCGTTGCCGACGTAGTAGAACTTATGCTTCGAGCTGTAACCGTTATCGAGAATCTTGTCGTAGTTGCGGTGATCGAGGATCAACAGGCCGCCCGGCCGCAGCACGGTGCGCATCGAATCCAGGGCCTTGGTGCGCGCCTCCTCCTCGAACAGGTGGGTGAAGGCGTTGCCGAGGCAGACCAGGGCGTCGAACTTGTTGGCGCCGAATGCCGTGTGCAGTTCCCGCCAGTCCACGACCTTGGCATCAGCCAGCGCGACGTCCATGTCCTCCGCGTTCTGTTCGGTCTGCCGGATCATCGCTTCGGATCCATCCGACGCCGTTGCCTCGAAACCGGCATGGGCAAGGCGGATCGCGTGGAAACCGGTTCCGGCGGCGATGTCGGCAACCTGCTTGCAGTTATGATGGCGCAGGATTCGCTCGAAGAACCCGTTCTCCCCCTCGGCACGGCTGTCCCAGCCGATCAGGCTGTCCCAACGGGATACGAACTCCCGGGTGTATTCCCGCTTGTAGGTATCGTTCTGCATGTCGACGTCTCCATGATCTCAGGCTCAGTGGCCCGAGGACCGGGCCACGCGCCGCCGCAGCCGCGAAACTCGCGCAGCACAACAACGGACAAGAATAAGGCGTTCGCGAATGCTTGAGCATTCACGCGCTGGATCGATCCAGAGCAAAATTATTCTCGACGGGATCGATTTATGTCTGATGACGACACTGATTCAACCGATTGATGTCTGAAATGCAACCCCATTCCAGGGAAATTATCGAAGGATCGATCATGATGATTTATAATATATTGATATTATTGATAAAAATTAGATCCATTGATCTGGAAAGTCATCAATTCACGGTGTCATTTGCTCAACTGGCATCATAAATTATCGTGGAATCGGCATTACTATCGTAAAAACGCCTGATTTCATTCACCTGGCTGCGTCTGGCAAAATTAAGAAATTCAATAAAATTAGGAATACATTGGTTAATATATTTGACGTTTATGACATAATTTCAGTTATTCAAGTTGCTTTGGAAATAAAAAGGGCGCCCATCGGGCGCCCTTTCCGTGTCAATCGCGGCAACCCGCGTGGGTAATGCCTCAGTACCGGTAGGTTTCGGTCTTGAACGGGCCGGTGGGCGCCACGCCGATGTAGCTGGCCTGTTCGGCCGACAGCTTCGACAGGTTGGCGTTGATCTTCTTCAGGTGCAGTTCAGCCACCCGCTCGTCGAGCTTCTTCGGCAGCACGTACACCTGCTTTTCATACTTGCTGTGGTTCTTCCAGAGCTCGATCTGCGCCAGCACCTGGTTCGAGAACGAGGCGCTCATCACGAAGCTCGGATGCCCGGTGGCGCAGCCCAGGTTGACCAGCCGGCCCTCGGCCAGGACGATCAGACGCTTGCCGTCCGGGAACACGATCTCGTCGACCTGCGGCTTGACGTTCTCCCACTTGTAGTTCCGCAGGGCGCCGATCTGGATCTCGGTGTCGAAGTGACCGATGTTGCAGACGATCGCCCGGTCCTTCATGGCCCGCATGTGGTCGATCGTGATCACGTCCTTGTTGCCGGTCGCGGTCACGAAGATGTCGGCCATCGGGGCCGCCTCTTCCATGGTGACGACCTGATAACCCTCCATCGCCGCCTGCAGCGCGCAGATCGGATCGACCTCGGTGACGATCACTCGGGCGCCGGCGTTGCGCAGGCCCTGGGCCGAGCCCTTGCCGACGTCGCCGTAGCCGGCAACCACCGCGACCTTGCCCGAGAACATCACGTCGGTTGCCCGCCGGATGCCGTCGGCCAGACTCTCTCGGCAACCATACAGGTTGTCGAACTTCGACTTGGTCACGCTGTCGTTGACGTTGATCGCCGGAACCGCCAGCGTGCCCTTCTTGGCCATCTCGTAGAGCCGGTGGACGCCGGTCGTGGTCTCCTCGGAGACGCCGCGCACATCCTTCATCAGCTCGGGGTACTTCTCGTGCATAATGACCGTGAGGTCACCGCCGTCGTCGAGCAGCATGTTCGGCCGCCAGCCGTCCTTGCCGACGATGGTTTGCTCGATGCACCACTCGTACTCTTCCTCGGTCTCGCCCTTCCAGGCGAACACCGGAACCCCGGTCGCGGCGATCGCCGATGCGGCGTGGTCCTGGGTCGAGAAGATGTTGCACGACGACCAGCGGATCTCCGCACCCAGCGCCGTCAGGGTCTCGATCAGCACGGCGGTCTGAATGGTCATGTGCAGGCAGCCGGTGATGCGGGCACCCTTCAGCGGCTTGCCCGGACCATATTCCTCGCGGATCGCCATCAGACCGGGCATCTCGGTCTCGGCAATCGCGATCTCGCGGCGGCCCCAGTCGGCAAGCTTGATGTCGGCGACCTTGTAGTCGGTAAACTCAGCCATGAACGGCTCCTTGTTCGGCGGAAAACTGACGGGCGCCTCAAGGGCTGCCCGGATCCGTGACGGATCTGGCTCCGGTCCGTTGCGGATGTGACTCGAGGCGGGCGTATAGCAAGGAGCACGCTCCGGAGCAAGCTGAGCAGTGTGCACCGACAACAATCGCAGGCTGTCCTGCCCAACCAAGAAGCCCGGAAAACAGCGGTTCACGCACCGTTCGGCATGGTCGTCACAAACGTCGCGAAGCCGGGCGCGCGGCTGTCACAACTGACGTGCGCTCACCGTCTTCACCATGCTCATCGACGTCGGTTCGCTGAACCCCGGATGGGCCGTTCGCTTGGACTCGCGATACCCGATGCGTCCGAACATCGCGATGTTGCCAGGCAATGCCAGCCGCACGCCCAGAGTCACCGAGGACGCGCCGGATCCGGCAGCGAACGCCTCAACCGCCGCCACCAAGGCGGACGCCACGCCGCGCCCACGAGCCGCCGGCAGCACGGCCAGACGATCAAGATAAACCATATCCGGCCGGATTTCCGCGCAGACCGCGCCGAGCACCGCTTCGGTCGTGTCCTCGGCCAGGAACACCGCACCGTCGGCCAACCGGCGCGCCAGACTGCCGGTCGTCTCGTTCAGTGCGGCCGACGGCGGCACCAGGGTGTCCCGGTATTCGGCAAAGGCGCCGTGAATGACGGCGAGCGCCTCCGGCAGCCGCTCCAGCCCGTCGAGCCGAACGACCCGAACCGTCGAAGTCACACGGCCCCCCGCAGCCGGTCGCCGACCTCGCCCATCCGTTCCGCCTCCAGGTTGGCGAAGGCAAGACGCAGATACGGGTCCTGACCCGGGCCGAACACCGTGCCGGGCAGCGCCAGGATCCCGTGCTCCTGCGCCAGCCGCTTGGCGACCGCCGCTGCCGGCTCACCGGCGAACGGGTGGCGCAGATAGGCGAAGTAGGCCCCGGTCGACACCAATTCAAAGCCGAGATTGCCGAACTCGAACACCCGCAGCAGGGCCGCTCGGCGCTGCGCCATCATCGCCCGCTTCTCGTCGGCCCACGGCAGCAGGTGCTGCAGCGCGTACAGGGCGCCATCCTGGGCGATCCGCGCGGTGCAGATCGAGATCGTGTCCATCAGCTTGGCCACTTGGTCGACGAAGGCCGCCCCTGCCACGATCGAGCCGACCCGGTAGCCGGTCAGGCTGAACGCCTTGGAGAAGCTGTAGAGCTGCACCACGGTGTCGCCCCAGGCCGGATCGCGGAACAGGCCGTGGCGCGGCTGGTCGGGATCGAGGAAGTCCTTGTAGGTTTCGTCGAGCACCAGGGCGACTCCGCGCCCCGCGCAGACATCGCGGAAGCCGGCCAGCACGTCCGGCGGGATCACCGCGCCGGTCGGGTTGTTCGGAGTCACCAGAACCAGCGCCTTGGTACGCGGCGTGATCAGCCGGGCGGCGTCCGCCGGATCCGGCACTCCGCCTCGGTCCGGGCGGAACGGCAGGTGCACGGCGGTCACGCCGAGGGAATCCAGCCACATCTGGTGATTGAAGTAATACGGCAGCGGCAGGATGACCTCGTCGCCACGCCGGGCCAGCGCCATCAGCGCCAGGCTGTAGGCCTGATTGCAGCCGGCGGAGACCAGCACATTGTCGGGCCCGATGCTGCCGCCGTAGACGCCGGCCATGTGCCCGGCCAGCGCCTCGCGCAGCGGGGCGATCCCGGTGATCGCGGTATACTGGGCGGTCTCGAACAGCCGCACCCGGTCGGCCAGATGAGCGCGCAGCTCTTCGGCCGGCGGATAGCTCGGCACTGCCTGGCACAGGTCGAGCAGCGGCCGGTCCGCCGGATAGCTGCGGCCGGCCACCCAGCCCTTGGCCTCGGCGATCGGTGGTTCGACGACGGCTACGACGTCGGGATTGGTGGCATAGCGCATGGGCGGGGACCGGACGGCTGGAGCGACGGGCGGAGAGTACGGCGTGGCCGGGCGGCCGGCATCACTTTTCTATCGCTCTACCCCGAACCGCCTCCTTGATGCCGCCCGCGTCGATCCAGGCGAACAGGCGTGCGATGTCGTCGTCGGTGTTGAACAGGTGGACCGAGCACCGCACTCGGCCGCTGCCGTCCCACAGATGGATGCCGGCATCGGCGGCGCGCTGGACGATATCCGCGTTGTCGGCGTGGGCGAAGGCGATGTTGCCGGCCCGCTCGGCACTCGGCGCCGGTGTGATCAGTTCCAGCCCACGTTCCGTCAGGCCGCGATGCAGCGTTTCGCCAAGACCCGCCACATGGCGAGCGATCGCGTCGACGCCGTAGGGCATAAGGTAGTCGAGCGAGGCTTTCAGCAGATAGACGTCGAGATGGTTGGAGTTGCCGGCCTGCGCCCGACGGGCATCGCCGTGCGGGGCGTAGGCCCGACCGTCGGGCGCATCGCTTCCGGAGGCCCAGCCGACCGCCATCGGATCGAAATCCGGCCGCCGCGCCCGGTTCCAGGCGAGGATCCCCGACTGGGTGGCGCACAGATACTTGTAGCAGCTCGACACCGTGAAATCGGCGAGCCGGCCGTCGACCGGCACCACGCCGAGGGCATGGCTGGCGTCGACGATCAGCACGGTGTCGCGATTCGCCAACCCCGCCGACAGGGCTGCGATGTCCAGGCGCTGGCCGGTCAGCGAGGTGACCTGGCTGACGTACAGCACGCGGGTCCGCGCGTCGCACGCCGCCTGCAGGTCGTCGACCTCAATCCGCCAGCCGCGCGCCGAAACTACCCTCGGCTCGACACCGAGCGATTGCAGACGCAGCAGCGCGTGTCGGCCGGAGGCGTAGTCCTTGTCGGCAACCACCACGTTGTCCCCGGCCTGCCACTCGACCGCCGACAGCACCCGGGCGATGCCTTCCGATGCGCTGCCGATCAGCGCATGGTCGCCGGCAGGCAGGCCCGTCAAGGCCGCCAGCCGCTCCTTGACCTGCAGCCCGACGTCCCAGTGCCGTTGATAGCCGGCGGCACCCGCGGCCTTATCGGCGGCATAGGCCTCGAACGCGGAGCGGTGGGCTTTCAGCAAGGGCGGCTGCCCGCCGGTTGCCAGGTGAACACGGCCGTCTTCCAGGCCGATGAAATCGGATTTCGGTGCCAGCATGGGGGCGAGTGTAGGCGCACCCGTGAGCGCGCGAAACGGCCATCAGCAGTGGCAGCCGGCACCGAGCGACCCCATATTGCGAGCTTGGTTCGATGAAACGATACTTCAATTTATTCAACGCAGCGCGGAGCCGATCATCGGGAACCGCGTGTCGAGCGATTTCGGGAGAGCGTTCATGGATGGCAGCGACAACCCTTCGGTGATCGTGCGGCGCGACGGCGCGGTGGCGGTCGTCACCTTGAACGAACCGGCGTCGCTGAACGCACTGTCCGGCGGCATCAAGGCCGGCATCGAGCAGCAGTTGCCCGTGCTCATTTCCGATCCGGAGGTGCGGGCCATCGTGCTGACCGGCACCGGGCGGGCGTTCTGCGCCGGCGGCGACATCCGCGCCATGGACGAGCGCGACACCGTGTCGATGCGCCGGCGGATGCAGCGCAGCTACCGTTGGCTGGTGCCGCTGATGACCGCCGACAAGCCGGTGATCACGGCGGTCAATGGTGTGGCAGCCGGCGCCGGATTCTCGCTGGCGCTGGCCGGTGACATCGTCTGCGCATCGGTCGAGGCCAAGTTCAAGGCCGGCTTCCCTGGCATCGGCGCGATCCCCGATTTCGCGCTGGCCTACTCGCTGCCCCGAGCAGTCGGAATGATCCGGGCCAAGGAAATCCTGTTCTCCAACCGTGAGGTCACCGCGACCGAAGCCCACGACCTGGGGTTCGTCTCGCACCTGACGGAGCCGGATGCC
Source organism: alpha proteobacterium BAL199 (assembly GCA_000171835.1). Classification (GTDB taxonomy): domain Bacteria; phylum Pseudomonadota; class Alphaproteobacteria; order Thalassobaculales; family Thalassobaculaceae; genus Thalassobaculum_A. The sequence continues at coordinate 85,794 of ABHC01000023.1, read as the reverse complement.
TTGATGGACACCGCGATCTCCCTGGCAACCACCCTGGCAGCCGGCCCGACCATGGCCTACGGCCTGACCAAGCAGTTGCTGCAGCGCGCCTACGAACTGCCGCTGGAAGGGTTTCTGGAATTGGAAGCCATGGCGCAGACCACGGCCTTCGGCAGCGCCGACTTTGCCGAGGGCACGGCCGCGTTCAAGGGCAAGCGTAAACCGACGTTCCGCGGCAACTGACCAGCGTTACCCGGACGGTTTCTCAATCCGGCCGATCACCCCGGCGGCACGCAAACGGGCGATCGTTTCGGAATCGCACCCCCATTCAGCCAACGCCTCGTCGGTGCTGGCCCCGGCCGGCTCCGGCGGGGTCGGGGTGCCGGGCTTGGTCCGGCTGAACCGAGGTGCCGGCGCCGGTTGCATCACCCCATCGATCTCCACGAAGGTGCCGCGCGCCCGGTTGTGCGGGTGGTTCGGCGCGTCGGCGATCGACAGGACCGGCGCCACGCAGGCATCGGTGCCCTCCAGGATGGCGCACCACTCGGCCTGGGTCCTGGTCGCGATGCGCGCGGCGATCAGGCGCTTGGCGGCCAACCAGTCGGCGGGATCGGATCCGGTCGGCGCGGTTTCGTCCAACCCGATCCTGGCGTAGAACTCGCGCCGAAACCGCTCCTCGATCGGCCCGACCGACAGATAGGCTCCGTCGGAGCAGGCATACACGTCGTAGTAGGAGGCGCCCGAGTCGAGCACGTTCTCGCCGCGGCGATCACTGTGCAGCCCGGCCGCCGCCAGCCCATAGAACGCGGTCATCAGCGAGGCAGCACCATCGATCATGGCGGCGTCGACCACCTGACCCTGGCCGGAGCGCTGGGCTTCCAGCAGCCCGCACACGACTCCGAAAGCCAGATACAGCGAGCCACCGCCGAAATCGCCGACTAGGTTGAGCGGCGGGGTTGGCGGCTGACCGGCCCGGCCGATGGCGTGCAGCGCGCCAGTCAGCGCGATGTAGTTGATGTCGTGGCCGGCGGCGTGGGCCAGCGGCCCGTCCTGGCCCCAGCCAGTCATCCGGCCATACACCAGCTTCGGGTTGCGGGTAAGGCACGGTTCCGGGCCCAGGCCCAGCCGTTCCATAGTGCCTGGCCGGAATCCTTCGATCAGCGCGTCGGCACGACCCGTCAGATCAAGCACCAGGGCCACACCCTCGGGCCGCTTGAGGTCTACCGCTGCCGAGCGACGGCCCCGGTTTGCGAGCTCGAAGCGTGCCGGCATGTCGATCCCCAGGTCACCCGCCGCCATCGGCCGGTCGAGCCGCAGCACTGTCGCTCCCATGTCGGCCAACAGCATGGCGCACATCGGCGCCGGGCCGATGCCAGCGAACTCCAGCACCCGATAACCGGTCAGAGGGCCCATGTTGATCTTCCCGCTTGTCGGATCGGTCTCGGGATCATCGCTTCATCTGTTGAAATGCTATTTCACAAAATATACGATCACGGGAAATCAGCGTTGCTTGCGCAGCCGCGAGGATAGCATGCCATCGTTCAAACCGGTCATTGCCCTGTCGCGCGGACTCGACGTGTTGCGGATCGTCAATCAGGAGAAGCTGGCGACCGTCGGCTCGATCCACAAGGCAACCGGCCTGGACAAGGCAACCGTCGTGCGGATGTTGGAAACCCTGGAGAGTCAGGGATACGTCATGCGCGACCCCGAACGCGCCGCCTACGCGCCGACCGGGCGCACCTTGCTGCTCAGCCAGGGCTACGACCGGCACCTGTGGATCGGCAGCGTCGCCGACCCGATTCTGCAGGAAGTGCGCGATCAGGTCGGCTGGCCGGTCGACATCGCGCTGTTCGACCGCGACGCCATGATCATCTCGCAGACATTGCAGGAACGCGGCTCGGTGTTCTTCGTCCGTCGCCGGCCGGGGTTCCGGATTCCGGTGCTGACCACCTCGCTCGGCCGCGCCTATCTGGCGTTCTGCAGCGACGGCGAACGCCGGACGATCGTCGCGCGGCTGGCGGCAATCCCGGGACCGTCGACCGAGCTTGCCCGCCAGCCGGAGCATCTCGCCCGCGCCATTGAGGAGATTCGCGGCCGCGGCTATGCGCTGACCGACCCGAGCTACAGCCACGAGATGTTTGACGACAAGGTCTGGGCGATCGGCGTGCCGGTGCGCAACGAACACACGGTATTTGCCGCAATCAACGTCATGCTGCTGCACAGCGCCATGACCGAGGAAGCCGGGATCGGACAGTTCCTGGAACCCCTGCAGCGCACCGCCGCGCGCATTGCCGCCGAACTGACGGCCCGCAGCGCGGCTACGTCTTGACGAAGCGCAGATAGGCCGGCTCGCGGCCCTCGCGGCGGGCCTTGGCCTCATACCGGGTCTCCGGCCAGTCCTCGGGGCGGGCGCGCCAGTCGGCAAGGCGCGTGCCGGTCCAGCGCAGACCCGGATGGGCGGTAACCCGGGCCAGGATCCAGTGCAGATAGGCGACATCGTCGGTGGCGATCCGCAATTCGCCACCCGGCACCAGCAGGTCGTGGAACCGGGCGATCGAGGCGTGCTGGATCAGCCGCCGCTCGTGATGGCGGCGCTTCGGCCAGGGATCCGGATGCAGCACGAAGACCCGCTCCAGCGATCCAGGGGGCAACGCCTCGATCATCGGACGGGCGTCGTCGGCCAGAATCCGGACGTTGTCGCTGCCGTCGTTCTCCAGATGCCGCAGCAGCGAGGCGACGCCGTTCATGAACGGCTCGGCCCCCACAATGCCGACATCCGGATTGGCCCGGGCCTGCCAAGCGAGATGCTCGCCGCCGCCGAATCCAACTTCCAGCCACGCCGCGCGAACCGGCCGCGCAAACCACGTCTTGGGGTCAGCCGATGCCGGCTCGACCGGCACCGCCAGATCGGGCAGCCGGTCGTCCAGCAGCGCCTGCATGTTGGCACGCAGCGGCCGCCCCTTGCGGCGACCGAAAAACAGCCGGTCGCCGGGGACCCGCCTGGGATCGCGGGGCTGGGGCATCGGGTCGGTGGTGACGGTCAGGTCAGCGCAGACTTCAGATCGTCTACCAGGTCCAGCTTCTCCCAGGTGAACCCGCCGCTGTCGTCCGGCGTGCGGCCGAAATGGCCATAGGCCGCCGAGCGGGCGTAGATCGGGTTGCTGAGGGCCAACCGGGTGCGGATGCCGCGCGGCGACAGGTCGACGTTCTTGGCGATCACCTGCGACAACTTGGTCTCGTCGACCCGGCCGGTGCCGTGGGTTTCGACGTAGATCGACAGCGGATGGGAAATGCCGATCGCGTAGGACACCTGAATGGTGCACTTGTCGGCAAACCCAGCGGCCACGACGTTCTTGGCAACCCAGCGCGCCGCATAGGCGGCCGAACGATCGACCTTGGTCGGATCCTTGCCAGAGAACGCACCGCCACCGTGAGGGGCGGCACCGCCGTAGGTGTCGACGATGATCTTGCGTCCGGTCAGGCCGCAGTCGCCGTCCGGCCCGCCGATCACGAACCGCCCGGTCGGATTGATGTAGTAGACCGTCTCGTCGTCGAGCCAGCCGTCCGGCAGGGTGTTCTGGATGAACGGCAGCACGATGGCGCGCACCTCGTCCTGGGACAGGTCGGCGTCGTGCTGGGTGGAGATGACCACCGAGGTCGCCTTGACCGGCCGGCCGTTCTCGTAGCGCAGAGTGACCTGGCTCTTGGAGTCAGGGCCCAGGCCCTTGACAGTTCCGTCGTGACGGGCCTGCGCCATGCGGCGCAGGATCTCGTGGCTGTAGTGAATCGGCGCCGGCATCAGCGCGTCGGTCTCGGTGCAGGCATAGCCGAACATGATGCCCTGGTCGCCAGCGCCCTCGTCCTTGTTGCCCGCGGCATCGACGCCGACGGCGATGTCGACCGACTGCTCGTGCAGCAGGATGTCGACCTCGGCATTCTCCCAGTGGAAGCCGTCCTGCTCGTAGCCGATGTCCTTGACCGCGGCGCGGACGCCTTCTTCCATCAGCGCCTGGGTGACGCTGGATGGGCCGCGCACTTCGCCGGCAAGCACGATCTTGTTGGTGGTGGCCAACGTTTCGCATGCCACCCGGCTGGCCGGATCGGCCGCCAGGAACAGATCGACGATCGTATCGGAAATGCGGTCGCAAACCTTGTCCGGATGACCTTCGGACACCGATTCGCTCGTGAACAGATAACTCGACTGGCTCAACAGAACCTCCGCGCGGCAGACCTGGGGACCAAGCCTCTCGATGGAGACTGAATCCCAACGGACCGGGAATCGACGAGGGCCGGCGTCGAACCGGCCCTGGCGTGAGACGGGGCGTTGTGGCGCGAATGCCGGTGCCGGTCAAGAGTGAAGCCGACCTATCGTTCTGGCACCGCCGGTTGGTAATGCCGCTACCGGCTACTGTCGTCGATCGCATCGGCGATCGACCGGGTCAGTTCATACAGCCGCCGCCGGGCCGTCGGATCCGGAATCCGATAGAAGGCGCGCACCAATTCGATGGTCTCGCGCTGTTGCATCGGATCATCAGCCGGCGTCGCCGACGCTGGCGGAACCTTGCCCTCGACCGTACCGTCCGCGAGGTCGTCGAAGAAGAATCCGACCGGTACCTGCAGGGCTCGCGCCAAGTCGAACAGTCGGCTCGCCCCGACCCGATTGGCGCCACGCTCGTATTTCTGGACCTGTTGGAAGGTCAACCCGAGAGCATCGCCGAGCCGCTCCTGGCTCATGCCGAGCAGGGTTCGACGCAGCCGGATGCGCACGCCCACATGCACATCGACCGGATTGGGATTTCCAGCGGTTGGCGGTCGACCGACCCGCCTGCGACCCGGCCGTTCGCTCACCATACCGCCCTCACTATTCGTTAACCAAAATTCGCGCGCATTATTCCATACTCATGTATGCAGTCAACGCCGGTCAGCGGCGATGCTGCACAAAAATCCAACAATTCGACGGTGTTAGTGGCGGCGGCGACGGCTTTGGATACCGGCAGCAGCGAGTAAGACGGCAACAACAACCAGAAAGATTGTGTCACCGGACCGCGAATACACGGTGGGCGCGAGCGCGCGGGGCAGCGGTGCGTCAAGGCTGCCGGTGACGCCCAGACTTAACTCGGCCAGAGTCCGGCCGTACGGGTCGGCCACGAAGGATATTCCGGTGTTGGCCGCCCGCACGATCGGCAAGCCTTCCTCCACAGCGCGCATCCGGGTGATGGCCTGATGCTGGTATGGTCCGCTCGACCGGCCATACCAGGAATCGTTCGTCAGGTTGAGCAGCCACCCCGGACGCCGATCCGGATCGGTCACCGCATTTGGGAAGATCACCTCGTAGCACACCAGCGGCGACACCGGCGGTGCGCCCGGCAACTCGAGGGTCTGCGGCCCGGCTCCCGGCGTGAAGTCGCGCGCACCCTGCGCCAGCGGTTCGATCGGCAGGATTTCCCGAAGCGGCACGTACTCGCCGAACGGCACGAGATGAGCCTTGTCGTACGCCCACCGCACCGTCGTCCCGTCCCCGGTCAACGCCAGCACGCTGTTGTAGACCCGGCCGTCCTGCTCCCGCGGCGCCCCGAACAACAGCGTGCCACCGGGTGGAATGACGTTGGCAAGACCGGTCAATGGGGTGGTCGGCCCGATGAGATAGGCGACCGCAGTCTCCGGCCAAACCGTCACCGTCGGGACCGCACCGTCCGCCAACCCGTCCGCTCGGACCGTCGGCGCCGAGCCCGGCACGCTCAGCGACAGGTAGCGCAACACGTGACGCGGCTTCAGGGCGGCCTGCCATTTGTCGCGCTGGTCGACATTGCCCTGCACTACCCGCACGACCACGCCGTCCACGGTCGGGGCTGGTCCGTCCGGCATCCGGGCATATCCCCAGGCGCCGAGACCGGCCAGCAGCGCGAGGCTTGCAACAGTGGCCGCAACCCGGGAGCGCCGACCGGCACCCGGATCGAACCACAGCGCCGGCACCGCCGCCGCCAGCAGGGTGATCAGCGACAAGCCATAGGCACCCGCCAACGAAGCGGACTGCAGCACCGCCGGCACCGGATCCCAGACATAGGCGGACAGGTTCCAGGGAAACCCAGTCAGGACATGGCCGCGCAGCCACTCCGCCAAGGCCAGTGTTCCGACCAGCGCCAGCCAGCCCGCGACGCCGTCGCGCGCCAGCCGACGGCCGGCCCAGGCGGCGGCAGCGGTGAACAGGCCGAGCAGCGCTGGAAGACCGGCCACCGCGAAGGGAATCAGCCAAGCGTGCCGCTCGCCGTCGACCAGCAGGGCGTTGGCGATCCAGTACAGCCCGGCGACGTGAAATCCGAACCCCCACAGCCAGCCGGCCAGGGCCGCACCGCGCGGCGTGTCCGCCACCCGCACCGCCCAGGCCAAAACGGCCACGCTGAAGATCGCCGGAATCGCGCCAACAGGCGGCAGCGCCGCAGCCGCAACCGCGCCGCTGAGCAGCAGCACTCCGGCGCGCGGGCCGGCGTTCGCCAAGACGGCCGTCAATCCGATCGCGATGCTACTCGGCGGCACGGTCCACCGCGGTCGGCCGTCGGCGCACCCGCAAGGTGCGCAGGCGTCGCGGATCGGCCGCCACCACTTCGAAATCCAGGCCGGACGGATGCCGAATCACTTCGCCGCGGGTCGCCACACGGCCGGCAAGGCTGAACACCAAGCCGCCCAGCGTGTCGATCTCCTCGCGCTCCTCGCCGGTCAGCACCGGGCCGACCAGGGCTTCGAATTCCTCGACCGTAGCCCGGGCGTCGGCCAGAATCGTGCCGTCCGGCTTCTCCTCCAGCTTCGGACCCTCGTCGACGTCGTGCTCGTCGCTGATCTCGCCGACGATCTCCTCGACCAGATCCTCGATCGTGATCAGCCCGTCAATGCCGCCGTATTCGTCGACCACCAGCGCCAGATGCCGGCGGGTCATCCGCATTTCCTGCAGCAGGTCCAGCGCACGCGACGACGGCGCGACGAACAGCACCTCGCGGGCCAGATCGGCCACCGGCACGTCCTCGCCGCGGTTCAGGTGCCCGACCACGTCCTTGATGTGGACCATGCCGATCACGTCATCGAGCGAGCCGCGGTAGATCGGCATCCGCGAGTGCGCCGCCTCGCCCATCAGCCGGGCCAACTCGGCCAACGAGGTCGACTGCTCGATCCCCATGATGTCGGCGCGCGGCACCATCACATCGTAAGCGGTGATGTCGCGCAGCCCGAGCACATTGCGGATGATGGCGCCTTCGTGCGGATCGATCGGCGAGGAGTCCTCGCCGTTCTCCTCGATCAACTCCTCCAACGAGGCCCGCACCGCCGAACTGCCGTTCCGCCCCAGACCGATCGCGCGCAACAGCGTGCGCCAGGTATCGGTGCCGTTGCTGTTGTCGCTCATGCCGCCCTCTCGTCGCCGACAGCGGGCAGTTCGGCATAAGGATCGGCAACACCGAGGCCGGCGAGGATCGTACGCTCGAGATCCTCCATCTCTTCGGCATCGGACTCGGTTTCGTGGTCGTAGCCGGACAGATGCAACACCCCGTGCACCACCAGATGACGCAGGTGATCGACCGTGGCCTTACCCTGTTCGACCGCCTCGCGCTGCACCGTCTCTAACGCCAGGATCACGTCGCCCAACGGGCGAGGCCCGGCCGGCGGCACGAAGGCCGGTGGAAATGACAGTACATTTGTCGGGGCGTCCTTGCCGCGATGGTCGCGATTCAGCGCCCGCACCGCGGCGTCGTCCGCCAGCACGACGGACAACTCAACCGCTTCGGGTTCCAAGGCGTCCAGGGCCGCCAGGACAGCCTTCTCAACCACCGTCTCGGGGTCGTCCAGCAGCGCACGCCAGTCGGTGTGGTCCACGCGAACCATCAGGTCGACCGTCGCGGCCGTGGCGCTAGATCGAGATGGGTCGTCGTCGTTTGCGTCGTCGTCAGTCATCGAGAAACAGGAGTGGGCAGGAGGGATCCCTCCCGGCGATTATAGGCGTGCACGATGCGAGTGACCAACGGATGGCGCACAACGTCCGCGGCGGTGAACTCGATAAAGGAGACACCCTCGACAGAATCAAGGGCTTCGACCGCATCGCGCAGCCCGGATTTGTTGCCGAGCGGCAGATCGACCTGCGACAGATCGCCGGTAACCGCCATCCGCGAGTTCTCGCCCAGCCGGGTCAGGAACATCTTCATCTGGGTGGGCGTGGTGTTCTGCGCCTCGTCAAGAATCACGAAAGCGTTGGCCAAGGTGCGGCCGCGCATGAAGGCCAGCGGCGCCACTTCGATCTCGCCGGCGGCCAGCCGCCGCTCGACCTGCTCGCCCGGCATCATGTCGTACAGCGCGTCGTAGAGCGGGCGCAGATACGGATCGACCTTGTCCTTCATGTCGCCGGGCAGGAAGCCGAGACGTTCGCCGGCTTCGACCGCCGGGCGCGACAAGATGATGCGGTCGACCCGGCGGGCCTTCAGCATGGCCGCCGCAACCGCAACCGCCAGATAGGTCTTGCCGGTTCCGGCCGGGCCGAGACCGAACACCAGTTCGTGCTCGAGCAGGGCTTTCAGATAGAGCTGCTGGTTGGCCGATCGCGAATGCACCGGCCGCTTCCAGGTCTCCAGCACACCTTCGCCGGCGGCGAACCGCCCGACCTCGTCGGCGCCGACATCGGATGCCACCCAGGCCATCGCGGCGTCGATATCGCCGAGTTCAAGCGCCCAGGGCTCGCGCCCCTTGCTGCGGGTCTTCTCCAGCCGGCGATACAACGCCTCAAGAGTCTTCTGAGCGGCCGGCGCCGAAGCCTCGTCGCCGGAGATCCGCAACGTATTGCCGAACGGCGCGAGCGAGACCTTCAGCTTCTGCTCGATCCGCGTCAGGTTGCGATCGTGCTCCCCGAACAACAGCGGCAACAGCGAGTGATCGTGAAATTCGAGCTGGATCGAGGCAGCCTGCGTGTCCGAGCTCAAGCGATGGCCCTTTCAGCTGGAGGAAGCGTTCGTTCTGTTGATGTCTCGCCCACAACCACGACGGCGCCCGACAGGCTGTTGGCATGGCCGTCGAGGATCCGGACCGGCACGATTCGGCCCAGCATCCGGTCCGGGGCGTCGGCGTGCACCGACTGCATCCACGGCCCGCGGCCAATGAGCTGGCCGGCTCGATTCCCCCGGCGTTCGAACAACACCGACTGCACCGATCCGGTTGCACCAGCGTTGAACGCAATCTGCTGGGCGCCAATCAACTGCTGAAGTGCCGTCAGGCGTTCGGTCTTCACGGTTTCCGGCACGGCGTCGCCCATGTCGGCGGCAGGCGTGCCCGGCCGGGCACTGTATTTGAACGAGTACGCCTGAGCGTAGCCGACCTCACGCACCAGCCGCAGGGTCTCGACGAAGTCCTGGTCGGTTTCGCCTGGGAAACCCACGATAAAGTCGGAACTGAAGGCCAAGTCCGGGCGGGCGTCGCGCAGCCGGTCGATGATGCGGCGATACGCCTCCGCCGTGTGCTTGCGGTTCATCGCCGCCAGAATCCGGTCCGAGCCGGACTGCACCGGCAGATGCAGATACGGCATCAGCTCCGGAACGTCGCGGTGGGCGGCAATCAACTCGTCGTCGACGTCGCGCGGATGCGACGTGGTGTAGCGGATCCGCTCCAGCCCGTCGATCTCGGCCAGCGCCCGCACCAGGCGGCCGAGCCCCCAAGTCCCGCCGCCCGTTGCAGCCTCGCCGTGGTAGGCGTTGACGTTCTGGCCGAGCAGGGTGATCTCGACTGTGCCGCCCGCTACCATGCGCCGGGCCTCCACCAGCACGTCGGCCGCCGGTCGCGAGAACTCCGCGCCACGGGTGTAGGGCACCACGCAGAAGGTGCAGAACTTGTCGCAGCCCTCCTGCACCGACAGGAAGGCGGCAGCGCCCTGGCTGCGGCTCTCCTCCGGGAGATGGTCGAACTTCGCTTCGGCCGGGAAGTCGGTGTCGACCACCCCGGCACCACCGGACAGGCTGCGGTCGAGCGCCCGAACCACCAGTTCCGGCAGGCGATGATAGGTCTGCGGACCGAAAACCAGATCGACCGTCGGTGCGCGGCGGGCGATCTCCTCGCCTTCGGCCTGCGCGACACAACCGGCGACCCCGATCAGCATCTTGCGCCCCTGGCGCGCGGCCTCGTCTTTCAACGCGCGCAGCCGGCCAAGCTCCGAGTACACTTTCTCGGTCGCCTTCTCACGGATGTGACAGGTGTTCAGGATGATCAGATCGGCGTCGTCCGGCGAATCGCCGGGCTCGTAGCCGTGAGGCGCCATGACATCCACCATGCGGGTGGAGTCGTAGACGTTCATCTGGCAGCCGTATGTCTTGACGAAGAGCTTTTTGGCCAAGTTTGCCGCCTAACGCCCTTCAGCAGTACAAGCGGTCAACCGTCCGTATGCGAGCGACTTCAAGCCGGTCTCGATCCCTCTTGGCATGATCGCATTCGATCAGCGCGGATGCGCGGTGCACACCCTTCTCCACCTGCCAACCTACGACTCGCGCGCGGGGTGTCAAGCGACAGTCGCGTGACGCAGGCTCAACGCCCGGAATTGGCTCGCGACACACCGCCGGCAACCCGGTCCCGGCAGACGATCGCCAGCGCCTTTCGGGAACCCGCTTCTTCCAGCGAGGTCGGGTCGTGAAATTCGACCACCACCGTAATGCGGCCGAGGGCGACGACGTCCCAAAGATGGGGCGCCAGCTCCATGTCGCCGTACCAGGCCAGGAACGGCCGCAGGCCACGGCCGAGCGGCATGCCGTTCAGCCGGGTGTAGGCGATTGAGACCGGCTGCACCTTCAGCGGCCGACCGTCGACTTCACGCTCGGCGGCCGCCAGAAGCCCACTCTTGAACGGCAGCACCCGCGTGCCGTCGGTGCTGGTACCCTCAGCGAACAGGATCAGATTGTCCCGGACTTTCAGGCGCTCGGCGATCGCATCGCCGTGGCGGGCGACGGCGCTGCGGCGGCGCTCGACGAACACCGTCCGCTGCAGCTTGGCCAGCAGGCCGAAGCCCGGCCAGCCGGCAACTTCGGCCTTGGCGATGAACGATCCGGTGATGACCGAGCCGAGAACCATGATGTCCAGGTAGGAGACGTGATTGCAGACAAACAACACCGGCCGATCGCGCAGACGCCGCCCGTTCACCACCAGATCGAAGCCAAGCAGGCGCAGACAAAGCCGGTGATAGAAGCGCGGCAGCCGTTCCGCCAGCCGAAGCCGCAGCGCGACCGCGACCATCTGCACCGGCAACAGAATCAAGGTCAACAATCCATACTGGACCAGCCGCCAGACACCGCGCGCCCGCGACCGGATCAACCCGTCGCCAAGATCCAGCAGGCGATGCTCCTCAGCCTCATCCACCCATACCGGCGGCTGCGGTTGCCGCATCGCATGACCGACACCCGGGTCCTCGACCGCCGGCGCGCTCACGTGCTCCGCGCCTCGCGTTCATAGTGGCGGTAGTATTTGTCGGTGACCGCGTCGGTCTGCACGATCACGCAGACATCGGTGGTGTTGAACTGCGGGTCGATCACCGCCCCGTCGCCCACGAACCCGCCGAGCCGAAGGTAGCCTTTGACCAGCGGCGGCAACGCGGCCAATGCCGCTTTGGCGTGGATCTGATCCGCCGGCAGCCGGTTCATCTCGACGTGCAGTGTTGGCAACGCCCGTACCCGCAGGCGCTCCGGCGCTAGATGATGGTGGTACAAATAGGAAAGCTGGCCGGCAATCGCGTCCACGTCATTGCCGGGCAACGACGCGCAACCGAACATCAAGGTGATGTCGTATCGGAACACAAAGGCGGCGATGCCCTTCCACAGGAGCTGCATCGTCGGTCGGTTGCGGTATCCGGCATCGACGCAGGACCGGCCCAGCTCCAAAATCTCACCGGGGAAGGCGATGATCTTGGCGATATCGTACTCGCCGGCGGTGTAGAACGCTTTTTTCGCCGCTTCAATCCGGCTGCGGCGAAGCAACCGGTAGGTGCCGACAACTGCCTCGGTTCCGGCACCGCGCGAGTGGTCAAGCACCAGCAGATGGTCGGCAATGGTGTCATAGTCGTCGGTGTCGCGCCGCGTCGCGGACATGTCGCCGACCGGCTTGGCCGAGCGCTCCTCGTAGAACACCCGGTACCGAAGCGCCTGGGCGGCGTCGATTTCGGCATCGCTAGCCGCGAGCCGAACCTCCATGGTTCCGGACAGGGCAACGCCGAGGTCGCTCTCGGACGTGAAACCGGTCGGTCGGGTCTGGATTCTGGCGCTCGTGTCGCTCATCAGCCGCTGTCGATCGACGCTGTCGGGTACGGCCGAGCCGGACCCGATCGAAGACCGGACCCTACATCCGGCGGTGACCCCGGACAACCCGATACCCGGCCGGTCACTGAACGTTCACACTTGGTGGAAAACTCAGCGAATGAAGCGCCGGCGGACCTCGGCGTCGACCGGTTCCGCGCGGCCGATCCGGTAATAGTCCGGCCGCCTTGCCACAATCTGGTAGCCGATCGATTCGTAAAGTTGCTTTGCCGGGGCATCATCCGCGGCGACTTCCAGAACGACCGAGACCGCACCCAGCGCCAGGGCCATGCCCTCAAACGCGAGAAGCAGCTGGCAGCCGATCCCACGGCGCCGAAACGCCTCGGCGACGGCAATCGAGTGAATCTCGGCCTCGTCGGTCACCACCTGCCCGATCAGATACCCGAGCACCGTCGGATTCGACGATCGTTCCGCAACAAGAACAATTGCTCCTGACAGTCCGGCGAGTTGGCGCACCGATTCGAGCGACCAGCGGTCGGTGAACGACGCAACCTGAAGTTCCGCAACGCCAATCAGATCAGCCGGAACCGCCGGCCGGATGCGAACGCCATCGGGTCCAGTCGCCTCGAGGTCCATCATCGCGGCGGCGTCACATCGGGTGCGCGCAGATACAGCGGCGTGAGTTGCCCGGTCGTCCCGGCGAGGAAGCGACGATACGCAACCGCCGCAACCGCCCGCGCGTCAGGACCAACCGATCCGACGCACCGGATCGAACCGTCACCCGGCGCGGCAGCGTCCGACACCGCCGCTGCCGCATCACCAGCGATCCGAACACCGGTCGATCCGGCCGGCCGGGCCGCCCACAGCAGCTCGGCCGCAACTGCTCGTGCAGCACCAAGAGCAGCGCCGTTCGGAGCGAACCATTGGCCATAGAAATCATTGCGCTTGGCATCGAGCACGACCAGCAGCGGCTCGGGTCCTGGCTCAGCAGTCTCGGCGACCGCCTCCAGTGTGGTGACCGGCACCGTCGGCAATCCGGCCGCGAGGGCGATCCCACGCGCCGCAGCCAGCCCGATTCGCACACCAGTGAAGCTGCCTGGGCCGACCGTTGCTGCGACTGCGCCGAGATCGCGGGCGGCAATGCCGGCCTCCGCCAGGACATCGGCAATCATCGGCATCAACGCCTCGGCCTGACCTCGATCCATGGCGCGGTGCGCGGCCGCCAGCACGCCGGTTGCATCCAGAACCGCCACCGAACAGGCCCCGGCGGCACAGTCCAACGCCAGCAATCGGGTCAACGGTAGACCTCCGCCGCGACCGTGCGTTGCGGGTGTCTTCGTTTCGCATCGACCATCAGGTATTCTCCACGACCATGAGCCGATCGTTTCTCATCTTGCGCTGTGCCCTGGCCGGTGCCCTGTTGGGCGCCGTTGCCGTTCTTGGCCCTCAGCCAGCGCTCGCGGCCGATTGGGCGAGTGTGTTCATGTACCATCGATTCGGCGAGTCGGAATGGCCGGCCACCAACATTCGCCTCGACCAGTTCGACGCTCATCTGGAGGAAATCCGCGCCGGTGGCTACACGGTTCTGCCATTGCCGGAGATCATGACTCGGCTGCGCAGCTCAACGGAACTGCCGGATCGGACCCTCGGCATTACGATCGATGACGCCTACGCCTCGGTCTACACCCAGGCGTGGCCGCGCCTGAAGAAAGCCGGACTGCCGTTCACCCTGTTCGTTTCGACCGACTCCGTGGACCGGGCCTCACCCGGCTACATGACCTGGGATCAGGTGCGCGAACTCAAGTCCGCCGGTGTGACCATCGGCAGCCAGACCGCGTCACACCCGCATCTCCCGGACATCGAGATCGAGCAGGTGAAGATCGAGCTCGATCGGGCGGCCCAACGGATTGCAGACGAAACCGGGGAACGGCCGACGCTGTTCGCCTATCCTTACGGTGAATATGGCGCCGCGGTGCAGCAGGTGGTGGCCGGGCGGGGCTACGCCGCGGCGTTCGGCCAGCATTCCGGGGTCGCTCACGCCGGCTCTGACCGCTTCGGGCTGCCCCGGTTCGCCCTGAACGAGACCTATGGCGGCGTCGACCGATTCCGCCTCACCGCCAACGCGCTGCCGCTTCCGGTGCGCGACCGGGTGCCGGCCGACCTGGTGCTGCAGCAGAACCCGCCGACCTTCGGGTTCACCGTCGACCCGTCGATCCCGGACGTCGACCGGATCGACTGCTACGCCTCCGGCCAGGGCCGCGCCAAGGTCGAGGCCCTCGGCTCACGAGTGGAAGTCCGTCTGCCCGAACCGTTTCCGGCGGGACGCGCGCGGATCAATTGCACGATGCCGGGCCCGGATGGCCGTTGGCGCTGGTACGGGGTGCAGTTCTACATCCGCCGCTGATCGCCTCAGCCGTCGGCCAGACCGACGGCAACCGGATCGGCATCGGCGATCCGGCCGACCGCACCGAGCGCGACACCGTCGAACACTGCCAGCCGGTTGTTTCGGATCATCGCCCGCACTTCCTCGGTGTATGCATCACCACGCTCGCTGTAGCGCCCCAGGTGACGGGCAAGATCGCCGGCTGACGGAAGATCCCCGCCGGCCCGGCGTGCCGCTTCACGAGCCTGCCTGAACGATCTGTAGGCCGGATGGGTGTTGAGATTGAACACGTAGGCCTTCGCCGAATCCGCCAGTTTGTGGAACGCTCGTACCCGGTGGGACTTGCCCGGCGCGCGGGCCGCCGGAACGATTCCGGACGCGGCATCCCAGGTCCACTGGCCGAACAAGGCGTTGCCATCGACCGCGAACCGGGAAGTACCCCAGCCGCTCTCCAGGATCGCCTGGGCGACGGCCAGCGACACGGGTATCGCATCAACCCGGCGCAGCAGCCGGCGGATACCTTCGACATCGGGCGTGGCCTCCGGGGTGCCGTATCGCTCAGCCGTTCGGCGGATCTCCTGCAGGTCCGTGTCACCTAGCGCGCCATCGGCCTCCAGCAAAGCCAGGATCGCCTCAAGCCGGGCCCGCTCCTCCAGGACCGCCTCGTTCGCGCGCAACACGACCGGCAGGATCGCGCGAATGAACAGCGCCTTGCGGTCCTTGATCGACGCCATGTCGGAGAGGTCCGGCGGCAGCGCCACCAACTCCACGGCGGGCACCGGCACGATCCCGTCGCCGACGGCATCCAAACGATATCCCAGCCGGTCAAACAGACGCTCAAGCCGGGCGGCCGACTGGATCCGAACGGGCTCGAACGGCAGCGGCGCAAAGAATGCCGGCTGGACGGCTGCAGACCGTTCCGAAAAGCCCGACAGCCAGGACAGCGGGCCAACGAGCGCATGACCAACCGGCGCCATCGTCCCCACGGCCAAGGCAATCATCCCGGCCGCCAAACAACGCTGGATCGCGGTGACGGGTCTGAACTGCGAGTTGAAGTGGTTCATGGTCATCGGGATACAGAACCAATCGTCCGGTTCTGTGGTTCCCGATGCCGTGAAGCTGCCGCTATGCGGCGAAATCCGGACTCAGTAGAGCGCGGCGGCGCGGACTTCCCGAACCTCGGGGATGTAGTGACGCAGCATGTTTTCGATGCCCATCTTCAAGGTCGCAGTCGAACTCGGGCATCCCGAGCATGCGCCCTGCATCTGCAGGGTCACCACACCGTCCTCGTAGCCCTGGAAGGTGATGTCACCACCGTCCATCGCCACTGCCGGGCGAACGCGGGTGTCCAGCAGTTCCTTGATCTGCGAGACGATCTCGGTGTCCTCGCCTGCGTCCTCCGGAGCGCTCGCCGACGCGCCGTCTTCCACGATAGTGGGGCGTCCGGCCACGAAATGCTCCATGATGACGCCGAGCACGCCCGGCTTCATCAGGTACCATTCCTTGCCGTCGTGTTTGCTGACGCTGATGAAGTCGTAGCCGAGGAACACGCCGGTGACGCCATCCACCTGGAACAAAGCCTGGGCGAGCGGTGACCGTGCCGTTTCGTCCTCCGACTTGAACTCGGCGGTACCGCTCTCCATAACCTGCCGGCCCGGCAGGAACTTGAGCGTCGCCGGGTTCGGCGTCTCTTCAGTCTGAATGAACATGGTCACCCTCCAACTTGCCCAAACATCGCGATGCACTGACAGCAGCATCACACGTCGGGCTCGACCGCATACTTGGGAGCTAGGACGATGACGTCAAGCGATCCAGGCGCGACGGTCAAAATCGGTCTGCCGAATGTGGATGCCGATTCGGCGGTCAGCCGCCATCTGCGGGTGCTGCACGACGGCGGCGACACCGGAACGGACGGACCGGCTGCACGCCCTGACCCGGCGCTGCCGCCGATCACCTGGTTGCTGACGGAAGCCAGCAGCCACACATCGACGCGCACCTTGATTCGCGACCTGTCGGCGCTGCTGTCCGATCGTGGCCTGCCGCTCACCCGGGTCACCTGTTTCGTGCGGACCCTGCATCCGCAGACCAGCGGGTCGTCGGTGGTCTGGCTGCGCGACCGCCCCGATCCGCGCTCGCTGCGCATCCTGCGCGGCATGGAGGACACGCCGGCGTTCCAGGCCAGCCCGATGCCGTTGATCTTCGAGGGGGCAGCCGCCATCCGCCGCCGCCTCGACCTGCCCGAGCAGGAACTGGATTTCCCGGTGCTGGCGGATCTGCGGGACATGGGCATAACGGACTACGTTGCCATGCCGCTGGCGTTCTCCGACGGCATGATCAACTTCATGACCTGGGCCACCGACCGCGCCGGCGGCTTCAGCACCGAGGAACTGACGGTGCTGTGGGATCTGCTGCCGGCGCTGGCACTGCGCATCGAGGTGATCGAGCAGCGCGACCTGACCCGGCAGTTGCTGGAAGTCTACCTCGGCCGCCAGACCGGTCGGCGGGTCCTGGCGGGTGCGATCGCCCGGGGCGAGACCGCGGCGATGCGTGCCGCCGTCTGGTACTCGGACATCAAGGATTTCACCGTGCTGTCGGACAAGCTGCCCCGGCAGGAGATCATCGATCTGCTGAACAGCTACTTCGAGGCCGCTGTCCAGGCGGTGGAGGAACGCGGCGGGGAGATCCTGAAATTCCTCGGCGACGGCATGCTGGCGATTTTTCCGGCCGAAGGTCCGGACGACCGTCTGGCCGACCGGGCCGCCTGCGCCGCCGCCATCGGCGCGGCCCGCGACACCGTGCTGCTGGTGCGCGCGTTGAACCGCCGCCGCCTGAAGCAGGACAAGCCAGTGGTCGATTTCGGCATCGCGCTGCACATCGGCGAAGTCGGTTACGGCAACATCGGCGGGCTGGAACGGCTCGACTTCACGGTGATCGGGCCGGCGGTCAATCTCGCCAGCCGGATCGAAGGACTGACCCGCAATCTCGGCGTGCGGGTGCTGGCGTCGGCGGAGTTCGCATCCGCCGCCGATGAGACCTTGACCGCCATGGGGCGGCACCCGGTCAAGGGGCTGGAACGCCCGGTCGCGGTGTTCGCGCCATCCGACCTGCTGTGAGGCGCCCGTGACCTCCGAGGCCTCGGTCCCGGCGCATGATGACGACAGGGCGGTCGCGCGCGCCGGGCTGACCATCGGCGTGCTGTCGATGGTCGCCAAGCTGACCGCCTTCGTGCGCGAAGCCGCGATCGCGGCGGTGTACGGTCGCGGCCCGGAAGTCGATGCGTTCTTCCTGGCTCTGGCGGTTCCGGTGTTCCTGCTGGCCCTGGTCGCCGGATCGTTCCAGATCGCTCTGGTGCCAGCCTACCTCGCCCGCCGTCGCGCCGCCGGAGAGGCCGCCGCCGATGCGCTGTTCGCCGCCGGACTCGGTCGCATGCTGCTGGCGGTCGCCGTCGGCACGTTGGTCATGGCCGCGGCTGCGCCGATCTACCTGCCGCGGCTCGCGCCATCGTTCGCACCCGACACCTTGGCGCTGACCGCCGACCTGCTGTGGATCATGACGCTGTTCGTGGTGCTGGGCGCCGGTGCCGTCGCCTGGGGCGGGGTGCTGAACGCGCGCCGTCGCGTCGCCCTGCCGGCGATCGCCCCGGCGTTCACGCCGCTGGTGATGGCCGTGCTTCTGCTGGTCGCCCGCGACCGGTTGGGTGTCTCGGCGCTGGCGTGGGGCGCCGTCCTGGGAACGGCGATCGAAGCCGCCCTGGTCGGTGGCGCGTTGCGGCGTCTCGGCGGCCGGCTGATGCCGGCGCTGACGGCACCGGATCTCGCTCCGCTGCTGGGCCGCTGGGGGCCGATCCTGCTGGCCAACCTGCTACTGTACGGCGCCGGTATGCTCGATCAGATGATGGCCGCGCTGCTCGGCCCTGGCGCCGCCTCGGCGATCGGTTACGGCGCCAAGCTGGTCCTGGCCGGATTGCACGTCGCCACCCTGGCGATCGGTGTGGCGGTTCTGCCGGCCTATTCCGACCAGGCCGCCGCCGGGAACGAAACAGCACTGCGGCATCGGCTGCGGCGGCATCTCGCGATCGTCGTCGGGCTGTCGGTGCCGGCGGTCGTGGCTGCCTGGCTGCTGGCCGAACCGGTCATTCGCGTGCTGTACCAGCGTGGCGCCTTCGGGCCGGACGACACCGCGCTGGTCGCCGATGTTCTGGCCGCTTACGCGGTGCAGCTCCCGGCCTACGCCGCCACGGTCGTGCTGGTTCGAGCGGCGGCCGTCCTCGGGCTCGGCCGGTCATTGGCGATGGCGGCGGTCGCCAACCTGGCGCTGACCGTGGCTCTCAACGCCGGCTTCATGGCCCTCTGGGGCGTGGTGGGAATTGCTCTGGCGACCACGCCGGCCTTCCTGGCGACGGCGCTGGTGCTGTATGTCGCGGTGATCAGGACGCCGGCCGTCGGACGGCGGTAGGCTAGGCCCGCGCACGCATCTGCGGTTGTCGCGCGGGAACTTGTACGTTCAGCGGAGCGACCACCAGCAGATAACGATCGACTGAGGTTCCATCCGAACTGAATCCGAACACTCCGCGATAAATGTCGATGAACTCGCGGTTGGCAATCGGCAGCGGTGTGACGGAGTACAGCGGGCCACGACCCTCTCGGATGTTCTGGAACTCGATCTTGCGTTGCGCCACGACCGACTCAGGGAGATCCTCGCCGAACAGCTTGCCCTGATAGCTCATCCCGAAGGTCTTCCGGCAGCCGTCGCCGCAAATCACGTAACGCAAACGCTCGGCATCGGCCGGGTCTTCCTGACGCAGCAGCATCACCCAAGGCAGTACATACGGATAGTCGACGGGATCGAAGTTCGACCACGGTGCAATGCCGGCGTTTCCAGCGAAACCTGCCCAGCCGTCGCGGATATGCGCGACCGGGTGCAGCACAGGGATCTCCGACGACTCAATCGAACGAAAAGTCATTAGCCTGCTTCCAGTAATACGCCCAGGAAGCAGTTGGTTAACCATAGAAAGCCGGTCCGGCAATTCGGACATATACGCAGTGCGGAACGATCATCCTGTCGTTTATTGGCTGATATTCACCGGATAGACCTGTTCAACTAGCTGAGTTCGGCAAGTCGTCGCTGGTAGAGTTCGATCAATTCACCACGCACCGCCTCCAGACCGAAGCGTTGCTCCACCCGAACACGGGCCGCCGCCCCCATCGTCCGACGGCGTTCAGCGTCCCGGCCCAGGGTGGCAATCGCGTCAGCCAGTGCCGGCGGATCGTGTGGCGGCACCAGCAAGCCGGTGACCCCTGGATCAACCGCCTCGCAGCAGCCCGGGACGTCAGTGGCGACCGCCGGCCGACCGCAGGCCGCCGCCTCCAGGATGCTCATCCCCAGCCCCTCGCGGTACGACGGCAGGATGGCGATGTGCGCCTGGCGCCATACAGCGGCCACATCGTCGGTCGGCCCGGTCCAGTCGATCGCGCCCTCCGCCGCCCAGGCGCGCAACCGGGTTTCGGGGATGGTCGTCGGGCTCTCGGGATCCGGCGCGCCAACCAGCCGGACCCGCACGTGTGATCCTTGGTCGCGCAGCAGACGCGCCGCGGCGAGCAGGTCGCTCAGCCCCTTCTCCTCGAGCATCCGGCCGACAAAAGCAGCGACCGGCGACCCGTCCGGCTCCGGCGTCGGGACAAACCGTTCGAGGTCGACACCCGTGCCCGGCATCACGGCGACGGATTCGACCGATCGGCCGGAAAGGCGGGCGACCGCCGCGCGATCGTCGGCGTTCAACACCATCAATGTGACATTCGCGGAACCAAGCACACGGCGCAGCAGGAGCGAGACGCCGGGTCGCAGCAGCCGGGCCTTCATTGATGTTCCGGTAAACACGTGACCAAGCCCCGGCAGCCAGGCCATTCGAACCGGAACCCCGGCCCGCTCGGCCGCCAGGGTTCCGTACAGCACCGGCTTCAGGGCCACGCACTGGACCAGATCGGGAGACAGGGCGCGGCACAGGACCGTGAGTTCGGCTATCGCGCGCAGATCGGCCAGCGGGTTGAGGCCGGTACGGTCAAGCCGAATCAGCGGATGGACCTGAATGCCGGCATTTCGGACCGCCGCCTCGGCAGCCGGCCCGCGCCGGCCGCAGCGGGCCGCCAGATGCACCTCGGCTCCGGCCTCGACCAAGGCAACCGCCAACGGCAGATAGTGCAGCCGAAAGAACCAGTCCTCGGCAACGATCCACAGCAGACGCTTGCCTGCCAGCACCTGCCGGACCGGGGTCAGGGCCGCAGGAAGCCGACGATGTCGTAGACTTCCTCAAGGACCGGCCGGGCGATCTCGCTGGCCCGCTCGCCGCCGCGGCGCAGGATCGCATCGATCGTTGCCGGGTCGTTCGACAGCCGCTGCATCTCGCTGCCGATCGGCCCCATGACCGACACCGCGACCTCGGCCAGAGCCTTCTTGAAGTCGCCGAAGCCACGGCCGCCGAACTCGGCCAGCACCTGTTCGGGGGTCTGGGAAGCCAGCGCCGCGTAGATCCCGATCAGGTTACGGGCCTCCGGCCGCTCGTCCAGCCCGGCCAACTCGCTCGGCAGCGGCTCCGGATCGGTCTTGGCCTTGCGGATCTTCTGGGCGATCGCGTCGGCGTCGTCGGTCATGTTGATGCGCGACATGTCCGACGGATCGGACTTGCTCATCTTCTTGGTGCCGTCGCGCAGGCTCATCACCCGGGTCGCGGTGCCAAAGATCTGCGGCTCCGGCAACGGAAAGAAATCCACCCCGAACATCGAGTTGAAGGCCTGGGCGATGTCGCGAGTCAACTCCAGGTGCTGCTTCTGGTCGTCGCCGACCGGCACGTGGGTCGCCTTGTAGGCCAAAATGTCGGCGGCCATCAGGTTCGGGTACACGAACAGCCCGACCGTCGCGTTGTCACGGTCCTTGCCGGCCTTCTCCTTGAACTGGGTCATGCGGCCGAGCCAACCGACCCGGGCGACGCAGTTGAACACCCAGGCCAGCATGGCGTGCTCGCGCACCGCGGACTGGTTGAACAGGATGCAGTCGTCCGGATCGACGCCGCCGGCGATCATGCCGGCCGCGACCTCGCGGGTCGCCTGTCGCAGCGCCGCCGGGTCCTGCGGCACGGTGATGGCGTGCTGGTCGACCACGCAGAAGATGCACTCGTAACTCTTCTCGCGCTGCAGAAGCGCCCAGTTCCGGATCGCCCCGAGATAGTTGCCGAGGGTCAGATCGCCCGAAGGCTGGATGCCGGAAAAGATGCGTCTCATCGTCATACTCGCGATACGCGTGGTTGCTATAATGCCGCCGGGGCGGGTTCGGGTTTATCTCCGCCCCGGCGACCGGAATCAAGCGTGTCGCAACGCACAGAGCCATCCGGGACCAACGGAGACCCCAAACCATGCTGACCGCGCTCGATCAGGCGGACGATCCCGGCAAGGGCCGAGATTCCGAGGATCGGGTCGGGCATCGCACGGACGAAGGCATCGCCTGGGTGCTGGACGGCGCCACCGACGTCTGCGCAACCCGGCTGTTTCCCGAGGCGCCGAGCGACGCCTTCTGGTTCGCCGACACGGCCGATGCGCTGCTCCGGGACTTGCCCAAGGGCGCTCCCGCCGATGTAGTCGGCGCACTGATCGGCGACCTGCGGCAACGGGTCGAACTGCGTACCGGACGAACCATTGCCGACATCCCGCCCGGCGACATGCCGAGCGCCGCCCTCACCTGGGTGCATCTCGAACCACAAGCGCAACGATTGATCCTGGCAGCATACCCGGATTGCACCGCGATCGTGCTGCCGCCATCTGGGACCGGTTTTGCCGTCGAGAAGGCACCGCCCCGGTTGAACGAGCAGGTTCAAGCCCGGACGCTCATCGCCGCCGGCGCCGACATCCCAGCAGTGCTGCGGGCACAGCGCGCGATGATGAACCGTCCGGACGGCTATCCGGTACTGAGCGTGCATCGCGAGGCGGTGCCGAGGTTGGACATCCGCACGATTGAAGCGCCGCCGGGAACGCGGATCCTTTTGTGCACAGACGGCTTCTACCGCCTGACCGACATGTACGATCTGTACGACGATGACGGATTGATTCGGGCGGCGCTGGATTGTGGGGTGACGTCTTTGATTACTGAATTGCGAGGCTTCGAGGCCGATGCCAGCGACGACGTTCGCTTCGGCCGGTTCAAGACCTCCGACGACGCCGCTGCCCTGCTCCTGGAGGTAACCTGAGCGTCAGCTACGCCGCCGCATGGCCGCCTTCAACTCTGCCGGACGGGCGGCGCCGAGCAGTGTGCAGCAGACCGCGTAGACGACGACCCCGATCCCGATGACCGCCGCCAGCGCACCTGCCCCGGACACGGTCCCGGCGGTCAGCCACGGCTCCAAAGCACGCGCCGAGGCCCACACCGCCACCGCCATCACCAACACCGCCGCGGCGATCCGCAAGCCCCGGTCGCGCAGCCGCCGGTCCGGTCGGAAATGCCCGCGCCGGGCCAGCAACCACGCCAGCAAACCAGCGTTCAGCCACGCGGCCAGGGTGGTGGCCAGCGCGATCCCGACATGGGCGAACAGCGGCATCAGGACGAGATTGAAGGCCAAATTCGCCACCACCCCGACAATCGCGATCTTGACCGGGGTCGCGGTGTCATGCCGCGCGAAGAACCCTGGCTGGAACGCCTTGATCAGCACGAACGCCGGCAAGCCGGCGGCGAACGCCGCCATCGCCGCAGCGGTCGCGTCACCGTCGGACGCCACGAAACGGCCGCGCTCGAACAGCACCGCGGTCAGCGGATCGGCAATCACCGCCAATGCCGCCGCCGCGGGCAAGGTCAGCAGCAGGCCCATCTCGATCGCCCGGTTTTGGGTGTTGCCGGCTTCCGTTTCGTTTCCCGATCGAATCTGTCGAGCCAGGATCGGCAGCAAGGCCGTGCCGATCGCCACACCAACCACGCCCAACGGAAGCTGCACCACCCGGTCGGCGTAATACAGGAACGACACCGACCCGGTCGGCAGCAGCGACGCCAGCATCACATCGATCAGCAGGTTGACCTGCACCACCCCCGCCCCGAACGCCGCCGGCAGCATCAGCTTCAGCAACCGGCGCACCTCCGGAGTCAGCCGCGGCCGGCGGAACTGCGGCAGGGCGCCAGCCCGCCGGCAGACCTCGGCCAGGAACACCGCCTGCGCAACGCCGGCAAACGACACGCCCCAGGCCAGGGCATGACCCGGTGTCGGAGTCCGATCGGCCACCAGGACCAGGGCGGCAATGAGGGTCAGGTTCAGCAGGATCGGCGCGGCCGCCATCGCCCAGAACTTGTCCAGACTGTTCAGGATGCCGCCCCACAGCGCCACCAGCGAGATGAGCGGCAGGTACGGGAAGGTGATGCGGGTCAACTCGACCGCCAACTCGAAGCGCTCCGGGTCATCGGCAAAGCCTGGCGCCAGCACCAGCATCGCCCACGGCATGAAGATCTCGACCGCCAGCAGGAACGCCACCAGTCCGGCCAGCAGGACCGCCTGAACCTCGGACGCGAAGGCCAGGGCGAGCTTGCGGCCGTCGGTTTCGAGCGAACCGGCGAACATCGGGACGAAGGCGACGGTCAGTGCGCCCTCGCCGGTGAGTCGGCGGAAGAAGTTCGGCAGCTTGAAGGCCACGAAGAAAGCGTCGGCGATCGGCCCGGCGCCCAGGATCGCCGCGATCAGAATGTCGCGCACGAACCCGGTGACCCGGCTGACCAGAGTGAAGCCGCCGACGGTGGCGATGGCGCGGACAAGGGACATGGGACCGAGGGTCTACGCGATTCGGGAGCGGTCGGATAGGCTAGGATCAAGACGTTACAATGGCGACGGTCGTCCACAGTGATTCCGGCCCAGTGCCCGGCACGGTGTCGAGCCGCACCACCATATTCTGAGGCCGAATGTTAAATATTGATGTGCTTCTTGCCCGCCGCTTTTGCCTTCCCGGGGAGCGGGTCCTCGACGTCGGTTCGAATTTTGGCAACACGATCCAGAACTTCCTCGAGTGCGGGGCACGTTCAGTGCTCAGCTTCGAGCCTCATCCCGAGTCGTTCCAGTCGATCAGGACGCGTTTCAGGGACGACCACCGAGTGGTCGTCATCCCAACCGCGCTGGGCGACCGGGACGAAGCCGCGCCGTTCTACGAACCCTCCGATGCTCGTGGCGCTAGTTCCATCAACGCCCACTTTGCACGCCATCGGTCGGCGGCGCGACACGTTTCACTGCGGCAGAGCACTGTTCTGGTCCGACAGCTCGACTCAATGGCGATCTTCCCGACGACCTTCTGGAAGATCGATATCGAAGGCAGCGAGCTCGCGTTTCTGGACGGCGCCACCCAGACGCTGGCAACTCGGCCACCACGCGCCGGATATGTAGAGGTGTTCGGTGAGCCGGTCGTCCCGGCCGGCCATCAACGCGCGGTCATTGACCGGTTGAAACTCCATTTTCCAACAGTGCGCGGCATCGGCCGCCGCGATGATGGCGAACTGGTGCTCGTCGCCCTGGACCGGTCGAACCTTATGCCCGGTGCGCCCGACCATGCCGCCATGCGTCGCGCAGGAACGCCATTATTCTACTCAGCAACGAATCCGATTAACGGTCTAGGGGCCAGTCAGGCCGCCTTCTTTGCCTCGGCGGCGCCCAGAGCCTTCATCAGGGCGCGCCGGATGTCCTCCAGCTTGGACTTGCTGTCGACCTTCAGGCCAAACACGTCCTTCAGATAGAACACGTCGACGAACCGCTCGCCATAGGTCGAGATCGACGCCGAATGGATCTGCACGCCGACGCCGGCGAGCGCCCGGGTCATCCGCCAGAGCACGCCCGGCTCGTCGCGCCCGTTCACCTCGACCACCGTGTGGGTGACGCTGGCCTTGTTGTCGATCAGCACGCGCGGCGGGATCTTCAGAGCTCGGGTACGCCCGCCCAGCGTCGGTTTGCGCGCCTCCAGCGCTTTGTCGACCCGCAAGGCGCCGCTCAGCGCCCGCTCGATCGCCGACACCAGCTTGGCGATCCGGTCGGGCCGATCAAAGGCCAGACGGTCCTCGTCCTGGATCAGGAACGTGTCAAGCGCCATCCCGTTGGATAGCGTGAAGATCCGGGCATCCACGACGTTGGCGCCGGTCGCCGCCATCGCACCTGAAATCCGTGAGAACAGGCCAGGGTGGTCGGTTGCGTAGACCGTCACCTCGGTGACGGCGCGCGCCGCGTCGATGCGGGTGTCGACCGCCAGATGGGCGTCGTCGCGGGTGGCTTCGCGTACCAGACGGGCTTGCCGTGCGTGGGTCTCGGTGTCGAAAGCCAACCAATAGGCCGGGTAGCCGAGTGCGGTATGAGCCTCGACTTCGGTTTCACTCCAATCCAGCAAGGCGTCGGCCAACCGGCGCTTGGCGGCCTCGATCCGGGCCGCCGTGCCGCGCCGTGCCGAATCGCCAGACAGCGCTTCCTCGGTCCGGTAGTAAAGGTCGCGCAGCAGCTGCGCCTTCCAGCCGTTCCAGACATGCGGCCCGACGCCTCGGATGTCGGCCACGGTCAGGACCAGCAGCAGCCGCAGGCGTTCCGGCGACTGTACGATCTTGACGAAGTCCTCGACCGTCTTGGGGTCGTTGACGTCGCGCTTGAAGGCGGTGTTCGACATCAGCAAGTGCCAGCGCACCAGCCAGGCGACCGTGTCGGTCTCCTCCTCGGTCATCCCGAGTCGCGGGCACAGCCGGCGCGCCACCCGCTCACCCAGGATCGAATGATCGCCGCCGCGTCCCTTGGCGATGTCGTGCAGGAACATCGCCACGTACAACGCCCGGCGCGACAGCACCTTGTGCACCACCTCGGTGGCGATCGGCGCGATCTCCTTCAGCTCCCCGGCCTCAATCGCGTGCAGCACCGACAAGCAGACCAGGGTGTGCTCGTCGACGGTGTACAGGTGGTACATGTCGAACTGCATCTGCGCGACCACCCGGCCGAAATCCGGCACGAACTTGCCCAACACTCGGGCCTCGCTCATCCGCCGCAAGGTCGGTGCGGGGTTCTTGCGGCCAGCCAGAATCTCCAAGAACAGAGCGTTGGCCGCCGAGTCCTTCCGCAGATCTGCGTCGATTCGGTGCAGGTTCTGGGTGATCAGCCGCAGGGCGTGCGGATGCACCATGGCGTTTCGGGTCAACGCCTCGTGAAACAGCCGGATGATGTTGACCGGATCACGGGCGAAAGCTTCGTCGTTGAGCACGGTAATGCGGTCGGATTCGATCTTGAAGTCGCCGAACCGCTCCTCGACCATCAGCCGGGCAAGCCGCACCCAAGGCCGACGGCGCTTGTGCTGGGCTTCGATCGCGGCACAGAAGATTCGTGTCAGATCGCCCACAGTCTTGGCGGTCAGGTAGTAGTGCTTCATGAAGCGCTCGACCGCGACCGCGCCGGCATGGTCGGTATAGCCGAGCCGCTCGGCGATCACCGGCTGCATCTCGAAGGTCAGCCGCTCCTCCGGGCGCCCAGCGAGATAGTGCAGGTGGCAGCGGATCGTCCACAGCAGCTTCTGCGCCTTGGCGAAACGCCGGGCCTCGCCGAGCGTCAGCACGCCCCGGTCGACCAGCCGGATCACCTCGTCGACCCGGTACACGTACTTGCCGATCCAGAACAGAGTATGCAGGTCGCGCAGCCCGCCCTTGCCGTCCTTGATGTTCGGTTCGACGACATAACGTGAATCGCCGAGTCGGCGGTGCCGATCATCGGATTCCTGGAGCTTGGCTTCCACGAAGCCCAGCGGCGAACCGGTCGCAATGTCCTTGTAGAACATCTGACGCAACTCACCGTAGAGCTCGGCGTCACCCCACAGGAAGCGCGACTCCAGCAGCGATGTCCGGATCGTGACATCGGCCTTGGCTTGGCGAATGCAGTCGTCGCAGGACCGGGTCGCGTGGCCGACTTTCAGGCCGAGATCCCAGAGCAGGTACAGCAGATACTCGACGATCTGCTCGCCGCGCGGCGTCTGCTTGTAGGGGCGCAGGAACAGCAGGTCGACGTCGGATTGCGGCGCCATCTCGCTGCGCCCATACCCGCCGACGGCGGCAATGGCGATGCGCTCCGACGTCGTCGGATTGGTTGCCGGGAACTCGTACTCGGTCGCCAGTTTCGCAGCCGCCTCGATCAACTGGTCCATCAGCCAGGCGTTCTGGCGGACGCAGGCCGCTCCGTCGTTAGTCGCTTCGAACCGTCGGCGGACCTCAGCGCTGCCGTCGGCCAGCGCTTCCTTGAGGCGAGCCAGAACGTCTGCCCGGCGCTGAACCGCGTCGCCGTCGCCCCGTGCGATCACCTCGATGGCAACCGTAAGGGCTGCGACGTCACAGATCGCTTTCGAGTTCGGAACGCGCTTGCGGACAACACCGAGGCCGTCGAGATCGACGAGTCCAATGTCGGCTTCGTTCGGCTCATCCGTTCCGGACGCCAGTTCGATCGCGACCATGTCTCCTCCGGCGATTCGGTCCGCGGAGCATAAGGCTATGGCAAGTCGTCGTCACGCGGGGAGGAGGCCGGCGGCTGCCGTGGCTGTGCTTGCGGTCATCCGGCAAATCCCCGAGGCTCCAGCTTTCCGGAAGACGCAAACCGAGTGCAGGCGGACATGACCAAGGCAGACGTAGTGATCGTGGGTGGCGGGGCGGTCGGCTCGTCTGCCGCCTATTTTCTGGCGGCGGAATCCGGCTTCGGCGGCAGCGTCGTCGTGGTCGAGCGCGACCAGACCTACGCCCGGGCTTCCACGCCGTTGTCGGTCGGCGGCATCCGTCAGCAGTTTTCAATCCGTGAAAACGTGGAAATCGGACTGTTCGCCCGTGACTTCATCGGCCGGATCGGCAACCTGCTGGCGGTTGATGACGAGGCACCGGATGTCGGATTCGTCGAGGGCGGCTACCTGTTTCTGGCATCCGAGGAAGGCCGGGCGATCCTAGCCGAGAACCACGCCGTCCAGACTCAGGCCGGCGCCGCGATCGCCTGGCTGGAGCCAGATGCCCTGGCGCAGCGCTTTCCCTGGATGAACGTCGAGGGGCTGGCCGCCGGGACCCTGGGCGAACGCGGCGAAGGCTGGATCGACCCAAACACCTTGCTGCAGGCCCTGAAGCGCAAGGCCCGTTCCCTCGGTGCCGAGTACCGCACCGACGAGGTGGTGGGAATCGAACGGGGCGTCACCGGTGTCGAGGCGGTGCGTTTGGCCTCCGGGGATCGGATCGAATGCGGAACAGTGTTGATCGCCGCCGGTGCCGGGTCCGGCGCCGTGGCTGGAATGGCCGGAGTCGACTTGCCGGTCGGCCCGCGCATCCGCACGGTCTACCAGATTGCCTGCCGCGAAACCCTGGCGCCGCGCCTGCCGCTGACCATCGATGCCAGTGGCGTCTATGTGCGGCCCGAGGGCGTCGGCTATCTGTGTGGCGTGTCGCCGCCCGAGGACCAAGATCCGGAGACCTGGGAGATCGAAGTCGACTGGCGCTGGTTCGAGGAGACCGTCTGGCCGTCACTGGCGCACCGCATCCCGGCGTTCGAGGCGATCAAGCTGACCGGCGCCTGGGCCGGGCCATACGACTACAACGCCCTCGACCAGAACGCGGTGATCGGCCGGCATCCGACGATCGGCAACCTGCTGTTCGCCACCGGGTTCTCCGGCCACGGCCTGCAACAGAGCCCGGCCGCCGGCCGCGCCATCATGGAACTGATCACCCACAACGGCTTCCGCAGCATCGACCTTACCCGTTTCGGAATCGAACGGATATTGGAAGGGCGCCCGCTGAAGGAACGCAACGTGGTGTGAGGGCAGGTGCCGTCCGGAGGCGGTGCGCCGACGGCCGATCTTGCTTGGGCGAGATCCAGGTGCCGTTCAATATGGCCGCCGCTGCCATAACGCCACAAGCGCGGTTCACCGATCGGGCAGCTTGGCCTTCAGCGCGTACAAGGTTTCCAGCGCCTGCCGAGGCGTCAGCTCATCAGGATTGACCGCACCCAGCGCCTCCTCCACCGGGCTCGGTCCCGTTGGTCCGGCCGCCTTGGATACCGGCCGAGCCGCCGAGAACAGCGGCAGGTCATCCATCAGGTCGCGGGCCGCCGGCCCCTGCTCGCCGCTCTCCAGCCGGTGTAGGACCTCCTCGGCCCGAGCCACCACCGCCGCCGGCAGGCCGGCAAGCTTGGCGACGTGGATGCCGTAGGAGCGGTCGGCAGCACCGGCGATCACCTCGTGCAGGAATACCACGTCGCCCTTCCATTCCTTGACCGCCATGGTGCGGCAGGACAACGCGCTCAGACGATCGGCCAGTGCCGTCAACTCGTGATAGTGGGTGGCGAACAGCGCGCGGCAGCGGTTGCTCTCGTGCAGGCTCTCCACCGTCGCCCAGGCGATCGACAACCCGTCATACGTGGCCGTTCCACGGCCGATCTCATCCAGGATCACCAGCGCCCGCGGCCCCGCCAGGTTCAGGATCGCCGCGGTCTCCACCATCTCGACCATGAAGGTGGAGCGACCACGCGCCAGATCGTCGGCGGCACCCACCCGGCTGAACAGCCGGTCGACCACACCGATGCTGGCCCGCGCGCACGGCACGTAGCTGCCGGCTTGCGCGAGAACCGCGATCAAGGCGTTCTGACGCAGGAAGGTCGACTTGCCGGCCATGTTCGGCCCGGTCACCAGCCATACCCGGTCCTCCGGGGTGAGCCGGCAATCGTTGGCGACGAACGCCGACGGCCCCTCCGGCAAAGTTGCTTCGACGACCGGATGGCGGCCAGCCTCGATCTCGAAGCCGAAGCCGTCGTCGACGGTCGGGCGGCACCAATCGCGGCTTGCCGCCAGCTCGGCCAGCGCCGCCGACACATCCAGCCGGGCCAGCGCCGCCGCCGCCATGCCGATCGGCCCGGCTCGCTCCAGCACCGCTGCGACGAGGGTGCGGAACACCTCCTGCTCCAGCGCCAGAGCCTTGTCGGCGGCGGTCGACACCTCGCGCTCCAACTCGCCGAGTTCGACGGTGGAGAACCGCACGGCGTTGGCCATGGTCTGGCGGTGGATGAAGCCGTCGCGGCCCATCAGCTTGTCAGCGTGGGCGGCCGTTACCTCAACGAAGTAACCGAGCACGTTGTTGTGCTTGACCTTCAGCGAGGCCACGCCGCTCTCGGCGGCGTAGCGCGCCTGCAGGGCGGCGATCAGCCGGCGGCTCTCATCACGCAGCGCCCGCAGGCGATCGAGTTCCGGCTCGTAGCCTGCGGCCACGAAACCGCCGTCGCGGGCCAGCAGCGGCAGATCCACTGCCAGCGCCCGGCCGAGCATCGCGACCAGGGCCTCGTGCTCACCAAGTTCCTCCAGCGCCTCCACCACGGCGTCGGGTGTGGCCGTCAGCGCCACGGACCCGGCCACCGCAGCGCGTACGGCCGTGGTCTCGGCCAGCGCGTCGCGGATTGCCGCGACGTCTCTCGGCCCGCCGCGCTCGAGCGCCAGGCGCGACAGCGCGCGGTCGACGTCCGGAATCGAGCGCAGAATCTCCCGAAGGTCGCTCCGGGATCGTGATGACTCCACGAAAAAAGTCACCGCATCCAGTCGTCGGTCGATCGCCACGGGATCGGTCAGCGGTGCCGCGAGACGGGCGGCAAGCAGGCGGGCACCGGCACCGGTCACCGTGCGGTCGAGCACCGCCAGCACGCTGCCCTTGCGTTCTCCGGTCAGCGTGCGGGTGAGTTCGAGGTTCCGGCGGGTGGCGGCGTCGATCTCCATCAGCCCGCCCGGGCTCCAGCGCCGCAGCGCACCGAGCCGCGGCAGCTTGCCCTTCTGGGTCAGCTCCAGATAATCGACCAGGGCGCCGGCCGCCCCCAGCTCGGCTCGGCCGAACGTGCCGAACCCATCAAGGGCCGACACGCCATACAGGGCTTCGAGCCGTCGCCGGCCATTCTCGCTGTCGAACCGGCTGCCCGGCAGGGCCGCAGCGACCGACCGCCAATCGGCCAGTGCCGGCTGGTTCTCCAGGCGTTCCGGCAGCAGCAGTTCCGCCGGCGCCAGACGGGCCAGCGCCGCCTCGAGACCGCGCGCATCGACGGGTTGGGCCTGGAAATCGCCGGTCGACATATCGACCCAGGCAAGGCCAAGCGCCCCGCCTGCCTCGGACAGAGCGGCCAGATAGTTGTTGCGGCGCGCGTCGAGCAGGCTGTCCTCGGTCAACGTACCCGGGGTAACGATGCGCACCACGGCGCGCCGGACCACCGACTTGCCCCCGCGCTTCTTGGCTTCCGCCGGATCCTCGATCTGCTCGCACACCGCGACCCGATGGCCCTGGCGGATCAACCGGGCGAGATAGCCCTCGGCGGCGTGGTGCGGCACCCCGCACATCGGAATCGGCTCGCCCTGGTGCTGGCCCCGGCGGGTCAGGGTGATGTCGAGCGCCTGGGCCGCCACCACCGCGTCCTCGAAGAACATCTCGTAGAAGTCGCCCATCCGGTAGAACAGCAGGCAATCCGGGTGTTCCTGCTTGACCCGGAAGAACTGCGTGAGCATCGGGCTGAGCCCGGACAGCGCCGCTCCGGCCTCGTCGGAAGGCGCGCTGCCGGCGTCGGAATCGGCCGAATCGGTCTTGAGGACGTGGTCGTTCACAGTCGGCACGGCATCGTCGGGTGGCGTGGGGTCGGCACCCTACCATGCCGATCCAGACGATCACCATCGCGCGGGATGACACTTTTCGTGCAGGCTGCCGGCCGCTACGGTTGATCCAGAGGCGCGCAACGACGCCAGGAGGAAACGTCGCCCGATCCAGTTCGGACCGGGCCGACCGCAAGGAGCGACATGGACAACGACAAGAGCACGATGGCCCGCGACGCGCTGCTGTTCCACTCGAGCGGGCGGCCCGGCAAGATCGAAATCACTCCGACCAAACCGCTGACGACGCAGCGGGAACTGTCGCTTGCCTACTCGCCTGGCGTGGCGGTGCCGTGCCTTGAGATCGAGAAGGATCCGTCCAAGGCATACGACTACACCAGCCGCGGCAATCTGGTCGCGGTGATCTCGAACGGTACCGCTGTGCTCGGGCTCGGCGACATTGGCGCCCTGGCCTCCAAGCCGGTGATGGAAGGCAAGGCGGTGCTGTTCAAGCGCTTCGCCGACGTCGATGGCATGGACCTGGAGGTCGACACCCGTGACGTGGATGAGTTCGTCAACTGCGTGCGCTTCCTGGGCCAGACCTTCGGCGGCATCAACCTGGAGGACATCAAGGCACCGGAGTGTTTCATCATCGAGCAGCGGCTGAAGGAGCTGCTGGATATCCCGGTGTTCCACGATGACCAGCACGGCACGGCGATCATCGCTGCCGCCGGACTGATCAACGCCCTGCAGCTGACCGGGCGCGACCTGCGTGAAACCAAGTTGGTGGTGAACGGCGCCGGGGCGGCGGCCATCGCCTGCATCGAGCTGCTGAAGGCCATGGGCATGCCCCATGACCATGTGATCATGTGCGATACCCGCGGGGTCATCTACCAGGGCCGCCAGCAGGGCATGAACCAGTGGAAGTCGGCGCACGCCGCCATCACCGACAAGCGCACCCTGGCGGAGGCGCTGGAAAGCGCCGATGTGTTCTTCGGCCTGTCGGCCAAGGGCGCGGTCACGACCGACATGGTGAAATCCATGGGGCCGCAGCCGATCATCTTCGCGATGGCCAACCCGGATCCGGAGATCACCCCGGAAGACGTGATGTCGGTGCGCGACGACGCGATCATCGCCACCGGCCGCTCGGACTACCCGAACCAGGTCAACAATGTCCTCGGCTTCCCCTACATCTTCCGCGGTGCGCTGGACGTGCGCGCGTCGGAAATCAACGAGGCCATGAAGATCGCGGCGGCCAACGCGCTCGCCGAGCTGGCCCGCCAGGACGTCCCGGACGAGGTTGATGCCGCCTATTCCGGCCGCCGCCTGCACTACGGACGCGAGTACATCATTCCGGCGCCGTTCGATCCGCGGCTCATCGTCCATGTCTCCGCCGCGGTCGCGCAGGCCGCCATGGAAACCGGCGTCGCCCGCAAGCCGATCGAGGACATGGACGCCTACCGCGCCTCGCTCAGCGCCCGGCTCGACCCGTCGGCCGCCAGCCTGCAGATGATCCTCGACTCCATCCGCAAGACTCCGCAGCGGGTGGTGTTCGCGGAAGGCGAGGAGGAGAAGACGATCCGTGCCGCCGTCGCCTTCTCCAGCGGCGGCTACGGTGTGCCGATCCTGATCGGTCGTGAGGAGCGGATCCGCGACAAGATCGTCGAAATGGGCATAGTCGGCGCCGACCAGCTGGAGATTCACAATGCCCGGCTGTCCCGCTTCAATCAAAAGTACATAGAGTTCCTGTACAACCGTCTGCAACGGAAGGGCGCGCTGCAACGGGACTGCCAACGGATGGTCAACCAGGACCGCAATGTGTTCGCCGCCTGCATGGTGGCGACCGGCGATGCCGACGCGATGGTCACCGGCCTGACCCGGAGCTTCGGCGTCGCCATCGACGACATCACGCGCGTCATCGACGAGCGTCCGAACGAGCTGCTGATGGCCCTGACCATGGTGATCGTTCGCGGCCGGACGGTGTTCATCGCCGATACCAACGTGCACGAACTGCCGACTCCCGAGCAATTGGCCGACATCGCCTGCCAGGCGGCGGCCAAGGCCCGGACGTTCGGCCATGAGCCACGGGTGGCGCTGCTGTCGTTCTCGAACTTCGGCAATCCGATGCGCGAGAAGGCGATGCGGATCCGCTCGGCGGTCGACGTCCTGGATTCGCGAGACGTCGACTTCGAGTACGACGGTGAAATGTCGGCCGACGTGGCGCTCGATCCGGAGGTGCGCAAGCTGTACCCGTTCTGCCGCCTGACCGGACCGGCCAACGTGCTGGTGATGCCGGCCCTGCATTCGGCCAACATCTCGTACAAGCTGCTGCAACGTTTCGCGGGCGGCTCGGTGATCGGGCCGATCATCATGGGCCTGGAGAAGCCGGTCCAGATCGTCCAGATGGGAGCCGCCGTCTCTGATATCGTGAACGCGGCCGCCATCGCCGCCCATGAGGCGATCATCGCCTGACCGCTATCGCCGGTGACATCGGCGTCGGACGGTCAGGCACGGAATTGGGGAGGCCCATGACCGAGGACCGTTCGACGCCAGCGTTCGCTGTCGACGCGCACGGCGACAGCCCACGACCCTCCGGCATCCCGGTACGGATGGCGGCGGCCCGTGGCGCGGCTCGCGGAACCGCCATCCTGATGGTGCCGACTGCGGTCGTGCTGCTCGGCCTGGTCGCTACGGGCTGGCTGGAGCTTTGGCACGGGCTGGCGGCGATCGCGGCGATCGCCGGCGCGACCTTCGTGCTGGTGCGCCGACACTATGTCGATCTGGCGATACTCCGCCGGCATCTGGAGGAACGATCCGCAGCGGACAATCCATGGGCCGCCATGGCCGACCGCCGCGGCGGGCTCAGCGCGGTCGGCGAAGTCGGGCCAGTGGCCGACCTGATGCTGGCGCTCGAGCGTGCCGACCGCCATACCCTCGAATGGGTGGAGCGAAGCCGTCAGCGTTCGGAATCCCGCGACCTGGTCATCGAATCGATTCCCGATCCCCTGCTGCTGATCGATCCGCGCGGCCGGGTCGCCCTGGCCAACAGCGAGGCGCGCCGTCAGTTCGGCAAGCAGATCGTCGGCCGCGACCTGAGCACCGTGATCCGCCACCCCGGAATCCTGGCGACCGTGCGCCAGGTGCTCGCCGGAGAGCCGGGCGGTGACGTGGAGATCGCGCTCGCCGCCCCGGTCGAACGGGTGTTCAACGTGCGCATCGAGGCGCTGATGGAGCCGGAGCCGGACGGGGCCTCGGCGCTGATGTTGTTCGTCGACCTATCGGCCATCCGCCGGACCGAGCAGATGCGGGTCGATTTCGTCGCCAATGTCAGCCACGAGCTGCGCACCCCGCTGGCCACCCTGCTCGGCTTCATCGAGACGCTGCAAGGCCCGGCCCGCGACGATGCCGAGGCCCGCGACCGGTTCCTGGAGATCATGAGGGTCCAGGGCAACCGGATGAGCCGGCTGGTCCAGGACCTGCTGTCGCTGTCGCGGATCGAGATCAGCGAGCACAAGCCGCCGTCGGAACGCATCGACCTGGAGCCGATGCTGAACAGCGTGAAGGCTACGCTCGACCTGGAGGCACGACGCAAGGACATGCGGGTCGGCCTGGAGGTTGACGCCACCCTGCCCCAGGTGGTCGGCGCCGCCGACGAGTTGACCCAGGTGGTGCAGAACCTGCTCGACAACGCCATCAAGTACGGCAAGCCGGGGACCGAGATCACGGTGGCAGCCCGCCGGGCCGACCGGGTGCCCGCCAGCTACCCCGGCGGACCATCAGGCAAAGCGGTGGCGATTGCCGTGCGCGACCGCGGCGACGGCATTCCGGCCGAGCACATCCCGCGGCTGACCGAACGGTTCTACCGGGTCGACGCCGCCCGCTCCCGCGACCTCGGCGGGACCGGCCTGGGACTGGCGATCGTCAAACACATCGTCAGCCGCCACCGCGGCACCCTGACCATCCACTCGACACCGGGCGAGGGCAGCGTGTTCACGGTCTACGTGCCGGTCGGCGAACCGACTGCGCCGTCGCGGGACGCGACCGCCGCCTAGGGATTCCACGGCGGACGCCCTCATTGACCGGGCCGTCATAAAACTTTCATCGATCTGACTTAAATTCTTTGTGGCCTGGCCGGTAAACGTCCGCCTGCCAGAGCGGACCAGCTGGGGTCCCGTGGCGCACCCTGAACCTCCCAAGCGAGAGACTGGAGGACCCACATGACGTCTTCTTTCGGTAAAGTGGCCGCGATTGCCGCTCTTGGCGTGATCGCGATGGCCGCACAGGCCGAGGCACGCGATCAGATCCGCATCGTCGGGTCGTCCACCGTGTTCCCGTTCGCCACCGTCGTCGCCGAGAACTTCGGCAAGGTCACGAGCTACAAGACCCCGGTCATCGAATCGACCGGCTCAGGCGGCGGCCTGAAGCTGTTCTGCCAAGGTGTCGGCACCGAGCATCCGGACATCACCAACTCGTCGCGCCGGATCAAGAAGTCCGAGATCGAGCTGTGCGCCACCAACGGCGTCGCCGAGATCACCGAGATCAAGGTCGGCTTCGACGGCATCGTGCTCGCCAACTCCAAGAAAGCGAAGCACTACGACCTGACCCGCGAGCAGATCTTCCTGGCGCTGGCCAAGGAAGTTCCGGTCGACGGCAAGCTGGTCGCCAACCCCTACACGAAGTGGTCGCAGATCGACAAATCGCTGCCGGACGAGCCGATCGAAGTGCTCGGTCCGCCGCCGACATCCGGCACCCGCGACGCGTTCGTCGAGCTGGTCATGGAACATGCCGCCGAGAACATCGCGTTCCTGAAGGACCTGAAGAACTCCGACAAGAACAAGTTCAAGCAGGTCTACGGCTCGATGCGCGAAGACGGCAAGTTCATCGAAGCGGGTGAGAACGACAACCTGATCGTCCAGAAGCTCGAGGCCAATCCGGCCGCGCTCGGCATCTTCGGCTTCTCGTTCCTTGACCAGAACGCCGACAAGATCCAGGGCTCGACCGTCGAGGGCAACAACCCGACCTTCGAGAAGATCGCTGACGGCGCCTATCCGGTCTCGCGCTCGCTGTACTTCTACGTGAAGAACGCCCATGTCGGCGTCATTCCGGGCATCCAGGAGTACGTGGCCGAGTTCACCAGCACCAAGGCTGCCGGGCAGGAAGGTTACCTGACCGACAAGGGTCTGATCCCGCTCCCGGAAGCCGACCGCAAGAAATACGAAGCGGCCGGCGCCAACCTGACCAAGCTGGTGCTCTGACCATTCAATGGACCACCGGCGGCCGGGAAACCGGTCGCCGGTGCCGTTTCACCGCCTGACGACCGACCGCCTTTCGATACCGCGCCTGTTGCATATTCAGATTTCGATTTTGACTTTCAGCTGCCGCATCAAGGGTCTGTCGCTGCAGATCGGGCCGATCCGGACCAGTTTCAGCCCCCGGTCGGGGGTATCGAGTGGGGAGCCGTTATGCAGACCATGATCGTGATCCTCGCCCTGACCGGGCTGGCGCTGATCGGCTACATGACGGGTCGCGGCCGCTCGCTGGTGCTGGCGCGCGGCGTGACCCCGCTGCATTCCCTGCCGAGCTATCACGGCCTGTACGTGGCGTTCTGGGTCGGTATTCCGGCATTGCTGGTGCTGGTCCTCTGGCTGGTGATCGAGCCGAGGATCATCGAATGGATCGTGCTGGACGGCCTGCCGTCCGGCACCGTGGATGGTCTGGCAGCGGACCGCGTGGGCCTTCTGCTGAACGACATCCGCAACACGGCGTCGGGCAACATCGCGAGCCAGAAGGACAATCCGGTCATCGAGGCCGCGGCCACGCAGCTCAACAACCTGCGGGCCATCGGCTTCGTGCTGATGGCCGTGAGCTGCGCGATCGCCGGTACCGGCGGGCTGGTTCTGGCCCAGCGCCGGATCGCTCCCGGTCTTCGCGCCCGCAACTCCGTCGAGCGGACCATTCACATCATCCTGATCCTGTCGTCGATGATCGCCATCCTGACCACGGTCGGGATCGTGCTGTCTCTGGTGTTCGAGAGCTGGCGGTTCTTCACCAAAGTGCCGATCTGGGACTTCCTGTTCGGACTGGACTGGAGCCCGCAGACCGCGCTGCGCGCCGATCAGGTCGGATCGTCCGGAGCGTTCGGCGCGGTTCCGCTGATCGCCGGTACCATGCTCATCACCTTCATCGCCATGATGGTCGCCGCCCCGGTCGGCCTGATGTCGGCGATCTACATGGCGGAGTACGCCGACCCGCGGTTCCGGGCGGTGGCCAAGCCGATGCTGGAGATCCTGGCCGGCATCCCGACCGTGGTCTACGGCTTCTTCGCCGCCCTGACCGTGGCCCCGGCGATCCGCGGCTGGGGTGAAAGCATCGGCCTCAGCGTCTCGTCGGAAAGCGCGCTGGCGGCC
Source organism: alpha proteobacterium BAL199 (assembly GCA_000171835.1). Lineage (GTDB taxonomy): Bacteria > Pseudomonadota > Alphaproteobacteria > Thalassobaculales > Thalassobaculaceae > Thalassobaculum_A. The sequence goes on along the minus strand of ABHC01000023.1, from coordinate 47,171 downwards.
GGCGTGGTCATGGGCATCATGATCATCCCGTTCGTGTCGTCGTTGTCCGATGACGTGATCAACGCGGTGCCACAGTCGTTGCGCGACGGGTCCTACGCGCTGGGAGCCACCCGCTCGGAGACCATCACCAGCGTGATCATTCCGGCCGCTTTGCCGGGCATCGTCGGCGCCGTCCTGCTGGCGGTCAGCCGGGCGATCGGCGAGACCATGATCGTGGTCATGGCCGCCGGCCTGGCGGCGAACCTGACGATCAACCCGCTTGAAGCGGTTACCACTGTCACCGTCCAGATCGTCACCCTGCTGGTCGGCGACCAGGAGTTCGACAGCGCCAAGACCCTGTCGGCCTTCGCGCTTGGCCTGATGCTGTTCGTCATCACCCTCGCTCTCAACGTGATCGCGCTCTACGTGGTCCGGAAGTATCGGGAAAAATATGACTGACGCCGCCACTCCCACCCCGGTGGGCCCATCCCCGGGAGCTTCGCCGATCCGACGGCCGGTCCTGTCCGGTCCGCATCTGCGACGCCGCTACGCCGCCGAGCGCCGGTTCCGGCTGTACGGGCTCGCCAGCATCGCCGTCGCCGGGCTGATGCTCCTGCTGCTGGTCGGCAGCATCTGGCAGAAGGGCCACTCCGCGTTCTGGCAGACCTATGTCGAGATCACGGTCACCTTTTCCGAAGGCGTGCTGAACCCTGACGGCGGGCCGGTCGACCATCACGAGCTTGAGCGTGCCGACTACCTGTCGCTGGTCCGTGACGCCCTCAAGGAGCAGTTCCCGGAGGCGACCGGCGACCGGCGGCTGCGGCGCCAACTGTACGGGATCGTGTCGACCAACGCCGATTTCGCGCTGCGCCGCATGGTGCTGGATGACCCATCGCTGGTCGGCCAGCGCCGCCCGGTCTGGGTCAAGCTCTCTGACGATCTCGACAGCCTCGCCAAGGGCCACATCCGGCGCGACCTGCCGGAGTCCGACCGCCGCGTGTCGGATATCGAACTCGGATGGTACGACGTCCTCGACAAGGCCGGCCGTATCGAATCTCGCTTCAACGTCGACCTGTTCACCGCCGGCGACAGCCGGGAGCCGGTCGAGGCCGGCATCTACGGCGCGCTGATCGGCTCGATCCTGACGATGACGATAACCCTGCTGGTGTCGTTCCCGGTCGGCGTGATGGCGGCGGTCTATCTGGAGGAGTTCGCGCCCCGGAACCGCCTGACCGACGTCATCGAGGTCAACATCAACAACCTCGCCGCCGTGCCGTCGATCGTGTTCGGCCTTCTCGGACTGGCAGTGTTCCTGAATTTCTTCGGCCTGCCGCGGTCGGCGCCGCTGGTCGGTGGCCTGGTGCTGGCGCTGATGACCCTGCCGACCATCATCATCGCCAGCCGCTCGGCCTTGAAGGCGGTGCCGCCGTCGATCCGCGAGGCCGCCTTCGGCTTGGGTGCTTCGCCGCTTCAGGTGGTGACCCATCATGTGCTGCCGCTGGCGATGCCCGGCATCCTGACCGGCACCATCATCGGCATGGCGCAGGCGCTGGGCGAGACCGCGCCGTTGTTGATGATCGGCATGGTCGCGTTCATCGTCGACATTCCGCAGGGCTTCACCGATCCGGCGACGGTCCTGCCGGTGCAGATCTATCTGTGGGCGGACAGCCCGGAACGGGCCTTCGTCGAACGAACCTCGGCGGCGATCCTGGTGTTGCTCGGGTTCCTGGTGCTCATGAACGCGGTCGCGGTGTTGTTGCGTAAGCGTTTCGAACGTCGCTGGTAAGGGAGACAATGATGATGTCCAACACGACCCAAGCGACCGCTGCGGCTCCGGCCGCCGCGCCAATCCACTCGGTCGACGAGCCGCGCGGCGGTGATCCGCGCCCGGCAACCGCGACGGCGGTCAAGATCAAGGCCCGCGACGTCAACGTGTACTACGGCGATAAGCACGCGCTGAAACATGTCGACCTCGACATCAACGAGAATGAGGTGACGGCCCTGATCGGCCCGTCCGGCTGCGGCAAGTCGACGTTCCTGCGCTGCCTGAACCGCATGAACGACGTCATCGACTCCTGCCGGGTGGTCGGCGACATCACTCTCGATGAGGCCGATATCTATGACCCGTCGCTCGACGTGGTCCAGCTGCGGGCCCGCGTCGGCATGGTGTTCCAGAAGCCGAACCCGTTCCCGAAGTCGATCTACGACAACGTGGCCTACGGCCCGCGAATCCACGGCCTCGCCCACAACAAGGCCGACATCGACGACATCGTGCGTCAGAGCCTGGAGCGCGCCGGATTGCTGAAGGAGGTGCACGACCGCCTCGACCAGCCCGGCACCGGCCTGTCCGGCGGCCAGCAGCAGCGCCTGTGCATCGCCCGGGCGATCGCGGTCAATCCGGAAGTCATCCTGATGGACGAGCCGTGCTCGGCCCTGGACCCGATCGCCACCGCCCGGATCGAGGAGCTGATCGACGAACTGCGCGAAAACTTCACCATCGTGATCGTCACCCACTCGATGCAGCAGGCCGCCCGGGTATCGCAGCGCACCGCGTTCTTCCATCTGGGCGACCTGGTCGAAGTCGGCAACACCGAACAGATCTTCACCAATCCCAAGGACAGCCGCACCCAGGGCTACATCACCGGCCGCTTCGGCTGAGCCGGCAGCCCAACGACGCGCAAGCGAGGACGCAAACCATGGTGGATCAACACATCGTCCGGCAGTTCGACGAAGAACTGGACGAAATGCGCGCGGTCATCGCGCAGATGGGCGGGCTGGTCGAGCAGCAGATGGCGAACGCCATCGCCGCCATCGGCCGGCGCGACGATGCGCTCGCCAGGCGCTGCCAGGAGGCCGACGCCGAGATCGACGCCATGGAGGACAAGATCGAGGCTCTGACCCTGCGGATGCTGGCGCTGCGGCAGCCGGTGGCCCTCGACCTGCGGGCGATCCTGGCCGCCCTGAAGATCGCCCACGACCTGGAGCGCATGGGCGACTACGCGACCAACGTCGCCAAGCGCGCCTCGGCGCTCGCCCAATTGCCGGAGGTCGGGCCGATCAACGGCATCGTGCGGATGGGCCGCCTAACCCACTCGGTGATCAAGGATGTCCTGGATTCCTACTCCGAGCCGAACGTCGACAAGGCGGTCGCGGCCTGGAACCGGGACCAGGAAATCGACCAGATGTACACCAGCCTGTTCCGCGAGCTGCTGACCTACATGATGGAGGATCCGCGCAACATCACGCCGTGCGCGCATCTGCTGTTCGTCGCCAAGAACATCGAGCGGATTGGCGACCACGCCACCAACATCGCCGAGACCGTGTACTTCCAGGAAATGGGCACCCGCCTAGAGGGGCTGCGGCCCAAGGGCGACCGCACCAGCTACGCGGTCGTCGAGCCGCCGGAGCCCGATGCGGCACCTTGATGACGTTGCGCCCGCGAGGATGATGACCATGAAACCGTTGATTCTGATCGTCGAGGACGAAGCCCCGATCGTCACGCTGCTGCGCTACAACCTGGAGCGCGAGGGCTTCCGGGTGGCCGATGCCGGCGACGGCGAGGAGGCCCTGCTGGTCGCCGCCGAGCGCAAGCCCGACCTGATCCTGCTCGACTGGATGCTGCCGCTGCTGTCCGGCATCGAGGTCTGCCGCCGCCTGCGCCGGGTGCCCGACACCAAGAACGTGCCGATCATCATGCTGACGGCACGCGGCGAGGAGGGCGACCGGATCCGCGGCCTGAACTCCGGTGCAGACGACTACGTCACCAAGCCGTTCAGCCCGTCGGAACTGATCGCCCGGGTCCGCGCCGTATTACGCCGGGCCCGCCCGTCGACCGAGGACGAGATGCTGCACTACGGCGACCTGCACATGGACCTGGCGGCCCACCGGGTGAAACGCAGCGAGCGCGACATCCATCTGGGGCCGACCGAGTTCCGCCTGCTGCGGCATTTCCTGGAGCACCCTGGCCGGGTGTTCTCGCGCGAACAGCTGCTCGACACCGTGTGGGGGCCTGACGTCTACGTCGAGCCGCGGACCGTCGACGTGCACATCCGCCGTCTGCGCAAGGCGCTGAACGCCGAGCAGGACGACGACGTCATCCGCACGGTCCGCTCGGCCGGCTACGCCCTCGACGCCGCCGGCGCGCTAGCTTGACCCGACCTCAGCCGGGAACTCGGCAAGTAGTCGCCCGTAGATGGCGAACGCCGCCGTTATCGCACCGGCTCCGCAGCAACGGGGCGATCGTCCACGCCGCTCATGCCGGCTTCTCGGCGACGGCTTTCGGCGGGAACAGCCGCATCAGCACCAGCAGCAGCAGCAGCCCCGGCACCGCGATCACGGTCGAGGCGATGAAGAACTCGACCCACCCCAGATGGTCGGCCGCCCAGCCGGACGGCGATGCCAGGACGGTGCGGCCGAACACCATGAACGAGCTCAGCAGCGCGTACTGCGTGGCGGTGAAGGCGACGTTGGTCAGTCGAGACAGGTAGGCGATGAAGGCCGCGGTTCCCATGCCGCCGGTGGCGTTCTCGACGCCGATGGTGACGATCAGCATCCCGTGACTTTTGTCACTGGGCAAGCCGAACCGACTCAGATACGCCTTGGCCATGGCGATCAACGCATCTTGGACTGACGGCTTCCGCGTATATTTTCAACGCCGAATGTTGATCATCCTGATCTTCGGCTTCGCCTCGGGCCTGCCCGCTCCACTAGTGTATTCCAACCTGTCGATCTGGCTCACCGATGCCGGATTCACTCGGTCGAATGTAGGGCTGTTCGGCCTTGCGACCAGCGCTTACGCCCTGAACTTCCTTTGGGCGCCGCTGATCGACAGACTGCGGTTGCCGTTTCTCACGAATTGGCTCGGTCGCCGCAGGAGCTGGGCCCTCGTCACACAAATACTGCTAATGATAGCAATCGCGTTGATGGGAATGACCGACCCGAACGAAAATGTGGCACAGGTCGCGCTCGCATGTGTGTTCGTCGCGTTCCTTTCGGCAACCCAGGACATCGTAATCGACGCCTATCGAGTCGATGTGCTGGAGCGCGACGAATACGGAGCAGGATCGGCAGTAGCGATCTGGGGATGGCACATCGGCGGCACCTTGGTCGGCGGTGCCGGAGGTCTCTATCTAGCTGATACGTTGGGCTGGAACGCAACTTACCAGATCCTGGCCGGGACGTTACTCGTAGCGGCGATCGCAACCCTCGCTGCACCCGAACCTACACGCGGCAGCGCCGCAGACTTCGATGCTTCCCAGGTGCCGGAGTCGGGCACCGTTAGCATCGTCATTTGGCTTCGAAATGCGCTGATCGATCCGTTTACCGATTTCATACGCCGTGACTGGTGGCTATTGATCCTGGTTTTCGTCTTCGTCTTCAAGTTTGGAGACGCGCTGTTGGGACGCATGTCCGGCGTGTTCTATCGAGAGCTCGGGTTCTCGCTGACCGAGATCGCCGACATAACGAAGGTTTTCGGACTTGCAGCGATCTGCATCGGTGTGCTCGCCGGAGGCGCATTGGTGAAACTAATTGGTACATTTCGCAGCCTGCTGGCTGGCGGTCTGGCCGCAGCGGCAACCAACCTAATCTACGCCTACCTCGCCACGGCCGGTCAGGACCTGAGCGTATTCGCCGTCGCCGTCATCGCAGACAATTTCACCAGCGGCTTGGCCACCGTTGCATTCGTTGCTTATCTCTCCAGCCTCTGCAATGCCGCTTTCTCGGCTACCCAATACGCTCTGTTGAACTCGCTCGGAAACCTCGCCCGCATCTGGTTCGCGTCGTCGGCCGGCATCGTAGTGGATCAACTCGGCGGTGACTGGGCGCTGTTTTTCGCTATCACCGCCGGGCTGGCCCTTCTGGGACTTCCGTTGCTGCTGATCTTGATGATCGTCATGCCTGAGCGGCATGAGAGCAAACAAAGCTCAGAATCAACCTAGCTGCGTCGCGACCAGCTTCTTCAGGTCCACCTCGGGGCGGGCGCCGATGTGCGAGATGATCTCGGCGGCGCACAGCCCGCCCAGCCGCCCGCAGGTCGCGGCATCCTTGCCCTGGGTGTAGCCGTACAGGAAGCCGGCGGCATACAGGTCGCCGGCTCCGGTGGTATCGACCACCCGCGTCGCCTTCTCGGCATCGAGAATATGGACCTCGTCGCGGTGTACGACGACCGAACCGCGCTCGCTGCGGGTCAGGGCCGCGGTCTCGACCTCGAAGCGGACCTTCTGCAGGGCTTCGTCGAAATCCTTGGCCTCGAACAGCGAGACGATCTCCTGCTCGTTGGCGAACAGGATGTCGACGTGGTGCCGCACCAGCTCCAGGAACTCCGCGCGGTGGCGGCCGACGCAGAACGGATCGGACAGGCTCAGCGCGACCTTGCCGCCGGACTCATGGGCGATCTTGGCCGCCTTCAGGAAGGCCTCCTTGGCCTGCGGCGGATCCCAGAGATAGCCCTCGAGATAGACCACCTGGGCCTCGGAGATCGCCGCCGGATCGACGTCTTCCGGCGTCAGGTTCACGCAGGCGCCGAGATAGGTGTTCATCGAGCGCTGCGCGTCCGGCGTCACCAGCACCAGGCAGCGCGCGGTCGGCGGGCCGTCCATGGCCGGAGCCGTATCGAAGCGCACGCCCTGGGCGGTGATGTCGTGACTGAACACTTGGCCGAGGACATCGTCGCGGACCTTGCCGACATAGCCGGCGCGGCCACCGAGCGCCGCCAGCCCGGCGGCGGTGTTGCCGGCCGAACCGCCCGACACCTCGACCCCCGGCGGCATGGCGGCGTACAGCGACTGCGCGCGCTCGGCATCGATCAGCGTCATGGCGCCGCGCTCGACTCCGTGGGTCGTCAGAAACGCCTCGTCGATCCGGGCGATCACATCAACGATGGCGTTGCCGATCGCCACGACATCCAAACTCTTGGGCATTCACTCCTCCAGAACGTCAGGCAAGTCCGGAACCGATTGCGCTCGGCCGCCCGGGCGCGGCCAATCTAACGGGACCGGCAGTGAAAGAGAACCCGGCCCACGGAAACGCCAAAACACGGACGGCCGCGCTTGCGGAGCAAACCCAGCCATGGTTATTCCGCACGACACACGGCATCGGAGGTTCGGGTGTTCCAGTCCATCGCCAAGACCCTGGGTCAGTTGAGCGATCCGCGGCTGCGCGGCGTGCTGGTGACGGCAATGCTGTCGACATTGGCGCTGATCATCGTGATCTCGGTAGTGGTCGGCGCCGGGATCGACGCCCTGCAGGCCACCGGAGTCGCCTGGCTCGACGGACTGCTCGGCGTCGTCGGTGCGGTCGGCGCGGTGATTCTCGCCTTCCTGTTCTTTCCGGGCATGGTGCAGGTGATCAGCGGCCTGTTCGCGGACCGGGTCGCCGAAGCGGTCGAGGCTCAGCACTATCCCGACCTGGGTCCGGCACGCGACCAGTTGGTAACCGAGATCGTCGCCGACGCCCTGCGGTTCGCCGGGGTCTCGATCGGACTGAATCTGCTGGCCCTGCCGCTCTACCTGATTCCGGGGGTCAATCTGGTCCTGTTCTACGGATTGAACGGCTATCTGCTCGGACGCGAGTACGCCGAGATGGTTGCGATCCGTCGCATGGATCGGGTAGCGGTGAAAGCGTTTCGGCAGCAAAATCAAGGCGCTCTGTTTGCCGGCGGTGTGATGATCGCCATAGTCGCTACGATTCCGATCCTCAATCTGGCGACCCCGGTCCTGGCAACCGCCCTGGCCCTCCACGAGCACGAGCGTCTGCGGCGGCAGGGGATGCGGCATCAGGAAATATCAGCGATCCGTCATTGACCTGTTGCGATTCTGCACCAATCGAGGATAATAGCTGTGTTCCAGGGAGTTAGGGTGACGGGTTTCCATAGGAGATAAACAATGTTCGGGCGCCGCAAACCCATCGAATCCCCACCGCGCAACGATCCGTCGGGATCGACCGGTTGGACATCCGATAACCCGACAGGCGACACCAAGGGCCCGACCCTGGTGTCGAGCAATGCTCCGCCGGCATCCGACGGCACACCCGACAACACCTCCCCGGACAACGCGAAAGGCGCCACCATGTCGACCCAGCCTTCTTCGAAGCCCTCGACCGGCAGCTACGTGCCCGAGATCCCGCGTCGAGCGGCGGCCGACCATCTTCCCAGCAGCCAGCCCCGGCGGCCGACCCCGCGCTCGAACATCGAGAGCAAGCGTCTTCTAGTCGGCAAGGACATCTCGCTCTCCGGCGAGATCACCGCCTGCGATGTGCTGGTGGTCGAGGGAACGGTCGAGGCGACACTGGAGCAGAGCCAGATGCTGGAGGTGACCGATTCTGGCACCTTCCGCGGCAAGGTGCAGATCGAAGAGGCGGTAATCGCCGGCCTGTTCGAGGGCACGCTGACCGCGCGCGAGAAGTTGACCGTCAAGGGCACCGGTCGGATTATCGGCACGGTGCGGTTCGGCCAGCTTGAGGTGGAACTGGGCGGCGTGATCAAGGGCGATACCGGTCCGCTCGAGGAAACCACCGCGGAAGTCAAAGACATCAAGACGACGGGGACCGAATGACTCGACCACTCGGCGCGCTGACGGCAGGGATTGCAGCGCTGGCACTCGCCGGGTGTGTGACCACGACCGGTCCGGGGGCGCCAGACGCCTCCCGGGCTGCCGTGGAGATGGCCGGAACGCCGGCGCGCGCGCCGGTTTCCGAGGCGGAGCGCGATCCGAATCGCTTGCGGACGCTCGGTCCGGACTCGGTCGCCCACCTGATCGGCATGCCGCACTATGTCCGCCGCGAAGGCGGGGCCACGGTCTGGCAGTATCACGCCGGCGGCTGCGTCATGGATCTGTTCTGGTATCCGGCAGCCGACGGCCTGCGCCTCGTCCACTATGAAGTGCGCGGTGTCCGTCTGGCCGGTACCGCTGAGGCCAGCGCCTGCTTCGGTGATCTGCTGGCCAGCCAGCGTGACGACGCAACAAGCTGATTTCCACCTACGAGACTGACGGCGTCTTGTCCGGGTAGTTGCAGAACGCCCGGGCGACGCAACGCCAGCACTCCGGCTTGCGCGCCTTGCAGATATAGCGACCATGCAGAATCAGCCAGTGGTGGACGTGCTGCATATAGTGCGCCGGTACGCGCTTGAGCAGCGCCTGCTCGACCGCAAGCGGGGTTTTCCCCGACGCCATGCCGGTTCGGTTCGCCAACCGGAACAGGTGGGTGTCGACGGCGATGGTCGGCTCGCCGAACGCGATGTTCAGCACCACGTTGGCGGTCTTGCGACCGACCCCCGGCAGCGCTTCCAGGTCGGCCCGGTCCCGCGGGACCTCGCCGCCGTGCTCCTCGATCAGTTTCGCCGATAGCGCGATGACATTCTTGGCCTTGGCGTTGAACAGGCCAATGGTCTTGATGCAGTCGCGCACCCCCTCTTCGCCGAGCGCCAGCATCTTCTGCGGGGTATCGGCGATCGGGAACAGCCGGCGCGTGGCCTTGTTGACTCCGACATCGGTTGCCTGTGCCGACAGCACAACCGCCACCAGAAGCGTGAATGGGCTACTCCAATCCAACTCGCCTTCCGGCTCAGGATTGGAGAGTTCCAGTGCGGCGAAGAACCCCTCCACCGCAGCGTTCGTCATGCGTCGGGTCATGCTCGGCGTCTCGTAAATGCGCTGCGGCGGTCAGAGGATCACACCTGCCGGAACGATAGCAGAATTCGACGCCGCCAACCGACGACACTGTGTGATCCAAAAGCCCGAACGGCCTTTGACGGACATCGGCGAGCGCCCCATATCTGCAATCATGAGCGCGCCGATCGCCCCTGCAACCGATGGCACCACCTCACCGAACGACGCAGCACTCCTGCTGAACGTCGTCACGTATCCGCACCGCAGCCTGAACTCAACCGGGTTCCTGATTCTGATGGCGGCACTCTGCGGCGGCTCGTTCATCATCGGAATGGTTTTCTTCCTGAGCGGCGCGTGGCCGGTCGTCGGGTTTCTGGGCCTTGACGTCCTGGTCGTCTATGTGGCGTTCCGGATGAACTACCGCGCCGCGCTCGCCTACGAGACCATAACCCTCACCCCAGCGGCCCTCGAAGTCACCCAGGTGGATTCCCGGGGCCGCAGCCGCCGCAGCACCTTCCAACCCTACTGGCTGGCCGTCGAGATGGACGATCCGCCGCGCCGCGCCAGCCGCCTGACGCTGCGCTCGCACGGCCGAAGCCTGGAAATCGCCCGCTTCCTGAACTCGGAAGAAAAGGCCGAGCTGGCCCGAACGCTGCGCCATGCGATCCGTCAGAGCCGGCAGCCGGTAAGCGCGATCAACGCCGACCAATAGGTCGCCGCGACATCGCGTCCGTCAGAGCGCGTCCGTCAGAGAATGAATCGGCTCAGATCGGCGTTCTTGGCCAATTCACCGACGCGCGTCCGCACCAACTCGGCGTCGATCACGATCGACTCTCCGGTCCGGTCGGATGCAGTGAAGCTGATCTCCTCCAGCAGCTTCTCCAGCACCGTGTGCAGGCGCCGGGCGCCGATGTTCTCGACCGTCCGGTTGATCTCGACGGCCAAATCGGCCAGCGCGTCGATGGCGTCCTCGGCGAACTCCAGCGTCACGCCCTCGGTACCGAGCAGGGCAACGTACTGGGTGACCAGGCTGGCCTCCGGCTCGGTCAGGATGCGCCGGAAATCGTTGCGGGTCAGCGCCTGCAGTTCGACCCGGATCGGCAGCCGGCCCTGCAGCTCCGGCAGCAGGTCGGACGGCTTGGCGGTGTGGAACGCCCCCGACGCGATGAACAGCACGAAATCGGTCTTCACCGGTCCGTGCTTGGTCGCGACCGTGGTGCCCTCGATCAGCGGCAGCAGGTCGCGCTGGACGCCCTCGCGGCTGACGTCGCCGCCGCCACGCTGTTCCGAACGGGCGATCTTGTCGATTTCGTCCAGGAACACGATGCCGTTCTGCTCGACCGTTTCGATGGCGTTGCGCGTCACCAGTTCCTGGTCGAGCAGCTTGTCGGCCTCTTCCTTGACCAGCAGGTCGTAAGAGTCCGACACCGACATCCGGCGCTTGCGCTTCTGGCCGCCGAATGCCTTGCCGAGCATCTCGCTCAGATCGACCATGCCCATCTGGGCGCCCGGCATGCCCGGGATCTCGAAGCTCGGCATGCCCGAGGGCCCGCCACCGCCGGAAAGCTCGATCTCGATCTCGCGCTCGGCCAACGCGCCCTCACGCAGCATCTTGCGGAACTTCTGGCGAGTCTCGGCGCTGGCGCTGGTCCCGACCAGCGCGTCGATCACCCGCTCCTCGGCCGCCAGTTCCGCCTTGGCGTGGACCTCGCGGCGCATGCGCTCGCGGGTCATGCTGATCGCCACCTCGACCAAGTCGCGCACGATCGATTCCACGTCGCGGCCGACATAGCCGACCTCGGTGAACTTGGTCGCCTCGATCTTGATAAACGGTGCCTCGGCCAGCCGGGCCAGGCGCCGGGCGATCTCGGTCTTGCCGACGCCGGTCGGACCGATCATCAGGATGTTCTTCGGCAGGATCTCCTGGCGCAGCGCCTCGGGCAGCTGCCGGCGACGCCAGCGGTTGCGCAGGGCGATGGCGACGGCGCGCTTGGCATCGTTCTGACCGATGATGAACCGGTCGAGCTCGGAGACGATCTCGCGGGGGGAAAATGCGGTCATAGGGACTCTAGGGTAACCCGGTCGTTGGTGTAGATGCAGATTTCAGCGGCGATCGCCATCGAGCGCCGCGCGATGGCCTCGGCGTCCATGTCCGGCCGATCGGCCAGGGCCCGGGCGGCCGACAGCGCGAACGCCCCGCCGGAGCCGATGCCGATGAGGCCGTCCTCCGGCTCCAGCACATCGCCGGTGCCGGACAGGATCAGCGAGACGTCCGGATCGACCACCGCCATCATCGCCTCCAGCCGGCGCAGGTAGCGGTCGGTACGCCAGTCCTTGGCCAGCTCGACGCAGGCCCGCATCAGCTGGTCCGGATGCTGTTCCAGCTTGGCTTCGAGCCGTTCGAACAGGGTGAAGGCATCAGCGGTGGCGCCGGCGAAACCGGCGATCACCTGACCCCCGGCCAGGCGGCGGACCTTGCGGGCACCGGCCTTCATGACGGTGTTGCCGAAGGTCACCTGGCCGTCACCGGCCACCACCACACGGCCGTCCTTGCGCACCGACAAGATGGTGGTGCCGTGCCAGGTCATGCTGTGTCGGTTGTCTGAGGAATCGGTCATCACGGTCCATGGGACGGGCGTTAAGGCGTCCGCGGAATGTAAGGATCGGTTGGCTGGGATCAAGCTCGGTCTCAAAGCGCCGTCACCGACAGAACCCGGCAAGATCGGTTTGGCGCCCCAAACGCTGGCGCCGCGCGTCCGACGCTGGTAAACGTCCGCCGACTTCTCCACAGGGAGATCCGCCCAGGAGACCGGCATGAGCCAGGCCCGCACAGCGACCGTCGAGCGTAACACCGCCGAGACCCGGATTTCCGGCACCATCAACCTGGACGGTACCGGCGTCTACGACGTGAAGACCGGCATCGGCTTCCTTGACCACATGCTCGAACAGCTGTCGCGGCATTCGCTGATCGACCTGACCCTGCGGGCCGAGGGCGACCTGCACATCGACTTCCACCACACCACCGAGGATTCCGGCTATGTGGTCGGCGCCGCGGTGGCACGCGCGCTGGGCGAGCGCAAGGGCATTGCCCGCTACGGAGCGTGCCTGCTGCCGATGGATGAGGCGCTGACCCGGGTGGCGCTCGACCTGTCCGGCCGGCCCTACCTGTCCTGGGACGTGCCGATGCCGACCCAGAAGCTCGGCGACATGGACACCGAGCTGTTCAAGGAGTGGTTCCGGGCGTTTGCCCAGGCCGCCGGTGCCACCCTGCACGTCGACAGCCTGAAGGGCGAGAACACCCATCATATCGTCGAGACCTGCTACAAGGGCCTCGCACGCGCCCTGCGGGCCGCGGTCGAGATCGACCCGCGCAAGGCCGACGCCGTGCCTTCCACCAAGGGCGCATTGCGCAGCGACTGACTGGCAACGACCAGATTCGGTCCTGCATCCGGGACGACGAACCAGGCGATCACGATGAGCACCACGGCGATCATCGACTACGGCTCGGGCAATCTGCGGTCGGCTGCCAACGCGTTTGAGCGGGCGGCCCGCGAGTCCGAGACGTATACCCGGGTCACGGTAACCGACGACCCCAAGGTGGTGCACACCGCCGATCGCATCGTGCTGCCGGGCGTCGGCGCGTTCGCCGAATGCCGCCGCGGCCTGTACGCGGTCGACGGGATGGTCGAGGCGCTGACGGCACGGGTTCTGGGAGACGGGGTACCGTTCATCGGCATTTGCGTCGGCATGCAGCTGATGGCGAAGGCCGGATACGAACATGTGACGTCGGACGGTCTGGGCTGGGTCGACGGCGACGTCGAGATCGTGCAGCCCGCGCCGGAGCCGGACGGCCGGATGCGCAAGATCCCGCATATGGGCTGGAACGAGCTGCGCCTGGAAACCGTTGGCAGTCGGCACCCTGTGCTCACCGGCATTGCCGATGGCGATCACGCCTATTTCGTTCATTCCTACGCGATGACCATGCGCGATTCCTCGCAACGCCTCGCGTCCGTCGACTATGGCGGATCAGTGACCGCCGTGGTGGCGCGCGACAATCTGATCGGCACGCAATTCCACCCTGAAAAGAGTCAGACAACGGGACTGCGGCTGATCGCCAACTTCCTCGGATGGCGGCCATGACGGACGGGACCGACAAGGATGCTCCGAAGGCCGGTGGCCCGCCGGAACCCGCTGTGCCGCCGGTGCCAACGGTCGAGCACGCGGAAACGTTGAACAGCAACGACCTGCACGACCTGTGCGACGCCGCCGAGGCGGCGATCCGCGACGGCGGCGGGTTCGGCTGGCTGAAGCCTCCATCGCGTCACACTCTGGAAGCCTATTGGAAGGGCGTGCTGCTGATCCCGGAGCGGGTGCTGTTCGTCGCCCGGCTGGACGGGGTGATCGCCGGTTCCTGCCAGATCCACAAACCGCCGCGCAACAACGAGGCGCAGGGTTTCGCCTGCAACCTGACCACCAACTTCCTGGCGCCGTGGTCCCGCGGCCACGGTCTGGCGCGCCAGTTGATCGAGATCGCCGAGCGCTACGCCCGCGACGCCGGATTCCGGGTGCTGAATCTGGATGTCCGCGAGACTCAGCGTGCCGCCATCCGGCTCTACGAGACCCTCGGCTACACCAAGTTCGGCGAGCATCCGTACTACGCCTTCGCCAACGACCGCTATGTGCGTGGTTATTTCTACTACAAGGATCTGGCGCCGCTGGCGCCGGAGGCCAACTCGGCACCCCAGGAGAAGCCGTCGTGATCCTGTACCCCGCGATCGACCTCAAGGGCGGGCAATGCGTGCGCCTGTTGCGCGGCGAGATGGATGCCGCCACCGTCTACAATGACGATCCGGCCGCCCAGGCGCGCGCGTTCCGCGATGCCGGCTGTGCCTGGGTCCACGTGGTCGACCTGGACGGCGCCTTCGCCGGCCGCCCGGTCAACGGCGACGCGGTTCGCTCGATCCTGTCCGCTGTCGACGTGCCAGTGCAGCTCGGCGGCGGCATCCGCGATCGAGCCGGCATTGAGGCGTGGCTGGAGGCCGGGGTGGCCCGCGTCGTTCTGGGCACGGTCGCCTTGCGCGACCCCGAACTGGTGATCGCGGCGTGCCGCGCGCATCCCGGCGCCATCGCCGTCGGCATCGACGCCCGCGGCGGCAAGGTCGCGGTGGAGGGCTGGGCCGAGACCGCCGAGATCACCGCCGAGGACCTGGCCCTGAAGTTCGAGGATGCCGGGGTGGCGGCGATCGTGTTCACCGACATCGACCGCGACGGCGCCCTGCAGGGTCCGAACCTGGCGGCAACGGCGGCGCTGGCGCGCCGGCTGTCGACCCCGGTGATCGCCTCCGGCGGGGTGGCATCGCTGGACGACCTCAAGGCCATTGCCGGGCTGGCCGGTGACGGAGTGGCCGGTGCGATCGTCGGCCGGGCGCTGTATGACGGCCGGGTCGATGCCGCCGAAGCCGCCCGCGTGCTGGCCGAGGCTGCGTGATGTTGAAGATCCGGGTCATTCCCTGCCTCGACGTCAAGGACGGCCGCGTGGTCAAGGGCGTCAACTTCGTCGATCTGGTGGACGCCGGAGATCCGGTCGAACAGGCCGCGCTGTACGACGCCGAGGGCGCGGACGAGCTGTGCTTCCTCGACATCACTGCCACCCACGAGAACCGCGACACCATCTTCGACGCGGTCGGCCGCACCGCCGCGCGCTGCTTCATGCCGTTGACGGTCGGCGGCGGGGTCCGCACGGTCGACGACATCCGCAAGCTTCTGCTGGCCGGCGCCGACAAGGTGTCGATCAACACCGCGGCGGTGAAGAACCCGGATTTCGTGCGCGAGGCGGCGCTGAAGTTCGGCAGCCAGTGCATCACGGTGGCGGTCGATGCCAAGCAGACGGCAACCGGCCGATTCGAAATCTTCACCCATGGCGGCCGTGAGGCAACCGGCCTCGACGCCGTCGAGTGGGCGCGGCGTATGGCGGAGTACGGCGCCGGCGAGATTCTGCTGACCTCGATGGACCGCGACGGCACCAAGCAGGGCTTCAACCTGCCGCTGACCCGCGCCATCGCCGACGCGGTGCCGGTGCCGGTAATCGCCTCGGGCGGCGTCGGTACCCTCGACCATCTGGTCGAAGGGGTGTTGGAGGGCCACGCCAGCGCGGTTCTAGCCGCCTCGATCTTCCACTTCGGAACCTACCGGATCTCCGAAGCCAAGGCGACGCTGGCCGCCGCCGGCATCCCGGTGCGCGGAGACCGCTGATGACCGCCGGTACCTCACCCGATCACATCCTCGACCGGCTGACAGCAACCGTCGCCGCGCGGCGCGGCAGCGATCCGTCCTCCAGCTACACCGCCAAGCTGCTGGCCGCCGGCCCGGTCAAGGCCGCCCAGAAGCTGGGCGAGGAGGCCGTCGAGACCGTCATCGAAGCGGCGCGCGGCAACCTCGACGGTCTGGCGTCGGAGAGCGCCGATCTGCTGTACCATCTGACCGTGCTGTGGGCGGCGGCCGGGTTGGACCCGGCCCGGGTCTGGGCCGAACTGGAACGGCGCGAAGGCACGTCCGGCCTCGTCGAGAAGGCCGCGCGCACCACACCGAACAAGAAGGGCTGAAGCCATGACCTACGATCCGAACAACATCTTCGCCCGGATCCTGCGCGGCGAAATCCCCAACAAGACCGCCTATGAGGACGACTATGTCCTCGCCTTCCACGACATCAACCCGCAGACCCCCACCCATGTCTTGGTGATCCCCAAGGGTCCCTACGTCTCGTTCGCCGATTTCTCCGCCAAGGCCAGCGACGCCGAGATCCTCGGATTCTTCCGCGCGGTCGGCAAGGTGGCGAAGGATCTTGGGGCAGACGAGTCCGGCTACCGGGTCCTGGCGAACCATGGCCGCGACGCCCACCAGGAGGTGCCGCACTTCCACGTGCACATCTTTGCTGGTGTCAATCTCGGCCGGATGATCAAGCCGACTGATCGATAATCGCCGACTTTGGTCCCTTTAAAAGTTGATGATATTTTAGGCAAATCCCACAAACCTTTGATATCATTGACGTTTTAAACATCTGTCCACATACTACTGTATGGAACGGCCGCGACCGCCACCGGTCGTGGCTGCCGGATATCCGCGACACAACATGTGGCGGATGACACGGGGCGCGCAAAACGCGCGAGCGGGGACGCGATGAAACCAGCTCAGGATCTTGACTGGGACGTGGCCGAGGCTGTGCGCCGCCACGGCCTGTACCTCAAGGAATACACCGGGGGCCAGCAGGCGGATTTCCGCCACAAGATCCTGCGCGGCACCATGCTGGCCGCCGCCGACCTGCGGCAGGCGCTGTTCGCCGGCGCTGACCTGCGCGGGTCGGTGTTTGCCGGCGGCCATCTCGAACAGGCACAGTTCTCGACCGCCCGGCTGGAGCAGGTCGATTTCGCCGGCGCCAAGCTGATGGGCGCCAACCTGCGCGGGGCCAACCTGAAGGGCGCCAAGCTGATGGCGGCCGATCTGACCGATGCCGACCTGCGGCCGGCCAAGATCGTCGACATGAACCGGACGATCGAGCAGTCAGCCAATTTGCACAAGGCCGACCTGTCGAACGCCCAGTTCGTGCGGACCAACCTGTCCGGCGCCAACATGTCCGCCATCATCGCGGTCGGCACGGCGTTTCAGTCCGCCGTGCTGCGCAACGTCAATCTCAGCCGGGCCGATCTGTCGAAGAGTTCGTTCAAGGGCTCCGACCTGCGCGGCTCGAACCTGCGCGGCGTCAACTTCGCCGACGCGGTCCTGACCGACACCGACCTGACCGGGTCCGACCTGCGGTCGTGCAATCTCGACGGCGCCGACCTGTCCGGCGCCAACCTGACATCCTGCATGATCGCCACCGGGCTGGAGAACGCCGCCCCCGACATCCAGCAGAAGGTGGTGGAGCATTTCGCCTGGATCAGCTCCGGCGGCAAGAAGGGTGCGCGGGCTTCGTTCAAGGGGCTCGACCTGTCGGGCATCGACCTGTCCGGGGCGGATCTCTCGGCCGCGGACTTCTCCGGCGCCCGGCTGGGCGGCGCGACCCTCAAGCAGTGCTCGTTCCGGTTCGCCAACCTGTCGGACGCCACACTGGAGCGGGCCGATCTCGCGCGCAGCGACCTGCGCGGCGCCCGTCTGAGGTCCACCCGGCTGGACGGAGCGACGCTGACCCATGCCCGGCTGACACCGATGCAGATTCTGAATCCCGCCACCCTTGAGCTGCTGCGGGAGTGGCCGACCGACCTGTCCGACGCCTCGCTGGTCGGGGTAAAGGCCGACAAGGCGGATTTTTCGGGCGCAGTCCTGTGCGGAGCTACCCTCGACCGCGCCGACCTCACCCATGCCAGCCTGGCGGGGGCGGACCTCCACGGATGCTCGCTGGAGGGTGTGACCGGCCTGGCAGCGTCAGTGTCGAGCGCCGCCGAGTAGAATATACCGGAACCGCGCCAGGCATTGAGTTAGAGTCTGCTTATATTTCAATGAAATAGACGATTTTTTATAGATTTTACGCAAATTCATTTTGGATACGCTTTGTGCTTCACTTAAAGTTTAGTATCAGTTTAAGTATTTTGTATAACTAATTGAATAAGCACAATTTATTTAGACAGCTAAGATTCGACTCAAACCTTGGCCATATTGGATGTTTTCGTCAGATGTGATGAATACGCCATAACGATCTGATTTGATTTAAATATCGCTCCTGAGAATCGACTGCGGTCGTACCGTGGACCCCGTAAAACCTCCCCACCATCGCCCATAGCCGCCGTACCCGTTCACCGGCACGGAGGTGGGGATGCCCGCCCGTGTGGCTACCGTCGCGTTCCGCGGCATCGAGACCCTTGAAGTTGACGTCCAGGTGCATGTCGGCGGCGGCGGCTGGCCCGGCATCTACGTGGTCGGCCTGCCCGACAAGGCGGTCGGCGAGAGCCGCGAGCGGGTGCACGCCGCCCTGTCCGCTCTAGGCCTGGCGATCCCACAGAAGCGCATCGTGGTCAACCTGGCCCCCGCCGACCTGCCGAAGGAAGGCAGCCATTTCGACTTGGCCATCGCACTGGCGATTCTGCTGGCCCTCGGTGCGCTGTCGATCGAGGATCTGGCAGACCGGGTGGTCATGGGCGAGTTGGCTCTGGACGGCCGCATCACCCCGGTGGCCGGCGTGCTGCCGGCGGCGATCGCGGCGGCCGGTGCCGGGCGCCGGGGGCTGATCTGTCCCGAAGCATGCGGCCCGGAAGCGCGTTGGGCCGATGCGCTTGAGGTCATCGCCGCCCCGGATCTGCTGTCGCTGCTGAACCACCTGCGCGGCATCCAGGTGCTGCCGGAACCGCCGCGCGCCAATGCCGGACCGGAACCGCGCTATCCGGACCTGCGCGACATTAAGGGCCAGGAGACCACCAAGCGCGCCCTGGAGGTGGCGGCAGCCGGATCGCACTCACTGCTGATGGTCGGCCCGCCCGGCGCCGGAAAGTCGATGATGGCGGCCCGCCTGCCGGGACTGCTGCCCGCCCTCACCCCGGCCGAAGCGCTGGAGACCTCAATGATCCGATCGGTGGCCGGCGAGTTGAAGGGCGGACGGATCGACCGGGCCCGGCCGTTCCGCTCACCGCATCACTCCAGCTCGATGCCGGCGCTGATCGGCGGCGGCAGCCGGGCCAAGCCGGGCGAGGTGTCGTTGGCCCATAGGGGCGTGCTTTTTTTGGACGAACTCGCCGAGTTCCCTCGGCCGGTTCTCGATGCGCTCCGCCAGCCAATCGAAACCGGGGAGGCGGTGATCGCGCGGGCCAACCACCACGTGACCTACCCGGCCCGCTTCCAGCTGATCGCTGCCATGAACCCGTGCCGCTGCGGCCATCTGGCCGACCCGTCGCGAGGTTGCGGACGGGCGCCACGCTGCGCCCAGGACTATCAGAGCCGGCTGTCCGGCCCCCTGCTCGACCGCTTCGACCTGACTGTATCGGTCCCGGCGGTATTGGCCGCCGATCTGTCGCTGCCACCGCCAGCCGAGGGCACCGTCGAGGTCGCCGCCCGCATCGCGGCGGCCCGGGCGCTGCAGGTCGACCGCTACCGCCGCCTCGACCCGGCCGGCACGACCCTGACCAACGCCGAGGCCGACGGCGAGATCCTGGCCGCGGTGGCCGAGCCCGACCCTGCCGGCCTCGACCTGCTGCGCCTCGCCGCCGAACGCCTGAAACTGTCGGCCCGCGGCTACCACCGGGTCCTGCGCGTCGCCCGCACCCTGGCCGATCTCGACCGCAGCGAGACGGTCACGCGCATCCACATTGCCGAGGCGCTGGGATATCGCACCGGAGCCAGCTGATGGCGCGACGACGCCGAGGACGGAACCGGTCATCAGCAGTGGTTGAGTTGCGTAGTTACAATTTCGTAGTTATATATGATGTGATCTGGACGTGGGATCCGGTCAAGGCAGCGGCAAACGCGGTCAAGCACGGAATCTCAATTCGAGTGGCGGCCCGCGTGTTCGAAGATCCGATGCAGCTGTCAGTGCCCGAACCGCACACCGACGACGATCGGTGGCGAACCCTCGGCCGGATTGCCGAAGCCTTGGTGCTCGTGGTCCACACTGCCCCGGCACCCGAGTTCGGGGAAGAACTGCCGGTCGGCCGAATCATCAGCGCACGGCGCGCAACTGTCCGTGAACGGAGAATCTATGAAGAAGGGGTCCACTGACGCATTGACGGCCTCCGAACGGGCAGCGCTCGATGCATTCGCTGCCCGGCCGGACAACGCGGTCGATACCAGTGATGCGCCGGAAATCCAGGACTGGACGGGCGCCGAACGTGGCCGATTCTTTCGACCGGTCAAGCAGCAGCTCACCCTGCGGGTGGATGCCGACCTCGTCGCCTGGTTCCGGAGCCGCACGACCGACGGTGCCGGGTACCAGACCCGCATCAACCAGGCACTGCGCGACTACATGAACCGGCACCGCGATCGCGGTTGAGGCGACGCCGCCGACGCTCCAGGATCAGGTTTCCGATCTCCCCGCCACCGCACCGAGCGACATTGTCATGCCCCTTACCGTTCTCCGCGCCGCTGACCATCGGACCATGCCGTGGAAGAACGGGGGCGGATCGACGACCGAGATTGCGGCGGCGCCCGACGGCGCCGGGATCGACGCCTTCGACTGGCGAGTCAGCATGGCAGTGGTTGCGGCCGACGGCCCGTTCTCTGAGTTCCCGGGCATCGACCGCACCCTGTCGATCCTCGACGGCAGCGGGTTGATTTTGAAGGGTCTGGACCAGGGGCCGGTGCGGCTGGAGCGGACCACCGAGCCGTTCGGCTTTCCGGCCGACGCGGCGGTCTCCGCTGCCCTGATCGACGGGCCGATCACCGACCTGAACGTCATGGTCCGGCGCGGACGGTTCCACGACCGCACCCGGCGCCTGTCGGCCAGCCGGAGCGTTTCCGCCCGTTGCCAGGCTACCGTTGCGTTGTTGCTGGCGGAAACGCCGTGCCGCGTAGCGATCGGGTCCGACGCCGTCGACCTCGGCCATCGCGACGCGCTGCGCCTCGACCGGCCGGACGGCGTCACGCTGACGCTGTCGTCCGACGGCTCACTCGAAGCCTATCTGGTCGAGATGGTCGCGGCCGGCTGACCGACTCGGCTGCCGACGGTCAGAGCTTGGCCTCGATGGCGTCCCACAGCATGGCCGCCACGTCGATGCCGTCGAAGCGCGACAGCTCCTGGATGCCGGTCGGCGAGGTCACGTTGATCTCGGTCAGGAAGTCGCCGATCACATCGATGCCGACGAACACCAGGCCGAGCCGCTTGAGCTCCGGGCCAATCGCCTCGCAGATCGCGTGGTCGCGCTTGGTCATCTCGCATTTCACGGCGCGGCCGCCGACATGCATGTTGGAGCGCGCCTCGCCCTGGGCCGGGATGCGGTTGATGGCGCCGACACCCTTGCCGTCGACCAGGATCACCCGCTTGTCGCCCTGGCGGACCGCCGGCAGGTATTGCTGCACGATCACCGGCTCGCGATAGAACTGTGTGAACAGCTCCAGCAGCGAGTTCAGGTTCTCGTCGTCCGGCTTGATGTGGAACACGCCAGCGCCGCCGTTGCCGAACAGTGGCTTGACGATGATGTCCTTGTACTCGTCGCGGAACGTCTTGATCTCCTCGGGATCGTGGGTAATCAGGGTCGGCGGCATCAGCCCTTCGAAATGGGTGACGAACAGCTTTTCCGGGGCGTTGCGCACGCTGGCCGGGTCGTTCACCACCAGGGTCTTGGGGTGGATGTGCTCCAGCACATGAGTCGTGGTGATGTAGCTCATGTCGAACGGCGGATCCTGGCGCAGCAGCACCACGTTCATGGTCTTCAGATCCACCGCCTCGCGCGGCCCCAGCGTGAAGTGGTCGCCCTGGACCCGGCGCACCTCAAGCGGCGCCACCCGCGCCGTCACCTTGCGGTCACGGAAGGTCAGGTGTCGCGGCAGATAGTGATACAGCCTGTGGCCGCGCTTCTGGGCTTCCAGCGCCAGCGCGAAACTGCTGTCGCCGTTGATCGATACCGTCTCGATGGGATCCATCTGGATCGCGACCTCGAGGGCCATGGGCGGTCTCCCTGACGTTGCTTGCGTCGGATGTTCAGCGGGCGACCATCCATCGCGACTGGTCGCGACGCAAGAGGGATGCGCGGTGGCGCATTGGAACTTGTGTCAGTTGAGCCGGGAACCGATACCGGCAAGCTGGGCCTGAAGGGCCTTCCGAGCCACCGTGCCGCCATGTCCCGCGTCCAGCCAGCCACGCAGCGTTGCAATCGCCGCCCGCATGGCGCCGGTTGCCACCAGCACACCGGCCTCTTCGCTGACCAGCTCCGGCGAGTCCGGCGCCATCCGCCGCATCCGGGCCAGCACGGCCAGACCGCCCACGGTATCGCCGGACTGCAAGCGTCGCAGCTTGATGTTGTTCTGCAGGCGCAGCAGCACCGCACGGTCGGACACCGCTGTCATCGCCGCCCGAGAATTCTCGGCACCAGGACTGACCCGCTGAAGCAGGACAAGCACAGCATTGGGGTCGAGCGGCTCGCCCCCGTTGAACGGATCGAGAGCGTAACGATGACCGGCGGTCTCGATACCGATCAGGAAATGCCCCGGCACGTTCAACCCGGCCGCCTGATGCCCCTGCGCGCGTGCGGCGTGGATGTATAGGATGCCGAGCGCCACCGGCAGGCCGCGCCGCCGCTCGATCACCTGGATCAGGTCGGCGTTGGCCAGATCGTCATAGGTCTCGTCGTCCCCCCGGTAGCCGAGCCGGCCGCCAATCCCGGCCGCCAGCGCCGACTGCGGCTCGATGCCGCGAGCCTCGGCGTCGGCCACCGCCGCCTCGACCGCCGCCAGTGCCGCGCGGCAAGGCGTCAGGTCGACGGACGCTCCTCCCGCACCGGCGCGATCCAGCACGGCAAGCGCCAGGGCAGCCTCGGCAATGGCCAGCGGCGCATCGCCTGCGACCGCCACCGAGTCGAGCACCGCGCCGGCCGCTTCGGGGGTCATGCCCGATGCCTCACTGCGGCGGGACGACCCGCACGAACTCCACCACCTGCCGGACATAGGTGATGTCGCGGGCGGTGCCGAGCACCCGCTGAAGCTCTGCCTCGGACCGGGCCACGCCCATGATGTAGACGGTCTGATTGACCACATCGACCGAGTAGTTAATGAACGACACCTTGTCGTCGACCAGCAGGCGGGCACGCAGCTTGGTGGCGATCCAGGCGTCACGGCCCTTGTCGGTCAGGCCGCTTTCGTCGTCGATCTGGATCTCATTGATGACCTCGCGCACGTCGCGGACGGTCCAGGTCAGCTTGGTCGCCTCGACCCTCGATTCCGGCTTGACCACCCGGCCGGTCAGCAGGACGCGACCCTCTTCCACGGTGAACGACACGCGCTGGAAGAGGTCGGCGTCGGTACGGAAGAACAGGGCGTTCAACTCGGCACGGATCCGAGTGTCATCAACCGCGGCGGCGAATCCCTTCTCCTTCTGCGTGGCGGTCGCGCCAGCGGCGCCGGCGCCGACGGCGACGCCGACCGGCGTGCAACCGGCGACGCTCAGCCCGAAGACACCGGCAACGAGTACCATTGCGATTAGGCGAGGCGACATTGGGGGCTCTCCGCAGGATCTGGAACGCTGGGTTCGTCTATATCTAGTCGGTTCAGCAGCCGGCGTCACCGCCGAGGTCGCCAGACGTCCGCGAGATGCACCGGCAGGCGCCACGGTTGGACCGCGACGAGATCGAAACGACGGTTGAGACCAGCGAGTTCCGGGCGGCGTGCCAGAAAGCTTTCGAGGCCAAGGGCGACCCGGTGGCGTTGCCGCGACGAAACCGAGTCCAACGCAGCGTCCAGCGTGGCTCGCGCCTTGACCTCGACCGCAACGACCACCGACCCCCGGCGGACCACCAAATCGACCTCGCCGGCCGGCGTGCGCACCCGCCGCGCCAGAACGCGATAGCCCCGCAGCATCAGCCACAGCGCGGCCAGCCATTCGGCGCGCAGGCCCCGGCGTTCGGCGGAGCGGCGACGCTCGAGCTGCGCGGACCCGTTGGGCCGCAGGTCAGTCGCCGCATTCCCGCCACCGCGACTGCGTTTACTTGACTGGCGGGCTCGATTAGCGTCCGTCACTGTCGGCGTCCGTCACCGGAGAACGATCCATGGACTTTTCGTCACTCCGTCTCGCATCGCACCGCCGGGTCACCGTCGGTGCCGGAGTGTTGTTCCTGGCGTTGTCGCTCGCCGGATGTGGCGGCAGCGTACCGCCGCCGCAAACCGCCGGTCCAGCACCAACCGCGCCCGCCGCTCCGGCGGCGCCGGCCGGTCCCCCACCCTCGGGGTCGTTGGAGCTCGGCCGCTCGCTGCCTGCGATTACCCCGCCCGTTCCAGTCGGCCCGCCCAACGTCGCGCTGCTGGTGCCGCTGACCGGCCGGGCCTCTGCGGTCGGCCTAGCCATGCGCGATGCCGCCGAGCTGGCGCTGTTCGAGATCGCCGACGACGCGTTCGCCTTGTCGATTCACGATACCGGCTCGACACCGGCGGGTGCGGCCGCCGCTGCCGAGAAGGCGATCGCCGGCGGCGCCAGGATGATCATCGGACCGCTGTTCTCCACCGGCGTGTCCGCCATTGCGCCGATGGCGCGTGCCGCCGGAGTGCCGGTGGTGGCGTTCTCCAACGACCGATCGGTGGCCGGTGACGGGGTGTGGGTGTTCGGTCTGCTGCCCGCCCAGCAGGTGGAACGGGTGGTGTTGTACGCCCGCGCCAGGGGCCTGCAACGGTTCGGCGCTCTGGTACCGGCCAACCCGTTCGGCTCCGCCGCACTGCAGGCTCTCAACTCGGCCGTGGCGCGCACCGGGGGTACGGTCGTCGCGACCGACAGCTATCCGGCCGGACGCGGCACCGACAACGGCTCGTTGGTCACAAGCTTCGCACGCCGGGTCGGGGCCAGCGCTACCGGCACTCCGAGCATCGACGCCGTGCTGGTGCCCGACGGTGGCGCGGAGATCCGCAATCTGGCGCCGCTGATGGCCTATCACGACATCGACAACAGCAAGGTCCGCTATCTCGGCAGCACGCTGTGGAACGATCCGGAACTTGGGCGCGAGCCGACACTGGTCGGCGGCTGGTTCGCCGGTCCGTCGCCGCAGATCCGACGCCCCTTCGAACAGCGTTACCGCTCGGTGTTCGGAAACCCGCCGCCCGGTCTTGCTTCGCTCGCCTACGATGCCGTGTCGCTGGCCGCGGTCATGGGTCGGCAGCCCGGCGGCCCGGCCTACGACCGCGAATCCCTGACCCAGGTGAGCGGGTTTGCCGGTGTCGACGGGCTGTTCCGGCTGATGCCGGACGGCACCAATCAGCGCGGATTGGCGGTCCTGCGGCTGACCGCACGCGGCATCGAGATCGAGGATCCGGCACCGAGCAGCTTCGAAGCACTACTCAATTGACGTGTATCTCGGCGGCCGGTCAGTCGGTCGGCGCCAGCCAGTCGATGAGCCCGTGCTTGGCCATCCAGACGATGGTCAGCTCAACGAAATGCCGTCCCGACTTCGGATATCGCCTGACCACATCGCCGACCGTGGCGGCATCGCCACGCACGATCGTTGTCAGAATTTCCTGACACTCCGCCGGGGACAGGCGCCAGCCCGAGAATGCGCCGTCAAGATCGACTGTCCGCATGCGCATTAGATCGTCGGCACCGGCCCCCGCACGCAGCGATAGTTTGGTGTCATCCGACAACGATTCCGTAGCGAAGTCCGCGAAATCACGGAACGGATCCGCCTTGACCGGATTGGCATGCCGGATGCCTGACAGGTCACCGGCATCAGCGCGAATCGCCGACAGTTCGTCGAGCAGCTGATTCACCTGCGCAGCGACGACCGGCCAGTCGAACGCCTCCTTCACGCGGGCGCGGCCCGCTTCTCCCATCCGGCGGCGCAGTTCGGGCGAGCGGATCAGGGCAACCAGTGCATCCACCGTCCGACCGATATGGACAGCGGTATGCTGAGCCACCGAGCCGACATAGGTTTGATAGGAATCGATCCTCAGCACATGCCGGGCCATCATCGAGCGCCCGACCTGACCCGGTGGTCCGAACAGGGTTGGGATCAGAAAGCCCTGCTCTCCGTCGCGGACAGTGTAGCGGTAGCCGTCCCAATCGCTGACCACCACCGGCAGCCCGGCGGACATGGCTTCGAGTGGGGTGATGCCGAAGGTCTCCTGGATGTTGTCGACCAGCGAAAGAAAAACGTCGGCTGCGGCCCATAGTCCGCCCAGACGCTGCTGATCGTTGCCATCGACGAAATGGATCGGTGTCGATGGTGCGTGCACCCGCGCCGCTTGCTCGTACTGCGCACGGCCGACGGCGCCGGACGGAAACCAGCCGGCAAGGGCGAAATGCACACGGCGACCGGTGGCGCGGGCCGCTTCCTCGACCGCGCGGAACATCGGCTGAGGAAAGGCCTTCTCGAAGAACGACAGACGCCCCACCCACAGCACGAGCACGTCGTCGGCGGCCAGGCCCAACTCATCGCGGAAGGCAGCCCGAACGCCCGGCCGGTCGGCGAGTGCCTGGATTGCCGCCTGATCGACCCCCAGCGGCACGAGCGGCAACTGCGGCCGAGGCGGTTTGCTGCCGCCGAAACGCTCTGCGAGAAACTCGTCCCACTCGTCGAACATACAACTCAACGCCTGCTGGACGCTGGGCGACGTACAGATCAGCGCGTCCCACGGCTGGACCGGGGCGATCGAGGCAGCGGCCATGTTCTGGCGGACCGCCGGCGGAGCAAGCGAATGGACCAGGCCAATAAGACTGAAACTATGGTCACCGACCAATTGACGACGCAGCCAGGCCAGATCGCCGAGATCGGCGCTGCCTCGCAACAGCGCCCCGGATGCGACCGGACGCGACACATCCAGGATCGACCCGCCACGCAGTCGACTCCTGCCCTGGACACCCTGCAGCAGGCCCTGGACTAGGGCCTCGTCGGTCATCTGGTCGTTGGACAGTACGTCGATCTCGTCAAATCGGCCATGTCGGGCAAGCGCCCGAAGAAGACCAAAGTTCGCGACGCTCATGCCAAAAGCGTTGTCTCCGACACCAAGACCCGATCCGGGCCAGTACACCGACAGGCGTGATGCCATTGTGGTCGTTCTCCCTCAGCAAGCACGACCATCGCACCCGGGTGGTTTCACGACAACGCCGCTCGGGGGGGCCGGTTCACGTCCGCTATCGAAAAGGCTGTCGGCTCCGCAAAAGACGGTCGGTGACCGCATCGAGGCGGGCACGCCCTGTGGCCGTGGCACGCAGGCCGACCTCATCCAGTTCGAGAAAGCCGCCATCGGTCAACAAGCCGATCGTTCTGATATCGAATAGGTCTTCCGGCGGGCGATCGAACAGCGCGTGCCAGCGCTCCCGCGACAAGCCAGACGCAAGACGAAGTCCGGTCAGCGTGGCTTCCACCAGGACCTCGTCGGGATCGAGCATCTGGTCGTCGACCAGCGCGTGCCCGTCACGCTCGACCCGATCAAGCCAGATCGACGGTGCCCGGTGGGTCCGGGTCGCGGTCTTGCCCCCGGCTTCGGACAGGCGGCCATGGGCGCCCGGCCCGACCCCGAGATAATCGCGATAGGTCCAATAGACCACGTTGTGACGGCATTCATCGCCCGGCCGGGCGTGGTTGGACACCTCGTAAGCCGACAATCCGGCCGCGTCGAGCGTCTCCTGGGTGACATCCCATAGCGTGGCCGCGGTGTCCTCGTCCGGCAGGCGGAACGCGCCTCGGGCGTGCAACGAATGGAACGGCGTGGTTGGTTCGATGGTCAGTTGATACAGGGAAAGATGGCCGGCGGCGTGCTTCAGCGCCTCACTGAGCTCACGCTTCCAGGACTGCGGACTCTGGCCCGGTCGGGCGTAGATCAAGTCGAAGCTGACCCGGTCGAACCGCTCGCGCGCCGCGGCCACCGCCGCAAGGGCCTCCGATGCCGCGTGGGTCCGGCCCAAGAAGCGCAGCACCTCGTCATCGAGCGCCTGCACCCCGAGCGACACCCGGTTGACCCCAGCGTCCCTGAACCCGTCGAGCCGTCCGGCCTCGACCGAGGTCGGGTTGGCTTCCAGCGTCACCTCGAGATCGTTGGCAATTCGGAACGAGCTCCGCACCGTATCGAGCACCGCCGCGACCGTCTCCGGCTCCATCAGCGACGGGGTACCGCCGCCGAAGAACACGCTCTCGACCCGACGCCGGCCGACACGGGCTGCCTGGGTCTCCAGTTCGCGCACCAAGGCGGTCCGCCAGCGGTCATGGTCAACGGTATCGGAAACATGGCTGTTGAAGTCGCAGTACGGGCATTTCGAGCGGCAGAACGGCCAATGGACATAGACGCCCATCGGCTCATCCAGGGTCGTGGTCAGCTCAGGAGCCGGGACCGCCATCAAAACACCGTTCCACCAGTTGGCGGAAAGCCTCGGCCCGGTGGCTCACCGAATGCTTCCACGCGGAATCGACTTCGCCGAAAGTCCGGTCATGACCCTCCGGCACGAACATCGGATCATAGCCGAACCCGTGATCGCCGCGCGGCGGCCATACCGCCGTTCCCTGAACATGGCCCTCAACCGTCTCCACGTGCCCATCCGGCCATGCCAGAGTCAGCGCGCAGGTGAACCATGCCCGCCGATCGGTTGAGCCCGACGCCTCGACCGCGGCCCAGACCTTCCCCATGGCGACGCTGAAATCCTTGGAGGGCCCAGCCCAGCGCGCCGAATAGATGCCCGGGTCGCCATTGAGCGCCGAGACACAGAACCCGGAGTCGTCGGCCAGCGCCGGCTTGCCGGCCGCCAGCGCCGCCGCCAGTGCCTTCAGCTCGGCATTGGCAATGAACGTGTCGCCGGTCTCGTCGGGCTCCGGCAGGCCGAGGTCGCCGGCCGAGACGACCTCAAGGCCGAACGGGCCAAGCAACTCACCGATTTCGCGCACCTTGCCGGAGTTGTGCGAGGCGACGATCAAGGTTTTGTCGGTGAACTTCCGAACCGGTGATCCGGTCACGCCACCGCCTCCTCCTGGAGAACCGCCAGCTCGCCAATGCCCTTGCGCGCCAACCGCAGTAATTCGTGGAACGCCGCTTCCTCGAACGGTTCGGCCTCGGCGGTCGCCTGGATCTCGACAATGCCGCCGCGCCCGGTCAGCACGAAGTTGGCATCGGTCTCGCAGTTCGAATCCTCGGCGTAGTCCAGGTCGAGCACCGGCTGACCTTTGTAAATGCCGCACGAGATCGCCGCGACCTTGTCGGTCAGCGGCAGGGACTTCACCGCCCCGAAGCGCAACAGGGTCGACATGGCCTGATGCAACGCTACCCATGACCCGGTGATTGCCGCCGTCCGCGTGCCGCCATCGGCCTGGATGACATCGCAGTCGACGCGGATCTGCCGTTCGCCAAGGGCCACCAGATCGGTAACCGAACGCAACGACCGGCCGATCAACCGTTGGATTTCCTGGGTCCGACCGGACTGCTTGCCGCGCGCTGCTTCACGGTCGGTGCGGGTGTGGGTGGACCGTGGCAGCATGCCGTATTCCGCCGTCACCCAGCCTTTGCCGCCGCCCTTCAGCCACGGCGGGACCCGGTCTTCGACGCTGGCGGTGCACAGGACATGAGTATCGCCGAACCGCACCAGGCATGAGCCTTCGGCGTGCTTGGCAAACCCCGGCTCCAGGCGAACCTCGCGCAACGCATCGACGGCGCGGCCGGACGGGCGGCCAGCAAATGGATTGGTCATCGTTCGGCTCCTGCCGTGGTCGGTGGTGTTGGAAGGGGCTCACCACCGGCGGGCCGGGAACCTAGCGCCGCGGCATCGGCCCGTCCAGCCTGCAACACAATGCCTCCCGCCGGACACGACGTTGACCCAGCCGGGCGAGCTACCTAGATTCACCCGGCCATGAGCGCAAAATCCAGCGATACCCAAGCCGGCGTGGTCGGCCAGTTGAACGAACGATCGCGGGAGATTTTCCGCCACATCGTTGACGCCTATGTGGAGACCGGCGAGGCCGTCGGATCGCGTACGCTGTCGCGGCGGCTTGGCTTGGTGCTGTCGCCCGCGACCATCCGCAACGTGATGGCGGATCTGGAAGAGGCCGGACTGCTGTACGCGCCCCACACCTCGGCCGGACGACTCCCGACCGATGCCGGGCTGCGGATCTTTGTCGACGGGTTGTTGGAGATTGGCGGCGACCTGAGCGTCGAGGAACGCGCCAGCATCGACGGCAAATGCGCCGCCGCCGGACGTACCGTCGCGGAAATGCTCGAAGAAGCGTCTTCGACCCTGGCCGGACTGTCTCGGTGCGCCGGGCTGGTGGTCTCGCCCAAATCCGAGGCGCCGCTGAAGCACATTGAGTTCGTGCCGCTCGGCAACCAGCGGGCGCTGGTGGTCATGGTGACCGAAGGCGGGCTGGTCGAGAACCGGATCCTGGAGCTGCCGGCGGGCCTGCCGGCATCGGCGCTGACCGAGGCAAGCAACTACCTGAACTCCCGGCTGAAGGGCCAGATGTTGCAGGACCTGCGCCGGCAGGTGGAAACCGAGATCACCCAGCGCCAGGCCGAACTCGACGAACTGACCAGTCGGGTGGTGCAGGCTGGCCTGGCGATCCGCAGCGAGGGCCCGCAGGGACCGGCGCTGATCTTGCGCGGCCAGTCGCAGCTGCTGACCGACGTGTCGGCGGTGGAGGATCTGGAGCGGGTCCGGTCGCTGTTTGAGATCCTGGAGGAGAAGGAGAGCACCCTGCGGCTGCTCGACTCCACCGGGGTCGCCGACGGCGTGCAGATTTTCATTGGCGCGGAAAACTCGCTGTTCCGGCACACCGGCTGTTCGATGATCATCTCGCCGTATCATGACCAGCGCCGGATGATCGTCGGCGCCATCGGGGTGATCGGACCGACCCGAATGAACTACGCTCGAATCATCCCAATGGTCGACTATACGGCCAAGCTGATCGGCCGATTGCTCGACTGAACGCTTTTCATCGTCGGCCATGCGTCCTACATAGCGCCCGACCAGGATGGCGTTGGCTTATCGAGGACCACCCAGCATGTCGAATGAGACCAGCAAGCCCGACCCGAACGAGGAGCCCTCGGCTTTCGACGTGGGCATCGACGACGATGGCACGATCGATACCGGCGAGTTCGAGGACCCGCGCGACGCTCGAATTGCGGAACTCGAGGCTCAGTCCGCGCAGTACCGCGACCAGGCGTTGCGGGCGCTTGCCGAGTCCGAGAACGTTCGCCGGCGCACCGAGCGCGACAAGGAGCAGACCCGGCTCTATGCCGCCGCCGGTTTCGCCAAGGACCTGCTGAACGCGGTCGACAATCTGCGCCGTGCCCTCGACGCCGCGCCCAAGGATCAGGAAGCGACGGACGAAGCGGTCAAGAACCTGATCGTC
Organism: alpha proteobacterium BAL199; assembly: GCA_000171835.1. GTDB lineage: Bacteria > Pseudomonadota > Alphaproteobacteria > Thalassobaculales > Thalassobaculaceae > Thalassobaculum_A. Next base: position 15,649 of record ABHC01000023.1, on the reverse strand, counting down.
GGGGTCGAACTCACCGAGCGCGAGCTGCTGAACGCGTTTGAGAAGAACGGCATCAAGCGCATCGAGCCGCTTGGCGAACGCTTCGACCCGAACCTGCATCAGGCGATGTTCGAGGTTGAGAACTCCGGCAAACCGGCGGGTACCGTGGTGCAACTGCTGGCGCCGGGCTACGTCCTGCACGACCGGTTGCTGCGCGCCGCCATGGTCGGGGTCGCCAAGGGCGGTGCCGCACCCGGCGACCGCCCGCGCGTCGACACCACCGCCTGAACGTCAGTTGTTTGCCCCGGTTGATGATTTCGAGCCCGGCCCGGCCCGCGATGTCGCGAATCGGGCGCCCAAGCGGCTTGCACCGGTCACGCCGGCCCCTATATACCGGCTAACTCCAGTCACCCCCGCAGTTGGGGGCGGTCGTTGGTGCCTTCGGGGCCTTCGCCGCCTGCCGAAGAGAGAGGTATGTTCATGAGCAAAGTTATCGGCATTGATCTCGGTACGACCAACTCGTGCGTCGCCGTCATGGACGGCTCGAGCGCGAAGATCATCGAGAACGCCGAGGGTGCCCGCACCACGCCGTCCATGGTCGCGTTCGCCGATGGCGATGAGCGCCTGGTCGGTCAGTCGGCAAAGCGCCAGGCTGTCACCAATCCGGAAAAGACGCTCTTCGCGATCAAGCGCCTGATCGGTCGGCGCGCCGATGACGACGCCTCCAAGAAGTTCAACAAGCTCGTCCCCTACAGCGTGGTTCCCGGCGACAACGGTGACGCGTGGGTCGAGGTTGCCGGTCACAAGCACAGCCCGGCGCAGATCTCCGCGATGATCCTTCAGAAGCTGAAGGAAGACGCCGAAGCTTATCTCGGCGAAAAAGTCGCCCAAGCGGTCATTACCGTGCCGGCGTACTTTAACGACGCCCAGCGCCAGGCCACCAAGGACGCCGGCAAGATTGCCGGGCTCGAAGTGCTGCGCATCATCAACGAGCCGACCGCGGCCGCCCTCGCCTATGGCCTGGACAAGAAGCAGTCCGGCACGATCGTGGTCTATGACCTCGGCGGCGGCACGTTCGACGTGTCGGTGCTGGAGATCGGCGACGGCGTGTTCGAGGTGAAGTCGACCAACGGCGACACCTTCCTCGGCGGTGAGGACTTCGACCAGCGGATCATCGACTATTTGGCCGACGAGTTCAAAAAGGACGCCGGCATCGACCTGCGTAAGGACAAGCTGGCCCTGCAGCGCCTGAAGGAAGCGGCGGAGAAGGCCAAGATCGAGCTGTCCAGCTCGATCCAGACCGAGGTGAACCTGCCGTTCATCACCGCCGACCAGTCCGGCCCGAAACACCTGAACATCAAGCTCAGCCGCTCCAAGCTGGAAGCGCTGGTCGACGATCTGGTCAAGCGCACCGAAGGCCCGTGCAAGGCCGCGCTGAAGGACGCCGGTGTCTCCGCCGGGGAGATTGACGAAGTCATCATGGTCGGCGGCATGACCCGCATGCCGAAGATCCTCGAGACGGTGAAGAACTTCTTCGGCAAGGAGCCGCATCGCGGCGTCAACCCGGATGAGGTCGTCGCGGCGGGTGCGGCCATTCAGGCCGGCGTGCTGAAGGGCGAGGTCAAGGACGTTCTGCTTCTCGATGTGACCCCGCTGTCGCTGGGCATCGAGACCCTGGGCGGCGTGTTCACCCGGCTGATCGACCGCAACACCACGATCCCGACCAAGAAGAGCCAGGTGTTCTCGACCGCCGAAGACAACCAGACCGCGGTCACCATCCGGGTGTTCCAGGGCGAGCGCGAAATGGCCGCCGACAACAAGATGCTCGGCCAATTCGATCTGGTCGGCATCCCGCCGGCACCGCGCGGCGTGCCGCAGGTCGAAGTGTCGTTCGACATCGACGCCAACGGCATCGTCAACGTGACCGCGAAGGACAAGGCGACCGGCAAGGAGCAGCAGGTCCGCATCCAAGCGTCGGGCGGTCTGTCGGATGCCGACATCGAGAGGATGGTACGCGAGGCCGAGGAGAACGCCGGCGAGGACAAGAAGCGGCGTGAGCTGGTCGATGTCCGCAACCAGGCCGACAATATCCTGCACACCGCGGAGAAGACCCTCTCGGAGTTCGGTGAGAAGGTCTCGGACGCCGACCGCAAGACGGTCGAGGCCGACATTGCCGCGTTGAAGGCAGCGCTTGAGGGCGACGATGCCGAGGCCATCCGGTCGAAGATCGACGCGCTGCAGCAGTCGTCCATGCGGGTCGGTGAGGCGATGTATAAGGCCGCCCAGCAGGAAAGCGAAGCCGCTTCCGGCGCGCCGGAAGGCGGTGCCGGCGCGCAGGCACCGGGTGCCGATGCCAAGAGCGCTGACGACGTGGTGGACGCCGACTTCGAAGAAGTCGACGACCAGGACCGCAACAAGTCCGCCTGATCGCGGACACCCACCGTGATGACCGCCGCCCCGACCAGTCCCCGCACATCAGCGGCCGGGCTGGCCGGGTGCGCGCGCCCTTTCCCCGCACGGTAATGATCGATGTCGAAGCGTGACTATTATGATGTGCTGGGGGTCGCCCGCGGTGCATCGAAGGACGATCTGAAGCGCTCCTACCGCAAGCTCGCCATGCAATACCACCCGGACCGCAATCCGGGCGACGACGAGGCCGAGCGCCAGTTCAAAGAGCTGAATGAGGCCTACGACGTTCTCAAGGATGACGAGAAGAAGGCTGCCTACGATCGTTTCGGTCACGCAGCGTTCGAGAACGGGGCCGCTGGGCGACCCGGCGGCGGAGGTGGATTCGGCGGCGGCGGGTTCGCCGATATCTTCGAGGAGATGTTCGGCGAATTCATGGGTGGCGCCCGGCGCGGCGGGGGAGCCGGCCGCGGGTCGGATTTGCGCTACAACATGACAATCAGCCTGGAGGACGCGTTCCAGGGCCGACAGACTGAAATTCGGATCCCGACCTCGGCCGCCTGCGAAAGCTGCAACGGCTCCGGCGCCGAGAAAGGCTCCAAGCCGATCGGCTGCCCGACCTGTCATGGTGCGGGGAAGGTGCGCGCCCAGCAGGGGTTCTTCACAATCGAGCGGACCTGCCCGGCATGCGGCGGCGTGGGCCAAGTCATCGAGAAGCCCTGTCGGACCTGTAGCGGCGCCGGGCGGCAGCGCAAAGAAAAGACCCTGTCCGTCAACATTCCGGCGGGAGTCGAGGACGGAACCCGCATTCGCCTGACCGGCGAAGGCGAGGCCGGAATGCGTGGCGCACCGGCAGGTGACCTCTATCTGTTCCTATCGGTCGAGCCGCATCCGCTGTTTCAGCGGGAAGGCGCCGACGTCCACTGCCGGGTTCCGGTCTCAATGGTGGCCGCTGCGCTCGGCGGGCAAATCGAGGTTCCGACGATCGAAGGTGCCCGCGCGCGCCTGACGGTTCCGGCGGGCACCCAGTCGGGGCGGCAGTTCCGCCTCAAGGGCAAGGGCATGTCGGTCCTTAGAAGCCCGGCTCGCGGCGATATGTATGTCGAGGTCGCGGTCGAGACGCCCATGAACCTGACCAAACGCCAGCGCGAACTGCTCGCCGAGTTCAAGGCCGAAGCCGGCGACGACACCACCAGCCCGCAGAGCCATGGCTTCTTCGACAAGGTCAAGGAACTCTGGGACGATCTGCGCGATTGACCGCAAATCAGACGGTCATACCGTTGATAACAACGGTAGCGAAATTGGTAGTGTCTCCATAACTCATTGATTTTTATGACGTGTCGTTCGATCAATTGACGTGACGATTGCTTGGCCTTCGTGTTCGAGAAACTCGATGGCTGCAGCTACGACGGTCAACGAATAGCGGATCGTGAAGCGTTGCCCCTCGGTCATCGAGTCCGCCGGCAGGCTCCTCAAGCGTCGTTGTTCGCCTCGCAGCCCGGCCAGCCGCTCGCTCATCAGCCGGTGGACGTCGTCCATTTCCAGCAAATGCGCAAAAAACATCCCGGCCAGGAAGGATGATCGTACGGTTTCGCTGCCGTCGGTGGCCAGCGCGGCGGCCGCCAGTTCGGCTCGGCCGACTTCCGTGATCCGAAAATCCCGCTTCTCAAGCGGGGCGTCGGGCGCGCCGATCACCTCGATCGCGCCGCGGGCAGTCAACTTGGCCAACGCCGGGTAGATCGCCCCTAAACTGGCCTGTCCGAAATGCTGAAACCATTCTTCCACTGCCCGGCGGATTCCGTAGCCGCTGGTGTCGCCGAAGCTCAAAACACCAAGGCACAGCGCGGCGACATTCATGGTCAGAGGTTCCTGTAATCTGTCTAATATATCGAACGAAAAATAGCATAGAAAAAAGATGGTTGTGAGATAATCTTTGCCTCGCTATCCGATGGTGATTCGATTGGCGTGCGGCCGGGACGGCACGGTCGCCCTGCAGGACGGGAGAAGCTCGAATGACGACGCGAATTGGCGTGTTTGGGGCCAACGGACGGATGGGCCGGATGATCGTCAAGGCGGTTGCTGAGGCGGACGGCGTCACCCTCGCGGCGGCTTCTGTAAGGGCCGGTAGTGCCGACCTCGGGACCGACGCAGGGGTGCTCGCCGGGTTGTCCCCGATCGGTTTGAGCACCACCGATCGCCTCGACGCCGTCCTGGCAACCGATGTGGTGATCGATTTCACCTTGCCGGACGCGACGCTGGTCCACGCGGCGGCGGCGGCCGACGCGGGAACGCCGTTCGTAACCGGCACCACCGGGTTGAGCGGCGAGCAGGAGAAGACGCTGGAGACGCTGTCGGCGCGTATTCCCCTGGTCTATGCCCCGAACATGAGCGTCGGCGTCAATCTGCTGCTGGCACTGGTCGAGCGAGTAGCCGCTGCGCTGGGCGAACCCTGGGATATCGAGATCATGGAAATGCACCACAACCGCAAGGTCGACGCGCCGTCGGGCACCGCGATTGGCCTCGGCCGGGCCGCTGCAAAAGGCCGTGGCCGGTCGTTCGAGGATGTCGCCGTGTTGTCCCGCGAAGGCCACACCGGCCCGCGGGTCCCCGGCCAGATCGGCTTCGCGACCATGCGCGGTGGCGACGTGATCGGCGAGCACACCGTGGTGTTCGCCGGGCCGGCCGAGCGGATCGAGATCGGGCACCGTGCAGGTGGACGGCATATCTTCGCCAACGGCGCGGTCACCGCAGCGCGCTGGGCGGCCGGTCGAGAGCCCGGGTTCTACACCATGCTGGATGTGCTCGGCCTGCAGGAATCCTGCTGACTCACGGATCTTCGAGCTCGGCCAGCAGGGTGTCGAGTCGGGCGTCGTCGAGATCGCCAATGCGGGTCGCCAACCGGTTGGCGAACTCGGTTGCCTTCGGGCTGAGGCCGGCCGTGTCGAGCACCACCCGCGGATTCGAGATCTCGGCCAGATGCCGCAGGTCCTCGGCGTCATCCCAGCCGAGATTGAAGTAGCCGTTGACCAGTTCGAGGAACACCGCTCGCGGCACACCGCGCTTGCCGTGTTCCAAAGCGGACAGATAAGCCGCCGAGACCCCGAGCTCGGCAGCCATCTGAGCCAGGGTCACGCCGCGATCAGCCCGCAACTGCCGCAACCGGGCGCCCAGCGGGGTCACGGAACGTCACCGCCTGCGGCGTCGTCTCGACGACGCCGCAGCAGCACGTACCAGGCCCCGGACCCACCATCCTGCGGCTGCGCTGGGGCGTACGCCAGCACCCGCTGCTTGTTCGGATGGTCGTCGAGCCATCCCGGCAACGCACGCCGGATCACCCCGGTTTCCCGCTCCTCGGAGCCCCAGGCCGGTTGCTGCCAATCCGGCCGGCCCTTGCCAGTGATGACCAGCACGCAGCGCCGGCCGAGAGCGTCCTGGCGGGCCAAGAACCGATTCAGTCCGGCATGAGCCTTCTCGCGGGTCAGGCCATGCAGGTCGATGCGTGCCTCGATCGGCAGCTGGCCGCGCTTGAGCCGCAGCTGGGTGCGCCGGTCGATGCCGGGTGCGGTGCCATGCCCATGCTCGCTTAACGCCGTCGGACCGGGCGGCGGATTGGGCCCACCAACCGGGCGAGGCTCGGTCTTTAGTGGATCAGCACTGACCGCCGCCGGTTCAGGCTTTACCGGGGAGACGGCCGGTGCGTCGGGCATCACCGTTTTCGCCTTGCCGCGACGACGGCGTTTCAACGGCTCGGTTTCGGCCATCACCCGCCCGAACAGTTCCAGCTCGTCGGGTGTCGGGGGACGCCGGGTCATCGCGGAACCGGGGCGCTGGTCAACCGTCGACGACGATCACGTGCAGGCGGCGCGGGCCGTGGGCACCCATCTGGATCTTCTGCTCGATGTCGCCAGTGCGCGACGGACCGGTAATCAGGTTGACCGTCCGCGGCATGGTGTGGCCGACCCCCTCAGCACCAGCCCGCGCCGAGCGCAGCCGCGCCCAGGCGTCCTCCAGAGGACCAACCACCTGGCTGCGGCGAACCACGGCGATGTGATTTTCCGGCAGGAAGTTCAGGCCGGTCGGCGTTACCGCATCGGACTGCAGCATCAGGGTGCCAGTCTCGGAGATCGCCGCGAACACCGGCGTCACGCTGGTGTCTTCAGAGCCGTCCGAGGTCCCGGTCTTCACTTCCAAAGTCGGGGTCTTCGACCAGTCCAGGCCGTCCTGCAGAGCCGGCGCCTGAACCAGACGGGCCGGCAGGTTCTCGCGCTGCAGCCAGGCGGCGATCCGGCCGGGAACCTCATCAAGCGACGCCACTTCGTCGACCGAACAGGCGGCCTCTCCCAGCTTCATGACCAGTTGTCGGACCAAGCCGGAATCGTCCAGGCCGGCCGTGCGGTCCGGGATCAGATTACGGGTCGGCGTCGCGAGCCCCTGGCGCAGGGCCGCAGCCGCTTCCCCGCCAAGCGCATCACGGCCGAGCGACTTGCGGATCGAACCGAGGATCTGATCGCGGGCCGAACTCATCGCGCCGCCCTCCGCTCGGCCCACAGGGCGTGGAAGGTCTTGCCCTCCGGTGCCGGCATATCGCGCACGCCGGTCCAGCCGCCGGCCAGCGGCAGGCTCTTGAACCGGCCGGCCCGGCGCCCGAGGGCACCAAGCACCCGGGCCGCCGCTCCGGTCAGCAGACGATACAGCGCCGGCCGCGTTGCCAGAAACGCCCAGAGCTTGAGCCCGGCCTTGGCCTTTGGCGGTGCCAGGCCGCGTTCGAACTCGCGGGTGCGGTAGTGGCGCATCATCTTCGGCAACGGGATCCGCATCGGGCACACGCTCTCGCAGCGCCCGCAGAACGTCGAGGCGTTCGGCAGATGCCCGGCTTCCTCGATCCCGATCAGCGATGGCGTCAGGACCGCGCCCATCGGGCCCGGATAGACCCAGCCATAGGCGTGGCCGCCGACGGCGGCGTAGACTGGGCAGTGATTCATGCAGGCCGCACACCGGATGCAACGCAGCATGTCCTGGAACTCGGTGCCGAGCATCGCCGAGCGGCCGTTGTCCAGCAGGACGACGTGGAACTCCTCCGGCCCGTCCAGGTCCTCGGCGCGGCGCGGGCCGGTCGAGAACGTGGTGTAGACCGACATCTCCTGTCCGGTCGCCGAGCGCGCCAGCAGCCGCAGAATGGTCGCCGCGTCGTCCAGGGTCGGCACCACCTTCTCCAGGCTCGCCACGACCACATGGGCCTTGCCGAGCAGCTGGGTCATGTCGCCATTGCCCTCGTTGGTGACGATCACCGTCGACCCGGTCTCGGCGATCAGGAAGTTGGCGCCGGTGATTCCGACATCGGCCTGGAAATATCGGTCGCGCAGCTGGGCGCGGGCCTCGTCGGTGAAGTCGCGAGGTTCCTCCAGCCGGCGGTTCGGATCGAGCTCGGTGTGGTGTCTGCGGAAATCGTCAGCGATCTGCTCGCGGGTCACGTGGATCGCCGGCGCGATGATGTGGCTCGGCGGCTCGTTGCGAAGCTGGATGATGTACTCGCCGAGATCGGTCTCAATCGGCTCGATGGCATTCGCCTCGAGGAACTGGTTGAGGCCGATCTCCTCGGCCACCATCGACTTGCCCTTGGTGACGGTCTTGGCGTTGCGCCGCCGGCAGATCGCCAGGATGGTCTCGCGCGCCTCGGCCGGGGTTCGGCACCAGTGCACCACGCCGCCATTGGCGACGACGTTCTCCTCGAACCGCTCAAGATAGAAGTCGAGGTTCGCAAGGGTGTGGTTCTTGATGTCGCGGCCCGCGTCGCGCAGGGATTCGAACTCCGGCAGCGCCTCGATGACCTGGCGGCGCTTCTCCTGAAAGCCCGTCTTGATGTTGCCCAGAGCGCGCTGCAGGGTCGCGTCGTTCAGCGCGTGGTGGGCGTTTTGCTTGAATGAGTGACTGGTGGACTGCATGGCGGTTCCCTCTCAGTCCTTCGCCGGCTCGCCGATCGCCGGGCCGTCGGCCATCCCGGCCAGTACCTCGGCGACGTGCCGCACCTTGGTTCCGGCGCCCAGACGGGTCAGCTTGCCCGACATGTTGAGCAGGCAGCCGAGGTCGCCGGCCAGCAGCGTGCCGGCGCCGGTCGCGACCACGTCGGTGGCCTTGTCGGTCACCATCTTGTCGGAAATTTCCGGATACTTGACGCAGAACGTGCCGCCGAAGCCGCAGCAGATCTCCGCGCTCGGCAACTCCTTCAGGCTCAGCCCTTCGACGGACGCCAGCAGCCGGCGCGGCTGGCCCTTGACCTGCAGTTCCCGCAGGCCGGAGCAGGAGTCATGGTAGGTCACCGTCTCCGGATAGACCGCCTCGACCCGCTCGATGTTCAGCACGTCGACCAGGAACGACACCAGCTCGTGGGTGCGCTTGGCCAGATGCTGGGCACGCTGGGCGGTTTCCGGCTCGTCGGCGAACAGAGCGGGATAGTGTTCGTGAATCATCCCGGCGCAGGAGCCGGACGGCGCGACCACGTAGTCGAAGCCCTCGAAGGCGTCGATCACGCCGCGCGCCACCGCCTTGGTGTCGGCGGTATCACCGGAGTTGAAGGCCGGCTGGCCGCAGCAGGTCTGGGCCGACGGCACCTCGACGGTACACCCGGCGTCCTCCAGCAGCTTGACGGCAGCGAACCCGACGGTGGGACGGTAGAGATCGACGAGGCAGGTAACGAACAGGCCGACGCGTGGACCGGAACCGGTCATGGAGGGCTCTCCGGCAAGACTGCGGAGGCCATCGGCTAGCACGCGGGCCGGGGTCGGGCAAGGCGCCCGTCACCCATCCTTGCGCGGATCCAGCCCTTTCGGCAGCAGCAACCAGTAGCGTCCCTTGGCCGCCATCGGGCCTGCCAATGTCTCGGCCGGCTTACCGGAACCCCAGAACACGTCGGCCCGGACCGGGCCGCGAATGGCGCCGCCAGTGTCCTGGGTGATCATCAACCGCCGCAACTCAGAGCCACTATCGGTCGGGTATGCGACGTCGATCCACATCGGCGCGCCGAGCGGCAAATGCCGGCGATCGACCGCCAGGCTGCGGCCGGCGGTCAGCGTCACGCCCTGGGCGCCGACCGGGCCATCGCCGGTGAGCTGGCGGAAGAACACGTAGGACGGGTTGCGGTTGATCAGCTCCTGGCGACGGCCGGGATTGGCCGTCATCCAGTCACGGATCGCCTGCAGGGACATCTTCTCCTTCGGAACCTCGCCCTCTGCGATCAGCCACCGCCCGACCGCATAGTACACATGGCCGTTGGCGCCATCGTAGCCGACCCGGGTCCGGGTTCCGTCTGGCAGCACCACCAGACCGGAGCCCTGGATGTGCAGGAAGAACGCGTCAATTGGGTCAGCGAGATACAGCAGCGGGTCGGCCTTGGCCGCCAGGGCGCCGCTGTCGATGGCGGCGCGGTCGTCGTAGGGAACCAGCTTGCCGTCCTTTACCCGGCCGGCAATGCGTTCGCCTTTCAGCGCCTCGCGGAACGCGCCCAGGTCGACGTCGATAAGGTCGGGTGGCCGCTTGTACAGCGTTACCGGATAAGCCGGTGACTTGACGCGGGAACCCGCCAGTTCGGGCTCGAAGTAACCGGTGAACACATCGTCGTCCGGCTTGTCGTCGCTGGCCCGCCAGACGGTAAAATTGTCGGCGAAGAACCGGCGGACCGCGTCGGCACTGCCGGCATCAATCGCTGACGCCGCACGGCAAGCCGGGGCCCAGTCCGCACGGGTGCCGAACCGCCCGTCGGGTCCCACCGCCCTGGTCTGGTCACCGCGCAGCAAGGGCGCGCAGGAACGCCGGAACGCGGCCAGCGCCGAACGTGGATCGTCGCTCGCCCATCCCGGCAGATCGCCGACCGTGGCCGGTTGCAGGATCAGGCGTTCATCAGCGTCGGGGGTAGGCTTCGGCTCGCGTCCGCAGCCGCTCAGAGCCAGACCGGCAAGCAACAGCAGCGCAAGGGCGCGGCTGGCGCTGCCACGGACGCGGTGCGGCTTAGTCTTCGGGAACACGGGTTGCGACCAGCTCCCAGTTCGGGTCCCGGTTGCCGATGTCGCGCGCGAAGGTCCAGATGTCGGTCAGGATGTCGATCCGGTCGGGATCGCCGTCGATGACCTCGCCGTCAGAACTGCGCGTGACCTTCACCTGCTCGGTGACGAACTCGACCGTGACCTTCGCAACACTGTTTTCCAGAGAGGCCTCGACCACATCGGCCGAACGGATGGTGACGATGGTGGTTTCCTGGATCTCGCCGGCTTTCTCGCAGGCCTCGATGGCCGAAGCGAAGCCGCCGTAAAGCTCGCGCGACAGCAAAGGGCGCAGTCCGTCGACATCGCCCTTGGCGAAGGCCTCGACAATCATCGCGAAAGCCGATTTGGCGCCCTGCAGGAACTGTCGCTCGTCGAACCCGTCATCGGCCAGCTTGATCTGCATGATCCCGGCAGCCATCGAGCTGCCCGGAACGTCGTCATCGCTCCCATCGACACTCTCGGCCGAACGATCCGGCAGGCGCACGATGTTGCCGTTGTCATTGGTCTCGGGAGATTCGGCGAACGGGTCGGTCGGCCGCCGCTCGTGCCCGGTACGCCGGCCCAGCACGCTGCGCAGCTTGAAGATCACGAAGCCGGCGAGCATCGCCAGGAGAATGATGTCGAGATACGGCACACTGTTGCCTATTCTGATCACGGCGCCACGCCTGGACCGGGCTGCGCCCCCACGGTTAGAGTGGCCCCCGTTACCGGCGACCCGCCGTCAGACGAACACGGCGCCGGAGCGGTCTTCGGACGTGTCGTTCTAGATAGGGCCTGAACTTCAGAAGGGCAAGCATGGGCTTCCTGGTTTTACTGGTCATCCTCGGTCTGCCGGTCGTCGAAATCTGGCTGATGATCGAGATCGGCAGCGACATCGGGGCGTTGCCGACCGTTGCGTTGATTTTGGCGACCGCCGGTTTCGGAGTTCTGCTGTTCCGGGTCCAGGGCATGGCCACCCTCGCCCGGGTCCAGGAGCACCTGGATCGCGGCGAGACCCCGGTCGGCGAGCTGCTGTCAGGGCTCGGTCTGCTGGTGGCGGGCCTGCTGCTGCTGATCCCTGGATTTCTGACCGACACTCTCGGATTCATCCTGTTCATTCCCCCGGTCCGCCGGCTGCTGATCGGCGCCATCCTGGCCTGGGCGATGGCGCGGGGCGGCACCCGGATCTGGGCGTCGCGATCACCCGCCGGTGGACGGCCGACGCGGAACAGTTCGGGCCCGGTGATCGACGGCGATTTCGAGGAAGTGCCCGAGCCCGATCCCAAACAACTGGACGATGAGAGACGCTGACCCGATGTACCTGCTGCGCCACGGCCAGAGCGAGTTCAACGTCCATTTCTCCAAGACCCGGATCGATCCCGGCATCGAGGATCCGGCATTGACCGACCTTGGCCGCGCGCAGGCCGGCGCGGCGGCGGCAGCCTTGGCCCCGCGTGGACTGACCCGCATCGTCGCCAGCCCGTACCGGCGCACCCTGGAAACCGCAGCGATTGTCGCCGATGCGCTTGGCCTGCCGATCGAGATCGACTCCCTGGTGCGCGAACGCTGCTGGTTCGCCTGCGACATCGGCACCCCGACGTCGCAGTTGCGGAAACTGTGGCCCGGGATCGACTTCGATCGGCTGGGCGAGCGCTGGTGGCCCGCGAACGGCGAGTCCGAGGCCCAGTTGTCAGGTCGGTGCGGCGTGTTTGCCAGCCGGATGCATCGCGCGACCGACTGGGGCGAGACGGTCTATGTCAGCCATTGGGGTTTCATCCGTGGCCTGACCGGCCTTGCGGTCGGTAACGGTACTGTCGTCGAGTTGCGGCCAGGGCCCGACGCCTCGGTTGTGCACACCCCGGAACCGTGATAGGCGACCGGCCATCCTCTCACTGCGGGAAGCGCTCACGCCATGTCCGACACCACTGCGCCCCAGCCGGCCGTCGCTCTGCCGATTCAGATCCACGCTCAGTATGTCAAGGATCTGTCGTTCGAGAACCCGAAGGCCCCGGCGAGCCTGCAGCCACAGAGCGAGGCCCCACGGATCGAGGTGAACGTCGACGTCCAGGCCGCCAAGGTCGCCGACAACGACCTTTACGAAGTGGTCCTGAAGATCACCGCCTCGGGCAAGAACAGCAGCTCCCAGCTGTTTCTTGCCGAGCTGACCTATGGCGGACTGTTCACGCTGCAGGGCATCCCCGAGGATTCGCTGCACCCGGTGCTGCTGATCGAGTGCCCGCGGATCCTGTTCCCGTTTGCCCGCGCGATCATTGCCGAAGTGACCCGCGACGGCGGCTTCCCGCCGCTGCTGATCCAGCCGGTCGACTTCGCGGCGATGTACCGGCAAAGCGCGGGTTCCGGCGAGGCCCCGGGGTCCGCTGGTGCGGCACCGGTGGCGAGCACCCCTCCGGTGATCAACTGACCGGCTAGCTGCCGGTGGTTATCCCGCTGCCCAGATCGGGTCTTTGATCGATTCCAGAAACGTTCGGTGCGCGGCCAGTTCGTCGGCGCTGGGAGCGTGCGGTCGCGGTTCCCGGTAGGGCCGTGCCTCGCGGTGCTCCGCCGTTCGCGAGCCCGGTGATTCATCGGATGGCTTCTGGGCCGCCAGCGCCAGATCCGGCTGCCGACCGCCAATCAGTTCCAGATACACCGCCGCCAGCAGATCGGCGTCGAGCAGCGCGCCGTGCAGGGTGCGGTGGCCGTTGTCGATCTCGAACCGGCGGCACAGCGCGTCGAGGCTCGCCTGGGCACCCGGATACTTCCGCCGGGCCAGTTGTACCGTATCGAGCGCCTGGCTCATCGGAATTTCCGGCCGGTTGAGGCGGCGCAGCTCGGCGTTGATGAACTTCATGTCGAAGCTGGCGTTGTGGATCACCAGCACCGCGTCGCCTAGGAACTCCAGGATCTCGTCGGCCAGCGCACCGAACACCGGGTAGGCCGACAGGAACTCGCTGGACAGGCCGTGCACCTCGAAAGCGCCTAGCGGCATATCCCGCTCGGGGTTTATGTAGTGATGCAGGGTGCGCCCGGTGGGAACGTGGTTGATCAGTTCGACACAGCCGATTTCGACGATCCGATCGCCGGTGTCGGGATCCAGGCCCGTCGTCTCCGTGTCGAGCACGATCTCACGCATGTCGATCTTTCCCTTCGTCGAAGGCCGTTCACCAAGCGCTCCAGGCGCCGCATTGTCACCGCGCGGCCAAGACCGGTCGGAATGACCACGTCGGCTCGCCGACGTTTTTCCCGGTCCGGCATCTGCTTGGCGAGAATAGCCTTCAGCCGCGATTCCGTCATCCCCGGGCGAGCCATGACGCGTTGCCGCTGCACCGCCGGCGGCGCGCTGACCACGGCTACGAGGTCGCAGCGCCGATGCCCGTTGGCTTCCAGAAGCAGCGGCACGTCCAGCACGACCAGCGGCGTACGGCGGCGACGGTGGCGCGCCAGGAAGCGTTCGGCCTCCCGGCTGACCAGCGGATGAACGATCGCCTCCAGCCGAGCCAGCGCCGCCCGATCGGCGAAGACGATGCCGCCCAACGCCGACCGATCGACCACGCCGTCGTGCACCACGTCAGGGAAAGCGTTGGCGATCGCCGGCACCGCGGCACCACCGCGCGCCATCAGCCGATGCACCGCCGCGTCGGAATCATGCACCGGAACGCCCAGGCGGCGCAGCATGCTGGCCGCGGTCGACTTGCCCATACCGATCGAACCGGTCAGGCCGAGGACCTTCATCAGCGTGCCAACACCTGGTGGACTCGCAGAAAGTCCAGCAGCGGCAACAAGGGCAGCCCGAGGACGGTGAAGTAGTCGCCGTCCACCGCCGTGAACAACTGGGCTCCGAGCCCCTCGAGCTGATAGGCCCCGACCGAGGACCGCACGTCATCACCAACCGCGTCCAGGTAAGCGTCGATATAGGCTTCCGACAACGGGCGCATCCGCATCCGCACGGTCTGGACCGTGTACCAGATCCGGGTACCTCCCTGGGCAACCACCGCGCTGGTTACCAAACGGTGCTCCCGCCCGGCGAGCGCTACCAGGCTGGCGCGGGCATGATCGCGATCCACCGGCTTTTCGAACCAAACCCCGTTGCAGTCGAGCATCTGGTCGGAGCCGATGACCAAGGCATCCGGGCGGCGGCGCGAAACGGCCACCGCCTTCAGTTCGCCCAGCGCGATGGCGACATCGTCGGTCGATGCCCCCTCGGCACCCAGCGATTCCCGAACCGCAGCTTCATCCACGCCGGCGACCACAACCGTGAACGGCACGCCGGCCGCTTTCAGCATCTGCGCCCGGAACCGGCTGCCCGACGCGAGGATGACCGGAGTGGTTGCCGATCCGGGCAAGATAACGGCTTCGTTCTCAGGATCAGCCATTGTCGGCATCATCCTTCTCAAGATGCTGGAGCACGGCTGCGGCGGTTTCCTCAATCGACCGCCGGGTAACGTCAATCACCGGCCATTTTTGCCGCTCGAACAACCGACGGGCATCGGAGACCTCCTTGCGGACCCGCTCCAGCGCCACATAGTCGGTCTCCTCGCGCTGCTTGAGCATGAGCACCCGATTGCGGCGCACCTGGATCAGCCGAGTGGGGTCCGTCGTGAAAGCGATGACCAGCGGGTTCTTGAGGTGAAACAATTCGTCCGGCAGGTCGATTCCCGGGACGATGGGGACGTTGGCGGTCTTGTAGCCGCGGTTGGCGAGATAGAGTGACGTCGGTGTCTTGGAGGTCCGCGACACGCCGACCACGACGATGTCGGCTTCCTCCAGGTCGTGCACGAGTTGCCCGTCATCGTGGGCCAAGGTGAAATCCATCGCCTCGATCCGGCGGAAATAGGCCGCGTCCATCTCATGCTGTCGGCCGGGCCGGCCATGCGACTGGACCCCGAGATGCGACCCCAAAGCCGACAGGATCGGATCCAGGACGGAAATGCACGGCACCTCAAGCCGCCGACAGGCCTCTTCGAGGCGCCGACGCAGTTCCGGTTCCACCAGCGTGAACAGCACCGGTCCCGGATGGGCTTCCAGGCCGGTGATCACTTTTTCGAGATAGCTGCGGGTTCGGACCAGTGACCAGACGTGCTCTTTTGCCCGCACGCCATCGAACTGGACCAGACAGGCCCGGGCGATCTGATGATTGGTCTCGCCCGTCGCGTCGGACACCAGATGAAGATGCAGGATCGGGGACGAAATCATCCACAGCGCCTTGGGGACAGGGTTGGGGGCATCGATCGGGTTATCCACGCCGCGCC
>ABHC01000024.1 GCA_000171835.1 alpha proteobacterium BAL199 | reverse complement strand
GGTCGATCTGGAAGGGCAGGATGATGTCGTCGGGGCCGGCGTGTTCGAAGAGGTCTTCCGGTGCGTTCATGGTGCTTCCGACAGGCACCAGGACAGTACCGCCATCTGGGTGTGCATGCGGTTCTCCGCCTCGTCCCAGACGATCGACTGCGGACCGTCGATCACCCCTGCGGTGACCTCCTCGCCGCGATGCGCTGGCAGGCAATGCATGAACACCGCGTCTGGCTTGGCCTTGGCCAGCAGGGCCTCGTCGACCCGGTAGGCAGCCAACAGGTTGTGCCGGTTGGTGTCCTCGTCGCCCATCGACACCCAGGTGTCGGTCACTACGGCATCGGCCCCGCGTACCGCGGCGGCCGGATCGTGCAGCACGGTGATCCGCCCGCCCTTGGCCTTGGCCCAGGCGATCACCTCCGGCGGCGGCATCAGCTCCGGCGGGCAGGCGATGCGCAGTTCGAAGTCGAACTGCACCGCCGCGTGGATCCACGACGACGCCATGTTGTTGCCGTCGCCGGACCAGGCGACCACCCGGTCTTTGATCGGGCCGCGATGTTCCTCGAACGCCATCACGTCGGCCAGCAGCTGGCACGGGTGGGTGCTGTCGGTCAGCCCGTTGATCACCGGAACCGTCGCGTGCTCGGCCAGCTCCAGCAGCGTGCTGTGCAGGAAGGTGCGGATCACGATGCAGTCGACATACCGCGACAGCACGCGGGCGGTGTCCGAGACGGTCTCGCCGCGGCCGATCTGCAGGTCGGCGCCGCTCAACACGATGACTTCGCCGCCCAGCCGTTTCATCCCGGACTCGAACGATACCCGGGTCCGGGTCGACGGCTTCTCGAAGATCATCGCCAGGATCTTGCCGTCGAGCGGACGCGCCGCTACGCCGTCGCCGGCCTTGTAGGCCTTGGCCTGCTCGAGCATCCCGCGCAGCGTGCCGGCGTCGAGCCGGTCGAGGTCGAGAAAATGACGCACTGCGTTCATAGGCGGCTCTCCGGCCGCAATCGGATCAAGCGGCATTACGCGCCAACCCGGCACAGGCGGCATCGATCGCTTTGACGGCTTCGTCGACGTGAGATTCGTCGATGATCAGCGGCGGCAACAGACGCAGCACGTTGTCGGCGGCACCGACGCTCAGCATCGACTGACCCTCGCGCAGCGCGGTCTGCAGGTCGCCGTTCGGTACCACGCATTTCAGGCCGAGCAGCAGGCCGGCGCCACGCACTTCTTCGACCACCGTCGAATGACGCCGTACCACGGCTTCCAGCTTCTGGCGCAACAGCTTGGCAATGCGGTCAACACCATCGAGGAAGCCGGGGGCCAGCAGCACGTCCAGCACGGCGTTGGCGGCCGCCATCGCCAGCGGATTGCCGCCGAAGGTGGTGCCGTGCAGGCCCGGCTTCATGCCGGACGCCGCCTTCTCGTTCGCCAGCACCGCGCCGACCGGGAAGCCGCCGCCCAACCCCTTGGCGGTGGCCAGGATGTCCGGCGCCATGTCGGCCCATTCATGCGCCCACATCTTGCCGGTACGACCGGCGCCGCATTGGACTTCGTCGAAGATCAGCAGCAAGCCGAACTCGTCGGCGATCTCGCGGAGTGCGCGCAGGTAGTCGTTGCTGGCGGCGTTGGCTCCGCCCTCGCCCTGAATCGGCTCGACCAGGATGGCGGCGGCGTCATCGCCGACCGCGGCGCGCATCTCGTTGAGGTTGCCGAACGCCACGTGACTGAAGCCCTCGACCCGCGGCCCGAAGCCCTCGCGATAGGCTTCCTTGTCGGTCGCCGACAGCATGCCGAGGGTACGGCCATGGAACGAGTGGGTGCAGCAGATGATCCGGGTACGGTGCGGCTCGCCGTTGTGGAAGTGGTAGCGGCGGGCGACCTTGGTGGAGCCTTCCAGGGCCTCCACGCCGGAATTGCAGAAGAACACCGTGTCGGCGAACGAACTGGCCACCAGCCGGTCGGCCAGCCGTTCCTGCTCCGGAATCCGGTACAGGTTGGAGACGTGCATGACCTTGGCGGCCTGCTCGCTGATCGCCTTGACCAGATGCGGATGGGCGTGGCCGAGCGAGTTGGTGGCGATTCCGGCGGCGAAATCCAGGTATCGTCGGCCGTCGGTGGCGAACAGATAGGGGCCTTCGCCCCGCTCGAAAGCGATGTCGATCCGGCCATAGGTCGGCATCACGCTGGTCACCACGGCCTGTACTCCTGATGATTCCGAGGCCGCCACTCGGCCCTGGGGAAAACCGCGATACTCGGAAGGTCGCCCCGGCTTGTCAACGATTCGCGCATGATACCGTCGCCGAGACCTGCGGTTGGTTGCCGCAGCGGGTCACGCCTTGAGCTTCCAGCCGGTCGCGAACAGCCGCCAGCACAGCGCGAACAGCGCCAGATCCAATGCGGCGATCGCGGCGCCGCCGATCCAGGGCGTGCTGTCGGACCAGCCGATCATCCCGGCCCGGAACCCGTCGATCAGCCAGAACACCGGGTTGAGGTGGGCGAGGCTGTTCCACACACCGGGCAGCCGGTCGATCGAATAGAACGTGCCGGACAGGAAGGTCAGGGGCGTGACCGCGAAGTTGGTCACCGCCGACAGGTGGTCGAACTTCTCGGCCCAGATGCCGGCGGCGACTCCGAGAAGCCCGAAGAACAGCGCCCCCATGACCGCGAAGTACAGGGCCAGAAGCGGCGACGGCATTGTGAAACCGACCACCAGCGCCATGGCGACGGTGGTGACGGCACCGACCACCAGACCACGGGTTATGGCGCCCAGGGCGAACGCCGCCGTCAACTCGCCGGGGCCGAGCGGCGGCATCAGCAGGTCGACGATGTTGCCCTGCATCTTGGAGCCGACGATCGAGGACGAGGTGTTGGCGAAGGCGTTCTGCAACAGCGACATCATCACCAGGCCAGGCGCCAGGAACATCGGGAACGAGATATCGGCGCCGAGTTGGACGTCGCGGCCGAGGGCCAGGGTGAACACCGCCAGGAACAGCAGCGTCGTGACCACCGGTGCCGCGACGGTCTGGTTGATCACCTTGATGAACCGCCAGACCTCCTTCTTGTAGAGGGTCCACACCCCAATCCAGTTGACGCGCCGGATTCGCCGGGGTGCTGGCGGTGTGGGGCTGAACGCGATGTTGTCGGCGGCGGCCATAAAATTCTCCAACGAACCGATACCCCACGGCGTGCGGACCGGTTCATCGTGGTGACGGATGGAAGGCCCTTCCTCTAGGCCGCCCCGGTGAAAGCTGCAACAGTCACGGCCATGGCAGAGACGACGGCACGGCCACCGCGGGGCAGGCGCCCGCTCGGTCCACTCAAGAAATCCAGCCTGGAAAACGCGGCGCTGTACTATCTGGAACGCTACGCGGCATCGGTCGAAGGGCTGCGCCGGGTGTTGGCGCGTCGGGTCGAGAAGGCGGCCCGCGAGGAGCGGTGCGACCGCGAGGAAGCTTCGGCCTGGGTCGCCGAAATCGTCGAGCGGTTCGCCCGCTCCGGGCTGGTCGACGACCGGGTGTTCGCCGAGGCCAAGGTTGCCAGCCGGCGACGGCGGGGCGACTCCGCCAAGCGGATCCAGGCGGAGTTGCGCGAGAAGGGGGTCGACGCGTCGATCATCACCGGCGCCTTGGCCGAGGAAGACGGCGACGATGCGAGCGCGGCCGAACTCGAGGCGGCCTGGCGTCTGGCCCGGCGCCGCCGGCTCGGCCCCTACCGGGCTGCCGACCAGCGGGCCGATGCCCGCAACCGCGATCTGGCCGCTCTCGGCCGGGCGGGGTTCGGGTTTTCCACCGCTAAGGCGGTGGTCGATGCCGACGAGCCGCCGGAAGGCGGTATCCCCGGCTAGACGCGAGTCCGCCCGGGGATACCGTTCAACCGGTCAGGCCGCCTTCATGTCGCGCAGGAACCCCGCGACCTGATCGGTCAGGGTGTTGAACTCCGACTGGAGAGCATCAACCGCAACCTGCACCTCGCCCGCGGAGTGTCCGGTTTCCTTGGTCGAGGTATCGACCGCCAGGATGTTGACGGTTACTTCCTGGGTGCCGCTGGCCACTTCGTTGATCGCGCGGGCGATCTCCTGGGTGGCGGCACTCTGCTCCTCGACTGCTGCGGACACCGACGCGCTGATTTCGCTGATCCGCTCGATCGTCTGAGTGATTGCAGCGATGGCTTCGACAGCCCCGCGGGTCGCGCTCTGCATGGCGCCGATCTGCGCGGCGATCTCCTCCGTCGCCTGCGCCGTCTGGTTGGCCAGCGCCTTGACTTCGGAGGCCACCACCGCGAATCCCTTTCCGGCATCGCCGGCCCGCGCCGCCTCGATCGTGGCGTTCAACGCCAACAGGTTGGTCTGCGAGGCGATCTGGCCGATGAGATCCATCACTTCGCCGACCCGGCTTGCCGCCGCCGACAGCCCTTCGATCGACTGGTTGGTCGTGACCGCCTGATTGACGGCTTCTCGGGCGACGTCCGCGGTAGTGCCGATCTGACGGGCGATTTCTTCGATCGATGCCGACAATTCATCGCCGGAACTCGCGGCGCTTTGCACGTTGACCGATGATTGTTCGGCCGCCGCGGCAACCGCTCCGGCGCGCGATTGCGCCTCGTCGGCCTGTGCACGCATCGTCGATGCGGTCGAGCGCAAGGCATCGGCCGAGCCGGACACCCGTCTGGTCAAATCCTGCACCGATTGATCGAAGTCGGAACCCAGGCTGTCCAACCGTTTGGCTCGTTCAAGATCGCGCTGGGCGGCCGCCTGCTGCTCGCGTTGCAGCGCCTCGTTCTCGGTCAGCTTCTGTTTGAAGAAGTCGACGGAGCGGGCCATGGCGCCGATCTCGTCGCGACGTTCGGTCGCCGGAATCTCCCCCGACAGGTCTCCGCTGGACAGCACGTCCATCACGGAGGTGAGGCGCAGGATCGGAACGGTGATCTGCCGGGCCACCAGGACGCCGCCGGCAACCAAAAGCACCAGGACACCGCTGCCGACCACCAGGCTCCAGATCAGCAGGCTCTTGGCGGGCGCCAGGATCTCACTCTTCCGGATCGCTCCGACGATTGCCCAGGTCGTTCCCTGGAACGTCAGCGGAGCGTAGGCGTCGATCATTGCGCCGCCTTGGGTGTCGAGCGTGACGATGCCGGAGTTCCCGGCGAGCGCTGCCTTGACGGCCGAGTTCTCGATCTTCCGGCTGAGGATGGTGCTTTCCTTGGAGAATCGGCTGTCGCTGCGCATCAGCCTGTCGGCGCCGACGATCATTGTCTCGCCGGTTTCGCCGAGGCCAATGGCGTCGTTCATGATGGCGTTGATGCGCCCGATGGGCATCTGGAAGACCAGCGCGCCGACCGTCTTGCCGTTTTCGATGATGGGGGCCGCGATGAAGCTGGCCGGAGCGCCGGCGCTGGGTGCGTAGGGCTTGAAGTCATCGAACGCGATGGTCTCGCTTGAGGTGGCTTTGAGCGCCGCCTTCGTAACCTGACCAAGCCCGGTGCCCTTGTACTCGCCATTCAGCAGGTTGGTCGCGTAGTCGAGTTCCTTGAACACGGTGTAGACCAAGTCACCCTGGAGGTTCACCAGGAACACGTCGTAGTAGCCGCGGTCGCGCTGAAGACGCCAGAACCATGGATGGTAGGCCGCGTGGGTCTTGCCGTAGGCGGTACCGTCGTTCGGGTCGACTAGCTTGTCTTTTTCACCGGTCGGATGCGGGTTGTTCTTGATGTAGGTGGCGTGCAAGCGATCCTTGGTGCCGCTGCCAAGGGCTTTCCATCCTTCCGAGAACTCGTTGAGCGCCTTGCTGACGAATGGATTCTCCGCCTGAATCACCAAATCTTGTCGAATGCTGTCGAGGTAGCTCGACAGCCCGGATTGGCGCGAACTGACCAGGGTCACCAGCCGAGCGGATGCTTCCTGCTCCAGGCTGCCTGCCGCCTGAACATAGGTGAGAACTCCAACAGCAAGACCGCTTACGACGGCCGCGCTGGCAATAAACGCTGGGATTTTAACGCTAAGGCCGACTCCGCTCTGGGCTTGGGCCAGTTTGGGCACCGGAGTATCGAGTGACGACATGACATCGCTCCTTTCTCCACAAGGTGTTCCGATCTCGTAGTCTGTCGCTCGACTCGTAAATTTTTTGTCAATAGCTCACTGTATTTTCTTTTTTCTTGTGTGAAATTGACTACTTTGAATTTATAAACATTTTCCAGTTTACAATTTGCGCGGATGCTTGAGGGCAATAGAACGAGTTGGGCTGACGATCCGTACTGGCCGCCCCGAGTCTTGTTCCGGCTCAAACTCTGTGGATACTGCGGTTGAGCGAACGACAAGCGGCGTTATCCGAATCGCACAACGCTGGATCGGAAAGACGACGCAATCCTCGGAGGGAGACGCCTACGATGTCCGACGAAGTGATCTTCGACGTTCCCGCGGCAATCGCCAAGGCGGCGCACATCGACGCGGCGGCGTACCAGGAGATGTACGAACACTCGATTGCCAATCCGGAGGCCTTCTGGGCCCAGCAGGGCAAGCGGATCGACTGGATCAAGCCGTACACCAAGGTCAAGGACACCTCGTTTGACGAGAAGGATCTCCACATACGCTGGTTCGAGGACGGCACGCTGAACGCATCGGCCAACTGTCTCGACCGGCATCTGGCCGAGCGCGGCGACCAAACCGCCATCCTCTGGGAAGGCGACGATCCGTCCGAGTGCAAGGCGATCACCTACCGTCAACTGCACGCCGAGGTCTGCAAGCTCGCTAACGCCCTGAAGAACCTGGGGGTCAAGCAGGGCGACCGGGTGACGATCTACATGCCGATGATTCCCGAGGCGACGGCGGCCATGCTGGCCTGCGCCCGGATCGGCGCCATCCATTCGGTGGTGTTCGGTGGATTCTCGCCGGACAGTCTCGCCAACCGGTTACAGGACTGCGACAGCTCGATCCTGATCACCGCCGACGAGGGCCTGCGGGGCGGTCGCAAGGTGCCGCTGAAGAAGAACGCCGACCTGGCGATGGAGCACAGCCCGTCGTGCAAGACCTGCGTGGTGGTGCGCCGTACCGGCGGTGCCGTGGACATGACCGCCGGGCGCGACCACTGGTACCACGACCTGCTGGCGACGGCGTCGGCCGACTGCCCGCCGACCGAGATGAACGCCGAGGATCCACTGTTCATCCTCTACACCTCGGGTTCGACCGGCAAGCCGAAGGGGGTTCTGCACACCACCGGCGGCTATATGGTCTACGCCTCGATGACCCACGAGTACGTGTTCGACTACAAGCCAGGCGAGGTCTACTGGTGCACCGCCGATGTCGGCTGGGTCACCGGTCACAGCTACATCGTCTACGGCCCGCTGGCGAACGGCGCGACATCCGTAATGTTCGAAGGCGTGCCGAACTACCCGGATTCCAGCCGGTTCTGGCAGGTCGTCGACAAGCACAAGGTCAACATCTTCTACACTGCGCCGACCGCGATCCGGGCCCTGATGCGCGAAGGCGATGGGCCGGTGAAGAAGACGTCGCGCCAGTCGCTGCGCCTGTTGGGTTCGGTTGGCGAGCCGATCAACCCTGAAGCCTGGCAGTGGTATCACCGGGTCGTCGGCGATGAGCGTTGCCCGATCGTCGATACTTGGTGGCAGACCGAAACCGGCGGAATCATGATCACGCCGCTGCCGGGCGCGATCCCATTGAAGCCGGGGTCGGCGACCCTGCCGTTCTTCGGGATCAAGCCAGTGCTGGTCGATAACGACGGCAAGGTCATGGAGGGACCCGCCGACGGCAATTTGTGCATCGCCGATAGCTGGCCGGGCCTGATGCGCACGGTCTACGGCGATCACGAGCGGTTCTTCCAGACCTATTTCGCGACCTTCCGGGGGATGTACTTTACCGGCGACGGCTGCCGGCGCGACGACCACGGCTACTACTGGATCACCGGTCGGGTCGACGACGTGATCAACGTGTCCGGCCACCGCATGGGCACCGCCGAGGTCGAGAGCTCGCTGGTCGCCCACGCCAAGGTCGCCGAGGCGGCGGTGGTCGGCTATCCGCACGACATCAAAGGCCAGGGCATCTACGCGTATGTGACGCTGAACGCCGGCGAGACCCCGACCGAGGAGCTGCGCAAGGAACTGGTGCAGTGGGTCCGCAAGGACATCGGCCCGATCGCGTCACCGGACCTGATCCAGTGGGCGCCCGGTCTGCCGAAAACCCGGTCGGGCAAGATCATGCGCCGCATCCTGCGCAAGATCGCTGCCAATGAGCATGACCAGCTCGGCGACATCTCGACCCTGGCCGACCCGGCCGTGGTCGAGGATCTGGTGCAGCAGCGGATGAACCGGAGATAGGGCTCAGGGTCGGATCGGTCGGCGCTCGGCGTCGGCCAGTCCGGCCAGCACGCTGGACCCATCCGGGGCGACCTTGAGGATGCCGTAGCGCGCTTCGGCATAGAGATCGCCGTGGCCTTCCTGAAAAAAGAACGACTCGGCGCCGATGGTCAGTTCGACCTGGTCGGTGGCGACGCTGAAACCTGACGGAGCGCGCAGTTTATAGCGCAGGGGCTGTTCCTCCGCGGCGAGCGGCGTGCCGTCGTCGAACCGGCGGAACGTGGCCACGCCGTCGCCGTCCAGGGTCATCACGATCCGACCGTCCAGCGCCGCCGGCTCGCCCTGGGGCGTGACCACGGTCTGGTCGTAGCGCAGGATCATGTAGTCACCCTGCATCAGCGAGCGCGGGTCGACCGGACGCAGCGCCAGCAGCACGGTGCGCCCGTCGTCGAGGGCCCGTTGCTTCTCCAGGATCTGCAGGTTCACCGCGACCAGCACGACGGCCAACCCGCCCCACAGGCCAACCATGCCGAGCCATTTACGCATGCCCGGGCTCCGAGACGGTCTGCCGCTGCCACAGCCACCACAGCACCAGCAACAGCAGGCCGGCTCCGGCCAGCATCCCCGACTTCTGCAGGAGGTCGAGTTCCAGGTCGTAGTAGAACTGGCCGACGAACCACACGGTCGTCGCCACGCCCAAGCTGGCCAACATACGGTTGCCAAGCGCGTAGGCCAGCGTGAGCAACAATAGCGCCGCCATCATCCCGGCAGCGGTCACTGCACCCAGCAGCAGCGCTACGGCGCCGGCGACGACGACCATCGGTCGGCGATCCGGTGTCACGTCGCGCCATACCAGCCACAGCACGGCGATCAGGCCCATTGCGTAGGCCGCGCGCGCCAGCCAGTCGGCACTCAACCCGCCGGTTCCAAGGACCGACTGCGCGGCGATCGGGACCAGCAGCAGGGCGTAGGCGAGGCCGCGCAGGTCCAAGGTGCCGGACGGCCGGATCAGAAGGCCGACCGCGACTGCCAGTGCCGGTGCCGCCAGCAGGCCGCCCGCCTGTGGCACCTCGTGACCAAGCAGGGTCACTTGGATCAGGCAAAGGGTTGCGGTCGATGACAGGAATTGAAGCAACTGATCCTTGATCAGAACGAGCAACAGCGCCGCCGCAGCCCCGGCCAGGACAGCCGCGACGGTCACCGATTCGAAGTGCCATCCAATGCCGCCGGCCAACAACCCCTGCCCGGCAAGGGCACCGGCAACCGCCAACTGGCTGGTGAACGTCTGCTGGTGGCTCCGGTGAAGCATGGTGGCGACGCCGGCAATGACCGCACCGAACCCGGCGGCGGTCAGCGGATAGCTGCTCTCCCCGAAGGCCGGGGCGATGGTGACACCGACGGTCAGTATCATCGCCGCCGCCGCGAGCCAGGCGCCGATGCCGGTCAGGATGTGTATGTACCAGGGCAGGTCGTTGCGCCCGGCCGCACCGGCGATGGCCAGAACCGCGTCGGGATCGAGGTCCAACCGGTGACAGAGATCGGCGGTGCGTTCGTCAGTCATGCGCCGCCATCCAGTCGCGCAGGCGGCGAAGCAAGGCGAAGGCCGAACCGAACACCGCCAGAACCAGCATCACCAGACCGCTGAACGCCCCCACTTCCGGGTCGAGCCATTCGAACACGATCCGCCCGCCGGCCGCCGTCAGAAACAGACACCCGGAGAGCACCGCCATCAGGACCGCGGGCAGATCGAGCAATCGTACGCACACGATGCCGAGGCCGATCGCAGCCGTCGAATAGCCTGCCACCGCCATCCAGCCGTCAGGGATTATCACGGATTCGAACAACCCGGAGACTGCCGTCGAGAGGGTCAGCGTCAGGATTGCGGCGACCAGCAGCCGGCGCGGCCAGAGTGGTCGAAGCCACGGGATGCCGTACCGCATGGCCGTCTCGCGGACCAGGAGGGCAAATCCGTAGAACAGCGCCAGCAGCAGGACCGCACCCTCCAGGCTGATCCAGCCCAACGGGATCGCGATCTGCACAGCGTAGGTCACGGCCCCAGCGCCGGTAACCACCAGCCATACCGCCCACGGTACAAGCGCCCGCGACGCCAGCACCCACGGCAGGATCAGCGCGGCCCATCCGACGAACAGCGTGTAGGCGTCTGCACCGGTCTGGTAGATCTGGCCGAACACCGCCAGGAGCACGCCGACCAGCACGCAGGCGGCGGTCAGCAGCGCCTCCCAGGCGATCGGCTGGTTTCGTCCGAGCCACGCGCCCAGCGTACAGAGAACAATCCCGGCCTGGATGACGCCCAGTTTTGCGAACGGTGGGAGATCGGCCCAGTTGAACGCAAAGAAGAACACGATGCCGGCCAGGATCTGGCCGACCGCCAGTGCCAGCAGCACGCGTCGGCCCCAGTGTCGCCAGAACCTGTCGTCGCGAACCGTTCGGAGCGCCTCAAGGTAGCGCTCAGGCGCGATCAGTCCGGCACGCAGCAGCGCGTGCACCAGTGCCGAGCCTTGCAGAGGGCGGAATGGGAAAACGGTGTCGGGCATGCGCCTGTGTCCGTCGAGACCGGGCCGTCATGTTCCATCGCCGCGTGCCATCGGGCAAGGCTGGCTAGCGCCGCCCGGTCTCGAACCCGCCGAGCACAGCGGCCAGGTTGTCGCCCAGCGCGTCGCAGATGTAGCCGCCCTCCTGGACGATCAGCGTCGGGTACGGCGTCGCGCCGAGCCGCTCGCCGATGCGCCGGAAGCCGTCGGTGGTGACCGACAGGAAGGCCAGCGGGTCTTTCTCCGACGGGTCGAGGCCAAGGGCGACCACTACAGCGTCCGGCTTGAACGCGTCGATCGCGGTCAGCGCGGTATCCAGGGTCTCCAGGTACCCGGCGTCACCGGTGCCGCGTGGCAGCGGCAGGTTCAAATTGGCACCGCGCCCGGGGCCGGCGCCGATCTCGTCGGAATAGCCGGTGTAGAACGGGTAGTAGGCGTGCGGGTCGCCGTGGATCGACACGGTCTGCACGTCGTTGCGGCGGTAGAAGATGCCCTGGGTGCCGTTGCCGTGGTGCACGTCGACGTCCAGCACGGTCACCCGCTTGGCGCCTCCGTCGCGCAGCCGCTGAGCGGCGATCGCCGAATTGTTCAGGAAGCAGAAGCCACCGGCTTGGTCGGCATAGGCATGGTGGCCCGGTGGGCGGCACAGCGCGTAGGCCGGTCGTCCGTCCGACGTGACCAGATCGGCGGCGGTCACCGCCACGTCGGCCGAAGCGCGGGCACCGGTCCAGGTGCCAGGGCCGATCGGGCAGGCGGTGTCGGTCTGGTAGTGCCCGGCCTTACCGACGATGTGGGTCGGGTGGATCGCCATGTTCCGGCCTGGGTGGATGTTCGGCAGGATCTCCGGGGCGTGGTCGGGAAGCGCCGACCATTCCGACCAGGCGTGTTCCAGGAACGCCAGGTAGTCGGCGGCGTGGATGGCCGCGACCGGGACCACACCATGCTCCTTGGCATCCAACAGCGTGTGACCGCCGGCGACAACGGCCCGATGGAAGATCGCGGCGCGCTCCGGGGTCTCCGGGCTGGCGACCCGGTTGCCGCGCATGATGAACGCCTTCGGCGCGTGGGCTTCATGACGGTCGGTGGCGACGACGCGCATCGAGTTCTCCTGTTGGTCCGCCGCGACCTTCCCCGCGATGCGGACGGAAATCAAGACGGTGGTGCGGTCTCGGCTCCGGCGCTTCGTGGCCGGCCGACGACCGACACCTCAGCGCGACAGGGAGGGAATACCGACGAAACCGCACCCCCCTCCTGTCGGCCTGAGGCACGCGCCCGGCATACGTCGGGAAAGCCGCTAAGGCCCCTGCCCTACTCCAGGAAGCCGCTCAGGTCCGGCGGAGTGCCGACGCCGAGCACCGGTTCGAACGCCATGGCCATCGACAGCAGCCGGGCGTCCTCGCCGCGCGGCGCCATCAGTTGGAGGCCGACCGGCAATGGTGCGCCGAACTGCTGGATCGGCAGGCTGGCGGCGCAGATCCCGAAGATGTTGGCCGGCTGGGTGTTACGCGACGACAGCATGGCGCGCTTGGCGACATCGGCGTGCTTGAGGGTGTCGACCGGCATGGCGACGAACGGGGTGCTGGGGGCAATCCAGCCGTCCAACCCGTCGAAATGCTCGTCGGCGATCTCCTCCAACTCGCGCAGCCGGAACTGGGCCGACGCGTACTCGATGGCCGAAACCTCCAGGCCGTGGGCGGCGCGCATGCCAGTGACCGGGTCCATCTTCGGCTTGGCCTTGGCGAAGCCTTCGGGCGTCAGGCGGGCCACCAGTTCGGCCGGGACGATGGCGGCGAAGATCCGGGCACGTTCCTCGACCTCGGGGATCTCGATATCGACAATCTCGACACCGGCTGCCGACAGGGCCAGCAGTGCCGCCTCGACGGTGGAGCGGGTGGTGTCGTCCAGTTCGTCGAAGAAGAAGTTGGTCGGACGGCCGAGCTTCAATCCGGCAAGCCGCGTCGGCATCGGCAGAGACTCGCCGGTGACGATGGCGTGGATCAGCGCCGCATCCCCGGCACTGCGGCACAGCGGGCCGATCGAATCCAGGGTCGGCGACAGCGGGAACACTCCGTCGGTCGGCCACAGTCCGACGGTGGTCTTGTGTCCGAACAGTCCGGTGAAGCTGGCCGGAATCCGGATCGAGCCGCCGGTGTCGGTGCCGAGCGCGAAGCCGCACATTCCGCTCGCCACCGCCACCGCCGATCCGCTGGACGAGCCGCCAGGGATCCGGTGAACGCTGGAGTCCCACGGGTTCCACGGGGTTCCGCGCGCCTCGTTGACGCCGGTGGCACCGAGCGCGAACTCCACGGTCTTGGTCTTGCCGAGGATGATGCAGCCGGACGCCTTCAGATGCCCGATCAGCGGTCCTTCCGGCCCGGTCAACTCGGCGCTGGGGTACAGCGAGCCGTTGGTGGTCGGCAGCCCGTCGACCGCGATGATGTCCTTGACCGCAATCGGCACGCCCATCAGTGGGCCGAGGTCGGTGCCGGCCGCCAGCATTTCATCGACGGCGCGCGCGGCCTGGCGGGCGCGATCGGCATCGACAAGTTGGAAGGCGTCGAGCTTAGGGTTCAGTGCCGCGATCCGGGCCAGACAGGCATCGGTCGCCTCGGCCGCGGTGATCCGGCCGCCGCGCAGATCGGCGGCGAACGCAATGATCCCGCTCTCGAACGGGTCCTGTGGCAAAGCTGCCATGACTTTCTCCCTGAGTTCCTGGTCGCACTGAGCGGAAGGCGTGTTGGGGTCGGCTTCGGAGGGCAATTGGACATGACGGTCGCACGGCCGGGACGGCCACGGCAAGCGACGGAAGAGTGCCTCAGGGTGCGAGGCGCCGGCTTCGATAGCGACGGCTCTCGCCATCCGCGAAGGTCACGACAAACACCGGCGGCATGCGTTCCAGGACGACGATCTCCCGTATATCGCGGGCGTCCTGCAACGCTGCTGCCAGTTGGGCGTCGCCGTCGATCACCAGACCGTCGGCCAGCACCACCCGGTGC
The DNA here is from genome assembly GCA_000171835.1 of alpha proteobacterium BAL199. Lineage (GTDB taxonomy): Bacteria > Pseudomonadota > Alphaproteobacteria > Thalassobaculales > Thalassobaculaceae > Thalassobaculum_A. The sequence continues at coordinate 92,232 of ABHC01000024.1, read as the reverse complement.
TCCGGCTCGATCCGCTCGATCGTGAGACCATGGATCTTCATCGGGTTCTCGGTGCGGGATCCTGTCGGACAGCCGGCGAGCACCGGCAGAGCGGCGAGCGCCAGGATGCCGGTGCGCACACGGCTCATACCAAGCTGTCGACCGTGACGGTCGTGTCGGCGAACCGGATGTATTCGACGTCGTACAGCACGTCGTAGCCGTTGATCTGCACGCCGCCGTCGCTCAGGCGAGCGAAGCTGTAGACCGACTGGTTGTTCAGATAGACCGCGGTGTCGGTTCCGTCGCCCCCGTACACGGTATCGACACCGGATCCAGTGCTGGAGAACAGGTGTTGTCACGTTAACGTGCCTGAGGTTGCGGGTTCAATGATCCGGGCGTAGGCGGTGTCGATGCAAACAGAGAAAATCAGCTACAAGCGCCACCGCTTTCCGCCTCAGATCATTTCTCATGTTGTCTGGCTCTACGCCCGGTTCAACTTGAGCCTGCGCGAGGTCGAGGAGCTTATGCTGGAACGTGGTGTGGACGTTTCGTATGAGACGATCCGGCGCTGGACCGTCAAGTTCGGTCCCCGGATCGCCCACGTTCTGCGGCGACGGCAGCCTCGCCCTGGTGATGTTTGGCATCTGGACGAAGTCGTCGTGAAGATCGCGGGCCGGTCATACTGGCTGTGGCGCGCCGTCGACCAACACGGTGTCGTTCTTGAGGAAATCTTACAATCGAAGCGAGACAAGCGCGCTGCAAAGCGGCTTTTGATCAAGCTGATGAAACGTTGGGGCTTCGTGCCCAAAAGGATCATTACGGACAAACTGCGCTCATATGGGGCCGCCAAGCGCGAGGTCGCGCCTGGCCTTGATCATTGGTCACACAAGGGGCTCAATAACCGCGCCGAGAACAGCCACTTGCCCTTCCGAAAACGAGAGCGGGTGATGCAAGGCTTCCGATCACCGGGTGGATTACAACGCTTCGTGTCTATGCAATCCGCAACCCGCAATCGTTACTCTGTCCCAGCCCGCCGTCGTTCCGCCCTCACCATTCGCTACCATCGGCTCGAAGCGTTCGAAGCTTGGAAATCCGCGGCACATGCCGCTTGATCAACGACCGGCATGCCAACTTGCTAACTCGACGAGTTAACGTGACAACACCCTTCCGAGGGCTCCACGGTCTTGCCCTTGGCGTAGCCCTCCGGCACATGGACCCACACCAGCACGGCCACCAGCGCTGCCAATCGGACAAAGCCAAGCATGCGAAACACCCCCTACAGGCGCACGCGCCGCGGTGGTCACGTACCGCCCCCGCCAAGAAAATGTGCCGAGGCCGGTCCCGCGGAGGCGCGCCCGAAGCATCGGCGTCTTGTGTCCGGGCCGCAAGCGCGCTCGTCGCCCGGCGGTGTCCGATTGCGTGCCGGCAGGGGCTGCGTCGCTTCAACGCGGCGGCGTCCGGAACGTGTTATGGTACATGGTGCGCACAAATCCGGGCACGATGACGGCGCGCTGTTGCAGGGAGTGATCCTGTGGAAGCGGTACGCGCGTCCGCCGCACGCCGGGATGATCGAGCGGCGCCATGACGGTGCCGATGCCCCCGGTGGTTCACAAACGGCGTTTCGGAAGGCGCCGCCTGTGTCATAACGCCCGCCATACCCGTTGTTACGACCCGAGGCCCGCGCGATGAACGCTTTTGAGAACGCCCATCCGGCGCTGGCCGGTGCGCTTGCCGCGCAGGGTTACGAGACCCCGACGCCGGTTCAGGCTTCGGTATTGGCGCCCGAAGTGTCGAGTGCCGACCTGCTGGTGTCGGCCCAGACCGGGTCTGGCAAGACCGTCGCGTTCGGCCTGGCGATTGCGCCGACCCTGCTCGAAGAAGCCGAGCGGTTCGGGCGTGCCGAGGAGCCGCTGGCCTTGGTCGTGGCCCCGACCCGCGAGCTGGCGCTGCAAGTGCGCCGCGAACTCGACTGGCTGTACGCACCGACCGGAGCTCGTACCGCGTCCTGCGTCGGCGGCATGGACATGCGGCGCGAGCGCGACGTGCTGTCGTCGGGCGCCCATCTGGTGATCGGCACACCCGGCCGTCTGCGCGATCATATCGAGCGCGGTTCGCTCGACCTGTCGAAGATCCGCGCGGTGGTGCTGGACGAGGCCGACGAGATGCTGGATCTCGGGTTCCGCGAGGACCTCGAGTACATCCTCGACGCGGCGCCGTCCGACCGCCGCACCCTGATGTTCTCGGCTACCGTGCCGTCGACCATCGCTCACCTGGCCAAGCGCTATCAGCGCAACGCCGTGCGTCTGGCGACTGCCGGCGAGCGGACACAGCACCACGACATCGAATACCGCGCCCATCTGGTGGCGCCGAACGACCGCGACAACGCGATCGTCAACACCCTGCTGTTCCACGACGCCCGAAGCGCCATGGTGTTCTGCGGCACCCGGATCGCGGTGCAGCACCTGAGCAGCCGGCTTGCCAACCGCGGGTTCTCGGTGGTGGCGCTGTCCGGCGAGTTGAGCCAGAACGAGCGTACCCACGCTCTGCAGGCGATCCGCGACGGCCGGGCCCGGGTCTGCGTCGCGACCGACGTAGCGGCGCGCGGCATCGACCTGCCGACCCTGGACCTCGTTGTGCACGCCGACGTGCCGAACAATTCCGACACCCTGCTGCACCGCAGCGGCCGCACCGGCCGGGCCGGGCGCAAGGGGGTCAGCGTGCTGATCGTGCCGCACACCCGGCGTCACACGGTCCAGCGCCTGCTGAAGTCGGCCAACAATTTGCGCGCCGCCTGGATGGCGCCGCCGAACGCCGAGGCGATCGCCAAGCGCGACCGCGAGCGCATGATGCAGGATCCGGTACTGTCCGAGGACGTGACGCCGGAGGAACTGGAGTTCGCGCGCGAACTGCTGGCGACCCACGATCCAGAGAAGGTGGCGGCGGCCTATCTGCGGCTGCACCAGGCCAGCCGGCCGGCGCCGGAGGAACTCCTCGACGTGGCGTCCGCATCGTCGGAGCCGCCGCGCAAGGCTCGCGATGACTTCGCCGGCAGCGTCTGGTTCAAGGTGTCCGCCGGCCGCAAGCACCAGGCCGAGGCGCGCTGGCTGCTGCCGTTGATCTGCCGGGCCGGGCATGTGACCAAGAATGAGGTTGGTGCCATCCGCATTCTGCCGAACGAGAGCCATGTCGAGATCACCGCCAGCGTCGCCGTGCGGTTTGCCGCGGCGATTGCCGAGGCCGGCACCGGCGAGGAATCGGTGACCATCACCCGGCTGGACGGGCCGCCGGCACCGGCCGACGCGGTGAGCCGTCCGGCTCGGCCGTCCGGTCCGAAGAACTGGAAGGGCGGGGCGGCAGGCCGTAAGGCCGGCGGGTCGCGGCCGAACAAGCCACACCGGTCGCGATCGGAGTGATGGTGACGCGCATCGCGCGCGCGTGAGGGCGGCGCCATGTTGTCCTATCAGCACGGCTACCACGCCGGAAATCTGCCCGACGTGCACAAACACGCCGCGCTTGCGGTGCTGCTGGCGGCGCTGACCGCCAAGGACAAGCCTCTGTCCTATCTGGAAAGTCATGCCGGACGGGGCTTGTACGACCTGGCCGCCCCGGAGGCGCGCAAGACCGGCGAGGCGCGCGCGGGAGTCGATGCTCTGCTGGCGCGCAAGGCACTGCCGGAAGAGCACCCATGGACCGTGGCGGTCCAACGCGTCCGGGCGACCTACGGCCCGACCGCCTATCCCGGTTCGCCGGCAATCGCGCGGGCGCTGCTGCGGCCGGGCGACCGGATGCATCTGATGGAGTTGCACCCCCAGGAGCATGCCGCCCTGGAACGCGGGTTCCGGGCGCCCGACGTGCACATTCACCGCCGCGATGGTCACGAAGGCTTACCTGCCCTGGTGCCGCCGGTGCCGCGGCGCGGTCTGGTGCTGATCGACCCCAGCTACGAGATGAAAACCGAGTACGCCGGTGCCGGCGACCTGCTGCTGTCGGTGCACCGCAAGTGGCCGCAGGCGGTGATCCTGCTGTGGTATCCGGTCCTTGAGGCCGGCCTGCACGGCGAACTCGTGCGTACCCTGGAGGGCGCGTTTCTTCCCAAGGTGTGGCGGGATGAGGCGCAACTCACCGGCAGCGCGCTGCGGATGCGCGGGTCCGGCCTGTTCTGCGTCAACACGCCCTACACCGCCGAGCCTATCCTGCGGACAACCTCGGCGGCGCTGTTCGGGGCGCGAGCCGGCGTTACTTGACCGAGGAGAACGCGGTCGGCTGCAGGAATTGATTGGCGACATGGGCGACGATCGCCCCGTCCTTCTCGGTCTCGGCGCGCTTGGCCAGCCATTCCGGATCACTGGCGAAGGCGTTCCACTTGGTTTCCCGTTCGGCCAGGGATTCCCATTCCAGCAGGTAGTACAGGGCCTGATTGGACTCGCCGATCAGCACCGTCCAGAACCCGGCTTGCCGGATGCCGTGCTTCTCCCAGATCTTCAGGGTGATGGTCTCGAACCGCTTCAGCAGGGCCGGAAGACGGCCGGACACGCAGTGATAGACCCGCAATTCATGGATCATGGCTGGTTTGCTCCCTTGGTCGTCGGATTGCCGTGGCCCGGAACCGGGCCCGACCGGAGCCTGCCGCGATCCGACCGTCCTGGCGAGCCCAATTCGGTCAGTCGAAGATCTCCTGCAGCCAGGACTTGCGGCGGTGACCGCCGCCGTGTTTGCCACCGCCATGGTGCCCGCCGCGCTGCTCGTACCCGTAAGCCGGCTGTGCAGCGGCGGCTGGCGGCGGTGCTGCCGCCGGGGCCACTTCGGCCGTGCTGCGCTCGATGATCTTGTCGAGTTCGCCGCGGTCCAGCCACACCCCGCGGCATTTCGGGCAGTAGTCGATCTCGACGTTCTGGCGCTCGCTCATCACCAGATCAGTGTCGACGCAGACGGGGCATTTCATGACGGTCTCCTGAATGGCATGGCGCGACCGCTCCAATAAGCGGTCATGAACCGTTGAATTCAACCCTCGGGCGCCTCGATCCGGCCGTCGAGACGCGTTCGCTCATGGTCGACGACCTGCCGCAGCCAGTCGGCGAACACGCTGATCCGGCGCACCGCGCGCAGGTCCGGATGGCTCAGCAGCCACAGCTCGCGCCGGCATATCGGCTCGGATCCGGTGATCCGCACCAACCCGTCCACGCCGTCCGCGAGGAAGCAGGGCAGCACGGCCGCCGCCGTGCGGCTGCGCGCCAGGGCCAGCAGGGCCAGCCCGTCGGTCGCCGTCGCCGCTCGTCGTGTCGGGCGGACCTGCTCGTCCAGCCAGCGCTGCTCCGGCAGGTGCGCGAACCTCTCGTCATAAGCCGCCCAGGGCAGGTCCTTGAGCGATCGGAAGTCGGTATCGGGAACCGCCGAAGCGGCTGCATACCCGGCGTACCCGACCACGCCGATGCGGTGGACCCGGACATTGCCGGCCGTCGGCCTGGAAAACCGCACCGCCAGGTCGGCCTCGCGCCGGCCGAGATGCAGATTCTCCGAGGCGCCGACAAGCTCAACGGTGATGCCGGGGTGCCGCTCGGTGAATTCCGGCAGGCGGGGCGCCAGGAAGCCGGTCACGAAGCTCGGCAGCGAGGTGATGCGCACTGGTCCGGCCAGCCCGCTGTCGGCGTTGCGGACGTCGCCGACGACCGCGACGGCGGCGGCTTCCATGTCCTCCGCCCGTTCTAGGGCGCTACGGCCGGCGTCGGTCGGGACCAGCCTGCCGTCGATCCGGTCGAACAGCCGGGCGCCAAGGTCACGCTCCAGCCGCTCCAGCCGTCGGGCGGCGGTGGTCTGGTTGACGGCGAGGGAACGGGCTGCCGCCGACAAGGTGCCACCTTGCCGAATGGCCAGGGCGGTGCGCAGGTCGTCCCAGTTCATCCGGATCAACCGGCGGATCGGACTGCGTCGGCCATTTCCGCCATGCTGAAGTACACGAAATCGGTCTTCGGACGCTGCGCCACTTCAGCCGTGGCCCCCCAATTGCCGCCCTGCGACAGCCGTTGACGGTCGATCCAGGCGGTGGCGAGGCCGTGAGCGGTCGCCTGGACGTGGTCGTGGTGCATGGATTGGGCGGTGTGCAGGATGTCGCTGGGGGCGATGCCGTGCTCGGCCTGCAGTCGTTCCATCAGATAGGTGAAATTTCGGGGGTTCGGCTTGTAGGAGCCGATGTCCTGGGCCGTGTAGATCGCGTCGAACGCAACCCCGAGCTTGCGGGACGAGGCGGCGAAACCGTCGCGATTGACGTTCGACAGGATCACCAGCTTGTAGTGCTTCTTCAGCACGCGCAGCGCGTCGGCACTGTCGGGAAACGCCGGCCAGTGCGGCAGCGATGCACCGAATGCTCCGTCAAGCGGTTCTGCGGTGGCGAAGCCGAACTGCCCGGCCAGCGTCCCGTGCACCTTCGACAACAGATCCGGGTACAGCATCCCCGGCGTGGCGACCTCCTGGGCGGTTTCGACCACCGCGAACGCCCGCAGGAAGCGTTCGCGGCTGACGGCGTCGCTGTTGTTGGCCATCAGCAGCGGTTGGGCCGCATCCCAGATCCCGCTTTCCCAGTCGATCAGGGTGCCATAGCAATCGAAGGTCAGGGCCTTGTAGTCGGTCAGCGGCTTGGACATCGAGGCTCTCCATCAATCGATGAGGATCGCAGCTTCGTCCTGCAAATTTGCAGATCAAACTGGCGTTATCAAGAGTATCGAGTGCAGGAACGCCAGCTTATCTTGCAATCATTCCCTGGTTTCCGACGGAGTTCCTGCAATGTCTGTCCCGAAAACCCTGCTGTCGATGGCCGGCGCCGATCTCGCGCCGAGTGCGCTGGACGAGTCGGTCCTGGTGCTGATCGACTGCCAGAACGAGTACGTCACCGGAAAGCTGCCGCTGGTCGGCGTCGACGCGGCGCTTGATGAAATTACGATCCTGCTCAGTCGGGCCCGTGCGGCCGGAACCCCAATCCTGCACGTCGCCCATCTCGGCCGACCCGGCGGGCTGTTCGACCCAGAGGCCGAGGGTGGACGTATCCACGCCAAGGCGGCGCCGAGCGACGGCGAAACGGTGGTGACCAAGGGCCTGCCGAATTCCTTCGCCGGTACCACACTGCAGGCCGAGATCGACCGCACCGGTCGGAGCAAACTGATCCTGGCCGGCTTCCAGACTCATATGTGCGTCAGCGCGACGGCGCGTGCCGCCCTTGACCTCGGCTACCGGTCGACGGTGGTGGCGTCGGCGGCGGCCACCCGCGACCTGCCCGGCATTGCCGGCGGCGTGGTTCGAGCTCAGGCGCTGCACGACGCCGAACTGGCGGCCTTGGCCGATCGGTTCGCGGTGATCGCGCCGACCGCCGGCGACGTCCCGGACAAGGCTGCATCCGCCGGGTAGTCAGCGGACCGAACGCCCGCCGCCGCAACGCTTGGCTACTTCTTCTCGTAGAACGTCACGCACACAGGATGGCTGCTGCGCAGCACGGCTGACTGCCTGAACCGGGCGATGTAGGCGTCGGCAACGCGTTGCAGGGCGGCGTCCGATTCGGCGCTCGGCGGGTGGGCGACGACGAACATTACCGTCGTCTCGCCGATGCCGAGCCCGGTGCCGCGGTCCAGCCAATGGCCGCGGGCATCCACGATCGTGAAGCCGTCGGGAAACGCCGGCACGATGGTGTCGTTCACGAACGCCTGCACCTCATCCTCGCCGACGGTCCCGCCGTCGGCGAGGCTGCGGCCCATGTACAGCGTGCTTTGCGACCAGGTCTGACCAGTGCAGTCGGCAAGCGCCGGTCCGGCAGTGGACAGGACGGCGACAATCGCCAAAACGGCGGGAAACGCCAGTTGCAGCCGCATCGCAGTCCCCCTCGTTCGCTGTTGCGCTCAGTATCGCGCACCGCTCCGGAATGGTCATCCCCACGATATGCTGCAACTGCGTGACATCGGGCGATGCCGGAGACAGGATAGTGCATGCCGAGCGGCGCTGGGGCGGACTGCCCTGCGGCCGTTCGAATGGGACTCACCGGAAGCAATGCGGGTCCGGATCAGACGACGGTCAACGTCGCTCGATCGAACGGGGATGAAAACGCCGGGACGACAACGGACAACGCCGAACAGGAGGCTTTGATGCGGGACTGGGGAATGATGACGCGGCGCCAGGTGGCGGTGCGGATGGGAACTTTGCTGCTCGGTGCTGCGGCGCTGGCGGGTGCCGGCCCGGCAGCGGCGGCCGACAAGATCAAGGTGGCGGGGATCTACACCCAGCCGATCCAGCAGAAGTGGGACGCCCGCCTGCATCAGGCGCTCGACAAGGCGGCCAAGGCTGGCGAGATCGAGTACGTGTTCTCCGAGAAGGTCGCCAACACCGACTATGTCCGGGTGCTGCGCGAATATGCGGAAGGCGGCGCCAAGCTGATCGTCGGCGAGGCGTTCGGCATCAGCCGTGAGGCCCGCAAGGTTGCCGACGACTACCCGAAGGTCGCGTTCCTGATGGGTGACCCGTTCAAGCCGCACGGCTCGAACTTCGCGGTGTTCGACAACTACATCCACGAGCCCTGCTACCTGATGGGCATGATCGCCGGCTCGATGACCAAGTCGAACAAGATCGGCATGGTCGGCGGCTACCCGATCGGCGAGGTCAACCGGCTGTTCCACGCCTTCATGGCGGGCGCCCGTTCGGTCAACCCGAAGGTCGAGTTCAAGGTCAACTTCATCGGCTCCTGGTACGACCCGCCGAAGGCCAAGGAAGCGGCGTTCGCCCAGGTCGAGGCCGGCGTCGACGTGCTGTACGCCGAGCGGGCAGGCGTGGTCTCCGCCGCGCGCGAGAAGGGCATCATCGCGTTCGGCAACGTCAACGACATGAACAAGGAAGAGAACGGCACCGGCGTCGTCGTCACCTCGGCGCTGTGGGACATGACCTCGGCCATCAACTACGCGATCGCGCAGACCAAGGCCGGCACGTTCAAGGCCGAGGACTACAAGGAGTGGACGATGATGGCCAAGGGCGGGGCCAGCCTAGCGCCGTTCTATGAGTTCGAGGACAAGATCTCGCCCGACATCAAGGCCAAGGTGAAGGCACTGCAGGCCGACATCCTGGCCGGCAAGTTCACTGTCGAGATCAACGACAACGAGCCGAAGTCGACCTTCTGAGGTTGCGTCCGGGCGCCCGCCGGCTCTCCTCGTGAGAGCCGGTGGCGTTGGTCGTGGCGAGTTGGGAGAGCCGGCATGGCGCTTGAGATCCGGGGCATCACCAAGCGGTTTGGCGCGCTGGTCGCCAACGACGCGATTTCGCTGTCGGTCGCCGAGGGCGAGATCCTGGCCCTGCTGGGCGAGAACGGGGCGGGCAAGACGACCCTGATGAACATCCTGTTCGGCCACTATGTGGCCGACGAGGGCGAGATGCTGGTCGACGGCCGCGCACTACCACCGGGCGACACCGGAGCGGCGATCGCCGCCGGGGTCGGCATGGTGCACCAGCACTTCGCCCTGGCCGACAACATGACGGTGCTGGAGAACATCACCCTCGGCACAGAGAGGCTGTGGTCCTGGCGCTCCGACACCGCGGCGGCACGAGCCCGCATCGTGGAGATGGCTGAGGCCTACGGGCTGACAGTCGATCCAGACCGCCGGGTCGAGGAACTGTCGATCGGCGAACGGCAGCGGGTGGAAATCCTGAAGGCCCTGTACCGGGACGCCCGCATCCTGATCCTCGACGAGCCGACCTCGGTGCTGACGCCGCAGGAATCCGACCGGCTGTTCGACACCCTGAAGGCGATGGTGGCCCGGGGCCTGTCGATCATCTTCATCACCCACAAGCTGCACGAAATTCTGCGGGTCAGCGACCGGGTGGCGGTGCTGCGCCGCGGTGCCGTGGTCGGCACCGTCGCCACCCGCGACGCCGACCGGGAGTCGCTCGCCGAGATGATGGTCGGTCGCAAGGTCGCCCGGCCGCGCGCCGAGCATCTGGAGCCGGGCCGCCCGGTGATCGAACTTGATGCCGTTTCCGTCGCCGGGCCGCGCGGTGGCAATCCTGTCCTCGACCGGGTCAGCCTGACGGTGCGGGAGCGCGAGATCGTCGGCCTTGCCGGGGTTGCCGGCAACGGGCAGTCGGCGCTGGCGGCCCTGCTGAGCGGCACCCTGGCGCCGAGCGCCGGTACCGTCTCCCTCGACGGCGAACCGGTGCGGCGGTTCACGGCGCGCGAATTCATCACCCGCCGGGTCGGTCGGATCCCCGAGGATCGGCATGCCACCGGCGTGGTCGGTGACCTGACGGTGTGGGAGAATCTGATCAGCGAGAGGCTGCGCGAGACACCGTTGTGGCGCTGGCGGTGGATCATCGACTTCGCTGCCTGCAAGGCTTATGCGCGCCGGCTGGTCGAGCAGTTCGACATCCGCGTCGCCGGCATCGACGGCGCCACCCGGCTGATGTCCGGCGGCAACATGCAGAAGCTGATCCTGGCGCGGGTTCTGGACCGGTCGCCGCGCTTCATCCTGGCCAGCCAGCCGATCCGCGGCCTGGACGAGGGGGCCATCGCCGCTGTGCACCAGCGCCTGCTGGACGCCAAGCGCGACGGCGCCGGCGTGCTGGTGATCTCCGAAGATCTTGACGAGATCCTGGCGATCGCCGACCGGGTGGTGGTCATTCACGCCGGGCGTACCAGCCCGTCGCTGGACATCGGCGACGCCGACGCGCGCCGCCTCGGCCTGATGATGGCCGGCGACCTGCAGCATGGGGCGGGGGCAATGGCGTCATGACGCTGGAACCGCGTGAACACACTCCGCTCTGGCTGGTGGTCCTGGCACCGGTTGCGGCTGTCGCCGCCTCGCTGATCCTGTGTTCGGTGCTGATCCTGTGGACCGGTCAGCCGGTGTTGAAGGCCTATGCCTTGCTGCTGGGCGGTGCGTTCGGGTCCAGCTTCGGTATTGCCGAAACCCTGACTCGCTCGACGCCGTTGATCCTGACCGGCCTTGCCGTCGCGGTGGCATTCCGGGCGAAGTTCTGGAACATCGGGGCGGAAGGCCAACTGTATTGCGGCGCGTTGGCTGCCACCTGGCTCGGCACCGGGATGATCAACCTGCCGCCGGTGCTGATGATCCCGCTGCTGTTCGTCGGTGGCGCGGTCGCCGGCGGCGTGGCGCTGCTGCTGCCGGTGTTCCTGAAGGTCCGCCTCAAGGTCGACGAGGTGGTGACGACGCTGCTGCTGAACTTCGTGATCCTGCTGCTGGTCAGCTTCCTGCTGGAAGGTCCGTGGAAGGACCCGATGTCGCTCGGCTGGCCGCAGGCGGCGCCGATCGTCGATGAGGGTGTGCTGCCGGTGCTGCTGGCGAAGTCCCGTCTGCACCTCGGCCTGCTGGTCGGCTTGGCGTCGGCGATCCTGATCTGGGCGGCGATGCGCTGGAGCATCTGGGGCTACGAGATCCGCGCCGTCGGCCTGAATCCGCAAGCGGCCGGGTTCGCGGGCATTCCTGTGAACCTGACCATGCTGCGGGTGGCGATGCTCAGCGGCGGTTTGGCGGGGATGGCCGGGGTCGGCGAGGTGGCCGGGCTGAAGGGCTACCTGACCCTCGACCTGTCGCCCGGCTTCGGCTACGCCGGCATCGCGGTCGCCATGCTGGCGAACCTCCATCCGATCGGGGTGATCCTGAGTGCCGTGTTCCTGGCCGGGATCTATGTCGGGGCCGATTCCATGAGCCGCGCGGTCAACATCCCGACCTACATTGCCGACGTGCTGGTCGCGTCCTCGGTGCTGGCGGTGCTGGTCAGCCTGATGCTGGTCCGCTTCCGCGTGCGGTTCCGGTAGGAGGCGCGGTATGGACCTGATCGAGGTGTTCCTGACGGCCGGGTTCTGGGCGGCGATGATCCGGATCGCCTGCCCGCTGATCCTGGGGACGCTGGGTGAACTGATCTGCGAGCGCGCCGGGGTGTTGAACCTCGGCATCGAGGGGATCATGACCGCCGGTGCCATGGCCGGCTGGATGTGGGTGTATCAGGGCGGCGATCTGTGGGGCGGTGTGACGTTCGCGGCATTCGTCGGCGCCTCGCTCGGCCTGATCCACGCCGGCTTCACGGTCTATTTGGGCCTGTCCCAGCATGTCGCCGGCATCGGGCTGACGATGTTCGCCTCAGCCATGAGCTTCTTCACCTTCCGGATGATGCTGCCGTCCAGCACCACGCCGCCGAAGATCCAGGGGTTCCAGCAGGTCAAGATCCCTGGCGTGAGCGACCTGCCGTTTTTCGGCGACGCCTTCCTGAACCACACGCCGATGACCTATGCGACGTTCCTGGCGGTCCCGGTGGTGATGTACGTGCTGTACCGCACGCCCCTTGGCCTGGCGGTCCGGATGGCCGGCGAGAACCCAGTCGCGGTCGAGGCCCAGGGCATCGACGTGCTGGCGGTACGCTGCGGAGCGGTGATGGCCGGATCCGCGCTGATGGCGATCGGCGGCGCCTACCTGACCATGTCGGCGTTCGACGCCTTCTATTTCGGCATGATCAACGGTCGAGGCTGGATCTGCGTGGCGCTGGTGATCTTCGCGTCGTGGCGGCCGGGTAAGGCCCTGCTCGGCGCGCTGCTGTTCGCCGGGCTCGACGCGCTGCAGGTCCGTGCCCAGCAGTTTGCCGGCGGGGCGATTCCCTATCAGTTCTTCCTGATGTTGCCCTATGTGCTCAGCATCGCCGCGATGGTGGTGATGGCGCGCCGGGCGCGCTATCCCAAGGCCCTTCTGGTGCCGTACCGCCGCGGCGAGCGGCACTGACTTGTTGTTCTGGAGCCGATCATGCTCGACTTGATCCTGCGCCGCTGTGCCCTGCCGACCGGCGGCGAATTGGTGGACATCGCCGTGAAGGATGGCCGCATTGCCGAGGTCCGACCGGCGCTGGAGGCGCAGGCGCGCGATGAGATCGCCGTCGACGGGCGGTTGGTCACCCCATCCTTCGTGGATTCGCATTTCCACATGGACTCAACCCTCAGCTACGGTCTGCCGCGGGTGAACGAGTCCGGCACCCTGCTGGAAGGCATAGCACTCTGGGGCGAACTGAAGCCCAATCTGACCGGCGATGCGGTCAAGGAACGGGCGCGTCGGTTGTGCCGATGGTCGATCGCCCGCGGTACCCTGGCGATCCGCAGTCATGTCGACACCTCCGACCCCAGCCTGCTGGCGGTCCGTGCGCTGCTGGAGGTGCGCGAGGAGATGAAGCCGTGGATCGACCTGCAACTGGTGGCATTCCCTCAAGACGGTGTGCTGCGCCTTGAGGGCGCCCGAGACAGCTTGGAGACAGCGCTCGACCTCGGCGTCGACGTGGTCGGCGGCATCCCGCATTTCGAGCGCACCATGGCCGACGGCGCGGAGTCGGTGCGCTTGCTGTGCGAGATCGCGGCCGAGCGCGGCCTACGGGTCGACATGCACTGCGACGAGAGCGACGACCCGCTGTCCCGCCATGTGGAGAGCCTGATCTATCAGACCCAGCGCCTCGGCCTGCACGGCCGGGTCGCTGGCTCGCACCTGACGTCCATGCATTCCATGGACAACTACTACGTCTCCAAGCTGATCCCGCTGATCGCCGAGGCCGGGCTGCACGCGATTCCCAATCCGCTGATCAACATCACCCTGCAGGGCCGCCACGACACCTACCCCAAGCGCCGCGGAATGACCCGGGTGAAGGAACTGATGGCGGCCGGGGTGAACGTCGCGTTCGGCCACGACTGCGTGATGGACCCGTGGTACCCGCTCGGCAGCCACGACATGCTGGAGGTGGCGCACATGGGTCTGCATGTCGGGCAGATGACCGGCAGCGCGGAGATGCTGGCTTGCTTCGATGCCGTCACGACCAACGGCGCCAAGGCGCTCGGCCTCGACGGCTACGGCCTGGAACCCGGTTGCCGCGCCGATCTGGTGGTCCTGCAATGCCGCAACCCGATCGAGGCGCTGCGGCTCAGCCCGACCCGACTGTACGTGATCCGGGGCGGGCGGGTGATCGCCCGCACCGCGCCGGAGACGACGGAACTGACGCTCGGGGAAGCGTCAGAGACGGTCAGCTTCGATTTCTAAGCGCGGTCGCCCGGGTCATTCCGGCAGCAGAACCTGTCCCTGCATCAGCCGGCGGGCCGTGCGGAACACCACCGCACTTCGGGCGTCGCCGTCCTTGACCTCGGCGCCGACCGACAGCACTCCCGACGGATTGGCCACCCGCACCTCGTCGCCGGTGACCGGCCGCGACAGGCGGTGGGCGACGGTATCCTCGATCCGTGCCGCTACACCCAGGCACATTGCCCCGGTCAGCGGCACCGCGCGGTGGGCTCGCTCCATGGAGATCATGCGGATCGCCACGTCCTGTTGATCGGCGCGGACAATCTGGCCGTCAAGTGTGGTGTAGTCCGCCGGTGCCGACAGCATGGCGATCTTTGGGATGGCGAGGCCGGCATCCTCGGGCCGGGCCGCCATGCCCATAGCGACCGCCGCGTGCCGCCGGATCGCGTCCAGGGCGGCCATGATGTCGACGCGGGCCTCGATCGCATCCGGCAGTTCGGTGCCGGCGAGGCCGAGGTCGAGGGCCGCCAGCATCACCACCGGGTTGGCGGCGTCGATCATCGTCACCGCGACCGACCCGACGCCCGGGGCTTTCAGCAGGTCGAGGACTTGGCCGGTCGGCAGCAGCTTGCCAGTGACTGCCCCGCCGGGGTCCAAGAAATCCAGCCGGATGCGCGCACCGGTCCCGGCAACCCCGGCGATCGCGAAGTCCCCGGCCACTGCAGCCTTGCCGTTGGCTACTTGGAAACGGGCGTGGATGACCTTGGCGGTGTTGACCTGATGGATGCGGACCAGCGCTTCGCCATCGCTGATCCGGATCAGGCCCTCGTCGACCGCGAACGGTCCGACGGCGGACGACAGGTTGCCGCAATTGCTGGTCCAGTCGACCACCGGCCGGTCGACCGCCACCTGGGCGAAGGTGTAGTCGACGTCGCAGTCCGGCCGGGTCGGCGGGCCGATGATCACGCCCTTCGACAGCGAGGAAACCCCGCCGCCCATGCCGTCTAGCTGGCGACCATATGGGTCCGGGCTGCCGATGACCGACAGCAAAATGGGGTCGAGGATGCTTCGCTCGGCCGGCAGGTCACGGGCGTGGAAGAACACCCCCTTGCTGGAGCCGCCGCGCATGAACACCGCCGGGATTGCGCGCTGGGTCATCGTCATGCGCTCCGGGACGCAGGGGTGGCTGGCAAACTGGCGAAGAACCGCCTGATCTCGGTGGCGGCGAGGTCGGGTTCCTCGTAGTGCACGAAGTGCCCGGAGCCCTCGGCGAAGCTGACCTCGACATTGCTGAAGTGCTCCGGCAGCACATCGGCCCAGGCCGAGCGCAGCACCGGGTCGTGGCGTCCCCACAGCACCCGGGTCGGCACGGTGATCTTCGGCGGCATCGGTGCCGTGCCGGCCATCACCGCCATTCGTGCGGCGTTGGCCGAGATGTACCAGTTGAAGCCGCCCTGCAGATTGCCCGGCCGCAGGAAGTTGTCGACCCAGCGCTCCAGCACGCTGTCGAAGGCGTCCTTGCGATGGCACCAGTGCTTCAGGAAGTGGCCAATATGGGCGCGGCAGGCGTCGCGCGAGGCCCCGACCAGGGCGGCGGCGTAGGGCATCTGGTGGAACGTCTGGTACCAGATTTCGCGGATCTGGTCCGGTGCCCGCCATCGGTTGCCGACGCTGGTGGTCGGACAATTGAAGAAGAACAGCCCGCTGAGGCGCTGTGGGAACCGTATGGCCAGCCGCTGCATGACGAAGCTGGCGACGTCGTGGCCGACGATGCCGACACGGTCCAAGCCGAGCGCATCGAGCAGGGCGATGATGTCGTCGGCCAGTACGTCGGCGCCGGTCTGGTCGGAGGGTTCCGGATTGGGGTTCCCGCTCTCGGCAAAACCGCGGAAGTCGGGCGCGATCAGGCGGTAGTCATCGGCCAGCCGCTCGATCAACGGCTCCCAGGTCGCCCAGAACTCCGGCCAACCGTGCAGCAGGAGCAGAGGCGGGCCGTCGCCGGCCTGCGCCACATGGGTCTTGAAGCCGTGGGTTTCATGGACGCTGTGCCGGATCGTTGCCATGCGCTCTCTCCTACAACCAGCCGAGACGGCGGAACACCAGATAGGGCAGCACCGCCGCCACCGCCATCAGCGCCAGCGCGAACGGATAACCCCAGGGCCAGTTCAACTCGGGCATGGCGTGGAAGTTCATGCCGTAGATCGACGCGACCACGGTCGGCGGCAGGAATACCACCGTGGCGATCGAGACGATCTTGATGATGGCGTTCTGTTCGATGTTGATCATGCCCAGGGTCGCGTCGAGCAGGAAGGTGACTCGGTCAGCCAGGAAGTGCGCGTGGTCTGTAAGGGACACCACGTCACGGCCCAGGGTCTTGATCCGGCCGCGCGTCTCCTTGCTGACCTTGGCGGTCGCAAGAACCTGCTCAAGGTAGCTGGAGATCCGGCCGATGGTCAGCAAGCTCTCCTGTATTTTGGCGTTGAGTTCGCCTTTCTGGCCGATCGAGCGCAGAACATTCTGATAGTCGATGGTGCGTCGAACGGCACCGGCCGCCGATTGAAAGACCGTGGCCGACAGTGTGTCCATTTCGACCGACAGACGCTCCAGGGTATCGGCGGCACGGTCGATCACCGCATCGAGCAACCCGGCCAGGGCGGACGCCGCGTCGTCACCGAGACCAGGGCGTTGGCACCGGCCGGCGAAGATCTCGAACGATTTGGGTTCGGTGTAGCGGATCGTCACCAGATGAGTCGGCGTCAGTACGAAGGTTATCGGCCGGGCCACCGGGTGTTCGGTTTCGGTCTTCGACAGAACCGTTGCCGTCATGAAAAGATGGCTGTCCTCCTGGTATAAGCGGCTGGAGGCTTCGATCTCTTTCATATCGTCGTGGGTCGGAACGTCGATGCCGATGGTCCGTTCGACCAGCGCCTCCTCGTCGGCGGTCGGGCGGATCATGTCGATCCACACGGCTTCAGCCGGCAGCGAATCCGAGGCTTCGAGCTTTTTCAGGCGACCGCCGTGTCGGACGTAGACGTCGAGCATGCGAGGCTCCTTCGGTCGCGTCAGTCGGAGTCGAGCGGATGGTAGGCGAAACCGCCGCCGTGCCGCTCGATGCGGGCGAAGCCGGGAAACGGCACATGGGCCCCGGTGACGCGGTAGCCCTCGGATGCCGCTTCGTCGAGGATACGCTGGCGGGTGGCGATCGCGGTATCCGGATCGGCGTCGAAACGGAAATACCACTCCGGCCGGGCCATCTGCAGCGCCGGCACGTGCACCACGTCGCCCCAGATCAGCATCGGATCGGGGCCGTCGATGCGGAAGCCGACATGCCCCGGTGTGTGGCCGGGCAGCGCCACCATGGTGATCCCCGGCACCACTTCGTCGCCGGCGTTGGCGAGGGTGGTGCGCCCGCCGTGGGTGTCGAAGCCCTGCAAGGCAATCTCAAGCTGGCTGCGCTGCAGGTCGTCCAGTTTCTCCGGCGCGTCCCAGAACGCCCGTTCGGCTTCGGACACGATCAACTCGGCGTTCGGGAAGACGCTGCGGTCGCTGTCATACAGGCCGGCGGCGTGATCGCCGTGCATGTGGGTCATGAGCATGGCGTCCACGTCTTCCGGACGATGGCCGGCATCGGCGAGGGCGGTGATCAGGTGGCCAAGGCCCGGGCCGCGGATGGTGCCGTTGCCGGCATCGACCAGATAGAGCTTGCCGGGCACCTCGATTGCGAAGGCATTGACTGACACCGCGAGATCGCCTGCGTCGACGCCGAGCGGAGCGGCCACGGCTTTCGCCTGGTCGAGATCGACGCCGACAAAGCGGCTGATGTCGAAGTCCACATGCCCGTCGCACAGCGCCGTCACTCGGAAATCGCCGACCGTCGCAGTGACGGATCGTCCGGCGGATCGACGGATTCCAGCGGTCACGGGCGCCTCGGTCGTGTTGTCGGCCGGCATCGGCTCTGTCTCCTGTTCCCAGTGTCGAACGGGGTTAGCCCAGCAGGTCGTGCTCGTCGTGCCAGTCCCGCAGCGACAGATCCGGATACCCGTCATGGGTCTCGTCCCCGTCGCGGATGTCGGCGCATATCCAGTCGGGCTTGTCGGCCAGCATCATATGCACGGTCTGTGGCGGTGTCGGCAGCGGCGTGTCGATCGCGCTGGCGAACGGGTGAAGCAACTCGGGCCAGCGCGGGTCCGAAACCCAGAGTGCGCTCCCGCAACGTCGGCAGAATCGCCGTTCGGCTGGGCTGGGCTGCCCGTCGATGGTCGCGCTGTAAACGCTGAGGTTCTCCGCGCCGCGAACCTCCAGGCTGTCGGCGTGAGCGCCCAGGTTGATCGCGTATCCGCCGCCGCCGTCGGTCTTGCGGCAGATCGAGCAGTAGCAGCGCAGATACGGAACCGGAGCGTAGGCGTCACAGTTGAATGTTACCGCCCCGCAGCGGCAGGATCCCTCAAGATACATAGCTGTTCCTCATCCAACTGGCCGGGCGGCGCGTTCGAGGTTTTGTGGCCGCCTCCCGGTTCTCATTGTTGCCGCACAATGCTACCAGCATTGATATCCGTTCGTTTGCCGTCGGAGAATTTCGTTCCATGACCGTCCCATTTCGGATTCGCTTCCTGCCGATAGTTGCCTTGTGCTTGACGTTGCTCGTCGTTGCCCCAGCGATGGGGCAGGTGCCGGGGTTATCGACTGGCGGCGTCGGCGAAGCCGCGCCGGCAGTGGCCGGCAATCTCGAGCAGTTGGTCAACACGCTGGAGGATCCGCAGCGGCGCGAACAGCTTCTGAAGGATCTGAAATCGCTCCTGGAGGTGCAGAAGAAGGCGGCGGCGGACAAGAAGGCGCTCAACGTCGGTGTGCATCTGGGTGACGCGGTGGCGAGCCATACCGAGCGGGTCGGCGCGGTGTTCCAGCGCTTCGTCGACTGGGTCGGTACGTTCGACCAGCTACCCGGCTGGCTCAGCAAGCAGGCGGAGGATCCGGCCCGGCGGAAATTCTGGACCGAGGTCGGCACCGTGGTCGGTTTGACCCTGCTGATGGTGTTCGTTGCACGATGGCTGGCGGGACTGGGGTTGCGCCACCCGATCAAACGGATGCGCGAAGCGGAACCGGTCACAGTGCAGAGCCGGGTGTTCCTGGCGGTTGCCCTCGCCCTGCTGGAGGCCTTCATCGTCGCAGTGACGATCGCGACTGGCTACGCCACGTTGGTCCTGGTCAGTGGGCGGCCGGCGATCGAGCAGGGGGCGCTGGCGCTGGTGCTGGCTTGGGCAATCCAGACCGGTGTCGGCGTTGCCGCCCGCTTCACTCTTGCGCCTTACGCCGAGCACCTGCGCCTGTTGCCGCTGCGCTCGGAGACGGCCGCATACCTGTACATCTGGGTGATGCGGTTGACGACGGTGGTGGCAATCGGCTTCGTCGGCTCGCAACTGGCGATTCCGTTCGGCGCGGGGCTCGTCGGCGCGCATGGCATCGAGATCGCGGCAGCGCTGGTGTTCGCGGTGTTGCTGGTGGTGCTGGTGTTGCAGAGCCGGGAGGAGTTCGCCTCGGTCATCCGGGGGCCGCACGGGCAGGTCGGTGGCCGGCTGCGCAGGCGCCTCGCCGAACTTTGGCATGTGCTGGCGATTCTGTACGTGCTGGTGGCGTTCGGCATCTTTGTTTCGGGTGAACAGGACGGCTTCATCTTCCTGGTGCGCGCCACCGCCATCACCTTCACGGCGTTTGCCATTGCCGTCGCGCTGACGCGGCTGGCGCGTCGCCTGATAGAGCGGCTTTTCCGTATCGACGACGACTTGGATCGCCGGTTCCCGGGATTGCGGCAACGCGCCGGGCTGTACCGGCCGATCTTGAACCGGACGGTCGACGTGGTGCTCGGCGCGATTGCTGTGGCGGCATCCCTGAGCGCCTGGGGGCTGAACCTGTACGAGGCCCTGGACGGCGATGCGCGCGCCGCACTGCTGCAGAGCGTGCTGGTGATCGCACTGGTCGTGGTGATCGGCGTGGCGTTCTGGGAGTTCGCGAGCGGCGCGATCCAGCGTTCGCTGTCCGGAACGTATCCCGACGGCACCCCGCGCCAGCCGAGCGGACGCACCAAGACCCTGCTGCCGCTGCTGCGCCGGGTGATCCTGATCGCACTCTTCGTGTTTGCCGGAATGATCATCCTGTCCGAGATCGGAGTGGACACGGCTCCCCTGCTCGCCGGTGCCGGTGTCGTCGGCTTGGCGATCGGCTTCGGCTCGCAGGCACTGGTCCGCGACATCATCACCGGCCTGTTCATCCTGATCGAGGACACCGTTTCGGTCGGCGACGTGGTCACCGCTGGCGGCCATACCGGCGTGGTCGAGGACATCTCGATCCGCACCCTGCGCCTGCGCGATGTCGAAGGTGCGGTGCACACCGTTCCGTTCGGCGATGTGACCACCGTGGTCAATCTGACCAAGGACTTTTCATACGCGCTGCTGGACATCGGCGTGGGTTATCGCGAGGACACCGATGCGGTCAGCGTGGTGATCCGGGAGGTCGGCGAGGAATTGCGTGCCGATCCCGACCATGGTCCGAAGATCCTGGAACCGATTGAAATGCTCGGGGTCAACGAACTCGGTGACAGCGCGGTGGTGATCCGGGCGCGGATCAAGACCAAGCCGATCTTGCAGTGGGGCGTGAAGCGCGAAATGCTGCGGCGCCTGAAGAAGCGGTTCGACGCCGAGGGCATCGAAATCCCGTTCCCGCACCAGACCCTGTATTTCGGCGTAGACAAGGACGGCACCTCGCCTCCGGGCAGGATTCTTCTGGAGGCCGAGCAAACCGCCAAGGCGCTGGAGCATCAGCCGCCAGAGCCGGCGGCCGAGCCGTCTGCCCCGCCCACCGAGACCGTTTCGGCGGAGGCCAAGGACTCGGCCCGCGCCGAGCGCGATGCCGATCGGCCCTGACGGCACTACTCCGTCCGATAGGCCCGCAGGAACACCCGGACCGCATGATCGACGGCATTGCGGATCTCGCTTTCGTCGGGCTGATGTTCGACGTCGAGCAGGGCGCGCAAGTGCAGGTCGCCGCGCAGCAGGCCGATGAAGTCGCCGGCAGCCCGCGACGGGTCGTCGAAGCTCATTCCGGCGGCCGGTCCGTGGGCCACCAGCATCTGGGCCAGATGATTGCGGGCCGCCATCGGCGCGGAACGATAGAAGGCTCGGCCAAGCTCGGGAAAGCGCGCGCTCTCGGCCACCACCATGCGGTAGACATTGACGGTGACCGGGTCGACGAACACCGTCACCATCTTCTCGGCCCAAGCGCGCAGCCGAGTTTCGAAGTCGCAGTCGTTCGCTGACAACGCATCGTCCAGGTGGCGGCGTCGACGCTCGTGATTGACCACGGCGGTGAACAACGCGTCCTTAGATGGGAAGCGGGTGTAGATCGTCGCCTTGGAGACCCCGGCGTTGCGGGCGATCAGGTCGACCGAGGCGCGGCCATAGCCGTGTTCAAGGAACGCGCTGCCGGCCGCCTGCAGGATCTGGCGGGTCTTGGGGTCGATACCGTCATCATCGGGTGTCGAGCGGTCGCTGGGTTTCGTGGGGCTATTCATCGTGTCCGGGTTCGATTGCGCTTGACGTCGGGTAGGCGATCTTCCACATCTGCGCAAGATAAAACTGAACGGTTTAGTTTAGTTCGTTGTCATTCGAGATAGGAGCCGTCCGGTGGGCGCGCAAGAGCCGACGACAGCCGACCAATCCGACCCCGTGGAACCCGCCCCCAATGGCGGGCGTAGGCGTCGCCGCGTTCTGATCCTGATGGTGCTGCTGGCGGCACTGGCGGTTGGCGGCACGTTGTGGTGGCTGCATGGGCTGGGCGAAGAAACCACCGACAACGCGTTCATCGAAGGTGACACTCAGACGATTGCCAGCGAGATAACCGGCCGGGTTGAGGCGGTCCATCTGGTGCAGGGAGCGGAAGTTCGGCAGGGCGATCTTCTGGTCGAGGTCGAGTCGGCCGATGCCGAGGCCCGGGTTGCGGAGTCCGAAGCGGCGCTGGTCAAGGCGCGCGCGACGGTCGCCAAGGCCGACGCGGATCTCGCCTATTCTCGGGCTGACACCACCGCCCGGCTGGCAGAGGCGGAGGCCGCCCATGACCTCGCGGAGAGCGAACTCGCCCAACGTCACGCCGACGTGGCGGCGGCGCAGGCCGAATTCGAGCAGGCAGCGGCCGACGCCAACCGTTATCAGGTTCTCAGCCAGTCCGACTTTGCCTCCCGGCAGCGGGTTGAGACCGCCCAGGCAAGGCGGCGGACCACCGAAGCCAGACTGGCCGCGGCGCGCAGCGCGGTGGCGGCCGGGTTCGCCGAGGTTCGCCGGGCGGAAGCCGCGATCGCGACGGCGCGGGCAGCGCAGCGCGAAATTGCCGCCCGCGAGGCTGATCTGGCGGCGGCGGGCGCTGCGGTACGTCAGTCGGAGGCCTCGCTGCGGGCAGCCCTGGTGGCGCTGGACCACACGCGGATCATCGCCGCCCATGACGGCGTGGTCAGCCGCAAGTCGGTGGTGCCGGGACAGATGGTCCAGCCGGGCCAGGCGCTTGCCGCGCTGGTGTTCGGCAAGCCGTGGGTGGTGGCGAACTTCAAGGAAACCCAGTTGACCCGTATACGGCCGGGCCAGCCGGTCACGATCGAGGTCGACGCCTATCCGGGTCTCGTCCTGCGCGGGCGGATCGACTCGATCGGCCGCGGCACCGGAGCCTATTTCAGCTTGCTGCCGCCGGAGAACGCGACCGGAAACTTCGTGGAGGTGGTGCAGCGCATCCCGGTGAAGATCACGATCAACGACGGTTTCGACCCGCTGCGGCCATTGTCGCTCGGCATGTCGGTTGTGCCGGTGGTCCACGTCGACCAGACGCCGGGTTAACCGTGAGCGCGGCATCGACCGGACCGAGCGGGCGGCGCCAGGTCAACCCCTGGATCGTAGCGCCGGTGGTGGCGTTGGCAGCCTTCATGGAGGTGCTCGACCTGTCGATCGCCAACGTGGCGCTGCCGCACATCGCCGGCAACCTGTCGGCCAGCCGCGACCAGTCCACCTGGATCCTGACGTCCTATCTGATTACCAACGCCATCGTCCTGCCGCTCAGCGGCTGGTTGTCGACGGTGCTTGGTCGCAAGCGTTTCTATATGGGCTGCATCGCCGGGTTCGGCATCGCGTCGCTGCTGTGCGGGATGGCGCCGACCCTGGAACTGCTGATCCTGTTCCGAACCATCCAGGGCCTGACCGGCGGCGGGCTGCAGCCGGCGTCCCAGGCGATCCTGGCCGATGCCTTCCCGCCGGAGAAGCGGGCGATGGCGTTCGCCATGTACGGGATTTCGGTGGTGTTCGCCCCGGCGATCGGCCCGACCCTGGGTGGCTGGATCACCGACAATTTCAGCTGGCACTGGATTTTCCTGATCAACGTGCCGGTATCGATCGGCCTGTGGTTCCTGATCGACGCGCTGATCCAGGACCCGCCCGACGCGGTCGCCGAGACCAAGCGGCGCCGGGCCGAAGGCATCCGGATCGACTACATCGGCTTCGGGCTGCTGGCACTCGGCCTCGGATTCCTGCAGGTGATGCTCGACAAGGGCCAGGAGGATGACTGGTTCGCGTCCTCGTTCATCACCGCGTCGGCGGTCATCGCGGTCGTCGGTATCGTCGCCTTCGTGATCTGGGAGTTGCGGCGCGACGACCCGATCGTCGATCTGACTTTGCTGAAGGACCGCAACTTCGCGGTCGCCAACGGCATGATGTTCATGCTCGGCTTCGTGTTGCTCGGCTCGACCGCGCTGCTGCCGCAGTTCGTGCAGGCGCTGTTCGGGTACTCCGCCATGCAGGCCGGGCTGGTGCTGTCGCCCGGCGGTTTCATGATCATGGCGGCGATGCCGCTGGTCGGGCGGCTGGTCGGGATCGTCGATGCACGCTGGCTGATCGTCTTCGGGCTGGCGACGTCGGCGGGCGGCTTGGTGCTGATGAGCGGGTTCACCCTCGATGTCGACTTCTGGACCATCGCCTACGCCCGGATGCTGCAGGCGTTTGGACTGGGATTCCTGTTCATCCCGATCTCGTCGATCGCCTATGTCGGCGTGCCGCGCGGCAAGAACAACGCGGCCGCGGCCCTTCTGAACCTGTCCCGCAATCTTGGCGGCAGCGTCGGGATCGCACTGCTGTCGACCTGGCTGGCACGCGGCGCGCAGAGCTTTCGGGTCGACCTGGTCGGCCACATCTCGCCGTTTGATGCCAACTATCTGCAGCGGCTGTCCGAGATCGAGGCAGGGCTGATCGCCAACGGGGCGCCGGCAGCCCAGGTGCGCGACCTGGCCCTGGCGGTGATCGCCCGATCGGTCGAGCGCCAAGCCGAGTTGATGTCGTATCTGCACGACTTCCTGCTGCTCTCGATTGTGTTCTTCGTGTTGATTCCGGTGGTGGTGCTGGTCAAGGTGTCGCGTCCCGGCGCCCGTTGAGCGGTTGGCGACTAACCGTTCGAACAGCGCAAGGGCCGGGACCGCGGTGACACGGGGCGCATGGACATAGCGATCGCGGGGGCCGGGATCGGTGGACCGGCGGCCGGCGCGATGCTGGCGCAAGCCGGCCACGACGTGACGATCTATGACCAGTTCGCAGCACCGGCGCCGGTCGGATCGGGCCTCGTCATTCAGCCGGTTGGCCCGAACGACACACCCGGGTTGGCGATTCATCGTTCCGCCTTGTTCGCTACGCTGCACGGCGTAGCGGTGGCTGCCGGCGTGAAGGTCGTGCCCGGACACAAGGTGATAGGCGCTCAGGCCGGACGCTTGCACTTCGAGGGTGGCGGTGTAGCCGACCCGGCGGATCTGGTGATCGACGCCAGCGGGGCACGCTCGACGATCTCGCCGCTGCGGGCTCGTGATCTGCCTCACGCCGCGATCTGGGGCACGGTCGATTGGCCGGACGGCTGCGGTCTGCCGGTGGATGAATTGACACAGCGCTACCGTCGGGCCGATCGCATGATCGGGGTTCTGCCGATCGGCACATTGCCGGGGGAAACGACAGGCAAGGCGGCGATCTTCTGGTCGCTGCCACGCGACGGTCACGAGGTCTGGGTGCGCTGCGGACTGGACGGCTGGCGCGACGAGGTCCGCGCGTTGTGGCCGGAGTTCGCGCCGTTCGCCGAACAGATCACCGAGCCGGCGCAAATGGCGATGGCGCACTATTCGCGTGGCACGTTGCGGCGGCCGTGGGGTGAGAAACTGGCGATCATCGGGGATGCTGCGCATCGGGCCAGCCCGCAACTGGGGCAGAGCGCCAACATGGCGCTGCTCGACGCCGCCGCTCTGGCAGCCGCCCTTGAACACACGGATGGAGCCGCCGCGCTGCGTCTGTATGCTGCCGCGCGACGCTGGCACGTCCGTGTCTATCAGGCGATGAGTTGGGCCTTCACCCCGCAGTATCAATCGGACAGCCGGATCCTGCCGGTACTGCGCACTGGCTGCTTTATCCGATCAGTCGCGTGCCGCCGATGCCGGCGCTGCTGACCCGCCTGGTGCGTGGCGACCTGTTGCCACCATTTGGGACCCTGCGGAGTTCTTGATCGCAGGGGCAATACGGCTAGGATCGGCCGAATTCATTCCCCGGAGGAAACACGATGCCGATCGCCCAGCCGTCCATCAGCCTTGAAGAGGCCCGGACCGTCATTGCCGCCGCGCTGGCCAAGGCCGCCGAGTTGAAGCTCAAGCCGCTCGGCGTCGTGGTCCTCGACATGGCCGGTCATCTGAAGGCGTTCGAACGCCAGGACGGCGCCAGCCACATGCGCTTCGACGTCGCCCTGGGCAAGGCGTACGGCGGGGTGGCCCTTGGCCTCGGTTCGCGCACGCTGTTCAAGCGCGCCCAGGAGCAGTCCTATTTCGTCAATGCCGTGAACACATTGGCCGGCGGCAAGCTGGTGCCGGTGCCAGGCGGCGTGCTGATCCGCGATGCCGGCGGCAGCATCGTTGGTGCCGTCGGGATCAGCGGCGATACGTCGGACCAGGATGAGGCCTGCGCGATTGCCGGTATTGAGGCGGCCGGGTTGGTGGCCGATCCAGGCTGACCGCAGGTTGCGGTGGCCGCCGGCTCGGCTGGACCGGTCAGTCAGGCTGGAAGATAACGGGTCAGCGACAAGACGACGTCGGTGGTCCGGCCGTCGGTGGCCAGCGGCAAGTGGACCCGTTGGGCCAACCGGTGCGCCAGGTTGCGCCTGCCGGGTTTCGGCAGTGCCGGAGCCGTGCAGAACACCGGCACGCCGTCACCAGCGCAGGTGATCAAGTGTCGGCAGGCGCTGCTGCTCTCGAAGTTCACAAAGGCTTCGTCGCACCACAGCCCGGTGGAGTCGCGACCGGCGGCGGCCACGATGGCGGTGCCGATCAACCGCAGGCGGAACCGCCAGGGATCTCGGAACACATCGGCCAGCCAGATGTGCGGCAGCAATTCGGGGACGTCGATCGGGTCAAAGTGCTGACGGCCCGGCAGCCCTTCCGTCGGGTGGATCCTGTGCCAGTACGCCATCAATGCCTGTATGTCGCCGCCGTATGAACTCGGAAGAAACGTTTGGTCCGCTTCGAGCTCGGGAAACATCATGCTGAGGCGCTTTCACGGTTGCGTCTCGACGGTATCGCTGCGGTCGTTAACGAACGATTTAAGATCGACGTCGGAACGAGCGGGGTGCGGTGATTGCTGCCCGGCAATCACTGGGGATCGGACACTCTGACGTGGTCGGCGGTCCAGGCGCCGGGCCAGACTTCGGGACCGTTGTCGCGCAACGCCCGGATCGCGCCGACCGGGATGTCGCGGGCGATCAGGATCGCACCTTCGCCCCAGTGGCTTTCCAGCGGCGGCGTCTCGGCGTGGATCCCGGAGTAGCCGAGCGACGGCTCGCACGGCAGGTAGACGGCGTTGCCCGACACGTTGGTGGGGTTCCAGGTGGTGCCGGGCGTCTGCCCGACGACGCCGGTGACCGCGACCGCGCACATCAGCTCGACCGCGCGGGCCTTGGCGCAGCTGAACACGCGGGAGTAGCCCGAGCGCCGCTCGGTCATCGACGGCACCAGCAGCAAGTCGGGTCGGTGCGGTGCCAGCAGCGAGGACAGCGCCGGCATCTCCACGTCCAGGCAGATGACGATGGCGATCGTCAGCCCGTCCCATTCGACGATCTGCACGCTGTCACCGGTCGTCAGAGTCCAGGCCTTGGGGTGCTTTTCACCCGGGGTCAGGCACAGCTTGTCCTGGTGGATGACCCGGCCGTCCGGCAGCAGCAACCAGGCCCGGTTGCGCTGTCCGCCGGCTACGGTCCACGGCATGGTACCGGCCATCAGACCGATGCCGTGCTTGGCCGGCAGCGGCCGCAACCGGTCCAAGGCCTCCGGAGCGAGGTCGGCCAGCCACGGGATTTCCCGGTCGGTGGTCAGCCCGTCGGGCCGGAACGACAGCCACTGCTCGCAGGCGTATTCGGGCATGACCAGCATCCGGGCGCCGGCGGCGGCGGCCTCCGCCATTCGGGCATCGACCCGGGCGGCCCAGGCGTCCAGCCCGTTCAGGGGACGACCCAGATTGGTGGCCCACAGGGCGAGTGTGATCGTGTCCGGCGTCGGCATCGGCGTCATCCCGTTGCTGGGTGATACCCGGTGGTACCGCCTTGCCGACGGTCGGGTCCAGCACTCAGTGGATTTGCCGCGCCGCCGATCCGCGTCACACTGGCGCCTGGATCAGGCCTGGTGGGAGAACGTCCATGCGGTTCGTCGCGGCAATCGGTCTTGTGATTGCGTTCGGATTGATATCGCCGTCGCCGGCATCGTCGGCCGAGCGGCTGGCGCTGTTCGACGCGCACATCCACTACAGCCACGACGCCTGGGAGACCCTGGCGCCGGCCGAAGCGGTGGCGATCCTGCGTCGGGCCGGCTTGAAGCGGGCGTTCGTGTCGAGTTCAAGCGATGAGGGAACGCTGCGGCTGCACGCGTTGGCGCCGGATCTGGTGGTGCCGGTGCTGCGGCCGTATCGCCGGCGCGGCGAGACCGGAAGCTGGGTGCACGACGCAACGGTGCCGGCGATGCTGGCGGAGCGGCTGGCGGCCCGGCGCTATGCCGGCATCGGCGAGTTTCATGTCCACGGCGCCGATGCCGACCTGCCGGTGGTGCGCGAGGTGGTCCAACTGGCCAAGCATCACCGGATCTTCCTGATCGCCCACGCGGATGCCAATGCTGTCGTGCGGATTTTCAGCCAGAACCCGGAGGCGCGCGTGCTGTGGGCGCACGCCGGATTCGAGCGACCCGACGTGATCGCGGCGACGCTCGATCGCTACCCTACATTGTGGGCGGATCTTGCTTTCCGATACGAGCCGGCCCGCGCGGGCAGTGTCGCCCCGGATTGGCGGGTCTTGTTCGAACGGTTTCCGGATCGGTTCATGGTCGGGACCGACACCTACACGCCCGAACGCTGGTCCGACGTCACCGAGCACGCCGACTGGGCACGAGGCTGGCTCGCGCAACTGCCGCCGGAGCTGGCGCACCGGATTGCCTACGGCAACGCCGAGACGCTCCTGCGCTGGTCCTTGGGGACCGAGTGAGGAACGCCTCGACCGTTGACGGCAGGGATCAGAACGTCGTCGAGCTGTGCAGTTTCTTGTACTCGGCGATGTGCTTGACGGCGGCGGTGACGCCGCCCGGGGTGTGCGGTACGTCAAGATAGACGAACGTGGCCTCGACCGCGGCCAGGCAGGCGTAGAGCATGGGGGCGTTCATGTCGCCCATGTGGCCGATCCGGAACGCCCGGCCACCGAACACGCCCAACCCGCCGCCGACACCGGCTAGCATTTCGTCGCGGCAGACTTCGCGGATGCGGTCGGCGTTCACGCCTTCCGCGGTGCGGATCGTGGTCACACCCAGCGACCGCTCGGCCTCAACCAGGGCGTTGATCTCAAGCGAGCCGGCCTGGCCCCAGACGTCGATCGCCTTCCAGGTCGCCTCCGCCAGCACCCGGTGCCGCTCGAACACCCGCTCCATTCCTTCTTCGAACAGGGCGGCGAGGCCTTCGCGCTGGCCGAAGATGTGAATCTGAGGTGCCGTGCCGCAGAACGTGCGGTAGCCCTGGTTGGACATGCGCGGCGTCCAATCCCAGTAGCGCCGGTCCCGCTTGGTCGCCTTGTGGGCGGCGATCGCCTTGTCGTTGGCGGCGACGAAGCCCAGGCCGGGGACCATCATCAGCCCCTTCTGCGAGGCGGCGATGGTGACATCCACGCCCCATTCGTCCATCCGGAAGTCGATGGTGCCGAGGGACGCGATGGTGTCGACGATCAGCAGGGCTGGGTGCTTGGCGCGGTTCATCGCCTCGCGCACCGCCTTGACGTCGGTGGTGATGCCGGTCGCGGTGTCGGTCTGCACCAGCAGGACCGCCTTGATCCGGTGCCCGGTGTCATCGGCCAACGCCTGGGCAATCTTCTCGGGATCGTGGGCACGGCGCCAGTCGCCGGGAACGCTCTGGGTCTCGATCCCCAGCGCCTTGGCCATGTCGGCCCAACTGGACGAGAAATGCCCGGTCTCCGGGACCAGAGCGAGGTCGCCCGGTTCCAGGGTGTTGACCAGGGCGGCTTCCCATGCGCCATGCCCGTTGGAGATGTAGGAGAACACCTCGCCGTCGGTCCGGAAGACGCGCTTCAAGCCTTCGAAACATTCGATGGCAGCGTCCAGGAACTCGGGATCGTTCAGGTCCATGGTGTCGCGGTGCATAGCGTTCAGCACGCGCGGCGGCACATTGGTCGGACCAGGGGTGTTCAGGAACTTGCGACCACGCTTCAGGGGGCGGTTGGTCGTGTGAGCAAGAGTGTCGGGCGCCATCGGCGACTCCATACGATGACTGGGGGGAATATGGGACGGCACGACACGGTGCCGCGGGAACGGCCCCGTCAAGTGTTGCGACCGCCGGTCCAACCCGCAGCACGGGCTCGACCCGCCGTCGCGCTGCGCAACATAAAGCAACTCGATGCCGCCGTCAGTGCCTGGATTTCACTGAATCGACGGTTTTATGGGTTATCCGATAACATGGCAGCGCATTGGAACAGGCGGGATGATGACGGGCGGGACAGTCGATGAAACCCAGAGGCGACGCTTTTTCAATCTTCCGCGCGACACGCCGCCGGAGCGGTTCGGTCCGCTGGCCGGATTCGTGGCGATCTGGCGCGCCAAGTGGCGCGGCGACCGGCTACCGGGCTGGAGCGACTTCGACTTCTATGATTTCGTCGGATGGCACGGCCTGATCTATGTCGATCAAGTGATATCGAACCAGCCGTTGGAAATGCGCTGTCGGCTGTGGGGCAGCAAGCTCGTCGACTTGCTCGGCCACGACGAGACGGGGAAGTTGTTCAGCCAATCGCCGTCGGCGAACGAACCGGGATTGCTCGGCTCCAACGAGAACCTGGTGCAGCAGGGAACAATCGGAATCGCGCTCGGCCGGGCCATCAGCTATAGCCGCCAGACCATTTTTACCGTTGTGAAGCTACCCTGTGCCGAAGACGGGATCAGCGTTGACCACATCCTCGGGTGCAGCCAGCCCGACTACCAGCTTGAAATCTAGGGGCGCTCAGGGCGCCGGGATCTGCTGGGTGATGCAATGGATGTTGCCGCCGCCGAGCAGGATCTCACGAGCCGATATGCCGACGATCTCCCGGCCGGACAATGCGTCGGCAATGATTCGCAACGCAGCCTCGTCGGTGCGCGGGTCGCGCAACGGAACGATCACCCGGCCGTTGGCCAGATAGAAATTGGCGTATGAGGCGGCCAGCCGGTCGCCGGCGCGGCGTGGTTTCGATCCCGGAGCCGTCGTCAGCCCAGCGGCCTCATCCTCCGTCATGTGCAAGGGCCCCGGCATCGGCAGCAATCGGACATCGAACGGTTCGCCGCGGGCGTTGCGGGCGGCTGTCAGAGCCCGCAGCGCCGCCTCCGAGCGCGCCATCTGCGGGTCGGCAGGGTCTTCCGGCCAAGTCAGCAGCACTAGGTTTGGGGCAGGCACGTGCAGCAGGTTGTCGACATGCCCGGTGGTTTCGTCCTCGAAGACGCCCGATGGCAGCCAGATCACGACCTCGGCGCCGGTGTAGGCCTTGAGCACCTCTTCCGCCTCGACCCGTCCGAGTCCGGCATTGCGGCCGGCGCTCAGCACGCATTCCTCGGTGACGAAGATCGTGCCGGCACCATCGGTGTGCAGGCCGCCGCCTTCCTGGATCAGCGAGCAGCGGTAACGGGCAAAATTCTCGGCCGCCGCGACACCGGCAGCCACGCAATCATCCGCCGCCCAGTCCGGGTACAGGCCATGCACCGCGCCACCCCAGGCGTTGAAGGTCCAATCAACCGCACGCCGCTCCCCTTTGGTGCCAACGACTACGGTCGGACCGACATCGCGCATCCAGGCATCGTTCGACTCCAGCGAGACCATCTTGATGTGGCTGGACAGCGCGGCGCGGGCCCGGTCCAGCCGGGTCGGGTCAACCCCGACGGTGACCAGCTCGACCACGGCGATTGCCTCGGCAACGGCGGTAAAGGCCTGTTCGGCCGGACGCGCGTCATCGCGCCAGGTATCGCTGCGGACAGGCCACAGCATCCAGGTCCCGGCGTGCGGCGCGAATTCGCCGGGCATGCGAAATCCGTCGGCGGCGGGTGTGGAGGACAGAAGGGGGGAGGTCATTAGGTGATCGGCCGGAGTCAGGGGTCCCAGGTCACACGCTCGGGAAACCGGCGCATCAGGACAGCGTTCAGACGTGCCGCCAGCCGCTTGGTTGGAACCGGCTTGACCAGGAACCCGTCAACGCCGAGGCGCTTGGCCTCGAGCACGCCGGGCGAGCCGGTGTCGCCGGCCAGCACGACCACCGGGATGCCGGGCGGCAGGGTGGTGGAATCCGATCGGATGCGGAACAGCAGCTCCAGCCCGTCAATGCCGTCCGGACCCTCCAGCAGCGCGTCGCACAGCACCATCTCGGGTTCGAGTTCGGCGGCCTGCGCGACGGCCTCGGTGGCGTTGCCGGCCTCTGTCGGCCGCGGCAAGCCAAGCGCCAGAAGGGCGCGCACTAACGCAGCTCGGCTGTCCTCGTCGGGTTCGACCACCAGCACCCGAAGGCCGCCGTAGTCAAATCGGGCGAGTAATCCGTCCATGATTCGCGTCAGCTTTTTTGGTGCCGTGACGCTCATGCCGCTTTACGCTCCCCACCGACGTGTTGTGTCGCTCCCCCACGCGACCGCCAATCGCTAATATTTACCAATGTAGTCGATTCGATCGCCGGTCGAAAGCGGCGGCCGCCAGGAAAGGGTTCCCATGTCTGCCACAGTCCGGTCCGAAGAGGATCTTCGTTCGATCTACGGCACACCCAGTCGTCTCGCCAGCGGCAAGCAACTGGATCGCCTCGACGTGCACGCCCGCCGGTTCATTGAACTGTCGCCGTTCCTGGTGGTTTCGAGCCAAGGGGCCGACGGCCTCGGTGACGTCTCGCCCAAGGGCGATGCGCCCGGGTTTGTCCAGGTCATCGATGACCAGACGCTGCTGATCCCCGACCGGCCCGGCAACAACCGGATCGACACCCTGTCGAACCTGATGGCCAACGACGGGGTTGGGCTGCTGTTCCTGGTGCCCGGCGTCTGCGAGACCCTGCGGGTCAACGGGCGTGCCCGGGTGGTCACCGACCAGGATCTGTTGGCGCCGACAGCGGTGCGGGGCCGGTTGCCGACGGCGGGAATCCTTGTGGCGGTGGAGGAGGTCTACTTGCACTGCGCGAAGGCGCTGGTCCGCTCCAAGCTGTGGGAGGATGACCACAAGATCGAGCGCCGATCGCTGCCCAGCCTCGGGCAGATGCTGGCTGACCAGATCGCCGGCCTCGACGCCGCCGACACCGACGCCAGGGTCGAGGATTCAATAAAGAACAGGCTGTACTGAACTGGCGAGCAGCAGCGGTCGGCCGGCCGAGACTGCCGGTCAGGGTCTGGTGAGCAGTTGCACCACCGCTGCCGCAGTCGGACCACCGGCCTCGGCGTGCTTCAACAGCGGGATGCCGTGCGGTCCGGGCCGCTGTCGCGCCGCCGGATCGGCGGCGAGGATGGCGCGCACGACGTCCAGATGCCCGAGCATAGCGGCGGCAAAGATGTCCATCCGCACTCCATTCTCCAGCAGGTGGAGGGCGATATCGCGCCGCCCCATATGCGCGGCTGCACCCCAGTCCGGTCTCCCAGTCACCGTGCCCCCAGTCCCAGGCCGCGTTGATCAGCGCGGGTTCGCTCTGGAGCAATTCGCGGACGCGTGGCAGATTGCCGTGCGATTCATTGACGAAGTCACGCACCAGATCGGGGTCGAGACGCGGCCTGTCTGCCATGTGGCCTCCGGACATCCGTGAACGCGCTGGATCACCCTATGATTTCACTCGGCTTCGATCTCGTCGAGCCCGGAGCGCAGGCGGTCGAGCGCGGTCTCGCGGCGTTCCGGCAGGCCGAGGGTCCAGGCTCGGCTGAGGTGGTGCAGGGCGATGACCAGTGCCAGCAGGCGGGCGTCGCGGGCGAGCTGCTCGGCCCGAGCCCAGTCGGCGGTGTAGCCGGCCAGTGTCCGCTCGACGGCTTGGGGTCCGAGGAAATGCCGCAGCAATGCGAAGTCCCAGGCCGGTACGAGCACGGTGGCGTCGGCGAAATCGAGCAGGCCGCTGAGCCGGCCATCGGCCTGCCGGATGTTGGCGCCATTGAGATCGCCGTGCACGATCACCGGTCGGGCGTCTGATGCGGCACGGATGGCCGGCTCCAACCGTTCCAGCCGGGACGCGATGGCACCGGCCGCGGGCGCCGCGTCGGCGAGAGGATGCCCGTCCAGCGGCTGGTCGCTGAACGGCCACGGGTCATCGAAACGGTCTGCAATGCCGGCAGCTACTTCGTTGCAGCGTCCGACCAGGCCGCCACCGTCGACGCGCAGGCGGCCGTGGCCCGCTACCGGGATTGCGTGCAGTTTCGCCAGCAGCCGGCCGAGCTCGTGCCAGACCGCGTCTGCCGACTCGGCAAGAGCGCGTCCACCGTCGGTCCAGCGATCGACAACCCACGCCGGGCGGTGCGGTGCGACGCTCAAGTCGGGACGCGCGCGATGGTCGGCCAACGGACGGGCAACCAGGGCGGTGCCTGCGGCCAGAAGGTGTCGGCGCAGGGCGACGTCCGTGTCGATCTCGGTGGGCTTGCCGGGATGGGGCGCCAGTACTCTAACGGCAACCGGACCGGCGGCGGTGTCGGCGCGCCAGACCTCGCTGGTCGAGGCTTTCGCAACGAATGCCAGGTTCCGGGCGTTGAGATCGAGGCCGTCGAGCAGACGGCCGATGCCCGCCGGGTCGGTCACCCGGCTAGACATTGGCGATTCCGTCGGACGCGGCAGGATCGAGATCGGGTGACATGGCGGTCTCAACTCCCTATGTGTCGCAGGTGCCGATCGTCAGGAGAATGCCATGACTCGCCCCGCCGTCGACTGGGATGACGACTATTCCGCCCCCCGTCGCCGATGGTTGTCGGGCCGGGGGATCCTGCGATTGAGCGGTTGGGGCTTGGTTACGCTGGTCGTCGGCGTGCTGCTCTACTACGCCGTCGGTGGCTTCCTGATGAACGCCATCGACGACGATTCAAGCTTCAAGCCGTCCGAGGTGCCGACCGGCGGCAGCAAGGCTGTTGCGGTGGCGGCCGATCTAATCGACCGCGAGGTGAACCAGCATTTTTGGGTCTCCAATGACCCGTTCTTCTATCCGTCGGCCTGGCTCGACAACACGCCAAACTACCAGCAAGGCATCATCTACGCCCTGTCGCGCTTTGCGGTTGAGATGACCGATCAGATCGGTCGGACCCGTGGTTCGTCGGAAGCCGACGCCGACCTCGACAGGGCGGCCGGGCTTCTGAAGTTTCCAGGCAACGTCTGGGTCTACGACCTGTCGACGTCGTTCCTGCCGACCGCGTCGTCGGAATCGCAGTACCGCGCGGCGCGGCGGGCGCTGCTCGCCTACAACCAGCGGCTGGTGTCGGGGCATGCGATCTTCGAGCGGCGGGCCGACAACCTGCTGGGCACGATCGAGCGGATCGCGGCCGATCTGGGCTCGGCCTCGGCCACGGTGGACCAGCATCTGGCCCAGTCGCGCAGCATGATGATCGACACCCGGGTCGATGACATCTTCTACGGTGTGAAGGGCCGGCTGTATGGCTACTACCTGTTGCTGGCGGCGATCGGCGAGGATTTCGAACCTGTTCTGAAGGAGAAGCAACTGGCCTCCGCCTGGGCGCAGATGCTGGACTCGCTGCGTCAGGCGGCGGTGCTCGATCCGCTGATGGTGGTCAATGGCGCGCCGGACGGTTTGTTCTTCCCGAGCCATCTGGCGGTGCAGGGCTTCTACCTGCTGCGCGCCCGCACCCAATTGCGCGAGATCTCCAGCATTCTGCTGCGGTAGACGGTTCGCCCGACTAAGTCGCCGGGTCATCGGCATCCGATGGAAGTGTCAGGTTTCGGAACAGCGCGCGGTCGACCGTGTCGCGGGTCCGTCGGTAGAGATCGGCCACGGATCGCGGATCGCGGTTCCCGCCTGTTGGAGTCCCTGCTTCGGCGTCCAGGTGCTGGCCGATCGCCTGGGCCAGGAACGGTG
The DNA here is from genome assembly GCA_000171835.1 of alpha proteobacterium BAL199. Taxonomy (GTDB): domain Bacteria; phylum Pseudomonadota; class Alphaproteobacteria; order Thalassobaculales; family Thalassobaculaceae; genus Thalassobaculum_A. The sequence continues at coordinate 56,608 of ABHC01000024.1, read as the reverse complement.
TCGATGGCCGTGGGCGGAGCCGGCCGGAGTAGACCGTCTCGTACTCCGGCTGATCGAAGGTTGCCGTACCGAAAGGCCTTGGTCCCAAACGGTCGCCGTCGGGTCGATCGACGTCCGGACGCCCGGATGCACGGCGCGTGCGATTGCTTAGACTGAGAGGGTCGGCGTCGTCGGCGCGGTCGCCGCGCAGGGTCTGCTCCGGACCTAGCGCCTCGACGCGTGGGGTCGGAGGCACTCGGCGGGCGTCGGCAACGCTCTCTGCCCGACCGCGCTGACCCAGTCCAGGATCAACCGCAAGCGAGCGCTCCACGCCGCCCGCTACCGGCCGCGGGACGGTCGGCTGTGCGGTGAACAGAGCCCCGATAGGGCCTGCGGAACTGAGGGGCGTGATCACGCGAACGCCCTCCGACCGGTCTATGACAGGTCAGGATCGCGCAATTTGATTGACGATGGGTTAACCGGACGGGATTCGCTCAGCCGGGCGCGGCGGCGGTCAGCCCTTGCCTTTGGTCTCGCCCAACTTTTCGAGCTGATGACGCAACTGCTCGACCTGGTCCTGAAGCGTACGCACGGCAGCCGCGGTCTGGTGATCTGGGCTGGAAGCCGCCTTTGGCGGTTCGCTCGCAGTCGGCGCCGGCTTGGTGTCCCCGCCGATTGGCGGTGTGAACATCTTCATCGCCTGTTCGAACATCACGAGGTTCTTCTTCGTCATGTCCTCGAACTGGGTGAACGGGAACAGGCCGCCGAAGGCTTCCTTCATGTAGCTGCGCATGTTGTCTTGATTGTCGGTGAAGGTGGACATCGCGGTTTCCAGATAGCGCGGCACCACCATCTGCAGGTTGTCGCCATAGAATCCGATGAGCTGGCGCAGGAAGCCGATGGGCAGCAGGTTCTGACCCTTGCCCTCCTCCTCCACGATGATTTGTGTCAGCACCGCCCGAGTGATGTCCTCGCCGGTCTTGGCGTCATACACTACGAAGTCGACGTCATCCTTCACCATCTGACACAGGTGGTCGAGGGTGACGTAGCTGCTGGTCGCGGTGTTGTAGAGTCGCCGGTTGGCGTATTTCTTGATCGTGACGATCTTCTTCTCGCCATCGGGCTGATCGTTCTGAGTGCGGGATGTCCTGGTCTTGTCCGCCATCACGTTATCCGCTGCTCCCCTTGTCGCCGTGCCCCGGTGGGCACCTCAGGTTCCACGGTGTCCGCGACCCGGTCCCGAACCGCAGCCAAGACTGCGCGCTTGCCTGCTGCTTTGCAACGGCTAACCTGCCCAACTGCTGGGAACCCCAGGGTTACAGGCTTGCCGCGACGCGATAACCCACGCGGTACCCAGGTGCACTAACGACCCACTGCCGCGCATGAACAAGGTTCAGCGCGAGTTCGCCAAGGCTCTCGATTCCAAGACATGGCGTTCACCGAACGCCAGTATCGAACACATCAGGACAACACTGCTCCGCTTGAGCTTGGTGGTTAATCGACCGCCGCCCGACCGATTACGTTCCCTTGATATGAGACGACCAACTCCGGGCCGGATGGCCCCGATTCCACGGTAGCCTGAGCCGCCGTCAGCCAGTTTCCGGTCCTCACCGACAGTGGAGCGCAGCGAAACTCTACGGAAACCCGTTCGCCGCTGATCTGCTGGGTACGGTGCTTGATCTTGGAATTGAACATCAAGGCTGTGCCGGCGGGAACGACCGGAACATGGGACTCACCGTCAGCATCGAACTCCAGAGACGGAGCGCTCACGCCGACATCGTCGAAGGTCAGCCAGAATGTGACTCCGGTGCAGTGCGGTTCGAAAAACCAGTCGTCGGTATGCCACTGGTGGAAATCGGTCTGCTCGGCGGTGTTGTACCGGACGGTGCCGATCGCATAGACCGTCGCAACCGGCTCGCCAAATGCCTTGTATGCGTGCGGGAACAGCCGATCGGCCCAACCCATCAACAGTTCATGGCCGACGCGAGGCCGCGTCAGGCAAAGCTCCGAAAACTTCATCTTTCCGCCGCCCGGCATCAGCGAGGCGATATGCCGTCGCACATGCGGCGTGGCTCGGGGAACGGGGATCGCCGTGTACGGTACGCTCATCGGAACCACATTGTCTGAACGAGTCTCCAGACCGGCTGAAGCGTAGCGGCCCAGCCATGGCGAACACAATCGATGATCAGGCTTGAGTGCGCAGTCTGATCGACAAATTACCATAGTCGCCGCTTCGATCCGAAAGCAGTCCAGTACGACCTTCTACAGCACTCTGTATATTCCAATCCGGACCAAGGTCGACCGCTGATCGGAAGATCGGCCGCAGCGCGGACGACAGGGTGCTGGGTGGTTTCAGCGCCGGATAAGGAAGTACAGGAGGCGCGAAAATCCATTTGTCGTTTCTAAATAGCTTATGAAGATCAGTGCCTTGACGGGTGTTGTGAAATCCGTGACATACTCCTGAACCATGTCAAACCCTCCCGATCCACACGATCTGGCGCGCCGTTTTCTGGACTTGTGGCAGGAACAGGTCCAAGCGATGGCGACCGACCCGGAGATGGCGGACAACGTCCGGCGCTGGACGGCGCTGTGGGCTGGCGCGATGCGCCCGGCGGGTACCGGACCGTCGTCGCATGGCGGCACGGGTGACGGCCTGCAGCCGGGGTACCGGCCGGCGGCCGCTGCGGCGTATGATGTTCACAGCGTCGCCCCATCCGCGTCTCACGGGATGGGCGACGTAGTGGATGACGGGCCTGACAACCAGGAATGGGACGAACATGGCCGGCCGGGGAAGCAGCGCATCGGCGAACGACGGCCCACCGCGGCCGGGTCCGCGGCCGTTGCCGCTGTACCTGACCACAGCAGCGACGACATGGCTCTCATCCTACGCGAGCTCCGCCGCCTGGAAGCAAGGATCGCTCGATTGGAAACCCGGCTCGAAGGAGGCGGCGAGCAGCCTGCGGCAGCAACTCGACGTCCTCGAGGCGGCGCGGGCCGCGGCGGAAGCTGATCCTGGGATCGACGCACCGCCCGGCGCATCGTTCGAACAGGCAATGGACGAGGAGGTCCGGCGACGTTTCGGGCGATTCCTCGACGGCATCGAGGCCTACCGCGCGCATCCCTACCGACGCCGACCGGTCGGCGATCCGCCGGTGTGCTGGAAGGAAGGCACCACCCTGCTGCTCGACTACGGAGCGGTACCGGAGGCGGCGCGCGGACCGAGTGGTGGCCTGCCGATTCTGGTGGTGCCGTCGCTGATCAACCGCGGCTATGTCCTCGACCTGACGCCGCAACGGTCGTTGATGCGCGGGCTGGCGGCGGCCGGGTTCCGCCCGTTCCTGGTCGAGTGGGGCTTTCCCGGCGAGGCCGAGCGGCGCTTTACCCTCACCGACTACGTGGCTGGCCGGCTGGAGGGCGCGCTGGAAGCGGTGCTGACCATCACCGGACGGCGACCGCCGGTGCTGGGGTACTGCATGGGCGGGTTGCTCGCCTTAGCCCTGGTGCAGCGCCGGCCACGCGACACTGCCGGATTGGCTTTGCTGGCAACACCCTGGGACTTCTCCGCCGACGCGCCGCCGGTGGCTGCCGCCCTTCCCCTGGCGGAACCGTGGCTGACGGCTATGATCGAGGCGGCTGGCTGGTTGCCGACCGACTTAATCCAGACCCTGTTCTTCTCGCTCGATCCCATGTTGGTCATCCGCAAGTTCCTGCGCTTCTCCGAACTCGACCCTGGCGGTCCCGAGGCTGCTGAGTTCGTGGCGCTGGAGGATTGGCTGAACGACGGCGTGCCCTTGGCGGCCCCGGTGGCGCGTGAGGCGCTGTTCGACTGGTACGGTCGCAATACGCCGGCCGAGGGCGAATGGCGGGTGGCCGGCCGCGCGGTCACGCCGGAGCGGATCGATGCAGCGGCGTTGGTGATGATCCCCGCGCGTGACCGCATCGTACCCCCGGCCTCAGCCCGCGCCTTGGCGCAGCGCCTGCCCAACGCCATCCAGGCCGACATCGCCCTCGGGCACATCGGCATGGTGGTCGGCTCCAGCGCGCCCAAGCGGGCGTGGAGCACCCTGATCGACTGGTTGAATGACATCCCGGAGACCGCTTCAGCATGACCGACACTGCCCTGAACCACGAAGGCGACACGATCGAAGCCCTTCGGGAGGCCTGCCAGACCCTGCACGAGGTGATCGACCGGGCGCGCAGCCGTCTGGACAACAATGTCTGGGACTATCTGCGCGGCGGTACCGAGAGCGAAACCACCCTGCGGCGCAACCGCCTGGCGTTCGACCGGCTGGCCTTCCGGCCCCGGGTGTTGCGCGACATGCGCGAGGTCGACACCGGCGGCGCATTTCTCGGTCACAAGCTGCGCCTGCCGGTGCTGCTGTGCCCGATCGGATCGCTGGAGAGCTTCCACCCCAACGGACCGCGCGCCGCGATGCAGGCGGCGGCCGACTTCGGTGTGTCCCTGTTCCTGTCCTCGGTCGGCACGGTGCCGCTGGAGGAGGTGGCAACCGTCCAGGGCGGCATGAAGGTGTTCTGCCTGTACAAGCGAGGTGACGACGACTGGCTGGACGGCGTGGTTGGCCGCGCCATCGACCATGGCTACGACGCATTCGCGATCACCGTCGACAGCGCCTGGTACAGCCGGCGTGAGCGCGATCTGGCCAACCGGTTCGTCAAACCGTGGCGCCAGGTGCCGGGGATGGAGTTCCAGAAGGCCCTGAACTGGGCCGACATCGCCCGGTTCAAGAAGACTTATGACATCCCGCTGATCCTGAAGGGCATCGCCACGGCAGAGGACGCGCGCATGGCGATCGAGCACGGCGCCGACGCGGTGTTCGTGTCCAACCATGGTGGTCGCCAACTCGACCACGGCGCCGGTGCGCTGGACGTGCTGCCGGAGGTGGTTGACGCGGTGCGCGGTCGGGCTTCCGTGGCGGTTGACGGTGGGGTGGTACGCGGCACCGACATCGCCAAGGCCCGGGCGCTTGGCGCCGACGTGGTGGGGATCGGCCGGCTGCTGTGCTGCGGCCTGGCGGCCGGCGGGACCGCCGGTGTGGTGCGGGTGCTGGAACTGCTGGAGGAAGAGGCGCGCATCGACCTCGGCCTGCTCGGCGTGCAGAACTTCAGCGAATTGGACGGTCGCTACCTGCGCCTGGCCGAGCCGGTGATGGAGCCCGGCCTGTGGAGCCAGTATCCGCTGATCGGCGACGCCGTGCGGGGTTGAGCGAACGACTGCGCTGGAGTCTGAGCGGTGGCGTCACGCTGCCCGAATCTCGGCCGACATTCGGGTGCTGGCGCCAGCCGGTTCCAGGCTTACCGGCTGCCCCACGGCCGTAACGCTTTTGTGGATGCGGGCGACCTCCATGGCGAGTTCTTCGATCGTCCACGCGGCGCGGCCGGCCAACATGCCGACCTCGGAGGCGGCCGCCGCAAGGTCGCGGCTTGCGTGAACCGGTTCGATAACGAGGTTCATGGTCAGCAGGTTGGTCAGCCCGGCGACATCGGCGACCAGCGTGTCGATCTCTCGGGTCAGCAGCACCCCGTGCACCAGCAGGTTGACGTTGCATGCACTGCCCCGAGGGCTGTCGACGCTGCCGTGGGTTTGCTTGGGCGCCGCGATCATCTCACCGACGCTTTCGTCCAAGGCCCGTCGCAGATTCCCGGCTGAGGCAGCTATGCCGGCCAATTGGGCCACCACTCCTTCGGTTGCTGCAACCGACGTCCGGATGTGGTTGGGGTCGACCGGTTCATCGTCGCTGGACTTGCGTGCGGCGATGGCCCTGACCTTGGCGGCAGCAACGGCAACCTGGGTGACAACGCGGTACGCTTCACTATTGAAGCGCTTCGAAAAGATTTCGATCTTGCACTGCAGATCCGGGACATCGACGGGGCTGTACGGTGGCATTCTCGGACCTTGGGCGACTGTTGAACCGGGCGGCATCGTCCGAAGAATGGCGGGCGAAGTGTTAAGAACCGCTGATCCGAAGCGGTTAACGAACGGCGATATTTTGACGTTGCATGCCTGCGTCGACCGGGTCGCGGGACCGCCGCTGTTTGCGCACGATCCAGGTCAACGCGCAGGCTCGGCAGTTGTGGGATATTGGGCTCCGGCCTATGGTCACAGGGTGTGCCGGGTTCGGCGTGGACCGGACGGCGCATTCGCGCAGAGGCGCGTGTCGAACGAAAGACTCGAAAGGGGAGATCACCATGACCCAGGTCGTGATTGCCGGCGCCGCCCGCACGCCGGTCGGCGCGTTCAACGGGGCGCTGAGCACGCTGCCAGCGAGCAGTCTGGGCGAGGTTGCGATCCGCGCCGCGCTGTCGCGGGCCAAGACCGATGCGGCCGAGGTCGACGAGGTCGTGCTCGGCCAGGTCCTGACCGCCGCCCAGGGGCAGAACCCGGCGCGCCAGGCCGCCATCGCCGCCGGCATCCCGGTGGAACGTACAGCTTACGGCATCAATCAGGTCTGCGGCTCCGGATTGCGCACCGTCGCCCTTGGTTATCAGGCGATCATGCTGGGCGATGCCCAGGTCATGGTCTGCGGCGGCCAGGAGAGCATGAGCCTGTCGACCCACGCCCAGCACCTGCGCGGCGGCCAGCGCATGGGCGACCTGCAGTTCATCGACACGATGATCCGCGACGGTCTCTGGGATGCCTTCAACGGCTACCACATGGGCAACACCGCCGAAAACGTGGCCGAGAAGTTCCAGATCACCCGCGAGCAGCAGGACGCCTTTGCCGCGGCCTCGCAGCAGAAGGCGGCGGCGGCCCAGGCGGCCGGCCGATTCAAGGACGAGATCGCGCCGGTTACCGTCAAGGGCCGCAAGGGCGATGTGGTGGTCGACGCCGACGAGTATCTGAAGCCGGACACCACCATCGAGACCCTCGCCAAGCTGCGCCCGGCGTTCCAGCGCGACGGCGGCACGGTCACCGCCGGCAACGCTTCGGGCATCAACGACGGCGCGGCGGCTCTGGTGCTGATGAGCGCCGAGAACGCAGCCAAGCGCGGCGTGGCCCCGCTGGCGCGCATCGCCTCCTGGGCGACCGCCGGTGTCGATCCGAAGATCATGGGTACCGGTCCGATCCCGGCCAGCCGTTTGGCCCTGAAGAAGGCCGGCTGGTCGGTCGACGACCTCGACCTGATCGAGGCCAACGAGGCGTTCGCCGCTCAGGCCTGCGCGGTCAACAAGGACCTCGGCTGGGATCAGGGCAAGGTCAACGTGAACGGCGGCGCCATTGCCATCGGCCATCCGATCGGAGCATCCGGCGCCCGCGTGCTGATCACCCTGCTGCACGAGATGCAGAGGCGCGACGCCAAGAAGGGCCTCGCGACGCTGTGCATCGGCGGCGGCATGGGTGTCGCGATGTGTGTCGAGCGCGACTAGTGGTGAAAATCAAACGGGTGAGTCCGTCTGGATCGGCAGATTTCCGCCATGCGTTTGCTGATGCACGGGTTTCATCTGTCTGATTCCCACCACTAGACGACAAATACGGATGATCGCGCCGTTGCGGCGGCGCGATCATCCGGTGCCGCCCGGCAGCAAGACCGGACCGGCATCGATCGGGGGAATGCAACAGGAAGGGAGTGACGCCAATGGCACGTGTGGCACTGGTTACGGGCGGTACCCGAGGCATCGGCGAGGCGATTTCGATCGCGCTCAAGGAAGCGGGCTGCAAGGTCGCTGCCAACTACGCAGGGAATGACGAGCGGGCGCAGGAATTCACCAAGCGCACCGGCATTCCGTCCTTCAAATGGGACGTGTCGGATTTCGCGGCCTGCCAGACCGGGATCGCCAAGGTCGAAGCCGACGTCGGCCCGGTAGACATCCTGGTCAACAACGCCGGCATCACCCGCGACGGCACCATCCACAAGATGGACCACGAGATGTGGCAGGCGGTGATCGACACCAATCTGGGCTCCTGCTTCAACATGTGCCGGGTGACCATTGACGGCATGCGGGCGCGCAAGTTCGGCCGGGTCGTCAACATCGGTTCGATCAACGGCCAGGCAGGCCAGTACGGTCAGGTCAACTACGCCGCTGCCAAGTCCGGCATCCACGGCTTCACCAAGGCGATGGCCCAGGAGGGTGCCCGCTCCGGCATCACCGTCAACGCGATCGCACCGGGCTACATCGACACCGACATGGTGGCCGCCGTGCCGGCCGACGTGCTGGAGAAGATCAAGGCCCGCATTCCGGTCGGCCGGCTCGGTCATGCCTCGGAGATCGCCCGCGGCGTGGTGTTCCTGACCGCCGACGAGGGCGGATTCATCACCGGCTCGACGCTCAGCATCAACGGCGGTCAGCATATGTATTGAGGACGCACGGGGGGTCCCCCCTGCGTACCCTGTAAGCCTGAAGCGCGGCCTTTCGTGGCCGCGCTTCGTCCGACTCCTCACGGCAATTGAGAGTCCGCATCGGCTTTCAGCAGCGGCACCAATGCCAGAGACACCGCGAAGATCCCGCCCAGCAGCAGCCATGCCTCGTTGAACGACAGCACCAGGGCGGCGCGCTCCACCAACGGCGCCACGAACGCTCGGGTCGCGTCGTCGATCGGGCCGAGCGGGGCGCCGGTGAACTGGTCGAGCGGCAGGCCGACCAGACGTGCCGCCTCCCGGCTGCCGGCCTGCAACTGTTTGATCAGTGTTTCGGCGTGGACGGCTGTGCGTTGGGCCAGGATGGTGTCGACCACGGCGATGCCGACGGCACCGCCGAGGTTGCGCATCAGGTTGAACAGCGCGCTGGCGTTGGCGAGCGCGTCGCCGGCATAGGCTTGTAGCGCCACCGTGGTGGTCGGCAGCAGGCAGAACATCACCGCCGCGCCACGCAGAATCTGCGGCCAGAACAGATCATCGAAATCGCTGTCGGCGGTCATGAAGCCGTTGCCGATCAGCCCGGCGGCGAACAGGGCGTAGCCGAGTGTGGTCAGCAGACGCGGGTCGATCCGCCGCTCGGCCACGGCCGCCACCGGGGCGGTCGCCAGCTGGGCGGCGCCGCACACCACCATGATGCCGCCGATCACCAGCGGCGAGTGGCCGCGCACGAAACCCAGGAACAGCGGCAGCAGGTAGGTCGAGCCGTACAGCCCGGCGCCCAGCACGAAGCTGAACGTGCAGCCCGCCGCGAACGGCCGGTCGGCGAAGCTGCGCAGATCGACCAGCGGTTCGGAGTGGCGCAGGCAGCGCCAGATCGTCGCCAGCGCGCCCAGACCGCAAGCGGAGATCAGTGTGATCAACCAGGCTCCCTGCCAGTTCTGCTCCGGTCCCTGCTTCAGCGTCAGCTCCAGCCCGGCCAGGAACACCGCCGCGCACGCCAGACCGATCAGGTCGACCCGGCGCAGCAGCCGCAGGTCGACGCGCCCGATCCGGATGAACACCCCTGCGACTACGGCTGCGACGATCCCGGGGCCGATGTTGACCAGGAACAGCCAGTGCCAGGAGAAGGTCTCCGTGATGTAGCCGCCGACCACCGGCCCGAGGGTCGGGGCCAGCATGGCGAATACCCCGGCGATGGTGGTCGGCAGCACCCGCAACTCTGGTGGGAACAACACGAACACCGCGGTGAACACCGCCGGGATGATCATGCCGCCGCAGAATCCCTGCAGTACCCGGAACAGGATGAGCGATGCGAAGCCGTCGCTCATCGCGCAGCCGACGCTGGCCGCCACGAAGCCGGTCACGGCCACGACGAACAGGCCGCCGATGGTCAGCGGCCGGGTCAATCGGGCGGTCAGCGGAATCGCGACAACCTCGGCAATCAGGTAGGCGGTCTGGATCCAGCTCAGATCGTCGGTTGGAATATCCAGCGCATCGCGGATCGCCGGCAGCGAGCTTGCCACCACCTGGATGTCCAGGATCGCCATGAACATGCCGATGCACATGGCGAGGAAGCCGAGCCACGTGCCGGCCGCGGAAATGGGTGCGGGAACGGCGGAACTATTCCGCACGGGCCACGAAGGACCGTTCGACCCGCCGAGCGGTCAATGCCCGACGGTGAAGTTGTTCCTGCCGCAGACGTCCTTGCCGCGCATCTGCCACAGCGCCCGACTGGAGAAGTCGACCTGGTTGCCGCCACGGGCCTGCAGGGTCGAGCCGTAATCGTGGTCGAAATGCGAGGTGGTCGGCATATAGCGGCAGACATAGCCGGCCCGGCGCTTGCTCGAACGGTTCGGCTCCGAGCCGTGCACCAGATAGACGTCATGCAGCGAGAACTGGCCGGCTTCGAGCACGAGGTCGACGGCCTCGGCCTCGTCGTACTCGTCGGCGTTGAGCTCCTGGTTCAGTACCAGGTCGGGGCTGTCCTTCTGGGTGTGGGCGCGCAGCCGACGCTGCTTGTGGCTGCCCGGGATGAACCGCAGGCAGCCGTTCTCCGGTGTCGCGTCGTCGAGCGCGATCCAGGCCGAGCAGGTGGCAAGCGGCCGGATCGGCCAGTATTCGCCGTCCTGATGCCAGGGCACCCGCTTGCCGGTACCGGCCGGCTTGCCGAACACCGTGGTACCCCACAGCAGGTAGTCGGGCCCGATCACCTGGGCGACCAGATCCAGCATTTCCGGAATGCGGGCGTAGTCCAGCCAGGCGTTTGATCCGCTCAGCCCCTGGGTTCCGCCCTTGACGATGTGCGGGCAGAACATCGAGTCGCGGCTGACGCCCTGGTTCGCGTCCAGCAGGGCGTCCAGGTCCGCACGCATCCGGGCCAGCAGGTCGGCCGGCAGCCGCCAGCGCGGAATGACGTAGCCGTGCTCGTGATAGTGCTCGATCTCGTCGGAGGTCAGCAGATGGCTCGTGCGGGTCGGGGCGTTCATGGAGTCCTCCCGGGGGCGTCCGGCATTGCGCTGCGGTTGTGCGCAGTCGGTTGGACGAATGCTAGGCTGGTTCGCCAAGCGCGTGAAGCACCGCTTCGAGCTGGCGGTTGCGCAGGCCAAGACCGTGCAGATGGCGGACCGTCGATGCCACATAGTCCTGGTTACCGCCGGACAGACCCTGCGCCACGGCGACGATCGCTGCCTGCTGCGCCACCGACAGGTGGCCGGCATAGTCCGGGTCGGTTCGGTCCACGACGTAGGTCACGGCCGTGACGCGCCGCACCGGTGTCGGGCCCGTCAGGGTGATCGGCAGGAAGGCACGACGGTACACTGGGTAGTGGGCGATCTCGCGCTCGTCGAGATAGGCCAGCGTCGATTGCACCGCGCCGGCGGGCACGCGATAGGCGATGCCGCGGCAGGAACCGCCACGGTCCAGCCCCATGACCAGCCCTGGCCGTTCGGCGTTGCCGCGGTGGTGACGCGACACCACGCACAACCGGCGGTGCCGACCGCGCAGCCAGGCGTTCGCTCGTTGATCGAACGGAAAGCCTGGATTCCACATCAGCGAGCCGTAGCCGAAAACCCACAGATCACCTGCGGATTGGCCGGCATCCATCTCTTTCATCAACCGCTCCGCGCGCCTATGCTCCGGCCGTCCTGAAAACAGCTCGGTCCGCTTACGCAATGTCGTCGTCTGAGACAACCGGTGCCTCTCCGGAAACCGGTCGCCGTTCGCCGAAACGCCGGCTGCTGGTCATGGCGGTCCTCGGTGTTTGTCTGCTGGGCGCAGCAGCGTGGACCGTCGCGTGGCAGTTGCTGGCTATCCGGGTCGAGGCGACATTGGACGCCTGGATAGCCCAGCGCCGGGCACTTGGCGACCGGATCGAGCACGGACCAATGACTACCAGCGGGTTTCCGTTGGCGGTCGATGTGCAGATCCGGCAGGTGCATTGGAGTCGCGAGGACGGTCCGACCCTGCTGACGGCCGCGGCACCGGAGGTGATTGCCAGCACGCCGGTCTGGAATCCGCTGCGGTTGACGCTCCGACCGACCAAGGGCGGACGGGCAAGTGCGGCGGGGTCCTGGGGCTCGGTCACCGGTGATGCTGAAATTGCGCATGCCATGCTGGCGCTTGGCCGGCGGGCGCCCACGCGAATCGATCTGACGCTGCGCAAGCTGGACCTGACCGGCCCGGGTGGCGTGATGCATGCGACGGTCGACGAGGTTACGGCGGTGATCGACACCGAACCCGAGCCCGACGAGAACGCGGTTGCGGGCTCGGTGCCGACGGTTCTGACGATTTCTCTGTACGCCGACGGCGTACGACCGTCCGGGGTCGATCATCTGCCTTTCGACGGACCGGCCAAGATCGCGCTGAACGCCGTCCTGCGCGGACCGATGGATCCGACCGCCGGTGTGCCGGGGTTGGCAACGTGGCGTGACGCCGGCGGTGTGATCGACATCAATCGACTGGCTGTTTCGTGGTCGCCGGTCGATCTGGTGGGTGACGGCACCGTCGCGCTCGATTCCGCCCTGCGGCCGGAGGGGGCCGGCATCGCGGAGATCCAGGGCGCTGCCGAGACGCTCGACCGGCTTGTCGCACAGGGGCGGATGAAGGCCGGGCAGGCCGCGTTGTTCAAGCTGGCGGTGATCGCGGCAAGCGAACCGTCGGACGATGGCTCGGGTCAGCGGCTCAAGGCGCCGGTCACCGTCCAGGGCGGCGTCGTGCGGGTCGGGCAGATCGCGGTCGGCAAGGTCCGTCCGATCACCGAGTAGTGCGCCTTGAAGCGGTCGCGCGCCGGTGTGCGGTGGCCGGTGTGCGGTGTCGGCCTATTTCCCGTTGGTGCCGTACGGGAACGGCTGGGCCTGGTTGGCCTCAACCACGCCGCGGCGAACCTCGCGGGTCTTGGTGAACAGCTCTTCCAGCTTGTCGCCCTCGCCCCACCGGATGGCGCGCTGCAGGTAGCTCAAATCCTCGCTGAAGCGCTGCAGCATCTCCAGCACCGCCTCGCGGTTGTTCAGGAAGATGTCGCGCCACATGATCGGGTTCGACCCGGCGATCCGGGTGAAGTCCCGGAAACCGCCGGCGGAGAACCGGATGACGTCGCGCTGTTCCTGGCCCTCCAGGTCAAACGCCGTGCCGACAATGGTGTAGGCGATCAGGTGCGGCAGGTGCGAGGTGACCGCCAGGACCTTGTCGTGGTAGGCGGCCGGCAGTTCCTCGACCAGTGCGCCGCAGCGTGCCCAGAGGGTCGACACCCTGGCGACCGCATCCGGGTTTGTGCCTTCGGCGGGCGTCAGGATCCAGTACCGCCCCTCGAACAGCGCGCCGGAGCCGGCGTCCGGCCCGGACTTCTCGGTGCCGGCGATCGGGTGGCCGGGGACGAAATGCACGCCGTTCGGCACGTGCGGGGTGACCGCCGCCACCACCGCCAGCTTCACCGAGCCGATGTCGGTCAGCACCGCACCGGGCTTCAGGTGCGGGGCGATGGCCTCGGCGATCGACGCGTAGGCGCTGATCGGCGTGCAGATCACCACCACGTCGGCGTTCTCCACCGCCTCAGCCGGGGTTGCGACGTATTGATCGGCAAGGTCGAGTTCCGCCGCGCGGGCGCGCACCTCCGCGGAGGTATCGGCGACCACTACGGTCCGTACCAAGCCGCGTGACCGCACGGCACGGGCAATCGACGAGCCGAGGTTGCCGATACCGATCAGCGCCATGCGATCGAAGACGATGCCGTCGCTCATGAGCTCGCCCCGTTCAGGAAGTCGCGAAGAGTGTCGACCAGCAGGTGGTTGTCGTCCTCGCTGCCGACCGACAGCCGGATGAACTCCGGCGCACCATAGCCGGCCATCTCGCGCACCAGAATGCCGCGGGCCGCCAGGAACTGGCGTGCGGCGTCGGCGTTGCGGGCCGGCTCGGTCGGGAACCGGACCATCAGAAAGTTGGCGACCGTCGGCATCGGCTCCAGGCCGAGGGCGTTGAACTGCGCTTGCAGCCAGGGCATCCAGCGCGCGTTGTGGGCCACCGTCGCGTCCTGAAACGCCTGATCCTCGATCGCCGCCACCCCGGCCGCCAGGGCCGGTATGTTCACGCCATACGGTGGCCGGATCGAGTACAGGGTATCGGCCATGGACTTGGGGCAATACGCCCAGCCCAGTCGCAGCCCGGCCATCCCGAACGCTTTCGAGAAGGTCCGCAGCATGACCGTGTTGTCGGTCTCTTCGACCAGTTCGATACCGGCGGTGTAGTCGTTGCGCTGGACATATTCCGCGTAGGCCGCGTCAAGCACCAGCACCACGCGGTCCGGCAAGCCGGCGCGCAGGCGACGCACCTCGTCATGCGCCAGATAGGTGCCGGTCGGGTTGTTCGGATTGGCCAGGAACACCAGCTTGGTGCGCGGCGTTACCCGCTCCAGGATCGCGTCGACGCTGACGGTGTAGCCGTCATCCGGCGCCGACACCGGCACGCCGCCGGCGATCTTCGCGGCCATCGGAAACAGCAGGAATCCATACTGGGTGTGGATGACCTCGTCGCCCGGTTCGACATAGGCAAGGCACAACACCTGAATCAACTCGTCCGAACCGCAGCCGAGCACGATGCGTTGCGGGTCTATGCCGTGCTTGCGGCCGATCGCGACGGCGAGCCCCGATGCGTCGACCGCCGGGTATTGATGGATGCGCGTCGCGACGGTCTGCATCGCCTCCATCGCCTTGGGCGACGGGCCGAGCGCGCCTTCGTTCACATGCAGTCGCACCACCCGAGCATGCCCCGGCGCGCCGGCAAGGGCAGGCTTGTAGCCGATCAGGTCGGCAATGGACGCTTTGGGCGCGACGCTGGGCATCGAGCACTCCTCAGGGAGGGCGGTTGGATCAATAAGAATGGGTACGGGCGTAGGCGCCGATCGAGACGGCGCCCACCGGCAATGCGTCAGCCGACGGCCAGCCGTCGATGGCGAGCAGGGACTGCACAGTTCCATCGCCGGTCTTTGCCGTGTCGACAGCGGATCCTTCCGCCCTCGGGACAACGCACAGGGTGATGTCGTCGCCGGAAGGATCGGGATCTTGGCAGCCGATGCCGACACCGGCGATCACGCTGGAATCACGGACTCCGAAAAGCGGAAGCCGCGCAATGATGCGCGGCTTCAGGGGCGAATCCACAAGCAGCAACGGCCACCAGCGCCACTGGGCCAGCTCCGGGGTCGGCAGCACGGCCAGGGTCGCACGACCCTCGGCCACCGCTGCCAGCGCTGTCGCCGGGTCGTTCACGGTCTCGACCCGGGTCGAGACCCCGCCGCGGTCACGGGCGAGATCGACCAGGGCCTCGGCTCCGGCCGGTGCCCAGACCACCGTCACGGGGTCGACCTGGCGGGCCAGATTGGCTGCCAGGATCTCGCGCCACACCCGCTCCATCACCGGCACGGGCAGATCGGCGCCGACCAGCTTGCCGGCCAGCCGGCGCAGGATCTGTGCCTCGCGTCCTGGTCGCAGGAACGGTCCCGACGCATCGCCCTTGGCGGCTGCCACACGCCGGCCGATGCCGACCCGGCGCTTAAGCAGCTCCAGCAGGCTGTTGTCGATCTCGTCGATCTCGGCGCGAAGCTGCGCGAGCGAAGGGGACGCGTCGGCCATGGTCGTGCGGTCGTCTCGACACGGAAAAAGGACCAGGACACTTATCGGGAGCCGCGACGGATGGCAAGGATCACCGCGTCCTTCATTGACAGTGGACGGCTGCCATAGGAAACGAACCCCGCTGCGGAGCATGGATGGACGAATGACCGGGACTGCCGCGACGAACGATCGTGAACGGGCGACAGCGGGTCGGCGGCTGCCTTACGAACTGGCGCGCGGCCTGGCCAATCGCCCGAGGGAACAGGCCTGCCGCGACCTGCGGCTCGCCCTGGTTCTCACGCCCGGCGACCCGGACCTGAATGCACTGGCGTTGTGGCATCTTCTGCGCTGTCATCGGGTCGAGCCCGCCACCCTTCGCCGCATCAACCGACTGCTGGTCGTCGTGCGCCTGCTCGATCGCCCGCTCACGACCGGCAATGCCTTCGAAGCCTGCGTCCTGGCACGGCAGGCAACCCAGGAGCAGTCCGACCCCCACCTGTTCTTCCGGTACGCAACGGTTGCGCATGCCTGCGGGATGATCGCGTTCTGGGACCGCTACGGACGGTCGTTGTCGGTGGAACACCATGGCCGCCGCTATGACCTTCGGGTCGGCGATGCGCAGGTTTCGTTCAACGTTGCCGGCCCGCAGCTCGGGCTGTTCTTCGACTTCTTTTTCGTGCACGAGCCCGGCATGTGGGCGTGGCTGGCAGAGATGTCGCCATCGGACGTGCTGCTCGACGTGGGCGCCAATGTCGGGCTGTACAGCATTGCGGCCGCGGGCCTGCGCGGATGTCGATCGATCGGGCTCGAGCCGTTTCCGGTGAACATCGACTCCGCCACCGCGAACATTGCGATGAGCGGATTGAGCGACTGTGTCCGGATGCTTCCCGTGGCTGCGGCGGCTCGGAGCGGCAGCGGCCGCCTGAGCCATCGGGAGGTGATTCCTGGCGTCGCGGCCCAGGCGTTTCACGGCGAACACGATGCTGCCGCTCCAGGCGACGCCCAGATCGAGGTCGAGGGTGCAGCGATCGACGATCTGGTGGAACGCGGGGCGATCCCGTTCCCGACCCATGTGAAGATCGATGTCGACGGCGGCGAGGATGGGGTGATCGCCGGCATGGAGCGGACGCTGGCGGATCCGCGCCTCGACAGCGTGCGCATGGAAATCCGTTGGTGGGAGCCCGGAAAACAGGCGGTCGTCGACCGGCTCAAGCGCCATGGCTTCGAGCCGAAGGTCGACGACGACCGCAAGAACCTGCTGTTCCGCCGGTCCTGGCCGTCCTGAGCCCGCCGGACGATCTGTCCCTAAGCCACCTTGACGTCCTGCAGGAACCGCTCGACCTGGCCGCGAAGCTTCTCGGCCTGCTGCGACAGTTCGGTTGACGACGTGAGCACCTGGGCAGCCGCTGCGCCGGTGTCCTCGGCAGCGTCCTTCACACCGGCAATGTTCTGGGTCACCTCGTTGGTTCCGTTGGCCGCCTGCTGGACGTTGCGGGCGATCTCCGCCGTTGCGGCGGCTTGTTGCTCGACTGCAGAGGCGATCATCGTCGAGATCTGATTGACCTCGTCGATCACCTTGCTGATCGACTCGATGGAATGAACGGATTCAGTGGTGGCGGACTGAATGGCGGCGATCTGTGCCGAGATCTCCTCGGTGGCTTTGGACGTCTGGCTGGCCAGGTTCTTAACCTCGGCGGCAACCACGGCGAATCCCCGTCCAGATTCTCCGGCTCGAGCGGCTTCAATGGTGGCGTTCAGCGCCAGCAGATTGGTCTGTGCCGCGATGTCGCTGATCAAGGTGACAACCTCGCCGATCTGCTGGGCCGCGGCTGCCAAACCCTTGACCTTGGCATTCGCCTGGTCGGCTTCGTCTTTGGCCCGGTTGGCGACATCGCTCGATTGCCTGACCTGATTGCTGATCTCTGAGATGGAGCTCGACAGTTCCTCGGAGGCCGCTGCCACGGTTTCGACGTTGGTACCCGCCTCCTCGGCAGCGGCGGCCACCGCCAGGGATTGCTGGCTGGTCTGCTCGGCGGTCGCCGTCAAGGACGCGGCGGTGGTTTGCAACTCGTTCGACGCCGAGGCGACGGTCTTGAGGACGGTCGAGACTTCGGAATCGAAGGTGCTGGTTAGCGCGTTCAGCTTGGTCGACCGGGCCTCTTTCTCACCGGCGGCGCGGCGCTCCTGTTCCCGGGTCTGTTCCAGCGTCGACTGCATGCCGATGAGGGGTGTTGTCACGTTAACTCGTCGAGTTAGCAAGTTGGCATGCCGGTCGTTGATCAAGCGGCATGTGCCGCGGATTTCCAAGCTTCGAACGCTTCGAGCCGATGGTAGCGAATGGTGAGGGCGGAACGACGGCGGGCTGGGACAGAGTAACGATTGCGGGTTGCGGATTGCATAGACACGAAGCGTTGTAATCCACCCGGTGATCGGAAGCCTTGCATCACCCGCTCTCGTTTTCGGAAGGGCAAGTGGCTGTTCTCGGCGCGGTTATTGAGCCCCTTGTGTGACCAATGATCAAGGCCAGGCGCGACCTCGCGCTTGGCGGCCCCATATGAGCGCAGTTTGTCCGTAATGATCCTTTTGGGCACGAAGCCCCAACGTTTCATCAGCTTGATCAAAAGCCGCTTTGCAGCGCGCTTGTCTCGCTTCGATTGTAAGATTTCCTCAAGAACGACACCGTGTTGGTCGACGGCGCGCCACAGCCAGTATGACCGGCCCGCGATCTTCACGACGACTTCGTCCAGATGCCAAACATCACCAGGGCGAGGCTGCCGTCGCCGCAGAACGTGGGCGATCCGGGGACCGAACTTGACGGTCCAGCGCCGGATCGTCTCATACGAAACGTCCACACCACGTTCCAGCATAAGCTCCTCGACCTCGCGCAGGCTCAAGTTGAACCGGGCGTAGAGCCAGACAACATGAGAAATGATCTGAGGCGGAAAGCGGTGGCGCTTGTAGCTGATTTTCTCTGTTTGCATCGACACCGCCTACGCCCGGATCATTGAACCCGCAACCTCAGGCACGTTAACGTGACAACACCTCGCCACCGCGTCGTTGACCGGCGCCGACAGCCCGACCTTGGCGGCTTCGGCGGGAATCGCCCCGTTGATGGCGTCGATCTCCGAGGGCCGGCGCGCGACGTGGTCCTGCAGCATCGAGGGCTTGGAGTGCGGGATCTTCGCGCCGAAGGCCCGCACGTAGCTCGCCACGTCGTCGAAGCCGAGCTTGATTCCCTTGGCCCGGGCGACCGCGTCGGCCTCGGCCGCGCAGGCGCTGGCGATGCTCCAGGCGTCGGGGTTGTCGAGAACCTGGCCGACCGTCAGCCCGGTGATGCAGCACGGCCCCGAGACCGCGCAGTTGCAGATCAGCTTCTCCCAGATCATCTGGTGGATGTCGGGTTTAGAAGTTCGGCGGGTGTTGTCACGTTAACGTGCCTGAGGTTGCGGGTTCAATGATCCGGGCGTAGGCGGTGTCGATGCAAACAGAGAAAATCAGCTACAAGCGCCACCGCTTTCCGCCTCAGATCATTTCTCATGTTGTCTGGCTCTACGCCCGGTTCAACTTGAGCCTGCGCGAGGTCGAGGAGCTTATGCTGGAACGTGGTGTGGACGTTTCGTATGAGACGATCCGGCGCTGGACCGTCAAGTTCGGTCCCCGGATCGCCCACGTTCTGCGGCGACGGCAGCCTCGCCCTGGTGATGTTTGGCATCTGGACGAAGTCGTCGTGAAGATCGCGGGCCGGTCATACTGGCTGTGGCGCGCCGTCGACCAACACGGTGTCGTTCTTGAGGAAATCTTACAATCGAAGCGAGACAAGCGCGCTGCAAAGCGGCTTTTGATCAAGCTGATGAAACGTTGGGGCTTCGTGCCCAAAAGGATCATTACGGACAAACTGCGCTCATATGGGGCCGCCAAGCGCGAGGTCGCGCCTGGCCTTGATCATTGGTCACACAAGGGGCTCAATAACCGCGCCGAGAACAGCCACTTGCCCTTCCGAAAACGAGAGCGGGTGATGCAAGGCTTCCGATCACCGGGTGGATTACAACGCTTCGTGTCTATGCAATCCGCAACCCGCAATCGTTACTCTGTCCCAGCCCGCCGTCGTTCCGCCCTCACCATTCGCTACCATCGGCTCGAAGCGTTCGAAGCTTGGAAATCCGCGGCACATGCCGCTTGATCAACGACCGGCATGCCAACTTGCTAACTCGACGAGTTAACGTGACAACACCGGTGGCGAAGCTGATCCGGGCCCGCGAGAGCGGTTTCTGAGCGCGTTCGGGACGGCCGGAGTATCCGGCCGGCCGTCCCGGTTGATCGCGCGACGGCTCAGAGCGCCTCGGCCTGGCTGGTGCGCCGGTCGAACGGCTGGGTGCCCTCCTCGGTCAGCCAGAAGTACAGCAGCGCCATCTCCGGGTAGTTCTCGAAGAACTCCGAGTTCTGGCGCGCCTGGAACATCTTGCGCTCGGCCTCCGCCGGCCGTCCCAACTTGCGCAGCATCCGGGCCCAGTAGACGAAGACCTCGGAGGATTGCGGATTCAGGGCCGCGGCCTTCTGGAAGCTGGCCTCGGCCGCCTTGAACTTCTCGGTCTCGGTCTCCGCCACGCCCTTGATGACGTAGGCGCTCGACAGCAGGACCGGGTTGCTGGTCATCGGCCAGTAGGTCGGGTAGACGACCTTCTCGACGTTCCGGATCGCCTCCTCGAAGCGGTCCTCGTGCACGTCGAGGAACGCGCAGTTCAGAAACCCGATCGGCTGGCGCGGGTTCGAGGCCTGGGCCTTCAGGAAATACTCGCGGGCGACCACCTGATCGCGCTCCAGCAGGGCCAGAATGCCGCGCAGGTTCTCGGTGAGCGCCCGGTGGCTGTGGCCCACGACGCTTGGAATCTTGTCGAGCTGATCCTCGATCAGCTCCTTCGCCGGCGTCAGATCCTTGTCGTTCACGGCGCGGTAGTTCAGGTCGTAGAGGGTCGCGAGGTAGGGGTCGAGCTTCAGCACGGCGGCGAACGCCGCGTCGCGGATCATGTGGTCGAAGTCGTCTTCCTCGGTGTGCCCCTTGACCTCGATGTCGAAGTACCCGGACTTCGGGTCGTAGCCGGTCAGGATCAGCTTCAGCTTCATCTCGTCGGCGACGACGTACTCGGCGACGCGGCCGTCCGGGCCGTTCTGCACCACCTGCACGCGCTTGGTCTCGTCCTCGACGATCACGCTGGTGACCATCTTCGGCGGAATGATGCCCATCAGGCTGTGGATGGCTCCCAACGCGGATTCCAGCCCGGCCGCCTGGGCCAGCGCCGCCGACACCGGCTTGGTCTTGCTCGACTGGATCGTCGGCGCCGCCACCAGCGAGGGGGTCTTGGTGATCTTCTTCACCTCGGCGATGAAGATGCCGTCGATGACGTAGGGGGTGTAGCCCTCCTCGGCCACCGCCTCGGCCACGGTGGTGTCGAGATACATCGTGTTGGCGTTGTAATAGGTGTCCGTCGCCACCAGCCCAAGCGTGGCAAGCACGGCGTAGATCGCCGTCAACGTCGCCGGATCCATAGAATCTCCCCTGACCGTCCTCTCGGCCACAACGGCCGGTTCCTGATTTTACCCCGAAGAACGTTGCCAGGAAGTGAAGCCGACATTCCCCAAGCGGCGTGCCTTCTGACGTCAAGATCGCCTGACTGCGCCAGCGGATCAAGCGTTTTCCGCCCCGCGCGGGGTCTGTGGTCGCGCAAACGCCCGAAGTTGGGCGAATCGGCCCGTAAACCCGCAGCATCCCGGCCCGGCGGCGACGTTTTTCAGCGCATCGGGCAGACTTGTCCTGCCGCTTTCGTTCAGTTTTGGCCTGGACCTCGGTCACGCGCATAGCGGTGGCTCTCGAAGGCGGCGGATCACGGCGAGGATGGCGCGGACCATCGGGCCGGTGACGGCTACCTCGGCCAGTTGGAAGGTGATGGCGCGAGCGTGACGCACGACGCGGGCGCCGATCTTGATCAGCTTGAGTTGCAGGCTGGTCAATGACCAGTCCGCCATGGCCTCGGGCAGTTCGATACAGCGCAGGAAGGTTGCCAGATTGTAGGCCAGTGCATGCAATTGCAGCCGCACCTCGTTATCGCGGAACTTCCGGCACGACAGCCGCGTCCAATGGAAGGCGTATTTACCTTCCTTGATGTGCTGCTCGGCGGTGCCGCGCTGGTTATAGAAGCCCATCACCCAATCCGGCTCCATCGGCAAGTTGGTGACGATGAAACCCACGCGGGGGAACAGCTTGCCCGGGTGCCATTCGATCTTGGCGATCACACGGCGTTCCTTGTCCCAAGACGCCGCCTGATAGTCGAAATCGACGAAGTACCGCTTGACCTTGGTCAGCGACGGCCGCCCCACGGGCCGCGTCAGCCGGTGCGCGATCTTCTCACGCAGGACGTTGTTGGCGGGCAGCCGGATGGCATAGAAATAGCCTGCTTCTTCCAGCCGCACATAGATTGCCGGTATCGCGTAGGCGGCGTCAGCACGGAAGAACCGCAGGATGTCACGTTTGGCATAGCGAGCGATCACCGGGTCGAGCACGTCCCGCCAGCCGTCGGCGCTGTGGACGTTGCCGTGGCGCAGGGCGCAGCGTTCCAGCATGCCGAACTGGTTGAACAAGAAGTTCGGGTGGTAGCAGGTGCAGTCAAAGTGCCCGTTCCAGGCGGACCCTTCCTGATTGCCATGGGTTGGGCTGACCGAGCTGTCCATGTCCAGCACGATGAACTTCAGCCCGTTGCGATCATGAAACCGGTCGATCCATTGCCCGTTCAAGTCGGCCAGCGCCGCCCGGTTCTCGGCCAAGGCCAGCGTCTCCGTCTCGAACCGCCCCATCTGCGAGGCCGAGGCCGCCTGCGCATCGACAGTCCTGCCGCCCACGACCTGGCGCATGACCGGATCGAGGGCGAGACGGTCGGCATCGTTTACATCTTCATATCCGGCCAGACGACCGAACACTGACTGCCGGAATAGCCCGTCGAGCCGGTGGACGGTGTTTTTGCCTCGGCGGGTGTCGCACAGCGCCGCTGACGCCAGAGCGGACAGCCCGAGCGCGTCATCCATCTCGCGCATCACCAAAAGACCGCCGTCCGAACTCAGCAGCGCGCCCTTGAATTCCAGCCGAACACGAGGGTCGAAATCCACCCGATCTGCCCGCTGCGAACCCGCACCCGATGGGTGATCCATGAAACCCGTCCCTCGCAGCAATCAACACCATGATTTGTATCAGAAATACCATGTCCACGACAGCTAAATCACCGGATTACTTGGGGAATGCGGGCTAAACCGCATCACCGACGCCGCCTTCAAGGAGGGCGAACACGCCGAGTGAACCCGGCTACCGCCCGAACTCCGGCCGCGCCATGCCGCGCGGCTTGGGGTCGTAGAAGGGCCGCGACGGGCGCGGTCCCGACCAAGGAGACGACCCCATGACCAAGCTCACTGACACGCAAGCCGCAATCCTCCGCGCCGCCGCTGAGCGCGAGGGCCACAACGTCCTGCCACTTCCCGGCTCCCTGCGCGGAGGTGCCGCCACCAAGGTGGTGGATACCATGGTCGCCAAAGGCCTCGTCGAGGAGGTCGATGCCGACCCCCGCAAAGGGGAGCCTGTATGGCGCGAGACCGGCGACGGGCATGGCACCACGCTGGTCGCGACCCGGACCGGACTGGCCGCCATCCGCATCGCGCCGGAAAGCGCCGACAGCGAGCCGAAGGGCGCCATTGAGGCGCCGGCCGAGGACACCGCGACGGAAGCCGCGACCGCGACGAAGCCCGCGTCCAAGCCGCGGACACCGCGCGAGGGCACCAAGCAGGCCCAGCTGATCGCCATGCTGGGGCGTCCCGAAGGCGCCACCATCGCTGAGATCGCTGAGACCCTCGAATGGCAAGCTCACACGGTCAGGGGTGCTATCGCCGGCGCGCTGAAGAAGAAGCTCGGTCTCGACGTGACGTCGGAGAAGATCGATGGTCGCGGGCGGATTTACCGCTTGCCGCCAGCCTGACCGAGCGACAGCTGCCAATCGTGGAGACCGCCGTCCTTCGGGGGCGGCGGTCTCTCATTGGGCGCCGCGCACCCGGACCATCTCGAACAGTCGCCGCAGCGCGTAGCCGCGCAACAGCGACACCCCCACGAAGGCGAGGCCGATGGTCATGTGCTCGGCAAGCCCCGTCTCGATCCCGAACCACGGGAACACGACGATCTGCGTGGCGATGGCCAGCAGGTAGCCGACCACAACGTTCATCGCGGCTTCGATCATCGACATGACACGCGACTGCTTCATACGATTTCCCGAGGTTCATTTGCGGTCGGGGCCGAGGGTGATACGGATTGGAGGTGCACAATGATCAACAGGCGCACAGCCATGGTCTTGCCTGCCGCGATGATCGCGACGGGTCTCGGATGGAGCCGAAGCTTGGCCGCAACGACCGATGTGATCGACGACCTGAGCCAGCCGTCGCCGCGTGCGAGCAACGGCGCCTCTTGGGAACTGATCGCCGACCGCGTCATGGGCGGGCTCTCGAACGGCACGATGCTGCGCGAGGTCGTGCAGGACCGGGAAGCGATTCACATGCGTGGCGATGTGAGCCTCGAGAACAACGGCGGCTTCCTCCAGATCGCAGTCGACCTCGCACCCGATGGCGCCCCCATCGACGCAAGTCATTGGGCGGGTATCGAAATCGACGTCATCGGTAAAGACGAGAGCTACAATCTGCACCTGCGCACGGCGGATGTGGCCCGCCCCTGGCAGTCCTATCGTCAGAGCTTCATCGCGCGGCCGGAATGGCGGACGCTCCGGCTGCCCTTCGCCGACTTCGAGGCCCACCGGATCGATGTACCGCTCGATCTTTCAAAGCTGCGCCGCATCGGCATTGTCGCGATCGGTCGCGCTTTTCATGCCGACATTTCGATTGCCGGCGTTCGCTTCCATAGCTGATCGGGAGGCGCTGGCCGGATCCTGGTCGGCAGCCTGCAACCGCTCGTCCCTGACTGTCGAGAAGGTCCGGCCGTCACCGTCCAGGATGGCGTCTCGACCAGTCTCCGCCTGCCAGCGTTCCACGGCGACGTCCACATAGGCCGGGCTGATCTCCATCGCGTAAACGCGCCGGCCGTTAGCCTCGGGCAGTTTGTCGTCAGGGATGACGGGGGCGTTCGCGGCCGCGCAGGCCGCGTCGATGTTGTTCGTCATGGTCGGCCTCTCGGGTCTGTCGGGATCCAGACCGCCGCGCGCATCAGCCCGCGGCGGCCAAGGGCGTCAGCTCTTGCGGTTCCAGGGCGCAGTGGCCGGCTTGATCGCGGCGGGCCGTGCCGCCGGGCTCGACTGCATTGGACTCGACTGCACCGGGCTCGATGTTGCGGGGCTCGACGTCGCGGGGCCCGTCTGGCCCGCAGGATCCGGCACGAGGTAGCGGATCGTGTTGCGTTCGCCGAACTCGTCCTTTGGAGGCTTCACGCCGACCTGGATCGTCATCGCGATCAGGTGCAGTTCCTCGCTGTCGTTGACCTGCAGTTTGCCCGTGGCGTGGCAGATCGCCGACAGCGTGCGCTGAGCGATTTCCACCGTGGTCGGGTTGGCATTCACCAGGTTCAGCTGATCGAAGATCTTGCGGCCCCGGTGCTGCCCCTCGACGATGTCCAGCATCAGCCAGAGATATCGGCCCATGCCGTTGCGGGTGACGCGCATTTCGCTCTCGACGATCTGCGCGCGGTACTTGCCGGCCGGCAGCACCTCGTGGGCGGCGGTGGGCTCGACCCCCGAGGCGTCAAAGGCGGTGTCGAAACGTGCCATGTCTGTTCTCCAGTCCTGTCGGGGTCATTCGGGCTGCGGCATCGCCTCGACGAAGGCCTTCCAATCGAGCGGAAGGGTGTCGGGCAGGCCGTAACGGTTCTTGGCAAGGAAGGCCGGGCGCTCGGCGGTGTGCATGACGCGCTCGCCGGCCCCGAGCGCGCGGGCCACCTTCTTGTTGAAGCCGACATCCGCCTTGGCGATCGACAGCCGATAGTTCGCGAACAGCACCGCGTCGGAATGCTCCTGCAGCAGCGCTGCGGCACGCGGCTGGAGCTTGATCACATACCGGTCGTAGGGCTCGTGCTCCGGGCTGTCGAAGCGCTTGATGTCGGTGTGGGCGATCTGAACGACCGCCATACCCTTGCGGTCACGAAGCGCGTTGAGCTTGTCGATGTACTCACGCCAGACGTTCAGCGCCTCGGCATAGCCCTTGCCGTAGCCCGGCGACTCGATCGACGGCCAGCCGTTGCGCCTGGCGGTCTCGGCCCAGATCAGCGGCTCGAGCCAGTCGACGCTGTCGACCACCACCGTCCGGTAGGGGTGCTCCTCGTTCAGCAGAGCATCGAGTGCCTCGGACACCTCGACGAAGCTGCCGGCCAGCGGAAAATGCGGGACCTGGAGGGTGCCGAGGCCATCCTCGGGCATGATGAATACGGGGGCGTCGGCACCGGCCGCGAAGGTAGTCTTGCCAATGCCTGCGACGCCATGGATCAGCACCCTCGGCGGGCGCAGCGCGTTTGCGGTGCGCAGGGATGCGAGCGAAATGGCCATCACGCCACCTTCCGGATAACGAGTTTGAAACTGGGCTTGCCCGCGCGCACCGTTCGCGCTGGTTCGAACGCTTCGCGGATATGCCCGGGCCAGGCGGTGTACTTCCGCTCCGGCACCTTGATCGCGACGTCGACGTACTCGTCGGGGTCGTCGCCCTCGGCCCGGATGCGCTCGATCAGGGCGGCAAGCTTCTGCTGGTCCCAATCGACGCGCTTCGGCAGGTCGGCGATCACGGTGACAGCGCCATCGTCGAAGCGGATGGTCCCGGTGTCCTTATCCGCGGCCTGACGGACGGCCTGGGCACGATCGGCGTATTTGAGGGCGACAGCGCCATCGAGCCAGTCGCAGGTCGTCTTGGCCTGGCGCAGGGTCTCGTCGGCTTCGTCCTGCAGGAGAGCCAACTGATCGGCGGGCAGAGCGGCGATATCACCGACAGCCATGCGCCGGAGATCATCGAGGCGGATACGGTTGGAGGTCGTCATTGCCGTCCCCTCACGCCACAGGCTTGGCAGGGGTGTCGGCGGTGCTCGCGCGGATCTGCTCGCGCTCGTACTCCTCGACGTCTTCGAGGCGGTACACGACCCGACCGCCGAGTTTGACGAAGCGCGGGCCTTCGCCCGTCCAGCGCCACCGCTCAAGCGTGCGGTGGCTGATGTTCCAGCGCGCAGCCAGGTCGATCTGGTTGAGATGTTTCGTAGCCATCTGTGTCTCCTTGGGTTCTTGTCGAAAACCTGCGGAGAAGATGCAGATCCATCGGCGATCCGTCGTGGGGATCGTCGGGGGATCAATTTGGACAAATCAGGAGGATAGAAGGGGATCTGCAGGGGGATGGCGGGGGATCAGCCCAGGTCCAAGCGCGTCAAGGCCGCGGCGAACCTGACTTTCGCGGGGGGATCAGGAAAATTTGATGTTGAGCCGGTAGCGGCCGCGCCGATCGGATTGAATGAGCGTCCGCCAGTCCGGCTGGGCCTTGAAGAGGTCAGCCATGCGGGTACAGGACGACCCCGCTTCCGCCAGGACCGATTTGCCGTGACGCCAGGGGAATCCAGCGGTTGCGGACTCAAAGAGGATCTGAACCACCCGGCCTTGGATGGGCCCGAGCGTATACAGGCGATCCCCCAGCGTGACCTCGCTGAAGTCGTTGAGCTGCGAGAAGCCGCGCGTGGATGATCGAGGGGTTCCACCGAGGCCGTGCTTGGTCTCGGCGCGATCCCGCTCTTCGCGACGCACCACGAGTTCGTCGCGATTCACCACGACCCCCTCGTCCGGTTGGACAACGTGGCAGTACGCAGCGTCGGGCGCCTCGAAATGCTGGACCCGAACCTCGCCTTGGTGAAACAGTTTGTAGACGTCGTGCGGACGGAGATCCTGCAGGCCTTGAAACCAAGCCTGTTCCTCCGGAATCCGGAACCATTGGCCGTCGTCGGTCTCCTCGTACGAGCCACGTTCTATACGGACGCCGTAAAGCCGCACCGACACCCTCAGAAGACCGTTTTCCGCCAGATAGGCCAGATCGCGCCGAGGCAGTTGCCAGCGCTCCTCCAACTCCTCGAGTGCGAAATACTCCTTCTCGATGGCCGTCATCGCGCACGCTCGTCCGCCGATTATGTTCGCGGTATGTTCTAATCAGTTGACGCGGACGAATCAATCTGCTTTTATCCACATCATCCACACCTTGGACGAGATAGATGCTCACCACGCTCGCCGACAGGCTAAGGGCTCGTGCCCGGCAGATTGGGATGAACGCCCGGGAGGTGGCGGAGGACGCGCGCGTCAACAGGTCCTTCGTCTACGACATCATGCGCGGTCGATCCGAGCACCCGAACTTGGAAAAGCTCGACAAGATCGCCGCGACCTTGAAGGTCGACCGGAACTGGCTGCTCCACGGGAAGGGTGAGATCCAGGGCGACGAGCCGCTGATACATCAAGAACCAGACGAATTTATCTCGATTCCATCCGTCGAGGTCACCGCGTCGATGGGGGGCGGCACGATCGTCGCCAACGAGGTCGAGAGCGGCGAGCCGTATCATTTCAAGAGTTCGTGGATAGCGCACCGCCTGCGCGCCAATCCGGCCAACCTCAGGATCATGCATGTCGAGGGCGACAGCATGATGCCCACGCTCCAGGACGGCGACGTGGTTCTCGTGGATCTCGGTCGCGCCCTGCCGACGCCGCCCGGGATCTTCGTGCTTTTCGATGGCATGGGGCTCGTCGCGAAGCGGCTGGAGTACATCCCGAACTCCGATCCGCCATGCGTGCGGATCATCTCGGACAATCCGTTCTACACGCCCTACGATCGCACCGCCGACGAGATCAAGATCATCGGCAGGATCCGCTGGTTCGGCCGGGAGACCTGAGGTGATCGCCCGGTTTCTCTTCGCTCTCATTTTCATCACGAGCAGCGCAGGGCCGGCGATGGGGACTGAGAGCCTGACCGGCGTAACCTCGGTCATCGATGGTGACACCCTCGATACCCACGGCACCCGTATCCGCTTGCACGGGATCGACGCTCCCGAGAGCACCCAGCTATGCCTCGACCCAAGCCAGAAGCCCTGGCGCTGCGGCCAGCAGGCGGCTCTGGCTCTCGCCGAGAAGATCGGCAGGTCCGTGGTCCGCTGCGAGAAGCGCGATGTCGATCGGTATCAGCGGATCGTGGCCGTCTGCAGGCTCGGCGACACGGATCTCAACGCCTGGATGGTCCGCCAGGGTTGGGCTGTCGCGTACCGTCGGTACTCGACGAATTATGTCCAGGACGAGAACGCCGCGCAGCAGGCGCGCGTCGGTATTTGGATCGGCCGCTTCATCGACCCGGCAAGTTGGCGCCGCGGTGAACGGCTACAGGTCGCGGGCGAGGTCCAACCGCGTTCCTGCCCGATCAAAGGCAACATCAGCAGGAACGGCGAGCGCATCTATCACGTGCCCGGCACCGCGGATTACGGATCGACCCGGATCGACGAGAGCAAAGGCGAGCGATGGTTCTGTTCAGAGGACGAGGCGTTGAAGGCGGGATGGCGGAAGTCGGCACGTTGAAGCAGGCCAGGCTGGCGTTCGTCGCCACCCTGCTCGTGATCCTCAGTGGGTGCACCGGCCGCCCCGACGGCGTGGAGCCGGTCACCTCTTTCGACATCAGCCGATATCGGGGCGTCTGGTACGAGATCTTGCGCCTCGACCACAGCTTCGAGCGTGGACTGACGAACGTGACGGCGACGTACACGCTGCGGGACGACGGGTCTGTCGGCGTGCTCAACCGCGGCTTCGCCCGTGCGAACTGCCGCTGGAAGGAAGCCGATGGCCGCGCCGTATTCCAAGGCCCGCCTGACACGGCCAGCCTCTCCGTCACGTTCTTCTGGCCGTTCGCCGGCGGCTATCACGTTTTTGCTCTCGACCGGCAGGATTATGGCTGGGCCATGATATCAGGCCCCTCGCACGACTTCCTGTGGATCCTGGCGCGAAAGCCCGATCTGTCACCCGAGATCCGACAGCGCCTCGTCGAAAATGCCCGCGGCCTGGGCTTTCCGGTGGATGAACTGATGCTCGTCGACCACGGCCCGACGACGTGCGTACCAGGAGGATCACCGTGACACGCGCCCGGCCAACCGATCAGACCGATACATCGGACCGGGAAGTCCTCGCCGGCCTGGTCGAGCGCGTGACCTTTCATCCCGCATTCCCCGAGTAGCCGGCTGATTTCGCTGTCTTGAACTCAACATTACCTATACAAATCATGGTGTTGATGGCTGCGAGGGGCGTATTTCATGGATCACCCAGAGGGTGCGGGATTACAGCGGGCAGATCGGGTGGATTTCGACCCTCGCGTGCGGCTGGAATTTCGTGGCACGCAGATCAGTTCGGACGGCGGCCTGCTGGTGATGCGCGAGCTTGACGATGCGCTTGGGCTGTCCAATCTGGCATCAGCTTCGCTGCGCGACAATCGTATCGGAAGGAACACGGTCCATCGTCTTGACGGGCTGTTCCGGCAATCGGTGTTCGGGCGGCTGGCCGGATATGGGGATGTGAACGATGCTGACCGTCTCGCGCTCGACCCGGTGATGCGTCAGGTTGTCGGCGGCAGGGCCGTCGATGCGCAAGCAGCTTCAGCATCGCAGATGGGGCGGTTCGAGACCGAGACACTGGCCTTGCCTGAGAACCGGGCGGCGCTGGCCGACCTGAATGGCCGATGGATTGACCGGTTTCATGACCGCAACGGGCTCAAGTATATCGTGCTGGACATGGACAGCTCGGTCAGCCCGACGCATGGCGATCAGGAAGGAGCGGCGTGGAACGGGCATTTCGACTGCAACTGCTATCATCCCAACTTCTTGTTCAACCAGTTCGGCATGCTGGAACGCTGCGCCCTGCGCAATGGCAACGTCCACAGCGCCGACGGCTGGCGGAACGTCCTTGATCCGGTGATCACCCGCTACGCTGGTCGCAACCTTGGTGGCCGCTTCTTCCGGGCCGATGCCGCCTATGCGATCCCGGCACTCTATGAGCGACTGGAAGGGGCAGGCTATTTCTACGCCATCCGGATGAAGAAGAACGCCGTTCTCGAAGGCTGCATCGCTCATCGGTTAACCCGCCCCGTTGGGCGGCCGTCAAAGACCAAGGTGAAGCGGTTCTACGAGGACTTCCAGTATCAGGCTCAGAGTTGGGACAAGCCACGCCGCGTGATCGCCAAGATCGAATGGCATCCGGGCGAACTGTTCCCCAAGGTCGGCTTCATCGTCACCAACCTGCCGATGGAGCCGGACGAGATCACCCGCTTTTACAATCGCCGCGGCACCGCCGAGCAGCATATCAAGGAAGGCAAGCATGCCTTTCACTGGACGCGGCTGTCATGCCGGAAGTTCCGCGACAACGAGGTGCGGCTGCAGTTGCACGCACTGGCCTACAACCTGGCCACCTTCCTGCGCTGCATCGAGCTACCCGAGGCGATGGCCGACTGGTCGCTAACCAGCCTGCAGCTCAAGCTGATCAAGATCGGGGCACGCGTCGTGCGCCACGCCCGCGCCATTACCTTCCAGTTGGCCGAGGTGGCCGTCACCGGCCCGATGGTGCGCGCCATCCTCGCCGCTATCCGCCGATTGCGAGCGCCACCGCTATGCGCATGACCGCGATCCGGACCCAAACTGAACGAAAGCGGCAGGACAGGTCTATCCACTGCGCTGAAAAACACCGCCCCTGGGCCAGGACACAGCGGCTTCCCGGTCTGATCCGCCCTGTTACAGCAGCCTGCGCGACCCCTGACGCCGCTTGGGGCAAAAAACGATTGTCCAGAGGTCGGATTCAGGCGATCTTCACGTCAGTCGGCACGCCGCTTGGGGAATGTCGGTTCATCATCCCACCACTCTTTTCAACGCGTCCTCACTGACTTCAAGGTATTTCTTCTGTTGCTTTCAAAAACAAAATAAACACCGCTAATACAAACAGAACTAAAAAAAACCATTTATGTGCCGAGCGAAAATCTTTTGGCGATAAAGTGGATTTATATGATCCAAAATTCCAAGAAGAACCCGTATTCCACGATAACGAGTCGCGCTTTTTTATCAGCACAACAAGGATGGCAATCGAAGGAAGGAGCCCAAATACGATTAAAAGCCCAATTATGAGAAGATTATTGTCGGGTCCTGACTCTATTTCATATAGAATCTTCCACCACGATTTAGCCTTTGTGTCACAATCCCTGTAAGCGATGACCTTACCAAAATAAGTAGAGTTGGAGTTACCTATACACCTTTCTTCTTGTTCATTAGCTTTTACAAGCTGCTCTACCGTTAGCGTTTTAGCTACTTTATCCCTAGGGTCTACAGCTCCCAAAAACCCATTAGAAGCAGAGATATTGTACCACATATGAGCAGTAATCTTATCCTGAGGAACGCCGTTGCCGTTGCGATACATCCAACCAAGATTGGACTGCGCCCTTGCATACCCCTGCTGAGCCGCCTTGCGATACCACTTCACCGCTTCAGCATAATCCTGAGTGACGCCCCTGCCCTTTTTGTACATCACACCAAGATTGTTCTGCGCAACCGCATCTCCCTGCTCAGCAGCCTTGCGATACCACTTCACTGCTTCAACATAGTCACCAGCCTGTTCAGCCTCCCAGCCTTTAACAGCATCGCTTTGCGCATCAGCCCACACAGCCCCGCCCGAGCCGATTAAGCCCGTCAAAATCACCAGCGTTGTAAGAAGTGGTTTCATCTGCCAACCACTCGTTTCATCGCACCTTCACTGACTTCAATGTATTTCTGTGTCATTTGCAAGCTGCTATGCCGTGCGAGCTGCTGCACATCCCGCAATGACCCACCCGCTGCTGTGATGTTCCTTGCCCATCGTGTAATCGCACTACGTCTTCCGCTATGGCTGCTACATCCCTCAAAGCCCAAATCTTTGTAAAGCAGCCAGAACCAGTTGGTCATAGCAGCAGCAGAAAAGGCTTTGCCTGACTTGGTTTTGAGGATTGTGCCTTCATAATGCGGAAAACGGCTTCTGTGTTCTCCGCATCAAGGCTCGCGGCCATCGCGAACTGATCACTGTCGTCGGACATGCCGCCACCATCGCCGCCGGCGAGTGGGTCACTGCGTCAGGGGAATGGGTCAACGACCATACCCATGGTCAGCAGTTCAAGGCCCGCTTCATGCGCACCTCGGCACCGACTTCCATTGATGGCATCGAGAAATACCTCGGCTCCGGCATGATCCGCGGCATCGGCCCGGTCTACGCCAGGAAATTGGTCAAGGCGTTCGGCGAGAAGGTGTTCGACGTCATCGAGGCCGCGCCCGCCCGGTTGCGGGAGGTCACGGGGATTGGCCAGGTGCGCGCCAAACGCATCACCGATGCCTGGGCCGAGCAGAAGATCGTCCGCGAGATCATGGTGTTCTTGCACAGCCATGGCGTTGGCACGGCCAGGGCAGTGCGAATCTACAAGACCTACGGCGCCGATGCCGTTCAGGTCATGACCGAGAACCCCTATCGGCTGGCCCGCGACATCCGCGGCATCGGCTTCAAGACCGCCGACGCCATCGCCATGAAACTCGGCATCGAGAAGACCGCGATGATTCGGGTTCGGGCGGGAATTTCCTATGCGCTCACCGAGGCCATGGACGAGGGTCACTGCGGCTTGCCCACCGACGAACTGGTGCCACTCGCCGTCGAGTTGCTGGAGGTCGACAAGGGGCTGGTTATGACCGCGATGGATCTCGAACTCGCGGACGGCACCGTCGTCGCCGACACGGTCGGCGAAGCGGCGTGCATCTTTCTCGGTGGACTCTACAGGGCCGAACAGGTCATCGCCGACCGGATACTGCGCCTGGCGAACGGCAACTTGCCCTGGCCCTGGATCGACCCCGCGAAGGCACTATCCTGGGTCGAAGAGAAGACCGGTCTGTCGCTGGCCGAAAGTCAGGTCGCCGCGATTCGGCTGGCCCTCATGTCGAAAGTCGTTGTGATCACCGGCGGGCCCGGCGTCGGCAAAACCACCATCGTCAATTCCATCCTGCGCATCCTGTCAGCAAAGGGCCTCGACCTGTTGCTCTGTGCACCCACCGGCCGTGCTGCCAAGCGCATGACCGAGGCGACCGGTTTCGAGGCGAAGACCATCCACCGCCTGCTGGAGATCGACCCCAAGGGCGGCGGCTTCAAGCGCAACGGCGACAACCCGCTCGACTGCGACCTTCTGGTCGTCGACGAAACCTCCATGGTCGACGTCATGCTGATGCAGGCATTGATGCGCGCGGTTCCGGACAAGGCCGCACTGCTGATCGTCGGCGATATCGACCAGCTGCCCTCGGTCGGTCCGGGTCAGGTGTTGACGGCGAGCTCACCGCCAGCTTCGACGGCCGCACCGTCACCTATGGCTTCGGCGAGCTCGACACCCTGGTTCCTGCTTACGCAGCCACGATCCACAAATCCCAGGGGTCGGAATATCCCGCGGTCGTCATCCCGGTCATGACGCAGCACTACGCCATGCTGCAGCGGAACCTTCTCTATACCGGCGTCACGCGTGGCAAACGTCTGGTCGTGCTGGTCGGGCAGAAGAAAGCTGTCGCCATTGCGGTGAAAAACATCTCGGGCCGGCGGCGGTGGTCAAAGCTGGACGAATGGCTCGGCGCGAAGGTCGGCGGCGAGCTGACAGCTCAGTGATCTCGGTCGACTGTCGCTTGCGCATCGCTTCTAATGATTTTGAGGAACCACGATAACTTACTGATTTATATTGATTATATATCGTTCACGGTTAAGCGTTTGCCTAGCGATTCTGATTGCGAACGGTCTCCATGCACGACATCCTCTCCGGCCCCAACCCCGTGCCTTCCGACCGCATGTCGGCGGACGAACGCCTCAATGAACTTGCGCTCATTCTTGCCGCGGGTCTGAAGCGTATCCTGCCGGAACAGTCCAGTTCTTTATCTGCACCTGGCGAAGACAGTTCATTCGACATTCTCGCCCTTAAACGCCGTGTTGGTCGTCGCAAACCGAGCAACCGAGTTGGAGGGAAATGATGCCAGGAACAAAGAGAAAGCCTGACGCCGCGCCATGGCGGCCGGGCGAACGCAACGCGGCGGACGAGAGCGTGGTGGCGCAGCTTGCGGCACTGAAGCGAATGACGGTGGTCGAGCTGAAGGCGAAGTGGGAAAGCCTCTTCGGCACGCCCGCCCCGAACAACAGCCGCAGTTACCTCGAACTCAGGCTCGGTTACCGGATCCAGGAACTCACCCTCGGCGGGCTTTCGCGCGAGACGCGGCGGACGCTGGATCTACTGGCCGACGAGATCGACGGAAAGATCGGCCGCAAGGCGATCATCGCGGATTCCCGAAACCCGGTCATCGGCACCCGGCTGGTTCGCGAATGGGACGGTGTGGAGCACACCGTCACGGTGATGAAGGACGGCTTCGACTTGCAGGGGCGCAAATTCAAATCGCTGTCGGCGGCGGCGCGGGCAATCACCGGCACTCAATGGAACGGCTACCGCTTCTTCGGCCTGCGCGAAGCCCGGAGGGACGACCGATGAGCCGGTCTCCCGACGCTGCCAGGGACATGCCGCGCCGCCTGCGCTGCGCGATCGCCTCGCCGTGCCGGAGAACCCCGGCGACGCCAACGACCTTTTCTGCGCCGAGGGGCCGGACGCCGTTGCGGCGGTGGTGGCTGGTGCCGCCAAGATATCGCCGCCACCGCCGACCTATCCCGTGCCGTTTCTCACGCCCGAGGAGGCGCGCGCCAGCCTGGCCGATGCCATCGCCGGTTTCATGGCCGCGATCCCGGACTACTGGGCCGCTGTCGCGGCGGCGCAGGAGGAGGCAAAAAAACCCGACACGGACCGCGACCCGCTGGATTTCAACATCGTGGAGCGGGCCGCCCTACCGCCGCTACTCGGCCTGCCGGTCGATGTGGGCCTCGGAAAGACCTCGAGCGCGCGCGCCGCCATCGCCGAACTGATCGGCTCGGGCGGGCTCGGCACGCGCAAGGTCGTCTACGCCGTCCCGCGCCACGATCTAGGCGTCGAGCAGGTCACGGAGCTCAAAGCGCTCGGGCTCAGCGCCATGCTCTGGAAGGGCCGCACCGCGCCCGATCCCACCGACGACAATCCCGATCGGCTCATGTGCCTCGACACCGAGGCCACCTTCGACGCGCTCGAGATCGAGCATCCTGTCGAGCAGAGCTGCTGCAAGGTCAAGAACGGGGCCGAACTGCTGCTCTGCCCCTGGTTCCACGACTGCGGCTACCAGCGCCAGAAGCCGCTGGCGCAGGCGGCGCAGGTCGTCGTCTGCGCCCATGACAGCCTCTTTCACATGAAGCCCGAGGCCATCGGCGCGGTCGGACTGCTCGTCATCGACGAGGCCTTCTGGCAGTCGGGCCTGCGCGGTCTCGACGGCAAGGCGACGCTGACGCAGGACGGGTTGGAGCCCGGTCGCACCTCGCTCACCTGCTACACCGGCAAGGCAAAGATGGATGTGGGCGCGACAGCCGATCTGATCGCCGCGCGGGAGCGGCTCTGCAAGGCGCTGCGGGTCACGGAGCCGGGTCCGCTGCGCCTCGGCCTTCTGGAAGCCGTCGGTCTCACCTCGGACGACTGCCGCCATGCCGCCACACTCGAACGCCGCCGGATGCGCGATGCCGGTCTCCGCCCTGGCATGTCGCCGGTCGAGCGGCGCAAGCGGATCGAGGCGGTCCTGCCGCAAGCGGGCGAGCCATGGGCGCCGCCCGGGCGCTGCGCCACGCTCTGGCT
This sequence comes from alpha proteobacterium BAL199, assembly GCA_000171835.1. Classification (GTDB taxonomy): domain Bacteria; phylum Pseudomonadota; class Alphaproteobacteria; order Thalassobaculales; family Thalassobaculaceae; genus Thalassobaculum_A. The sequence continues at coordinate 20,427 of ABHC01000024.1, read as the reverse complement.
GATCCTCGCCGAGGCGCTGGAGAACGGCCACGACGCCGCCGGTGCCGAGCTCGTCCACGAGATGACCGAGGCCGGCTCCGTCCGCGCGCTCCGCCTGCGCTGGCGCAGCACAATGAGGAAAGGCTGGGCGGCCCAGGTGCCGATCCTGCATCTCGACGCGACGCTGCGCCCGGAACTCGTCCAGACCTACCTGCCGCGGATCGATATCGGCGCGACCGTCGCCGCGCGCCAGCCCCATGTCCGTGTCCGCCAGGCCACTGGCAGCCCGACCTCGGCCCGCGCCATGACGCCCTCCGCCGACGCACCCGAGCGGGACCGCAAGGCCGCCGCGAGCAGGCTGCGCGATCTCCGCGCCTGGATCGATCTCCGGGCCCGGCAATGCCATCGCCCCGGCCAGGCCATCGATCTGCTGGTGGTCGGGCAGAAGGCGGCGATCGATGCGCTCAGGTCCGCCGGCCTGCCGCCAAGGGTCGAGGCGGTGCATTTCAACGCGCTGAGCGGGCTCGACCACTGGGGCGGGATCGGCGGCATGGTGGTCCTCGGCCGCACGCTTCCCGCGCCGCGCACGGTCGAGTTGATCGCGATGGCCCTGACCGGCCGCGTGCCAGCGCCGAACCCGGAGGACGCGGGCTGGTGGTATCCGATGGTCGAGCGCCGCGTGCGGCTCGCGGGCGAACGGACCGCGCCGCTCGCGATGGAGGAACATTCCGATCCCATCGCCGAGGCCGTGCGCTGGTGCATCTGCGAAGGCGAGCTGATCCAGGCCATGGGCCGCGGGCGCGGCGTCAACCGCAACGCCGCCACCCCGCTCGAGATCGACCTGCTCACGGATGTGGTCCTGCCGGTCACCGTCGATGCTCTGGTGCCCTGGTCCGACCTCCGCCCGACTCGGCGCGACCTGATGGCGCTCACCGGCATCGTGCTCGAGAACGCCGCCGACATGGCGGACTGCTTCCCGGAGCTCTGGTCCACGGCCGCCGCAGCCCGGCAGGATCGGTCGAGGAGTGTGACAAACTGCTATTATAGGGATCTCTATAATAGCCAAATGTCACACTCCTCCGCGGAGGTGACCTATCGCCCGGAGGGGGCCGGCCATCGCGCCCGGTCCGCCCGCGTCGATCTCTCCCGCATCCCCGATCCGGAAGCCTGGCTCACCAACCGCCTCGGGCCGCTCGCCAGCTTCATGCTGACGGGATGCAACAGCGACGCATCCGAGTCCAATGGTCCATCCGACGCCGCGCACCTCGACACCCTCGCATCCCGCCTGACCGCCAGCATGCAGGCTGTCCTCGCTGCCCGCCGGGCCGCGCTCGATGCGCTGTCTGCCCGGCTGGAGGCCGCAGAGCTTGTCGCTCTGCGGCGATCTGCTCACCCCGAACCCACAGAGGAGATAGACGCATGATGTTCGACAGAATGCGTGTCTACGACGCCGGGCGCTTCCACGATGTGGATCTTCCCGATTGGTATCATGAGGCCCAAAGCCTCAGCCAGACGGAACGCTTCGATTGGCATTGCGCCCTCGAGCGTGTTCTCGATTGCGAATACACGCTGCTGACGGAGGACTGCACGGCCAGCACCGGCCTCGAAATCCGCTTCTGGCCGAGCGAGAGGAACGGCATCCTTGTCCTGATCGAGGACCCCCTTGGCCTCGTCGAGCAGGTCGTCATCCTGAACCCAACCGACTGGCTGCCGTTCCTGACGAGATACCTCGCCCCCCTGATTGCCACCTCGACGCAGAGTGCCCTGCTGCAGATGCAGGGCAGGATCGCCAACACCCTGATCGCCTGGGCGCGCCACGGCGAAGGCAGCCATGTCGATCACGAGACGGGGTTGAGCCAGATCGACCTCGACAATGACCGGAACCGGCGCCGGGCCGAACAGGTTCGTCAGGCCATGGCGAAAGGCGGCAAGGGGTCCGCCGCATGACCGGGATGCGGTTCATGCCGAAAGGCTACGGCGGCGAGCGGCGCGATCCGGATCGCGTGAAGCGCGACGGCTGGCGCGATCAGGGTGTGCTGGCCGTCTCTGTCGACGACGAGCGCCTGAGCTGGCCAGAGCGCGAGCTGCTGCGCCAGCTCGGCGAGAAGCTCTACGGACGACTCCCGTCCAAGGGACGCACACCGGCCAAGGCGGGTGCGCGATGACCGGCTGGACCGCGGCGCTCGTCGAGGAGCGGCTCGTCGAGGCGGCCGACGTGCTGAAGCGGCTGCCCGAGGTGAAGGTGCGGGGCTACTTCAACACTTGGCCGCAGATGGTCCACGAGTTCGCCGACCTGGTTGGCCAGGAGCCGCGGCGCCTGCGACGCCCGCCGCCCACGTCGGCTGCGATCAGCAGGATGGAGGAGGCGCTGCCCTGGCTCCAGTGGTTGGAGCCCGAGGTCGCCAAGCTCGTCTGGGCACGCGCCGAGGGTACGCCCTGGAAGCCCATCTGCTGGCGCTTTGCCGTCAGCCGGGCGACCGCCGACCGGCGCTGGAAGTACGGGCTCGCCTTCATCGCCTGGCGGCTGAACGGCCGGCACGGGCGCAGCCCACAGCGTGTCCAGGTCCAGAGAATGCCGTCTAACTTATTGAACTACAACAGAACCTAGTGAGACATTTTTGGCTGAGACAGATCAACCGGGAATACATAGGATTCCCGGCAGGATCGGGAGAGACGCGAGCGAAAGCTGGGTCGCTGCCTCTTCGATCCTTGTCTCCCCGAGGACCATCACCATGCAACTTCGCATCACGCGTCCGGCGGTTGTCGCCGATGGCGGCACCACGCGCCAGTTCATGCCGGGGCTGACGGTCACCGTGGCCGACACCACTGCGGCGCGGTTGCTCCGGCTGCAGGCTGCCGTCGTGGTCGATGCCGGTGACGCCGACACCCCGGTCGAGCCCGAGGCCCCGCGCCGACGCCGGAAGTCAACTGATGCCGGTTGAACTCTCCGTCGCGCACACGCTGGACCGAGCGGTCGCGGCACTGTCCGATCTTGAGCGCCGGCAGGTGCCGTTCGCCACGGCCCGAGCGCTGACCTCGGTCGCCTACGCCGCCCGCGACGATGTGCGCAAGGAACTGCCCGGCCGATTCACGCTCCGTCGTCCGTGGGTGGCTCGCGGCATCACGGTCGAGCCCGCGAAGAAGTCGAAGCCGGCTGCCCGGGTCTTCTCGCGCGACGCCTTCATGGTGGCGCAGGAGACCGGCGGCCCGAAGCCCGATGCCCGCCCCATCCCGGCAGGCCGGCTCGCCGCCGTGCACAAGACCCGGGTGGTGCCGCGGAGCCAGTGGATCGCACCGCTGCTGCGCCGCAAGAACGTCTTCTACCGCGCCGGCTCGGTGTTCGAGCGCAAGGGCGACAGGATCGAGGCGCTGTACCGTCTGCGCAGGCAGGTGTCGGTGGCGCCCCGCTTCGGGTTCGCGGCGACGGTCGAGCGCGTGGTCGCCGGTGGCTTCGCCGCCAGCTTCGCTCTCGCGCTCGGACGCGCAATGGACACGGCACGGTGACTCAGTGGAAAACCATCATCAACTCATTGATATTACTTAAAACCTCGTGAGACACTTTTTGCTAAGACATCGATTCTGCGATCTCTTATATTGGATCTGTCATCGAGATGACGCCGCCGGGGACCGAAGAATGGTTCCTCCCGGTTGTATTTCTCGTGGGGGACGCGCGCACCGCGGCGGATCGCTAGCGTCAGAGCCGAAAACTGGGAAGCCAATCCATTTGGAAGCCACCCGCCGAGCCAGAATATCCACGTGATATCAATGGACTAAACTGGACTTCAGGGTGGCTTCCGGAGTCCACCTGGAATCCACCTCGTGGACTCCACCTGGAAGCCACCCCGGCATCCACCCTCCGCTCGACCGAGGTCTTTGCCATTATGTCGCTCAGCTTCGCGCCCGACCAGGTTGCGTCCTGGCCGATCGGACGGCTGCTGCCCTATGCCCGCAACGCCAGGATCCACGACGACGGTCAGGTGGCGAAGATCGCCGGCAGCATGGCGGAGTTCGGCTGGACCGTGCCGGTGCTGGTCGCCGGAAGCGGCGAGATCATCGCCGGCCACGGCCGGGTGCTGGCGGCTCGCAAGCTCGGGCTCGAAGCGGTGCCGGTGATCGTTCTGGATCACCTGACCCCGGCGCAGCGTCAGGCTTACCGCATCGCCGACAACCGGCTGACAGAACTTGGCGGCTGGGACGAGGCGCTGCTTGCCGGCGAGCTGAAGGAACTGGTGGCAGAAGACTTCGACCTGTCGCTGGTTGGCTTCGAGGATGGCGAACTCGATCGTCTGCTGGCGCTCGACGAAGATGGCGGGACGGAGTCGGAAGCAGGCACTCCGCCGGTCGTGGTGCCGGAGCCGCCGCGCAATCCGGTATCGCGGACAGGCGACCTCTGGATCCTCGGCGACCATCGGCTGCTTTGCGGCGACAGCACGAAGCCCGAGGACGTTCGGCGCCTGATGAACGGCGAGCGGGCGGTGCTGTTCGCGACCGACCCGCCCTATCTGGTCGACTACGACGGCTCGAACCATCCGACGCGGAACAAGGACTGGTCGCACTCCTACGGCGTGACGTGGGACGACAGCAGCCAGGGCTCCGACCTCTACGACGGCTTCATCGCGGCGGCCGTGGCCGAAGCCATCGCCGAGGACGCGGCTTGGTACTGCTGGCACGCTTCGCGCCGCCAGGCGATGCTGGAGGCATGCTGGGAGAAGGCCGGCGCCTTCGTGCATCAGCAGATCATCTGGGTGAAGGATCGCGGCGTGCTGACCCGGTCCCATTACCTGTGGAAACACGAGCCGTGCTTCATGGGCTGGCGCCGGCCGAACCGGCCGCCGAAGGTGGCGGACGAGACATTGGCGTCGACCTGGGAGCTGCCGAGCTTCGCGAAGGACGAGCGGCCCGACCATCCGACGCCGAAGCCGCTCGACGCCTTCGGGATCCCGATGCGCCAGCACGTGGCGCGCGGCGGGCTCTGCTACGAGCCGTTCTCTGGCTCCGGCTCGCAGATCATGGCGGGCGAGGCCAATGGCCGGCGCGTCTTCGCTATGGAGATCAGCCCGGCCTATGTCGATGTCGCCGTAGAGCGCTGGCAGGCTGAGACCGACCGCGACGCTGTCCTGGACGGTGACGGTAGGACCTTCGCCGAGATGAAGCTCGACCGACTTGGCGAGGCCGTAAAGAACGAGGAAGCGGTAGCATGAAGCAGTCGCGTGTCATGTCGATGATCGAAGCCGCGACGAACGTTGTGGTCGGCTACCTGCTGGCCATCGCCACGCAGATCGTCGTGTTCCCGTGGTTCGGGATCGAGACGGGGCTTGCCGAGCACATGACCATCGGCCTCGCCTTCGTGGGGGTGTCGCTGTTGCGCGGCTACGCGCTGCGGCGACTGTTCGAGATGGTCCGGGTGCGCGGCGCCCAATGAGAGACCGCCGCCCCCGAAGGACGGCGGTCTCCACGATTGGCAGCTGTCGCTGGGTCAGGCTGGCGGCAAGCGGTAAACCCGCCCGCGACCATCGATCTTCTCCGACGTCACGTCGAGACCGAGCTTCTTCTTCAGCGCGCCGGCGATAGCACCCCTGACCGTGTGAGCTTGCCATTCGAGGGTCTCGGCGATCTCGGGGATGGTGGCGCCTTCGGGACGCCCCAGCATGGCGATCAGCTGGGCCTGCTTGCTGCCCTCGCGCGGTGTTCGCGGCTTGGACGCGGGCTTCGTCGCGGCCGCGGCTTCCGTCGCGGCGTCCTCGGCCGGCGCCTCAGTGGCGCCCGTCGGCGCGCTGTCGGCGCTATCCGGCGCAATGCCGATGGCTGCCAGTCCGGTCTGGGTCGCGATCAGTGTGGTGCCATGTCCGTTGCCGGTCTCGCGCCAGACAGGCTCCCCTATGCGGAGGTCGGCATCGACCTCCTCGACGAGGCCTTTGGCGATCATGGTATCCACCACCTTGGCGGCAGCACCTCCGCGCAGGGAGCCGGGAAGCGGCAGGACGTTGTGGCCCTCGCGCTCAGCGGCGGCGCGGAGGATTGCGGCTTGTGTGTCAGTGAGCTTGGTCATGGGGTCGTCTCCTTGGTCGGGACCGCGCCGGTCGCGGCCCTTCTACGACCCCAAGCCGCGCGGCATGGCGCGGCCGGAGTTCGGGCGGTAGCCGGGTTCACTCGGCGTGTTCGCCCTCCTTGAAAGCGGCGTCGGTGATGCGGTTCAGAAGTTCAGCGTAGTGGGCGAGCGTTCCGACATGGCCCCAGTTGATGTCGTCGGGCGCGTAGCCAAAATGGTCGTCGCTCAGGCTCTTCAGTCGGTCGAGCATCGCGTCGATCTCGGCCTTGGCGGCGATGAAAGCGTCGATGGCTTGCGGCTTGTTCCGGGTCTTGATCATGGCTGCCTCCGTCCTTGCTGGTGACGTCATAAAGGCTCTGATCGAAGTCCGTATCAAGTCGATAAGATCATGATTTCGAACACTAATCAGCGCTTCCCATGCAGGGGCTGAGCGAGCGTCAGTACGCGGCTCACCGTGGTGTGTCGCGGGGTGCGGTGCAGAAGGCGCGGACCAGCGGGCGCCTGGTGCTGCATGAAGACGGATCAATCGACGCCGCCGGCTCGGACGCGCGCTGGTCATCGTCGACCGACCCGGCGATGGCGCGCGGGAACACCAAATCGGTTCCGGCCACCGCTATAGCCGGCGTCCGCGACACCCTCGCCGAAGCGGGCCAGCCAACGGCCGGTGCGACGACGTTCATGCAGGCGCGGACCGCCAACGAGGTGCTGAAGGCGCAGGAACGCCGGGTACGCCTGCAGAAGATGAAGGGCGAGTTGATCGACCGGGCGCGGGTGGTCGGCCAGGTGTTCGCACTGGCACGGACGGAGCGCGACGCCTGGGGGCACTGGCCGGCCCGGGTCGCCGGCCTGATGGCGGCTGATCTCGGGGTGGAAGCCGGGCTCCTGCGCCGCGTCCTGGAGAACCATGTCCGCCAGCACCTCGCAACGCTTGCCGAGCCGAGGCTCGCCATCGACTGACCGGTCGGACGAGCACGGCTACGATGGCGGCGACGCGGTGCTCGCGGCCTGGTTCCAGGGCCTGGCACCGAACCCGGACCTGACCGTCTCGGGGTGGGCCGATCGGCATCGCCGGCTGACCTCGGTGGCGTCGGCCGAGCCCGGTGCCTGGCGCACCGAGCGCACGCCCTATCTGCGCGCCGTCATGGACGACCTGTCGCCGTCGTCCGCGGTCGAGCGGGTGGTGTTCATGAAGGGCGCCCAGCTCGGCGGTACCGAGGCGGGGCTCAACTGGCTCGGCTATGTGATCCATCACGCCCCGGGCCCGCTGCTGCTGGTGCAGCCGACGGTCGAGGGCGCCAAGCGCGTCTCCAAGCAGCGCGTCGATGCGCTGATCGAGGCGAGCCCGGATCTGGCCGCCCGGGTCCGCGATCCGCGCTCGCGCGATAGCGGCAACACGGTGCTGATGAAGGAGTTTCCGGGCGGGGTGCTGATCCTGACCGGCGCCAACTCGGCGGTCGGCCTGCGCTCGATGCCGGTGCGCTATCTGTTTCTCGACGAGGTCGACGGCTATCCGGGCGATGCCGATGGGGAAGGCGATCCGGTTGCACTGGCGATCCAGCGTGCCGCAACCTTCCTGAACCGCAAGATCCTGATGGTGTCGACGCCGACACTGAAGGGGTTCAGCCGGATCGAGGCGGCGTACCTGGAGAGCGACCGGCGCGTGTTCGCCGTGCCCTGCGACGGCTGCGGCGAGCGCCATCAGATCCTGTGGCGGGACATCCGCTGGCCGGGAGGCCAGATCAACGAGGCGGCCTGGCATTGCCCGACGTGCGGCACCCGGCACCCTGAGCACCGCAAGCCCGCGTTGCTCGCCGCCGGAGCGTGGCAGGCGACGGCGCCCGGTGACGGGCGAACGGCTGGCTATCATCTTTCCAGCCTCTACAGCCCGTGGGTGTCGTGGGCGGAGATCGCCGCCGAGCACGCCGCCGCCCGGGAGGACCCGGTCCGCCTCAAGGTCTGGGTCAACACCAAGCTGGCGGAGACCTGGGAGGAGCGCGACGGCGAGCGGCTCGACGCCGATGGCCTGATGCTCCGCCGCGAAAACTGGGGCACTGCGGTGCCGGCCGAGGTCGCGGTGGTCACCTGCGGCATCGACGTGCAGGACTATCGCCTGGAACTGGAGATAGTCGGCTGGGGCCGGGACGAGGAGAGCTGGTCGCTCGACACCATGGTGCTGTGGGGCGATCCGGCCGGCAGCAGGGTCTGGGACGACCTCGATGCGGTGCTGGCGCGGCGTCTGCCGCACGCGACGCTGCCCGGCGGTGTCGCCATCGACGCCGCCTGTATCGACACCGGCGGCCACCACACTTTGGCGGCCTACGCCTTCTGCCGGGGCAAGGAGCGACGCCGCATCTGGGCGATCAAGGGCATGGCGGGTGCCAGACCGATCTGGCCGCGTCGGCCGAGCCGGGCCAACAAGGGCAAGGTTAACCTGTTCGCCATCGGTGTCGATGCAGCCAAGTAGGCTGTCTATGCCCGGCTCAAGGTCGTGCCACCGGGAGCCGGGTCGTGCCACTTCCCGCTGGAACGAGACGCGGCGTGGTTCGAGCAGCTGACCGCCGAGCGCGTGCGCACCCGCTACGTGAAGGGGTTCCCGCAGTGCACCTGGTGGAAGCCGGACGGCCGGCGCAACGAGGCGCTGGACACACGGGTCTACGCCTACGCCGCTTTGCGCGGCCTGATTGCCATGGGGCTGTCGCTCAATGCCCGCGCCGCGGCACTGCCGGTGACGCAAACCAAGACCACGCCATCCACACCTGTCGTCACAAGCCCGGCTGGCAGCGGAACTCGCTCAACTCCGGAAGCTCGAACGGGTTCGTGATGCTGTCGGCGTTCAGCTCGAAGGTGGCCTTGCGCCCGCGGATCTCGATAGGCAGCACGAACTTGTCGGCCAGACCGGTCCTTTGGAGCTTCAACTGGTCGAACAAGCGGAACCAAGCCCACGGCCCGGCGGTCTGGATGCTGCTGGAATTGCCGTTGGTGTCGGTGATGGTGATGGCGATCTGCTGGGCCGAGCTCGGGTCCGGCCAAGTCAGGTTGAAGGTGCGGGGCGGTTCGTGGCGGTAGGTGATGATCTGGGACCCGGTGTCGATCGCCACTCTGGCCGCCTGGGCGTCGAGGTAGGTCGGCTTCAGCGTGAAGTTGACCGCCGGTGACGGCGTGCCGTTGCGGAAGAACGTGCTGCGCACGACGCTGGCGCGCTCCAGCGCGCTCAGGAACGGCGCCGAGAGGTTCAGCCCGTCGCCCTGCACGAGCCGGTTCTTCCAGGGGCGGGTGGTGGTGTCCACGAACTCCCCCAGGTACGCGGTCTGGAACCCGTCGAGGGTGCCGCCGGGGCCGAAGAACGTCCCGAAATCCTTCAGGGTGGTTTCGTCGCGGCCGTCGCGATGCACCGGATAGCGGTTCAAGACGGCGCGGGTGCACTCGCCGACCACGTCGCGGCGCCACTGCTCGTTCAGGTAGACGCGCGCCTCGGACAGCGTCACCGACCACAGGCTGCCCGGGATCTCGCCGAGAATGTGGCGCAGCGGCTCCGGCTGCGAGACCGCGCTGGTCGCCATCTGCGAAAGCGCGTCGCGCTGGTTCTTGTTCTGCAGGCGCTGCCGCACCGCCTCGTAGGACGCCTTGCCGATGTCGGACGCGGTGTCGATGGCGTTCATCTGCCCGTAGACCGCGATGATCTCCTGCTGGATGTCGGCGAGTCCGGGGCGCTGGTTGTTCGAGCCGCGCACCAGGGCGAGAATGTCGGAGAACGCCCTGGTGATCGGTGTTCCCGGCCAGTTGCCCTGCGCCGCGCCGCTGGCGCCGGCGCGGTCGATGGCCGAGCTCGCCGCCGACACCGCGCCGGCGATCTTGGCGCCACCCGGGACGCCCTGGGGAACCGACAACCCGCCGAGGCCTCCGACCTGGATCGGCAGCTCGGTGTTGTCGGCGACCACGCCCAGCAGCCGGTTGATCGGCGACTGGGTTCCCGACAGCGTGGCGAGAACCGAGTTGGCGTCGCCGATATCGCGGAGTTCGCGGATGTCGATGTCGTTGAGGAGGTTGCGCCAGACCGCGATGTAGCGCTCGGTGTAGCGTTTCGTCGCGGTGTCCAGCAGGGTGGACAGGTCCTGCTCGTTGGCGGCCCGCGCCTCGGAGCCGATCAGCCAGTCGTCGGCGGTCTGGTCGCGGCCCAGGGTCGGGAGCTTGCGCATGAAGATCTTGTAGAAGCCGTCGGCGGTGTACAGGTAGGGAATCTGCGGAGCGGCCCTCGCCGATGACTGACGCACCAGGATCTGCAGGCCGTCCAGGCCGACGATGTCGGCCAGGTCCTTGCTGGGGTAGCGGTTTCCCTCGGCTTCCAGTGTGGTGAAGATCTGCTCGATCGGCGGAACGCTCATCAACGACCGCCGGGCCTCGGCGATGACCTCCGGCTTCAGTGGCTGTGCGCCGGGCCAGGTGTCCAACAGGGCCTGGGCGTGGCTCAGCACCGCCTCCTGCAGATCGGGCCGAAGCGGCAGGCTCTGCTCCGCCTCCAGGGTCATCCAGCGCTCGAGCGCTGTGCGGTCGAACTTCTCCGGATCGCCAAGGCCGAGATAGAGCGTCAGCAGCTCGGTTACCTCTTCGGAATCCTTGCGCTTGACCGCGCGGCCGATCGAGTCTTCCAGGCGGGTCCGAATTGGCGGCAGCATGATGCGTCGCAGCAGGCGGGTGTAGGCGTCGTTGATGGGGCCGCGCAGCTTGGCGTCGGAATCCAGGTCGATCCACTCCAGGCTTTCCTCGATCGGCCCGCGACGCACCAGCTGCTGCATGTGGCGCATGGTGTCGAGCGGAGCGAGGGCCGTGACGAGCGAGGGGTTCGCGTCGTACTCGGCGATGCTCTTGGCAATGGCGTCGAAGTCGGTGTTGAACTCCACGACCTGCGACTCCGCCTCGACATGTCCGCGGTACCACAGGGCGCCCAGGCCGAGCACCGTCAGCAGGCAGGCCGCATAGGCGCCCAGGTAGGTCAGGAAAATCCGCCGCTCGACGATGCGGTTGCGGCCGACCAAGCCGCGCTCGGCGAAGATGACGTCGGTCAGCAGGCGCGTGATGAAGAACGCCTTGGGCGGCCCGTGGTGCGGCAGTGGCTGGCCGGCATCGAATCCGAAGGCCCGCGCATAGGCGACGTTCATCCGGTCGATCGGCGCGCCCTCCTGGGTGCCGCTGGTGAAGTACATGCCGCGGAACAAGGGCTGCATCGAGTAGCGGTTGGGCCGGAAGACCTCTTCGAGGAAGTTCTCGATCAGCGGGCGGATCCCGGCGACCTGCTCCGGGAAGGCGTAGATCTGCCGCCGGCGCTCGTCCGCGCGTTCCTCGTTCAACCGGTGCGGCACGTGGCTGCTCAACCGCTCCAGCAAGCCGTCGATCTGGCTGTGCAGCGCCGCCATCGCCGACGAGCTGGTGTTGGACTTGTCCATCGGCAGGGTGATGCCCCAGACCTGCTCCCGGCCCTCCTCTTCCAGATCCTCGAAGAACTCGGTGAACCCGGACACCAGGTCGGCCTTGGTGAACAGCACGTAGACCGGCATCCGGATGCCGAAGCCGCGCATGATCTCCTGCAGGCGGGCCTTCACCGACTCGATGGTGCGGGTCCGATCCCGCTCGTCCTGGGCCAGGATGTCGGCGAGGCTGATCGCGATGATCACCCCGTTCACCGGCTGCCGGGGCCGGCTCTCCTTCAGGATGTTCAGGAACCCGCGCCAGGTCGACGCGTCGGTCGCCGCGTTGATGTCCTGGGTGGTGTAGCGGCCGGCGGTGTCCAGCAGGACCGCCTGGTCGGTCAGCCACCAGTCGCAGCTTCGGGTGCCGCCGACACCTTCGATGACTTCCACGCCGAGCCGTTCGGCAAGGGGAAACTGCAGGCCGGAATTCCGCAGGATCGTGGTCTTGCCGGCGCCGGGCGGGCCGATGATCAGGTACCAGGGCAGATCGTAGAGATGGCGGCCGGTGACCGAGCTTTCCTTGAGCGCGGCCATGGCGTCTTCGAAGCGTTGCCGCAACACCTCCAGGTCGTCGTCGGCCGTGCCGTCGGTCATGGCGGTCAGCGACTGGCTGCTCGTCAGGTTCTCGATCATCTTCCGGTTCAGCCGGCGGACCCGCCAGATACGGAGGAGTTCGAGGCCGACGAACAGCAGGATGATTCCGCCGATCGTCACGACGCGCGCGGTCACCGACTGCAGCGGGACCAGATCGAAAAGGCTGACATAGGGACCGGCGAACCAAATGATCACGCTGATGGCGAGGACGCCGATCAGAATGACCATCGTGCGGCTGAACAGGAAGCGGCCGATTGCGGACAGAACACCCATGGCGGACCTTAAGACCCCGATCCGTCGACGGCGATCATGTTGACCCGCGCCAGGGCAGGAGCCTTGATTTGGTTCAGGCGGATGTCGAACAGCGTGAACATCCCGAGGATCGTCAGGCCGGTCAGGGCGAACACCACCCACAGCGGCATGACGTTGCGCAGGCTGCGCCCGGTGTTGACGCCCTCCCAGTCGACGCTCAGGGCTTTCGGAGCCCGGCTGCGTTGCCGGTTGATCTCGCGGTACAGTTCATTGCGCAGGTCCGTCAGTTCGGCGCGCCCGTTTTCCAGGACCCGGAACCGGCCCTCGAAACCGAGCGCGAGAACCAGGCCGATCAGCTCGTTGACGTCCAGGTTGCGCGCCGGATCCTGGCGCAGCTTCTGCAGCAGCACGAAGACCTTCTCGCCGCCCCAGGTCTCGTTCTGAAAGATCGACAGCAGGCTGCGCTGGCTCCAGACGCTCTCGCCGCCCCAGGAGGTCATCAGAACCACCTCGTCGAGCGCCGAACACAGCGCGTAGCGGGCTGACAGCACGTGATCGTTCGGGCATCCCGCGGCGGTCGCCCGCTGCTCGAATTGCTGGATCTCATTGACGACCTTGCGCTGCAGTTCGGCGACGTCGGGATGCTCCGAGGTCGCGGCAAGCTCGATCATCAGATCGAACAGCGTGCCGGCCGCGGTGATCAGCGGGTTCTTCGGGTAGGCATTGCGGCTCTGATACGACTTGAGGTCGACCGGGGCGAGGGTGGCGGCGGCCGGCCGCCGCGTCGGCCGGGCCGCGACCGTCGCCGGACCGGCATCGGCAGCGGACGGCTCCATCCGCCGAGCGGTGCCGGGCCGGGTCTGCACGATCGTCGGATCTTCGTCGATGGTTGTCGGTGGACGCACGGATCAGCTCTCCCGGATGGCCCAGAATTCCAGGCGAATGCCGGGATACTCGCCGGCCACGTGGAACGCGAACGACGCCGATCCGATCAGCTTGTCCCACAGCTCCGCACCCCGGTCCAGTTCGAAATACGCGGTGTCGCTGTGGTACGGGATCTCCCGCGGCGCGACCGGCAGGGCGCGCAGCCCGATGCCGGGAAGCTGCAGGTTCACCAGATTGCGGATCTCCTCCACCGGCCCGATCTTCACCTGGTTCGGGAAGGCGCGCAGGATGTCGGCGCTGTCCACGTTGGCGCGGACCGCCAGCACGAAGCGGGCCTGCCGCAGCAGGTTCTGATCGGCGATGATCGAGACGTAGACGCCGTACTTCCGGGCTTCGATCGGCAGCTGCTGGGCCGAACGTTCGGTGACGATGCTGAGCGCCTGTCGGATGTGCCGAAGCAACGGCCCGAAGCAGGTATCCAGCTGGTCGTGGACGTAGGTCGGGAACCTGGGGGGGCGCCGCGAGCCGTCGAAGGTCGAGAGTTCGCCGGCGAGCTGCAGGGCGATGGCGTACACCGCCTCCGGATGCAGGGGGCGAACGCTCGACAGATGGTCGAACAGCGGCTCGAAACGGTTTACCAGCTGAAGCAGCAGGAAGTCCGATATGGTCGACACGCCGTCGGCGCGCGCCGGATCGACCATATCCGCCAGGGCCTCGCCCCGCCGCCGCAGCAGGGCGGCGATCTCGCCGATGAACCGGCCGAAGCCGTCGTCGGCCGCGCAATCCAGCGCCGGGGTCAGGAAGCCGTCATCCAGGACCACGGCCCCGTCGGGGCTGCGTTCTTTGACCCGGGCGATCGCCAGCAGGACCAGATCGTCGACCGGCTCCCCTTCCAGAACCAGACGCAGATTGGGGATCGCCACCTGGACGTCGATTTCCGTGGACGTGCGCTCGGTGCTGCTGCGCAGGCTGCGTCCCGCCGTCCGGAACCGCGGATCGATGCGGCCGTCGTTCTCCGGGTCGATCTCGGGGCCGTCGCCGCTGCGTGCCGGCAGCGCCAGGAACACCCGCCGGTTCGCGAAATTGGTCGGGATGTCGCGCGGCGCCAGGGTCAGGCCATGGCTGGGAACCTCGACCGGCGTGCCGTCCGGCATCACCGCGCGCAGCCGCAGCACCGCGACCTTGCCGATGCCGAGAGCCTGGGCGTCGATGTCCAGCGCCGTGACGCCCCAGGCGTAGGGGCGAAGGCCGGTCACGCGGGATTCGACATGGGCTTCCAGAAAGCGGTCGTGCTGCTGAAAATGGTGGGGACGCATGAACATCCCCTCGAGCCAAAGAGGCTTATTTTCCGTCGCCATGCCGGTCCCGTTGTTTGCTGATCCCGGTTAGCCCGAGGTTCCAGACGATCAAAAGATATTCCACCAGCTTGAACTCGGACGCTGAAAAGAAACCGACAACGAATCGACACTGACGATGAAGGCATTTTGATCTGCCGGCGTCGCCGTTTCAATGATTCGCCACGTGGCGTTGTCGATGTCCCGGAAGCCCGCAACAATGCCGATGTAGCGGGTTTCCGGGCTGACCGTGTCGTCATAGGTCAGCTTGCCGCCCGGCTTCACGTTGAACTCCTTCTGACCCAGGAGATCGCCGCCGAGGACCTTGCGGTCGTTGTAGAACATTTCCGAGAATTCGGCCGCCTTGAACGCGCTGTCGGACTTCAGTTGGTAGATCCGCAACACCACGGGGGACGGCTCGGACGAGCTGTTCGGGTTGATCGACGCGGAGGCCGAGATCGTCATCGACACCGTTGTCGGGTCCGGGGTCGACGACCCGCACGCCGTCAGCACCAGGACGGCGGCGAGAACCGCAGACCGTCGCAAGCCCCCGATCGCCGCGCGCGCTCGATGCCACATCCCCTGCTTCTCCCCGATGTCGCTCTATCTCGGTCGACTGATTTCGCGATGATACGCGTTCAGGAAGCTTGTGCCGAAGATTTCTCGAACTTCGTCAGCCGATTGCGGCGGATTTGTGGTTTCGAAGCGGTCGAGCAGGGTCTCCAGCGCGACCGCCGCCGCGGAAGCGTTGGCGCTGAGGGTCGCTACCGATTGCCGGGTCGCCGCGTCCAGGGTCTGCGACGGCTCGGTGGCCGACAGCGACTGCTTGAGCGCCGCCTCGCCGGATCGGAACACCAGGAACGGGTTGTCGTCGTCCGGATCGAACGCGCTCGGATCCAGCCCGGCGATCCGTGCCAGAGCGTTGCGGGCGTCGAGGGCACCGGCGATGCCGAGCGCCGCCGACCGGGCGGCGCGTCCGACCAGCGTGACGGTCGCCGCGGGATCCAGTCCGTCCAAGGCGCGGGGATCGACTCCCAGGCCGGCGGCCAGTGCCGAGACCATCCCGTCGGATTGTGCCGCCGTCGCCGCCGGGACCGTGTCCCGCGGCGCCGCGATCGGCGGTACGCCCGGCGAGGGCATAGCCCGTTCGACGGGGGCCGCCGGCGACAGGGGCTGCGGCCGGTTTCCGGTCCCGGGCATCGGCCGGAGCAGCGGCACGCCCTCGGGCAGCAGTCGCTCGGCGGGGCCGGGCTGCGGCATCGGCGCCTCCGGCAGCGGCGGGACGACCGCGGGCGGCCGTTGCCCCGCGGTCTCCGGCTTGGACGCCGGTGTCGGCAGCAGGTCGTCGAGATCGTCGTCGGGCAGCAGCGGCCGGGTCGCACCGGTGGGAGGGGAAGCGGGCGCCGGCGGCGTGCCAAGCCCGGGCGGCACCCTCGGCGTCGGTCGTGCGGCCGGCGGGGCCGGCAGAAACGCGTCGAGGTCGTCCGGCAGAACCGTCGGGGACGCCGCCGGCTGGGGCGCCTGGGTCGGTGCGGCCGGCGCCGTTGTGGCGGCGGTCGGGCCGAAGTCGATGCCGTCCGGTATGGACGGGGCCGTCGACTTCGGTGCGATCGTCGGCTCGACGCGGGCGGCCGGTTCCGGGCGGGCGGGCGGTGCCTGGCGGCGCGGCGGCGGCGGCGGAATCGGTCCCCGGGATGCCGGCGGCGGCACCGCTGACAGCCGTGGCGGCGCGGCGGGCGGCGGGGCCGGATCGTCGAAGGCGTCGGCCGGAATTTCGAGGCGGCCGAGCCGGGGTTCGTTGCGGCGCCGGTCGATGACGTCGAGGATGTCCTTCGGCGGCGCCTCGCCGGAGCGTTCGAACACCGCCGGGGTCGCCTTGGCCGGCCGCGGCGCCTCCGGGCGGCGGCTGTTGGCCTCCTGCCTGACCGCGATCTCGTAGTCGCCGAGAACCAGCCGGTCGCCGTCCGACAGCGGGACCCGCTGGTCGCGGCCGATCGCGGTCGCCGAACCGTTCAGGAACACCCCGTTGGTGCTGGTGTCGGTGATGTGGAACCGGCCGCCGCTGAAGCCGATCTCGGCGTGGCGCGTGGAAACGTAGCGGTTCGGATCCGGCAGCACCCAGGTACTGTCGCGCCCCCGGCCGATCGATCCGCCGGTTTCGTCGAAGGTCTGCGACTGGGCGTCACCCATCAGCGACTTCTGAAAGCTGATGATTTCCAACCTCAGTTCCATACGACGGGCTCCGTCACGATTCTCTCCAGCGTTGGCGGCTCGGCACTGCGCGAACCTTGCACCGTCGGCCCGCACGAGCAACCGGGCTGACGTCGATCATCCATCCCGCTCGGCGTCTTCGGCGCCGAGCGGGATGTCGAACGCCATGGACGCGCCGGGCGACGCACGGGCACCCGAGCGAACCTGAATCGCCAGCACGACCAGCCCATCGTCGTCGTTCTCCAGTGCGACGTCGGCGCCCGATCCGGCGCCGGTGTCGCGGACCAGAGCGCCAAGATAGGCCTGGACCCGGTCGCGTACCACGGCCGGCGGCGCCGAGGCGAACAGCCGATCGGCGTTCCACTGCACCCCGTGCACGATTTGCGACTGGAACAGGGCGGCCGGCAGGGCCGACCCCCGGCCCGGCGCGCTGCGCACCGACGGCAGCCTGAGCAGGTGCGCCTGGTCGCGCCCGCGTTCGGCGACCAGGGTGATCAGACCGGCATCGGCGATGCTGTCGGCCGCGTTGACGGACAGGGTGGGATGCACCGGAGCGTCGAAACCGTCGAGCGGGTGCGCCGGCAGCACGAGATTTTCCACCAGCGCCTTGCTCGCCGTCCCGACCGAGCATGGCCAGTCGGTTCGCGCCGCGGCCGCCAGGATCGCCTCGGCGACCGCCGGTGCGACCCCGGCATCCAGGGGGCGGCCAACCCGCTGCGCGGCGTGGAACGACAGGGCCCGATCGGCGTGCGCGTCGTGGGCGTCGCGGAGCAGCAGGCGGCTGAGACAGAGACCGAGCCAGTTGGTGTCGGGGTCGTCGCGCAGGGAACGCCAGCCGGCGTAGCGATCCTCGGCGAAGCGGGTTTCCGGATCGTGCATGGCGGCCAACGCGACGGCCCCCGGCACGCCGGCGAAATCGGCGCTGGCGTTGGCCAGAACCACGGCTCGCCTGGATGCGCCGAACGCCGCCAGCCGGCGCAGCCTGGCCAAGTCGCGGTCGCTGGGGTCGTAATCCGTGAGATCGACGACGATGCGGACCGGGCCGGCGGGATCCGCGTCATCCTCCGGAACCGTGGCTTCCAGCGCGTCGGCGGCGTCGCCGGCACCGGCCTCCAGCACGTCGACGGTGATCCGCGCCTCCCGGTCGATCCGGCGGATCAGGAAACGCAAGGCTGCCCAAGCGCCCTCCCGCGCCTGGAACTCCGGATGATCCAGGACCGCCGCGATCTGGTCGCCGAGGGTCGTTTCCAGATCCGCGGGCGGCGCTTCGGATCGCGGGCTCGGCCGCTTGGAGGTGCGCGTCACTTCGGAGATGAAGCCGCTCAGCGCCCGTCGTGCCGGGTCGGCGGTCGGGTCGGCGGCCGGGCCGCTGGGCGCCCCCGGCGTGTCGACCAGGTCGAGCAGCCGATCGATGGAATCGTCGCCGGAATCGCCCGCTGGCTCGTCGACCGAGGGCGTGCGAACGCCGGCGGCGGGCGAGGCCGCGGCGGGCGATCGCATGGCGGTGCGATCCGCCAGCGCCCGATGGACGGCCGGCAGGTCCGAGACGTCGCCGGGCGAGCGGCCGGCCCGCAGGGCGTCGCGGACGGCGAACGCCCGGGCGAGATCGGGCAGCGCCCGAATCACGGCGGCGGGCGCGAAGTCGCGCCGGTGCCGGAAGGCGAGGTGAACGGGCAGTTCCGTGCCGTCGTCGCGCAGCCGGTCGGCCACGCGAATCGACAGGCTGGGCGATGTCCGGTCGAGGAGCCCGGCGACGCCATCCGAATCGAGCCGGTGGAGCCGACCCGGCTCCAGTCCGAATTGTCCGGCAATCACGATCCGCAGCGGCAGCGAACGGAACTGGAGCGTCGGCATGTCACCGGGCCGGCCGCTCGTGCCGGGTCCCGCGGGGGCGGCATTGGACGTCATGGCGGTTCTCCCGCTGCGCACAGATTGACAGCAGTAAGCCTCGATTGGCCCCGGGACGCAACCAACGCGGACCTCGACACCCGGCCGCGAATCATCGGACACTGATCCGGTGGTCGATCGTGATCCAGCCTCGGCAGACGACACCGGAATCGCGCCGCAGTGGGACGAGCGCTCGCGCGACCGGGCAGGGCTTGTCCGTTGGCCGGTCAGCCCGGCCGGGGGCGACGACCATCCGACGCAGCGCACCGGACCGCGACGGGTCTACGGCGGCGCGGTCCCCTCCGGTCAATCGGCAAGCGGCGGGTCGCCGGCGCCGGCCGGCGATCCCCTGGCTCGGATGCTCGGCCGGGTCGTCGCCGATCGCTATGAACTGGACGCCGTCATCGGCCGGCGACCGGCGGGAGTCGCCTACCGGGCGGTCGATCGCGCGTGGCGGGTCGGCGACCCTGGTCGACGGCTGGTCAGCCTCACCATGCTCGACGCCGACCGGGGGGCGGAGCCGGGACTGGCGGCCCGGATCGACCGGGTCGCCGCCGAGGTCCGCAGCCTCGCGCATCCGGTGTTCGACGTGCCGTCCGATGTGGTCCGCGATGGCCATCGGCTGATCGTGGTTTCGGAACACCGGGCCGGGCGGACGCTGCACAGCCTGCTCGGCGGCGGCCTCGGCATGGGCTGGCCGTTGCGCAATGTCCTGCCCATCGGCCACCGGATCGCCGACGGCCTGACGGAGGCGCATCGGGCCGGATTGGCGCATGGCGGGCTTAGCCTGGAGACCGTGCTGCTGTCGGCCGACGAGGCGGTGCACGTGCTGGATTTCGGTCTGGGCGCGGCGTCGTCCCCGGTCGCTCCGGCGCCGTCCGGCGACGTTCTCGCGCTCGCTCGGGTCGTCCACGCGTTGCTGGCCGGGGGGGCGGTCCGCCCCGAAGCACCGCCGGTCCGGCCGCCGGGGTTGAGCGAGGCGGCCTGGCGGGCCCTGCTCCGCGGGTTGGCCGGGACGCCCGACGGCGATCCGGCGACGGCCGAGACCTTCATGGTTTCCCTGGAGGATCCGGGCTGGTTCGGGCGCCTGGTGCGGCGCCGGCCGCGATAGGCGAGCGGGCGCTCGACCAGGGGTTGGAACGCCCCGGAGGGAGCGGTAGCATGCGTGGGACGGAGCCGGCGCATGGGGGATGGAATGGCGTTGTTGGATCTGCCCGGTGCCGGGCTCGGCCGTGATCCGATCCCCGGCCCGGATCCGGCCGGCGAGAACGTGCGCTACGAGGAGGAGTTCACCCGGCTCGAAGACGAGATCGGCAAGATGCAGAGCGCCGGGCCGGCCGCCGTCGACTGGCCGGGGGTCGTCGGCATGGCCAGCGCCATCCTGGCGAACCGTTCGAAGGACCTGCTGGTCGCCAGCTGGTTGACGTTCGCCCTGAACCGCGAGGCCGGGCTCGACGGCTTGGTGGCGGGCATCGAGGTGATCCGCGGCATCATGGAGGCCCACTGGGAAGACTGCTTCCCGCCGATCAAGCGGATGCGGGCCCGGGTCGGAGCGGTCGAGTGGATCGCCGAGCGGGTCGGGCCGACCTTGGCCGACATCACCGTGTCGCCGGACAATGCCGAGGGGATTGTCGCGCTGTTCGAGGCGGTCGACGGCCTCGACCGGACGCTGGGGGAGAAGGCGGACGGCGTTCAGGCCAGCCTGGGCGATCTGCTGCGTCCCCTGCGTAATCTGAAGCGCGACGCCGATTTCATTGCCGAGCAGAACGCC
>ABHC01000025.1 GCA_000171835.1 alpha proteobacterium BAL199 | reverse complement strand
TCGCGCCGCTGCGCGGTGGCCTCCGGCCATCCTTGACCGCCGATCCCCGCCTGGCCCCGCAGAAGGCAGGTCGGGACGAAGGGATGGTCTCGCCGGTCGAACAAAGGGATCGATGCAGGCCCGTCGTCAGGCCCCAGCTCGACAGCCGCTACCCACTCGGATTTCAAAAGAGGCAGATTGTGGATCTATCGGGGAGCAGTCTCACCAAGCGGTGTACAGGCGTGATCGCGGCCCGTTTCCGGTGGCCCCGTTCACGCAAGTTCTGCTGAGTCAGGAGACTGCACTATGGAGCGGATCCGATGGACTTCACGATTGCCGATCGGAACGATTCAAGGTCGCGGATATCTCCGTCCGGCGCATTGAGACCGTAAATCGATCGAACCATCGGGTCTGCTGCATCGAAGTTGCGGACATTGAACCGGTCTGAATGACGTTCGTATGATTGGTGATTGTTGTGCGACAGAATAAGGTTAGGACGACTGAGGGATCCATTGTTTTCGAATGATGTTTCACTGACGATAACTCTGTATCCAATTGAAGCCAGTACATCCAACCGGTGTTGAATTAACTTTGCCTTGTCACCTGTCGTCTTTCCAATTCCGTGAACAAAAAATACACCGTCGGGGGTTAGGCATTCCCGAATTTTTTGCGCGAAGAACACGAATGAAACGGTGTCCATTTCACACATATTCTCATTACACATGATAATGTCGTATTTTTGTTTGAAAGCATCATTCAGTTTCCACCAAGGATACAGAGAACATCGAAACGATTGGTCGAGTGCAAGGTCAATCGTATCATCGGCTCGCCGTCCATCTGGAAGACGCAATGGCAACGCATAATTTGCCAAGTCAGGAAAACTAACGCCGAGATTTTGTTGATCTTGCTGAAACACGAAAGAATTTAAGCATGATTGTAATACATAAAGAGACTGTGTGACTTCAATTTGATTATATCTTTGAAATGAATTGTCGTCAGAGAAAAAAAGCGATAAATAACCAAGGCCTGGACCTATATCTAATATAGATTTGTGATTTGGAAAGTTCATAAGTTTTTTATACAAAGAATAGTAATATAAAAAAGACGTAAATGGAATGTTTACGGACATGGATCCGAAAGTTGTTATATGAAATTTCACAAATTTGGATATCGCGCGCATTATTATTTTCATGTCGTCGACACGGAGGCCTCGCAACTCGCGGAGCACGCGATCGGCATCCATTGCGCCATTCATCACAGAGAACAGATATCGAATTTCTCCGGTATTCGAGATTTTTATTGGAAATCCGCCCGCTTCAAAAAAATTTGGCCGAAACGTGTTAATGATTCGCCAGTCACCAATCTGAGACATCGCCAATCGTTCGGCATCGTCGTATTGTTGTGGGTCAATCATTTTCAGTAAAATCCTAGTAGATATTACGACAGAATAGGCATTCTGTGTTTGGTATTTGACCGAACTTCGAAAACACGAGGTTCCATTCGATTCTAAATGCCGAATTCAACGAAAACAAGATTTCACAGAATTGGGAGCCATGTCTCAGGCCGTAAGCTCGTCATTCTGAGGGTCACTTGCCCGAGCAACTTGAACAGTCCGCTCGTCGCTTGTAGCGGACTTCCTGCATCGAGGCCGACAGTGCGTCGTACAGCAGCAGGCGGCCGGCCAGCGGTTCGCCGAGGTTGAGCAGAAGCTTAAGGGTTTCCACTGCCTGCAGGGTACCAATCACCCCGGCGACAGCGCCGAGGATGCCGGCCTCCTCACACCGAGGGGTCAGGGATGGATCCGGAGTCTCCGGGAACAGGCAGCGGTAGCAGGGTCGACCGTCGCCCGGCAGGATCGTGGTGAGCTGACCCTCGAAACGCGACAGTGCGCCGGCGACCAGTGGGACACCGGCAGCCAGACAGGCATCGTTCAGCGCGTACCGGGTTGCGAAATTGTCGGAGCCGTCGACCACCACGTCGCAGCCGGAAATCAATCCGGCGG
Organism: alpha proteobacterium BAL199; assembly: GCA_000171835.1. Classification (GTDB taxonomy): domain Bacteria; phylum Pseudomonadota; class Alphaproteobacteria; order Thalassobaculales; family Thalassobaculaceae; genus Thalassobaculum_A. The sequence continues at coordinate 90,905 of ABHC01000025.1, read as the reverse complement.
CGTTGTCCTCGGTCAGTCGCGCCTTGTGGGTCTGCAGCCGAATTCCTGGATTAACCCGCGACAGGGTTTCGACCGCCGAGTCGACCTTGGCGCGCCCGACCGAATCGGTGGCGTGCACGATCTGGCGCTGCAGGTTGGTCAGGTCCACCGTGTCGTCGTCGACCAGGACCAGTGTGCCGACCCCGGCGGCTGCGAGGTACATCGACACCGGCGCCCCCAGGCCCCCGGCACCCAGGATCAGCACCCGGGCGGCCAGCAGGCGCGCCTGTCCTTCCTCGCCAACCTCATCCAGAATCAGGTGGCGGGCGTACCGGTGAAACTCGGTTTCAGACAACTCGCGCATGGCCGTCTCGTCTCGGTGCTCGACCGCTTCTACTTAGGCTTGCCGGGCGCATTCGCCACCCCGCCCTGGACTCCCGTCGAACCGAAGCCGCCGGCGCCGCGCGCCGTCTCGTCGAGTGTGTCGACTTCCACGAACGACGCCCGGGCCACCGGCGCCACCACCATCTGGGCGATCCGGTCGCCGCGCGTCAGGGTGAACGGCTCCTGGCCGAGGTTGATCAACAGGACCTGCAACTCGCCACGGTAGTCGCTGTCGACGGTGCCGGGTGCGTTGACCATTGCGATGCCGTGCCGTCGCGCCAGGCCGGAGCGGGCCCGTACCTGGGCTTCGTAGCCGGCGGGCAAGGCGATGGCGATCCCAGTCGGAACCGCCGTGCGCTCTCCTGGGGCCAGTGTGACGGATTCGCCGATCGCGGCGCGCAGATCCATACCGGCGGCACCCGCCGTCTCGTAGGCCGGCAGTGGCAGGTCGGCGCCGTGCGGCAGCCGGGTGATCCGGACTGAAACAGTCATCAACACGCTCTCAGTTGGCGAAGTGTTCGGCAATCCGGGCGGCGAGGCGATCTCCAACCTCGGCCTTGGTGGCGCGGGGCCAGTCTTCGACCGGGCCGTCGCTGATCAGATGCACGGTGTTGGCGTCGCCACCAAAGGTGCCGGTGGCCGGCGACACGTCGTTCGCGACGATCCAGTCGCAGCCCTTGCGAGCGCGCTTGGCGGTGGCGTGCTCGATCACCTTCTCGGTCTCGGCGGCGAACCCCACAACCAGCGCCGGCCGGTCGGCCTCGCGCCGCGACAGGGTTGCCAGGATGTCCGGGTTCTCCGCGAGGCTGAGGGTCGGAAGCCCTCCGCCGTCCTTCTTCAGCTTCTGCCCGGCCTCGGTTGCGACCCGCCAATCGGCGACGGCGGCCGCGCATACGGCGATGTCGGCGGGCAAGGCGGCGAGGCAGGAATCCAGCATCTGACGGGCGGTCTCGATCCGCACCACGGTGACGCCGGCCGGGTCCAACTCGCGGGTCGGTCCGGTCACCAGGGTGGTGTCGGCGCCAAGCCGGGCAAGCGCCGCCGCGATCGCATGGCCCTGCTTGCCCGAGGATCGGTTGGCGATGTAGCGCACCGGATCGATCGGCTCATGGGTCGGCCCGCTGGTCACCAGCGCGCGTCGGCCCTTCAGCGGGCCGTCGATCGAGGAAAAATAGGTGTCCGCGGCCGCCACGATCTCCAGCGGCTCGGCCATCCGGCCGTAACCGAACTCGCCACAGGCCATCGGCCCGTCGTTCGGACCGACGACGCGCACGCCGCGGCTGGTCAGGGTGGCGAGGTTGGCCCGGGTTGCCGGGTGGTCCCACATCCGCACGTTCATCGCTGGGGCGATCAGCACGTCGGTATCAGTCGCCAGGAGCAGGGTGGAGGCGAGGTCGTTGCACAGGCCATGCGCCATCTTGGCCATCAGGTCGGCGGTCGCCGGCGCTACCACGATCAGGTCTGCCGACCGGGACAGCTGGATGTGCCCCATCTCGGCCTCGTCGGTCAGCGAGAACAACTCCTCGTAGACCTTGTCCTCGGTCAGCGACGACAGCGACAACGGGGTGACGAACTGCTTGCCTGCGGCGGTCAGCACGCCGCGCACCGCCGCTCCGCGCTCGCGCAGCCGACGCACCAGGTCGAGCGCCTTATAGGCGGCGATGCCGCCGCCGACGATCAACAGGATTCGCTTGCCGTCCAGCATCGCGCCCATTCTCCAGTTTCAGACAGGCGGAGTGTAGGCGGGGGTGCACCGTCCGCCGTCTCAGCGTCGCGGGCCGCGACCTTGGCCGACGGGGCCCGTTCCGTATGCGGCAGCAGCGACACCATCGGAGCGATCCGCACCGCCACCTCGGCGGCACCGAGCGAAGCCAGTCGGCGGTCCGACAGCTCGATCCGGGTGCGGGTGAAGTCCCCCTCGCTGACATAGCCGAGCAGGCCGGCGGCCGAGAACTCGGTGGTGCTGCCGTCGGTGCGCCGCACTACCAGAGTCACGTCACCGGCGCCAGCCGGTTGATAGCGCTGTCCGGCTGACGGCGGCGGGCGATCCTCCTGCAGGCAGAACGATGATACCAGTGCGGTGCAGGTGCCGTCGGCACAGTTCAGCGGGATCGGATCGGCCGCGGCGATCAGGCCCAGCACCTGGGGCGGCAGGGCGTCGTCCATCCTGCTGGCCGAGGGGCTGCTGGCGAAAGCGGGAGCGGCGAGCAGCGTCGCCGCGACGACAAGGAAAAGGCGCGGACGCATGGGCGTTGTCCTCCTGTACTCGGCACGCGCGCCAACGCATCGGCGTCGCGTCAACCGACCGGCCAAAGTGTCGCACCGCGCCCGGCGTCGGTCAAATCCGGGGCGGGGAAATTCCGACACGACCGCGTGAGTGTTCGGCGGCTCAGACGTGGCCGTAGCCACAGCGCGACTCGCAAGCGTCGGCTCGGTGCAAGACGGTCACGATCCGGACGCGGACACTGCCGGTCGAGAGGGCGCGCAGTGCGGAGGCTGCCATGACGCAGGACATCGACGGCTTGATGGACGCAACCGTAACCGCCGGAGGTGGCGAGGAGCGGCAAGAGCGCCGCGGTCGCGGCGCCGGCAGCGGTCGCGATGCCCGACGAGCGGCGCGGGCCCGACCGAAAACCGCCTACGCCCCGTACATCGTGCGGCGGATCCCGACCTTCGACGTGTTGTCGGAGGAGGGACTGCAGATCATCGAGGCCAACGCCGAGACGATCCTGGAGGAAATCGGCATCGATTTCCGCGACGATACCGAGGCGTTGGCGATGTGGCGCGACGCCGGCGCCGATGTCCAAGGCGAACGGGTGCACATCCCGCGCGGCCTGGCCCGCACGTTGATCGCGACCGCCCCGGCCACCTTCACCCAGCACGCCCGCAACCCGGAGCGTTCGGTGGAGATCGGCGGCAAGGCGACGGTGTTCGCTCCGGTCTACGGTCCGCCCTTCGTGCGCGACCTGGATGGCGGGCGGCGCTACGCGACGATCGAGGACTTCCGGAACTTCGTGAAACTGGCCTATGTGGCGCCGGCGATGCACCACTCCGGCGGGACGGTGTGCGAGCCGGTCGACCTGCCGGTGAACAAGCGCCACCTCGACATGAACTACGCGCACATGCGGTATTCCGACAAACCGTTCATGGGCTCGGTGACCCACCCGCTGCGCGCGCTCGACACTATCGAGATGGCGAAGATTCTGTTCGGGGCCGAGTTCGTCGAACAGAACACGGTGATCACCTCGCTGATCAACGCCAACTCGCCGATGGTGTGGGACTCCACCATGCTCGGCGCGCTGAAGAACTACGCGCGCGCCAACCAGGCGACGATCGTCACCCCGTTCATCCTGGCCGGCGCCATGTCGCCGGTGACGGTGGCCGGCACACTGGCGCAGACCCTGGCGGAATCGATGGCCGGCATGGCGTTCGCCCAGCTTTGCCGCCCAGGGGCGCCGGTGATCTTCGGCAGCTTCGCGTCGTCGATCTCGATGCAGTCGGGAGCGCCGACCTTCGGCACGCCCGAACCGGCCCTGGTGTTGTATGCCTGCGCCCAGTTGGCTCGGCGGCTCGGCGTGCCGTTCCGATCCGGCGGATCGCTGTGCGGCTCCAAGGTGCCGGATGCCCAGGCGGCGTTCGAGAGTGCGAACACCCTGCTGCCGACGGTGCTGGCCGGTGTCAACTTCGTGCTGCACGCCGCCGGCTGGCTGGAAGGCGGGCTGGCGTCGTCCTATGAGAAGTTCGTGCTCGACGCCGACCAGCTCGGCATGATGAAGACCATGCTGGAGGGCATCGACCTCAGCGAGAACGGCCAGGCCCTGGACGCGATCCGTGAGGTCGGCCCGGGCGCCCACTTCCTCGGCTGCGCCCACACCCAGGCGAATTTCGAGACCGCGTTCTACCGATCGTCGATCGCCGACAACAACACTTACGAGCAGTGGCTGGCCGAGGGCGAACGCGACGCCGCTACCCGGGCGTCGGTCCTGGTCAAGCGCATGCTGAACGAATACGAAGCCCCGGCCATCGATCCGGCGGTGGACGAGGCGCTGCTCGAGTTCATCGCAAAGAAGAAGGCGTCGTTCCCAGACTCCAACATCTGATGCCCTTCGTGGCTCCGCGGGCACGGAGCACCTCAGGATGATTGAAGTTGAGTAATTCGCTCTTTTGCAGCCTGTCGCCCTGAGGCGCCCGAAGGGCCACGAAGGGTTAGGCCGGCACGATCAGCGCGGTCAGGTACATCAGCGCGACGCCGGTTACGCCGCCGGCCAGTGCTGGCATTGGCTGGACGCTGCCATCGGCAAGGCGCCGGCGGATCAGCAGGCCGACCTCGACAATCACCTGCAGGATGGCACCGGCGCCGACCGCCAGCGCCAGGGCGCCCCAGTGTGGCGCGAACGCAAAGGCGCCGGCCCACAGCCCGGCGACCGCCGGCAGCCCGGCCAGGGCCGCTAGTCCGGCCAGCGCCGACAGGCGGGGCCGGCTGTCGGTCAGCGGGGCGACGATGCCGACGCCCTCGGTGATGTTGTGCAGGGTGAAGCCGATCACGAGGAATGATCCCAGCGCCGCTGACCCGCTGGCGAAGGCGCTGCCGATCGCCAGTCCCTCGCCGAGATTGTGCAACCCGATGCCGAGCGCGATGGCACCGGCCAGCGCCATCGGCTCCAGCGCGCCGCCGTTTCGCCGGCCGGCGGCGAACAGGCCGCCGGTGGTCGCCAGCGCCACCAGCCAGACCAGTTCCGGGACGGCCAGCGGCTTCGCTGCCTTGGCCGCGAGTTCGAGGGCTTCCGATAGGGTGTCGACCAGCAGGAACGCCAGCAGGCCGAGGGTCAGCGCCAGCACGAACACGGTGGTCGCCGGTCCGGCAGCGCGCAGCGCTGGGAAGAACAGCATGCCCAAGGCGACCGGCACCACGCCGACGAACAGGCCGACCAGGGCGTAGGTCTGGAGCAGCGCGGCATCCGGCGTCGGGGTTGGCACAGCCACGTCGATGGTGTGCTCGAAGGCAGCGCCGGTGCCGGTCAGCAGCGTCAGATGGTGGGATTCGCCCAAAACCCAGGGATACGGAATGTCGATGCGGACCGATGCCAGCCGGCCGATCGGTCCGGCCGGGTCCTGGAAGAACCGCCAATAGGCACCGTCGACCTGGATCTGAGCGAGCGTCATTGCCTCAGAGCCGCCGGCGCGCACCTGAAGATGGATGCTGGACTCATCCAGGATGGTGCGCTCGACCGTCAGGTCCTCGGCCGGTGGGGTCATGCCGCGGAACGCCGCCAGCGGGTCGAGCCACAGGAAACCCCAGGCGACCAGCACGATCAGCGTCGCCGGTCCCAGGGTCCAGAACAGCCGGCGTGTCATGCCCGCACCTCGAAGAAGCTCATCCAGCCGAGTTCCACGAACTCGGTCTGGTGCGCATGGAACATGTAGCGGCCGGGCTCGAAGCCGGCGAACGAGAACTCCAGGATCCCCCGCTGGGCTTGGCACTGCATGATGGTGTCGACGGTGCGCAGGGTCGGTTGCAGGGTCGTTCCGTGGTCGTAATAGTCGAAGAAATTGGCGTGCAGATGGAAGGAGTTGATCGGGTCGAACTCCGTCACGTTGATCAGGTAGACTCGGACCGGTCGGTCGCGCTCGATCACGATCGGCTTGTGCATGTAGGCGTGAGCGATGCTGTTGACTGCGTAGACTTCGTTCTCGTCGTCGAAATTGGTGTCGAAGCCGTTCATCACCATCAGCAGTTCCTGCCAGTGCGCGTTCTCCGGCGTGCCCAGCAGGCGTGAGCGCGCGACATCGGCTGCTTCCGGATGCCGCGCCGGATCCGGATCGACGATGAACGCGCCGTACAATCCCTTGTGGATGTGGCGTTTCAGCGGGATCGAGTGGCAGTGATAGAAATGGCAGCCGAACGGCCGGGCGGTGAACTCGTAGACGAAGGTCTCGCCGGGTGAGATCTCGCCGGCGCCGGGAACTCCGTCCATGCTGGCGCCGTGAATGCCGTGGAAATGCATGGTATGCGGCATCGAGCCGTTGTTGCGGAAGGTGATCCGCAACAGGTCGCCCTCGGTCGCCCGCAAGGTCGGTCCCGGCACCCGGCCGTTGTAGGTCCAGGCCGGAAACCGGATGCCCGGCGCGATCTCGATCTCCTTGTCCTCGGCGACGACCTCGAAGCTGCGGACCGTTCGGCCCTGCGCGTCGGTCGAGAGCACCCCGGTATCCCAGTCGGTCAGGATGGCGTGCGGGTCGAAACCGTTGGCGACATGGTCGACCGTGCCGACGGTCGTCATGTTGCCGTGGGCATGCAGGTTGTCATGGGCCTGCGATCCGACGGCCCGGCCGTCCGCATAGCAGATCGAACCGGGTGCTGGTGACGAGGCGGGTGCGGAGGTCGACGCCGCCAGCGTGCCCAGCAAGCTACCGCCAATCAGACCTCGGCTGAGCAGGAAGCGGCGGCTGATCGCGAGCAGATTCATGACGGGCGGATCCTACACAGGCATCATAAGTTAGTTGATGCTAAGAACTGAAGAGTCTTCTCCAACTTGTCAATAACCACGCGGTGGGGTAAGGCCCTGAACGATGACGGCGGACCCCAAGCACGACGCCCTTGCGCATGTCAGCCGTCCGGGCGAACCGGGCCGGCTGATCGATGCCGACCAGCACGCCCGCCAGCACACCGGGGTGCGCAAGGCCCACGAGACTGAACTGATCGAAGATTATGTCGAGCTGATCGCCGACCTGATCGACGCGACCGGTGAGGCGCGGGCGGTGGACATCGCCCAGCGTATGGGGGTTCGGCAGGCCACGGTTACCGCGATGGTCCGGCGTCTCCAGGCCCGAGGCCTAGCCACCAGCGAACCCTACCGTTCGATCTTCCTGACCGACGCCGGTCGTGAACTGGCCAACGACTCACGGGCCCGCCACGCGGTGGTCCTGCGCTTCCTGCTGGCGATCGGGGTACCGGAAGCGGTGGCCTTCCACGACGCGGAAGGCATCGAGCATCATGTCAGCGCCACCACCCTGAAGGTGCTGGAGGACTGGATAAAACGCCGGGAACCGGGGGCTTAGGCAGTCTTACGCTGCCGCTCGCGATGATATTTGCCGGTTCCGAAGTTCAGTACATGGTCGCCATCGGTGACTGCGTCGGACGGAATGTCGGGTAATTCGTCGAGTCGGGCATAGATCGGCGTGAAATCTGCTTCGGTCGCCTTCATCAGCGAGCGGAAGCCCGGGATCACGAAGTAGGTCTCCTGATAATCGTCGATCCGATAGTCGGTGCGCATCACCCGGTCCAGATCGAAGGCCACCCGGTTCGGGGAGCGATCCTCAAGGGCGAACACGGTTTCTCCGGCCGACGACGCAATACCGGCACCATAGATTCGCAGGCCATCGGGCGTACGGGTCAGGCCGAACTCGACCGTGTACCAGTACAACCGGGCCAATCGTTTCAGCGCGCCCTGGCCGTCGGCCTTCAGTCCGCCCTTGCCGTACTCCTGCATGTAGTCGGCGAACATCGGGTCGAGCAGCAACGGGACGTGCCCGAACACATCGTGGAAGGTGTCCGGCTCCTCCAGATAGTCAAGCTCCTCCGGCGTGCGGATAAAGCAGGTCGACGGGAACCGACGGTTGGCCAATTGCTCGAAGAACGTGGCGTCCGGCACCAGCCCCGGGACCGCGACCACAGTCCAACCGGTCGCCTTGTGCAGGATGTCGTTCAGCCGCCGGAAATCCGGGATGCCGTCGCCGGCCATCGCCAAGCCGTCGACGTGATCGAGGAACACCGGCACTACCCGGTCCTTCAGCAGGCGCACCTGACGCTTGAACAGCGTCGCCCACACGGCGTGCTCTTCGGCTGTGTAGGCATCCCAGTTCTGGTCGATCGTGTAGTCGGCGCGCTGTGTCGCCGTATCGCGGTGGATGTCGATCGGCATTGCCGCCTCCCGCGTCTGTGTGTCGTTCCCCATCAAAATGGGGTGAAACCGCGTTGCGCGCCAGGGGGCGGCGCGGTTGGATTCATTGGCAGGCCGGCATTGGTGTATAATGTCGTTCTGGAGATGGCCCGCTGGTGCGCGCCGTTCCACCGGAGACGAAGGCCATGGCCTGTCGACTGCTCCGCATTCCCGTCGCCGTCGCAGTACTGGTGATGGCGGTCATCGCTTCTGCATCGGCCCAGTCAGGCCGTCTGCAGGTTGCCGGGTCGGCGGACGAACCGATGACCGATCTGAACATGGTCGTCGCCCTGGACCGTTCGGAATCCGTCGAACTGCTCGACCGTACGGCACAGGTCGAAGCCTTGGCCACCGCGTTAACCGATCCGCGGTTCATGGCAACCGTGCGCGGCGGTTGGCAGGGACGCATCGGCATAGCCGTGATGACGTGGTCGAGCTTTGACCGCACCCAGGTGGTCGTGCCCTGGACGATGATCTCCGGATTGCGGGATTCCGAGGCGGTCATCGCGATCATGCGCGACTACGAGGCGCGCGGAGGCGACTTCAAGCACAAGCCGCAGACCGATATCGCGCTGGCCTTGGGGGCCGGCATGCAGCTGCTTGAAGCCGCGCCGTTTCCGGCCAGCAAGCGCATCCTCAACGTGATCTCCGACGGTGTCGACAACTTCGGCCGCGAGGCGTTCGTCGAACGGGACCAGGCGCTTGCCCAGGGCATCACCATCAACGGGTTGGTGCACGCCCGTGGCGCGGCGATCGAAGTGGTGGAGCGGTTCTTCGAGCGCGAGGTCATCGGCGGGCCCTATGCCTTCGTGCTGTCGACCCCGACTCCGGCCAGCTTCACCGCCGCCATGCTGCGCAAGATGATGCTGGAGATTGCCCAGGCCAACACTTCCAGCCGCCCGGACGGCTCCGGCTCGGTCCGAGTGCCGGCCTATCATCGCCTGCGCGGGTAGGCCCCCGGTTCGTCGTTAGAAGAATGCCGTCGGGTTCTCGATCGGCCGGGCGTCGGCCAGGACCAGCCAGCCCTTGATGATCCGGTACAGCAGCCAGAGCTGGGCGAACCCCAGGATCACCCAGCCGATCAGCACGATCGCGGTCAGGCAGCCAATGAACCACATCAGCAGCCAGAGCCAGAACGTGCGGATCTGCCAGTGGATGTGCGACTCCAGATAAGTGCCGACGACTTCCTGGCGCTTCAGATAGGCCAGCAGAACGCCGAACATGCCGGGGATCGCAAGCACAATGGTCGCGGCGTATAGCGCGTACACCACATGCACCGCCAGTTTGTCGTTTTCCGGCACCGACAGCCGGAACGGCAGGTTGCGGCGGGACGACAGATCGGTGTTGGACATCGCGGATCTCGTTCGATGGCTGGTGACTGAACACATAGGGTCGCCATCATGACCGGCAATGCGCGGCCGGAATACGCAATCGGACTGACGGGGCGCATGGGAAGCCGCCACTCTGCGTGTAAAAGCGCGTACAGCGCATGTCCGTTCTTGTTTCTCGCGTTGGGAGGTCGGGCGGAAATACCATGGCCGCCCGTCTTTGCCGCATCGACTTGGCGTTCTAAGGTTTCGCGTCGTTCGGTCCTTTTCGCGTTCTATTGAGGAAACCCACCCATGGCCGCCCCTGCCGTCCCCGCTTCGCTCACCCGTCCCAAGGTCGACCTGTACAGCGACACCGTCACCCGGCCGACCGCCGGAATGCGCAAGGCGATCGCCGAGGCCGAGGTCGGCAACGAGCAGGCCCACGAAGACCCGACGGTCAACCGGCTGCAGGACATGGTGGCCGAACTGCTGGGCAAGGAAGCGGCGGTATTCCTGCCGTCCGGCACCATGTGCAACGAGATCGCCTACCGGGTGTGGTGCGACCACGGCGATGAAATCATCCTGGACGAAACTGGCCACGCGCTCCACTTCGAAGCCGGCGGTCCGGCCGCACTCGCCGGGACGATGACCCGCACGGTGCGCGGGGTGCGCGGCATTTTCACCGGCAGCGATGTCGACGCGGCGATCCGTCCGAAAAACCGTCACGCGCCGCGCCAGAAGCTGATCTCGATCGAGAACACCGCTAACCTGGGAGGCGGGGCGATCTGGCCGCTGGAGACCGTGAAGGATGTGGCCGCCGCCGCCCGGCGTCACGGTCTGAAGCTCCACATGGACGGCGCGCGCCTGCTGAACGGCGTGGTGGCCAGCGGGATATCGGCCAACGCCTTCGCCGCCGACTGTGACTCCGTGTGGATCGACCTGTCGAAGGGCCTGGGATGTCCGGTGGGTGGCGTGCTGGCGGGGTCGGCCGACTTCATCGAGGAGGCGTGGCGCTTCAAGCACCAGTTCGGTGGGGCGATGCGGCAGGCCGGGATCGTGGCGGCCGCCGGTGTCTATGCGCTGGAGCACCATGTGGAGCAGCTGGCCGACGACCACACCCGCGCCCGCCGCTTCGCCGAGGGCATTGCCGCGGTGAAGGGAGTGCGGGTCGCGGCCAACGAAATCGACACCAACATGGTGTATTTCCAAGTCGACGATACCGGGATCGACGCGCCGGCGTTCTCCAAGCGGCTGATGGCCAAGCACGGCGTGCGGATCGGCGCGCTCGGCGGACGGCTGCGCGCGGTCACTCATCTCGACGTCGACGACGCCGACATCGAGACCGCGATCGCGGCGGTCCGGGCGGTAGCGGCAGGCTAGGCCAGCATCGTCCGCAGGGCTGCGATCGAACGGGCGGTTACGGCAGGACCGTCCTTCGGTTGGTGGGTTTCGATGGCGAACGCCAGCAGGCCGATCGGGCCATGCTCACGCAGCGCCTCGAACAGCGGCCCGTGATCCACCACGCCCTCGCCCAGGGCCACGAACCGGCGGGGGTCCCCGGTGAAGTCCTTGATGTGCACGGTCCCGGCAACCTTCGCAGCGGCAGCCAGCGTCGCGGCTGACGGCGCCGGCGGCCGGGCGGCCCGATGGTTGGCGAGGTCGAGCGCGCCGCGCAGCCGGGGATGGGCGCGCCGCGCCACCACCGCTGTCATCTCGTCCAAGGTGGCGACGTTGCAGACGTGCTCGTTCTCCAGCACCAGGGTCACGTCATGGGTCTGGGCCAGATCCAGCAGGTGATCCAGATCGTCGTCCAGATGCTCGGGCTGGAAACCGTCATAGGTGAAGTAGGAGAAGATCCGCAACTGCGCCGCGCCGAGCCGGTTTGCCACCTCGAAGGCCCGCGGCACCGCCTGTTCCGGGGTCAGCACACCCGGATCGAAACCGTGGAAATTGGCCCCCTCGGGGATTTTGGCGCCGGAGCGTGGCCATTTCAGGAGCGGTGAGCAGTAGCAGCCCACCGTCACCCCGGCATCGCTCAGCCGGTTTGCTAGGTCGGTCAACTCGGCGTCGTCGAACAGGATCACGTTGCGCTCATCGACCGAGCGGATGTCGACCTGCCTGACGTCGTGATCGGCCATGAAAGCCAAGGCCGCGCCGATATCCTCGGATACCTCGTCGGTGATGACGGCGATGACAGGGGTGAACGGCATGACCATGGCCTCCGGATCGGGCTGCGACTGCACCACAGCGTCGGCCATCGGGCGCGACGGAACAAGTCCGTCAACCGGTCAGTCTTTCCGGCGGAGGATGCGGAGCGTGATCGCGTGTCCCACATCTGATGCGAGACGTCCTCAGGGAGGGTTGGAGATGCGAAGCGTGATCGTCGCAGTTCTGCTGGGAACGGCGCAGGCTCTTGCTGCTTGCACGGCCGATCCAAACGCCTTCTATCCGGAATCCGCGAGCGGCGAGCGGATCCTGGAACAGCGGGCGCTGGAGCGCGTACCACCTCAGTACAAGCCGACCTCGGTGACCATCGTCAAGGAATGGGGCCGGTTATCGGGCGGCGGGTTCGGCGCCGCCTGGGCCGGAATGCCCACCGGCTCCGGCCTCGGCGACACCGAGGTCGTCGGCTACAACGCCTGGGTGCGGGTCGAGGGCTGCAAGGGCCATGTGCTGGTGCGCTTCGACCGTTGGGGCACCTACCGCACCACCGGCGACATGACGAAGTGCGGCGGCTGAGCGAGCGGGAACCGGGAGGTTCCCCGGCGGGTTGCTCTAAGTGGGAACGACCAGCACGCAAGGAGACAGCCATTGCGCACGCTCTGGATGCTGACAACGGTCGCGCCAGTCGCCCTCGTCTCGGCCTGCGCCGGCTATCAGGTCGATCAGACCTCGGCCACCAGTCCGACCGTCAGCTATGCCTATTATGCTGAGTCCGACTACAATCTGGCTGCGAAACGCGCCGACCTGTACTGCGAGGATAACTACGGCCGGGTCGCCATCCTGATCGACCGCGACCCGCAGGGCAACGGCAACGAAGCCACGTTCCGGTGCCACTAGCTGACCGGCGGGCTGGCCGGCTCGGGCCCTACGCTCCGAGCCGCCAGCGCAGCAGTTCAAGCCGGTCCTGACCCCAGAACACTTCTCCGTTGACCACCCAGGTCGGCGCACCGAACACGCCGGACGCCAGGGCGGCATCGCTGTCGGCGGCATAGTCGTCGGCAAAGCCGGGGGCGGCGTCGACCAGCGCATGGCCGTCCATGCCCAGTGTTTCGGCAATGGTGGCGATCTCGGTCGGGTCGTCAATGTCACGGTCGTCGCGCCACAGCGCGGTCAGGATCGCGTCGGACAGGGTCAGGGCGTCTTGGCCGGCTTCGCGGGCTGCGATGATGGTCTGGGCGGCCAGCGGCGCCTTCGACGGAAAGTTCGCCGGCTCGACGACGATCGGGATCCCGAGATAGTCGCGCCAGCGCTTCAGCTCCATCATCCGGTAGGCTTGGCGCTGCGGTGAGCGCTTGGGCAGCGGCAGGCCGCCGGATTGAGCGAAGATGGTGTGGAAGTTGACTGGGTAGACATTGACCGTCGCCCCGACCTTCTTGGCCATCTCGATGAACCGCCCGGAGCCGAGATAGGTCCACGGACTCGAGGTCGAGAAGTAGTAGTCGATGGTCGTGCTCACGGGGAGTCTCCCTGGGTTTCGGCCGCGTGGCGCTCGCGCAGCACGCGCCGCATGATCTTACCGGTGGTGGTCATCGGCAAGCTGTCGACGAACTCGACGATGCGCGGGTATTCGTGGGCCGCCAGACGGCGCTTCACGTGGTTCTGAATCTCGGCTTTCAGTGAATCGGAAGGCGCAACCCCGTCGGCCAGCACCACGCAGGCCTTGATCGCCTCGGTGCGCAGCGGGTCGGGCACGCCGATCACGGCGGCCAGGGCGACGCTGGGGTGCGCGGTCAGACAGTCCTCGATCTCGCCCGGCCCGATCCGGTAGCCGGCCGAGGTGATGACGTCGTCGTCGCGCCCGACATAGTGCAGATAGCCGTCCTCGTCCTGACGGCCGAGGTCCCCGGTCAGCATCCACTGCTTGTCGGGGCCGGTGAACTTGGCGTCGGTCGCCTGCGGGTTGTTCCAGTAGCCGAGGAACATGACGGGGTCGCCGCGCTTCACGGCGATGGCTCCGGTTTCGCTGGCCGGCAGCGGGATACCGTTCGCATCCACGATCGCGACTTCGTGCCCCGGCACTGGCTTGCCCATCGAGCCCGGCCGGACCGGCAGGATCGAGGCGCAGTTCCCGACCACCAGATTGCATTCGGTCTGGCCGTAGAATTCGTTGATGGTCAGCCCGAACACCGAGCGCCCCCATTCCAGCAATTCGGTTCCGAGCGTCTCGCCGCCGGAGCCGATCGAGCGCATGGCCAGTGCATGACGGGCCAGCGGATCGGGCACCTGGCGCATCAGCTTCAGCGCAGTCGGCGGCAAGAAGGAATTGCGCACCCGGTGCCGGGCGATCAGGTCGAACGCCGCTTCCGGGTCGAACTTGGCGAACCGGTGGGCCACCACCGGTATGCCGTGGTGCAGCGATGGCAGCAGCACGTCCAGAAGCCCGCCGATCCAGGCCCAGTCCGCCGGGGTCCAGAACCGGTCGCCGGGGGCCGGAAAGAACTCCTGTGGAAACTCCACTCCGGGCAGGTGGCCGAGCAGGACCCTGTGGGCGTGCAGCGCGCCCTTCGGCTGTCCGGTGGTGCCCGAGGTATAGATGATGACCGCCGGATCGTCGGCCGAAGTATCGACCGGGGTGAAGGCATCGGACGCCGCGTCGAGTGCCAAGTCCAGCGCCCGCCACCCGCTGCCATTCTTCGCAGTGTCGGCGACCAGGATGAGCTTGAGGCTCGGCAGGTGGTCGCGGATTGCCTCGATCTTCGGCAGGCTGTCCCGGTCGGTCACCAGGGCTGCCGCCGCGCAGTCGCCGAGCCGGTAGGCCAGCGCATCCTCGCCGAACAGGGTGAACAGCGGCACCGACACCATCCCGGCCTTGTGGGCGGCGATGTGGGCGATCGCGGTTTCCGGCCGCTGCGGCATCAGAATGCCGACCCGATCGCCGCGCTGTAGCCCGGCGGCGGTCAGGACGTTGGCCAGCCGGTTCGACTGGCGTTTCAGCTCGGTGAAGGAATGCTCGACCACCGCCCCGTCGGCGGCGATGTGGATTAGCGCGGTGCCGGCCCCCGCATCGGCGTGCCGGTCGCAGACATCGACGCCGATGTTGTAGCGCTGTGGAATCCGCCAGCGGAACCGTTCGCGCACCGCTTCATAGCTGTCAGCCCGTTCGAGCATGGCTTCCTCCCGGCCGCGATCAAAGCGCGCCACCGGGATCGCGGCAAGCCCCGCCGGCCGGTCAGGCGGGGTAGACCGTCGGAAACCAGTCCTCGCGCAGCTTCTGGCCGGGAATCATGCCGTGTCCGGGAAACGGCGGCGAGGTCGGTCCCGGCCGGTTCACGTACCGCGCGTCGTCGCCCAGCAACCGCAGCGAGAACGCCCGGCGCCGGGCGGTCGTGTTGTTGCCACGGGCGCCGTGCAGGATACGGAAGTTGAAGGCGACGGCGTCGCCTGGCTGCATCGGCCATTCCAGCACGCGGTATCGGTCGGGCTCGGCGTCCGGGTCGGGAACCGGCATGTAAGCATCCGCGTCGGGGTAGAAGTTCTCCTGCGACAGCCAGCGGGTCGGTAGGACCGGCTTGTCCCAACGGTGCGACCCGGCGACGCAGCGCAGCGACGCGTCGGTGACCGGGTCGACCGGCGACCAGAAGCTGACGGTCTGTTCGCCCTCGACGAAATAGTACGGGCTGTCCTGGTGCCACGGCGTCGGCTTGGAGGTGCCGGGTTCCTTGACCAGGACATGGTCGTGGAACATCTGCACGGACCGAGAGCGGGTCAAGATTGCTGCGGCCTCGGCGGCCGGGGAATTGCGGACGACCGCCTCGAACTCCGGGATCCGGGTCCAGTTGCAGTAGTCGTCGAAGAACCGACCGGCCTCGCCCTGCTTTAGGTTCTCCGCCGCGTAGGGGCCGGGCTCGGCCATGTTCCGCTCAATGCCGACGCGGATCGTGTCGACCCAGTCGGCGAACAGGCCCTTCACCAGCACCACGCCATCGCGCTGGAACGCCTCGACCTGCTCCGTGCTGATCAGTCCGGCTGCTGTCATCGTCCGCCTCCCGCTGCGTTTGTATTGAGAGAAGCGTGCGCGCCGCCTAACATAGTTTCAAATAATCAATTTGAATTCTGGACATATAAAAATGCTATCAGTTACCTTGCGCCAGCTGGAATACGCCGTGGCCATCGGTCGGCACGGTGGCGTCGTGGCGGCGGCCGAGGCGCTGCGGATTTCGCAGCCGGCACTGTCGGTCGCAGTCGCGCAGCTTGAGGGCCATCTGGGTCGGCCGCTGTTCGTCAGGCGCAAGGGCAGCAGCTTCGTCCCGACCTCGTTTGGCCGCGGCTTCCTGGAGGAAGCGGCAGACCTGCTCGCCGCGGTTGAACGGCTGGTCGATCCCGACGCGGTTCACCCTGAAGCCCGCCGGCCGGTGGTAATCGGCTGCTTCGACGACTTGGCGCCCATGGTGCTGGCCCCGATGCTGCTTCATCTGCGGTCCCGGCGACCGGACGTCGCCGTTTCCATCCGGGTCGGCGGCTTCGAGATGCTGTCCGAGGAGGTGCGCTGCAGCCGGATCGACTTTGCCGTGACCTACGACCTCGGCCTGGACGAGAGTTTCCAGCGGCGGCGGATCGCGTTGGTATCGCCGCACGCCGTGGTCGCCCATGACCATCCGCTGGCTGCCCGAGGCGTCGTTACGCTAGCGGAGCTGGCGGGACAGCCGCTGGTTCTGGCCGATCAAGGCTTGAGTGTGCGGCACATGATCGATCTGTTCCGACAGCGCGGTCTGTCACCGAGGGTCGTCCACCGGGCGGCGTCGCTGGAGACCATGCGTAGCATGGCCGGAAACGGGTTGGGGGTCGGCCTCTCCTACACCCGGCCGGCGGCACTGCACAGCTATGACGGTCGTCCGCTCGCGATCCTGGACATTGCCGACGATGCGGCTGCCGAGCCGGTGATCATCGCGACCAGCGCGCTCGACCCCCCGAGTCCGATGATGCAGGAACTGATCGAGGAGGTGGCGGCGATGAGAGGGCTTCCCGGCGCGGTCACGGCGGGCTGAGGATTGGGCGGATCGTTTCGGATACCGGTCGCTCGGCGAGACGCTGCAGCAGTGAGTCGCGATCGGCAATCAGATCGGCGAGCGTGTGGCGGTCGAGCTCGGTAAGGAACGCCGCGGTGGCGCCGCGCAGGATGCCGGACAGGCGGCACACTCCGTCGATCGGGCAGTGTCCGGCGCGGTCGGCCCGCAGGCACTCCGCCATGGCAAACCCGCCTTCCGTTGCTCGTACGATGTCGCCGATGCGAATCGCTTTGGCCGGTATATTGAGCCGTAAACCACCACCTTTCCCGCGTGTTGAGTGCAGTATGCTAAGTCGGGACAACAGGTGGACGACCTTGCGCAGATGCTCCTTGGATATGCCGTACCGGGTGGCGATCTCGTCGATCGTGGTGCGCCGACTTCCGTTCAGCGCGACCAGGATCAGGGTGCGCAACGCATAGTCGGTGAACTGGCTGAGCTGCACGGAGTCACCCGGCTGCTTGGTCGCGGGCCCGGAAGAAGTCGAGCCCGTGCTGCAACGAGGAGGCGATCAGGCGGGCGCGTTCCACGAACGCGTCGGCGGCGTGCGGGCGGCAGGTCTCCCGGGCCGCGGTCTCGAACAGCATCAGCCAGCGCTCGAAATGCTCCCGTTGCAGCACGTCCAGGGCAACGTGCACCTGCATCGGGTTGCCTTCGTAGCCGGGCTGGCGGCGCAGGACCTTGCGCCAGAACGCGATGATTTTGGCGATATGCTCAGTCCATTGCGCATCCGGAACGGCACCGCGGAAGATCGGGCCGAGCAGTGCATCCTCTCGGGCTCGCCCATAGAACAGGGTGATCGTTGCCTCGATCTCCGCCTCGGAGACAAGTGGGTCGGTGTCGGAGCCGGAAGACATGTTGGATTCATTTGAGCATTTAAAGATGCATAAAAAATACATCTATTGATCGACTGGATCAAGGCGCGTCAGTCCGACGCGGCGACTGGGTCAGGCGCCGCCTTCGTCGGCTCGGCGCGCCGCGTCGGTCGCGGCGGCGGCGATCGCGGTACGCTCGTCGTCGGTCAGTTTATCTGCTTGTGCTAGGCCTGGGATCGAGACCCGCACCTCGCGCCGGGCGAACTCGATGCCCTTCTCGGCAAACGCCGCCTTCACCCGCTGATAGACCTCCTTGCGCAGGGTGAACTGCTTGCCGGGCTTGGCCATGAACTTGCCGCGCACGATCATGCCGACGTCGTTGAAGTCGAGAACACCTTGGCTCTTGAACGGCTGCAGGATGTCCTGGGCGAACTCCGGCACCTGGGACATGTCTTCTCCGATCTGCTTGAAGATCTTCTTCACGACGTTCGGATCGGTATCGAAGGGCACCGTGAACCGCAGCTTCATGATGACCCAGTCGCGGCTGTAGTTGGTGATCTTCGGAATCTCGCCGTAGGGAATCGTGTGCACCGGGCCTTTGTGGTGGCGCAGTTGCATGGAGCGGATGGAGATTTTCTCCACCGTGCCGAAGGTGCCTTCGACCTCGACGTACTCCCCGGTGCGAAAGGCGTCGTCGATCAGGAAGAACACGCCGCTGACGATGTCGGCGACCAGTTTCTGCGCGCCGAAGCCGACGGCCAGGCCGACGATCCCGGCGCCAGCCAGCAGCGGCGTGATGTCGATGCCGATGTTGCCGAGGGCGATCAGCGAGGTGATCGCGATGATCGCCGACTGCAGGGTGAGCAGAACCAGCGGCAGGATGGTGGCAAGCCGCGACCCACCGGCCCCGCCGCCTTCGCCGCCGCCCGGCTCTTCCTCGTTGGGGTCGAAACCGAGCGCGGTCTGCTCGGCCGCCAGCCGGCGGTTGGCCCACAGCGTGGTCGCCTCCCACAGCAGATAACCCACCGCCAGGATCAGCAGGACTTCGACGAGCTTCAGCGCGGCCCGAGCGCCGACGCCGGCCTCCGCGATGTTGGTGAAGCTGAAGCCCCATTGCCGGGTGACGAACATGATCACCAGGCCGAACACGATCACCCGGCCAATCCGGATGTAGCTGCGCTTGGTCTGTTCGTGGGCGCGCTCCGCAAGGGCGCCTTCGCCGGTCATCGGCGGCACCAGATGCCGGACGAGCCCGCGGATCGCGCCGTCGAGTGCTGGGGCGAAGATCAGGGTGAGCAGCGTGGTGTTCTGCCGGCCGTCCAGCAGGTTTCCCCCCCAATTCTGGGAGTGGATGTACTCGACCACGAACCAGTTCAGGACGATCAGCCCCATCGCAAAGTAGGGATAGACCTGCGCGATCAGCCGTTCGGCCGAGGAGTTGCGATCTTCCGGCCCGGTGATCAGCATACGGGTGAGGGCGTGGCGCGACCGCCAGATGGTCCAGAACATCCAGCCGTACAGCAGCAGATGCAGCCAGAACTGGATGCGAAACGCGCTCTCCGGAACGCCGTGCGTCGGAAAGAACGGTCGAAGGAACCCGGTCAGCCCCCAGAAGGCACCGATCATGACGATGCTGCGGTACAGGAATCTCGCGTCGTCGCATTCCATGGGAACGAGCCGGATCGACTTGTCCTGAGGGGCGAGGACAAAGCGCGCGATCATCGCGGCGACGCGCGTGTAGATCACGACGTTGAAGATCAGGAACTCGATGAACTTGCTGGTGATGTCAGGGACGAACGGATGAATGCTGTCGCCGGGGATGACGCGGGCGACCACGATCCAGGCGCCGATGTAGAAGCCAACGAGCCCGACGGAGTCGACGGCGAAGCGGCGGCCGAGGGTAATGACCGAATCCCGGAAGCCGGCGGATTGGCGATCGAAGCGCCGCCATCGGCGAACCGCCCGGCGGACGATCACCTCGACGGCCAGGCCGGCGACGATGGTGGCCGCGAGCCAGCCGGACAGCAGGGCGAGGCCCGAGGGGCCGCGCGGGCCGACGAACTCGGTCCAAAGAATGGAAGCGTTCCGGCCCAGGTTCGGCAACTGCCCGAAGGCTTCGGCAATGTTCGCCAGAACGCCTTGGACGGCGCTCTGCGCCCAATCGAGGAGGCCGGGGCTTGTCCCGACCTCGGTCGATTTCGCTACAGCATCGAGCCGTTCCAGCAGCAGCGCCCGGACCTGCTCGTCAGATAATTGCGAGACGATCTCGCGAACGGCTTCGGGTGTGAGCGGGTCAGGCAGCGCAACAACCGCATCAGTTCCGCTGCCTGTGCTGGGGATAATCTGCGCCATGGAAACAGACGAGACGCACGACATCAGAAGGAGCGCGAGCAACAGCTGCGTTAGCTGGAAGAACCGGCGCATCTGCCCTCGCTGGTCGGCGTTCACTGACGGGCGGAAATTCTTATCGATATGAACCGTCTTATCATCAACCCATCAAAATTACATTTTCCGGCTACCCCAGCAGCTCCCCGACATGATCGGCGATCGCCAGCGACGAGGTCACGCCCGGCGATTCGATGCCGTACAGGTTCACCAGCCCCGGTACGCCATGGTCGCGCGGCCCCTGCACCATGAAGTCGAGGGCCGGTTGGCCGGGGGCCTGGATCTTCGGGCGCATGCCGGAATACCCCGGCTGCAGGGAGTCGTCCGGCAGGCCCGGCCAGTACTTTCGAACCGCCGCGTAGAAGCTGTCGGCCCGGCGCGGATCGACCGCGTAGTCGATCTTCTCCACCCATTCCACGTCCGGGCCGAACCGTGCCTGTCCGCCCAGGTCGAGGGTCAGGTGGATACCGAGCCCGGCCTGCTCCGGCGCGGGATAGATCAGGTGGTGGAACGGTGCACGCACCCCGGACAGGGTGTAGTAGTTGCCCTTGCAGAAATACTGCGGCGGCACCTTGTCGGCCGGGAAGTTCTGCAGCGAGGCCGCCATCGGCTGGGCGTGCAGCCCGGCGGAGTTGACCACGGTGGTGGCCTTCAGGGTCATCGGCTCGGCACCGCCGACCACCAGTTCGATGCCGTCCTCGTCGATCCGCCCGCCGGCGACCGGGGCGTGGAAGGCGATCATCGCCCCGCGCTCCTCGGCGTCGCCCTGCAGGGCCAGCATGTAGGAGTGGCTGTCGAGCACCCCAGTCGACGGCGACAACAGGGCGGTGACGCAGCGCAGTTCCGGCTCAAGCGCCGTCACCTCATTGTGCGACAGGAAGGTCAAGTCGTCGACCCCGGCCTTGGCGCCGCGGTCCTGGATCTGCTGCAGCGCCGGGATCTGGTCCTCGGACGTGGCGACGATCAGCTTGCCGAGTCGATTATACGGCACGCCGTGGTCGTCGAGATAGCGGTACAGCTTGGTCTTGCCTTCGACGCAGAACCGGGCCTTCATCGAGCCGATCGGGTAGTAGATGCCGGCGTGGATGACCTCGGAATGCCGCGAGCTGGTCTCGGTGCCGATCGCTTCGGCGGCCTCCAGAACCAGCACCTCGCGACCCTGCAGCGCCAGAGCCCGCGCGCAGGCGAGACCGACGACTCCGGCACCGATGACGACGGCGTCGACCCGCTCGCTCACTTCGACCCCCGCTCAAGACCGCCAAGCTCGGCCATGACATCCACCAGCAACGGCACGTGCTTCTCGCCGTGGCCGGCCGAGCAGGCCAGGGTGTAGAGCTGCAGCGCCGTCGACCCGAACGGGCTCGGCAGCCCGGCTGCCGCCGCCAGATTGGCGTAGTAGCCGACATCCTTGCGGGCGTTGACCATGGCAAACTGCAGGCCGGACGGATCGCCGTCGACCGCGTAGGCCATGATCTTCTGGAACATGCCGGAGTTCACCGCCCCGGCCGACACGACCTCGCGCAGCTTGCCGAGGTCGACCCCGGATGCCCGCGCGGTGGTGGCAGCCTCGGCAACCAGCGCCGACATCGCCATGCTCATGAAGTTGTTGATCAGCTTCAGCGAATGCGCCGAGCCGAGCGCGCCGATGTGGAACACGTTGCGGGCGTAGGCATCGAACGCGGGCCGCAGGCGCTCCAGAACCGCCGCCTCGCCGCCGACCAGCACGTTCAGGGTACCGGCCTCGGCCTCCTTCGGCGTCATGGTCACCGGGGCGTCCAGCATGTCGGCACCCTTGGCCGCCAGTGCCGCGCCGACCTTTTTGGTCGAGGTCGGCTCGGCCGTGCTGGAATCGACCAGCACGAAGCCGGGGCGTGCCGCCTCCAGGATACCGTCGGGACCGAGCACGATGCTCTCGACGATCTGCGAGTTCGGCAGGCACAAGATCACCGCGTCGGTAGTCTCGGCAAGCGCCTTCGGCGTCGCCTCCTCAGCGGCACCTCGGGCCTTCAGGTCCTCGACCGGGCCGCGGTTGCGGTTCCCCAGGACCGAAACGGCGAAGCCCTTTTCGATCAGGTTCTTGGCCATGCCGTGACCCATCATCCCGACGCCGACGAACCCGATACGGAGTTGCTCCGCCATGCCATCCTCCCATGTCATCATACGGCCGGGAGATTAGGTCGGCGCCGGATCGGATGGAAGAGCAACCGACCGCCGGAATTGCGCCGGGCCGCGCGCGATCGGAATTGGTGTCGTCGGCCGGCGGCGATGGTTCGGCGCCGGCGTCCGGTTAGTGTTGCGGTTGCAACTTCAGGAGCCACCCGCAATGTCCGACCCCGTTCCCGCCGTCATCGAGGCTGACGCCACCGGCGAAACCGCCCGGATCTTCACCGACATCCGCGAGACCCTCGGCAGTCCGGTCGTCAACCTGATCTGGCGGCATCTGGCGACTGTCGACGGCGGGCTTGAATGGGCCTGGACGGCGGCCCGGCCGATCTATGCCAGCCGGCAGGCCCAAGCCGCCGCCCAACGCCTGTACGACCGGCTCGACCCGCCGCTGCCGTGTCCGCTGGCGCCGGGCGCGCTGGCTTCGGTCGGGGTGCCGGACGCCGATCTGCCGAAAGTTCACGCCGTCGCCGACGGTTACAACCGCGGCAACGGCCCGAATCTGGTGGCGCTGACGGCATTGCTGGTCTCGCCCGCCGGTGTGGCGCCGAACGCGCCGGTCAAGCCGTCGTCGGCGCCGACCCCGCTGCCGCGGCTGCTGTCGGAAGGCGACGTGTCGGCGGAGACCTGGAAGCTGGTGCGCGCCATCAACCTGCTCGGCGCCCGCCCGGACGAGCCGATCCTGGCAACCATGTACCGGCATCTCGCCCACTGGCCGGGACTGCTGGCGCTGATGCACGCCGGCTGGTCGCCGCTGGCGGAAGACGGCCGGCTCGGCGACGCCATCGAGCGCGCCCGGAACATCTCACGCGAGGAGGGCGCCCGGCTTGCCCATTTGCGCGCCGATGCCGGTCCGGCCCCGGAGGCGGCACGCACCGCCCTGGTCGAATTCACCGACCACGTGATCTCCCGTATGGTGCCGATCGGCCGTGCGCTGTCGAAGTGGTTGCCACCAGTAACAAGGTAAAACGCCGTCCTTCACGCGGCCTTATGGCTGCGGTCGATCTTGGCGCGGATGTGCTGGCCGGCGGTGATCGGCGGGTGCTTCGGCGCCTCGCCGGGGCGGAGGCAGGTCGGGATGCAGCGGATGTCGGCATCGAAATCCGGGTGCACGAAGTAGCCAATGGACAGCCGCCGGCTGCCGGTGTCGCCGATCTCCGGCACCACGACGCGATGCAAGGTCGAGACCCAGCGGTCGTTGGTCCAGCGCTGCATCATGTCGCCCAGGTTGACCACCAACTCGCCCGGCTGCGGCAGGACCGGCAGCCAGCGCCCGTCGGGGGTCTGGGCCTCCAGCCCGCCGCGGCCCTCGGTCATCGCCAGGATCGTCATCGCCCCGAAATCGGTGTGGGCTCCGGCGCGGAGCTGGCCGGGCTCCGGCGGGGCGGCGAGCGCCGGATAGTGGTGCACGCCGAGGATCGAGAAGTGCCGGCCCATCAGCGGGGTGAAATGCTCCTCCGGCAGGTCGAGTGCGACCGCGAAGATCCGCAGCAGATCGAGCGACAGCCGCTCGTAGGCCCGGTAGATGCCGGTGAACGCCTCGGCGACCCCATCCGGTTGGTCGGGGATCAGGTTCGGGGCGTAGGCGGTCGCGGCGTCGGGCAGGGCCGCGAAATGCGCGCTGTGGTCGTCGATCGGTCCAAGGAAGACCGACTCCCGCAAGTCCTGCGGCGTCTTGTTGCCGAGTGTGGAGGCCAGGCTGCGGGTCGCCACGCCGTGATACCCGCGCTGGCGCGCAGCACCGGTCGGGTGCCAGCGGGTCTTGGTCTCGGCGTCCAGGTCGTAGAACGCGAACGACCGCTCGAAGGTGCGCTCCAGGGTGTCGCGGCCGATACCGTGGCCGGCGATCACCAGAAAACCGATGTCCCGGCAGGCGGCGGCCACCTTATCGGCGACGGCGCGCTTGTCGGCGGCGCTGCCGTTCAGGAACGGCGCGATGTCGATTGTCGGAATGCCGTCCATGGTCATTGTTTCCTCCTCAGCCCGCCAGCGCTTCGGCGGTGATCGCGTCGTCGACCACCTGATGGTAGGGCGCGTCGTAGTCGATCAGCCCGCCCGACAGCAGCGACGCCTTCAAGCGCACGAAGGTGTCGACCGGCAGTTCGGGCGAGCGCGCCCACACCCCGGATGCCCGATAGCCCTCGATCATCCGGGCCAGGGCGACCCGTTCGATGTTGGGAAAGTATTCGGCGACCTGCCCGGCGATCTCGTCGGCGGTCTCGGCGAACAGCGCCTCCTGGGCAGCGGCGATCCCACGGACCAGCGCGCGGCAGGTCTCGCGCTCCTCGTCGGCGAAACGGCGGGTGGTGTAGAAGCTGGTGTAGCTCATGTCGCCGCGCCCGGCGAAACGGTGCCAGACATGACCCCAGCCGCCGGCCACCGCCTGATCGACATAGGGCTCGAACACCTGGATCACGTCGACCTCGCCATTGCGCAGCCGCTCGGCGTTCTCGGCCATCGATACGTCCGGCGCCCGGTCGAGCGACGACGGCGCGATTCCGGCGCGGCGCAGATCGTCCTGGAAGGTCATCCACGGGGTCGGTACGTCGACCGCGATGCCGATCCGCACATCCAGCAGATCGGCCAGCCGGAACGACGCGATCGGCTTGCGCCCGACCAGCACGAACGGCTCGCCCGAGACCACCTGGCCGAAGCAGACCAAGGGGCAGTCCGGGTCGGCGTTGTGGTGCAGCATGACCCGCATCGGCCCGCCCCAGGACACGTCGGCCCGGCCGTCGAGCAGCGCGACCGCGGTCTGCGCGGTGGCCGGCGACGTCTCGATCCGCACCTCGGCGCCGGCGCGCTCCCAATCCTTGCGGGCGGCGGCGAGGTAGAACGGCACGTAGGGGACCGCGCGCATGTTCTCGAACAGGACGATGGGGCGGGACATTGCGGACTCCGAGGGAAACCAATCTGAATACGTCGGTAGGAACTGTAGCAGGAGCGTCGACCGGGGGAATGCCCCGGCAGGCTTCTGAGGCGGGAGAATATTGAGTACCTTTCTGGCCGTCCTGTCGACCCACCCACCGTTGCCTCCCGGAGAGTTCCAATGTCCGAGACCACATCCGCCGCGCGCCGGCTGGAACTCAAGTCACTGTTGGAGACGGGCAAGACCATCATGGTGCCGGGCTGCCACGACGCGCTGAGCGCAATGCTGGTGGCGGAGGCCGGGTTCGAAGTCGGCTATGTCGGCAGCTACGCTACGGCGGCGGCCGATCTGGGATTGCCGGATGTCGGTGCCCTCGGCCTGGACGATCTGGTGCACCGCGCCCGGCGGGTCGCCGACGCGGTCGCGGTGCCGGTGGTGGCCGACGCCGAGGGCGGATTCCACGAACCGGGCAACATCTGGCGCACCGTCCGGGCCTTCGAGGAGGCCGGCGTCGCGGCAATCCACATCGAGGACCACGCGGGCGGCAAGCACACCGACCTGCCGCAGAGCCTGATCCCGCTGGAGTCGATGATCGCCCGGCTGAAGGCGGCGCTGGAGGCGCGGCGCGACCCGAACTTCCAGATCATCGCCCGCACCGACGCGGTCTGGGCGACCAAGGATCCGGAGGAGGCTTTGCGCCGGGTGCGGGCGTTCACCGCGGCCGGCGCCGACATGGTGTTCCCGACCGGAGCGACGCCGGAGCTGATCGCCGGATTCCGCAACGAGGTGCCGGCGCGTTACGTGGTGATCGACGGCCCCGGGCATCCGCGTTTCGCGGGCCGCGAGACCGCCGCCAGCCTGGTGCTCTACTACGGTTTCACGCTGTTCGCGGCGACCCGCGGCCTGACGTTGGCGCTGGACCGGCTTCGCGCGGAACCGGCAGCCGACCTTGACGATCTGATGGAGCCGGTCGCGGCGTTCGAGGACCGCCTCGGCTACAAGGCCTTCACCGACCGGGCCCGCCGGTACCGGCCGGAATAGGCGGCCGCTCTACCGTCCGACGTTGTTGGGCAGCCACATCGCGATGTCCGGATAGAGCACCAGCACCACGATCATCGCCAGCATCGCCACCACGAACGGCAGCGAGCCGATCATCACGTCGCGGATCTGCCCCCTAGTCCGAACGCCCTGCACGATGAACAGGTTCAGGCCGACCGGCGGGGTGATCAGCGCGGTCTCCAGCAGTAGCATCATCAGCACGCCGAACCAGATCGGATCGAAGCCCATCGTGATCACCACCGGGGTGATGATCGGCACCGTGGCGATCATCATCGACAGGGATTCCATGAACATGCCGAGCACGAGGTAGAGGCCGACGATCATCCACATCGTCTGCATCGGGGTCAGGCCGCTGTTGGTGATCAGCTCGGTCACCTGCCGGCCGATGCCGACCGAGGTCACCACGAAGCTGAGGAAGGTCGCGGCGATCAGGATCAGCATGATCATCGCGGTGGTGCGCATGGTGCCTTCCAGCGCCTCGCGCAGCATCGCCCCGGTCAGACGGCCCTTCCAGGCGGCCAGCACCATCGCCATCAACACGCCGAGGGCTGCCGACTCGGTCGGCGTGGCCAGGCCGCTGTAGATCGAGCCGATCACCACCACGAAGATGATCAGCGGCGGGCCGAGGTCGGGCAGGGTGCTCCAGCGCTGGCGCCAACTGATGTCGATCTTGTCGCCGCCCCAGGCCGGTCGCCAGACGCAGGCGATGATGACGGTGATCATGAAGAATCCGGCTAGCACCAGCCCGGGGATGATGCCGGCGAGGTAGAGCTGCGGAATCGAGGTTTCGGTCAGCGCGCCGTAGACGATCATCACGATCGACGGCGGGATCAGGATGCCGAGCGTGCCGCCGGCGGCGATGGTGCCGAGGAACAGCCGCTCGTTGTAGCCGTGCCGCTCGATCTCGCCGACCGCCACCGTGCCGATGGTCGCGGCGGTCGCCACGCTGGACCCGGAGACCGCCGCGAACAGCGTGCAGGTGCCGATGTTGGAATGCATCAGCCCGCCCGGCAGCCAGGACAGCCACTGGCTCATCGCGCCGTACATCCGCTCGGCGATGCCGGAGCGCAGCAGCAGTTCGCCCAGCAGCACGAAAAGCGGGATCGCGAACAGGATGAAGTCGGTCGACACCCCCCAGCTCATCTCGCCGAGCGCCAGGCGGAGCGGCAGGAACGAGTAGAAATAGTCGAGGGTCAAGCCCAGGGCGGCGAGGGCCGCGGCGATCGGAATGCTGAGCGCCAGCAGGCCGATCAACAGGGCGACGGTGATCCAGATCATGGGTGGGCCTCGGTTCCGTCGGCGCGTCGGCGCAGGCTCTCCAACTCTTCCTCCAGATCCTCCTTGCCGGTGCGCGATCCGGCGATGCGCTGCACCGTCGCGATGTCACCGGTGACGAAGGCGTGACTGGCGCGGGCCAGCAGCAGCACGATCACCGCCACGAAATAGACCAGTCCGACGATCCACAGGAACTGCGGGTACAGCAGCGGGGTGGCGATCGGGGTCAGGGCGCGCGAGCCGAACTGGAAGGACTGGTAGAACACGTGCCAGCCCTGCCAGGTCAGCAGCCCGGCGAAGGCCAGCATCACCACCAGACCCAGGATGTCGAGAGCGGCGCACACCCGGGTCGGCAGGATCACGTACAGCGAGTCGATGCGGATGTGGGCACGGTCGAGCAGCGCGAGCGCGAAGGCCCAGGATGAGCCGATCGCCAGCACGTAGCCGGACAACTCGCTGGCCCCGCCGATCGACAGGGCGAACAGCTTGCGAAGCGCGATGTCGACACCGATCACGACGGCGGCGAGCACCACCAGGGCACCGCCGCTCCACGCGCCGAAGCGGGCCAGCCGGTGGGCGAGGTCGAGGATACGGTCCATGGCGCTGCCGGGAAGTGAAGGGGGCTCGGGTCCAGAATACAGCAATGCCGCCGCCCCACGAAGGGACGGCGGCACCGTGTCAGTCCGGATCAGAGCTTGTCGAGCGGGATCGTCAGGCCGACGACCTTGCCGACCGTGTCGTTCCACTTCGCCGCGCATTCTTTGCCGCAGCGCTTGCCCCACTTCACCAGCACGACGTCCTGGACAACCGTGGCGCGCTTGGCCTTGTCGGCATCGCTGAGGGCCACCAGGGTCATCTTGCCCTTCTTGCCCAGGGTGCAGGGGTCCTTGCCGATGTTGCAGTTCACGCCCTGGTCGGTGGCCTGGCCGCCGATTTCCCAGTTCATGTCCTCAAGCTCGGCGAACTCCTTGTCGAAGAATTTCTGGACCGCCGGATCCCAGGAGTTCCACGAAGCGCTGTTCACCGCGGTGTAGTAGATCGACCAGCCGACCGGCAGCGGATAGAGATGGGTCGCCACCTCCGGCCAGCCGGCGGTGTTGCCGGACAGGGTGCCGGTCAGCGCGCAGTCGACCACGCCGCGCTGCAGGGCCGGGACGACCTCGCCGAACGCCATGGTGACCGTGGTGGCGCCGACCGCCGAGACGAAGTCGGACTGGGTGGTGTTGAACACCCGGACCTTCAGGCCCTTCAGGTCGTCCAGGCCGGTGATCGGCTTGTTGCACCAGAACACGATCGGCGGGTTGTTGCCGAGCGCCACCAGGCGGGCGTTGAACTTCTTCTCCATCGCTTCGGCCATCACCGGCTTCCAGACGTCGCACGCCTTGCGGGCGGTCGCGATGTCGGTGGTGATGCCGGCCAGATCGCAGCCCTCGAACACCGGGTCGTCGCCGGCCATCTTGGAGATGTCGCCGACCCCGACGTCGGCCACGCCGGCCTGGGTCAGGCGCAGCAGCGAGAAGTCCTTGATGCCCAGGATGTCCTGGTTGTTGTAGTCGGCGGTGACCTGGCCGTTCGAATCCTTGCTGATCTTCTGGGTCCAGAACGGCTTCTCGACCTCCTTGGTCTGCAGCAAGGTGCTGTAGTTACCGAGCACCTTGACGCTCGTCTTCGGCAGTTCAGCCGCCTGGGCGGTCATCGCCGCCGTCAGCATCGCGCTCGCCGCGAGCGCAGCCGTTGTCCAACGCATGGTCATGGAATTCCCTCCGTTCGTGGATTGTCGCGCGGAACTTCCGGACCGGACGATCACGGTCCCGCTTATGGTGTGCTGAGAGGCGTTCGAGCGGGCAGTCAGCCATTGCGCCGCACCGCTGCGCATCGGTTCGCTGCAATATTGTATACAGAGCTTAGCGCGGCCCGCTGCCGTCCGATAACCGGCGCGCCGGGCACGGGTGTGTTCACCGGCGCGGCGTGATTGGCGCGGGGATCAGGCCTCCAGACGACGGGCCTGGAGCGTCAGTTGGACGCCTGCCCGGCCCGCGCCAGCACCCGGTACATGCTGCGCAGCACCGGCTTTTCCATCAACTTGCCGTCGACCACCACCAGCCCGCTGTCGGCCTGCTCAAAGGCGAAGATGATCTTCTGCGCGTAGGCCACCTCGGCCTCGCTCGGCGTGAACACCGCGTTCAGCACCGGCACCTGCTTGGGGTGGATCGAACCCTTGCCGGAGAATCCCAACTCGGCGGCGGCCTCCGCCTCGGCGCGCATGCCGTCCATGTCGTTCAAGTCCAGATACGGCACGTCGATCACGTCGACTCCGGCCCCGGCGGCGGCGTGCACCACCCGCGAACGGGTATATTGCAGCGCGGCCCAGCTGTTCCGGCAGCGCAGGTCGGCGGCCATGTCGACCCCGCCGAAGAACAGCGCGTCGATCCGGTCGCTGACCCGCGCGATATCCCAGGCGGCTTCCAGCGCCTCGTTGGTCTCGATGATCACGTGCAGGCGGGCAGCGATCTTGAACTCATCGAACAGTTCGGCCAGCGCGGTGATCTCGCCCGGCGTTTTGACCTTCGGCAGCATCAGCGCCGGCGGCGCCTTGGGCGACGACAGGATGGCGTCGATGTCGCGCATGCCGTCGGGGGTGCGAGGCGGGTTGATCCGCACCATCGCCTCGACCTCACCGTCCAGCTCGGCCTGCGCGAACCACCCCAGCGTCGTGGTCCGCGCCTCGGCCTTGTGCTGCGGGGCGATCGCGTCTTCCAGGTCGACGCACATGATGTCGGCCCCGACCTTCAGCGCCTTGGGAAACATCTCAGGCTTGTTGCCCGGCGCGAAGATGAAGCTGCGGCGGGGACGGACGGCGCGTTCAGTCATGGGAAGGCTCCAGGCTGGGAGGTCGCATTGGGGCTGACCGGGCCGGGTCGTGTCAATCCAACCCAGCCACGGACCATTGCCGACGGTCGGCGACCGGCCTAACCTCCCGGCCATGCCGCTCGACGCCCTCGCCAAACCAACCATCGTCCCGTCCGTCTGTCCGCACGATTGCCCCAGCGCCTGCGCGCTGGAGGTCGAGCGGATCGACCGCAACACCATCGGCCGGGTGCGCGGTGCCGCGTCCAACGGCTACACCGCAGGCGTGATCTGCGCCAAGGTCGCGCGCTACGCCGAGCGGGTTCACCATCCCGACCGGCTGAAGACCCCGCTGCTGCGGGTCGGGTCGAAAGGCTCCGACCAGTTCCGCGAGATCGGCTGGGACGAGGCGCTCGACCGGGTCGCCGGGGCGTTCGCGGACGCGGCCGCCAAGCTAGGCCCGGAGACGGTGTGGCCATACTATTTTGCCGGCACCATGGGGCTGGTGAACCGCGACGGCATCAACCGGCTGCGCAACGTCATGGGCTATTCCGGCCAGGACGCCAACATCTGCACCACGGTGGTCAAGTCTGGCTGGATCGCCGGCTCCGGCCGGGTCGGCGGGCCGAACCCGCTGGAGATGGCGGAGTCCGACCTGATCATCATGTGGGGCGGCAATCCGGTCTCCACCCAGGTCAACGTGATGACCCACGTGACCAAGGCCCGCAAGGAGCGCGGCGCGCATTTCGTGGTGGTCGATCCGTACCGCAGCCCGACCGCCGAGGCCGCCGACGAGCATGTGATGGTGCGGCCCGGCACCGACGGCGCGGTCGCCTGCGCGATCATGCACGTGCTGTTCCGCGACGGCTTCGCCGACCGGGACTATCTCGACAAATATACCAAGGACCCGGCCGCGCTGGAGGCGCATCTGGCGACCCGCTCGCCGGAATGGGCCGAGGCGATCTCCGGCGTGCCGGCGGCGCAGATCGAGGCGCTGGCCCGACGCTACGGCCAGACCGACCGGGCGTTCATCCGGCTCGGCTACGGCTTCGCGCGCTCGCGCAACGGGCCGATGCAGGTGCACGCCGTCGCCTCGATCGCGGCGGTTGGCGGCAAGTGGCGGCACCGCGGCGGCGGCGCGATGTGGAAGGTCGACGGGTTCTACGCCGTCGACAAGACGCTGATCGAAGCGACCGACCGGGTCCGGCCCGGCACCCGTGTGCTCGACATGTCGCGGATCGGCCCGGTGCTGACCGGCGAGGACGCGGTGGTGCGCCGGGGTCCGCCGGTGACGGCCATGCTGATCCAGAACACCAACCCGGTGGCGGTGGCGCCCGACACCCACCGGGTGCTGAAGGGCTTCAACCGAGACGACCTGTTCGTGTGCGTGCACGAGCAGTTCATGACCGAGACCGCGCGCCACGCCGACGTGGTGTTGCCGGCCACCACCTTCCTGGAGCACGCCGACATCTACACCGCCGGCGGCCATCCGCATCTGGAGGTGCACGACAAGGTCATCGACCCGCAGGGCGAGGCCCGCTCGAACCACCAGGTGCAGAACGACCTGCTGCGCCGGCTGGGCGCCGAGCACCCGGCGATGGAGATGACCGAGGGCGAACTGATCGACGCCACCCTGCGCCGCTCCGGCTATCCCGGCTTCGCCGAGATGGTCGAGCGCAAGTGGCTGGACGTCGCCCCCTCGTTCGAGGAGCAGCATTTCCTGAACGGCTTCCCGACCAAGTCCGGCAGGTTCGAATTCGCCGCCGACTGGGAGGCCGTCGGCCCGCTCGGCAAGGGCATCCCGGCGCTGCCCGACCATGTCGACATCATCGACCGGGCCACTGAGGAGCGGCCCTATCGGATGGTGACGGCACCGGCCCGCAACTACCTGAACACCTCGTTCACCGAGACCCCGACCAGCCGCAGGCGCGAGGGCCGGCCGACCGTAATGGTCCATCCCGATACCGCCGCCGAACTCGGCTTCGGCGAGGGCGAGCGGGTGCGGCTCGGCAACGAGCAGGGCTCGGTGGTGGTGCACGCCAAGCTGTTCGACGGGGTGCAGCCGACCACGGTGATCGTGGAGTCGGTCTGGCCGAACGCCGCCTTCGAGGAAGGCATCGGCATCAACGCCCTGACCAGCGCCGACTCGCCGCCGCCGTCCGGCGGGGCGGTGTTCCACGACACCGCGGTGTGGATGCGCAAGGCGTAAGACCGGCTACCGCACCTTGGCGTAGGCCAAGCAGTCGCGCGGGTCGGGCGAGACGTTGGGGGCGACATGCCAGCGCCGCAGCCGGCCTTCGTAGATCATCCCAGCCTTCTCCATGACCCGGGCTGAGGCCGGATTCTCGGCGTCGCAGAACGCCCAGGCCCGCCAGATCCCCGGTTGGGCCAGGGCTAGTTCGACCAGGGCTTTCAGCGCTCGGCTGGCGTGGCCGCGGCCCCAGCGGTCGCGGGCCATGGCATAGCCGAAGCCGACGTGGAAGTTGTCGGGCCGCACCGAAACCGCGCCGTAAGGCGAGGCGTCCTCGGGCTCCGATATTGCGTAGGTGAACTCCAGCCCGGCGTCCCAGCGCTGTTCCATCAGGGCGCAGAACGCGACCGCCTCGTCGACCGACCGGTGGGTCTTGAACGTGAGGAAGCGGGTGAACACGGCGTCGGCGTCCGATACCCGTTGGCGACGCAGGATCGTCGACCCGAGGTCGAGGAACTCGGGGAAGCTGATCTCTGAGGTCCGCCGAGTACGGTGCAGCGGGCCGGTCATTCGGCGAACGCGAAGCCCATGGTGCGGGCGTGGTAGTGCCAACCGCCGTCCTGGACGATCAGGAAGCGCGCCAGGCGGTCGCCGTCGTTGTGGTGGCTGTGCACCTCGCCGGGCGGGGTGATCATGGTGGCCAGCGGCGACCAGTCGACGCGCTCGCCGTCGATCTTCGAGAAGCAGGAATCGCCGTCGAGGCAAAGCGTTATGGCGGCGGCGTTGTGGCGGTGGGCGCGCTGGTGGGTGCCGGGCGCCAGGGTGTTCAGCGCCAGGGTCAGCGACGGCATGGCGTTGCGGCTGTCGGCGGTACGCTGGGCCGAGAAGATCAAGGCGACGCCGGCTTGGCCCGCCTGTTCGGGCAGCGCCTGCAGCACCGCCAACTGGCGGGCGATCTCGGCGGCGGTGTAGTGCACCGGATCGACCGGCGCTTTCCCGGGGGCCGGCGGATTCAGACCCTCGAACATCAGTGCCGGTTCGTTGGTGACGCTCCACAGCACCGCCGGGGCGCTGGCCGCCGCGCGGTGCTCGACCACGTGGCCGCCGGGCAGGACCATGACGTCGCCCGGACCCCAGGCGATGGTCTCGCCGCCCACGGTGGTCTCACCGGAGCCGGTCAGCACGCAGTGGATCTCGCCGCTGGCCCGGAACCGGGAGACCAGGATGTCGCCGGCGTCGATCCGTAGGTAGTGGGCGAGGACCAGCGGGGTGGTGGCGGAAAAGGCGCAGTCGAACGCCGCCGACTGGTCCAAGGGGTGGCAGCCACTGGGCGCTCCATCGGCGAACGCGGCGTCGCGCTCGGTCTCGAAACGGGCCTTCGGAACCGCGGCGAGCTTGAGGTTGAAGGCATTGCCGGAGTTGAAGAACCGGGCTCGGCGCTGGGCTGCGGTGGCAGCCTCGACCGGCGGATCACCGTCGAGCGTTCCGGCGGAGCTGGGGGCGGTTCGGGGCGCGTCGGCGGACATGGACATCGCTGATCTCCCTGAGGATTTGGTCGAGCCTATCGCACGATAGCCTCGATCGTCGCCGGGAAACCTGTGTTGCAGCGCAGCATCATCCGTCCTATACCCAAAGGGAGGCTTTCCGGACACGTCCATGCCCCCCGCTTCCTTCCATGCCACCCGGCCCGGCTCGATCGCGCTGCTGACCTTCATGGTCGCGCTCAACCAGATGTCGATGGGCCTGTACCTGCCGTCGATGCCGACGATGGCCGGCGCGCTCGGCACGTCGGTCGGACAGGTCCAGCTGACGCTGACCGTGTTCATCGCCGGATTTGCCGTCAGCCAATTGGTCTGGGGGCCGGTGACCGACCGGTTCGGGCGGCGGCCGGCCCTGCTGGTCGGGCTCGCCTGCTTCACCGCCGCCAGCGTGGCCTGCGCTTTCGCCGAGACCATCGAGCAGCTGATCGTCTATCGGTTCTTCCAAGCGCTGGGTGCCTGCGCCGGCCAGGTGGTGTCCCGCTCGATCGTGCGCGACACCACCGAAGGTGCGGAATCCGCCAAGGTCATGTCGTACATCGCGCTGGCGATGTCGCTGTCGCCGGCAGTCACCCCGTCGATCGGCGGGCAGCTGCACGCGTTCTTCGGGTGGCGGTCGAACTTCGTGCTGCTGGCGGCGATCGGCCTGATCCTGGCGGCGATCACCGTCGTCCGGCTGCCGGAGACCACGCGCCGCAAGGTACCGGACGCCCTGCATCTGGTACCGATGCTGCGCAACTACGGCAGCCTGCTGCGCGACCGCCGGTATGTCGGCTACATCCTGATGATCGGTGGCATGTTCGGGTGCCTGATGGCCTACCAGACCGGATCGCCGTTCGTGCTGATGACCGAGCTTGGCTGGTCGCCACAAGCCTACGGGCTGCTGATCCTGTTCAACGTGTTCGGCTTCCTGACCGGTAGTCTGATCGCCGCGCGGATCGCGCCGCGCTTCGGCATTCCGCGAATGGTGCGGTTGAGCTCAATCGTCGTGCTGGTCAGCGGGTTCCTGCTGTTGGCGTTTCCGCTGGCCGGGCACCTGTCCACGGTGGCGGTGATCGCGCCGATGATGCTGTTCCTGTTCGGCATGGGCATCGGCATCCCCAGCGCCATGGCCGGCACGCTGCAGGGCTTTCCCTACATCGCCGGATCGGCGTCGGCGCTGATGGGGTTCTCGCAGATGGGCGTCGGGGTCCTGACCTCGCTGGCGGTCAGCCGGATCGACGGCGACCACCACCTGGTCATGGGCGCGGTGTTCGCGGCGTCGGGCTTGATGTGCTTCCTGTCCCAGGCGCTGGTCCTGCCGCGCCCGCCGGCGGCGCGGTAGTCGGCGACGCCGTATCGCGAATCAGCTAGACTCGATCCGTCCTCATCAACCCGCACGGGACCATGCCCGCGGCCCCGCTTGCCCCGATCGTCATCACCGACACCGACGGCACCGAGTTCAGCGTGCCGACCCGGCGCAGCGCGCGTGCGCGTCGGATGCTGCTGCGCGTCGATCCGGCAAGGGGTGGCCCGGAACTGGTGTTGCCGGACGGGGTGGCACAGGAGGTCGGGGCCGATTTCGCGCGCCGGCACATCGGCTGGTTGCGGGTGCGTCTGGCCCGGATGCCGGAACGCATCGACTTCAAGGACGGCGCCGAGATTCCGATCCTGGGCGTGGTCCACCGCATCCGCCACCGGCCGGACCAACGCGGCGGGGTGTGGCAACTGGTGGATCCCGACGGCAGTGCGGAACTGCACGTCGCGGGTCGGCCCGAGCATCTGGCCCGCCGGGTGGCCGATCACCTGAAGGCCGAGGCGCGCAAGGCGATTGCGCCCTTGGCCCGGACACACGCCATCGCCCTTGGCAGGCCGCTCGGCCGGATCACGGTGCGCGACACCGCTTCGCGCTGGGGCAGCTGCTCGGCGCGCGGCGACCTGTCGTTCTCCTGGCGGCTGATCCTGGCACCGGCCGGCGTGCTCGACTATGTGGTGGCGCACGAGGCCGCCCATCTGGTGGAAATGAACCACTCGGCCCGGTTCTGGCGGCTGGTCGATCGGCTAATGCCCAGCTACGAGCGCGAGCGCGCCTGGCTGAAGCGCCACGGCGGCCGACTGCACGCCTACGGGTAGCTGGCTACCGACGCTGCGCTTGCGCCTGCCCGCATCACGGCGTAAGCGGATGGCCCGTTCCCCGTCGGTCGAGTCCATGAACCGTCCCCGCCCCGATTCCGTCGCGGTCGCCGCCCTGCTGACCATGCTGGTGGCGTTCGGGCCGATCTCGACCGACATGTACCTGCCGTCGCTGCCGGCGCTGGTCAGCGATTTCGGCAGCGACGTGCCGACCGTGCAATTGACGCTCAGCGTCTTCCTGGTGGCGTTCGCAGTGTCGATGCTGGTCTACGGCCCATTGTCGGACCGGTTCGGGCGTCGGCCGGTGCTGATCGGGGCGATCGCAATCTATGTAGTGGCCTCGGTCGCCTGCGCCCTGGCGCCGACCATCGAGGCGCTGATCGCGGCCCGCGCCATGCAGGCGGTAGGCTGCTGCGCCGGCCCGGTCCTGGCGCGTGCGGTGGTACGCGACGTCTACGGTCGGGAGCGCGCTGCCGCCGTTCTGTCCTACATGGGCACGGCGATGGCGCTGGCGCCGGCGATCGGTCCGGTGCTCGGTGGCTGGCTGCAGGTGGTCTATGGCTGGCAGGCGACGTTCTGGGTGCTGACCGCGTTTTCCGGCGTCGCCCTGGTCGGGGTTCTGACGATGCTGGACGAGACCAACGCCCATCGAAACCCCGACGCCTTGTCGATGCGCGGCATGCTGCACGCATACCGGACCCTGCTGTCGCACCGCGGCTACGTCGGTTACGTGGCGACCATCGCGGCCTGCTACAGCATCATCTTCAGCTTCATCTCGGGATCGTCCTTCGTGCTGATCCAGGTGGTCGGGCTGACTGCCGACGTCTATGGCCTGTGCTTCGCCGCCATGGTGATCGGTTACATGAGCGGCACCTTCATCTCCGGCCGTTTTGGCCGGCGCATCGGACTCGACCGGCTGATCCTGACCGGTGCCACGATCGCCACCGCGGCCGGCGTGGCGATGGCCGGTTTCGCCTGGGCCGGTGAAACCCACATCGAGACCATCGTGATCCCGCAGGTGATCGCCATGCTGGGCGTCGGGCTGGTGTTCCCGAACTGCCAGGCTGGGGCGATCGGCCCGTTTCCGACCATGGCCGGAGCAGCGTCGTCGCTGCTTGGCTTCAGCCAGATGGGTGTGGCCGCCGCGGTCGGACTGGCGATTGGCCTCACCTTTGACGGTACCGCCCGGCCGATGGCGACCGCCATTGCGATCGCCGCCTTGATGACCCTGCTGAGTTTCCGGCTGATCGTCTGGCCGGTCCGGCCACGGGCCTGACGCTGCGCCCGGCAACCGGCCGGCCCTGCGCTAACCTTATCTTAAGGGCGTTTGCGGCATTCTGGCTTAGCATAGGAAGCCAGAACGGATCTGTTGCATGCCCGAAGATGAACGGAGGACGACCTATGCGAGGATATTGATCCTCGCGGCGGCCTACTTCGTCTCCGGCTATGTCGGGTTGAAGTTTCCCTATTTCGAAAGCACGGTCACCTTGATCTGGCCGCCGACCGGCATTGTCCTGGCGGCGCTGCTGTGCTGGGGCATGCGGGTCTGGCCGGGTGCTGCGATCGGGGCGTTCGCGGTGAACCTGACGACCGGGGTGCCGCTTGAGACTGTGGTCCTCATTACCGCGGGCAACACCCTGGCCGGAGTGGCCGGGGCAGCTCTCCTTAACCGGTTCTCGGGAGGAGCGGCGCTCGATACCCCGCGAACGGTCGCGCTGTTCCTGGTGTTCGGTGCTGCAGCCAGTTCGCTCGTCAGCTCGCTGAACGGCGCTGCTGCTGTCAGCCTTACCTTGCTGCAGAACTGGGACGGATATGCTGGCATCTGGTGGGGCTGGTGGGTCGGCGACCTGATGGGGGTGCTGCTGTTTGCTCCTCCCCTGCTGCTGCTGGCAAAGCGGCCGTGGCGAGGGCAGGCCACCCTTTGGTACGCCGAGATCCTGTTCATTGCGCTGTGCGCGGTCGCGATCACCGTGCTTGTTCACTCCGTTGAGGCGCTGGCAAGTCAGGAGTTCCTGTTCGTCTTCGTCAGCTTGCCATTCGCGTTGTGGGGCGTTGTCCGGTTCGGCGTGTTCGGCGCCGCCATCGTTAATGTCACCGCCTGCATGACCTCGGTGGTTTTTCTGACAAGCGGAAGCAGCTTTTTCATTGCCGCCACCCCTCAGGACAGCCTGCTGCGCTTCTACGGGTTCTTCAGCCTGGTCGGCTGCGCCAGCCTGGCGCTCGCCGCCTTCGCCGAGACCGCATTGACGTCCGAAGAGGCCAGGCCGGAGTGGCGGCACGCGAACAAGATCAGGCGTATCCGAACGACGCTTGCCATCGGCTGCGGCGCGCTGGGGCTCGCCATCACCATCGCCGCCGCCACGATCGTCCCCGAGCGCACCAAGAGCGCGATGCTGCGGGACTTCCGGTACTATTCACTGTCCTTCGAGGCCAGTCTGCGCACCAGCATCGATCGGGCGACCAGTTCGCTTCTGGCGGTCAAGACGCTGTTTGAAATCGAGGAATCGGTCTCCCGCGCTCGCTTCGCGGCGACCGCCTCGCCGTGGCTCGAGCGCTACCCGGCCATACGGGCGCTGGAATGGATCCCCGCCGTCTCGCACGACGAACGCGCAGCCTTGACGGAGAATGCCCGACGCGACGGCATCGAGGCCTTCGACATTCGGGACATGCGCGACGGGGAACTGGTGTCGGCGGCAGAGCGGGCCAGCTACTTCCCAGTCTACTTCGTAGAACCACTGGCAGCTAATGCCGCAGCTCTCGGCCTCGATCTCTACGCCGATCCGATACGGCGGGCCGCTATCGAGCGGGCCCTCGAAACGGACGCCACGGCCGTCACCGAGGCGATCGACCTCATTCAGGGCTCCAAGGGGCTGCTGGTAGCGCTGCCCGTGATGACCCGTGACGGTGACACCCTGGCGGGCATTGCGCTCGGGGTCTTCGATCTCCAGACGCTGATGAGCGACGCGCATCGCGAAGCGGCCCTGCCGGCCCGGATCGACCTGCACGTGCTGGACTATGACGCCGGGCCGTCCGGTCGGCTGCTCTACTCCACCGACCCATTGGAGGCGCAGTCGGACTACGGTCATCGCCCGGCCGATACCAAGCAGGCGGATGGGTATCAAAGCGCCTTTGCGGTCGGTGGGCGCGAATGGACGATTGTCATCAACCCTGACGGGGTGTTCCACGGGCTGGCCTGGAACTGGCAGCCCATTGCCATTCTGATGATTGGTGCCTTGCTGAGTGGCGCGCTGTCGCTCTACCTGCTGTCGCTGACGCGCACCGAGGAGCGAATCACCCGCCTCGTCATGGAGCGCAGCCAGTTGCTCCAACAAGCCCGCCTCGACGCCGAGGCGGCCATGGAGCAGGCCCAGCAGGCGAATCAGGCGAAGTCCAAGTTTCTCGCCCATATGAGCCATGAGCTGCGCTCGCCGCTCAACGCAATTCTCGGTTATGCCCAGCTAGCCTTGCTCGATCCGGAGAGCCATGGGATCTCCAATCGAGCTCAGGGATTTATCAAGACGATCATCGACTCAGGAAATCATCTGGTCGGAGTGGTCGGCGATATTCTTGACCTGAGCAAGATCGAATCGGGTTATCTGCGTCTCGAGAATGTTCCGTTCGATCTGCGCGTGCTGGCAAATGATGCCGTTGCGATCATGGCGGCGTCGGCTGAGAAGAACGGCAACAGCCTGCGATTTGATCTGGATGCCGATCTACCAGACTCACTTATCGGTGACCCGGTTCGTGTGCGACAGGTGATCCTGAATTTTCTATCGAACGCGGTGAAGTTCACCACGAACGGTTCGATCCAACTGGAGATCAGGCGCTTCACCGAGACGGTCGGGACTATTCGGGTCCGCGTCTCCGTCAAGGACGACGGCGTCGGTATCCCGATCGCCAAGCAGGCAGACCTGTTTCAAGCCTTCACCCAGGCGGATATGTCAACGACGCGCAAATACGGTGGAACCGGCCTCGGTCTGGCTATCAACAAGCAGCTTGTCGCCGCCATGGGTGGTGAGGTTGGCGTTCAGAGCAAAGAGGGCGCCGGCAGTACCTTCTGGTTTGACATCGCCTTCGACAAAGCGGTCAGCGAAGTGGCTGAGATAGCGCCGGCATCCGACGATCGCTCGACCACATCCTTGTCCCTGTTGCTGGTGGAAGACGTCGAGATCAACCGGTTTCTCGCCGAGCGGTTGCTTGAGAATGCCGGGCACCATGTGGTCAGCGCCGTCAACGGTATCGAAGCGGTTGAGGCAGTCGAACGCGAGAATTTCGACGCGGTGGTGATGGACATCCAGATGCCTGAACTCGACGGCGTGGAAGCGACCAAGCGCATCCGGCAAATGCTGGATCCGATCAAGCGCAACGTACCGATCGTGGCCCTGACGGCCAATGTGGCGACCGAGGACATTGCTCGATACCGCGCGGCAGGCATGGACGACTGCTGTGCCAAACCAATGCAGATGGAGGTCCTGTCGCCGATCCTGCTGGCCATCACGGGCCGTCGGGCTGCGGCCCTGCCCGATGGTATCTCCGGCGCGACGTCGGGCAGGTAGTTCACGATCCGACGGACGGTTGCGGCCCTACCGCGTCTCGGCCAGCGTCGTCTCGTGGCCAGGTTCGAGCAGCGGCCGAACCGGCCAGCCCTGGTGGGCCGGCATCATGAAGCGCTTCCAGATGTCGGCCGGAAGCCCCCCGCCGGTGACGCTGTCCATTGCCGAGCCGTCGTCGCGCCCGACCCAGACCACGGTAACCAGATCGGCGGTGAAACCGGCGAACCAGGCGTCGCGATAGTCCTGAGTGGTGCCGGTCTTGCCAGCCGCCGGACGATCGAGGCGCGCAGCTTTGCCCGTGCCGTTCTGAACCGCCCCGGCCAGCATTCCGACCAGCGCCCGGGCGGCGCGCGGGGAGACGACCGACGACAGGCCGGAGCCGGATCGCTCGTACAGCGTCTGACCGTCGCGGTCGCGCACGGCGGTGACGGCGTACGGGAACACCGCCCGCCCGCCGTTGGCTATGCCGGCATAAACCCCGGCAACCTCCAGCGGACTGGCTTCGCCGGTTCCGAGCGCAAGGCTGGGGCCCTCTGGAAGCGGTCCCGACAGCCCCAGCCGTTCGGCGAGCGCGCGGACCCGGGATCGGCCGATTGCCTCCTGCAAGCGGACCGTTGCGGCGTTGCGCGACCGGGACAGGGCTTGCGCCAAGGTAATCCGGCCCTCG
The DNA here is from genome assembly GCA_000171835.1 of alpha proteobacterium BAL199. GTDB lineage: Bacteria > Pseudomonadota > Alphaproteobacteria > Thalassobaculales > Thalassobaculaceae > Thalassobaculum_A. The sequence continues at coordinate 49,592 of ABHC01000025.1, read as the reverse complement.
AACTTGCCGTCGATGTTCTCGGGCGCCCAGCCGGCAATGCGGATCGGCGCATCGTCGATTGCGTCCGACGCCGACCATCCGGCCTCGAGTGCGGCGAGGAAGACCAGCGGCTTGAAGGTGGAGCCCGGCTGACGGCGCGCCTGGACCGCGCGGTTGAACTGGCTGTCGCCGTAGCTTCGTCCGCCGACCAGGGCGCGGACAGCGCCGGTGGACGGATCGAGCGCCACCAAGGCGGCCTGTAGGCCATCGCCGCGACGGGCGGCCGCCAGTCCGTCGGCCACGGCGCGTTCGGCCAGCGCCTGCAAGCCCGGATCAAAGGTGGTCTCGACGTTCAGGTCGCTCGCCGGCCGGCCAACGAAGTCCGGCACGCTGTCGTAGACCCAGTCGGCGAAGTAACGGGCACCAGCGCCACGACCGGCTGGGCCGGCGATGGCGATCGGCTGGCTGGCTGCGGCGCGGGCGGTCTTCTGGTCGATGAATCCGGCGTCGACCATGTTGGCCAGCACAACGGAGGTTCGCGCACCGGCCAAGTCCGGCGCCACCGCAGGGTTGTAGCGGCTCGGTGCCTTCAGCATCCCGGCCAGCAGCGCCGATTCCATCAGGCCGAGCCGGGTGGCCGGGATCCCGAAATACTTGCGCGCGGCGGCATCGACGCCGTAGGCGCCGGCCCCGAAATACACCCGGTTCAGATAGATCGAGAGAATTTCGTCCTTGGAGAAGTGGCGTTCCAGCCAGAACGCCAGGAGCAGTTCCTGGACCTTGCGCTCGAAACTCCGGTCGGCGGTCAGGAATACGTTCTTGGCGAGTTGCTGGGTCAGCGTGCTGCCGCCCTGAACCACCCGCCCAGCCGCCAGATTGGCCCAGGCAGCCCGCGCCACGCCGATCGGGTCAATGCCCGGGTGCTCGTAGAACCGTCGGTCCTCGGTCGCGATAACGGCCTGAATCAGGTGCTTCGGCAGCTTGTCTACGGCTAGCGGATCGCCGTGCATTGGGCCGTACGACGCGAACATCCGTGTGTCGGCGCCGACCAGCCGTACCGCGCCGGCCCGCGTGTAACGGTCGAGGTCGCCGATGTCAGGCAACCGGTACGCTTCCCAGGCAAGCAGTCCGCCCACAGCGACCACCGCCCACAGGCCGGCGACCACGCCCCAGAGCACGACGGATCCCAGCACCCGCCGCAGGATCCCGCGGTTTGCCGATCCCCGTCGCGGCCGAACGGCCCTTGTCCCTGCCGAAGCCTGGGTGCGTGACGTTGTACGCGATTTGGCGGCGGATGAGCGGGCTGCGCGACGGCCGGATGCGGATGTGCGGGCCATAACCCCGACCCCAGTTTCTGAAGCACTACCTGAGAGTATGCGTTGAACTATATGAGAAAGCTATAAAATCATCGATTTGAATGAAACTGGAGGATGTTTCGCGTGCGCCCGGGCTCAGTTGCCCATGGCCGGTGGGTTGCGGCGGGATTCCGGTGGAAACCACAAGGTCGCCCTCGTGCCCACCCCAGGGCTGCTGTCCATGGACAGCCTTCCGCCGTGCAGCCGGGCCATCTGAGAGACCAACGGCAGGCCGAGACCGGTTCCCTGTTGGCTGCGGGTTATCGGACTGTCGATCTGGCCGAACGGTTCGAGCGCGCGTGCGACGTCCTGGCTGCGCATGCCGATACCGGTGTCCACGACCGCGATCGTCAGGCCGCCCTCCGGCGTTACCCTACCCTCGATCGTCACGGTTCCGGGCGGGTCGGTGAACTTAACCGCGTTGGAGAGCAGGTTCATCAGCATCTGCCGGAACCGCCGCGGATCGGCCCGAAGCGGTCCGATCGACGGGTCGAGCCGGCATTCGATCGTCAAGTTCTTGCGGGTCGCCTGCTCCCGCATCAACTCAACGACCGCGCGGGTGATTGCGGCCGGATCGACCCACTCGGAGTGGATCTCCATCTGCCCGGCTTCGATCTTCGAGAGATCAAGGATGTCGTTGATCAAGGTCAGCAAGTGCGAGCCGCTGGCATGGATATCGGCCGCGTACTCCGACATTCGCTCCGGGTCAGCGCCGCGGACCGCTTGGTCTCGCACCAGTTCGGAGAAGCCGAGAATCGAGTTCAGCGGGGTGCGAAGCTCGTGGCTGACCAGGGCCAGGAACTCTGACTTGGCACGCCCGGCCCGCTCGGCCGCGTCGAGCGCCGCTGCGGTCTGTCGTCTCGCCTGATCGACCCGCGCCAGCGCAGCGGAAAGTTCGACCGTCCGTTCCTGAAGCTCACTGGTGCGCGCTGCCACCCGGGTCTCCAGGTCCCGGTTGAGCGTGGCGATTTCGCGCTGCCCGCGGCTCAGGGCGGCAACCAGATCATTGTAGGCGATGCGAAGGTGCTCGATCTCGGTGCCCGCCGCCGAAATCGCGGTAGGCGCGTCGAACTCGACGGGATGCAGGCGTCCCCAACCGGCCTCACGGACGGCCCGCGTTAGTTGGGTCAGAGGCCTCGCCAGAATCGATCGGCCTAGCCGATCGAAGATCACCCACAAGATGGCGGTCTTCAGGACTGCGGCGACGATGATCAGGATGATCCGCCATTGCAGGCGCTCGGCCAGTACGGCGGACGACGAGGTCAGCGACACCATGCCGACCAGGTCGCGGCCGACGGCGTGCCGATAGTGGACTGGAAAGTTGACGGCGATCGAATCGCCGAACCACTTGGAACGGGACGGGACCCCCACGGTCACGAACTCGCGGGTACCGGTATGATCGACGATCCGCACGCTCGTGATTTCGGGAATCTCAAGCATGCCGGTCGCGATTGCCGTTGCCGCCTCGAGATCGACCGACCACAACGGCGCCGCCAGCGCTTCCTCCAGTGTCCGACGGTAGATCGACAACTCGCGCGTCAGGTCGTTCCGCTCGCTGAGCCACGCCTCGCCAACGAAGGCCGCGGTGATGACGACGGCTGCGCCGAGGTAGAGTGCGAAGGCCGCGCGGAACAGCTTGCGGGTGACCGGTGATCGCACGACGCCAGTCACCGTATGCGATGATACCTTGTCGATACGGGTTTCGGTCATGCGTCAGGAGCCGTCGGCATATCTACTGTCGAGCGCACGGAAGTCGTCCGATTCACGAACTTCAGCGATGGTGTCCCATACCGCTTCGGCCGTCGTGCGGTCGCGCTGTACGAACGCATGGGACAGCATCAGGTAGTAGGCACTGGTGCGCAGCGGCGGTTCCAGCTTTGAGACGGAGGCGTACCGAGCCGGATCGCTCCGGATGACGGCGCCGGCAAGGTTCTCGAGTTCGGCATAGGCCGCGAGCCGGCCCTCCAGCAGCTTGGGGAAGTTGAGCGACGGAGTACGGCCGACCTCAACGCGGGCGCCAAGGCGTTCCAGGACGTCGACCACTGCGTATCCCGCAGTGGCGCCGATCGGCCGGCCATCGAGGCCGCCGAGGGTCGTTCCGTTCCAGGTGATCGATGAGCCGGCCGGAACGAACAGCATATAGGACTGAAAGAACACTGCCCTGCTCTCGTCCAGCCGCCCATCTGGGGTCTTCGGATAGACCCCGATGGATTCCCGCTCGGCTTTGTAGCTGGCGTGAAAGATGCCGTCGATCTCGCCGGTTTCCAGCATCAGCAGCCCGCGCTTCCACGGAACCCGCTTGAACGAGAGATTGACCTCCAGACGCTGGCCGACGCGCTTCAACAACTCCAGCGTCAGTCCGGGTCGGCTCCAGTCGATTGCGGTACCTTCACCGAGATGGCGCGGCGGATTGGGTACTGTTTCGTATGCGATACGTACGGTTGGCCGGCCTTCAAATGCCGCCGGGGCTTGTGCATGCGCGTGGTTGAGTCCAAAGAGCGCGGTGAGCATGAACAGTGCTGCGCTGACACCTGTAGCGGCGCGGTGTCTGAGGTATATCACCGATGCCAATGGCCCCTCCCAAGAGAGCGCCCGTTGCAGGGCGCCCGGCGGTGTGAAAGCATGAATTCGACACGAACACAATCTGGTCGCCGATCCGATGACGGATGTTGACCGCTCGTTGCGCGAGACCCTCAGTTCCGGTGCCAGTCGGATCTTCAACGTCGCGGAGATCACCCGGCGCCTGGAAGACGCGGCGCGTGACGCCGGCGGCAAGCCGCCGGACCAGTTGCTGTTCAAGCACCGTGGCCTAAACCGGGCCGTGTTCATCAAGCGACCGAAGGAGTTTGCGCCGCCGCCCAGCGCGGCACTGAACATGTCGGCGGAGATTCTTGAGAATGGACAACTGCGAACATTCACGGTCGACACTCGGGTGCGTGTGGAGAAAGGCGACATCGCAACCGTCGTCTATATTCCTTACGATCCTAATAACGTGTCCGATGGCGGCAACAGTTTCGAACTCAGCGGCCGGGGCCGAACCCAGGCCCTGCTCGACATCGCCGGTTTTGACGCCCGCGCCGACAGCGACAGCGTGCGCAGCGATTTGCGCCTGCTTGAACTCATCGAGAATCTGCCTTCGCTCGACCCGTTCCTGCTGAAAGACCGCGTTGCGGTCGACGGCATGGCGGTACCGGAGGAGTATTTTACGATCCCGGAATCCGAGTTTCAGGACATCAAGGCCTACATCCTGACGAAGTTCCGCCCGATCACCGAACGGGTGGTCGATCCCAACTCGCGCAACGCCGCTCAGGTGACCGAACAGTTCATCATGAAACTGTGGGAGGCCAAGGACCTCGACTACCTGAGGCCGATCACCGACGTGTTCCGGATCGATCCCGACCAGGCCGGCGACATCTACTATTCCTGGAAGGGCGTCACTTACTACGAGTACCAGTACAAGCGCGGCCAGCGGACCATGCTGGGGTTTGCGGACTGGCTCCACACCAGGGCTGTCCCCTCACATTACGTGAAGGCAAACCTACGCGAGGAACTGGAGCAGTCGGTTCGGGAGGTGGCGGCAGCCTTCGCCCGGCACCTGAAGAACAGCTCCGACATCCTGCGGATCTACAATCAGGGATACGAGAACCTGTTCGTCAAAGGCGGAGAGGCCCGCCCGTTCATCGAGTTCCTGCGTGAATCCAGCACGTTCTTCTGGGACATTGCGGCATCGATTTCAGCGCTGAACCACGGCGTGTCGGTCTGGAATCAACGGACTCGCAATGCCGCCGACGGAAAGCTCACCGCCGACGAACTGAAGCCGCTGCTCGAGATTCTCGGTCGCGTGATCGTTTGACGATTCATCGGTCGGGTGAGTCAAATTCCTGTTCGTTAACCATTCCCGTTGACGTCGTGTTTACAACCTTACGGCAGGATTGGTCGGCAATCAGGAGGCAACCAAGATGCCGGACATCGACCAGCCATCCATCGACGACATCGCCGACCAGGCCGAAATCGGAACGGTTCGCGAGCCGGAATTTCGGCTCATAGCGGACCTGATCCGCATGACGATCCTCGGCTACGAGCAGCGCGCCGCCGCCTGATTTGTGGGGCAGGTGGGGGCGTCAGCCTCCGTCGACCAGCACCAGGGCCGCGTGCGCGCGCGAGCGGAATTCACGGCGGTACAGCGTGCCGACAACCCATGCCGTGGTAACGATCAGCGCCAGCGGATGCAGGAACCAGGCGCAGGCCGCCAATCCGAAATAGTATGAATGCATACCGCCGTTGTAGTGCCGAGCCGCCAGTGTCACCAGGCGTGCCGCCACACCGGCACGCGCCTTGGCAACCGCCTCGTCCCCAGGACCCGGTTGAGGGATTGATCCCAGCACAACACCGGCGTTGTTGTGCAGCCGCATCGACCACGCCAGCCGAAAGAAGGCGTGCATGAAGATCAGGATCATCAACGTGACCTTGAAGCCGAACCGGTTCTGGCTGGTGATCGCGAAATAATCGAAGCCGTTCAAAACGCCAACGACGTCGGCCGCCGTGCCCAGCGCCGCCGCCAACCCGCCGATGACGAAGATCGCGGTCGATGCCAGAAAGGCCGAGTTGCCGGTCAGCGACTGCAGGATCTGGACGTCGAGAATCCGGTTGTCGCGTCCGACCGCGGCTTCCATCCAGCGTTCCCGCCAGACCTGCATCCGGGCCGGCAGGCTCTGACCATGCCGTGTCGCCCGCGCGCTGTATGCCTCATAGCCGACCCACGAGAATACAAATACGGCGAAAGCCGCGATATCTACGGCGGAAAAGATCCTAACAAATTCGGTCATTCTCTGCTCGCGCCGCCACATCGCACTCGATACTTAAGATCGCAGACCCGCAGCTTCGCCACCAGGGAAACGCGTTAAATCGATGTCCGCTCAGGACTGAGCGCGATCGGCGCGAAGAGCAGCGGATCCGTCGACCGTGTCCGCGCTCTTCCCGACCCGCGCCGCCGGAAACCGGACCGCGACCATTGTGCCTTCACCCAGCGTGCTCTCGATCGCGATCGATCCGCCATGCAACTCGGCAAACCCTTTGACCAAGGACAGACCAAGCCCAGTACCCTGATGCCGCCGCGCGTAGCTTTGATCCGCTTGAAAAAAGGGCTCAGCGACCCGCTTGAGCAGATCAGGCGAAATACCAGTGCCGGTGTCCCGGACACTGAGGGTCAGTCCGCTGGCGGACTGGTCGAGCGCGACGGTAACGGTGCCGCCCGGCGAGGTAAACTTGACGGCGTTCGACAGCAGGTTGAGAACGATTTGGCGGAGCAGGCGTTCATCGGCACGCAGGGTTGAGCCCATGGCCCGGTTCTCGATCGAGAGAACTATGCCGGCGCGCTTGCGGTCTGGATCAATCATTCGGACAGCCATGTCGACGGCCTTTGAAGGGTTGAACTCCTCCTCGTACAGCGTCAGGCGCCGTGCATCCATTCGTGCCATGTCCAGGATGTCGTTCAGAACCGCCAGGAGATGACTGGCGCTTGTGTGGATATCGTTTGCATAGTCTCGATACCGGCTCGGTACCGGTCCGAGGAGCTGTTTGGCCTGCGCTTCCGAGAAGCCCATGATGGCGTTCAGCGGCGTTCGTAACTCATGGCTCATGGTTGCCAGGAAGGTCGATTTGGCGAGGTTGGCAGCTTCGGCGGCGCGCCGAGCGGCTTTTTCGTCGCGAGTTCGCCGGCCGCTGCGCAGTACCTCAAAGCCTAAGAACAGTGACAGAATTGTCACCACGACCAGCATGGCCCATTGGTACAGCGCCGCCCGCCGATAACCCTCACGGGTGCGCTCAGCGAGGCGCTGAAAGTGCTGACCATTGTAGACTTCCATCGTCAGGGTGCGGATCGCGGGTCCCCACGCAGTGACGCTCGAGCGGATGCGATCGTAGCGCGATCGATCGTTGGGCGTCAGTGCCAGGAGATCGCGCTCGATCTCATTGAGAGCAGCTTCGAAGTCTTCCAGAAGCTCGACCGCACCGTCGATGGTTCGAACCTCGGCGGTCTCTTCGGCAAGCATCAGCACTGGGATCCGACTCCACAGGATGTCGAAGCGCAGAGTCAGTGCGTTGGAATCCATGTCGGGGACTCCAAGCATGAAACGATCGAGTGCCCCGAGAAACCGTTCCACCTCGAACTCGAGCTGGGACAGAGCCCAGTTGTTGGTGGTCAACAAATAATTGTAACCGGCACGCTCCCGGCGTAGCTCCGACTCTTGGAGGGTGAGCATCGACAGGAACAGCATCGCGAGCCCGGCCGCGGCCGCAATCCGGACTGCCGGTCGACTCAGCATCCGGATCAGATGTCTGAAGCTTCCGCGCCCGGTTTCGACCGAGTGCAGCATGAGCAACCCAACCGCTCGTCCCATCCTCAAACTCACGTCAAGGCGCGCCGGACGGACCGGCTTGTCCTCGCGCGTTGAAATTGAGGCAGCCCCTGCTGATCGGATGGCGGACCCGCGACAGGCGAACCGGCCCTTGCAGGCCGGGTCACGGCGGCGACGTGCCATCGACTAAGAGAGTTGTCGGCCTCGTGCTGTCCGTTGGATCGCGCACGGAGACTCACCGGCTACCGCAACGACCCAACGTCGACAACCATAACCGTTTGGGCCTTAACGGATCGTTACCCCGCCGACGTAACGGCTAGACGTCCAGGTTGGCAACTTTCAGGGCATTGGTCTGGATGAATTCCCGGCGTGGTTCGACGACGTCGCCCATCAGGGTCGAGAACACCTCCTGGGCTTCGTCGGCGTGGGCGACCTTGACCTGCAGCAGGGTGCGGCGATCGGGGTCAAGCGTGGTCTCCCAGAGCTGGCCGGGGTTCATCTCGCCGAGGCCCTTGTAGCGGTTCACGGTGAGGCCCTTGCGGCCGATGGCGAACACCGCTTCGATCAGGCCGATCGGACCGTGCACGACCCGCGGGCCATCCTTGTTCTCCATGCTTGCGCGCTTGGCGAACAGGTCCTGAAGATCGCTGGCCCGTTCGTCTAGGCTGCGCGCCTCCGGGGTCTTCAGGAACGCGCCGTCCAGCCGGTACCGCTCGGTCACGCCGCGCAATGTGCGGGCGAACACCAGCGCGGGTCCGGTCTCGGTCTCCTCGAACAGGCCGCTCCAGCCGCGTTCATGCTCTTCCGAGAGCGCGTCGAGCCGGCGTGCCAGATACTCGGCGGTGGCCTGGGCGGTTTCGGGGTCGGACAGCAAGCCGGTACCCAGCGCGCCGGCCACCGCCGCCTGTTCAACCACTACCGAGCTGCCAAGGCGCCGCGCCAACGGTTCGATCAGTTGCTTGGCCTGGCGCGCGAGTTCGGCCTGGGCCGCCAGGTCGACGCCGGCAATCTGCGTCCCGGTCGACAGCGTCAGGACGGCGCCCTTGGTGCCTTCGTCGATCAGGAAGCGTTCCAGCGCCCGGTCGTCCTTCAGATAGGTCTCCTCGTTGCCGCGCTTGACCCGGTAGAGCGGCGGCTGGGCGATGTAGAGATAGCCGCGCTCCAGCAACTCCGGCATCTGCCGGAAGAAGAAGGTGAGCAACAAGGTACGGATGTGGCTGCCGTCGACATCGGCGTCCGTCATGATGATGATGCGGTGATACCGGAGCTTGGTGATGTCGAACTCTTCCGGTCCAATGCTGGTGCCCAGCGCGGCGATCAGCGTTCCGATCTCCTGGCTTGCCAGCATCTTGTCGAAACGGGCCCGCTCGACGTTCAGGATCTTGCCGCGCAGCGGCAGGATCGCCTGGGATTTGCGGTGGCGGCCCTGTTTGGCGGAGCCGCCGGCCGAGTCACCCTCGACCAGGAACAACTCGGCCTTGGCCGGATCGCGCTCCTGGCAATCGGCGAGCTTGCCGGGCAAGTTGGCGATGTCGAGCACGCCCTTGCGCCGGGTCAGATCGCGGGCCCGGCGGGCCGCCTCGCGCGCCGCGGCCGCTTCGTAGGCCTTGGCGACGACCCGCTTGGCGTCGGCCGGATGCTCCTCGAACCATTGCTGCAGCTTGTCGGCGACGATGTTCTCGACCACCGGCTTGACCTCGGACGACACCAGCTTGTCCTTGGTCTGGGACGAGAACTTCGGGTCCGGTACCTTGACCGACAGCACGCAGGTCAGCCCCTCGCGGGCATCGTCGCCGGACAGCGTTACCTTCTCTTTCTTGGCGATGCCGGAGCTCTGGGCGTAGCTGTTGACCTGCCGGGTCAGCGCCGCGCGGAACCCCGCCAAGTGCGCTCCGCCATCCTTCTGCGGAATGTTGTTGGTAAAGCACAGCATGGTCTCGTGGTAGGAATCGGTCCACTCCATCGCCACTTCGACGGTCATGCCGTCGCGCTCGCCGCTCATCATCAGTGTCGGATGCAGCGGGTGGCGCGCCCGGTCGAGATATGTGACGAAGGCCTGAAGCCCGCCCTCATAGTGCAGATCGACCGTTTTCGATTCCGCAGTTCGGTCGTCGGTCAGCAGAATCCGCACGCCCGAGTTCAGGAACGCGAGTTCGCGCAGCCGGTGCTCCAAGGTCGGCAGGTCGAAATCGACCATGGTGAAGGTCGCCTTGGAGGGCTTGAAGGTAACCTCGGTGCCGGTTTGGGGTGCCGGACCGACCACCACCAGATCGGCTTCCGGAACGCCGTGGCGGAAACGCATGAAGTGCTCTTTGCCGTCGCGCCAGATCCGCAGATCCAGGATTTCGGACAGCGCGTTGACCACCGAGACGCCGACCCCGTGCAGGCCGCCGGAGACCTTGTAGGAGTTCTGGTCGAACTTTCCGCCGGCGTGCAGCTGGGTCATGATGACCTGCGCCGCCGACATGCCTTCTTCGCTGTGCATATCGACCGGGATGCCCCGGCCGTTGTCGGAAACGGTCACTGAGCCGTCGCCGTTCAGCGTAACCATCACGGCATCGCAATAGCCGGCCAGCGCCTCGTCGATGGCGTTGTCCACCACCTCGTAGACCATGTGGTGCAGGCCCGAGCCGTCATCGGTGTCGCCGATGTACATGCCCGGCCGCTTGCGCACGGCGTCCAGCCCGCGCAGCACCTTGATGGAATCGGCGTCATAGCCATTGGATCCGCCGTTCCCATTTTCGGGAAGGGTCTCGTCAGCCATTCGATTTCTCTCCTCGGAGTCCGATGGTGCCGACCGGCGCAAGCCGTCCGTCCGTCACCTCTACTATCTGGGCCCGGTCGGCGATCGGGGCAAACACCCCTCGATCGGTGCCGGTCAGCCAAGCCTGTCCCCCCAGCGCCAGAACCGCCTCGAACAAGGCGGTGCGCCGACGGTCGTCCAAATGGGCGGCCACCTCGTCCAGCAGCAGGATCGGCGACGCGCCCTCTTCGATCGCCTGGAGTCGGGCATGCGCCAGCACGATACCAACCAGAAGGGCCTTCTGTTCGCCGGTTGAGCAACGCTCCGCCGGCATGTTCTTGGGTACGTGCCGCACCAGCAGATCGCTGCGGTGCGGGCCTTCGGCCTCCGGCGAGCCCGGTCGGCGACCGGCGGCGAGGGTTGCCCGCAACCGGTCTTCGATCTCCAGGGCCGGAGCTTCGTCAAGCCAACGGTCGACGGTGCCGTCCAAGGTCAATTCGGCCGCCGGAAACGGCGGTTCGGTCTCGGCGCACACCTGGTTGAGCCGGGCGACCAGCGACGACCGGGCGGCGGCCACCGCGATCCCGGTGGCGGCCAGCGTCTCCTCAAGTGCCGCGAACCAGGCCGGATCCCGGACGCCATCCTTGATCAGCCGGTTTCGTTCCCGCCAGGCGTGTTCGTAGTGATTGACCCGGGTCGAATGCTCTGGATCGAACGCGAACACCATCCGGTCCAGGAACCGCCGCCGGCCGGACGCGCCATCCAGGAACAACCGGTCCATGGCTGGGGTCAGCCAAGACACGGTGACATGGTCGCCGAGGGTCGATTGACTCCGCGCCGGGGCGCCGTCGACGCGAACCAGCCGGCGTTCACCGTCGGAGTCCGGATCGCGGCCGGTGCCGATGTTCACCGCACCGAGCTTGCCGTCGACCCGAGCCGCCACGGCCCAGGCGGTTGAACTGGTGTCGATGGTATCGGCCGGAACCAGGCGGTCGACTTCGGATAGCCGGGCGCGCCGTAATCCGCGTCCCGGGGTCAGGAACGAGACAGCTTCCAGTAGGTTGGTCTTGCCGGCCCCGTTGGGCCCGGTCAGCACGACCGCCGGACCGTCGATGTCCAGACTCTCCGCCGCGTAGTTGCGGAACCGGGTCAGGGTCAAGCGGCGCACGGCAAGCCGATGCGGAACGGCAGCCGTCTGCACCGCCGGGTCGGCCATGAGCGGTCGGGCGATCACGCGGCTGGTCACACCCGCATCGGCATGAGGACGTAGAGCGTGCCGTCGTCGCTCTCGTCCGTCACCACGGTCGGCGATGCGGCGTCGGCCATGGCGAAAACCGCCTTGCTGCCCTCGTCGATCTGGTCGGCGATGTCCATCAGGTAGCGCGAGTTGAAGCCGATCTCGATGGCCGCGGCGGCGTAGTCGACATCGACCTCCTCGGTGGCCTGCGCGTTGTCCGGACTGTTGGCTGACAACGTCAGGGTACCGCTCGTCAGGCTGAGCTTCACCGAACGGGACTTTTCGGTCGAGATGGTCGCCACCCGGTCGACGGCGCGCTTGAACATCGAGCTTTCGACCCGCAGCATCTTGTCGTTGCCGGTCGGGATCACCCGCTCGTAGTCCGGGAACGTCCCGTCGATCAGCTTGGTGGTCAGCACGCTCGACTCGAACGCGAAGCGCAGCTTGTTCTCGCTGAGCGAGACCTGGACGTCGCCGTCGGTCTCCTCGATCAGCTTGCGGATTTCCTGGACCGCTTTGCGCGGCACGATTACCGCCGGCATGCCGGCGGCCCCGGTGGGCAGCGGCATCTGGACGCGGGCGAGGCGATGCCCGTCGGTCGCCACCGCGCGCAGCACCGCGACGTCGCCGGCCTTGGCTTCATGCAGGAAGATACCGTTCAGATAGTACCGGGTCTCCTCGGTGGAGATCGCAAAGCGGGTCCGGTCGATCAAGGTCTTGGCGTCGGCCGCCGACAGCACGAAGCTGGTCGGCAGCGTGTCGCCGGACAGTGCCGGGAACTCCTCCATCGGCAAGGTCGGCAGCGAGAAATTCGAACGCCCGGCGCGGATCGTCATCCGACCGCTGTCGCCAACGGCCGTCAACTCGACCTCCGAGCCGTCCTGCAGCTTGCGGACGATCTCGTACAGGGTGTGAGCCGGCACCGTGGTCTGCCCCGGCTGATCGACGGAACACCCGACGCTTTCCACCACATCAAGGTCCATATCGGTGGCGGTCAGCGACAGCGTACCGTCGGCGGCGCGCAGCAGCACGTTGGCCAGAATCGGTATGGTGTTCCGCCGCTCAACGACGCTTTGGACATGGGCCAGCGGCTTCAGCAGCGCCGCGCGGTCGATCGTGATCTTCATGGGCTCGCTCGGGCCTTTCGAACGGTCTCGGGGACACGTCCGCCGATCCTGACGGATGACGGACTCGCATGCCCGCGATTGGGCGAATCGTATGCCTCTTCTATACCATGAAACGCTGCCGTAAGGATGAGTTTTACAAGACCTGAAACGGCCCGGCAGAGGGCCGTTCGGTCAGCTTTCGAGCATGCGCCGGAGCATGTCGACATCCTCGTCGAAATGCCGGTCGGCAGCCCGCAACTCGTCGACCTTCTTCACCGCGTGCATGACTGTGGTGTGGTCGCGCCCGCCGAACTTCCGGCCGATCTCGGGCAGCGAGCGATGAGTGAGCTGCTTGGCCAGATACATGGCGATCTGCCGTGGCCGGGCGATCGACCGGGACCGTCGTGCCGAATGCATGTCGGTGATGCGAAGGTTGAAATGCGAGGCGACCTTGCGCTGGATCTCCTCGATCGTGACGCGCCGGTCGTGGGACTTCAGGAGGTCGTGCAGGCCTTCCTGAGTGCTTTCGATGGTGATCGGCCGCCCGACCAGGGTGGTGTGCGCCACGATGCGGTTCAGCGCACCTTCCAGTTCACGCACGTTGCTGGTGATCTTGTGCGCCAGGAACTCCAGCACCTTCGAGGGAATGGAGACCTCAAGCCGCTCGGCCTTCGACTGCAGAATGCCGAGGCGCAGTTCGTAGGTGGTGGGGTGAATGTCGGCGACCAAGCCCCAGCCGAGCCGGGAGCGCAGGCGTTCTTCCAGCCCGTCGAGATCGTTCGGCGACTTGTCCGCCGAGATGATGACCTGCCGGTTCCGGTCCACTAGGGCGTTGAAGGTGTGGAAGAACTCTTCCTGGGTGGAATCCTTGCCGCTGATGAATTGGACGTCGTCGATCATCAGCACGTCGACCGACCGGAACAGGTCCTTGAACGCCACTGTGTCCTTGAAGCGGAGGGCACGGATGAACTGGTACATGAACTTTTCGGCGGACATGTACAGCATGCGGCGCTGCGGATGTTTCTCCCGCAGGTTCCAGGCAATGGCGTGCATCAAATGAGTCTTGCCGAGGCCGACCCCGCCATACAGGAACAGCGGATTGAACGGCACGGTCTCGCTGTCGGCGACGCGCCGCGCCGCTGCGAAAGCGAGTTCGTTCGGCTTGCCGACCACGAAGTTGGCAAATGTGAACCGCGGATCCAGGGGCGCGCTCAACGCGTCGGTCGGATCGTTGCTGCGGAAAACCGCCGGCGTCGACAATTCGAGGGGCTCGAGTTGATCGGAAGTTTCACCGGCACCGGCTGTTGCCGAGGCCATGGCCCGGCCCGCCGGCACCTCGACGGCAGCGCTCTGCGCCACAGTCACCTCGACCGATTGAACGGCCGGATCCTCGATTGCCCAGAGCGCACGCAGGCGATCGCCATACTGCGTCATAACCCGGTCGCGCACGAACCGGCTGGGAACGGAGAGCACTACCGTGGAGCCGTCGCAGCGAACCAGCGTCAGCGACCGCAGCCAGCTGCGATACACGGTCTCCCCGCACTCCGAGCGCAGCCGGCCGCGCACCCGCGCCCAGCGGGCGGCAACGTCGCCTCCGCCATCATGGTCAATCATCACACGTGCCTCCCATACGAAAACGGCCGACGCCCGATGCCAAGCCGTATTGGATCCGCACGTCCCCTTTTTGGCTCCCCAAGCCTAGATCTGTCGTCACCGCTTGCCTCTTGCGTCTCCCGGACATTCGCCCGGCTTTTTGTGCCTCGTGGCCGATCTGCCCGCCGAACCCCCCGTTCGATCAGTCAGAATAAAACTCTCCTATCAAGACGACCGCAGTCGTCCCGCCCCAATATAGCCAGCGCTTAAGAGTATCAGCACCAGTGCTTGGACGTTACTCAGGCATACCCAAGAATTCGTGCATTGCGGTTCTGCAATTACTGCAATTACTGCAATTTTTCCTTTATTTTTTGCAGTAATCAGCGTTCCGTGCTGAGGTCCGTAAGTTACTCGGGGCCCCCGCCGGACGCAACCGAGTCGGTCGTTAGATGACGATTTTTTTTTGGGCCGAGGGTCCGAATCGCAAGTTGACTTATCGAGACGAAACTTGATTCAACACCTTGTGTCTCGACATTAAAGCAATATCGAGCAGGGACCCGCAAAGCATTAACCAAAGGAGAAATCGTTGATGGCGGAGCGGTTTACGCGTTGACGCATTTCCGTCACGCGGTTGGTTTTCGAACCTGGCCTCGAGCCGCCTTGCGGCGCAACGGGCGCTGATATGTTCTCAGGAGATATGATCGGATATCAGCCAGCCGACGGCGCGCCATCCGTCGACGCTGGTGCGTCCCACCCTGCAGTGGCGGAAGCGTAGTTCATCGAACACGCGAAAAGGCCGCCGGAAGCCGACGGCCTTTGAATCGCTGTCCCGTCGGCGGCGCGAGGCCGCCGGATCGTCAGGCGCTGAGCGCCTTGATCCGCGCGTTCATGCGCGACAGCTTGCGAGCAACCGTATTGCGGTGCAGGACGCCCTTCGACACCCCGCGATGCATTTCCGGCTGCGCCTCCACGAAGGCCGTCCTGGCGGCGGCGTGGTCGCCGGCGGCAATGGCCTTCTCCACCTTCTTCACGAAGGTGCGGATGCGCGAAGTGCGCGCGTGGTTGATCTCGAAGCGGTGCGCGTTGCGAACAATGCGCTTCTTGGCCGATTTATGGTGCGCCATGGTAACTCTCTAAAGCCCGGCGAATACGCGGAAGGCGCGCCTTATAACCTTGCGCCTGATCTGCGTCAACCGTAGTGGGCGGTCCCGGGGACCGGAAAAAACGGAAAGGGTCAGGAGTGCCGGAAGGTCGGCTGCCGTTTCTCGACGAACGCCGCCATGCCCTCCTTCTGATCCTCGGTGGCAAAAGTCGAGTGAAACAGCCGTCGCTCGAAGCGTACACCTTCGGACATCGTCGTCTCATAGGCGCGGTTGACGGCTTCCTTGGCCATCATGACGATCGGCTGGGACATATCGGCGATCCGGTTGGCGACCTTCATCACCTCGTCCAGCAGCTCAGCGGCCGGAACGACACGGCTGACCAGGCCGGCGCGCTCGGCCTCCTGGGCGTCCATCATCCGGCCGGTCAGGCACATGTCCATCGCCTTGGACTTGCCGACGAAGCGGGTCAGGCGCTGCGTCCCCCCGGAACCCGGAATGGTGCCGATGGTGATCTCCGGCTGACCGAACTTGGCGGTCTCGGCGGCGATGATGAAGTCGCACATCATCGCCAGTTCGCAGCCGCCGCCCAGCGCGTAGCCGGCCACCGCCGCGATCACCGGTTTGCGGATCCGGGTGATGTGCTCCCAGCGCGCGGTGATGAAGTCCTCCTTGTAGACGTCCATATAGGACTTGGACTGCATCTCCTTGATGTCGGCGCCGGCCGCGAAGGCCTTCTCGCTGCCGGTCAGGACAATGCAGCCGATGGCGTCGTCACCCGCAAGCTCATCCAGCCCGAGCGCCAGTTCATCCATCAGGGTCGACGACAGCGCGTTCAGCGCCTTGGGTCGGTTCAGCGTGATCACGCCGACCTTGCCGTGGCGTTCGATCAGGATCGTCTCGTAAGCCATCGCATATGCTCCTTTCCAGATCCGCCATCGGCGGTCGGAACTACGGATCGTGCAGTTTCAGCGGGGTGTGAGTTCGAACCGGACCACGAGTCCGTCACCCTCCACCACGGTATCAACGGTCAGAACCTCGCCCTCGCGCATCCAGCGACCGGCCTGGTCGACCGACCAGCCGAGCTGGGGAAGGGTTTCGGCGTAGAAGGCACGCACGTCCGGCATGCGCACCTTGCCTTCCGCGAAGGCGACCACGATGCGGCCGGCCGCGGCGTCAAAACTCACGCTGGCAGCCGGGACGTTGGCCAGTCCCGGCATCAGCGGAAGATCCTCAAATCCATCGACGAAGGCATCCGCGCGGACGGGCGTGGACGCCGCTCCCCACAGCAGGCCGACCCCGACAACGACGGAGGCGGCGAGACGCGCGAGGAGCCGGTGCGGCTTGCTCATGGCTGGGGGCTTCTACATCACCGCTGACAGGACGGACAATAGAAAGTCGACCTGCCGGTCTGAACGATCCGCTGCACGGTACCTTGGCACCCTTCCTTCGGGCACGACTGGCCCTCGCGGTCGTAGACCCCGAAAGCGTGCTGGAAATAGCCGAGTTCCCCGGAGGTCTGCCGGTGGTCGCGCAGCGATGAGCCGCCGGCGGCGATCGCGTCGGTCAGCACGGCACCGATCGCCGAGACCAGCGCTTCGGCGCGCGCACCCCGGACGTTCAGGGCCAGCCGTTTGGGAGCGATTCCAGAGCGGTGCAGCGCTTCGCAGGCGTAGATGTTGCCAATGCCGGCCACCACCCGCTGGTCCAGCAGGGCAGCTTTGATTGTGGTCTGCCGACCCTCCAGCGCGGTCTCCAGGGCGGACGCGGAGAATGCGTTGCCAAGGGGTTCCGGGCCGATCCCGGAGAGCAGCCGGTGATTTTCCACGTCCGCGGTCGGCCACAGATCCATCATGCCGAAGCGTCGTGCGTCGTTGAACCGGAGCCACCAGCCCTCGTCGGTCCGCAGCACCACGTGATCGTGCTTCTGGAACGCCGGGTCGCCGTCGTTCGACAGCAGCATCCGCCCGGACATGCCGAGATGGATCATCCAGCACGTGCCGTCGTCCAGATCGACGAGAATATACTTGGCACGCCGCCGCAGTCCGATCACTCGCCGCCCCATCAACCGGCCGGCGAAACCGTCGGGCAGCGGCCAGCGCAGATCGGGCCGGCGCGCCTCGACATGGGCGAGAATCCGACCCTCCAGCCGCGGCGTCAGGCCGCGCATCACTGTTTCGACTTCGGGCAACTCAGGCATGGCCGGACGGTATCGCTTGATTCAGCGCCCGCCAAGCGACTTGATAGGCCGCGCCAGCGATACCGAATGGGCGCAGAGGAGATCTCTTGGGAGCCGCCATGATCGACGATCGCAAGATCCACGACGGTCTGACCGATTTCGGCTTTACCGAGATCCCGGTCGGGGAGAAAGCAACCCGGGTCCGCGGCGTGTTCGATTCGGTTGCCGGCAGTTACGACCGGATGAACGACCTGATGAGCCTGGGCGTGCACCGGCTCTGGAAGGACGCGTTCCTGGATTGGGCGGTGCCGCGTGCCTCGCAGCGCCTGCTCGACGTGGCTGGCGGGACCGGCGACATCGCCCAGCGCTGGCGGCGGCGCGGCGGTGGGCCGGTGACGGTGTGCGACATCAACGCCGAGATGATCGCTGTCGGCCGCGACCGGCTGCAGCGCGCCGGCGGCGATGCCGGCGTCGACTGGGTGGTCGGTGATGCCGAGCGCCTGCCGCTGGCCGACGGCTCGGTCGAGCGGGTCACCATCGCCTTCGGCCTGCGCAACGTCACCCGGATCGATCTGGCGCTGGCGGAGATGCGCCGGGTACTGCGTCCCGGCGGCCGGTTCCTGTGCCTGGAATTCTCCAAGCCGACCCAGCCCTGGCTGGACCCGGTGTACGACGCCTATTCCTTCAAGGTTCTGCCTTGGCTGGGCCGGGTGGTCGCCAAGGACGAGGCCGCCTACCAGTATCTGGCCGAGAGCATCCGCCGCTTCCCGGACCAGCAGGATCTGGCCGAGCGGATGCGCCGGGCCGGGTTCGAGAAGGTCGCTTGGCGCAACCTGTCGGCAGGCATCGCCGCCATCCACTCTGGCTGGCGGTTCTAGGCAGTGGTCCGCTGATCCCATGATCCGGGCGCTGCGCAACCTGTTCCGGCTGATCCGGATCGCCTGGATCCTGGCCCGTCATGGCGTGCTGGAACCGCTGGAAGCGGTAGCCGAGGCGCCGGCCCTGGCGCTGATCGCCCGATTGTCCCGGCGGCTGCGCGATCGCGATGTGTCCGGACGTTGGGGCGAACGGCTGGCCGCCGCCCTGGTCGCCCTCGGCCCGAGTTTCATCAAGCTGGGCCAGTCGCTGGCGACCCGCGCCGACCTGATCGGCGATCAGGCGTCGGCCGATCTGACCATGCTGCAGGACCGGCTGCCGCCGTTTCCGCCGGACGTTGCCCGCGCGACCTTGGAGCACGAACTGGAAGCGTCGGTGGCCGACCTGTTCCAGCGTTTCGACGATGCGCCGGTGGCGGCCGCCTCGATCGCCCAGGTGCACCGGGCCCGCACGTCCGACGGCCACGAGGTCGCGGTCAAGATCCTGCGGCCCGGCATCGAACTGGCGGTGGCCCGTGATCTGGATCTGTTCGAGTGGGTTGCCGAGACGGTGGAGCACCTGTTGCCCTGGACCGAGCGGCTGCGGCCGATCGAGACCGTGCAAGTGTTCCGCCAGACCGTCGAGATGGAGATGGATCTGCGGTTCGAAGCGGCTGCCGCCGCCGAACTGGCCGAGAACTTTGTGGGCAGCCGGGATTTTCGGGTGGCGTCGGTTGACTGGTCGCACACAACCCGGCGGGTGTTGACCTGCGCCTGGATCGACGGTTGCCGGATCGACGACACCGCTGCTTTGTCGGCGGCCGGGGTCGACCCGACCGACCTGCTGGCCAAGGCCGCCGGCGTGTTCTTCAATCAGGTGTTCCGCGACGGCTTCTTCCACGCCGACATGCACCCCGGCAACATGCTGGTCGAGACCGACGGCACCCTGGTGCCGGTCGATTTCGGAATCATGGGCCGGGTCGATCTGGCCACCCGCTTCTATCTGGCCGACACCTTGACCGGTTTCCTGAACGGCGACTGGCACGCGGTCGCCGACATCCATTTCCGCATGGGCTTCGTGCCGGCCCACAAGTCGATCGACCTGTTCACCCAGGCCTGCCGGTCAATCGGCGAGCCGCTGATCGACAAGCCGCTGCACGAGGTCTCGGTTGCCAAGCTGCTGGGCCAGGTGCTGCGGATCGCCGAGACCTTCGAAATGCGCGCGCAACCGCAACTGCTGCTGCTGCACAAGACCATGGTGGTGTCGGAAGGGGTTGGCCGGCGGCTGAACCCCAACGTCAACATGTGGGCTCTGGCACGGCCGCTGATCGAGCAGTGGATGATCGAGAACCGCGGCCCGGAGGCGCTGCTGGCCCGCAGTGCCGACGACATCGCCCGCGCCATCACCCGTCTGCCGGCGCTGGTCCGCGCCGCCGACCGCATGCTGCAGCATCTCGACGAGGGTGGCCTGAAGGTCCACCCGGAGAGCCTGCGGATCTATGCCGAACTGCACGCCCCGGCCCGGTTCTCGTCCTGGCCGATCTGGGCGGCGGTCATCGCCGGGTTGCTGCTTGGGTTGCTGATCGGCTGATGCCCCGAAGCGGGCGCCTTAATGGCCACAGCCCCGGGGCATCAACCATTCGCGCCGATCATCGGCGGGTGGCGACCGAACGCTCGGTGTCGAGCAGGGCGCGCTTGCGCTCGACCCCCCAGCGGTAGCCGCGCATGGTGCCGTCGGTGCCGATCGCCCGATGGCATGGGACGATCAGCGCCACCGGGTTGTTGGCGCAGGCGCTGGCGGCGGCACGCACCGCCTTCGGCCGTCCGGCGGCGGCGGCCAGTTCGGAGTAGGTCCGGGTCTCGCCCATCGGGATTGCCCGCAGGGATTCCCACACCTGGCGTTGGAAGGCCGTGCCGCGCACGTCGATCGGCAAGCCGACATGCGGCTCGCGACCGTCGAGAGTGGCGGCAACCTCGGCCACAGTGTCGCCCAGCCCGTCGGGGTCGGCGGCCAGCGTGGCTTTCGGGTAGTCGCCCTGCAACTCGACGAGCAGCATCGCCTCGTCATCGCCGACACCGACGAAGCAGATGCCGGCCCGGGTGGCGCCGACCAGCACCAGGCCGAGCGCGGTCTCGGTGAAGGCATAGGCGATCACCGCGCCCTCGCCCCCCTTGCCGTAGCTGGCCGGGGTCATGCCGAGTTGGGAGCCAGCCTTCTCATACAGCCGGCTGGAGGAGCCGTAGCCGGCGCCGTACAGCGCCGAGGCCACGCCTTCGCCGGCCTTCAGGTTGGCCTTCAGCTTGCCAACCCGGCGGGCGTCCCAGTACTGCCGCGGGGTGATGCCCATCACCGCCTTGAAGGTGCGCTGCAGGTGGAACGGGCTGAGCGCGGCCGCTTCACCGAGCTCCTCCAGGGTGGGCGCGGTGTCCTCGGCCGACTCGATCAGCCGGCAGGCGGCCCGCACGGCATCGAGCCGGGTGTCGCGCGGCGCCGAGGCGTCGGGATTGCAGCGCCGGCAGGCCCGGAACCCTGCCGCCCGAGCCTCTTCGGGGCGGTGATAGAACAGCACGTTCTGCCGCTTCGGCGTGCGAGACGGGCAGTGCGGCCGGCAATAAACGCCGGTGGTTTTCACGGCGAGGATGAACAGGCCGTCGGCCGACTTGTCACGCGCCTCGACCGCCCGGTAGCGGGCGTCGTCGGTGGCGAATGTTTGGCCTGCGGCTGTGGTTGGGACCATCGCGGTCACTGCGTTCATGATCTCCTCCTTGGGTCATCGCATGACCGCAATGTGGGCGCAACGCCGGACCGCCTCCATCCGCTTCTTGCGAGGGTGGTGAGAAAGTGAAAACTCGCAGCTGCCGGGGCTTGGCTGGGACGCAGCGCTCCCGCTACACAGCGGAATGGACGAACTGATCACCCCAAGGCTGCGCCTACGGCGCGCCCGGGCCGACGATATTGACGCCCTGCATGCCGTGCTGAGCGACCCGTCAGCCATGCGCTACTGGTCGACCCTGCCGCACACCGACATCGCGCGGACCGGCGACTGGCTCGACGGCATGATCGCGGCGACGCCGGAGGCCAGCGACGATTTCGTGATCGAGCACGAGGGCCGGGTGATCGGCAAAGCCGGGTGCTGGCAGGTGCCGGAGATCGGCTACATCCTGCATCCTGACTTCTGGGGCAGGGGGCTGATGCGCGAGGCGCTGACGGCGATCCTGCCACGCCTGTTCGCCCGGTTCCCGATTGCCGCGATCCGCGCCGACGTCGACCCGCGCAATACAGTGTCGCTGGCTTTGCTGAAACGGCTGGACTTCACCGAAGTCGGACGCGCCGCCCGGACCTGGCAGATCGGCGAGGAGTGGTGCGACAGCGTCTATCTGGAACTCAGCCGCCGCTGACCGCCGTCAGCACGATGACGGTCGAGCCGGCAGCCAACGGGGTGTCCAGCGCCGCGCGCTCGCCGTCGACGAACACGTTGATGTGGCGACGGATCGCCGGGGTGGAGTCGCAGATCCGGTCGCGGATGCCGGGCCAGCGCGCGTCCAGGGCGTCGAGCGCCTCGTCGACCGTCGATCCGGCCAGCTCGACCCGTCGCGGCGAACCGGGAAACAGCCGCTGCAGGGCGCCCGGCAGGATGACGATGACTGTGGGCGGTTCCGTCATCGCCGGTTAGTCCTTAACCACCAGGGTCTCCACCGACAGGATCGACGGCAGGTGTTCGGCAATGCAGTTCCAGCCGTCGCCTTCGTCGCGACTGGCGAACAACGCGCCCGAACTGGTTCCGAAGTACACGCCGGCCGTCTCCAGCGAGTCGGTGGCCATCGCCTGGCGCAGCACCCCGAAGTACGCGTTCTGCTGCGGCAGTCCGTTACGCAGATCCTGCCAAGTGCGGCCGGCGTCGCGGGTGCGCCAGACCGCGGCCTTGCCATCCGGCACGTAGCGTCCGGTGGAGTCGCCGTTCAGCGGAAGGAGGTACAGCGTCTCCGGGTCGCGCGGATGGGCTGCCGCCGGGAAGCCGAAGGTCGAGGGCAGGCCGGCCTCGATACTGTCCCAGCGTTTTCCGCCGTCGTCGCTGCGATACATCCCGCAATGGTTCTGCTGGTACAGCCGGTCCGGCATGCCCGGGGCCATCACCAGACAATGAACGCACTGGCCGACCTCGGGGTAGTTCTGGCCTTCCGGCATGAAGTCGGCACGGGTTCCGCGGTTGCGAGGCTCCCAAGTGTCGCCGCCATCGGCGGTATGGAACACCCCGGCGGTGGAGATCCCGACCCAGAGTTGGCGATCGTCGTGCGGATGACGGACCAGGGAATGCAGGATCAGGCCGCCGCCGCCCGGCTGCCAATGCTGTTGCGATGGGTGCCGCCGCAGTCCCTCAACGTGCCGCCAGATTTGGCCCTCGTCCGCGCTGTGGAACAGGCCGGCCGGTTGCACGCCGGCGTACAGACCGTCCGGGCCGGGGGCGATGCTCCAGACCGCCTTGATCGGTTCATCGCCGGCCGGATAGGCCATGCCCGCGCTGGAATGTGTCCAGGTTTCGCCGAAATCCGTGGACTTCCAGACGGCCGGACCGAACCATTCGTTGCCGCCTCCGCCGTAGATCGTCCCGCTGCGCGGATCGGCGATGACGTGGTTCATCGGCCAAGTTTCACAGTATGGGCCGCGCAGGGTCCAACTCCGTCGCGCCGCA
The DNA here is from genome assembly GCA_000171835.1 of alpha proteobacterium BAL199. Taxonomy (GTDB): domain Bacteria; phylum Pseudomonadota; class Alphaproteobacteria; order Thalassobaculales; family Thalassobaculaceae; genus Thalassobaculum_A. The sequence goes on along the minus strand of ABHC01000025.1, from coordinate 26,399 downwards.
TCGCTTTCGGCGATGAACGCGCCTTTTTTCGTTCCGAGCAACAAAAGAACCCTGGTTGCCATGTCGAGTTCCTTTCGCATTTCCTGCGTGGAAGTTTATAAGTTGATATCAACATTAATCGATGCCGTCAACCCGACCACGACATCGATGGTCGCTTCGATACGGATTAATCGAAGCGTCACAGACATTTCACTGAAATGTCATGCGTCATGCCTAGGGTCCGGCCAACCCTGCGTGCCGGGCTGTCCGCCGCGGAGTCTGCGTGTGTCTGGTGGCGGATCGGCCGAGATGATTCTCGTGTTCGAATCCGAAAATTCGGATGGACGCGTCAGACTCTTCGATTACTATGAAATGGATGGCCGGGTCGTGGGGGATGATCCGTCCCGATTGCTGACGAAAACCCCCAGAGGGAGACGATTCCATGACGTTGCACCGGAAGTTTGCCGCGGTCGCGGCAGGCGCCCTCGCACTGACCGTTGCCGGTCAGGCGTATGCGCAGACCGAAATTCAGTGGTGGCACGCGATGGGCGGCAAGCTCGGCGAGAAGGTCGAAGCGATCGCCGCCGGCTTCAACGAGCGCCAAAAGGAATACAAGGTGGTGCCCGTCTACAAGGGCAACTACACCGAGACCATGACCGGCGCGATCGCCGCGTTCCGCGCCAAGAAGCAGCCGCACATCGTGCAGGTCTTCGAAGTCGGTACCGCCACCATGATGGCGGCCAAGGGTGCGGTGTACCCGGTCTACCAACTGATGAAGGATTCGGGCGCCCAGTTCGATCCGAGCGTCTACTTGCCGTCGGTCACCGGCTACTACACCGACACCGCCGGCAACATGCTGTCGATGCCGTTCAACAGCTCGACCCCGGTCCTGTACTACAACAAGACCCAGTTCGCGAAGGCTGGCCTGGACCCCAACAGTCCGCCGAAGACTTGGCCCGAGCTTGGCGAGGCCGCCAAGAAGCTGCAGGCCGCCGGCGTAGCGTGCGGGTTCACCACCGGTTGGCAGAGCTGGGTGCAGATCGAGAACTTCTCGGCCTGGCACAACGTTCCGATCGGCACCAAGGAGAACGGCTTCGCCGGTCTCGACACCGAGTTCCAGATCAACAGCCCGCTGCATGTGCGGCACATCGCCCAGCTTGCCGAGTGGCAGAAGACCAAGATCTTCGACTACGGCGGACGCCGGTCGGACAGCGCACCGAAGTTCTATAATCAAGAATGCGCCATGTATATGAACAGCTCGGCCGCCCTGGCTGGCATCAAAGCGAACGCCAAGGACTTCGAGTTCGGCGTCGGCATGCTGCCGTACTGGCCGGACGTGAAGGGCGCGCCGCAGAACTCGATCATCGGCGGTGCCACCCTGTGGGTGCTGACCGGCCACAAGAAGGCTGAGTACAAGGGCGTGGCCGACTTCTTCAACTACCTGTCGTCCGCCGAAGTGCAGGCCGACTGGCATCAGTTCACGGGCTACCTGCCGATCACCACGGCGGCCTACGAGCTGACTAAGCAGCAAGGCTTCTACGAAGCGAACCCGGGTGCCGACGTCTCGATCAAGCAGATGACGCTGAACAAGCCGACCCCGAACTCCAAGGGCCTGCGGTTCGGCAACTTCGTGCAGATCCGCGACATCTTCAACGACGAGCTCGAAGCCGTCTGGGCCGGCACTAAGACCGCCCAGGAAGGCCTCGACACCGCCGTGTCGCGGGGCAACGATCTGCTGCGCAAGTTCGAAAAGGAAAACGGATCCTGATCGGATCCGGTGCATAGTCAGCGCCCGGGAGGCCGGTTCGCCGATCCTTCCGGGCGCGTCTTTTCGGGCCGACATCGAGACAGCCGAGGCATGATGCCGTGATCAAACGCGTTACCTTCCGGCACAAATGGTTGCCCTACGCCCTGCTGGCGCCGCAGTTGCTGATCACGCTGATCTTCTTCATCTGGCCGGCCAGCCAAGCGCTCTACCAGTCGGTGCTCCAGCAGGATGCGTTCGGACTGCGAACCGCCTTCGTCGGTCTCGACAATTTTGCCTACCTGTTCTCCGACCCGATCTATCTTGAATCATTCGACGTCACGATCGTGTTCAGCGTCGCGGTCGCGCTGCTGTCATTGTCGTTCGCGCTGATGCTGGCGGTGATGGCCGACCGGATCATCAAGGGCGCGACCACCTACAAGACCCTGCTGATCTGGCCGTACGCGGTCGCCCCGGCGATTGCCGGCGTGCTCTGGTACTTCATGTTCAACCCCGCGGTCGGCATCAACGCCTGGATCCTGCGTACGGTGTTCGGCTACGACTGGAACCACACGCTGAACGGTACCGACGCGCTGCTGCTGATCGTCATCGCGGCCGCGTGGAAGCAGATCAGCTACAACTTCCTGTTCTTCCTGGCCGGCTTGCAGGCGATCCCGCGCTCCCTGATCGAGGCTGCGGCAATCGACGGCGCCTCGCCGTTCAAGCGGTTCTGGACCATCATTTTCCCGCTGTTGAGCCCGACCACCTTCTTCCTGGTGGTGGTCAACATCGTCTATGCCTTCTTCGACACCTTCGGCACGATCCACGCGACCACCCGCGGCGGCCCGGCCGGTGCGACCAACACGCTGGTCTACAAGGTGTTCAACGATGGTTTCATCGGCCTCGACCTCGGTGGCTCGGCGGCGCAGTCCGTGGTGCTGATGGTCATCGTCGTCACGCTGACGGTGGTACAGTTCCGATACATCGAGCGGCGGGTGGAGTACTGAGCGATGGTTGAGAACCGCCCCTGGCTGACGGTGTTTTCCCACCTCGTGCTGATCCTCGGCATCGGCGTGGTGGTGCTGCCGCTATGGGTCACGCTGGTCTCCTCGACCCACGCCGGCGAGGACCTGCTGCGTTCGCCGATCCCGATGTGGTTCGGCAACCAGATGTTCGAGAACTACAGCCAGATGTTGTCGTCCGGCATGAAGCACGTATCCGGCCAGCCGCTGACGGGAATGATGCTCAACAGCCTGATCATGGCGCTGAGCATCGCGATCGGCAAAATCGCCATTTCGCTGATTGCGGCTTTCGCGATCTGCTATTTCCGGTTCCCGTTCCGCATGACCTGCTTCTGGCTGATTTTCATCACCCTGATGCTGCCGGTCGAAGTCCGCATCCTGCCGACCTACGAGGTGATCGCCAACGTCTTCACGCCGTTGACCAAACTGCTGGCGCTGCTCGGCTACGAGGGCACCGACGTGGTGATCGCCGGCTTCTCGATCGACCTCGACGTCAGCATGCTGGACAGCTACGCCGGCTTGACCCTGCCACTGATCGCCTCGGCGACTGCCACCTTCCTGTTCCGGCAGTTCTTCCTGACGGTGCCGGACGAGTTGACCGAGGCGGCGCGGATCGACGGCGCCGGGCCGATGAAGTTCTTCCGCGACATCCTGCTGCCGCTGTCGCGCACCAACATCGCGGCGCTGTTCGTGATTCTCTTCATCTTCGGCTGGAACCAGTACCTCTGGCCGCTTCTGGTCACCACCGATCCGTCCTACGCCACCGTCGTGATGGGCATCCAGCGCATGGTGAACGTGGCCGATATCGAACCGCAATGGAACCTGGTGATGGCGGCCAGCATGCTGGCGATGCTGCCGCCGGTGGCGATCGTCATCGGCATGCAGCGGCTGTTCGTCAAAGGCCTGGTTGAAACCGAGAAATAGGAACACGGCGGATGGCGAATCTGCAGATCTCAGGCGTCGAGAAGGTCTATCCGAACGGGTTCAAGGCGATCCACGGGATCGACCTGAAGGTCGAGGACGGCGAGTTCATCGTGCTGGTCGGGCCGTCCGGCTGCGGCAAGTCTACGCTGCTGCGGATGATCGCCGGGCTGGAGACCGTGACCGGCGGCACCATCCAGATCGGCGACCGGGTGGTCAACGACCTGGAGCCGGCGGACCGCGACATCGCCATGGTGTTCCAGAACTACGCCCTGTACCCGCACATGTCGGTCTACCAGAACATGTCGTACGGCCTGCGCAACCGCGGCTTTCCCAAGGCGGCGATCGAGGAGCGGGTGCAGAAGGCGGCCAGCATCCTGCAGCTCGATGGCTTGCTCGACCGGCGTCCGCGCCAGCTGTCCGGCGGCCAGCGCCAGCGGGTGGCCATGGGCCGGGCGATCGTGCGCGAACCGGCGGCCTTCCTGTTCGACGAGCCGCTGTCGAACCTCGACGCTAAACTGCGCGTGCAGATGCGGGTCGAGATCAAGCAGTTGCAGCGCCGGCTCGGCACCACCAGCGTCTATGTGACCCACGACCAAATCGAGGCCATGACCATGGCCGACCGGCTGGTGGTGATGAATGCGGGCGTGGCGGAGCAGATCGGCACGCCGATCGACCTGTATGAAAAGCCGAGCAGCGTGTTCGTCGGGGGCTTCATCGGCTCGCCGGCGATGAACTTCATGCCGGGGCAGGTCGAGGCCGACGGCCGGCACCTGACCTTGGCGGACGGATCGCGGTTGGTGCTGCCGGCGGACGGGCGGACGGTCGAACCGGGCCGCTCGGTCACTATCGGGGTGCGCCCCGAGCATCTGATGCCGTCTTCGGACACCGACTCGGCGTTGAAGTTCGAGATCGTGCTGGTCGAGCACTTGGGCGCCGACACCCTGCTGTACGGGCTTGCGTCGGCGGTCCAGGGGGCCGGCGAAGGCGGCCTGCTGACGGTGCGGATGTCCGGCCACCACGTCATGCCGGCTGGGACGGTGATTCCACTGGTCGCCGATCCGTCGCATCTGCACCTGTTCGACGTGGCGACTGGGCGCCGGATCTGATCCGGATTGCCCGGCGCCGCGCGATCAGCGGTGCCAGAAGCCCGGCTCCAACATGACCAGGACGGTCAGCAGCTCCAGCCGGCCCAGTAGCATGGCGAACGACAGGATCCATTTTGCTGTGTCCGGCAACGGCGCGAAGGTGCCGGCCGGTCCGGCGATCGGTCCGAGTGCGGGGCCGACATTGGTGATGGCGGTTGCGGCGCTGGAAAAGGCGGTGACCAGATCAAGGCCGGTAGCGGTCAGGGCCATGGTTGTCAGCGACGTCACGGCGCCGGTCAGCAGCACGAATGCCATCACGCCCTGAACCACTTCCGGACTGACCGCCCGGTTCTGATACACCTGGGCCACCACCCGGTGCGGCCGGATCAGTTCCTGGGCGATGATCCGGAACCGCTGAATCAGCACCTGCCAGCGGAAGATCTTCACCGCGCCGGCGGTCGATCCGGTGCAGCCGCCGCAGAAGGTCAGCATCAGCGCCAGCGACGCGGCGAACGGGCCCCAACTCTGCCAGTCATAGGAGGCGAAGCCGGGCGTGGTGATGATCGACGCGACTGAAAAGACGCCGTGGCGGACGGCGTCCACCGGATCGTGCCCGCTCTGGTACGCGGTCAGCGCCAGCAGGCCCCCGCCGATCGCGACGACACCCAGCATCGGCGGAATCTGGCTCCACGGCACGAAGCCGGAGGTCCCACGCAGCACCTGCACGTAAAACAGGAACGGTGCCGCACCCGCCAGCATGAAGACCACGGCTACCCATTGCGCGGCCGGCGAGAAGGCGCCGAACGAGCTGTCGTGGGTTGAGAAACCACCTGTCGAAACCGTTGCCATCGCGTGGTTCAGCGCCTCGAATCCGCTCATTCCGGTCAGGCCGTAGCCGATCGTCGACAGCACCGTCAGGCCTAGATAGACGCTGAGCAGCCAGGTCGCCAGTTCGCGTGGCCGGGCCAGGATCTTGTCGGAGGTGTCGGAGGATTCCCGGCTCATCAACTGCATGCCGCCGACCCGCAGCAGGGGCAATACTGCGACCGCCATTACCACGATCCCGATACCGCCGACCCATTGCAGCAGCGATCGCCACAGCAGGACACCGGGCGACATGGATTCCAGTCCGACGATGACCGTCGATCCGGTCGTGGTCAGGCCGCTGACCGCTTCGAAATAGGCATCGGTGAGCGACAGGTTCGGAACCGTCCACATGAAGGGCAGGGCGGCGAACAGCGGCAGCACGATCCACAGGCTGGAGGTCAGCAGATACGCCTCACGGATGCCGAGTTTCATCGGCCCGCCGCGCGACGCCAACACGGCGGTCGCGCCCAGGAACGCTGGCACGGCTATGCAAGGCAGATATTCGGGGGCGTGGTCGGCGTCGAGCGCCAGTTCCACGAGGGCAGGGATCGCCAGGGTCGCGGCCAGCACCAGCACGAGCAGGCCGCCGATGAACACGACCGGCCGGAACGACGGCATCTCAATCCCTCCAGCGATTCCCCGAAGCTGGCGGCCCCGAAAGGGCGGGCTTCAACGGGCGGGGCAAGATGCAGCGAAGTCCTGTTGGATACAAGCCTCGTCCAGGTTCTTCGGTCGGCCCGACCTCAACGCTTCCAGAAGTCGGGGTCGAGCATTACCAGGACGGTCAGAAGTTCCAACCGACCTAGCAACATGGCGAACGACAGGATCCATTTCGCGGTATCCGGCAGCGGTCCGAAATTTCCGGCCGGTCCGGCGATAGTTCCGAGGGCCGGACCGACATTGGTGACGGCGGTGGCGGCGGTGGAGAACGCGGTGACCAGGTCGAGCCCGGTAGCTGCCAGCGCCACCGTCACCAGCGCGGTCACCCCGCCGACCAGCAGGACGAAACCCATGACGCCCTGCACAACCTCCGGCCCGACCGGACGGCCCTGATAGACCTGGGCGACCACCCGGTGCGGCCGGATCAGTTCCTGGGTGGTGATGCGAAACCGGCGGATCAGCACCTGCCAGCGGAAGATCTTCACTCCTCCGGTGGTCGAGCCGGTGCAGCCACCGCAAAACGACAGAACCAGTGCCAGGGCGGCCGCGATCGGTCCCCAGGTCTGCCAGTCATAGGAGGCATACCCGGTGGTGGTGATGATCGAGGTCACCGTGAAGACACCGTGCCGGATGGCGTCCAGCACTCCGTGCCCGCTCTCGACCGCGGAATACGCCAGCAGGCCGCCGCCGATCACGACGACGCCCAGCATCGGTGGAATCTGGCTCCACGGCACGAACCCGGACGTTCCGCGCAGCACCTGGACGTACAGCAGGAAAGGCGCTGCACCCGCCAGCATGAACACCACCGACACCCATTGCGCGGCCGGTGAGAAACTGCCCAGCGAGGTGTCGCGGGTGGAGAAGCCGGCCGTCGACACCGTGGTCATGGCGTGGTTCAGCGCGTCGAAGCCGCCCATCCCAGCGAAGCCGTAGGCGATCGCCGACAGCACGGTCATGCCGAGGTAGACGCTGAGCAGCCAGGTTGCCAGTTCGCGCGGTCGGGCCAGAATCTTGTCGGAGGTATCCGAGGACTCCCGGCTCATCAACTGCATGCCACCAACCCGCAGCAGCGGCAGCACGGCGACGGCCATCATGACGATGCCGATGCCGCCGACCCACTGCAGCATCGAGCGCCACAGCAGAACGCCGGGCGGCAGATTGTCGAGGCCGGCAATTACCGTCGACCCGGTGGTGGTCAGGCCGCTGACCGCTTCGAAATAGGCGTCGGTGAGCGATAGGTTCGGCACCGTCCACATGAACGGCAGGGCGGCCACCATCGGCAGCACGAACCACAGGCCTGAGGTCAGCAGATAGGCTTCGCGCAGCCCAAGCTTCATCGGCCCGCCGCGGGATGCGAGCACCGCCGTCGCGCCCAGAAACACCGGCACGGCGACGCACGGCAGATACTCCGCAGCATGATCCGCTCCCAGCGCCAGTTCGACCAGGGCGGGGATTGCCATGGTCGCGGCCAGCACTAGAACCAGAATGCCGCCGATGAACACGACGGGCCGAAACGCAGGCATACCCTTCCCCCCGTCGGAACCGTGACCCCCTGGATTGCGTTGGGCGACGCAGGGTCGATGAGCCGGTAAGGTGTCTTGATCTCCTCCTATGTACAAGAGCGTCCATGACCATCGACCAGGCTGCCATCCTTTCCATTCTCGTTGCCGTGGTGGCGCTGTTCGTGTGGGGTCGCCTGAGGGTCGACGTCATCGCGGTGTCCGCCTTGCTGGTTGCGACGGCGCTTGGTTTGGTTCCCGGCGATGAAGCGTTCGCTGGCTTCGGGCACCCGGCGGTAGTAACCGTTGCCGCCGTTCTAGGCCTTTCAGCTGCCCTGGCCCGATCCGGTGCGATCGACTGGATCGCCTCGCGCATTGGGCGGCTGACGTCCAACCGGCTGATCCAGACCGGGGCGCTGTGCAGTCTCGGCGGCGTCCTGTCCGGCTTCATGAACAACGTCGGTGCCCTGGCGCTGCTGATGCCGGTGACCTTGTCGATGGCCAAGCGCGGCAAGTACCGGCCGGGCGGCGTGCTGATGCCGCTGGCCTTCGCAACCATCCTCGGCGGCATGACCACGCTGATCGGCACGCCACCGAACCTGCTGATTGCCGGATACCGCAAACAGGTGACCGGCGAGAGTTTCGCCCTGTTCGACTTCGCATGGGTCGGAGTGCCGCTGGCGGTGGCGGGCATCGCCTTTGTGACCCTGATCGGTTGGCGGCTGTTGCCAGTGCGCGGCCGTTCCGGTGGTTCGGACGGCCAGCCGTTCGATGTCGATGCCTATCTGACGGAACTGCGAGTCCCTGAAGGTTCGGCGGCGATCGGCAAGCGCCTGAGCGAGATTCTCGAAACCCTGGAGGAACCGCCGGCGATCGACGCCTTGGTGCGGCGCTGGGCCCAGGTGGTGCGGCGCATGCACCATGCCGTCCTTCAACAGGGCGATGTGCTGATCACCCACGGCGAAGCCGAAGCGATCCAGGCCCTGGTGACCCGGGGCTTCGAACTGGTGGCCGCCAAGGATCTGGAACGCGAGGACGGCAGCGGGACGGTCGATCGGGAAGCGCTGGCGTTGATGGAGGTGGTGGTGCCGCCGCGCGCCTGGGTCGAGGGCCGGTCGGCGGCTGACATCGATCTGCGGGCGCGGTTCGGACTGAACCTCCTGGCGATCTCCCGCGAGGGAACGGCGCTCGGCCGCCGCCTGCGCGACCAGCGCTTCAACGCCGGTGACGTCCTGCTGCTGCAGGGCGAGCGCGCCGGGCTGGTCGACTCGGTGCGGGCGATCGGCTGCCTGCCGCTCGCGGAACGCCGTATCGCCCTGCATCCGGAGCGCGCGCTTGTACCGGTGGCACTGTTCGGCGCTGCGGTGACGGCGACCGCCCTCGGGATCTTCCCGGCGGTCGTGGCCCTGGTCGCGGCGTTGGTCGGCATGGTGCTGACCCGCACGATCAACGTGCGCGACGTCTACGAGGCGATCGACTGGCAGGTCATCGTCCTGCTGGCTGCGATGATCCCGGTCGGCGGCGCGCTGGAATCCACCGGTACTGCCCAGTTGATGGCCGAAGGCCTTGCGGCGCTGGCCGGGGAAATGCCGCCAAGGGTGTTGCTGGGCCTGTTGCTGATCCTGACCATGACCCTGTCCGACGTGATGAACAACGCTGCTACCGCGGTGGTGATGGCGCCGATCGGCGTCGGCGTCGCAGCGGCTCTGGGCGTGAACGCCGACCCGATGCTGATGGCGGTGGCGGTCGGCGCGTCGTCGGCGTTCCTGACCCCGATCGGCCACCAGAACAATTTGCTGGTCATGGGGCCGGGCGGCTACCATTTCGGCGATTACTGGCGGATGGGCCTGCCGTTGGAACTGCTGCTCACCGTGCTGGGGGTCTGGCTGATCCCGATCGCCTGGCCGTTCTGACGCCTGCTGCCGACGTCAGGCCCGCCAAATAACCGACGACCGCTCGGGATCGACTTCTACGATCCGGCCGCGGTCGAGCCGGCAGCGCGCCTCGCCGACAGTGACACCTACCCGGCGGTCGTGTTGGTACACCGGGGTGCCGAGATAGACGGCGGACGAGGTCCAGCCCTGGTAGTGCGCGTGGCCGGGGTTGGCGCTGCCGATTCGCTCAACGGCACCGTCGGCGGTCAGCCAGACTCCGTCGGTGTCGGCAAGATCGAGCGTGATGCCGGGCTCGATCCGGAATCGCGCCAGCGGCGGGAGAGCCGCCTCCAGCACCGCCCGCGCGGCACCTGCCGCCAGCAGCGCCAGGCCTTCGAACGGCTGGATGGCGTTGTGCAGCACCGCTACACCGGCTGCACCGTCCCGAATATCCAGGCGCGCTTGGCCGCGGTCGTTTCGACGGCCGACCCGTCGCGTTTCGGCAAACGCCAGGGTGCCTTGCGAAACCGCGATCAGGCCGGCGTCGATCTCGGGATTGGCGTCGATGACGGCCGGCACCGCGCCCCTTGGCGCGTCGCCCGCCTCCATCCGACGAAGGACGGCGAGGTTCAGTGGAACGCCGTCGCGGCCAGCCGTGTTGGGCAGTCGGTGTCCGGTGACCAAGCCGGCCGGACTACCGGGCAGGAACTGATCCAGCGGCTCCGGACGGTCCGGTCCGCTGGAGATCAGGGCGGCAACGGTCGCTGACTCGGCCTGCGACAGCTGCCCCTGGCGGCCGAGATCGGCCAACAAGACCGGCCCGCCGCCACGCTGGGTCCGGGCCCGAACCAACGTGCCGTCCGGGCATAGGGCGGCGAACACGCCGAAGCCGCGAATTTCGCCGATCCCGACCGATTCAACGGCGTTCAATCCGGCAAGCACGGCCTGACCGGCCGATGGTCCGAAGGCGGCGATACCGATCGTCATGGCTTAGACGGCCCCCTCGCGGTCAACGGGAGGGGGCCGATCATCAGCTCGTCAGGCGGCGAGCGCCGGCAGCTGGAAGTAGACCTTCGCCATGTCGGCGACCAACTGGTCGGCCCGTTCCGCCGGCAACGGCAGGAACGGCGCCCGCACGTTGCGCCACGCCGCCTTGCCGCTCTCGCGGGCCAGCAGTTCCTTCAGCGCAGCGGCTGCCGGATAGGCCTGCAGCGCCAGGCGCTGGGCCGTCAACTCGTCTTGCAGGCGCTCAGCCTCGGGCGATCCTGCCTTCCAGGCCGCGTAGACCGCGCCGCACATCGACGAGGTGCAGTTGCCGGTCGCGGTGATGGTGCCGACGCCGCCGGCCTTCAGGGTGTCGAGCAGGTAGCGCTCGGTCCCGGCGAACACGTCGAAGCCGGGGAACGCCGCGGCCATCGCCTTCATGTTCTCGAAGTCGCCGGAGCTGTCCTTGACGCCGCAGAACACGCCCGGGAAGTCCTTTAGGAATCGGCCAATCAGCTCATGGCTGAACGGCACCGCCGACATCTGCGGGAAGTGGTAGAGATAGACCTTCAGCTTCGGATCGGCAACCTGCTCCAGCACCCGCGCGAAGTGGGTGTACAGGCCGTTGTCGGTCGGGTTCTTGTAGTAGAATGGCGGCAGCATCAGCGCCGACTCGATGCCGATCTCCAACGTCTTCCTGGTCAGGTCGACCGTGTCCGGCAGCGCACAGCAGCCGGTGCCGATCATCATGCGGTCCATCGGCAGGTCTGAGGCGCCAAGCACGTCCAGGAAATCCAGCCGCTCCTTCAGCGACAGCGAATTCGCTTCGCCGGTGGTGCCGAACAGCAGCACACCGTCGCAGCCGTTCGCCAGCAGCCAACGGCTGTGGGCGATCGTGCCCTGGACGTCGATCGTCAGGTCGTTGTTGAACGCGGTCAGGCCGGCGGCCATCACGCCTTTGATACGTTCGCTCATGAGGGTCCTCCGGGGATTGAAAACTGCGGCGCACCATAGGCGGCAGGGGGATGCCCGATCAAGCGGCCGTATGGCAGGATTGAATTGCCCCGGCGACGGGGCCGGTCAGCCTCCAACCTTCTCGCGGATCGTCTTCGCCATGCCTTCCGGCGTCGCGTCGTGCCCGAAATGGGTGACGTAGTTGCCGTTCGGGTCCATCAGGTAGGTGATCGACGAGTGGTCCATCAGGTAGTCGGTCGACGCCTCGGTCTCGGCCTTGCGGTAGTAGACCCGGTACGCCTTGGCGACCTCTTTCACCTGGGCAGGCGTGCCGGTCAGCATGACGAAGCTGGGGTGGAAGTGATCGTGGTAGCCGGCCAGCTGTTCCACCGTGTCACGTTCCGGATCGACGGTGATAAACACCGGGACCACCTTGTCGGCAACCGGGCCGATCTGATCCAGCGCCTGGGTCATCACCGTGAGCGAAGTCGGGCAGACGTCCGGACAGAAGGTGTAGCCGAAATAGATCAGGCTCCATTTGCCCTTCAGCGTGGCATCAGTGACGGTCCGGCCGGACTGGTCGACCAGTTCGAACGGCCCGCCGATTAGGGCCGCCGTGCCTTCCTGGGTGCGGGTCCAGATCAGATAGCCGCCGACGACCGTCGCGGCGAGTGCCGCCGACAGCAGGGTGACCACCAGGACGAAGGTGCGGGTCGACATTGGAAGCTCCGGCGATTGTCGTCTGCAATGAGCGGCCATCGGGCATGGGGCGGGAGCCGGCGTCAAGAGACGCGCGGCCGGTCGGCGGAATTGCCGCAAGCCGGCGACAGGCATACCCTGGATCGATCATGTCTCCGGAACCGCTCCCGGCTGTTCGGATTTTCGCTGGCACCCGCGCCGCGGTTCGCTTGGCCACGGCATTGGCTGCGCGGTTTGACCGGGATTTGAGGGTCGCGGTGGCGCTATGCGGAATCGATCTGGTGCCGCGTGGTTGCCTGACCGACTTCATCGGCGCCGGCGTGCCCGACCTTGCCGGGACGGCGGCGGTGATCGACGGCCTGAGTCCGTTCGACCGGCGATTGGTCCAGCGGGTTCGCGACGCTTCATTGCGGGCTCGGATACCCCGTCTGGCGTTCCGACCGCCCGCATGGCATCGCCATCCGCTCGATCGCTGGATCGAGGTGCGCGATCTGGCCGGAGCGGTGTCGGCCATTCCATCGGTTGCGCAGACCGTGCTGCTGGCCTTGCCGGAGTCGGACATCGCGGCGTTCACGCCGGTGGACGAGGTGAGTTTTGCAGTCCGGATGGCCCGGCCGCCGGCGCGCTGGGATCGCTCGCGCCGCTTCACCGCGCATGTCAGTGGAAGTCGTTGCCATCACGAAGCGGAGGTGCGGTTGCTGCGCTCGACCAGAGCCGGGGCCGTGGTGATGCGGGCGACCGGCTGCGAGGCCGATGCGGCGCTGGTGACGGCGGCTCGGACCCTCGACCTGCCGATCGTCATGATCCGCCGTCCCGTCGAGCGCGGCGAAGTGCCCGCGCGCACGATCGGCGTGGCAGTCGATTGGATTGAGGCGGTCCGTTCTGGCGTCAGTGCCGAGGCGCTGGACGTCCCGGCGTGGCGTTGACGAAGGCGACACCCCAGGCGCCGTCCGGATAGTGGTCAATCCGGGTCACCGAGACCGTTTCGGTGTGAAACGCCAGTGCCTTGGCCGGGGCGATGTCCAGCGCGATCGCCAGGGCGGCGCGGATCGACCCGCCGTGCATTACCGCCACCACGTCGCGGCCGACAGCCCGTACCGACCAGTCGTCCAGGGCGGCGCGGACCCGGCCGATGACGTCGATGAAGCTCTCGCCATTCGGCGCGCATTCGTCGGCCGGGGCCAGCCAGAAGCGCCGATACGCCTCGGGCTGCCGTGACAGGATTTCTTCGCGGACTTGGCCCTGCCAGTCGCCGAAGCACTGTTCCATCAGCCGTGGTTCGTTCACCGGGTCGTCACCGGCGCAGCCGGCGGCCCGGATCGCCGCGGCGGTCTTGCGGGTCCGGCCGAGCGGGCTCTGCAGCCACAGCGCCCCGGACGGCAGGGTCTCGGCGACGGCGTTGAAGATGGTCGCGTCGTCGACATCGCAGTCGATGTCGTGCTGGCCGTAGATCACCTTGGATGGATTGATCACCGGTGCATGGCGCACCAGCCACCAGCGGGTCGGGGTCATAGCCGTTTCCTTACGCTGAGATCGTCATGAGCCGAGATAGGATACGATCGCGAACAGGGCGGCGATCTCGCCCAACTGCTCGGCCGCGCCGAACACGTCGCCAGTGACCCCGCCGATCTGGCGGCGGGCCAGCCAACCGATCGCGGCGGCCGCTCCGCCGGCTGCCAATGCGGCAGCCAGCCCGATTCCGGCCGGCAGGATCAGCAGCGCTACTCCGACGCCGATGCCGGCGGCCCACAGCGCACCGATGGTGTCGGGACGTCCGGCGTCGCGACCGCGTCCGTCCGGTGCGGCCGGCGGCAGCCAGTGCGCCAGCGCTGGGATCATCGACCGTCCGAGGGCATGCGCCGTGACCAGCGCGACGACCGCCGTTTCGACGTCAGCCAACGCGGCGAGTGCGGCGACCTTGGCGGCGGTCGCGAGGACCAGGGCGAGCACGCCATAGCTGCCGATGTGACTGTCGCGCATGATCCGGCGCTTGGCGTCGGCGTCCGCGCCACCGCCGAATCCGTCGGCGACGTCGGCCAGCCCGTCCTCGTGCAGTGCGCCGGTGGCCAAGGCCGCGGCGGCGATGGCGGAGAGTGCCGCGATCGATGCTGGCAGGCCAAGGCCGTGGGCAATCCAGTAGGCGAATGCGGCGATCAGACCGACGCCCACGCCGACCACCGGAAACGCCCAAGCAGCGGCCATCAGCGGCCGGCTTTCGGGCAGTCGTCCCGGCCAGGGCAGGCGGGTCAGGAACACCATGGCCAGCCCGATCTCCTCGCGCCAGAAATGGGTCGGTCGGCCGGAACTGCCTGGTTGTGAGGCGCTGTCGTTCATGATGATGACCGTCTCGGCCCTTTCCTGTGCGGCCCCCCGCGGTTATAGGCTTGCGCCCGAAAAGGCAATCCTGCAGCGACACCGAGCGAGGCCCGATGCCCGACAAGCCCTTCGACCCGAAGACCGTATCGCTCGACGAGATGCGGGCGTTGTTCCGCGAGTTGCCCGGCCCCGACCTGGAGGCCGGGACTCAGGCGGCGGCCCGCGAGGCGCAACTGACCAAGCCGCGCGGCGCGCTGGGGCGATTGGAAGAACTGGCGGCGTGGCTGGCCACCTGGCAAGGCCGGCACCCGCCGCGCCTGCAGCATCCGCGCACTGCGGTGTTCGCCGGCAACCATGGGGTCGCGGCGCTGGGCGTGTCGGCTTATCCGTCCGAGGTGACGGCCCAGATGGTGCAGAACTTCGTGGCCGGCGGGGCGGCGGTCAATCAGCTGTGCCGGGCGTTCGACGCCGATCTGCGAGTCTACGAACTGGCGCTGGAGCAGCCGACGGCGGACTTCACCCAGGGCCCGGCGATGACCGGTGATGACTGCGCCCGCGCCATGGCCTACGGCATGATGGCGGTCGAGCCGAACCTGGACGTGCTGTGCCTGGGCGAGATGGGCATCGGCAACACCACCTCGGCGGCGGCACTGGCTTGCGCGCTGTTCGGCGGAGAGGTCGAGGATTGGGTCGGGCGTGGCACCGGGGTTTCCGGTGACGCTCTGGAGGCCAAGATCCGAGTGGTCCGCGAAGGCGTGGAGCGCCATGGCGACGCCGGGGATCCGCTGGACCTGCTGGCCGCCGTGGGCGGGCTTGAACTGGCGGCGATCGCCGGGGCGGTGATTGCGGCGCGGCTGGCGCGCACTCCGGTCGTACTCGACGGCTTCGCCTGCACGGTGGCGGCCGCGGTGCTGTGGAAGGTCGATCCCAAGGCATTGGAGCATTGCATCGTCGGTCACCGCTCGGTCGAGCCCGGCCACTCCAGGGTGCTGGAGGCGATCGGCAAGGAACCATTGTTCGACTTCGGCATGCGGCTCGGCGAGGGCTCGGGCGCCACGCTGGCGCTCGGCGTGCTGCGGGCTGCGGTCGAATGCCATACCGGCATGGCAACCTTCGCCGACGCCGGCGTGTCGGGGCCGGCATGACCGGGGAGGCCGTCAAGCCAGCTCCCTGGACCGTCGAGACCAGTCGAGTCGAGTATACCGACCGGTTTCTGACCCATCGGATGGATCGCTGCCTGACCGAGCGCGGCAATGTCCTTGACCCCTATCATGTGCTGGAGTTGCGCGACTGGTGCCATGTCGTCGCCCTGACCGAGGCCGGCGAGTTGGTGCTGGTCGAGGAGTACCGCCACGCCGCCGGGCGGGTGGTCCGCGGCTTGCCGGCCGGCACGGTCGAGGTCGGCGAGGATCCGGCGGTCGCCATGCCGCGCGAATTGACCGAGGAGACCGGCTACGCCGCCGACACCTGGATCACGCTGCCGTCGACCTGGGGAAACCCGGCGACCCAGACCAACCGAGTGCACAGCTATCTGGCTCTCGGCGCCCGCCCGGTTGGCGGGCAATCGCTCGACCCCGGCGAAACCATCGACGTGGTGCTGAAGTCGGTGGGGGAGGCGACGGCCGAACTGATGGCTGGGACCTGGACCCTCTCGGGGCTGCACGCCGCCGGTTTCATGCTGGCCCGCGAATACGCGCGACTGCACGCCGCCACCGATCCTCGGCTGGCACCGTTGGCGCGGTGACGACGGGCGTACCGCGCGTTGTTCTATTGCCTGGTGACGGAGTGGCGGCATTGATCGCCGACTTCAAGAGCGTCGGTCATAGCGGTACGGGAAGCCCGGTCTCGGCTGCTTTGATCTGCAGCGCCAGAAACTTTGAGTAGATCCGGCATTGCGAGAACGCGCCGGCGGTGAACCACAGGCCGGGCTGATCGGTTCGCATGCACATGTTGCGCAGCTCCTGGGTGGCCGGGTCGAAGCCCCAGATTGGGCCGACCCGCTGCGCCACCTCGGCGCCGAACAGGGTCTCGACCAGATGCTCCTGGCCCTTGTAGCCGGTCGCGAGCACGATCAACTCGGCGGGGCGCAGTCCACCACCCTTCAGACGAGCGCCATCTTTGGTGAACTCGGCTATGGCGTCGTACTGCACCAGGGCGATGTCGCCGGTGGCGATCAGTTCGGAACAGCCGACGTTGAAGTAGTAGCCGCCGCCGCGCTGGCGGTATTTCAACGGCCAGCCGGTGCCATTTTCACCGAAGTCGAGGCGAAATCCGGCTTTCTCCAGCCCCTCCAGCAACGGTTTGTCATGCTCCTTGACCGCATCGGTGATGAGCTTGTGTGCCGCCTTGACCACCGGCAGAGGCATCGACGCGCTGATCAGGTCGCGGTCTTCCAGTGACGGACCGTCGCCGAGATACACGCCGTCGTAGAGTTGCGCGCTTGGCTCGATGTTGACGACCAGGGTTGGGCTGCGCTGCACCATGGTGACCCGGGCGCCGTTGCCGTGGAGGTCCTGGGCGATGTCATGGGCGCTGGTGCCGGTCCCGAGAACCATCACGTCGCGGTTTTGCCAGTCCGCGCCGTCCTGGAACCGGCTGGAGTGCAGGACGGTGCCGCCGAACCGGTCCAACGTCGGGATCGCCGGGACGTTCGGGGTGCCGCTGACGCTGGTCGCCATGATGATGTGCCGCGGCCGGATCTCGCGGATGGTGCCGTCGGCCAGCCTGAGCTGCGCCGCCCAGTGCCGGGACTTGGGGTCGAAGTCCGCGCCCTCGAAGCTGGTCCGGGTCCAGAAGTTGATCTCCATGGACTCGGCGTAGGTTTCCAACCAGTTGGCGATCTTGTCCTTGGGGATGTAGGCCGGCCAAGTGCTGGGAAACGGCATGTAGGGCAGGTGATTGCTGTGCCGCTGGTTGTGCAGCTTCAGGCCGTGGTAGCGCAGCCGCCAGTTGTCGCCGATCCGTTCCTCTCGATCGACCACCAGGGTGTCCACCCCCAACTGGCCAAGGCGGGCGGCCGCGGTCAGGCCGGCGTGTCCGCCGCCGACGATCAGCACCGCCGGATCGCGGTCCTCGTAGGCGTGCGACTGCCTCCGACGATCCAGCCAGTTGGGTCCATGGAACTCGCGGCTGAAGGCCGGCTCCTCGCGGCGAGCCCGGAACACGGACTCTTCGTGGCCCTTGAGTTCCTCAAGCGCGGTGAACAGCGTCCAGGCCCGCGGCGTCGCGCCAGCCGGACCGTCGGAGCGGATCCGGACCAATCCGGCACCACGACCAACGTCGGTTTCGAACCGCAGGATCGCCTCGACGGTGGCCACGCCAGCGCGCTCGACGATCCGCGGCGGGCAGCGGTCGGGATCGATGGTGACGTTTCTCATTCCGCATTGCACGCCGGACACCGCCAAACGGTGCTGGATCTCTGCCCGGCCGCTGATCGTCACGATCGTCCAGGTCAGCGCTAAGGCGTCGCGCCAGTGGCTGTCCGCCTCGAACAGCGCGCCGATCCGATCCGGGTCGCCGGCCTGGATTGCCGCGTTCAGCCCGTCCAACCAGTTCGCAGCGGTGCGGGTCGGGCCGCCCACCAATGGCGCGTGCATGGATGCGTCTCTTCGTAGGATGGGCAGTGGTACCGGTCCAACCTAGCGGCGACGGAATCCGTGGGGCAAATGCTTTCGTGTCCCGGTGCGGCTTGTATTCCGGTGCTGCACCAGTGCCGCCCATGCGCGGGGGATGTCAGGTCGGGCGGCGCCGACTACAGTCGGCGTAACGCCCTGCCCGGCGCTCCATCGACCCTCGGAAGGAACCACCACAATGACCGATCTCGGCGATTTCCCCGACCTCGGATTGGAAATCCACGGCCACGTCGTGTCGGTGGAACTCCGGCGTCCGCCGCACAATTTCTTCGACATCGACGTGGTACGGACTCTGGCCGATGCGTTCGAGGCAATCGACCGGGACGACCGCTATCGTGCCATCGTGCTGTGCGCCCAGGGCAAGTCGTTCTGCGCCGGCGCCAATTTCGGCGACGGTTCCGGCGACCGGCTGATGCGCGACCGACGGACTCGGGATTTGTACCGCGAGGCGGTGCGGCTGTTCTCGTGCCGCAAGCCGGTGGTGGCCGCGGTCAACGGCCCGGCGGTCGGCGGCGGACTCGGGCTGGCGCTGGTCGCAGACTTTCGGGTGGCCTGTCCGGAGGCCCGGTTCGCTGCCAACTTCACCCGGCTGGGGATTCACCCGGGCTTCGGCCTTACCGTCACCTTGCCGCGCGTCATCGGACAGCAGCGCGCCGCGATGATGTTCTACACCAGCCGCCGCCTGAAGGCCGAGGAGGCGCTTGACATCGGCCTCGCCGACATGGTGGTGCCGCTGGACCGGCTGCGCGCGACGGCGATCGAGCTGGCGGCCGAGATCGCGTCGAACGCACCGCTTGCGGTTGAGTCGACACGGGCGACCATGCGGATGGATCTGGCCCGGCAGATCGCGGAGCGGACCGATCACGAATCCGATGAGCAGGCCCAACTGAGGGAGACCGAGGATTTCGCCGAAGGGATCAAGGCGACCGCGGAACGCCGCGTCCCGGCGTTTCACCGGCGCTAAAGCGGGCGCTCGGCCGCGTGTCGGAGGGTTTGGAGCGGGTGAAGGGAATCGAACCCTCGTATGCAGCTTGGGAAGCTGCCGTTCTACCATTGAACTACACCCGCATACTGCCGGGAACATGCGTCAGCCGGCGCGATCTTGCAAGAGTGCTGGTGGCCCCGCGACACGACCCAGATGACCGACGCCCGCGTTGGTGCTACCCTCCTCTTGGCTCGGATTTCTGGCAGGGCAGAACGCCCGTGTTGCCCTGAGAATCAGGAGAGCGCCATGGCTACCGTCACGACCTCGGTCACCGGCCTTTCGGGGGTTGCGACCGACGGCACCGACACCGGCACACTGAACATCACCTCCGGTACGCTGCTTTCGACCAGCCTTACCTCGATCATCGGCTATTCGACGATCAACGTCAGCGCCAACGCTGCGCACGTGATCAGCTTGCCATCGACCATCCTGGCTACCACCAGCGGCACGGTGACGATGGTGATCAGCAGCACCATCGGAGTCTCGTTTACCGGCGCCAACCTGACTGGCACCTTGTTGAAGGTCAACTTGACGGCCTCGGAGGGCGCCGATTCCATCATCGGCGGGCCGGATGATGACACGCTGGTCGGCGGGGTCGGGAACGACTCGATCACCGGCGGTACCGGCAATGGCGAGGACAGCATCGTCGCCGGCGACGGCAAGGATACGGTGCGCGGCGGCGATGGGGCCGACAGCTTGTTCGGTGGCGACGGCGCCGATCTGATCTACGGCAATGTCGGCAGCGATCTGCTGTCCGGCGGCAGTGGCACCGACACCATGTTCGGTGGCGCCGACAGCGACACGATCTTCGGCGGCGAAGGCAACGACCGGATGTGGGGCAATCTCGGTGCCGACTCGCTCCTGGGCGAGGCCGGTGACGATGTGATCTACGGCAACCTCGGCAACGACACGATCATCGGCGGCGACGGCAACGACACCATGTTCGCCGGTCAGGACAACGACTCGCTGCTGGGCGGCGACGGCCGCGACATCCTGTACGGCAATCTGGGCAACGATACGCTGTACGGCGGCAGCGCCCCCGACATGTTGTACGGCGGCCAGGGCAACGACGTGCTGTCCGGCGGGCAGGGCGTCGACACGCTGGCCGGCAACCGTGGCAACGACCTGATGATCGGCGGTACGGGTGGCGATATTTTCTGGATGGGCAGCCCGGACGGCGCCGACACCATCAGCGATTTCGACTACTCCGCCGGCGACCGGATGCGGCTGTCGTCGGGCATCACCTGGTCGGCGGCCGACGTGAACAGCGTGGCGGTGGTGACGTTCTCGACCGGCGGCACGGTAACCTTGACCGGCGTCACCTCGTCGTCGGTGGTTGACGGCTGGTTCACGACCGGCTGACAGTGCGATGCGCGAGTTCCGGTCTCGGGAACTGTACCGAGCCGTGGTCGTTCCATCATCATACCGTTGTGTCGGCACAATTGGACACCGGGACATGGGTCGCCTACATCAGCGGACGCCAGGGCGCCCAAGGATGGATTGATGTACAGCAGCACCACTCATGGCATTCGGGTCACCGTACAGCCGGTGTACCTCGACGAGCAGTCCTCGCCTGAGGAAGGCCAGTACGTCTGGGCGTATCAGGTCAGGATCGAGAACCTCGGTGCGGTGACGATGCGGCTGCGCAATCGCTACTGGTCGATCACCGATGCCCGCGGCCGGACTCAGGAGGTTCGTGGGCCGGGCGTGGTCGGTGAGCAACCGGTGCTGCGCCCCGGCGACAGCTTCGAGTACACCAGCGGCTGCCCGCTGCCGACCCCGTCGGGGATGATGGTCGGGTCGTACGAGATGGAAGCGGAAGACGGCGAGCGGATCGAGGTGGCGATCCCGGCGTTCTCGCTGGACAGCCCTCACCAGCCGATCAGCTTGCACTGATCACGCGAGATTGACCGGACGTTCTTTGAATTGAGCGTCTCGATACGCATATAACACCTCATAAATCCCGCACATCTCGACGTGCGATTAGGCCACTGGCTCTGCCCTCGCGGCATCCCCTCCCGAAACAAGGATCTTGGCATGAGTCCATACGATACGGCGGTGGCCAAAACCCAGGACACCGAACCGGCGATTGCGCGCCGCAAACCTACCCGCGAACAGGCCGAGCGGGCCGTGCGCACCTTGATCGAATGGATCGGTGAAGATCCGGAACGCGAAGGCCTGACCGATACGCCGGCGCGGGTCGTGCGGTCCTATGAGGAACTGTTCGGCGGCTACCTCCACGACCCGGCTGAGTTGTTGGCCCGGACCTTCGAGGAAGTGGCATCCTACGACGAGATCGTGCTGCTCAAAGGCGTGCGGTTCGAGTCGTTCTGCGAGCATCACATGCTGCCGATCGTCGGGGTGGCGCATGTCGCGTATTTTCCGAGGGGGCGGGTCGTCGGCATCTCAAAACTGGCCCGGGTGATCGACGCCTACGCCAAGCGGATGCAGATCCAGGAACGGTTGACTGCCCAGATTGCCGAATCAATCCAATCGGCCCTGGATCCGATCGGTGTGGCGGTGATGATCGAGTCCGAGCACCAGTGCATGAGTGCCCGTGGCGTGCACAAGCAGGGCGTGAGTATGGTAACCACCCGGATGCTCGGCTGCTTCAAGGATGACCCGGAGCGTCGCCGCGAGTTTCTGCAACTGATCGGCCAGGGTGGCTGAGCAAAGGGTGCCGTCCATGACTGTCGGAACCGGTGATCGCCTGGATCGGGCGCTCGCCATGACCGAGCGCCTGGTGGCTTACGACACCACGTCGCGGGTTTCCAATCTGTCGCTGATCGAGGACGTGAAGGCCTATCTGGCCGAGCACGGGGTCGAAGCCCGCCTGACCTACGACGAGGACGGGGCCAAGGCCAACTTGTGGGCCACCATCGGGCCGCCGGTCGCCGGCGGCGTGGTGCTGTCCGGCCACACCGACGTGGTGCCGGTCGACGGCCAGAACTGGAGCGCCGATCCGTTCACGGTGGTGCGCCGCGACGGCCGGTTGTACGGCCGCGGCACCTGCGACATGAAGGGGTTCGTCGGGACCGCCCTGGCGCTGGTGCCGGAAATGGTGGCGGCCCCGCTGTCGGTGCCGATCCATTTCGCGTTTTCCTATGACGAGGAGGTTGGTTGCCTCGGCGTCCGCCACATCATCACCGACATCGCGGCCAACCTTCCCCGGCCGCGGGCAGTGATCGTGGGCGAGCCGACGTCGATGGCCCTGATCGGCGGCAACAAGGGGACCCGGGTCTACCGCACCACCATCACCGGCGTGCCGGCCCATTCCAGCCAGCCGAGCCAGGGGGCGAACGCCATCGTCGCGGCGGCCCGGCTGATCGACTTTCTGGAGGAACTCGGCGCCGAACTGGCCGCCGGGGCCGATCCGCACTCGCCGTTCGATCCGCCGTGCTCGACCTTCAATGTCGGGGTCATCGACGGCGGCACCGCTCACAATATCGTGGCCGAAATCTGCCGGTTGACCTGGAGCGTTCGGCTGGTGCCGACGGACGACGCCAACGCCATTGAGGCGCGGATCCGGGTGTTCTGCGCCGAGCACCTCGATCCGGTTCTGAAGGTATTGTCGCCGCAGGCCGGGGTGACAACCGAGATGATCACCGACGTGCCGGGCTTAGCGCCGGACGAGACCTCGGCGGCCGAGGCCCTGGTCCGGCATCTGACCGGGCTGAACGCGTCAGGCGTCGTTGCCTACGGCGCCGAAGCCGGACTGTTCCAGCGCGCCGGCATCCCGGCGGTGATCTTTGGTCCCGGCAGCATCGACCAGGCGCATAAGGCCGACGAATGGGTGGCGATCGATCAGATCGACGCCTGCGCCGACTTCATCGGCAAGCTGACCGACTGGGCGCGCACCGCGGCGTAACGACCGCTGATCTGGACCGTCAGGTCTTCACCAGCGTGAAGAACTCGGCGTAACGGCCGCCGATGGTGCGGGTTTCCAGCCGGCCGTGACCCTCGGCCGCCTGACGCTCGAACCAGGCGCCGACTTCCGGACGGTGCGCAATGTGGAACTTGTCGAGCCACCACGCCAGCATCCCCTGGAACCAGCCGGGCAGGGCAGCGGCATCGCCGAAATCGACCACATGCAGCGTGCCGCCCGACCGCAGTTGGCTCAGCGCGTTGTCGAGCGCTTCCATCGGGCCCGGAATGATCGACAGGGTGTAGGAGAACACGATCCGGTCGAACGGCTGGTCGAGAGCGAACGTCGCCGGCGTGAAGGTCTGGGCGAAGGCCTGGGCAAGCGGCAGCCGGCCCCGGAGTCCGGCACGGGCGACGGCGGACTCGGCGGTCTTGAGCATTTCGTCCGACGCGTCGAGGCCGAAGAAGCGCGCCTCCGGATAGCGCCGCGCCATCTTGATCAGGTTGCGCGCGGTGCCGCAGCCGACCTCGAGCACGGTCTCGCCTGGCCGGGCGTCCAGCCGCTCGATCAGGCCGTCCCGTCCGAACAGGTAGTACTTCCGCGTCAGGTCATAGAAATGCCGCTGAAGCCGGTACATCCGGTCCATCGACTCCCGCGCGTCCACCGCGCCGGACCCGCCAGCCCGGGTCACGCGTCGATCAGCGTGTAGATATGGAACCCGCCGTAGATTGACGAGCGGTCGCGCTGATGCAGAGCCCGGCTGGCCGTTTCGTCGTACCGCCACCGGTCGAGCAGGGCGGCCGGCAGGTGGTTCGGCAGGATGGTCTGCTCGCCGGCCGTCCGGTAGATCACCTTGGCGCCGGGTCGGGCGGTGCGTCCGATCTGCGCCCACAACTCGTTCATCTGCCGGGTGTCCATCCAGTCCTGGGCATCGAGCAGCACGTAGCGGTCCATGCTCGCTGCGGGCTCGTCGGCGAGACGGGCGGTGATCGATGCCTGGCTGATGTCGACCCGGTCAACGGTCTGGCGCAGGGTTTCGAAATGCCGCTCCTGCAAATAGCGGGGCACGGCCTTGCGGTGCTCGCGATCGTAGCCACGTCCGAAAGCCTGCCAGGCGAAGTAGTTGTCATCGAGCGGGAAGTCGCAGGCCAGTCGTCCCAACCGGTGCTTCAACAGCATGGCCATGTCGCCGCCGGCTGCGGTGGATTTCAGGTCGTCGAACTGTGCCGGTGGAATGCCAAGGCCGTACAGCGAACTGGGGCTGCGGCACAGGGTCCGCACCAGCCACGAACTGAAAACCGGCGCCAAATGCTCGTCGAAGATCCGGCGCTGATCCTCCATTGTCCGGGCCTCCAGCATCCGGCGTGGGTCGACGCGGTGCAGCCGCGCCAGGATGTGGAGCACGGTGATGAACCGGCCGAGCAGTCCGTACTTGTAGATGTTGCGCTTGAACAGAGAGATCCGGCGTCCGGTCCAGGTGAGCTGGTCCCAGTACGAGCGGGTTTCCGGATCGAGCCGGTCGGCCAGATGGCGATCGTAGGCGACGATGTTGTCGGCCCGATCGGCTTCGCCGAAGAACCGGAAGAACGTCTCGAAGTCCGGTAGGTGCCCGATGGCGGCGTGCTTCAGGCGGTTCAACGCTACGTGATGGCGGTTCAGGTCGACGGTGATGACCGCGTTGGGCCGCTCCGTGAGGTAGGCGAGGACGTTGCAGCCGCCGGATGCAATTGTGACGATCCGTTTGCCTTCAAGCGGCTCCATGGCCTCGATGTCGACTTCGGGATCCTCCCAGATCTGGGGATAGACCAAGCCCGAGAACGCCAGGGTGAACAGCCGTTCTTGAAGACCACGGCGCGTGTAGACTGGCGCCTTGATCACCGCCGCCTTCAGGACGTTGACCGCTCCCATCGTGCCCTCCCGTTCGAACCAACCCCCTTGATAGCCACTTTATATGACAAACGCGTTGCGCGTCTGCACGGCCGGGAGAATCCGTGGGGTTTTTGTCGGGATCAGCGGATGTAGACGGCCAGTTTTTGGCGAATCGCCGTCTCCATAGAACTGGCGAAGTCGTTGGCGGTGGCCTCGACCAGCGTGTACCACAGCCGCTGCCGGTCGTTCAGGGACGCGTTCTCGGCAATGGTCTGGGTTCGGCTGGCCTGGGCCTCGGCGTTGCCGAGGATCCGTCCGTCGGCGCCATACAGGTCGAGCCGGCCTTCGATCGTGGCGGCGTAGCGCTCGGCCTGATCCACGGTGATGAGGCCTTTCAGGCCGGTGGTTGTCTTGAGCGGTATCTCGACCAGGCTGCCCTTGGTCACATGAAACACTGCCCGACCGCCGGTGCCGGCGGCTTGCAATACATCTCGCGCCCAACGCTCGGCGGCGGCACTCGGCGCCAGCGGCGCACGGTGTTCCACGTTCGGGTCGGCCAGCGGCATGCGGTATTCGTCCACCACGTCGACCTGGGCAACATCCAGCGGGATCGGCGGGCGTCCGGTGAAGGTCAGGTCCGCGAAGCGCTGCGTCGGATCGGGCGTCGTGCATCCGGCGGCCAGGCCGGCAACCGCCATGGTCAGGAACAGGCGGCGGTCGATGGCGTTCGAAACCAACTCGCTGCGTCGGGCAAACAGATGCGCGGTCATGGGATCCTCGTTGCGGGGCAGCTCAAAAGGCCGGATTCTCGGAGCTCTCGCGAAGCGTGGCCAGGGCACCGTCATCATAGCGCCAATCCCGCTTGCAGAACTCGCAGACCACCACGATGTCGCCATCCTGCCGCAGATCCGCAAGTTCTTCGTCCGATAAAGTTCGCAGAACCCGCTCGACCCGCTCGCCCGAACAGCGGCAGGAATCCAGCACCGGTTGTGCCGGATAGGCCCGCACACCCTCGGAGTGAAACAACCGGAACAGTAGGCGGTCCGGCGCCAACTCGGTGGACAGCAGTTCCGGCGCGGTGCTGCTGCTCATCAGCGTTACCGCCGTGCGCCAGGTCTCGTCGTACTCGTCCTCGCTCGGCCGGCCGGGCAGGTCCTTCTGGTACGGCAGGCGCTGGATCATCAGTGCACCGGCCCGCCAGACCGGTCCGTCCGGGGTGTCGATCTGGTTGGCCGCCAGCTTGACGCCGGCCTCAAGCTGCTCGGAGTTGCGGAAGTAGGAATGCGTGCACTCCGACAGGGTGTGGCCTTCCAGCTCGACGATGCCCTGGTATCGCTCGGTGTTGCCGCCCTGGTCGACCGTGAACGCGATGTAGCCGCCACCCAACAGGCGCGGCACCGAACGTTCGGCGGCGGCCGCCGGAGCGACTGCGGCCAGCCGT
>ABHC01000026.1 GCA_000171835.1 alpha proteobacterium BAL199 | reverse complement strand
CTTTGCTGTTGGCACATTGAATGTTTTGCGCCAGCCAGTTGAATAGGTTCAGCCTCAAATCTCAAACTACGAGATCACTGTCATGGGCAGCGTGTGTCGGTCAACTTCATTATATTCTTGTAAGAGTGGTCGCTGGCTATCTAGCCAGTTTACCCCACGTTTGATATTTTCTTGAAGCTGCTCACTTTCCCTGACGACAATGGCAACGACTTCCTCATCAGTCCGCATTAAACGGTGGTCACCATCCGAGAAAACTTGGGCATGCCAGTCTTGGATGTTTTGCAAGAATTCATCAAAACATTCAGGCTTGGGCTTGAAGCGTACAATCGATATCTTTCTTGGCATTTTTATTCCCCTTTTGTTTTCATCACCACTACGCATAACGTCAGCGTCACGATGAAACTTGGTCCAGTATGATTGTCAAAGTGGTTGGCACATTCGAAGGCTATTTTTTTACAATCGGAGTGACCTCAAAATTTCCCATTTCAAGGATTGGATCGAATGCGGCATCAAGCTGCTCAAAGTTATCGGCTTCTAATACCATGAAAGCCGTATGTTCTAGACGATTGGAATAGTGACCGTGCACCTTGATCCCGTGATCGCCGACGCTTGCTAATGTATCCCTGAATAACGGGAATTTTTTGGGATGATGGGCTTGGCATGTTGAATAATCATGCGTGAGCTTAACCATAAATAACATTATTGTTCTCCCCACATGCCAGCGAACTCATACACAACCGCGCGCTCTTTGCCGACACACCAAGCATCATGATTGGGTGAAATCGCGTATGCATCACCTGCGGTGTAGGTCGCTTCGGAACCGTCGTCGCAG
Organism: alpha proteobacterium BAL199; assembly: GCA_000171835.1. Classification (GTDB taxonomy): domain Bacteria; phylum Pseudomonadota; class Alphaproteobacteria; order Thalassobaculales; family Thalassobaculaceae; genus Thalassobaculum_A. The sequence continues at coordinate 81,966 of ABHC01000026.1, read as the reverse complement.
ACACAATGAATGGTGCCTTCAACAATGATACCAGTGTGCGTCGCTTGGCAGCTATGGGTGCCCACAAGTGGTTTGATGTCCTTTGACCATTTCCAATCCGGCGCTAACGTCAACTTTATCACGCGCTGACCCAGAACGTTTACAGCTTCCATACGTGCATTTGGCATGTCCTTGGCTTCATCGGCTTGCGACGCAAAATTTTTCACTTCTATTGGCACTTTTGATATCCTTTTCATCTGTATTCAGTTTTGGCGTGTAGACAACGCGACAGAGCAGAAAACGGGCTGCCCTACACGCAGCTCACTTCGGATCGGAGAAGCAGTAGTGGATTCAAGGCTCAAACTTCTTCGAAGTTTGAGTAAGTCAGATCAAGTGGTTCAGCCAAAATCGGGCCAAGAGCCTCCAATAGACCCGTGTCGCCTCGATACTTGAGATATGCTTGATGATCTTCTTTGGTATCCCACCGCTCATATAGGTAAAGTGTTTTGCCGTCTTCGGAGCTTGAAGCCTCAATTAATTTGCACCCTTTATAAGCGCGGGTAACTTCAAGGCCGTCAGATGAACGCAGTATGTCCATCAACTCGCCGATTTTTCCTTCGTTGCATACAAACTTGGCTACTACACAGATCATTGGTCTCTCCATTTCGCGTTTTGCGAGTTACAAAGATATCGAGAAAGCAAACGCAGTGGCGTATAGCGCTGCCTTTGTCGAAGAACATTTGGAGGTTGGTTTCTGAATGAAACTTAATCTAGTCTAAAAGTTAAAGTGGTTGGTTGTGTTCGATAAGACAGGGTTAGACATAGTCAATCCATATCTGCCAGAAACTGCTCGCGCCGTGTGACCTTCTTCTTCATCGCGTCACGGAGACCAGGAATGGCAGGCTGTTTGGGCATCGGCGGCATCTCCTTCAGTCGATGCCGGCAGCCTACCAGATAACGCCAAAAGCGGCAGGTTTTTCAGACGTTCCTTAACTAATCTTACACCATCGTCTGCCATAGTTTTTCTCCTGATTTAATTTTCTCAAACTGTCAATGGCGTTGCGGGTGTGCCATCAGAGTTCAGACGATGTTTGCCATAAACTGTGTCGCCTTCACCAAAGGACACCCATTTCATTCCCTCATCTGCAAACATATGCATTTCAACTTTTATAGATGATGGATCGTCCAATGTACCCAGCATCATAACTTGGGCTTCGGGGAAACGATCTGTAGTGACGGTTACTGTGGTTCCGCAAGATGGGCAGAAATGAACGTTCAATGACCGCCCATGTTCAGGGCTGGTGTAAATGTAGATTTTAAGCTCTGCGTCATTTATTGAAACATTTTCTTTTCTGTATCTCATCCCAGAGCGAAACGCTGTGCCCGTGGCTTTCTGGCAAAACCGACAGTGACATCCATACGCTACCTCTGGATCATCATTTAGCTCAAAGCGAACTTTGCCGCAAAGACATCCACCTTCATATTTAGGCATATTGTGACTCCATATTTTTTTTGGCTCTTTTGAATTTCGAGTGGGCTATGCGGCCTGCGGGTTGATCCGGGTGAAGTCGAGTTTTCCGGCGATGAGGAAGAGTACGGTGCGCATGGTGGCGAACCGGGTGTAGCCGCGGGCCTTGCGTTTGGCGGCCTGAAACAGGCCATTGAGCGCCTCGATGAAGCCGTTGGTCTGGCGGGTCTGGGTCCAGGCGACGATGCCGTCGAAGTGCCTACGGATCATCCTGGCGACGTCTTTCATCGGCTCGACCTTGGAACGCAGGACGTTGGTGCACCACTGCTTGAGCATGGCGGAGACGACGTTGATCTGCTTGCGCTCGAGGATGTCGCGCAAATTCTCACGGTAGAGCCAGGCGCGCGGCGTGCGTTTGGTGGCGACCTGAGCGATCAACGCGTCAAGGTCGGCCCGGCCCTCGTCAGTCAGCCGGTCGCGGTCTTTGAGCAGCTTCCAGCGCAGCCCCTTGAGGCTCGGATCGGTTCGCTGCTCGATGCGCCTGGTCTGATCGACGGCGGCGGACGCATGGGCGACGACGTGGAATTTGTCGAAGGTGATGCGCGCGTTGGGCAACTGCCTGGCCACGCCCTTGATGAAGGCCGGCGACATGTCGATGCTCACCGAGCGGACCTGCTCGGGCATGGCTTTGTGCTCGGCCAGGTATTCGGCGAAGTGGGTGATGGTTTTGGCGTCCTTGCCTTCGGTGACGAACACCACCTTGCGCTCATCCATATCGGCGGCGATGGTCAGGTAGTTGTGGCCGCGCCGGCAGGAGGTCTCGTCGATCGCCACCGCCGTCACCGTCGACAGATCGGCCTCGGCCAGGGCGAGATCGACATAGCGCGAAAGATCGCATGGACGCGATGCCAGGACAGGCCGACCAGCTTGGCCACGGCGGCAAAGTCATCTGCCGGGCCATGGCCAGCACCAGCGCCTCGAACAGCAGGGTGAAGCCGGCGAGCTTGCCGAACCACTCGGGCTCGACCTGCACGACCCGCCCGTCGGGCAGCTTCACGCGAGGCGTTCTGACCTCCAGGAAGCATTCGTGCTGGAAGAAGTTCAGATGCCGCAGGCGCTTGATCTGGGTGTCGTGGACCGGATGCACGCCTGCCACGCCGGCCGCCGGAAACCGTGTCCCGGCGACGAAATCGACACCGATCGTCAGGGTCTTCTCGGCCGCGTCGAAGTCGACGCCGTTGACGTACCACGGCTCGGCAATGCCCAAGGCCACCTCGAAGAGTTGGTTCTGCATGCCCCGCACTCGCCTCCAGAGCCCCACCTGCACCCAGCATGGCCAGGCGGGGATCGGCCATCAAGGACGCTTCGCGCCGCTGCGCGGTGGCCTCCGGCCATCCTTGACCGCCGATCCCCGCCTGGCCCCGCAGAAGGCAGGTCGGGACGAAGGGATGGTCTCGCCGGTCGAACAAAGGGATCGATGCAGGCCCGTCGTCAGGCCCCAGCTCGACAGCCGCTACCCACTCGGATTTCAAAAGAGGCAGAAAGTTGGGGTGGTAGCAGGTGCAGTCGAAATGCCCGTTCCAGGCCGCGCCCTCCTGATCGCCATGGGTGGGGCTGACCGAGCTGTCCATGTCCAGCACGATGTACTTCAACCCGTTGCGGTCGTGAAACCGGTCGATCCATTGCCCGTTCAGGTCGGCCAGCGCGGTACGGTTCTCGGCCAGGGCCAGTGTCTCGGTCTCGAACCGCCCCATCTGCGAAGCCGAAGCCGCTTGCGCATCGACCGCTCGGCCACCCACGATTTGGCGCATGACCGGATCAAGCGCCAGTCGATCTGCATCGTTGACATCTTCGTATCCGGCCAGTCGACCGAACACCGATTGCCGGAAAAGCCCGTCGAGACGATGGACCGTGTTCTTGCCGCGCCGGGTGTCGCGCAGCGCCGTTGCCGCCAGATCGGACAACCCGAGCGCGTCATCCAGCTCGCGCATCACCAGAAGACCACCGTCGGAACTGAGCTGCGCACCCCGGAACTCCACATGAACCCGGCGGTCGAACTCGACCCGATCTGCCCGCTTCGAACCCGCACCCTCTGGGTGATCCATGAAGCCCGCCCCTCCCAGCCGTCAACACCATGATTCATATAGAAATTATCAACATCAGGACAGCGAAATCAGCGGATTACTTGGGGAATGTGGGCTCAATGCCCTCAACGCCTTCACGCCGACAAAATACCGAAACTATGTTGCTCGGCCAACTCTCCTGAATCTAGGCACGACTCACTCCCTGGCTCGCTGGTTCGGCGCCCGACCGCCGTCATGCTCGAGCCTGCGCCGGTCTGAGCCGACATCCTGGCTTGGAGCTCCAGGATAATATCTCAACATCTAAATGCCTTAATCTGTTCAAATTTCTGCCGATTATAGATGGCTATATATCTGCTCTACTACACTGATGGAGCAAAATAATGTTTGAGTCGTCCCTCAAAAAATTAGCTTTCGGCTTTAGCGTCATTTCCACTCTTGCTGCTTGTGGAACCCAGAACATCACTGAGCTTCATGGAAAGAGCATAAGCTCAACTACATTGACCGAGTCGGCTGTCGAGGAATACCGGAAGTTCGTAGCGTTTGAAGCCAATGAAATGATGGACTGGACAGATGCGTCTTATTTTGCCGCCAAGGCTCTCAACATTCTGCAGAACCCAGAAGCACTCCAGCCGGAGGATTATCGCGACTGGAACATCGATGAACGCTTCGTGGCTGAAATCTCTACAGCTGAAAATCGTTTAAAGATGGCGATGCACCTGATAGGCACGAGCGATGAACCCAAGGCCCTCGCCACGGCAATAACGAGCTTTGATTGCTGGATTGAACAAGCTGAAGAGGGTTGGCAGAACGATCATATCGCCGCCTGTAAGGACGCCTTTAACGGTTCAATACGAAGCATTGAAGAGCAGATTGGTGTCGAGATCACGGATGCTGGAGACGCTAAAGCGCGGTTCGTCGTATACCACGATCTCAACCAGCCGCAGTCAGTATCAGCCGGGTTCGTTCATGTGGCCAGCGAGCCGCTGGACGCGTTCGGCGTGTCCATGGTGGCGGAGACCTGGGACCGCAATTTGTGAACGCGGCCCGTCCGCTCGCCGCCGTGTTGACTGCAGCGTTTACCGGTGTACAGGTTGGTGCCGCGATCGTCGCCAGCCGCGCCGCGGTCGGCGATCTCGGGCCGACGGTGCTGGCGCTGTTCCGGTACATGATCGGTGCGGCGATAATCCTGCCGATCGCGGTCCATCTCGGCTGGCGGCGCATCCCGTTGCGCGATCTGTGGGTGATCGCAGCATTGGGCATCGGGCAGTTCGGCATTCTCGTGGCGCTGCTGAACCTAGTGGATAGAATCCAACACTTGGTGCCCACGCCTGACGGCGGCGATGATTTTGTCGGGATCGGCTGTCCAGTTGAAGGGCTTCGGATCTGAGGCGTTGTGCTCGTCGAGGAAGCGGTTGATGGCGGCCTGGAGGTCGGCGACAGAGCGGAAGACGCCGCGCTTGAGGCGGCGCTTGGCGAGCCTGGCGAAGAAGCCTTCGACGGCGTTGAGCCAGGAACATGAGGTCGGCACGAAGTGGAAGGTCCAGCGGGGATGGCGGTGCAGCCAGGCGCGGACCTTGGGGTGCTTGTGGGCGGCGTAGTTGTCGAGGACGGCGTGGATCACCTTGCCGGCCGGAACCTGGGCCTCGATGTGGTTGAGGAAGCGGATGAACTCCTGGTGGCGGTGACGCTGCATGTTGCGGCCGATGACGGTGCCGTCGAGCACGTTGAGGGCAGCGAACAAGGTGGTGGTGCCATGGCGCTTGTAGTCGTGGGTCATGGTGCCGGCGCGGCCCTTCTTCAGCGGCAGGCCGGGCTGGGTGCGGTCGAGCGCCTGGATCTGGCTCTTCTCGTCGACGCTGAGCACGATGGCGTGGGCCGGCGGGTCGACATAGAGCCCGACCACGTCGCGCAGCTTGGTCACGAACTCCGGGTCGTTCGAGAGCTTGAACTGCCGGATCCGATGCGGGGCCAAACCGTGAGCACGCCAGATCCGCTGCAGCGAACTAACCGAGATGCCGGTCTGTGCCGCCATCGTTGCGGCGGTCCAGTGGGTCGTCTCGCCGGGCGGATCGGTCAGGGTCAGGGCGACGACGCGCTCGGCCACCGAGGGGTCCAGCGGCGGGATCCGCGACGGGCGCGTCTTGTCCCGCAGCAGCCCGTCCACGCCTTCGGCGGCGAAGCGCTCCTGCCAGCGCCAGACCGCCGTCTTGGCGACCCCGGCCTCGCGCATGATCGCGTTGGTGCCCAGGCCCGCGGCGGTGAGCAGCACGATCCGGCAGCGCCAGACGTGCTTTTGCGGGCTGTTGCGGTCCGCCACGATCGCCTCCAGGCGGGCGCGATCGGCGGTACTGACGGTGAAGCTGATCCCGGTGCGCATGCCCCAGACTCGCACGCCACCGAACCCGCGGGAATCCTGAGCGGGATTCTAATGTCGGATTTTATCCACTAGCAGTGGTCCATATCTCCTCCGGCCTCGCCAGCCTGATCTTCGGCACCATGCCGGTGCAGACCGTGTTGATCTCCGCCGTCCTCGGCCGGCAGGCACTCACCATGCGGCGGCTCCTGGGCGCGGCGCTGACGACCTTCGGCGTCGCGGCGGCGCTCAGCGATCGGCTCGTGGGCCAGGCTGCCGGCACGGATCTCTGGATCGGCATCGCTGCCGCTCTCGCAAGTGGACTGGTCGGCGCTGTTTGTTCCGTGCTCTACCGGCCCTACCTGGCGCGCTATCCGACGGTTCAGTTGAGCGGTGTTGCGATGGCCGCGTCGGTCCTGTTCCTGGCCGTGCAGGCAAGCGTCGACGCACCGCCGATCGGTTGGGAAAATCTGATGGCCGCACCTTGGGGCATCGTCGCCTTTGTCGGGGCGTCGAGCGGGATCGGTTACATCACTTGGCTCTATTCGCTGCGGGAGATGGCGGCTACCGATGTCACCTTATTTCTGGCGCTGGCCCCGATCACGGCCTGCGTGCTCGGTTACCTGCTGCTGTCGGAACCGCTCGGCATTGGCCTGTTCTTCGGCGTGGCGCTGGTGGGAGCGGGCATGTGGCTGGTGCTGAAGATCCAGTGATTTCGACGGGATGACGGCGGCAATCAGGGCTTCCCGGCCGGTCTGCGGAACCTCAGGCGGTTCCGCTTGCCCGTAGTTCTTCCAGCCGCTCGTTGCTTTCCTCGAACAGTCGCTTCAGCTTCTCGGAATCGTAGGGACCTTCCTCGAAGGTTTCCGCGTCCCATTCGCTGCGGCCGGGGGCGAAGAAATCGCCGCCATAGACATGCAGCGCACCGGTCAGGCGGGTCAGCGGGTTGGTCACCGAATGGATCGCCGTCTCGCCGAGCCAAACGGCTTCCTTCTCGCCCATCTCCTTGCCGCGGAGCCGCTGCAACCCGTCTTCGGTGCGGCGCCAGAACGTGTTGACCTCGGCCCCGGTGTAGATGCCGATGGCCGCCCACATATTGTGGTTGTGGGGCATCAGGTTCATCTCCGGCCCCCAGACCAGGTTGAGTACCGTCAGTCGGTCCGAGCGGTGCAGCACGTTGACGCCCGCCCGTTCCGGCTCGCCGAGCGCTTTCATCACCGCGGCCGGATCGTCGACCGCGCCGGCCACCACCTCCCGCGCCGCGCGCTCCGGTGTGGTTTCGTCGACGGCGACGTAGCACGCCTCAATGAACCGCTCCAACTCGAACATGATAACCTCCCGGGAATGGATAACGCCCATTATGCCGATACATAGGCCGACATTCCCCAAGCGGCGTGCCGACTGACGTGAAGATCGCCTGAATCCGACCTCTGGACAATCGTTTTTGCCCCAAGCGGCGTCAGGGGTCGCGCAGGCTGCTGTAACAGGGCGGATCAGACCGGGAAGCCGCTGTGTCCTGGCCCAGGGGCGGTGTTTTTCAGCGCAGTGGATAGACCTGTCCTGCCGCTTTCGTTCAGTTTGGGTCCGGATCGCGGTCATGCGCATAGCGGTGGCGCTCGCAATCGGCGGATAGCGGCGAGGATGGCGCGCACCATCGGGCCGGTGACGGCCACCTCGGCCAACTGGAAGGTAATGGCGCGGGCGTGGCGCACGACGCGTGCCCCGATCTTGATCAGCTTGAGCTGCAGGCTGGTTAGCGACCAGTCGGCCATCGCCTCGGGTAGCTCGATGCAGCGCAGGAAGGTGGCCAGGTTGTAGGCCAGTGCGTGCAACTGCAGCCGCACCTCGTTGTCGCGGAACTTCCGGCATGACAGCCGCGTCCAGTGAAAGGCATGCTTGCCTTCCTTGATATGCTGCTCGGCGGTGCCGCGGCGATTGTAAAAGCGGGTGATCTCGTCCGGCTCCATCGGCAGGTTGGTGACGATGAAGCCGACCTTGGGGAACAGTTCGCCCGGATGCCATTCGATCTTGGCGATCACGCGGCGTGGCTTGTCCCAACTCTGAGCCTGATACTGGAAGTCCTCGTAGAACCGCTTCACCTTGGTCTTTGACGGCCGCCCAACGGGGCGGGTTAACCGATGAGCGATGCAGCCTTCGAGAACGGCGTTCTTCTTCATCCGGATGGCGTAGAAATAGCCTGCCCCTTCCAGTCGCTCATAGAGTGCCGGGATCGCATAGGCGGCATCGGCCCGGAAGAAGCGGCCACCAAGGTTGCGACCAGCGTAGCGGGTGATCACCGGATCAAGGACGTTCCGCCAGCCGTCGGCGCTGTGGACGTTGCCATTGCGCAGGGCGCAGCGTTCCAGCATGCCGAACTGGTTGAACAAGAAGTTGGGATGATAGCAGTTGCAGTCGAAATGCCCGTTCCACGCCGCTCCTTCCTGATCGCCATGCGTCGGGCTGACCGAGCTGTCCATGTCCAGCACGATATACTTGAGCCCGTTGCGGTCATGAAACCGGTCAATCCATCGGCCATTCAGGTCGGCCAGCGCCGCCCGGTTCTCAGGCAAGGCCAGTGTCTCGGTCTCGAACCGCCCCATCTGCGATGCTGAAGCTGCTTGCGCATCGACGGCCCTGCCGCCGACAACCTGACGCATCACCGGGTCGAGCGCGAGACGGTCAGCATCGTTCACATCCCCATATCCGGCCAGCCGCCCGAACACCGATTGCCGGACAGCCCGTCAGACGATGGACCGTGTTCCTTCCGATACGATTGTCGCGCAGCGAAGCTGATGCCAGATTGGACAGCCCAAGCGCATCGTCAAGCTCGCGCATCACCAGCAGGCCGCGTCCGAACTGATCTGCGTGCCACGAAATTCCAGCCGCACGCGAGGGTCGAAATCCACCCGATCTGCCCGCTGTAATCCCGCACCCTCTGGGTGATCCATGAAATACGCCCCTCGCAGCCATCAACACCATGATTTGTATAGGTAATGTTGAGTTCAAGACAGCGAAATCAGCCGGCTACTCGGGGAATGCGGGTTACGAGACCCAAAGCATCGACCAGGTAGCTCACGAGATCGAAAGGGAGTTCGACATGGCGCTGCACGGTTTGAGCAACGATCGTGCGATCAACCTCTCGGTCGATACCGATCTAGTGGATAAAATCCGACATTAGAATCCCGCTCAGGATTCCCGCGGGTTCGGTGGCGTGCGAGTCTGGGGCATGCGCACCGGGATCAGCTTCACCGTCAGTACCGCCGATCGCGCCCGCCTGGAGGCGATCGTGGCGGACCGCAACAGCCCGCAAAAGCACGTCTGGCGCTGCCGGATCGTGCTGCTCACCGCCGCGGGCCTGGGCACCAACGCGATCATGCGCGAGGCCGGGGTCGCCAAGACGGCGGTCTGGCGCTGGCAGGAGCGCTTCGCCGCCGAAGGCGTGGACGGGCTGCTGCGGGACAAGACGCGCCCGTCGCGGATCCCGCCGCTGGACCCCTCGGTGGCCGAGCGCGTCGTCGCCCTGACCCTGACCGATCCGCCCGGCGAGACGACCCACTGGACCGCCGCAACGATGGCGGCACAGACCGGCATCTCGGTTAGTTCGGTGCAGCGGATCTGGCGTGCTCACGGTTTGGCCCCGCATCGGATCCGGCAGTTCAAGCTCTCGAACGACCCGGAGTTCGTGACCAAGCTGCGCGACGTGGTCGGGCTCTATGTCGACCCGCCGGCCCACGCCATCGTGCTCAGCGTCGACGAGAAGAGCCAGATCCAGGCGCTCGACCGCACCCAGCCCGGCCTGCCGCTGAAGAAGGGCCGCGCCGGCACCATGACCCACGACTACAAGCGCCATGGCACCACCACCTTGTTCGCTGCCCTCAACGTGCTCGACGGCACCGTCATCGGCCGCAACATGCAGCGTCACCGCCACCAGGAGTTCATCCGCTTCCTCAACCACATCGAGGCCCAGGTTCCGGCCGGCAAGGTGATCCACGCCGTCCTCGACAACTACGCCGCCCACAAGCACCCCAAGGTCCGCGCCTGGCTGCACCGCCATCCCCGCTGGACCTTCCACTTCGTGCCGACCTCATGTTCCTGGCTCAACGCCGTCGAAGGCTTCTTCGCCAGGCTCGCCAAGCGCCGCCTCAAGCGCGGCGTCTTCCGCTCTGTCGCCGACCTCCAGGCCGCCATCAACCGCTTCCTCGACGAGCACAACGCCTCAGATCCGAAGCCCTTCAACTGGACAGCCGATCCCGACAAAATCATCGCCGCCGTCAGGCGTGGGCACCAAGTGTTGGATTCTATCCACTAGTCGATGTATCTGAATTTTCTAAAATGGAGTCAATGTCGATGGATCATGAACCCGAGGGGCGGACTGCCGAGGACGCATTTTATGACCGGCTCCAAGGCGCGGCTAGTTTCGCGCACAACTTTCTCAAGAAAATAGAAGAATATGCATCTTATGACTACTTATACAATAAAGTTAGCATTGAATTGCACTACAAACGCATTCCAGATCTTCGACTGCGCGTGCATTGGCATTCGAATGGAAAGAACAAACCTTGCCTATCCGGTTGACTCCCATGCCCACTAGATCTAGCGTTTGGCATGGATGTCCTGGCCCGAGAAGATCTGCCGTTTCCGCAGTCGCTGCCGGAATTTCAGTGCTTTTTTCCCGACGACGCGGCCTGTGCTGCATATCTCGAAAAGGCCCGCTGGAATGGTGGGTTCGTCTGCCCGAGATGCGGCGTTGTCGGCGAACCGTTCCGTTTCGAGGCGCGTCCGGGCGTTCTGCGCTGCCGCGCCTGTCGCAAAGACGTAAGCCTGATGGCTGGGACTGTCATGGAGCGCAGTCACACGCCGTTGTCGACCTGGTTCTGGGCGGCTTACCTGATGGCCAGCCAGACGCCCGGAATGTCGGCCGTTCAATTTCAACGGCAACTCGGCCTGTCGCGCTATGAGACTGCATTCGGCATCCTTCACAAGCTCCGCGCCGCGATGGTGCGCCCAGAGCGCGACAAGATTGGCGGCAAGCCGCAAGAGCATGTCGAAGTGGATGAAACGTGGGTTGGAGGGCGCACCCGAGGCGAGGGCCGGGGAGTCCATCACAAGGTTCTCGTCTCCTGCGCCGTGGAGGTGCGTCGCCGCAAGCCGGGAACCAAACTCGACAATCGGAAAGACGGTCGCTACGCGGGACGCGTTCGTCTCGCCGTCGTCCCCGACCGCAGCGCCAATTCGCTCGGCAGTTTCGTCGAAAACGCCGTTGCTCCCGGATCGCTGATCGTCACCGACGACTGGAGCGGCTATGCCGGGCTTCGCAAGCGCGGATTCGACCACCACGCGATCGCCGAATGCGGAGACCCGGAGATCGCAGAGGAATTCCTGCCGATCATCCACTTGGTCTTCGCCAATCTGAAGACCTGGATCAATGGCATCCATCACGGCGTCAGTGCCAAGCATCTGCAAGCCTACCTCAACGAGTTCACGTTCCGCTTCAATCGGCGCTTCTATCCGTTCAACTCGTTCCGCTCACTGCTCGGAATCGCCGGCGGGGCCGCAGCGCCGACCTTCGACGGGCTCTACTCGGGAGAATGGACTCACCCTACATTTAGTGGGTGTGGGTAACAACCGGATAGGCAAGGAACAAACAACAGAACTTCATTGTAATTCAATGGCAGCCAAATAAAGAAAGATTTGTCGTTCACAGTATATTGTCGATCCACGACGCTCCATTTTCGGAGAAATTTGGGTCCAATTTGGCGCCCTTGATGCATTCAACGATGCAATCGGTATTATACGTGGATCAGGGGTATGTCCCGGTCGATGTTGAAATAGGGGAGCAGGCGTTGCCCGCCTTGAGCCATTAGGCTCGGGGTGTCGAATCCGCGAAGGAGAGCAACGCCATGAAGAAAGCTACCAGATCTGCCGGCGTGGTGCCGGCGGCAATCGTCGATGAGGCTTGGCAGGAAGTCGGAGCCAGCTTCGATCGTTTCTGCCTGACGGCGGGCCTGGCGACTTTGGCGACGATGATGGATGAGGGGGCGGCCGAGCTGTGCGGCCCGCGCTACGGCCGGGCTGCTGGGCGAGACGGGTATCGCTGGGGCAAGACCAAGGGGAAGGTCGGCTTCCACGGCGGCAAGGTCGAGATCGATCGTCCTCGCGTTCGTGCTCGCGACGGCGGCGAGCTGGCGCTGCCGAGCTGGGAGGCGGCGCAGTCGGAAGACCTGCTCGGCAAGTGGGCGCTGAACCTGATGCTGATCAACGTCTCGACCCGCAAGTTCGGCCGCGCCGTCCGCCTGCCGGGCGGCGACATCCCGGCGGCCCCCGGGTCGGGAGTGTCGAAGTCGGCGGTGTCGCGGCGGTTCGTGGCGCTGTCGGCGGAACGCATGAAGGAATGGATGGCCGCCGACTTGTCCGCCCTGGACCTGCTGGCGATCCAGATCGACGGCATCCACATCGAGGAAGACCTGATGCTGCTGGCCGCCGTCGGCATCGACGGCATCGGCGACAAGCATCCGCTCGGCGTGATCGAGGGGGCCAGCGAGAACGCCGCCGTGGCCCAGGCGCTGCTCGACAACCTGGTCGGCCGCGGCCTCGATCCCGCGGTCTGCCGACTGTTCATCATCGACGGCGCCAAGGCGCTGTCGAAGGCGATTCGCAACACCTTCGGCCGCGACACCCCGATCCAGCGCTGCCAGGTCCACAAGGCCCGCAACATCGCAGAGCGCCTGCCCAAGTCCTTGCAGGCCGGCGTCCGCAAGGCGCTGCGTCAGGCCTGGGAACTGGACGACGCCGACAAGGCCGAGAAGCTGATCCGCAACCTCGCCCGTCGCCTGGAGCGCGACGCCCCGGGCGTGTCGGCCAGCATCCTGGAGGGCCTCGACGAGATCCTCACCGTCACCCGCCTCGGTCTGCCAGTCGAACTACGCCGGTCGCTCGCCTGCACCAACATCATCGAGAACATGAACGGAACCGTCCGCCGGGTCTGCCGCAACGTCAAACGCTGGCAGGACGCGGCCATGGCGCTGCGCTGGACCGCCGCTGCCATGCTCGAGGCCGCCAAGGGCTTCCGCCGCCTCAAGGCCCACAAGCAACTCCCGAGCCTGCGCCGAGCCCTGGCGGCCCACCAGGACAGGAACGCGATCAACCACGACCTTGAACAGCAGGCGGTCGCCGCATAGCCTAGTCAACCAACAGCGCCTGCCGAGCAAATTTCAACACGGCGAGGGACATCCCCCGTCCGGGCGCACGAAGCCCAGGTTCTGATCTGGGATCACGCCGCCTCGGCAGCGGCTTGCCATTGAGCGAATGCTTCGCCGCGCAGGGTCCGAAGGGTGCTGCGAGAGATCAGATGGCGCTGGACATTGAAGGTGTTGTAGACGGCGGCGTGAGCAGAGAGGAAGCGCTGAGTTGATCCCGGTCTCTTGAAGCCGATCCACGATCGTTCCCGTCGGCGGGTAGGCTGGTGTGAATTCTCAGCGCGATTGTTCAGCCGGCCGCCGGTAGCGTGCCGATCGGCCATGCCAATCTCTCGAAGCGCGGCTCCATAGGACCGGAGCTTGTCAGTCACGATCGAGGTCGGCGCGAAGCCCTGTTTCCGCAGGAGGCTGCGCATCAGCTTCAGGGCGGCCCGCTTGTCACGTCTCGGCTGCACCAGGACATCGAGGACCTCGCCCTCGGCATCGACAGCGCGCCATAGGTACATCGTTCGGCCGCCGATCGAGACGAACATCTCGTCCAAGTGCCAGGAGTTGCAGGGTCGCGGTCGCATCGCGCGGAGCCGCCGGGCGTAGGCCGGCCCGAAGCGCGCGACCCAGCGCCGGACCGTTTCGTAGCTGATATCGAGGCCTCGCTCCGCCAGCAGGTCCTCCACGTCCCGCAGGCTGAGGTTGAAACGCAGGTACAGCCAGACGGCGTGCTGGACGATCGATGATGGATAGTGCAATCGGGCGTATGAGATCGGCTTCATGAGGCGACGTTACCGGCCGCGACCGGCGTCAGCCATGAGTTCGTGTGACAGCGCCGTCGCTGGTCCAATTGTGACTCGAAGCCGAACCGGAACCCCGGCCCAACGCAGCTCTAGTTTACTGATATCTTGGTAACAATACGTAAATCAAAGGATTCCGGATCGGCACCGACTTACACCCTGCCGAACCTACAGCCACCCCCGATCCCTGAACGCCGTCAGATCAACGCCGGGCGGCGCATACCAGCCGGCGTCGCCGTACCGGGCGCCGAGTTCGCGGGCGACCTCCTTGTTCCCGTAGGGAATCCGCAGCGGCGTGCTCCCGACAGCCGCTAGAGGGGATGCGCGCGACGCGGGTCCGCGGGTGGCGGCGGTGCTCCGCCGCCGCCTGGGCCTCGCGGCCTGATCGCTCACCCGGCAGTGCGCTGACACCGGCTTTCGCCGCGGCGTCACCGACTTACGGATGCCGTGCCGGCCGCGCTGGGTCGGTTGCTCGGTGGGATCCGCGGTCGCACCGGCCGGTGTTCCTCCGCCATTGACGGCCTCGTTGGTCGCCAGGACTGCCAGCGCTGGACCGGGGTGGTGCGCGTCGGTGGGGGAAACATTAGCCTGCATGGGGGCATGCTGCTCGAGGAAGACGCGGCAGGTCGCGCTGGACGTGGCATAGCCCGCCGGTGGCGCGATCCGCTTGCGGCGGGCGATGCTCTCGGCGAAGCGCTTCATCGCAGCTGTTGGCGGTCGGTCGGTGCGTGGTCCTACGGATCGACCGCCGAGCAGGGCAGCGCTTACTATCGGGGTGCCGCTGGTCAGGTTGCCAATGATGCGCTGCGCCACGCCGCACACCGCGTCGATCGCGTCGATCATCGCCTGCTTGCCGACTACGACATCGTCGAGCAGGCATTCGAGCTGCGCCGTGACACCTGGGTCGACCAGCGCCGGATCCGCCTGCCTCAGCACATCGAACAGCGCGAGCCCGGTGTCGGTCGGAACGATGGCCTTGCCCTGGGCGACCAGGAATTGCTGCCGTTTCAGGCCGGCGATGATCTCTGCCCGCGTCGCCGGGGTGCCGATGCCCTTGGCCTCCCTCAGTCGGTTCCGCAGCGCCTCGTCTTCGACGAACCTCCAGGCGTTCTGCATCGCCTCGATCAACGTGCCTTCGTTGTAGCGCGGCGGTGGGCGCGTCTCCTTGTCCTCGATCGCCGCGTCGCGCAGCCGGGCGGTCTCGCCGTCGAGTATCGGCGGAAGCAGCTGGGCGTCGCCGCTCTTCTCGTCCGCGGGCTGCCATTCGGGGAACGCCGCCCTCCAGCCGAGATCGATCGGCTGACGGCCGGACGCCTTGAACGGACGGTCGAGCGCGTGGTCGCCGGTGGGTTCGCTGCAAGCTTCACGCTCGCGCTGGGACGCGCGATGGAGACGGCGCGGTGACTCAGTGGAAAACCATCATCAACTCATTGATATTACGTAAAACCTCGTGAGACACTTTTTGCTAAGACATCGATTCTGCGATCTCTTATATTGCGATCTGTCATCGAGATGACGCCGCCGGGGACCGAAGAATGGTTCCTTCCGGTTGTATTTCTCGTGGGGGACGCGCGCACCGCAACGGATCGCTAGCGTCAGAGCCAAAATCTGGGAGGCCAATCCACTTGGAAGCCACCCGCCGAGCCAGAATATTCACGTGATATCAATGGACTAAACTGGACTTCAGGGTGGCTTCCGGAGTCCACCTGGAATCCACTTCCTGGACTCCACCTGGAAGCCACCCCGGCATCCACCCTCCGCTCGACCGAGGTCTTTGCCATCATGTCGCTCAGCTTCGCGCCCGACCAGGTTGCGTCCTGGCCGATCGGACGGCTGCTGCCCTATGCCCGCAACGCCAGGATCCACGACGACGGTCAGGTGGCGAAGATCGCCGGCAGCATGGCGGAGTTCGGCTGGACCGTGCCGGTGCTGGTCGCCGGCAGCGGCGAGATCATCGCCGGCCACGGCCGGGTGCTGGCGGCTCGCAAGCTCGGGCTCGAAGCGGTGCCGGTGATCGTTCTGGATCACCTGACCCCGGCGCAGCGTCAGGCTTACCGCATCGCCGACAACCGGCTGACCGAACTCGGCGGCTGGGACGAGGCGCTGCTTGCCGGCGAGCTGAAGGAACTGGTGGCAGAGGACTTCGACCTGTCGCTGATCGGCTTCGAGGATGGCGAACTCGACCGCCTGCTGGCGCTCGACGAAGATGGCGGGACGGAGTCGGAAGCAGGCACTCCGCCGGTCGTGGTGCCGGAGCCGCCGCGCAACCCGGTATCGCGCACCGGCGACCTCTGGACCCTCGGCGACCATCGGCTGCTTTGCGGCGACAGCACGAAGCCCGAGGACGTTCGGCGCCTGATGAACGGCGAGCGGGCGGTGCTGTTCGCGACCGACCCGCCCTATCTGGTCGACTACGACGGCTCGAACCATCCGACGCGGAACAAGGACTGGTCGCACTCCTACGGCGTGACGTGGGACGACAGCAGCCAGGGCGCCGAACTCTACGACGGCTTCATCGCGGCGGCCGTGGCCGCAGCCATCGCCAAGGACGCGGCTTGGTACTGCTGGCACGCTTCGCGCCGCCAGGCGATGCTGGAGGCATGCTGGGAGAAGGCCGGCGCCTTCGTCCATCAGCAGATCATCTGGGTAAAGGATCGCGGCGTGCTGACCCGGTCGCATTACCTCTGGAAGCACGAGCCGTGTTTCATGGGCTGGCGCCGGCCGAACCGGCCGCCGAAGGTGGCCGAAGAGACTTTGGCCTCCACTTGGCCGCTGCCCAGCTTCGCGAAGGACGACCGGCCCGACCATCCGACACCGAAGCCGCTCGACGCATTCGGGATCCCGATGCGCCAGCACGTGGCGCGCGGCGGCCTCTGCTACGAGCCGTTCTCAGGCTCGGGTTCGCAGATCATGGCGGGCGAGGCTAACGGCCGGCGCGTTTACGCGATGGAGATCAGCCCGGCCTATGTCGATGTTGCGATCGAGCGCTGGCAGGCTGAGACCGGCCGCGAGGCGATCCTCGACGGTGATGGCGGCAAATTCAGCGAGGTGAAGGCGGAGCGGCTCGGTCGGGACGACGCCGCTGATGGCACATGACGGTGTGATCGACCTTGCTGAACCTCAGACGGCGTGGGGTTTCGCCGCCCACCTGGTCGAACTCGGAATGTTGACCGAACGCGACACCGCCGCCCATCAGGGCGGCGGTGCGCATGGTGTGGTGGGAACCGTCAGTCGCTGATGCGGTAGACCCGCCCGCGCTCCTCCTCCTTCTCGGAGGTGACGTTGAGCCCGAGCTTCTTCTTGAGCGCGCCCGCGATGGCGCCGCGTACCGTGTGCGGCTGCCAGCCGAAGGCTGTGACGATCTCGGCGACGCTGGCGCCCTCGGGCCGCTTCAGCATCCCGATCAGCCGGGCCTGCTTGCTGTCGGCGCGGGTGCGCGGCGCGGTCTCGACCGTCGGCTCGCTGTCGACGGACGCTCCGTCGTTCTGATCCGCATGATCGTCGCCGGTCACCGGCGGAGCATCCTCACCCGCCGGATCGGCCGCCGGCGCGATGCCCAGAGCGGAGACGGCGAGGTCGGTCGCGACCAGCGTCACGCCGTGCCCATCGCCGGTGTCGCGCCAGACCGGATCGCCCTGGCCGGCATCGACTTCCTCGACCAGCCCCTTGGCGATCAGGCTGCCGACGACCTTGGTGGCGGCGCCGCCCTTGAGCCGGTCCGGTAGCGGCAGTACCAGCCGGCCGGGCCGCGCGCAGGCGATGGTGAGCAGTTCGGTCTGAACTTCGGTGAGCTTCGTCATCGGAGATCCTCCTGTAGCGCTGGGCCGCGCCCATCGCGGCCCTGCTACAACCCCGAGCCCCGCCGGCCGGAGCCGGTTGGGGCAGCAGGAGCCGGAGGCGTCTCAGTCGTCGGAGTCGGCCTCGATCTCGCAGTGGATGACGAACCCGGTCAGGTAGGGCAGCCCCATCGGGATGCCGGTCTCGCGCGCCGTGCGCCGGCCGATGGTCCAGCCCATCCAGCGCTGGACCGCTGCGGTGATCGCGGCATCGAGTTCACGGCCCGCCGCCAGTCCGTTGACGACGTCGTCGGCGAAGTGCCGTCCGTGCCGGCTGTCGAGGAAGTCGCCGACCGCGTTCACCTCCGAGCGCGTGGCGGCGGCGATCGCCTGGACCGCCGCGGCCCAGGCCGCATCGGGATCGGCGTGGTGGCGGATGCTGCCGAAGAAGCCCCAGCCGAGCTGAATGAGCTGCAGGACGTGCTGATCCACCGCGTGAAGGGCCTCGGCGACGCGCTGTTCCGCGACGGCGACGTGGTCCGCGGCGGTGCCGCCATCCTCGACGGTGTGACCGGCAGCCTCCAGCTCGAGGCGGCCTCGATCTACGTCCGTGGCGCCGTCCGCCCGGTCCCGGCCGCCGGCTTCACCATTCCCGTCGACACCAGTGTCGCCATCGGCGTGAGGCTCACCGAGATCGACATCACTGAGCTGGAGGACCCGACGCTGCTCGACCCCGGTGTCGGGACGCGCAACTACCAGGAGCCGGGTGCCTGGCGGGCCAGGGTCAGCCTCGCCTGGGGCTGGACCGGCGACGGCGCCGCCGGCCAGTTCATTCCCGTCTACCTCGCCGAGAACGGCGTGCTGGTGAACCAGACCCCGCCGCCGCAGCTCGACGGCGTGACCCAGGCGCTCGCCCGCTACGACCGCGAGGCCAATGGCTCCTACGTCGTCTCCGGCTTCCGGGTGACGGCGCTCCCGGCACCGGCCGGCCAGCTGGTCTTCTCCGTCGAGGAGGGCATCGCCAACGTCGACGGCTTCAAGGTGACCAGGAACGCCGCGACACGGCTGGCATTCACCGCCGATCCCGACCTGGCGACGGTGGAGTCCGAGCCGCACCTCTACAGCGGCGGCGGCGCCGCCGTCCGGATCACCCTAAACCGCCGCCCGGTCGAGACCACCTCGACGGTCTCGCTGGTGGAGGTGCGGCTGACCAGGCCCCAGCCCTGCACGAAGCGCCGGGTGATCGGCGAGGACCAGGTGGTCTCGATGACGGTCCACTGGTCGACGGCGGGATCGAGGGTGAGCCGTGCCGGCAGCGGTGCGAAGGCCTGGTACGGGTTGACCTTCATCGAGCCGGTGCGGAGCGTCTGCTCGACGATGGGTGCGACGGTGTACTCCAGCGTCCACGGCCGGCCGCCGTTGGCCATGCCGGTCTCGGCGATGGATGCAGCAATGGGCAAGGTCAGGATGCCGCCGACGATGGCGGCGGTCTGGGCGATGCCGTGGTCGCGCAGATCGTCGTCGAGGAAGGGGTCGACGAAGATCCCGCGCTTGGCGGCGGGCTCGCGGATCGAGGTGTCGGTGCGCAGGCGCTCGATGGCGACGAGGTCGTAGAGGTCGTCGATGCGGCGTTCGAGCCCCTCGATCTCGGCATAGGGGACGGCACGGACGCCGTCGTTCCGCACCCGGGGCGACGCGGTCCAGTCGAGCGCGAGCGTGGCGAGGCCGAGGAGACCGACCGGCACCTCGGGCGGGCGCGGGGTCCATGGGTGCGCGATACCGCGGAGCCTGGCGATGGCGCCGTCGCGGTCGAGCGCCAGTCGGTCGAAGCGCGGCAGCTTCCAGCGGTAGTCGAGGAGGATCAGCTGGCCGGCCACCAGCGCCTCGCCGGCCGGCGGTCCGATGGTGGCGCCGTCGGCGTCGGTGCCGTTCACCACGCCGTTGGCGACGCGGCGGTAGGTGGCGGTGTAGGTCGAGCCGGTCGCGGGCTCGGTGCCGGCGGGCGACCAGTCGATGCGGTCGGCGTTCAAGACATAGTCGGCACCTTGGGCGTAGACGGTCGCACCCTGGCGGACCTCGACCAGCTGGACCACGGCCGGGTCCGGCAGGGGATCGAGGCCGCCGGCGAAGGGGCCGCGGGTCAAGGTCACGGTCTTCTCGGCGACCACGTCGGTGTCGAGGATGGCCTCCCGCGTCGACCGCGCCGACGAGCGTCTCAGGGTCCGCAGCGTCGCGTTCACCGCGAGCGGGCTCGATGCCGGCGAGCCGGTCGAGGAGCTGCGCTTCGACGGCATCGCGGTCACCACCACGCCGCCCGCCATCGTCGCCGACGGCCAGGGCCAGGACCCGGCCGCCTTCATCCGCCCCTCGCCGTCGGCCGGCACCCTCGGCGGCGTCGCCCGCGCCACCCGCGAGAGCATGGTGGTGGTCGAGGCCGCCGGCCACGACGTGGTGCTGGTCGAGACCGTCGGCGTCGGCCAGTCCGAGGTGACGGTGGCCGAGATGGTCGACCTGTTCCTGGTGCTGATGCTGCCGGGCGCCGGTGACGAGCTGCAGGGCATCAAGAAGGGGATACTGGAGATCGCCGACCTGCTGGTGGTCAACAAGGCCGACGGCGACAACCGCGACCGCGCCATGAAGGCGATGCGCGAGTACAAGACCGCCCTGCACATCATGCAGCCTGCCGACCCGCACTGGACCGCGCGGGTGCTGGCCTGCTCGGCCCTGGCGAAGACCGGCATCGAGGAGGTCTGGGGCACCGTCGAGGAGCACCGCCGGGTGCTGGAGGCGGCGCGCGACGGCGGCACCGACGCCTTCCAGGCCAAGCGAGCCGGCCAGCAGGTCCGCTGGATGTGGGCGATGGTGCGCGACCGGCTGATGGCGGCGCTCGAGGGGTCCGAGGCGGTGCGGGCCGAGGCCGGCGCCCTGGAGGCGGCGGTGGCGGCCGGCGAGACCACGCCGGCGCTAGCCGCCGAGCGGCTGCTGAAGGCGTTCGGGATCGGCGGGTAGTCGAGCGGGTGCCGCCTCAGGCTCGCGTATCCAGGTTCAGCTTCAGGATCTCGACGATTTCGGCGATCCGGGCGATCTCCTCGGCCTGCTCGCGCACCCGGGCCGGATGGGTGAGGCTCCGCAGCAGACCGGGATCGGGAAACCAGTCGCGACCGTCGTCGAGAGCCAGCATGAACTCGTGGCCGTCGAACGCCACGGTCATGTCGCCGGGAAAGCGCTGCTTCAGGGCCAGCAGCCGCTCCATCATCGTCGGCGTGAGCAGGTAGCGGGCCTCAATCTGGTCGGTCGACCAGACGGCAAAGGCACGCTCGAAATCGGGCGACTCCAGCTTTACCCGTTGCCGGTGCTGACCGGCAATGCCGACGAAGAAGTTTCCGATGGCCCCGCCGTCGGGGACCACAAGAGTGCGGCCCCGGGCTCGCTTGGGAAACCGCGAGAGCACCAGCGGTCCGCGGAACACCTCGACGCGCTCCGTCCTGCGGAGCCCCTTCACGCTCAGGGTCGCGTCGCAGAAGATCAGCGGGACGCCTGACACGTCGCCATAGACCAGATCTTCCAGCTCGCGTTTTGTGTGACGCGGCAGGAGATCATTTCGCTCGAAGCCGTCGACCGGAAAACTCGAGGCGTCGCGCCGATAGCCCAAGCCGAAACAGCCGATGACCTTCCCGCGGATGAGGCGGCCGGCCCGGCGTGCCGGGCTGCGGGCGAGCCACTGTCCCAGGGAGCTCAGCAGCGACCCGGCAGCCACATAGATGATCCACGGATAGCCGGAGCGCACGACACCGACGAATTCGCCGATCCCCCAGCCAAGGATCGGCACTCCTGCGGCCACCATCAGGCTGCCGACGATAACGAAGAACCACCGCCATGCCTCGATCCGAGCGAGCTCCGGCCTTAGCGCCCGCCAGTGCTCGTCGAACCCGGCGAGCCGGTCGGCGAGTGACGGGGCTGACGCCTCCGCGACTCCCGACGCGGTGGCCCCGCCTGGCAGATCAGATCCGGGTCTCGGCATTGAGCTTCAGCGTCTCGACGATCTTGGCGATGCGGGCGATCTCCTCGGCCTGGTCGCGCACCAGGGCCGGGTCTGTCAGCTTCTGGAACAGGCCTGGATCGGGAAACCAGTCGCGCCGGTCGTCGATGGCGATCAGCAGCTCGCGCTCGGCGAAGGCCAGCCGTATCCGGCTGCCGAAGCGAGCCCGGAATGCGAGCAGCCGCTCCATCATCGCCGGGGTGAGCAGGTAGCGGGCCTCGACCTGGTCGGAGGAATAGACCTCGAAGGCCCGCTCGAAGTCCGGGGACTCAAGCTTCACGCGCTGGCCGACGTCCTGGCCGCGACCGGCGAAGAAATTGCCGATGGCACCGCCGTCGGGGACCACGATGGTCCGGCCGGTGGACGGTTTCGGAAACACCGAGACGACCAGCGGCCCCCGGAACACGGTGACGGTCCGCGAACCCTTGCCGCTGCCGCGACGCTCGGTGAGTTCGGCGTCGCACATCGTGATCGGGACGCCGGAGACCTCGCCGCGGATATGGTCCTGCAGGGACTTGCCGGAGTAGGAGGGCAGGATGTCGCTGCCGTCGAAGGCGCCGAGCGGGAAGTCCGGCGCGTCTTCCTGGTATGAGAACCCGAGGAACCGCGCCACCCGCTCCTTGATCAGGAGGCCCGCGTTGCGGGAGGGCGCATGGGCGATGAAGGCCCCGATCATGAACGTCCCGGCGCCGAGCAGGGCGCCGGCCAGCCAGGGGCCGTCGGACCCGGCGGCGGGGTCGAACAGCCAGTCGGCCAGGGCGATGCCCAGAACGAAGGCGGGCAGGGCGAGCACGCACAGGACGCCGCCGCCGATCAGCGAAAGCCAGCGGCCAGACTCGATCCGCTTCAGCTCGGGCTCGATCGACCGCCAGTGCTCGTCGAAGCCGGCGAGCCGGTCCGAGAACCCCGCGACCGGCGCCGAAGCCATCTCCGCCGTCATCGCATCACGTCGTCCACCGAGACCGGTTGCCGGGCGGCCGGCTCGTCGAGCTCGTAGAACGGCATCGCCCGGACGTTCGCCCAGCCGGCGATGACGCTGCCGGGGAAGATCTCGACGGCGTTGTTCAACTCGCCGACCGCCGAGTTGTAGAACCGCCGGGCGGCCGATATGTGGCCCTCGACCTCCTCATAGGTCTGCTGCGCCCGGATGATGGTGCCGTCGGCCTTCAGGTCGGGGTAGTTCTCGGCCAGGGCGAACAGCCGGCCGAGATTCGCCTCGAGCGCCCGCGAGGCGTCCAGATGGGCGGCGACCGCCGACGGATCCTGGCCGCTGTAGGGCTCCTGCACCCTGGCGCGGAGCGCGGTGATCTCCGCCAGCAGCCCCTTCTCGTGGTCCATGTAGCGCTGCGCCAGCTTCAGCACGTTCGGAATCAGGTCGAAGCGCTTGCGCAGCTGCACGTCGACCGACGACAGCGCCTCGCGCGCCCGGTTGCGGCGCACGATAAGCGAGACGTACCAGCCGTAGCCGAGCAGGGCCGCAACCAGGGCGAGGCCCGGCACAATCCAGAAAAGGTCCACCTGCAACTCCCCCGTTCGTTCAGGAATCCAGGTTTCGCCCGGTCCGCGCGGTATGTCGATGGTTTTCGCCGTTCCGCCCGGTCCCGATCCGCCGTCCGTCGCCGGATCCCGAAGCGCCGGCGGAACCCGCTGGGAACCGCGGCGCCTCTGGCGTTATGCTCCCTCGTCCGCCCGCCTCCGAGGAGTACCCCCATGACCTCGTTGCCCCCCGCCCGCGTCGGTGACCCGGCCGCCGCGATCGACACGCCGGCCCTGGTGATCGACCTCGACGCCTTCGAGCGCAACCTCGATCGCATGGCGAAGTTCGCCCACGACACCGGCATCCGTGTGCGGCCGCACGCCAAGACCCACAAGTCGCCGGCGGTGGCGCGTGCCCAGATGCACCGCGGCGCGGTCGGCCAGTGCTGCCAGAAGGTCGGCGAGGCCGAGGTGCTGGTGCAGGCCGGCATCGAGAATGTGCTGGTGTCGAACCAGGTGGTCGGGGCGTCCAAGCTGGCGCGGCTGGCGGCGCTGGCCCGGCGCGCCTGGATCGGGGTGTGCGCCGACGACGCCGAGCAGGTGCGGGCCTATGGCGAGGCCGCCCGGCGGGCCCAGGTCGACCTGCACGTCCTGGTCGAGATCGACGTCGGGGCGGCGCGCTGCGGGGTGCTGCCGGGGGCGCCGGCGGTCGAGCTGGCGAAGATGATCGCCGACACGCCGGGCCTGTCGTTCGAGGGGCTGCAGGCCTATCACGGCTCGGCCCAGCACATCCGCGGCCACCGCGAGCGGCGGGCGGCGATCCAGACCGCTGGCCAGGGCGTGCAGGCGACCGCCGAGAAGCTGGGCGCCGCCGGGCTGGACTGCCGGACCATCGGCGGCGCCGGCACCGGCAGCTTCCGCTTCGAGACCGAGACCGGGCTGTGGAACGAGCTGCAGCCCGGCTCCTACTGCTTCATGGACGCCGACTACGGCCGCAACCTGGACGAGGGCGGCGAGGAGCGCTCGGAGTTCGAGAACGCCCTGTTCGTGGCCTCGACGGTGATGAGCGCGTCGGCCCCCGGGCGCGCCGTGGTCGACGCCGGCCACAAGGCCTCGGCCATCGATTCCGGCTTGCCCAAGGTCTGGCGGCTGACCGACACCGACTACGTCAGCGCCTCCGACGAGCACGGCAAGCTGTCGCTCGGCAAGGCCGCCCGCCGGCTCGGGCTGGGCGACCGGGTCTGGCTGGTGCCCGGCCATGTCGACCCGACGGTGAACCTGCACGACTGGTATGTCGGCGTGCGCGGCGGTCTCGACGACGGCGTGGTCGAGTGCCTGTGGCCGGTGGCGGCGCGCGGCGCGCTGACCTGAGGTCGGCGCAGGGCCGGTCCCCTCAGCGCAGCAGGCGCGGCAGCCACAGGCTGATCTCCGGGACCAGGGTGACCAGCGTCAGCATCGCCAGCAGCCCGACGACGAAGGGCAGGGTGGCCACGATCATCTTCTCGATCCGGATGTTCGCGAGCTGGGCCGCCACGAACAGGTTCACGCCGAGCGGCGGCGTCAGGAACGCAATCTCGATGTTCAGGATCAGGATGATCCCGAAATGCACCGGATCGATGCCGAACGACTTGATCAGCGGCACCAGCACCGGCCCCAGGATGATGATCGCCGAGAGGGTCTCCATGAAGCAGCCGACGATCAGCAGCAGGATGTTGATCAGCAGCAGGATGACCAGCGGGTTGTCGGTGGCGGTCGAGAACGCCTCGACCAGCGCCTGCGGGATCCGCTCCAGGGTGATGATGCGCGCGAACAGGGTCGATGCCGCGACCACCAGCATCAGGGCGCCGGAGATCCGGTGGGTCCGGTCGAAGGCCAGCTTCAGGCTCGGCAGGTCCAGCGACCGGTAGACGAACCGGCCGACCAGGAAGGCGTACACCACCGCCACCACTGAGGCCTCGACCGGCGTGAACAGGCCGGTGTAGATGCCGCCCAGGATGATCGCCGGCATCGCCAGCGCCGCCTTGCCATCCCACAGGATCCGCAGCAGCCCCTCGTCGCTGTCGGTGCGGTCCATGGCCTTGATGCCGAGCCACTTCGCGTATCCGTAGGCGATCGCCGCCAGCGCCAGACCGACCAGGATGCCGGGGATTACGCCGGCGATGAACAGGTCGCGGATCGAAGTGTTGGCGATGATGCCGTACAGGATCATCGGGTTGCTGGGCGGGATCAGCACCCCCAGGGTGCCGCCGGTGGCGGCGGTCGCCGCGGCGTAGGCCGGCGGGTAGCCGTAGCGCAGCATGGCCGGGATCATGATCGCGCCGACCGCGGCTGCGGCCCCCGGGCCCGAGCCCGAGATCGCCGCGAAGAACATGCAGGAGAAGATCGTCACGATCCCCAGGCTGCCGGGGATGTGCCCGAACATGTGGCGGAACACCCGGACGATGTTCTGGGTGATGCCGCCCTGCTCCATCAGGTTGCCGGCGAAGATGAAGGCGGGGATCGCCAGCAGCGGGAACTTGTCGACGCCGTTGAGGATGCTCTGGGCGGCGACCGGCATCGGGCTGCCGGTCGCGAAGGCGGCGGCGAAGCCTACTAGGCCGAGCGCGACGTAGATCGGCACCCCCAGGACCAGCAGCGCCGGGAACAGCACGCCGAGAATCAGCTCGACCGCGCTCACGGCCGAAGCTCCCCAGCGGCGGCGGATTCCGGTGCGGGCGGCATCCAGATCACCGACATCAGCCGGCTCAGTACCGCCGCGCCGAACCCGATGCAGGGGGCCAGGAACAACAGGTTCTCGTTGAAGCCGATGGCCGGCGACAGGTTCGGGTATTGCAGGCCTTCCAGCAGGTTGACTACGCAGTACCAGAAGAACAGGGCGTCGAAGAGCAGGATCGCCAGGAACTGCACCCGCACGATCAGCCAGCCGGCCGGCGGCCATTTCCCGATCAGGTCGGCGAAGGCGTCGACCCGCAGATGCGAGCCGGCCTGCGAGGCATAGCTGGCGCTCACGAACACCATCGTTATGAAGGCGAAGCGCGACAACTCCTCGGTCCAGTCGATCTGCAGCCCGAACTGCCGCGAGACGATCTGCAGGAACAGGGCGCCGACCATCAGCACCAGGGTGACGTGGGACGCCCAGAGCTGGCTGCCGCGCAGCAGGGTGAACAGGCAGTCCGTGGTGATCGACCGGCGCATGCGCATCTCATCGTGGCGCGTGGGCCGCCGGTCCGGCGGCCCACGCCAGGTTCACTGGTCCCGAAGGCTCAGTTCTTCATCTTCTTGTAGTCGGCGAGAATCGCCAGCGCCTTGTCGGCCACGTCCTTCCCGTCCGGGCCGATGGTGTCGTAGTAGTCCGGCCAGATCGCCCGGGCCTTCGACACCCACTCGGTCTCGTCGGCGATATCGTCGACGATCACGTTCTGCTTGCGCGCCTCTTCCCACCAGCGCTTCTCGTCCTGTGGCTGCCACCAGCGGATGTAGTCGGTCGCTTCGCGGCCGGCCCGCAGCACCGCTTCCTGGTGGGATTTCGACAGGCCCTGGAACCACTTCTCGGAGACGATGATCGGGTGGGTCAGGATCGTGTAGTGGAACCGCGTCATGCGGTTGATCACCTCGTAGAACTTCATGCCGATGACGTCGGTCACCGGGTTGTCGCCGCCTTCCACCACGCCCTGCTGCAGGGCGTTGTAGAGCTCGGTCCAGCCGAGCGGCACCGGGTTGGCGCCCCATGCCTTGTAGGACGCGATCATCAGCGGGTTCGGCGGCACCCGCATCTTGAACTTCGCCAAGTCCTCGGGTTTCTGGATCGAGGTGTCCGACTTGTAGAAGAAGGCGCGCCAGCCGCTGTTCTCCCAGCCGACGATGCGCACGCCGGCCTCCTTGATGACGCGCGGCACCAGGAACGGCGTCAGCTGGTCCTGCAGATAGTTCACCTCCTCGGTGCTGGTGGCGATGTACGGCAGGATGAACACGTTCAGGCTGGGCGCCATGGTGGCGAGGTTGTTGGTCGCCGGCAGCGAGACGTGGATCTGTCCCTGGCGGGTCTGCTTGGCCATCTCGCGCTCGCCGCCGAGTTGGCCGCCCGGGAAGATCTCGCCGCGGATCTCGTTGTTGGTGTAGATCGCCACCAGTTCGGTGAAGCGCTTCAGAACCGCGGTGTGCGAGCTCCACTCCATGTTGACGGTGTGGGCCACGACCATGCGCTGCTGCCCGGGCTGTTCCGGCAGGTTCTTGAAGGTGAAGGGGTTCTCTTCGGCATGGGCGGCCGGGCTCGCGAGCGCGAGCGCGGCGACCAGTGCGCCTAGCATCAGTTTCCGGTTCATGGGCGTCTCCTCTCCTGTGTTGCAGTCGGCGGGCGGCCGTTCCGGCTCTTGGACCCGGCGAGGGTGGGCGGTCCTAGGCGATGGCAGGGCTCTCGGCGTGGACGTCGTTGCGGCCGCAGCGGTCGATCCCGCGAACGAGGTGCAGTTGGCGGTTCGAGATGTCGAGCACGCCCATCTCCCGCACCTGGCGGCGGGCCAGCTCGCGGTCGAAATGCGATGTCGTCGGCATGTAGCGGAACACCAGGCCGGCGCGGCGGCGCCCGGAATTGTTGGGCTCGGCGCCGTGCACCAGGTGGACGTCGTGAATCGAGAACCGGCCTGGCGACAGGACGATGTCGCGCGGCGCGTCGAAGCGGCCGTCCCCGACGTCAAGTGCCTGGTTCAGCACAGCGTTGGGATTGTCCTCGCGGAAGTGCTCGTACTGCACCCCGTCGCGGTGGCTGCCGGGGATTACCCGCATGCAGCCGTTGTCGGGGCCGACGTCGTCGAGCGCGATCCAGGCGGTGACGGTCGCCAGCGGGCGGATCGGCCAGTAGTGGCCGTCCTGGTGCCAGGGCGTCGCCTTGCCGCCGACACCCTTCTTGGCGAACAGGGCCGATCCCCAGACGATGATGTCGTCGCCGATGACCGAGGCGACGACGTCCAGGATCTCCGGCAAGGCGGCGTATTCCAGCCAGCTGCGGTCCTGGTCGATCAGGTTCGGGGCGTAGTCCTGGTCGACGCCGGGAACCCGGGCGAAGAACCGTTCCATCTTGTCGGTCAGATCCCGCACCGTCGCTGGCGGGAGCGCGACATCGGGCGTGACGTGGCCGTCGCGTCGGTACTGCTCTATCTGCGACTGGGTCAGCATGGAGCACCTCCTTGGAGAGCGGTCGGCGGTACCGCGTCGCCGGGGGCGATCCGGCCGGACGATGCGGGCAGGGTTGCGGCCGCCGGCGCCTGCCCGAGCACCAGGGCGGCCCCCTTCTCGCCGATCAGGATCGAGGCGGCGTTGGTGTTGGCAGAGGTGATCGTCGGCATGACCGACGCATCGATCACGCGAAGGCCATCGACGCCGCTCACCCGCAACTGCGGGTCGACCACGGCACCGTCGTCCTGTCCCATCCGGCAGGTGCCGCAGCAGTGGAACACCGTGCCGCCGTGGCGCTGCACGAACTGCAGCAAGTCGGCGTCGCTGTGGACCTCCGGGCCCGGCAGCATCTCGGTATCCCACAGGTCGGCGAAGGCCGGCTGCCGGTAGATCTCGCGCAGCATCTTCACGCCGGCGACCAGGGTCCTCCGGTCGATCTCCTCGGCGAGATAGTTGGGCTCGATGATCGGCGCGTCGAACGGGTCGGCCGACCTGATCGCCAACCGCCCCCGCGACGCCGGGTGACACTGCCAGGCCGCGGCGGTGAACCCGGAATAGCGATGCAGGGGATCGCCCGGCTTGTCGACCGACAGCGGCATCACGTTGAACTGGATGTCCGGCCGGCCGTCCCGGGCGAACTCGGTGCAGGCCGCGCCGCCGACCTGGCCGGCTCCGACCGTCAGCGGGCCCGACCCGTCGACCAGCCACTGCCAGCCCATCCGTGCCAGTTTGAGCGGGTTGCGGACGGCGTCGTTCAGGGACCGCCGCCGCTTCAGCCGGACGATCGTGCGGGCCTGGTAGTGGTCCTGCAGGTTCCCGCCGACGCCCGGGGCGTCGACCAACACGTCGATGCCATGGCGGCGCAGCAGTTCGGCCGGACCGATCCCGGAGAGCTGCAGCAATTGCGGGGACTGCAGGGCGCCGCCGGCCAGGATTACCTCGCGGACCGCCCGTCCCGACTGCCGCCGGCCGCCGGCCGCCCATTCGACGCCGGTGGCGCGCCGGCCTTCGAACAGCACGCGAGTGGCGTGGGCACGGGTGGTCACGGTCAGGTTCGGCCGGCCCAGCACCGGATGCAGGAACGCCCGGGCGGTGCTCTCGCGCCAGCGCGAGCCGATGCTGAGTTGGTAGGCGCCGACCCCGTGCGTGGTCTCGCCGTTGAAGTCGGGATTGGCCGCCAGCCCGGACTGCTGGGCTGCCTGCAGCCAGGCGCCGCAGCTCGGGTCGTCGTTGCGCAGATCCGAGACCCGCAGCTCGCCATACGAGCCGCGGTACTGGGACGGGGCGCCGCCGTCGCGCTCGAAGGCGCGGAAATGCGGCAGCACCGACCGGTAGTCCCAGCCGTCGGCGCCGAGTCGCTGCCAGTCGTCGAAGTCCTCGTGCTGGCCGCGGATGAAGATCAGGCCGTTGATCGTGCTGGAGCCGCCGACCACCCGGCCGCGCGGCCAGACGATCGCCCGGCCGGCGGTCCCGGGGCCGGGCTCGGTGCGGAACTGGCGGGCGAACCGCTCGTCGAAGATCGACCGGAAGTAGCCGATCGGCAGGCGCAGCCAGACGTGCCGGTCCCAGCCGCCGGCCTCCAGCAGCAGCACCCGCAGCCCGGGATCGGCCGACAGCCGGTTCGCCAGCACGCAACCGGCTGAGCCGGCTCCGACGATGATATAGTCGAACTCCAGGGTCGACACCGCACCTGTCCACGAGCATGCAGAAAGAACTGGATTATCTTCCTAACGTATCTAACGTTCTGTCAATAGAACCTTTCATGCGGAAACCCTGCGCAAGGCCATGAGCAACATTTTCAGCGGCGTCCCGATCCCGCGCTACGTGCAGCTGGCGGATCTGATCCGCCAGCGGATCGCCAGGGCCGAGCTGGCACCGGGCGACCTGCTCCCGTCGCTCGAGCAGCTGATGGCGGAGTTCGACGTCTCGCGCGTGACGGTGCGCCAAGCGATCCAGATCCTGTCCCAGGAAGGGCTGGTGACCCCGCAACGCGGCCGCGGCACGTTCGTCACCGCCAAGGCCGGCCGCAAGCGGCGCCTGCAGGTCCACACCACCCTCGACGATCTGGTGGAGATGTACCGGGGCGACACCCCGGACCTGTCGAACATCGTGGAGTCCTACCAGCCGCCGGTCCTGACGGAGGAGGACGGCACCGCCGCCCCCAAGTACTTCCACATGCGCCGGGTGCACGCCCGCGACGGCGAGCGCTACTGCGTCATCTCAATATACATCGAGAACGGCATCTTCCGCTGCGCGCCGGGTCGGTTCCGCCGCGAGGTCATCCTGCCGATCCTCACGTCGCTGCCGGGGGTGACCATCGCCCGGGCCCGTCAGACCCTGAAGATCGCGGCCGCCGACGTCGAGGTCTCGCGGCTGCTGGACATTCCGGTCAACACGCCGGTGGCCGAGGTCCGCCGGGTGCTCAGCGCCCCGGACGGGACGGTGATCTATCTCGGCGAGGTGACCTACCGCGGCGACTACATCCACCTGGAAATGGACTTGCAGCCATGAACCCCGAACTCGCGATCCGCTCTGTCGACGCCCATGTCTTCCGATATCCGCTCGAGACGGTCGTGCAGACCTCTTTCGGGGTCATGCGCGATCGCCCGATGCTGCTGGTCCGGGTGACCGATGCCGGCGGCGCCAGCGGCTGGGGTGAGGTCTGGTGCAACTTCCCCGGGGTCGGCGCCGAGCACCGGGCCCGGCTGATCGACAGCGTGCTGGCGCCGCTACTGGTCGGCCGAACCTTTGAGGACGCGGCGGCGGCGTTCCGGGAACTGACGGCCGCGACCGAGGTGCTGGCCCTGCAGTGCGCCGAGCCCGGGCCGTTCGCCCAGGCGATCGCCGGCCTCGATACAGCGCTCTGGGACCTGTCCGGCCGTCTCGCCGGCGCGCCGCTGTGGCGGTTGCTGGGCGGTACCGAGCCGTCGTTCGGGGTCTATGCCAGCGGCCTCAACCCGCAGGCGCCCGAGGTCCTGGCGGCGCGCCGCCACGCCGAGGGCTACCGGGCGTTCAAGCTGAAGATCGGCTTCGGGGCCGAGCGCGACCTCGCCAACCTGGCGGCCCTGCGGGAGACGTTGGGGCCGGACGTGAGGCTGATGGTCGACGCCAACCAGGGCTGGTCGCTCGACGCGGCGCTCGACATGGCGCCCCGACTGGAGGCGTTCGGCCTGGACTGGCTGGAGGAGCCGCTGCGGGCCGACCGGCCTTGGCCGGAGTGGCGACGGCTGAAGGAGACCACCTCGATCCCGCTGGCCGGCGGCGAGAACCTGATGGGCGACGCCGCCTTCGATTCGGCGCTCGCCGAGGGCGTGCTCGCGGTCGTCCAGCCCGATCTGGCCAAGTGGGGCGGGCTATCGGCCTGCCTGCCGCTGGCGAAGCGGATCCGGGCGGCCGGCAGACGCTATTGCCCGCACTATCTCGGCGGCGGTATCGGCCTGCTGGCGTCGGCGCATCTGCTGGCGGCGGTCGGTGGCGACGGCATCCTGGAGATCGACGGCAATCCGAACCCGCTGCGCGAGCTGCTGTGCGGTCCGCTGGCGGCGGTCGAGGGTGGGCGCGCCGCCCTGACCGGCGCCGCCGGGCTAGGGGTCGAGCCCGACCTGAAGGCACTCGCCCCGTACGCCCTGCCGCATTGACCGACCGCCGCGTTGACAGCCGCCGGATTCCGCGCCACCTGAAGGGCCAGGAGGATTGCCGCGCATGGATGCCGCGACCAGCACAGTGAACGGGCCGTCGATCGCCGAGGAACAGGCCGAACTCATCGACGAGTTCGCGTTCTTCGACGACTGGATGCAGCGCTACGAGTACCTGATCGACCTCGGCCGCCGGCTGCCGGCGTTCCCCGAGGAGTACCGGCGTGACGAGTTCAAGCTGAAGGGCTGCCAGTCGCAGGTCTGGTTCGTCGGCGAGAAGCGCGACGGCCGGCTGGTGTTCCACGCGATCAGCGACGCCGCCATCGTGTCCGGCATCATCGCCCTGCTGCTGCGGATCTATTCCGGCCGCACGCCGACGGAGATCGTCGCCACCGAGCCGGACTTCATCGCCGCGATCGGCCTCGACGCCCACCTGTCGCCGACCCGCAAAAACGGCCTCGGCGCCATGCTGAAGGCGATCAGGGACCGGGCCCAGGCCGAACTCGACGCGGCCGCCTGAGCGAGGCCCGGCGGTGACCGCGCTCGACACCGTCTACCAGGACAGGCTGCTCGACCTCGCCGCCGAGATCGCCCGCGACGGCCACGAGGTGCCGTCGCCGACCGCGACCGGCTCGGCCTACAGCCGGGCCTGCGGGTCGCGGATCGCGGTCCAGGTGGCGCTCGACGGCGACCGGGTCACCGACTACGGCCAGCGGGTCGAGGCCTGCGCGCTCGGCAGCGCCGCCGCATCGGTGGTGGGGGCCGCGATCGTCGGCCGCACGGTCGCCGAGGTGCGGCAGGCGGCGGCGGAGATGGAGGCCATGCTGACCCGCGGCGGGCCGCCGCCGGGCGGCGCCTTCGCCGACCTCGCGGCGCTGGAGCCGGCGCGCGGCTTCACCAACCGGCACGGCTCGATGCAGCTGTCGTTCAAGGCGCTGGAAAAGGCGTTCCGCAGCGCCGGGGTGTAGCCCTTCGTGGCTCCCGCAGGCGCGGGAGCGCCTCAGGATGATCGACTTGACCTGATAAGTTGAAGGTGAGGTTCCTCATCCTGAGGTGCTTGCCGTATTGCGGCGGGCCTCGAAGGACTCCAGTTCGTCGATCATGCTCTCTACCAGCCCCAGGCCCTTGTCCCAGAACGCCGGGTCGGAGGCGTCGAGCCCGAACGGCGCCAGCAGTTCCTTGTGGCGCTTGGTGCCGCCGGCCGAGAGCATCTCCAGGTACTTGTCCGCGAACCCGGCCTCGGCCCCCTGGAACACCGCGTACAGCGAGTTCACCAGGCAGTCGCCGAAGGCGTAGGCGTAGACGTAGAACGGCGAGTGGACGAAGTGCGGGATGTAGGACCAGAACGCCTTGTAGCCGTCGTCGTAGCGGAATGCCGGTCCCAGGCTCTCGACCTGGATCTCCATCCAGATCTCGCCGAGCCGCTCCGGCGTCAGCTCGCCCGACCGGCGCTCGTCATGCACCCGGGTCTCGAAGCAGTGGAAGGCGATCTGCCGGACCACCGTGTTCAGCATGTCCTCAACCTTGGAGGCCAGCATGACCCGGCGGCCGACCGGGTCGCTGCGCTTCTTCAGCAGCGCCTGGAAGGTCAGCATCTCGCCGAACACGCTGGCGGTCTCGGCAAGCGTGAGCGGGGTGTCGCACATCAGCTGGCCCTGGCGCCCGGCCAGCACCTGGTGGACGCCGTGGCCGAGCTCGTGGGCCAGCGTCATCACGTCGCGGGTCTTGCCCTGGTAGTTCAGCAGCAGGTAGGGGTGGGCGCTCGGCACCGTCGGGTGCGCGAACGCGCCGGACGCCTTGCCGGGCCGGGTCGGGGCGTCGATCCAGGCGTTGTCGAAGAACTGCTTGCCGACCTCGGCCAGCCGCGGCGAGAACCCGGCATAGGCGTCGAGCACGGTGTCGCGCGCCTCGCTCCACGGGATCTGCGCGTCGTCGTCCTCGGGCAGCGGGGCGTTGCGGTCCCAGTAGTCGAGGGTCTCGACCCCGAACCAGCGCGCCTTGAGCCTGTAGTAGCGGTGCGATAGCCGGCCGTACTTGCCGCGCACGGCGGTCACCAGTGCCTCGACGACCTCGTCCTCGACCTGGTTGGCGAGGTTGCGCAGCGAGATCGGCTTGGTGTAGCGCCGCCACTTGTCGTCGATCTGCTTGTCCTTGGCCAGGGTGTTGGTGATCAGCGCGAACAGCCCGACGTTCCTGCCCAGCACCTCGCCCAGGACCTGCGCCGCCTTGCGACGGACGGTACCGTCGCGGTTGCTCAGCCGGTCCAGCACCTCGGCGGTGGTCAGCTCCTTGCCGTCCATCGGGAACCGCAGCCGCGCCATGGTCTCGTCGAACAGCCGGGTCCAGGCGGCCCGGCCGGCGACGTATTTCTCGTGCAGCAGCTTCTCCAGGTCGTCGGACAGCTGGTGCTCGCGGAACGCCCTGGTATCGCGCAGCCAGGGCCGGAAATGCGCCAGCTCCGGCGCCGCCAGCTTGGCCTCGAGATCGGCCTCCTCGATGCGGTTGATCTCCAGGGTGAAGAACAGCAGCTCGGTGGAGATCGCGTTCACCCGCTCCTGCATCGACTGGTAGAACTTGCCGACATTCGGGTCGGACATGTCGCCGGCATACATCAGGTGGGCGAACGACATCACCCGGCCGAGGATCTCGTCCATGGCCTCGTAGGTGGCGATCGCCCGGCCCAGGTCAGTGCCGCTCAGCCCGGCCACCTTGCCGGCGTACCGGTCGCGGAACGCCTTGGCGTCGGCCTCGCAGCGGTCCAGGTCGCGGGCCAGCTCGGGCGAGTCCGGGCCGGGATACAGGTCGGCGAGGTCCCAGCTCGGCAGCGGTCCGAGATCGGCGGCGGTATCGGCCATTCTGTACATCCTGATCGGTTGGCTGGTCGGTGGGCGGGGCGGGCGGAAACGCGGTCGGCGGCGCGGTAGCGGTGGAATCCCCGCCGCATCGAGCGATATAACCATGCCCAGCGGGTGCGCCAAGCACCCGGCACACGATTCCGGCCCGCACTGGCATCGGTGACAGGGCGACGGCGGTTCGAGGGAGGTTCCATGGACTACGCGGCGGTCCCCAATCTGCCGACCATGTTCTTCGACCAGGCCCGGCGGCTCGGCAACCGGCCGTTCCTGTGGGCCAAGCGCGACAAGGTGTATGAGCCGATCAGCTATGCGGCGGCCGCCGGGTTGGTCCGCCGGCTGGCCGGCGGCCTGCTGCAGCTCGGGCTGAAGCCCGGCGACCGGGTGGTGCTGGTGGCCGAGAACCGGCCGGAATGGGCGATCGCCGACCTGGCGATCATGGCGATCGGCGCGGTCACCGTGCCGGCCTACACCACCAACACGGTCGACGATCACCTCTACATCCTCGACCATGCCGGCGCGGCGGCGGCGATCGTCTCGACCGAACGGCTAGCCAAGCGGGTGATCCCGGCGGCCCGCAGCGCCGAGGTCTGCGACACCGTCATCAGCATCGAGCCGCCGAGCGACCCGCACGCCTCGGGCATCAACCTGTACGGCTGGGACCAGGTGCTGGCGATGGGTGACGAGGCCGGGCCGGCACCTCGAGGCGGTAGTGGTGCCCGTCCCGGTCGTAGCGCGCGAAGGCCCCGTCCTTCCACACCGTGGTCGACACCTCGACCCGGTCGGCCGGCGCCGGAGCGGCGGCACGGTAGAGCGCACCGAGCACGCAGCCCTGGTTCAGCTCGCCGCCGGGGCAGAGGACCAGCACCTGCTCGCCGATCTCGGGCGGGTGCCAGGTGAGGTCACCCTCGGCGCGGGGGGTCGCTCTCCTGATACGCCGCCTCGATCCGGCTGAACCCCTTCAAGGTCGGCGTCGAGACCATCAGGATCTTGCGGTTGAGGAACGTCGCCGCGCGCTGGACCGCCAGTGCTACCGGATCGCCCTCGCCATCGGCGTCGCCCGGATAGCCGTCGACCTCGTCGAGGAACAGATAGCGGACCGGCATCGACCGCAAGCCGACCGCCGAGTTGGCGCCGGTCAGGATCAGCACCCCACCCGGGAACTCCTTCATCAGCACCGTGTTGCCGCTGTCGCGCGAGCGCGGGTCACGGACGCGCGCGGCAAGATCCGGGCTCGCCTCGATCAGCGCGTCGACGCGCTGCTTGGAGACGCGCTTGGCGCCCTCGACGGTCGGCTGTACCAGCAGCAGCGGGCCCGGAGCGTGATGGATCACGTAGCCGAGCCAGTTGAGCCCGGCCTCGGTGCCGCCGAGTTGGGCGCCCTTCATGAAAACCACCCGCTCGACCGCGGACGACGGCGACAGGTCGTCCATGACGGCGCGCAGGTAGGGCGTGCGGTCGGTGCGCCAGGCGCCGGGCTCGGCCGACGCCACCGACGTCAGCCGGCGATGGCGATCGGCCCAGGCCGAGACGGTCAGGTCCGGGTCGGGGGCGAGCCCCTGGAGCCAGGCCGCGAGCACCTGGTCGCCGCCGTCGTAGCCGTAATCATCTGACCCCGGATTTCCCAGATGGCGCTGCGTTTTCCTGACGGTGGCGGTCAAATATGATGTCAAAATCAATGCAGTACTGACGATTTGAGGGGCTGGGTATGGAGATGGCGGCGGGTGAAACGGAATCGGCCGATTTGCGGGTCGCTTTTGACCGCCGCCTCAAGCTGGAATTCCACGGCTCCAGGATCACCTCCGATGCCGGACTGCTCGCCTTCCGGGAACTCGATGATGCTCTCGGTCTGACCGAGATGGCCGGGCAGGTGTTGGCCGACAGCCGGACCGGCAAGAACAACCGCCACACCCTTACGGCCCAGTTCCGGCAGTCGGTATTCGGTCGGCTTGCCGGGTACGAAGATGTCAACGACGCCGACCGGCTCGGCCATGATCCGGCGATGCGCTGGATCGTCGGCGGCAGGGCTGTGACCAAGGAGGCCGCGTCCACCAGCCAGATGGGGCGGTTCGAAACCGAGGTGCTGACTGGCAAGGCGAACCTCACCGCCTTGGCCGACCTGTCACGAAAATGGATCGACGCGGTTCATGCCCGCCGTCCCACCAACGTCGTGGTGCTGGACATGGACAGCAGCGTCAGCCCGACCCATGGTGAGCAGGAAGGCACCGCCTACAACGGCCATTTCGGCTGCACCTGCTACCATCCGCTGTTCGTGTTCAACCAGTTCGGCGAGCTGGAGCGACCGCGCTGCGCTCTGGGACGTCACAGCGCCGATGATGCGCTCGTGCTGAGCGTGTGCGCGTATCGGACAGACAGCGGCGGTTCTTCCGGGGCGATGCCGCCTTCGCCCTGCCTGAGTTGTACGACTACCTGGAAGCCGAGGGCTACAAGTACACCATCCGCCTCAAGGCCAACACGGTCCTCCAGGGCCACATCGCCCATCTGCTCAAACGCCCGGTCGGTCGTCCTCCGAAATACGTCCAGCGGTTCTACGCCACCTTCAGCTATCAGGCCAAGTCATGGAGCCGGAAGCGCCGCGTGGTCGCCAAGGTCGAATGGTATTCCGGCGAACTGTATCCACGTGTCGGCTTCATTGTCACCAATCTGACCCGCCCCGCCGCCCGCGTGACCGCCTTCTACAACCATCGTGGCACGGCGGAGCAGTACATCAAGGAGGGCAAGAACGCGGTGAAGTGGACCCGGCTGTCCTGCCGGACGATGAAGGCCAACGCGGTGCGCCTTCAGCTTCACGCCCTGGCCTACAACCTCGCCAACTTCCTGCGCACCCTGGCCCTGCCGGACGAAATGGAAAGCTGGTCGCTCACCACTATCCGCGAGAAGGTGGTGAAGATCGGTGCGAAGATCATCGCCCACGCCCGCTACAGTGTCTTCCAGATGGCCGAGGTCGCGGTGCCGCGTGACCTGTTCCGACGCATCCTCGACATGATCGACAATCTGCGAGCACGAGAACCGGCGCCATGCTGACAGCAGGGTGGATCCGCACAAGGCAAGCGACAGGCGAAGTGCGCTCGGGATCCAGCGAAATGAGCCAAAATCGCGCTGATGAAGCCAGCCATGGAGGTCGGGTTGACGATCATGGTGCGGCCGAGGCGGCCACTGTGACGATCCGCCTTCTGGCAGGCCCGGACGTGGGTTATCCTGCCATCAAACAGGGGCGGTTCGGCCGCTCAAATGGGAAATGTCGGATTAAGGCAGGCAGCCTGATTTCAGGCGAGAACGTCGAATTCTCGTCAACATCCGGGCCCACTCCCCCGCCACGCTCTAGGCGTTGATCGATTGTAACGGGGAGGGACCCATGAACCTTATTGGAGCCATCTGGAGCGCTCTTGGATTGCTCGCAGTCGCGAGCCTCTTCGCCAACCCAAGTCCGGTCTATGGAGCAGCGACGCAGTACTATTCTCCGAATTCCGACAACATCACCCGTGGGTCGCTGATCTCCAGATCCGCCCTTGGTGAGGAACAGCACCTGCCTCTTGTCGACTCCGATGTCTTGATCACGATCACGGGACAGATCGCCAGGGTCCAAGTATCTCAGCATTTTGAGAACCCGACAGACGAATGGATCGAAGGGCTCTATCTCTTCCCTCTCCCGCATGATGCTGCGGTCGACACAATGCGCATGGACATTGGTGGAAGGATTATCGAGGGACAGATCCAGGAAAAGCAGCAGGCCTTGGAGACCTACAAAACTGCCAAGAAGGAAGGTAAGCGAGCGGCCCTGGTCGAGCAGGACCGACCGAACCTTTTCAATACGTCACTCGCCAATATCCCTCCCCACGGGAATATCATCGTCAACATTGAATACCAGCAGAGCGTTCAGTGGGATGGCGGCGTCTTCCGGCTACGTTATCCGATGAGCATCACGCCCCGATACAAGCCCGAGGAACCAGCCAAATACCTGCTCGAGAGCAAGGCTGATGTCTCAAGTGGGTGGACCATTCTTCCTGATGAACGGCCCCAAGCTGTTGCGTATGAGGAGGATGGAGGAACCGTTGAGAGCAAGACCACACTGGAAGTCAGCCTCAGCCCTGGCTTTCAGGTTGGTCAGGTGCAGAGCCTCTTTCACGGTGTCATTGAGAACGCATCCTCCGATGGGACTATTCTCCTGAGCCTCGATGGTGGGGCCGTACGGTCCGACCGTGATTTTGTTCTCGAGTGGACGCCAGCTGCCACCAGCATTCCGACAGCATCTTTCTTCAGCGAGAGCGCAGACCAGGGCGACTACGGCCTCCTGACGCTCTTACCTCCAACGCTGAAAGACTGGGGGAATATGACTCGGGAAGTAATCTTCGTGATTGATGTCTCCGGGTCGATGAAGGGTGAACCATTGAGGGCTGCTAAGGCCTCCCTGACGTCGGGCATTGAAGGGCTCGGCCGCAATGACACGTTCAACGTGGTTGCTTTCAACAATAAGGCAGCCGCGTTCTACGACGCTCCGGTTCGAGCATCAGGCAAATTCCATCGTGCAGCTCTTAAGGTGATTGACGGGTTGAAGGCTGGCGGCGGCACTGAGATGGCTGCCGCTTTTGAACTTGCTCTGCAAATGCCCGGCGATCCCGATCGTCTTCAGCAGGTGGTCTTCATAACTGATGGCGCTGTGTCGAACGAAGCGGCTCTGTTCAACCAGATCAAAGGCGAATTGGGAGCGCGGCGGTTATTCACGGTCGGCATCGGCTCAGCGCCCAACACCTTCTTCATGGAAGAGGCGGCAAGATTTGGGCGTGGCACGTACACCTATATTGGGGACACGTCGTCAGCCGAGAGGGTCATGCGGGATCTGTTTACGAAGATATCGTTTCCTGCTCTCACGAACATCGAGGTCCGGGGCGAGGGCGTTGAGGACATCACGCCTGGTACCATACCTGACCTGTATGCGGGTGAGCCTCTCTCTATCGCGATGAAGCTCAGGCAGGGCAACAAGGCTATTACGGTCCAAGGCCGTCTGGGAGACACAGAGTGGAAGCGGACCGTAACCCTCTCTCCTGCTGGTAATCAGTCGGGTATCCGGGTTGACTGGGCCCGCAAGAGGATCGCCGACTGGCAGCGAGCCGGATATCTGGGTTTGGATAAGGACAGGGTCCGCAGCGAGGTTCTGAGCCTCGCACTGACACATCATCTTGTAAGCAGATACACGAGCTTCGTAGCCGTCGATGTTACGCCAGTGCGCCCCTCGGGTATTCCGTTCCACAAGAGCATCGTGTCTCCCACGACACCGCATGGCATCGCCATCAACCTTGCTCAGACCTCAACGGGCTTTGCAGCGACGCTGATTGTCGGTCTCCTGATGGCAATGATGGGTACCATTGCCCTGCTGTGGCGGCGTCCGAGCTATCGGGGGCAGTCATGAGATACCTGGGCTGGGTGCTGCTGATAGGCGCAGGTGCCGCTATCATCCAGTCGCTCTGGATACCGATTAAAGCGGAAGCCGCTCAGTTCCTTCTGGAAACGGCTTGGATCGACACGCTCACCAAGGGCAGCCCTCAGCGCCCTTGGCCATGGGCGGATCACCATCCGGTGGCTCGCCTGATCGTCCCGCGACACGGTGTGGATCTGATCGTTATGGCGGGCGACTCAGGTGAAGCGCTGGCCTTTGGTCCAGGCGAAAATCTTGAGGCCAAAAATGTGGAAGGCGGATCCCGGATCATCTCGGGTCATAACGATACGCATTTCAGGTTCATGGAACATGTGCGCCCCGGTGATGAGTTCATCCTTGAGGGGCCTCAAAATGCAGTGCGATATGAGGTGGTACGTATCGACATTGTCGATCCTGACAAAACAGCTATCAACCCAGCAGGCAATCCCGATGGGTTGATGCTTGTCACGTGCTACCCTTTTGGTGGAGTATCGCCGGGTGAACGTCTTCGTATCGCAGTGACTGCGATCAGGAAAAAGCACTCTCAATGATTTTTCACTGTTCGATAACGTGTAAAAATGCTTCGGACAATATAATCAAGGAGTATCCAAAGTGCGCAAACATATAGTGCGAATGAATATACTCTGCGTTATATTTTTTATTTCTGGCTGTCAAACAGCAGCAGAACGACACGCACAGATTATGGCCAACGATAGATCAAAATGTAGCGCGTTTGGCTTTAAACTCGGCTCAACAGAATTTTCAAATTGTATGATGCAGCAGGACGCAACCCGGAGCGCGGCCCGAGAAATGCGTAAAGAGATCGAAAGGGCTTCTAAGTGCGCAGAAATTCGAAACACTACCGCTTATGGGGTCTCGGGTGGCATTGCTCAAGGTCTCGCGCTAGGTTTGAACGGCTGCTGAGTTTTTCTTTGGTTACCCGTGTCCGCTGACGCCATCCCTCGAGAAGCAGGATCTACTTCCTTATCTGAGAAAATATTTGGAATGTCGAACGAAAAGCTCTGAGGACGGATCATTTTTCTGGCCTGGGGCATCGAAATTATTGCTGCGTCTGTCGGTCTCTTTCTCGCTATCTCAAGAATGATAGGAACTGATGGCAATCAGGATCTTCCTGCAAGGCTTATCCCTGTGTCTCCGGTGCTATCAACATCTTGTAGGTGGCAGGGGTGATGGCGATGCCGATGGCGAGGATGGATCGGAAGGCGGCGTGCCGAGTGCGGCGGCGGTTGAACCGGAACACGAATTCGTCGAGGTAGGCCTGCAGATGCTGTGGTCGTAGGCCGTGGTAGACGCCGAGCGCCCAGGTCTTGAGGTTGGAGAACACGCGATGGACCCAGGGCAGCACGATATGAGCGGCCATGGCGCCGACGACGCGCGGATCGTGGCTGAGGTCGGGGGCGCCCGGGTAGCTGGCCCAGCCGTCGGTCCTGGCGGTGGCTCCGGGCGCAAGGTTTGCGGCGAGGAAGGCGTGCAGGCTGCGGGCGGAAAAGTCGGTGATCTGCGCCAGGCGGATGCGGCCGGGGCCGCCATCGCCGACCTCGACGGCACCGGCGATGAGCAGCTTTCC
Source organism: alpha proteobacterium BAL199 (assembly GCA_000171835.1). Taxonomy (GTDB): domain Bacteria; phylum Pseudomonadota; class Alphaproteobacteria; order Thalassobaculales; family Thalassobaculaceae; genus Thalassobaculum_A. Next base: position 40,126 of record ABHC01000026.1, on the reverse strand, counting down.
CTGGTGACTGCGCCCGCCGCCGCCGGCCGGCGGGTCGTCCTTGGTGCGACAGGCGATCGAGGCCTCGTCGACCTCGACGAGGCCGGCCAGCGGCGAGCGCTCGGGCGCAACCATGGCTCGGCGCAGCTTGGCGCACAGCAACCAGGCGCTCTTGTAGGAGCCCAGGCCGAGCTGCTTCTGGACCTGCAGGGCCGAGATGCCGTTGGAGTGAGTGGCCATCAGGTAGGCGGCCCAGAACCAGACGGTGAGCGGCAGCTTGGAGCCGTGCATCACGGTGCCGGCGGTCACCGAGGTTTGCCTGTGGCAGTCGGCGCACTCGTGGGTGTGGGCCTTGGTCGCCAGCGTCCAGCCCCGCATGCCGCCGCAGGCCGGGCACACGAAACCCTCCGGCCAGCGCAACTGCCGCAGGTAGCCGGCGCAGGCCGCCTCATCCGGAAAGCGCTGCTGGAACTCCAGCAGCGAGCGGGGAAAGTCGGTCATCCCGGGGTACTCCGAAGCCGCTATGTTCCTGATTTGTTCTATCGCGCGCCGCGTGCTGCGTCACCACATCTTGGGGTCCCGGATGCATGGGGATAAGCCTTTCTCATCAATGCACTCATACGATAAAAAAGGAGATTTCAGTGAAGATGGTATGGAGTGTAATTTCTATTTGCGTATTATCAGTATATTTTATATATTCAATATACAACTATACTACCACAACTCGAAATGATGTTACGATCCACATAAAAGATCCAAAGGTAGCTCCCCAAACCCTTAAAATTGCAGTGATAGGCGATATTCATCTTCCTGAAGGCGCACATCATTTAGAACAATTCCGCGATATATTGATTGAGATTAAAGATGCTAGACCAGACTTGGTTATATTTTTAGGTGACTACATAGGAAATCACAAAAAACTGGAAAACTTTTCTGTTCATCGAAAAAATATCATCAAAGCAATTACATTAATAGAACCCTTACCGATAGCTGTTGTGCTTGGGAACCATGAGACATATTCAAATGTGAATACATGGATTTCAGAATTTGCTCGTTTCGATATTCATGCAATGGAAAACGAGGTAAAATCCATTTCAGTGAAAAATCGAAAAGTTTGTGTAAGGGGATTGGGTGACCATCATACAAACCGCTTTGTGTATAAAGACTTCCCGGTCAATTGTGAAAATAGGCCAAAAATTACAATTACCCACGACCCCGCTGGCGCTTTTAATGGGCCTGTACAAGGTTTGGTGTTTTCTGGACATACGCATTGTGGCCAGATCAGATTACCTTTATTGGGAGCCGTCTACGTTCCAACTGATGCACCTTCAGAAGCTCACTGCGGCTTGTACCAAACCAAAAGGCTGACGCTATTTGTTACCAGCGGGGTGGGTAATTCTATCGTGCCCGTGCGATATGGAGCACAATCCCAATGGGATTTGGTATCACTGATTATAAACTAAAAATAACAATTAACCTGTACTGTTCAATCTATGACGTGCGCAAGCCGGTCTGGCTGGTCTACTTTTCCGAAGCCACGGGCGGTATAGCACACGTTCGTTAAGGCCTATCCGCAGCGCTGCTCCGTATCAAGGTTACATCGGGCGAATAACTGTGTCAGTTCCTCCGTAAGCATTCGGCAGAGACCGCGGCTTGACTGGCTGCGGTGAGGGTGATCCTGGATCAAGCTGTCGGGTTGGCGCGGCTCAGGCTGCCTTGGCTTCGGCTCGCGGCTTCCAGTTCCATGGCAGCAGGTCTGGGAGCCTGGTCTGCTTTGTGTCGGCGATTCGGGCGAGCACGTCGGCGAGCCAAGCCTGAGGGTCGACGTCGTTCATCTTGGCGGTAACGATCAGGGTGTACATCAGTGCCGCCCGCTCCCCGCCGCGATCGGATCCGGCGAACAGCCATGACTTTCTTCCGAGAGCTATGCCGCGGAGCGCTCGTTCGGCGGCATTGTTGGTCAGGCACACCCGGCCATCCTCAAGGAAGAGCGTGAACGCGTCCCAGGCCTTGAGCATGTAGTCCATCGCCTTGGCGACCTCGGCATGCCGGGATAGTCCGGCACGCTCGGCCCGCATCCACGCTTCCAGGTCGGCGATAAGCGGTGCCGACAACTCGCGCCGGACCGCGAGCCGTTGCTCGGCACTGCACCCGTTGATGCTGCGCTCGATCTCGAAGACGGCGTCGATCCGGCGCACCGCTTCCAGGGCAAGCGGGGAGATTGCCTGCGCCTTCTTGCCGCGCTGCGGATTGGCGGCGATGTCGGCGAGCTTGAAGAAGGCGCGCCGTGCATGGGCCCAGCAGAACGCCGCCCTGATCGAACCCCATTGTCGCGCGCCGTCGAACAGCTGGTTGTAGCCGGCATAGCGATCGGCCTGCAGGATGCCGGTGAATCCTTCAAGGTGTTCAGCCGGGTGCTCGCCGCAGCGGTCCCGCGAGTACCGGAACAGTGCGGCCGGCGGTGCCGGCCCTCCGAAGGGCGTGTCGTCGCGAACATAGACCCAGGCTCGCCCTTTGACCGTTCCGCCCTTGGCGAGCACCGGAACGATGGTGTCGTCGCCGTGCAGGCGCTCGCCGGCCATCACATGCGCTGCGATCAGGTCGCGCAGCGGCGTCAGCGTGAACGCGCAGGCGCCGACCTGGTCGGCCATGGTCGACAGGCTCATATCGACGCCTTCGCGGGCGTAGCGCTCGCGCTGCCGGTTCAGTGGCTGATGCTGGCCGTACTTCTCGAACAGGATCATCGCCAGCAGGCTCGGCCCCGCCCACGCCCTCGGCACCGCGTGGAACGGCGCCGGCGGCTGGGTGATGTGCTCGCAGCACCGGCAGGCGAACTTCTCGCGCACCGTCTCCACGACCTTCCATTGCCGCGGGATCGACTCCAGGCTCCGGGTCACCGTCTCGCCGAGCTTGGAGAGTTGGTCCGACCCGCAGGCCTCGCAGATCTCGGGGGCCGGGAGCACCACGCGTTCGCGCGGCAGGTGATCCGGGAATGGCTTGCGCGCCGGCGTCCGGCGCGTGAACCCGGCCACCGTGCTCGTCCGGGCGGCCTGCCGCTCGGCAGCCAACTCGTCCTCGGTGGCCGTCGCCTCCAGGTCCTCGAGCTGCAGTTCCAACTGATCGAGCAGCCGGGCGCTGCGCTCGGACCGGCGGCCGTAAAGCTCCCGCCTCAGCTTTTCGATCTGCAACTTGAGCGCGGCGATCATCGCCTCGGTGCTCGACGCGACCGCCACCAGGCGCGCCGCATGGGCCTCGGCGGTCGCTGCACGATGCTCCGCCGCGGCCAGTTTGGCCTGCAGTTCGGCAACCGCAGCGAGGCTTGTTTCCATGGAGTGATTCTACTTCGGATCGATCCGGAGATCCGTAAGCGGTGCCCAGACCCCATTGAATTGCTGATTGCTGCCGCCCGCGGTCCTGTCCACGCTGTCGCCCGGACGTGAGCGGGAGCGTGTGATGTCGGACGCGGTGGGCGTCGGGAATGAGGTTGAGGCTGGGTCGGCCGGTTTTGGCGGCCGCCTGGAAGTCCTGGATGGCCCGTCGGGTCGCCGGCGTTGGCCTGATGCTCTTAAGGGGCGGATGGTCGCGGAGAGCTTTGCCCCGGGCGTGCGGGTATGCGACGTGGCCCGGCGGTATCGGGTGTCGGGTCAGCAGCTGACGACGTGGCGGCGGGCGGCCCGGGAGGGGTTGCTGGCGCTGCCAGGGGACGCTGTCGGCGCGGAGGATCTGGGCCTGGTGTCGGTGGAGGTCGAGACCCCGGTGTCCGCGGAAGCCGCCTCGCCAGATCGCGGTGCTCGAGGCACGGTACGACCCAATGCTGGCCTGGACGATCGGATCGAAATCGTGGTGGAAGGCGTGATGGTGCGGCTGCCGGCAGCGACGCCGGTCGCGCGAGTGGTGGAGATCGCGGTGGCGCTCGGAGCGCGAGTGTGATCGTGCCGGGCCACGCTCGCGCTGGGACGCGCGATGGAGACGGCGCGGTGACTCAGTGGAAAACCATCATCAACTCATTGATATTACTTAAAACCTCGTGAGACACTTTTTGCTAAGACAGCGATTCTGTGATCTCTTATATTGCGATCAGTCATCGAGATGACGCCGCCGGGGACCAAAGAATGGTTCCTTCCGGTTGTATTTCTCGTGGGGGACGCGCGCACCGCAACGGATCGCTAGCGTCAGAGCCAAAATCTGGGAAGCCAATCCACTTGGAAGCTACCCGCCGATCCAGAATATCCACGTAATATCAATGGACTAAACTGGACTCCAGGGTGGCTTCCGGAGTCCACCCGGAATCCACCTCGTGGACTCCACCTGGAAGCCACCCCGACATCCACCCTCCGCTCGATCGAGGCCACCGTCACCATGTCGCTCAGCTTCTCGCCCGACCAGGTTGCGTCCTGGCCGATCGGACGGCTGCTGCCCTATCCCGCCCTCTCCTCGTCACTGGACGAGGCGAGCGTGATGCCCGAGGTGCTGACCCAGAAGGGCGCGCCGGGACCGTCAGCCAGGTGGCCGGATAAATCTCGGAACGGTGGCCGGCTTCATGTCGGAATGGTAGCCGGCTTCAAATCGGAACCCCGGCCGGCTTCACGTCGGAATACCCGGCCGGCTTGTGTCGGAATCCGCATTCTACTCCCGCCCGGTGCGGTCGCTGCGCTACTACGGCGATGGTCGCGTGGTTACGGCGTCTGATCCAGGACGGGGTGCTGCCAGCCTCGCAGCACTGCAAGGGCGCTCCCTGGGTAATCCGCGCCGCGGATCTCGAGGAGGAGACCGTGAGGCAAGCCGCCGACGCACGCCGTCAGCGGCGTCCGGCGTCTGTCGATCCACGGCAAAACATCTTGGCAATATAAGCTGATAGCGAGGTGGGCATTATGAAGCGTGACCGGTCCCGCCGATGAAGACGGCGTTGCGCTGATGGGCGAGGAAGTCGCCGCTGGCCAGGTCGTGGACCAGCGCCTCGTTGATCGGCGTGCCGTCGAAGGTGAAGTCGGCGACGTCCTTGGCGAGCGGCAGCTTGGCGATGGTAATCTGGTACTTGATGGAGCGGGCCTGCTTCTCGGCGATCTCGGCCGCCAGCAGGTCGCCGACGACGCGGCTCGGCTCGTGCTGGCGCTTCACCGCGGTGACGATCACCTGGTCGTAGGCGGCCTTCATGCCGTAGAGCTTCAGCTCGCCCATGCGTTCAACTCGTCGTAGCTCTTCACCCGCAGCCGCGGCGTGAAGAACCGCTCGCGCACCAAGCCAACCTGGTTCTCGACCTGCCCCTTCTCCCAGCCCGAGGCCGGAGTGCAGGCGACCGGATCCACCAGGTAGTGGCCGCACATCTGCAGGAAGCGGCGGTTGTAGGCCCGGTCCCGGCCCACGAAGATTGCGTCAACCGCCGTCTTCATGTTGTCGTAGATGCCGCGGGTGCAGGTCCCCTTGAAGAATGCAAACGCTCGATCGTGGGCGTCGAACACCATCTCCTGGGTCTCGCGCGGGTAGGCCCGCACGAACAGCATCCGAGAGTGGCACAGCCGCACATGGGCGACCTTCACCATCACGGTGGTGCCGTTGATCAGCACGACCTCGTGGCTCCAGTCGAACTGGTAAGCCTCGCCCGGCGCAAAGCTCAGCGGCACGAACGCCGTCGCGGAGGCCGCGGCATGCTCTCGGCGCCAGCGCCGGGCATAGCGCCGCACGGCGTCATAGCCGCCGTCGTAGCCGACGCCGCGCAGGTCCTCGTAAACCCGGATCAGCGTCAGCCGCTCGCGCCCAGGCCGTGCCTCGTTGGTCGCCAGCATCCGGTCGAGATCGTCGCGGAACCGCCCGAGCTTCGGCAGCGGCTGCACCTCGCGCTCATACTCGAAGGCCGTGGCCCCCGACCGCAGGACCTTGCGCACCGTGTTCCGCGACACGTGCAGCTCGCGCGCGATCTCCTTGATCGACCGGCCACGCACGAAATGCTCGCGCCGGATCCGCGCTATCGTATCCACGCCCTTCATCCCCCTGCCACCCGTCCCGACACAAGGACGGACAGCCTGATCGAACCATCACGAAGGGGGTCAATTTTGGACGCCGATACCCCCGATTACGGGGTCACTTTTCCACGCCGAATAACACCAGGCCATCGAGCGGGCCGGAGCCGAGCTGCGCTTCCTGCCGGCCTACAGCCCCGACTTCAACCCGATCGAGATGGCCTTCGCCAAGCTCAAGGCATTCCTCAAGAAGCACGCGCCGAGGACCGTCGACGACCTTTGGAACGCCATCGCCCGCGGCATTGACACCTTCACCCCGATCGAGTGCCTCAACTACTTCGCTGCTGCTGGTTATGATCGAGAATGATCGGAAAATGCTCTAGCGAGAAGACCGCGCGAAGCTCTCATTTCCTCACCGCGCTCACAATTCTATCCAGTACGATCCGCGATAACCTTTCCAATAATTGGGAACGGCCCAGCAGCCGCGCAAACGGCGGCGAAACTTGATAATAGAAAGTTACAAACGCGCGACCGACAGCTGTCGGTAGGAGCTTGTCATCGCGCCACTGCCTCAGAACATTGGTTTCCCAAGCATCCGGCCCATAGACCTGTGAGGCGATAAAACACCAGCTTGAGCTTGATTTCGACGAAGTTGCATGCGCTGGCGTGTATCCCGTGCTGGCCGTGGTCTGCTTTACAGGTGCCTGTTGACTGCCCTTCATGTTCTGAAGAATCGCAGCATTCGAAGATACGGGTGTGGCAATGCGCGTGGGTCTTGACGCCTGCACAGACGAGGGCGCAGTAACGCCTTTAATATTGTCAAGTATCTTCTTGTTGTCGGGACTTGCAGTAGATGGCACGGAACGGGTCGAGGAACCCGCCAAACGGAATTTTGCTTCCTGATTAGATATCTGATGGAACTGGTTGCCCTGCGTGACGCTGATGGAAAGATGCGAATATTTGTATTTTTTGCTTACGTACGGCGGCTCCATCAACCCTGTAACGCTGATCCACTTGCCGACCCAACTCGCGTCGGGCTTTTGACCAAGCACCTCAAGACCCTCGGACCAGATGCTGACCTTGGCGATGTTCCCCTTCCATGGCCCAAAATTTATGAACACATAAGGCTTGCCGCGCCGTGTCTTGTCTTCTTTGACTTCGACGATCTGACCTATGAGTTCAACCTTTTCACCAACAGCAGCAAGGCACGCCGCGTAGTCTGTAGCATTCAGCACTGGGAATGCAGAGAGGTACCGTGCCGGTCCGGAGGGCTTAGGCGTTCCAACGATAATTTGACTCTGAGGGATATTCTTCTTCGAAAGAAAGTCCTCAAGCGAGGGAATTTTCTCGTAAGGCGCCCGGCATATCGCGGCGAAATTCTTTGCATCCTCGGCGATCGTTGGTCGCGTAAATAGCTCCGCAAACACAGATGAAGACGTGGGGTCAGCGAAATCATTCGCCTTAAATAATATCGAGTCTCCATCTGAGTGAGTGCGTGCCCAGAGATCTGGATGTGCCTGAAGTGCTCTAAGTGCAAGGTCAATAGCAATGAAAGAGAAGCGATCGATCGTTGGGTCCCATGTGTTGGCGGAACGTCGAGGATGCTGGAAATTTCGGTGGCCTAGCTCAGCACTGCCAAGACTTCGAAGGTCTTCGACGTACATGCCGTCGTAGTCGATTAATTGGATTGCGCCACCTGCATTAGCCACCATCACGTTTCCGGGCTGGATGTCGCCGTGGGCCACGTTTTGCGAAGTCAGGTATTTCGACAGGCTACGGAGCGAGGTCGCCAGTTGTTGCAGTTCCCGACTATTGCGGTAACTGCGGTCCATGAACTCCCCGAGAGTGGCGCCGGTTGCCCAGGCCATCTTTACAATGGGATAGGCTTTGCCCGCTACCTTCACCCCCTGTGGTTGGAACTGAAAATCCAAAAAGTAGGGAGATCGGAGGGTCCCAATCTTTCGCGAGATCGCGCTGTATCGCTGTTCGAGGGAATTAGATTTCTTGTGAAAGCAGCGTACGGCAAACTTTTTCGGTCCAGCCTTAATCGTGTATGTCAGTGCGAACCCACCGCAAAGTGCAAGCGGCAAGCCCAATCCTGTCGTACTTACGCTACCGCCTTTAAGCTTGGCATCAGTCAGCGCGAGCTGAGGATGCTGGAAGGCCTCATTGTATTGTTCAAGACTTGGATAGCTCATCGGTCTCGCCTCCGAGCGGATCTATGTGCAGTAGCGTCACGTCATCAATTCGCATTCGCCTTGCCGCTCGCTCGCTTGTTACGAGTTCCTCCAACTCGCTTGTGTCTTTTATAGAGAGTAAGAGCGACCACCGTGGTTCTCCTTCGGCCTGACCACGCAATGCCCATTCTCCTAGTGCATCCGTCATGCATAGTAGTGCGGTCATGCAATTTGGTCTGACAGGAAATGTTCGAAAGTGCTTTGAGTAAAAATCTGATTCAGACACAAATATATTGTTTGACGATAGCGTACTGAATATTTCTGGGCGTTGCTGAAACTGTTCATGCTGATCGTAAGGAAATGTTGTCATCAGCATTTCATTCTCAAGGACTGCGCAGATGCTGTCGCCGACAGCAATCACATCCATCGTCTGTTTTTCAGTAAATATCTCGACGCCAAGAAGAGTAGCGTAACTGCCCCGATTGAATGAGGCTTGCTTTGACCAGCTCAGTGACTGCACATCAAATTGATCAGCGTATCTCCTAATACACTCATCTAACCACGATGCCTTTATGGCCGGATCAGCAACGAACTGGGAAGTTACAATGCGTGCCCAAGTCTTGGAGTCGAACGACTCTGAAGCCCCGTCGCTAAGCGCGATGCGACCATCCGAAATCAGGAATTCGTAGGAATCCTCCATAGCTTCCGGATAAATTGGATCCTTTGGCACTTGGCCGGAGAACAAGACCCGCATTGCTATTTATCTCAGCTGGGAGGCTCGGGTCCCAATATCGAAGAAGTCAACGATTTGAACGGCATCCGCATTAAACATGAACCCGCGAGATTCCATTCCGACGGTGAAGCCCTTTTCCTGCGCATAGCGGATAAGGTGTTCGGGTAGTTGACTGGACATGCGGAATAGCAACTTTGCGTAACTATCCGGCAACGACGACTCAGACGATGGGAACTGGATGGCAGCTCCCTCAAGGGCGCTGACGTGAAGGTTGAATATCAAAACCTGGCCGTCACTCGTCTGAATTTGTTGAAGCTGTAGTGCCATGTTCTCAGGGTCACCGTCAGAAGACTCGCCGTCCGTGATATGAAGAACGGTGGGCGGGTAGGAATTGGGGTGGGAATCGCACCATGCAACCAGCTCCTCAGCCGCCTTTGTAATGGCTTGGCACATCGGGGTCCCACCACTCGACTGAGGCTCGAACCATACGGGGAACTTGATCGACTGTTCGACGACGCCTCCTGCGCCGTCGTCCATCTTTTTCTTCCTTTCTTCTACACGAAGCGGTGAGGATTCAATGGACGAGATCGGATGAAGAATTGAGCCCCCAAGAGCGCCTTGAAATCCGTTGTAAGCGCCGTTTCCGCCGTATCCGATGACGCCTATATCAAAATAATTGCGTGTACCTTCGGACTTCGTGCACCTCGTGATCAGTGTCGCAAGGGTTCGGTTTAGCACGTCGGCCACTTGCTGGGCCTTGGATCGTCCAGTGGACGCCATTTTGTCGTCCATTGACCCTGACTGATCAACAAGAAAGACAAATGCAGTCGGGTTGCTTCTGCTGATTTCGGCTACGTATGTCACTGGCGTGTCTCCCTCAATTTCTAGCCCTTATCAGGGGCTTCGTAACGGATCAGGTCTTTGTTCGACCCTGCTTTTGGAGCTCAACCCAGTTCAAGATATCGGCCTTGAGAAAACGCCACGCTCCAGCCACTTTGAACCCTGGCAGATCGTTTCGGGGGATGTCCCTCGCCGTGTTGAAATTTGCTCGGCAGGCGCTGTTGGTTGACTAGGCTATGCGGCGACCGCCTGCTGTTCAAGGTCGTGGTTGATCGCGTTCCTGTCCTGGTGGGCCGCCAGGGCTCGGCGCAGGCTTGGGAGTTGCTTGTGGGCCTTGAGGCGGCGGAAGCCCTTGGCGGCCTCGAGCATGGCAGCGGCGGTCCAGCGCAGCGCCATGGCCGCGTCCTGCCAGCGTTTGACGTTGCGGCAGACCTGGCGAATGGTGCCGTTCATGTTCTCGATGATGTTGGTGCAGGCGAGCGACCGGCGTAGTTCGACCGGCAGACCGAGGCGGGTGACGGTGAGGATCTCGTCGAGGCCCTCCAGGATGCTGGCCGACACGCCCGGGGCGTCGCGCTCCAGGCGACGGGCGAGGTTGCGGATCAGCTTCTCGGCCTTGTCGGCGTCGTCCAGTTCCCAGGCCTGACGCAGCGCCTTGCGGACGCCGGCCTGCAAGGACTTGGGCAGGCGCTCTGCGATGTTGCGGGCCTTGTGGACCTGGCAGCGCTGGATCGGGGTGTCGCGGCCGAAGGTGTTGCGAATCGCCTTCGACAGCGCCTTGGCGCCGTCGATGATGAACAGTCGGCAGACCGCGGGATCGAGGCCGCGGCCGACCAGGTTGTCGAGCAGCGCCTGGGCCACGGCGGCGTTCTCGCTGGCCCCCTCGATCACGTCGAGCGGATGCTTGTCGCCGATGCCGTCGATGCCGACGGCGGCCAGCAGCATCAGGTCTTCCTCGATGTGGATGCCGTCGATCTGGATCGCCAGCAGGTCCAGGGCGGACAAGTCGGCGGCCATCCATTCCTTCATGCGTTCCGCCGACAGCGCCACGAACCGCCGCGACACCGCCGACTTTGACACCCCCGACCCAGGGGGCACCGGAATGTCGCCGCCCGGCAGGCGCACGGCACGGTCGAACTTGCGGGTCGATACGTTGATCAGTATCAGGTTCAGCGCCCACTTGCCGAGCAGGTCCTCACGCTGGGCCGCCTCCCAGCTCGGCAGCGCAATCTCACTGCCGTTGCGAGCCCGGACGCGAGGACGCTCGATCTCGACCTTGCCGCCGTGGAAGCCGACCTTCCCCGTGGTCGTGCCCCAGCGGTGGCCGTCCTTGCCGTCGGCGCGGCCGTAGCGCGGGCCGCACAGCTCGGCCGCGTCCTCGTCCATCATGCTCGCCAACGTCGCCAGGCCCGCCGTCAGGCAGAAGCGCTCGAAGCTGGCGCCGACCTCCTGCTAAGCCTCATCGACGATTGCCGCCGGCACCACGCCGGCAGATCTGGTAGCTTTCTTCATGGCGTTGCTCTCCTTCGCGGATTCGACACCCCGAGCCTAATGGCTCAAGGCGGGCAACGCCTGCTCCCCTATTTCAACATCGACCGGGACATACCCTCGTTTCGCTGAGCAAGACGATAAATGGTCTTCTCCGTAACGTTCAGTAGCATAGCAACATCGCGAACGGTGAGTGCGTGCGATCGCTTGTCGTCCATGAGGATCCTCATAACTTCAGTCTAGCATACACGAGGAAAGTGGGGCAAACTAGTGGTGAAAATCAAACGGGTGAGTCCGTCTGGATCGGCAGATTTCCGCCATGCGTTTGCTGATGCACGGGTTTCATCTGTCTGATTCCCACCACTAGTGGATAGAATCCAACACTTGGTGCCCACGCCTGACGGCGGCGATGATTTTGTCGGGATCGGCTGTCCAGTTGAAGGGCTTCGGATCTGAGGCGTTGTGCTCGTCGAGGAAGCGGTTGATGGCGGCCTGGAGGTCGGCGACAGAGCGGAAGACGCCGCGCTTGAGGCGGCGCTTGGCGAGCCTGGCGAAGAAGCCTTCGACGGCGTTGAGCCAGGAACATGAGGTCGGCACGAAGTGGAAGGTCCAGCGGGGATGGCGGTGCAGCCAGGCGCGGACCTTGGGGTGCTTGTGGGCGGCGTAGTTGTCGAGGACGGCGTGGATCACCTTGCCGGCCGGAACCTGGGCCTCGATGTGGTTGAGGAAGCGGATGAACTCCTGGTGGCGGTGACGCTGCATGTTGCGGCCGATGACGGTGCCGTCGAGCACGTTGAGGGCAGCGAACAAGGTGGTGGTGCCATGGCGCTTGTAGTCGTGGGTCATGGTGCCGGCGCGGCCCTTCTTCAGCGGCAGGCCGGGCTGGGTGCGGTCGAGCGCCTGGATCTGGCTCTTCTCGTCGACGCTGAGCACGATGGCGTGGGCCGGCGGGTCGACATAGAGCCCGACCACGTCGCGCAGCTTGGTCACGAACTCCGGGTCGTTCGAGAGCTTGAACTGCCGGATCCGATGCGGGGCCAAACCGTGAGCACGCCAGATCCGCTGCACCGAACTAACCGAGATGCCGGTCTGTGCCGCCATCGTTGCGGCGGTCCAGTGGGTCGTCTCGCCGGGCGGATCGGTCAGGGTCAGGGCGACGACGCGCTCGGCCACCGAGGGGTCCAGCGGCGGGATCCGCGACGGGCGCGTCTTGTCCCGCAGCAGCCCGTCCACGCCTTCGGCGGCGAAGCGCTCCTGCCAGCGCCAGACCGCCGTCTTGGCGACCCCGGCCTCGCGCATGATCGCGTTGGTGCCCAGGCCCGCGGCGGTGAGCAGCACGATCCGGCAGCGCCAGACGTGCTTTTGCGGGCTGTTGCGGTCCGCCACGATCGCCTCCAGGCGGGCGCGATCGGCGGTACTGACGGTGAAGCTGATCCCGGTGCGCATGCCCCAGACTCGCACGCCACCAAACCCGCGGGAATCCTGAGCGGGATTCTAATGTCGGATTTTATCCACTAGTCCAATCGTATCGGGATGTTTTTGTTATGATAGGCTACCGGCCGCCGCCACATGACTACGGCCTTAGTTGGGGTACGCGCGGGTTTCGCGTCGGCCGCAGTCAGTATGGTACCTGGTGGGTTTCACTGCGTTTGCCTTTTGGTTTCCGTGTAACACGGCGGCTCGGACGCCTTAGAGATCCCAGGCCAGATGCAATTCCCGCTGACGTGGTTGCTGGCGATGAGGTGCCCACCTTAAGCCCACCGGCTGAAACTTCGCCGGCTCAGCCAAACGTCGTCTCCCGAAATCAAGAAATTCTTGCGAGGATGAAGGGCAAGCAAACCTAAACGCTACCGCTGAGCATTTTTCCATTGAACCAATGTAATCGTGAATGGTACCCATTGGAAATGTATGGGGACCAACAGTGGTTCTGCGGGCGGGGGTAGTGATGAGCGGAGCAGATTGGACGATAATCCGACATTTCCCATTTGAGCGGCCGAACCGCCCCTGTTTGATGGCAGGATAACCCACGTCCGGGCCTGCCAGAAGGCGGATCGTCACAGTGGCCGCCTCGGCCGCACCATGATCGTCAACCCGACCTCCATGGCTGGCTTCATCAGCGCGATTTTGGCTCATTTCGCTGGATCCCGGGCGCACTTCGCCTGTCGTTTGCCTTGTGCGGATCCACCCTGCTGTCAGCATGGCGCCGGTTCTCGTGATCGCAGATTGTCGATCATGTCGAGGATGCGTCGGAACAGGTCACGCGGCACCGCGACCTCGGCCATCTGGAAGACACTGTAGCGGGCGTGGGCGATGATCTTCGCACCGATCTTCACCACCTTCTCGCGGATGCTGGTCAGTGACCAGCTTGCCATTTCCTCCGGGAGCGCCAGGGTGCGCAGGAAGTTGGCGAGGTTGTAGGCCACGGCGTGAAGCTGAAGCCGCGCCGCGTTGGCCTTCATCGTCCGGCAGGACAGCCGGCGTTGAGGTCAACTTCTCCGCCTGGACATAACACCGCGCAGGTTTTGCAAGTACCTTGAGGATTTGCGCAGAGAGCGTTGGATTCCAGGCCCACTCCCTCCGCCAATATCCTGTTGCGAACTTTGAGCAGCCGCGCATGTTCGCGCGCCATGGCTTCCGCGCGGCCGCCCTCTCGCGCCTCGATCGCTTCGACGATCGCCTTGTGGTGGGACTGGGCTATGACCAGCGATGCGCGGAATTCCGGAATGTCCATCTGCACGTTCAGGAACGCGCTCGGTCCCGCGAACGGCAGGCACATCACCCGATCGATCTCGCGCGCGACAATCGCACTTCCAGCGGCGTCCTTGAGCAACCGGTGAAATACGGTGTTGCGGTCGATGTAGGTCTCGTAGTCCAACTCGGCGAGCGGCCGTCCCACGATGCCGTCGACCTCGGCGTTCAGCGCGTGGAATTCCGCCAGCCTGGCCGCCGACAGCCCGCGCTCGGCCGCCATTCGCGCCGCCGTTCCCTCCAGCACGCCGCGCAGTTCGATCGCGTCCATGACCTCCGATGCCGGGAAACGCCGAGTGGTGTAGCCACCGGACGGAATGATCTCCAGCAGGCCCTCCTGCTCCAACCGAGCGAGCGCGGCCCGGATCGGCGTCCGGGACAAGCCGAGACGCTCGGCCAGCACAGGCTCGGACAATCGTTCGCCGGGCGCGAAAGCGGCGGAAAACACGAGGTCTCTGATTCCGAGGATTGCCTTGAGCGTCTGCGAGCCGGGCCGGCCCTTCGAATTCGCCAGAGCGCGACTCATTCCGCCTCTCCGTGCGCCGACGTTTCCTCCGCGCGCATGCGGCGGTCAGAAGCCCATCTTGGGAGGCCCCACCAATGCGGCTCGAGTGACGCTTCGGGGTCAGGCATGGCGAAAGGGGATCTGGTTCTACAGGACCATATGTATACAGGCTGCCCGAACTCGCCGTAGTCCGACCCATGATAGCGGCATGCGGTCTGGTCGGTACCGGTCTGTTCTTCGGGCAAAAAGAGCAGTTGATGCCAGCGCCTGTCAGCAGGCGCTGCGGTATTTTCATCTTGCATTCGGCCAGGCACAGAGGGGGTTTTGGCGATGGCGGGCGGCTGCGAGGCGCGTTTGTCCTCGACCTCCCGGGTGACGGCGTACCAAGCGTCCAATGGCAAAGGAGGAGGGGTCATGGTCAAGCCCGTCGCGCCTGATCGGAAGATCTTGTATACAACTCGTTCGGCGGGCGTACAAGTCGGCCTGCGCTTGATCGAACCGCGATACCCGAACAGATCCGAGCGAGCGCACCTGAAACGACGAACCGGACCGCATGACGGCTGGGCACAAGACTCACAGGAGGAAACCGCAGATGACCGCACCAAGACCCCCGTTCCGTGCCGACGAGGTCGGCAGCCTGCTCCGGCCCGCCGCCTTGAAGACCGCTCGGGCGCAATGTGCCGCCGGCGAGCTCGACGCTGCCGGATTGCGATCCGTCGAGGACGCCTGCATCCGTGCGGTCGTTGAGAAGCAGGAGAGCGTTGGCCTCCAGGCCGTGACCGACGGAGAGTTCCGCCGCTCCTGGTGGCACTTCGACTTCCTGGCGGGTCTCGACGGGGTCGAGTTGGTGCAGGGAGCCAAGGCGATCCAGTTCTCGGGCGTGCAGACCAAGTCAGAGAGCATCGCGGTGACCGGCAAGGTTGGCTTCGGCGATCATCCGATGCTCGAGCATTTCCGGTTCCTGCAGGGCGTGGTCAAGACCGCGGTACCGAAGGTCACCATCCCCTCGCCCTCGGTCCTGCATTTCCGGGGTGGGCGGGACGCGATCTCCAAGGAGATCTATCCGGACCTGGATGCGTTCTACGCTGACACCGCCGAGGCCTATGCCGAGGCGGTACGCTCGTTTTACGCGGCGGGTTGCCGCTATCTGCAGTTCGACGACACGGTTTGGGCCTATCTCTGTTCCGAGAAGGAGCGCCAGAGCCTTCGGGACCGCGGGGACGATCCGGACGCGCTGAAGGCGGATTACGCCCAGATGATCCGCCAGGCGCTTGCCGCCAAGCCGGACGACATGACCATCACCACCCATGTCTGCCGAGGCAACTTCCGCTCAAGCTGGATTTCCGAGGGCGGATACGAGCCGGTGGCCGAACTGCTGCTCGGGGATCTGCCCTATGACGGCTATTTCCTGGAGTATGACAGCGAACGGGCCGGCGGGTTCGAGCCGCTGCGCTTTCTGCCCAAAGGCGACAAGCGGGTCGTGCTTGGACTGGTTACCTCCAAATTCGGCGAGTTGGAGGACCGCGATGGCGTATTGAAGCGGATCGAGGAGGCTTCTGAATTCGCCCAGACCGACCAGTTCTGCCTGAGTCCGCAATGCGGCTTCGCGTCTACCGAGGAGGGCAACATCCTCTCCGAGGAAGAACAGTGGCGGAAGCTGTCCTTCATCGTCGGCATCGCAAAGGAGGTCTGGGGCGAGGCTTGATCAACGTCGATGCTGGCTGGCCCCGGGGGTCCAACCATCTTCAGTCTCCCTCCGCTAACGGTGACTTGCCTCGACAACAGCATGCGGACGTGACCGGAAAGTCGGTCCGCGCCTGGGCCAGCATCAGGCGCTGGCTCAGGATTTCGGCTTCCCGCTCGTCGCCGCGCCGCACGACGCATTCCAGCAACCCGTGCATGGCCCAGACATTGTCTGGGTGCTGGCACGGCCGCGGTACGGTCTGGTCGTAGCCGAGATCAGCACGGTAGACCGCTTCGGCCTCCTCGAAGCGGCGTTGCTCGGCCAGCAGCGCGCCGAGCGCGTGACGCGGCGGATGCATCCAGGCCCAGGGTTCGGTGTAGTTCAGGGTGTCGTGCCGCTCGACCGCGAGCCGCAGGGCATCGAACGCCTGGTCGTGGTCACCCCTACGGTAGGCGATTTCGCCGGCCATCATCGCGGCGCCAACGCCCAGGGTGTCGCGCACCGTGTTGCTGAGAAAGATGGCCTCGGTCGAGAACCCGTCCCGGGCGGCGTGGAATGCCGCTTCGGCGGCCTCGGCAGCGGCAATTTCGCCGAGGGCGGCGTGCGCGACGCCCTTGGCGTAGTGGAACATGGCGGCGCGGAACGGAGAGATCTCCGGCTCAGACGGTGGTGGTTCCAGGGTGAGTTCCCGCCACTTGCCGAACCGGACCTGGACGTGGCTGCGCATGCCGGAATAGCCGTCGAGGATCGAGGCCATGAACGGGGCGCTCGTGGCCAGAAGTTCCGGCGTAGCGATCGCTCGGATCCGATCGGCGGCGTGCAGCGCTGTGCGGTACTGCCCCAGCAACATGGCCGAATAGACGTAGAGATGCAGGTCGTGGCAACGAGCGGTGGTGTAGAAATTGTCGTCGCCGCCGAAGCTTAGGTATCGGTCGTCCGCTGCCACCGCCCGCCGGCTCTGCTCGACCGCTTCGGCATAGGCGCCGCACAGCACATATATGTGGGCCGGCATGTGCTCGAGGTGTCCGGCATCGGGTGCCCATCCGCGAAGCGTGTCGGCAGAGTTGAGCGCGCGTTCCGGAGTGGGTGACATCTCCAGCGCATGGATGTGCATGTGCAGGACGCCGGGGTGGATCATGCCTTTCTCGCGACAGGCGGCGATGGCCCGGTCCAGCATTGGCAGCACTTCACCGGTCAGGCTCAACGGGTTGGGCTGCCCCGTCTTCAGATCGAACAGTTGGCGCGGCGTGCAGGTGATCGCCGCCTCGGCGAACAGGGCGGTGATATCCAGGTCGTCTGGATGATCCCGATGCGCGCCGCGCATCGCATCGGTGAAATTGCGGTGCCAGCGATTGAGCGTCTCGCGGTCGCGTTCGAACGGGCTCTGGTAGCGCAGCGGGATGGCGGCAATCAGCGCCCGCTCGGGCGGGGTTGCGGTTGCGGCGCAGGCCTTCGCGGCTTCAGCGGCGGCATGACAGGTCGGGAGCACCGCCTCGATCTCGGCATCGGAGAACCGGATCCAGGCCCGGTTGTAGAACGGTCCGCCGGCGTAGGCGATGCCCCACCACGCCATCGCGCACTCGGGATCATGTTCAAGGGCCCGGCGGAAGCAGGCAATCGCCTCTTCGTGGTTGTAGGCGAAGGTCCAGTTGAGGCCCCAGTCGAACCAGATCTGCGCCTCTGGTGAGGTCGTGGTGATGGAACGCGTCCAGGGCCCAAGGTCGAATTCGTATTTCATGCACGGATTTTCGCCGGTTGCTGCAGTGGCGGGCAGGGTCTCACGCGATTCCGTCCGCTACAATTGCAGTAGGACAGAAAGATCGGGCGTCCTGCTTGGCCAAGGTGCAGAACCTTAGGGGGTAAGTGGCACGCAGCCCTGGATTTTTGCGGTTGGGAGCTGGCTCGACCGGTATCGGGAGGCGTGATTGTCAGGGTGCAGTTGGCAAGGCCTCCACTTGAGCGTTTCAGTTTCGATCACCTGTTCGCACGCCCGAACCTGACAAGATGAGCGGCCATCACTGTGCAGGTACCGCCAGAGGTCTCACGTTCAATCCCGCGCCCAATGATTGGGAGCTTAGTTGAAAGTCCACGTTGAACGCAGATGTCGAAGCAATCTTGCGGATGGGAAACAGTCTGGCATGATATGACGCGACTCGAGGTTTATTTATTGTTGAAGAACGAAGTATCGACATCTTTTCAATGCCTCATGACATGAGGTTAGGAAACCACTGGAAGGGAACGGGTAATGGGGGCGCCTGTTGAACAAGTGATTAATCTCATATTCGGTCGTTGGCGCAGTCAGATTCTTGCCGCTGGCACCGAGTTGGCGGTCTTTGACCGGCTTGACACGACGACACCGCGAAAGGCTCCCGAGCTCGCCGCGGCGATCGGATTGGATGCAGCGCTGCTGTACCGGCTGCTTCGGGCGCAGGCGGCGATTGGCCTGTTGGTCGAGGACTCTTCTGGCGGCTTCGTGTTGACACAGATGGGCGATCTGTTGCGCACAGGGCACCCGCAGTCGCTCGCGGCCATGGCCAGGCTGGAGGAGGGACCGCAGCACTATGCGCTGTGGAAGCACCTGCCGGCGATGATCACGGACGGCAAGCAGAACGCCTTCGTGCGCGAGTTCGGCCACATGGCATTCGATCACGCCAAGGCAGACTCTGATTATTCAGAGCGTTTCGATCAGGCCATGTCGAGTTACTCCGCCGCGCAGTCCGAGCAAGTTCTGGGCGCGCTGCGCGGGACCGACCTGTCCGGCGTCCGGGTGTTCTGCGATGTAGCGGGGGGACACGGTTACATGACCTGCGCTCTCTTGAACGCGTATCCACAACTCTCGGGGATCGTGCTGGATCTACCTGAAGTGGTGGCCGATCGCGATTCACTTTGGGCCCGCAAGCTCGAGCTTGAATCGCGTTGCCGCTATGTCGGCGGCGACATGTTCAAGGACGTGCCCAAGGCGGACGCCTATGGCCTGAAGATGATCCTTCACGACTGGAACGACGAAGAGTGCGTCGCGATTCTGGAGAACATCCGCCGCGCCGCTGCGGGGCCGGCGCGCGTGTTCATCATGGAACACATCGTGCCAGGGCCCGACACGCCGCATTTCGCCAAGTTGTTCGACATTCATATGATGTGCTGGGGAACCGGACAGGAGCGCACCGACGCCGAGTACACGGAACTGCTGCGGCGGGCCGGCTGGCGGAAGGTGGCAAGCCACCACGCGCCGAACAGCATCATCGGCGTGATTGAAGGCGCTTGCGGTTGAGGTGTCGTCAGTGCCTGCGAATACCGAGCCTTCGGCTCGTTCGGACTTTGATGCCTGTCGCAGGTCTGAGCGACTAAACAACCCCGGACGGCGCGGTCGCTGGAAGGAGTAGGACTTGGCGTTGCCCCACCTCACTGCCGCGCCGATCCGGAGATCCAAAGACCGGACCAGAAGCCGTCGGTCGGCTTGGGATAGCCCTGGTCGGCACTGTCGGCTGCCCGATCTTACCGGATGAGGCGGTCTTGTAGGCGTATAAGACCAAGGGGCACATTCTCGTCATCGTAGTTGCCCAGGTACTTGATCGGGCAGGACCGGTCGCTTGGAGCATCGTTTTTGACACGCCCGCGGTACCAGGCTCCTTTGTATTGGACGAGCACGAGGGAACCTTTGCGGCAGGCGGTGGCCGTGCTGCCCGGACCGTCAAAGGACCAGGGCAGGACCGTTTGGGACTCGAGGGCGATCGTCTCGTCTTCGTTCTCGCCATCGAACCGTATGATGCAGCGGTTGCCCTGTGCCGGTTCGCGGGCCGTCGCGGGCCACCACACCTCGTCATCCAGCACGAACAGGCGTTGGCCGTCCTTGCAGGAAAGGACGGCGGTTGCGGGCGCATCTGGTGCGGGTGAGGTCGTCGGCGGTGGCGGTGCTGCCCGCGCGGCAGCGCCTGTGCGCGTCCCGGCGTAGTTCACCGACAGACCGAAGACTGTCTTGAGTGCGTTGACGGCGGACAGCTTGTCGTAGTCGACCATACCGATGCTTGCCGGAGGATTGAGGCTCACTCGGATTGGTCCGGCAGGCTGACGCCAGTCCTCGACGAACGACACCAGGGCGTCGACGACAGTCTGTGCCTCCGACGGTTGCCCCGTACCGAACGCCGCCAGAAATCCAGCTGCCTCACCCACCAGATTGTCCGGTGTCGTGGCCATGTCACGCGCCGCGGCCGTCAGAATCCGTCGAAGCAGAGAGGCGTCATCATAGGTGAGGCTCGCGGTGCGCAACGCTACCTGCGCGGCGGCCAGTTCTCGAGCCTGCTCGTCTTTCGGCGGTTCGAGTGAGGCGACGCCGTCGAGCGTTAGCCCGAACTCGATCCGCGCCAGCCCGGGCATCGTCACCTCCAACCGGTTCAAGGCGAACACTTTGCGGACGCTGTCCTGCCGATAGTCGAGCACGAAGCCGAGCGGAACGTTCGGGATGTCGTAGCTTTTCATGCTTTCGGCAAGTTCGGTCCCGGTCGCGTCGTCTGCCATGACGCCCTCGGCGCGCAGGCGGACGAACTCGGGGACCTGCCCTGCGGCAATGCGGTCGAAATCGATGTCCTCGACGGTCAGGCGCTCGATGGTGATCCGGCTCGGCTTGGCATCGGGCTGTTTGCCCGCGGGTTCTGTCAGGGTGACCCCACTGAGCACAAAGCCCGACGGGCCCAGGGCGGTGGCGTCCTTGTAGGTGATGCCGGCACCGTCCTTCATGAACTGCGGTTTCACTTCGCGTTCGAAACGTTCCAGCCCGTCGATCTGTGCGAGTGCGGAGGTAGCGGTGAACACAGTCAATACGCCGGCAACCATCAGGATCGCGCGTCGCATCGTTTGTCTCCCCAAATGTGCAACCGGTCTTTGCCAGCCTCGACCGGATGGACGATTTGGCTGCCGGGCACGGACGAATGTTAGCGTGGGTTTGGCCGGGCTGAAACCAGTTCGACATCCTGTGTGTCCGATGGAACGACAGCCATGGACCGGGAACGAAAGACCGGGTACGGCACAACGAAACCTTCCTGCAGTTCCGCGTGGTCTCATGTGACGGCGCCATCGAAAGGCCTTGCGGACAATGATCAGCTACGCGGTCGCTCTGTTCTTTCTGATTATTACGCCTGGAATCGGGGTGCTGACCACGGCTGGGATCGGCTCGAGTTTCGGCGCTGGTCCGGGGATCCGATTCCTGATCGGCCTTAACATCGGGACTAATGCCGCAGCCATTCTTGTGGTGAGCGGCATTGCCGCGATCGTGCTGGCGGATCCGATCGTCGGTCCGGTATTGCTGTACGGGTCGCTGCTGTATCTCTCCTATCTCGCCTTCCGCATCGGCTGGGCCGGGGCTCGGATTGCCTTCGTTGAGCGCGGCAGCGCGCCGGGTGTGCTCGGCGGGATCGGGTTGCAGTTGATCAACCCGAAATCCTACGCGGTTAACACGACGCTGTTCTCGGGCTTTCACTTCATGCCGGGCGATCCGGTGCTTGAGGTGATCGCCAAGTTCGCGATCCTCAACATCCTCTGGGTCCCGGTGCATCTGGCCTGGCTATGGGCCGGGATATCGTTGAAGCGGCTCGACCTGTCGCCGGAAACTCAGTCGATCATCAATAAGCTGATGGCTCTGGCGTTGATGATCGTTGTCGTCCTAGCCGGTTGGTCGAGGCAGTGACGATCCCGTTGCGGGCGAGCGCTCGGGCCGATGCGGCTGCGACGTCACTGGAGCTTGTCTGAATCAGAACACTAGTTGGTCGTCGCCGCCGGTGCCGCCGATGACGATCTCGCCGCGGTCGGACAGGTCCTTGGCCGACTGCACCATCGCCTGCTGCGCGTCCTCCACGTCCTTCAGGCGGATCGGCCCGAGCGACTGCATGTCCTCGCGCATCAGCTTGGCCGCGCGTTCCGACATGTTGGAGAAGAACAAGTCGCGCAGTTCCTCCGGCGAGCCCTTCAGCGCGATCACCAGCTTGTCCTTGTCGACCGCCCGCAGCAACGTCTGCACACCGGCCGGATCCAGCCGCGACAGGTCCTCGAAGGTGAACATCAGCGCGCGGATCCGCTCGGCGGCGTCCTTGTTGCGCTCTTCCAGCGCCGACAGGAACCGGCTCTCGGTCGCGCGGTCCAGGTTGTTGAAGATCTCCGCCATCATCTCGTGGCTGTCGCGCCGGTTGGTGCGCGCCAGGTTCGACATGAACTCGGTGCGCAGCACCCGCTCCACGTCTTTCTCGATGTCCTTGTTGACCGCCTCCATGCGCAGCATGCGCATGACCACTTCCATGGCGAAGTTCTCCGGCAGGGTCCCCAGCACCTTGGCGGCGTGGCCCTGCTGGATCTTGCCCAGGATGACGGCGACGGTCTGCGGGTACTCGTTCTTCAGGTAGTTCGCCAGAACCTGCTCGTTCACGTTGGCGAGCTTGTCCCACATCGTGCGGCCGGCCGGACCGCGGATCTCCTCCATGATGTCGCTGACCCGGTCCTCGCCCAGGACCTTGGTGAGCAGCCGCTGGGTCGAATCCAGCGAGCCGACCAGCGAGCCGGTGGACGAGACCTGCTCGGCGAACTCCACGAACAGCCGCTCGACGATGTTGGACGACACGGTGCCGAGACCGGCCATGACCTGGGAGATCTCCTTGATCTCCTCGTCGTCCATCTGTGCGAACAGCTTCGCCGCCTGTTCCTCGCCCAGCGACATCAACAGGATGGCCGCCTTTTCGGGGCCGGTGATGCTGCGGTAGTCCTCGCGAGCGCGCGTGCCGATGGCGATGGACCTCTGCTAGAGAAAGAATGGCCGATAGATCACTCACATTAACGGAATCTGGCGAAATCTTACAGCGCAATGATCCTCGACCCGTATCGGGCATTCGCGAAAAGCTCCTGAAAGAGCCGATGGGTTGATCCGAGAGGACCGGCGACCGTGCCTGAGAACCGTTCGGTTGCTCGCTCAATTCTTTGATGTGAGAGTGCCGGTGAGTTGGTGCCGGGGGTGTTGCTGGGCCGGTACTTGTTTGTCTTTGGGAGATCGGGGAGCACCATGAGCTATGTGTTTCATCGCGATACCCGCGCGGACATGCCGGTCGTGGTGCGTGGCGAGGGGATCTGGATCGAAGATTCCAACGGCAAGCGCTACCTGGATGCTTCGGGCGGCGCCGCGGTGTCGTGCCTAGGCCACAGCCACGAGCGAGTGATCGCCGCGGTGCGCGATCAGGTGGGCCGGATCGCCTTTGCCCATACCGGCGCGTTCTCGAGCGAGCCGGCCGAGCAACTGGCCGAACTGATGGTCCGGAACGCGCCGGGCCGCATGGCCCGGGCACTGTTCGTCAGCGGCGGATCGGAAGCGACCGAGGCCGCGATCAAGCTCGCTCGCCAGTACCATATGGAACGCGGCGAACCCTCGCGCCACCGCATCATCGCGCGTCGCCAGAGCTACCACGGCAACACGCTGGGTGCGCTCTCAGCCAGCGGCAACATGGCCCGGCGCGCCCTGTATCAGCCCTATCTTCAGGACTGGAGCCACATCGCGCCATGTTATCCGTACCGCGACCGTCACCACGATGAAACCGAGGAGGCTTACGGCCTGCGGGTCGCGGACGAACTTGAAACCGAGATCCTGCGGGTCGGCCCGGAGACGGTGTCGGCGTTCATCCTGGAACCGGTGGTGGGGGCGACGCTTGGCGCCGTTGCCGCCGTGCCGGGATACCTCGCCCGCGTCCGCACCATCTGCGACCGCTACGGGGTGCTGCTGATGTTCGATGAGGTGATGTGCGGCATGGGCCGGACCGGTACCCTGTACGCGTCGGAGTTCGATGGGGTGGTGGCCGATATCTACATCGTGGCCAAGGGGCTGGGCGCCGGCTACCAGCCGATCGGCGCCGTGATCGCGTCGGAGGGTGTGTACGCAGCGATCCACGACGGCAGCGGGTTCTTTCAGCACGGCCATACCTATATGGGCCACCCGGTTGCGTGTGCGGCGGCGCTGGCAGTGCAGGTCGCGATCCGGGAGGAGGGCTTGCTGGCGCGCGTGCAGGCGGGCGGGGCGACGTTGCGCGCCCTGCTGGAGGAGCGTTTCGGCAACCATGCCCATGTCGGCGAGATCCGTGGTCGCGGCTACTTCGTGGGGCTCGAATTGGTGGCGGATCGCACTTCCAAGGCGACCTTCGACCCCGCACTGGCGATGCATAGCCGGGTCAAGACTGCGGCGATGGAGAACGGCCTGATCTGCTACCCAATGGGCGGCACGATCGACGGGAAGTCGGGCGACCATGTCCTGGTCGCACCACCATACATCACCACCGACGATGAACTGGCGGAGATCGTCGAGCGGGTCGGCGACGCGATCGACCGGGCAATCTCGTCGGTGAGCCACTGAACCGGCAATGCGCCGCAGTTCGGATCAGTCGCCGCGGTTCGACTTGACCGAGCCGCTCTCGAACTGGGTCCTCATTCTCAATGGAAGATCCGCCCCGCGTCGATCACCACGGTCTGTCCGGTCATGGTTTCGGTTCGGCACATGGTGACGACCATGTCGGCGCAGTCGTCCTTGTCGGCCGGCTTCTTCAGGAGCGAGGCGGCCGACGCGCGCTCGATCTGTTCGGACTTGAGGTTGGCGGTGGCGCGCGTGCCTTCCAGCAACCCCGGTGCCACACAGTTCACCAGAGTCTCGGGAGCCAGCCCGACCGCCATGCATCGGGTCAAGTGGATCAGGCCGGCCTTGGATACCGCATAGGCAATCGACGAGCCGGTCGGTGACAGCCCCGCCACAGACGCGATATTGACGATTCGGCCGTGCCCCTGGGCCTTCATGATGGGGGCCACTGCCTTGATCAGGCGCATCGGTCCAGTCAGGTTGACGGACATGATCTTGTCCCATTCGTCGAGCGTAAGGCCGTCAAGATCCGTGAATGGGATGGCTTTGTTGTAGGCAGCGTCGTTGACGAGAATATCGAGGCGGCCGAAGTGCTTCGTCACGTCGCCGATCAACCGTTCCACCGCAGCGTCGTCGGTGATGTCGCAGGCGAATGCAGCGGCGTTGATCTGATAGCCGGAGGACAGTTCACGGACGACGCCTTCGGCCTGGTCTCGGCTCTTGGCGTACATGACGGCGATGTGCACGCCCTCCTTCGCCAGCGCATGGCAGATGCGCTGGCCGAGCCCGCCATTGCCGCCGGTCACCAGCGCGACCGTGCCCCTGAGGTCCATGACCTGTCTCCCTGGTATTGCCGTATCGAGACGTCCGTCAGCCGAAGCTGACGTAATCAGAGTGTCAAATCGCTCGGTTTCAATACTTTAGCAAGCGTCGATCCGGGTGACTGGATGACAGATTGACTGTTGTGCCGTGACTGAACGGATGTGCTCGTGCCTTCGCGTTGACTTCGGTTTTCTGTTGACAGTTTACAATGCAGCGTCGTTGCGTGCAGGGTGAGTGGAATGAAGATGACGAGAGGTTCCGCCGTCACAATGGGTTTGAAGAGGAGGAAACCATGAAGCAGATTGATTTCAATCGGCGCCTGTTCCTGCAGGGGCTGGCGGCTACGGCCGGTGGCGTAGCTGCCGCCGGCATTACTCCGGCCTTGGCGGCCGGGCCGACGATCCGTCTTTGGTCTGCCCCGATCATGCGACCCTTTCCAACCTGGGAGCCCTTTGAGGAACAGGCGGGGATTACGATTGCCTGGAGTCCGAAGAGCGCCAGCGCCGACGAAGCCCTGTCGAAGATGATGGTCGGCGACGGCAAGAAGCTCTACGACGCCTTCACCGACAATGGCGGCGGGATGGAAGACGCCATGGCCGAGAACGGCGTGATCGCCGAACTCGATACCTCCCGGATGAAGAACTGGAACCTGCTGCGCGACGAGGTTCGCGATCCGAACGGAGAGGCGGCCCACTCGATCCGGTACAACGACAAGATCTTCGCGGTGCCCTACATCGCCAACGCCGACTCGCTCGCCTACAACAAGACGGTCCTCGGCCAGGACTATGACAGTTGGGCGCCGCTGTTCGACCCTGAGTTCAAGGGCAAAGTGGCGATGCAGAACGATTTCGGCCCGACCATGACGGTCACCGCGATCTATCTGCACGAATCCGGTCAGATGAACATCAAGGACCGGTCCAACATGGCCAAGGACGAGATTCAGGGTGTCGCGGAGTACCTGATCGAAAAGAAGAAGGGTGGCCAGTTCCGCACCTTCTGGAACGGCTTCCAGCAGGGGGTCGATCTGCTGGCCTCCGGCGAAGTGGTCATGATGTCGTGCTGGGAACCGATCCAGCGCGTGGCGGCCGGCAAGGCCAGCCAGGACATCGTCTACGGCACGATGAAGGAAGGCCATCAGGTCTGGAACAACATCGTGATGCTGACCAAGGATGCCGCCAAGCGCGGGGTCGACGACGCGTTCTACAAGCTCGCCGATACCTGCCTGTCGCCCTGGTACACCACCCGCCAGCTGTCGCGCTTTGGCTTCGCCTCGCTGACGACCGGTATGGTCGACTACCTTGAAGCCCATCCGGCGGACTTCAACGTGGCCGACCTGAAGGCGACGCTGAAGCGCAAGGAGCAGCGCTACGCGGTCAAAGGCAACGCGTGGCAGAACGTCTATCCGAAGGAACTGCGCGCGTATCAGGAATGGTGGTCGCGGGTGCAAGCTGCCTGATCCGGCGGGAGCCCGATGTTCAGATCGTTTAACGCTGGGGGAACGGCGCCGGCGCGCCGCTCCCTCTGGCAGGTCATCGTCGACGACCACGGGCCAGGGCGCATCGTCCTGTGGATCCCGCTGGTCTTCATGGTGGCGTTCTTCCTGATCCCGCTGGCGCTGACGCTGGTGTGGAGCGTCTTCGAGCGCACGATGTTCTGGATGGAGCCGGGCTTCACGCTGGCTGCCTATCAGGACTTCTTCGGATCAGGTCGGGTCGATAGCTTCCTGAACTCGGTCAAATCTGCGGCGGTTACGGTGGCGGTGGCATTCATCCTCGGTTTCCCGATCGCGGTGTTCGTGCGTCGCTCGGTGCCGGCTCATGCCCAGCACCAGGCGGTCCTGCTGTTCATCCTGCCGTTCATGATCTCCGAGGTGATCCGACTGTTCGCGCTTCGCCCTGTGCTGGGCCGCAACGGGATCGTCAACGACCTGCTGATGTCGATCGGGCTGGTCGACGAGCCGATATCGGCCTTGCTGTTCACCCCGACCAGCGTGGTGATCGGCGAGGTGCTGTCGTTCCTGCCGTTCATGGTGTTCTGCGGCTTTCTGGCCATGGAAGCGGTGCCGGACTACGTGTTCGAGCTTTGCGACGACATCGGTTCTGGCTTGGTGGTTACCCTGCGTAGGGTGATCATTCCGTTGGCGGCACCCGGGATTTTCGCCGCAGCGATCTTCATCTTCGTCAATTCGCTTGGCCTGTTCCTGGTGCCTGATCTGCTCGGCGGACCGGGGGCGGCGAACGCCGGAACGCTGGTGGTCAACGCGATTGCAGCCCTCGATTTCCCGCTGGCGATGGCGATCGCCGCGATCATGGTGACGATGATGGTGGCGCTGTTGTTGATCGGCCACTGGCTGTTCGACCTGACCAAGCTGCTGGAGCCGTTCCGGTGAGCCACGACTACGAGAGCCGCTGGGTCTACAGGGCGAAGTGGACCTACCTGCTGTCTGTGGTCGGCGTGCTGATGCTGCCGGTTCTGTACACGCTGTGGATCTCGTTCAACGCCAACGGCTTTGGCGCGGCTGAGTACGATTTCACCGTGTTCTGGTACGTCGAGCTGTTCAAGAACGCTGAAATACGAACGTCGCTGGCCTGGACCGTTCTGATCGCGGCGATCGTGGTCGCCATTACGGTGCCGATGGGCGTTATGGCGGCCAAGTTCTACCAGCGCACCCGATTCAAGGTACCGTTCGTCTTCCTCATGCTGTCACCGCTGTTCGTTCCGGCCGATGTCACGGCCGCAGCGCTCCTGGTGTATTTCAAGAACCTGAACCGGCTCGTCGAAGGACTGATCGGGGTGGAACTGTTCGACCTGTCGCTGTGGACGGCGGTGGCTGGACAGATCACCTGGTGCCTGCCCTATGCGTTCGTGGTCATCCTGGTGACCATGGGGCGCTTCCGTCCCGAGCAGACCGAGGCGGCACGAACCTGCGGCGCCGACGCCTGGCAGGCGTTCTGGCAGGTGGAGTTTCCGCAGATCCGGCCCGGGGTGTTTTCGGCCGGCGCCTTTGTGACGATCCTGTCGTTCAACGAGTACGTCCGTACGAACTTCCTCAAGGGCGGGTTCGATACGTTTCCCACCTATCTCGTGTCCTACATGCTCAACACCGGCATGACGCCGGAAGTCTACGCCATGGCCGGGTTGGTGAGCCTTGTGTCGATGGCGGCGATCGGTCTGGTTCTGGTCGTCGCACTCCGCCGGAGGATTGGATGAACAGCGTTCCCGCCGTCGAAGTCGACGGGGTTTCCAAGAACTACGGCTCGGTCAGTGCCTTGAAGCCGACGAGTTTCGCGGTGCCGGAGGGACGGTATTTCGTGCTGCTCGGCCCATCGGGCGGCGGCAAGACGACAACGCTGCGCATGATCGCGGGGCTGATCCGTCCGACGACCGGCCGGGTCCGCATCGGCGGACGTGATGTTACCGACCAACCGGCCAACCGCCGGGACACTGCCATGGTGTTCCAGGGATTCGCGCTGTTCCCGCACATGACAGTGGAACAGAACGTCGCTTACGGCCTTGAACTGCGACGCCTTCCCAAGGACGAGCTCCGTGATCGGACGGCTGCGATGCTGCGTCTGGTTGGGCTTACGGGATTCGAAGCGCGCAGGCCCAGCGCGCTTTCAGGCGGGCAGCAGCAGCGGGTGCAGCTTGCCCGCGCACTGGTGCTGCAAACGTCGATCGTCCTGCTCGACGAGCCGTTGGCCGCACTCGACGCGACTTTGCGCAAGGACATGTGCTTCGAGCTGAAGCACATTCAGGAGAGTGTCGGCACGACCTTCATTCATGTGACCCACAACCAGGAAGAGGCGATGACGGTCGCCGACGAGATCGCGTTGATCGCCGCCGGCACGTTGGTCGAAAGCGGGTCACCCCGCGAGGTGTACGAAACGCCGAGGTGCCGCTTCACCGCCGAGTTCATCGGCGAGAACGCCGTATTTTCCGGGCCGATCGTGGAGGGTGCACTGCGCATTGGCGGCGCTGCACCGTTCGTGCGCGATGCAGAACCTCCGCTGGCCATCTCGGTCGCGGCGGAGAACATCGACCTGCACCTGCAGCAACCGGATCTGGAGCAAACTCTGCCCGGCACGGTTGTTGATGTTTTCTATCTGGGATTCTCGGCGCTGTTGCATGTCGAAGTCGACGGTGGGCCTGTCGTGCCGGTGCGATTGCTGTCCAAAGAACTGGATGCCGGGATCAAGTCCGGCGGACGAGTCTGGCTTTCATGGGATCCGGACCACGCGCGCATGCATACGGCATGAGGAACCGGACGGAATATCAAGGGGACCAGATGCCGAGGCAACGGATGGCGACCTCGACCCGGTCGGTGTCATCAGGTGGCCGCGTCCTGCAAGATTATGTCTGCTGCTTTTTCACCGATCATGATCGCAGGTGCGTTGGTGTTGCCGGATGTCAATGTAGGCATGATTGAAGCGTCGGCGACCCGCAGACCGGTCAACCCGTGAACCTGCAGCCGCGCGTCGACCACGGCCATCGCGTCCTGTCCCATCTTGCACGTGCCCACCGGATGGTAGGTGGTTTCTGCTGTCTGCCGGACCCAGGCCAGTATCTCATCGTCGCCGACCTTGGCTGAGCCGGGTGCGATCTCGGTCACATTCAGTGGCCGCATCGAGGGCGCGGTCATGATCGTGCGGGCCATCTTGATGGCGCACACGGTTAATGCTGCGTCGATCGGTGCGGACAGAAAATTGAAGCTGATTGCCGGCGCCCGACGGGGGTTAGATGAAGTGATGTGTATCGAGCCTTTGCTCTCGGGCCGCATCGGATGGGCGTAGCAGGTCAGTCCCGCCTCCCGGGACAGCACCGGGCCGTTCGGTCCCGGCTCTGTGAGCATCGGCACCCAGCCGAGCAGCAGGTCGGGTGCGTCCAGCCCCTCGCGGGACCGCGCGAAAGCGCGGATCGGGGCGGCGACCATGCCGAGCATCCCGCCGCCGGAGACGGCGTACCGCAGGGCCTGCCACACCAACCCGAGGCCGCGGCCTCGGTCGTTGAAGGTGTAGCCGGGTGTGCCAACCGCCCACCGGGTTCGGGGTGCATAGTGATCGCGCAGGTTCTCGCCGACGCCGGGCAGGGAGCGATGCACCTCGATACCCAGGCCACGCAGGCGTTCCGGCTGGCCGATGCCCGACAGTTCGAGCATTTGCGGCGAGTTGATCGAGCCGGCGCTCACCACCACCTCGCGGCCGGCGCGGGCCTCGTGCCTCTGCCCTGCGACAGAGTAGCGG
This sequence comes from alpha proteobacterium BAL199, assembly GCA_000171835.1. Classification (GTDB taxonomy): domain Bacteria; phylum Pseudomonadota; class Alphaproteobacteria; order Thalassobaculales; family Thalassobaculaceae; genus Thalassobaculum_A. The sequence continues at coordinate 9,585 of ABHC01000026.1, read as the reverse complement.
ACGCCGGTGCAGCGTGCGCCGTCCAGTACGACCCCTTCGGCAAGAGCGCCGGTCACGATCCGCAGGTTTGGGCGTCTTCGCACCGGATCCAGGTAGCAGCGGGCGGTGCTCATGCGGCGGCGCGACGCGATGGTCGCCTGGCTCATGGCGATACCGTCCTGCCGGGCGCCGTTGTAGTCGGGGTTGTGGGCGATGCCGACTTGGCCGGCTGCCTCGATCAGCGCACGGTACAACGGGTCGCGCGGCTCGGGATTGGTGACGCGCAGCGGCCCATCGCGGCCGCGGAACGCGTCGTCGCCGTCGGCCTCGTACCGCTCCATGCGCTTGAAGAACGGCAGGACATCGGCGTAGCTCCAGCCGGGATTGCCCATCTGGGCCCAGGTGTCGAAATCCTGGGCTTGGCCGCGCACGAAGGCGAGGCCGTTGAGGGCGCTGGAGCCACCGAGCATCCGGCCACGCGGTACTGGAATCCGCCGGCCGCCGGTGTTCGCATCGGCTTCGGAGCTGTACAGCCAGTTGACGTCGGGGTTGGACACCAGCTTGGCATAGCCGACCGGGATGTGAGTCCAAGGATGGCCGGTGGGTCCGGCCTCCAGAAGCAGCACAGTGGAGCGTGGATTCGCCGACAGTCGGTTCGCCAGCACTGCTCCGGCCGATCCGGCGCCGACGATGATGTAATCGTAACTTTGCATCAATGAGCCTCGTGTCGTCAGGCGATTCCTGGGGGTTTCGGGTGGTTAGGCGAGATGGCAGGTCTCAATGAGGCAAATCAGCTCACGAGGAATGGTTAGGCGCAAGATTCGGGGAGTGGTCAGAGCCAGCGTGGATCTTTTATAACAGGCTGACCAGCATGCTGGAGAGTAGGGGCTGTTCCAATCGCTTTGGCCAGCGTAGCCTTGCCCCGCCCGAGCAACTGATATGATGAATCCCCTCTATCCAAGGGGGAAGGGCGGATACCGGAAACGACGACGGGAAGAACGATGACGGATATGCGATATCTGGCGCCGAGCACGCTCGATGAAGCGGTTGGTGCGTTTGCTGCTGCTGCGGGTGCTGCCCGCATTCTGGCCGGCGGTACCGATATTCTGGTGCAGATGCGCGCCGGCATGGTGCAGCCGGGCCTGATCGTCGACATCAAGAAGATTCCTGAATTGACCGGCATCGAGGAAACCGCCGACGGCGGCTTTGTCATCGGTGCCGCGGTCTCGGGTGCCGTGCTGTACGAGCACCCGCGCTTCGGCGAAGTCTGGCCGGGCGTCCTGGAAGCCATCAACCTGATCGGCTCCACCCAGGTGCAGGGCCGGGCCTCGGCCGGTGGCAATCTGTGCAACGGCTCGCCAGCCGGTGACAGCGTGCCTGCCATGATCGCGGCCGGAGCCACCGTCACGGTGCAGGGCCCGAACGGACGGCGGCAGATGCCGGTGGAGGCCGTGCCGGCTGGACCGGGACGCACCAACCTGACGCCGGGCGAAATCCTCGTCAGCTTCACCCTGCCGCCACGGGCCAAGGGGGCGAGCGACGCCTATCTGCGCATGATCCCGCGCACCGAGATGGACATCGCGGTGGTCGGCTGCGGCGTGAACCTTACGCTGAAGGATGGTGTCTGCACCGCTGCCCGGGTCGGGCTGGGTGCCGTAGCGCCGACCGTGCTGCTGGTCGAAGCCGCTGCCAAGGCGCTGATCGGCTCCAAACTCGACGATGCGGCCATCGAGACCGCCGCCGCCGCCTGTCGCGCTGCCTGCCGTCCGATCGACGATAAGCGCGGCACCATCGTTTACCGCACCAAAGTTGCCGGCGTGCTGCTGAAGCGCACCGTCGCCATCGCCGCCGACCGCGCCGGGAGGGCTTGAGACCATGGCCAAACTGCATATTTCGACCAAGATCAACGGTGAACCGACCGAGTTTCTGTGCGACCCGAACGACAGCATGCTCGACGTGCTGCGCGGTCCGCTGGCGCTGACCGGGTCCAAGGAAGGCTGTGGTTCCGGTGACTGCGGCGCCTGCAGCGTCATGCTGGACGGCCGGCTGGTCTGCTCCTGCCTAATGCTGGCGGCCGAGGCCGAGGGTCACGAGATCGAGACCATCGAGGGCATGGCCGAGGGCGAGAAGCTGCACCCGCTGCAGCAGAAGTTCCTGGAGATGGCCGCCCTGCAGTGCGGGATCTGCACGCCCGGCGTGTTGGTCGCTTCGAAGGCCCTGCTTGAGAAGAACCAGAACCCGACCGAGACCGAGGTGCGTTACTGGCTGGCCGGCAACCTATGCCGTTGCACCGGCTACGACAAGATTGTTCGCGCGGTGCTGGATACCGCTGCGGAGATGCGGGAGGCAACTCGATGAACGAAATCAGCAACAAGTGGATCGGCACGAACACCATTCGTCCCGACGGTGCCGACAAGGTTACCGGGCGCGCGGCCTATGCCGCCGATACCAGCATGCCCGGCATGATCTGGGGCCGGGTGTTGCGCAGCCCGCACCCGCACGCCCGGATCAAGTCGATCGACACCTCCAAGGCCGAGGCCCTGCAGGGCGTGAAGGCCGTCGTAACCTCCAAGGACATCGTGGAGTTCCCGGTCGACAAGCCGGTGGCGCTTGGCATCCAGGACATGCGCTGGATGTCCCGCAACGTGATGGCGCGCGAGAAAGCGTTGTTCCACGGCCATCCGGTTGCCGCGGTCGCAGCAATGTCCGAGGCGATTGCCGCGGAAGCCTGCAAGCTGATCGAGGTCGACTACGAGGTCCTGCCCTGGGCCATCGAGATCGAGGACGCACTGAAGCCCGATGCGCCGATCCTGCACGACTTCGTCCAGTTCGAGGGCAAGCCGTCGAACATCGCCGGCACGCTCGAGCATAAGCTGGGCGACATCGAGGCCGGGTTCGCCAAGGCCGACGTGGTGATCGAACGCAGCTTCACCACCCGACCCGTCCACCAGGGCTACATCGAGACCCATGCTTGCCTGGTCAGCGTGCTGTCCGACGGCAAGACCACGATCTGGAGCTCCAGCCAGGGCCAGTTCATGGTGCGTGCCATGACCTCGCTGCTGACCGGAATTCCACAGAGCAGCATCCGGGCCATCCCGGCCGAGATCGGCGGCGGCTTCGGCGGCAAGACCATCGTCTACCTCGAGCCGCTGGCAACCATGCTGTCGAAGAAGTCCGGCCGGCCGGTCAAGATGGTGATGAGTCGCGAAGAGGTGATGCGCGCTACCGGCCCGACCTCCGGCTCGACCAGCACGGTCAAGATCGGCGCCACCAAGGACGGCACGATCGTTGCCGCCCAGGGCGTGTTCTATCTGCAGGCCGGTTGTTTCCCCGGCTCGCCGATCCGTGGTGCGGCCGGTTGCGCCTTTGCGCCTTACAACATCGCCAACGTGGTGTCGCGCGGCTTCGATGTGGTGTCCAACCGCTCAAAGGTCGCGGCCTACCGGGCACCGGGCGCGCCGATCGGCGCGTATGCGGTGGAGTGCGTGCTCGACGAGGTCGCCGAGGCGCTGAAGATCGATCCGCTCGACCTGCGAATCAAGAACGCCGCACGGGAAGGCACCAAGGCGGCGCACGGTCCGGTGTACCCGCGCATCGGCCTGCTCGAGACCATGGAATCCGCGCGCAAGCACCCGCACTACAAGGCGCCGCTCGGTAAATTTCAGGGACGGGGCGTGGCCAGCGGCTACTGGTTCAACGCCGGTGGCGAGTCCAGCGCGCAGGTAAACATCACCGAGGACGGCAACGTCGTGGTGACCACCGGCCACCCGGATATCGGCGGCTCGCGCGCGGCGATCGCCAACATCGCGGCCGAACTGCTGGGCATCGACTACCGGCGGGTCTCGGTGCTGATCGGTGATACCGCGACCGTCGGCTACAGCAATCTGACCGGTGGCAGCCGGGTGCTGTTCGCCTCGGCCATCGTGGTGACCGACTCCGCGGAGCAGGTAATCGGCCAGCTCAAGGCGCGTGCCGCCAAGATCTGGGGCATCAGCGCCGACGCGGTGGTCTGGGAGAATGGCGAGGCCCGTCCGAGCGGCGATCACACCGGCAACTTCCCGACCATGACGCTGGCCGAGATCGCCGCCAAGGCGACCGAGACCGGTGGGCCGATCGGTGCGGGCGTTCAGCTCAACACCACCGGTGCCGAGGGCGGTTTCAGCACCCACATCTGCGATGTCGAGGTCGACGTGGATCTCGGGATCGTGCGGGTGCTGCGCTACACCTCGTTCCAGGACGTCGGCCGGGCGATTCACCCGGCCTATGTCGAGGGGCAGATCCAGGGCGGTGCGGTTCAGGGCATCGGCTGGGCGCTCAACGAGGAGTACATCTACAACAAGAAGGGCCACGTCGATAACCCGGGGTTCCTCGACTACCGCATGCCGGTCTGCTCGGACATGCCGATGCTGGACGCGGTGATGATCGAGATCCCGAACCCGAAGCATCCCCAGGGGGTGCGCGGGGTCGGCGAGGTGCCGCTGGTCCCGGTGATGGCGGCGGTTGCCAACGCCGTGCACAGCGCCCTCGGCAAGCGCTACTACAGCCTGCCGATGTCGCCGCCGAAGGTGCTGGAAGGCCTGGACGAGGGCACGCTGCAGGCGGCGGAGTAACGCCGCCAAGCCTGCTGCTGAAGGGAACGGCGGATGGCCGTCTCGCAGAAAGCTGACATGGAAAGGGGCCCGATGCCGGATGCGGCACCGGGCCTCGACTATGACGTCCTGATCATCGGTGCCGGGATTTCCGGCATGTACCAACTGCATCTGCTGCGCCGGCTCGGTCTCAAGGTGCGGGTGTTCGAGGCCGGGACCGGGGTCGGCGGCACCTGGTACTGGAACCGCTATCCCGGCGCGCGCTTCGATTCAGAAAGCTGGTCCTACGGCTATTCCTTCGACCAGGAGCTGCTGGACGAATGGGACTGGACCGAGCATTTCTCGCCGCAGCCGGTGACCGAGCGCTACCTCAACCGGTTCGCCGACAAGTTCGACCTGCGCCGCGACATCGCCTTCCAGGCCCGGGTCGCCGCCGCCCATTACGACGATGCCGGCCGCTTCTGGACCCTGACCCTAGAGGACGGCAGCCGCCACACCGCTCGATTCCTGGTCACCGCCGTCGGCCCGCTGTCGGCCCCGACCTATCCGCGCCTGCCCGGCCTGGGCGACTTCAAGGGCGAGGCCTGGCACACCGGGCTGTGGCCGAAACATACGGTCGATTTCACCGGCAAGCGGGTGGCGGTGATCGGCACCGGCGCCTCGGCGGTGCAGGCGATCCCGGAAATCGCCAAGACCGCCGGACACCTGACGGTGTTCCAGCGTCGACCGAACTGGTGCACGCCGCTGCACAATGCGCCGATCGACCGCGCCGAGATGGCCGAGATCCGCAGCCGCTACCCGCAGATCTTCGAGCGTTGCCGCGAGACCGCCGCCTGCTTCGTGCACACCGCGGACCAGCGCGGCACCTTCGAGGTGAGCGAGGAGGAGCGCGAGGCGTTCTGGGAGAAGCGCTACGCCGAGCCGGGCTTCGGCATCTGGCAGGGTAACTTCCGCGACGTGCTGATCGACCGGGCGGCCAATGCCCTGCTGTCGGACTTTGTGGCCCGCAAGATCCGCCAGCGCGTGACCGACCCTGCGGTCGCCGACAAGCTGATCCCCAAGGATCACGGCTTCGGCACCCGCCGCGTGCCGCAGGAGACCGGCTACTACGAAACCTTCAACCGGCCGAACGTCGAACTGGTCAGCATCCTGGACACTCCGATCCAGCGGATCACCGCGACTGGGCTTGAGACCAGCACCGGCGCGTTCGACTTCGACATGATCGTCTACGCCACCGGCTTCGACGCCATCACCGGGAGCCTCGACCGTATCGACATCCGCGGGGCCGGCGGCCGCGCCCTGAAGGACCGCTGGAAGGGCGATTTGTCGACCTGCCTAGGCATGCTGGTCGACGGTTTCCCGAACCTGTTCATGGTGATGGGGCCGCACACCGCGCTCGGCAACATCCCGCGCAGCATCGAGTACAATGTGGAATGGATCGCCGGCCTGCTGGACCACATGACCGGGCGCGGGTTGAGCGTGGCCGAGCCGCGCCCCCAGGCGGTGGCCGAATGGACCGCCTTCGTGAAGAAGAAGGGCGAAGGCCTGCTGTCCAACGAAGTCGACAGCTGGATGACTGGGGTCAATTCCAACGTCGACGGCAAGCAGGTCCGCATCATCGCCCGCTACAGTGGCACCGCCCCGGAGTACCGGCAGTGGTGCGACGCGGTGGCCCAGGGCGGCTATCGCGAACTCGACCTGGCGTGACACCACATCGAAGACGGGCAGGGCTATGACGACGCATTCCCCGCTGCGCATCGGCCTGATCGGCGCCGGCATGATCAGCCGCTACCACCTGACCGCTTGGCAACGCTGCGCCGGGGCCGAAGTGGTGGCGCTCGCCGATCCGTCGGCAGAAGCGGCCCAAGGCCGGGCATCCGAGTTCGGCGTCCCCGCCACCTTCGCCGATGCCGATGCCTTGTTCGACGCCGTACCGCTCGACGCCGTCGACATCGCGGCACCCATGGAGTTCCACGCTGCCCTGTGCCGTGCAGCCGCCGCGCGCGGCATCGCCATCATATGCCAGAAGCCGCTGTGCCCGACCCTGGCCGAGGCCCGCGCCCTGGTGGCCGAGATCGGCGACCGGGTGCCGTTCATGGTGCACGAGAACTGGCGGTTCCGGCCGCAGTACCGGATGATCCGGCGCTGGCTGCAGGACGGGCGGATCGGCCGGGTGCGCGCCTTCACCCTGGAGGTGATGACCAGCGGCCTGGTGCCCGACCTGCCGGGTCAGCCACCGCCGGCCCTGCGCCGGCAAGCCTTCATGGCCCGTATGCCCAGGCTGACCGTGCTGGAGGGCATGATCCACCAGATCGACACCCTGCGTTTCCTGCTCGACGGCCTGTCGGTCGCCGGTGCGCGCCTCGCCCGGCTCAGCGACGCGGTGATCGGCGAGGACACCGCCATGCTGCTGCTGGAAAGCCCGGACGGCGCCATCGGCACGCTGTCGACCTCGCTGACCGTCCCCGGTGGCCCGCCGCGCAGCAGCGACACATTGCGGCTGATCGGCGAGCGCGGCACCATCACCTTCGAGGACTCCACGCTGCGCTGGTCCGGCGGCGAGGAGACCGAGACCTGGAACCGGGAGGCGGCGTATCAGGCCTCGTTCGACGGCGTGATGGCCCACTTCGCCGACGCCCTGCGCCGGGGCGTGCCGTTCGAGACGTCGGCGGCGGAGAACCTGGCGACGTTGCAACTGGTGGACGATGTGTATCGGTTGGCGGGGTGGGATCAGTAGGCGGCATCATCGATCCTGGCAACGGCCCACGTTCGACCGCCGTCTTGCTGTCGTCCTGAGGCAACCGTCGCGCTGCGGCGGGCCACGAAGGGCCGGAGCGGCCCCACCGCAGTAAGCGCAACGCGTGAGCAACGAACTGTGAGCCCACAGGGAGTGCCGCGACCCTTGGCCGTGGCGCGCTCCGCCGGCTACCGACTGTCAGGTCAATACCGTCTACTACACACTGTTAAGCACGCCTTGCCGAACTGATGTCCCTCACAACTGCGCCAGAAACCGCCGCAACGCCGGTTCCCATTTCGCGGCGTCGCTGCCCGAGGCGAGGTGGCCGTGGTCGCTGTCGATCTCCTCGTAGGTCGCGTCGACCCCGGCATCGGTCAGCGCCTGCATCACGCCGGGCGCCAGGGTCGGCGGGAACAGCGCGTCGGTGCGCGACAGCACGTAGAGCAGCTTGGCCTTGATCTTGGCCAGGTCGGGACGGACGTCGTAGCGGTTCATCGCCCGGCCCAGCACCAGCAGCGAGTGTCCGTCGGCCTGCTCGGCCCAGTCTCGGGCCATGCGGCGGATCTCGGCGTCGCGCGCCGTCTTGTCGGGCAGGCCGGCCGCCAGGGCCGCGTCGATACCGTAGCCGCGCAGGGTTTTCTCGCGCAGATCGGTCATGGTCCCGAGGATGCCGCCGGCCTCGTAGTAGTGGCCGCCGTTCCAGTTCGGGTCGCGGGCCAACACCGCCTCGGTGGCGTCGATGTCGATGGCCCGGCAGTTCGGCGCGGTCACCACCGGCACCAACCCCAGCATGAAGTCCGGGTACTCCACCCCCCAGGTGAAGGCCTGGAAGCCGCCGTAGGACGGGCCGATCACCGCCACCAGTGCCGTGACGCCGAGCGCGTCGAGCAGGCGGCGCTGGGCGGCCACGATGTCCGGCAAGACGATCGGCGGAAAGTCCGGGCCGTAGGCGCGCCCGGTGGCCGGGTTCGGGCTGCGCGGCGCCGTCGATCCGAACGACGCGCCCAGCATGGTGGAACTGACGACGAAATAGCGGTCGGTGTCGATCGTCCGGCCGGGACCGACCAACCGGCCCCAACTGCCCTCCGACGCGCCGGTGCCGCCCTGGATGTAGGTGTGCGACGAGGTATAGCCGTGGGTCATCAGCACGGCGTTGCGTCCGTCCGGTGCCAGGGTGCCGAGGGTCATGTAGGCGAGCCGGGCGTCACGCAGCGTGCCGCCCAGGCGAAGCGGCAGGTCGCCGATGCTCTGGTACTGGGTCATGCCACGCCCACCCGGGGATCGATCGGCAGCATGTCCGCCAGCCCGGTCTGCTCCTCCAGCAGGGCCGCCGCCGCCAGCAGCGTGGCCTCGTCGTGCGGGCGGCCGACCATCTGCAACCCGATCGGCCGTCCGTCGTCGGTGTAACCGGCCGGCAGGCTGAGCGCGGGGCAGGCGGTTAGGGTGATCGACGAAGTGGTCATCGAGGCGGCGATGTAGTTGTCGAACTTCACCCCGTCGACTTCCTCGATGTGGGTCATGTTCACGTCGTAAGGCGGCACCACCGAGACCGGCAGCAGCAGCAGGTCGTAGGTCTCGAAGAACGTCAGCACCCGGCGGTAGAAGGATGCCCGCTCGCGCTCGGCCCAGGCGACCTGCTCGGGCGTCTGTTTCAGACCCTTCTCGGTGTTCCAGATGATGTCCGGCTTGATCAGGTGGCGGTGGGTCTTCAGCCGCTCGCCGTGGCTGACCACGAAGATCATGGCGCGCAGGATCTGGAACGCCTCGCCGATGCTGCCCATCTCCGGGCAGGCCTGCTCGACCGTCACGCCGACGCTTTCGAACTTCCGGGTCGCCGCCTCGCAAACCGCGCGCACCGCCTTCGACACCGGGGCGACGCCGCCCAGGTCTGGGGTGAACGCCACCCGCTTCGGCCACCAGGCCTTTCTGTCGGCAAGGGCTGCGTCCACGGTGTCGGCGTAGCCGCGCTCGGGCGCAGGCCGGGTCATCGGATCGTGCCGGCACTGCCCGGCCATGGCGTCGAGGAACAGTGCGATGTCCGGCACGTTACGCGCCATCGGTCCCTCGACCGAACTCGGGCTGAACAGGTTGTTGGCGGTGCCGCGGGTCACCCGTCCGGGGCTGGGGCGCAGGCCAACGGTGGAGGTGTGCGAGGCCGGGCCGCGCAGCGAGCCGCCGTGGTCGGAGCCGTGGGCTAGCCAGACCTCGCCGGCCGCGAGCGCCGCCGCCCCCCCGCCGGTCGACCCGCCGGGGGTGAGGGCGGTGTTCCACGGGTTGCGG
>ABHC01000027.1 GCA_000171835.1 alpha proteobacterium BAL199 | reverse complement strand
CTCGTTGCGATCGAGCCCGCTGCTGCCCAGGAACAGCAGCGCATCGCGGCGGTCGTCAACGACGAGATCCTGTCGATGCGGGACCTGCGGAGCCGGCTTCGTATGGTGATCGTCTCGTCGCGGCTGCCCGCCACCGACGAAACGGCGCAGCGTTTGGCGCCGCAGGTGCTCCGCAGCCTGGTTGACGAGCAGATCCAACTCCAGGAGGCCAAGCGCCTGAATGTCGCAGTAACCGATCAGGATCTGGCGCGGGCGCGCAGCGAAGTCGAACAGCGCAACAACTTGAAGCCCGGCCAATTCGAAGAGTTCGTGCGCAGCCTTGGTGTCGATCCCGAAACCGTCATCCGGCAGCTGAAATCGCAGGTCGCCTGGACCAAGCTGGTGAGGCGGCGGTTCGGGAACGACGTCACGATCAGCCAGGAAGAGGTGACGGACGTCCTGCAGCGTATGGAAGCCGATGCCGGAAAGACTCAGAAGCGGGTCTCCGAGATCGTCCTGACGGTCGACGATCCGGCCAACGAGGAGCAGGTTCGGCAGTTGGCGGAACGCATTGTCGAGCAGTTGAAGGCCGGCGCAAACTTCGGCGCCGTTGCCCGGCAGTTCTCGGCCTCGGCCAACGCGGCTGTCGGCGGTGACGTTGGTTGGGTCCTGGCCGAGCGCATGGCGCCCGAGATCGCCGAAGCGGTAGCCAAGCTGGAGACCGGCCAGATTTCGGCACCGGTGCGGACCCTGTTCGGCTATCACATTGTGCAGGTCGCGGATTCCCGTGTCATTGCCGCCGTCGATCCGTTGACCGCCACGGTCGATCTCAAACAGGTCTTCCTACCGGTGCCGCCGAACGCCGGCAAAGACGTCCGGCCGTCCCAGCAGGCTTTGGCTGAAGCGCTGTCGGGATCCGCGCAGAACTGCACCGACTTTGTCGAGTTGGCCAAGGAGATCAAATCGCCGGTATCACCGGATCTCGGTGAGATGAAGGTTGGCGAACTGGCGCCACCGCTCCGTGAGCGAGTGGCCGGCCTGAAGGTTGGCGAAACCACCGGTGCGGTCGATCTTCCGAACGGCGTCATGGTCGTCATGGTCTGCTCAAGACAGGCGCCGCCGAGCAACCTGCCAAGCCCCGAACAGATCCGCTCGCAGTTGGAGGCACAGCGCTTCGAGATCCTGGCGCAACGCTATCTCCGCGACCTGCGACGCAACGCCTTCGTTGAACTCCGCGTCTGAGCCGCGCACGTGACGGCAACCTCCCCGCTGGCCCTGACCCCCGGTGAGCCGGCCGGTGTCGGCTGCGAACTGGCGGCCGAAGCCTGGTCCCGGCGCAGCGACGGCATCCCGGCGTTTTTCCTGATCGACGATCCTGATCGTGTCGCCAGCCGCATGCGCCTGATTGGTCGAACACTGCCCCTGCAGACCATCACCGAGCCAGCCGAAGCGTCGAGCGTGTTCGCGGAGGCGCTGCCGGTCCTGTTGCATCCGTTCCCTTCGCCCGATCATCCCGGCGCGCCCAACCCGGCCAACGGCAGCGCTGTGGCCGATGCGATCGAGCGGGCCGTCCGGCTGGTTCGGTCCGGCCAAGCATCGGCGATCGTCACCAACCCGATCCAGAAGGAAACGCTGTATCAGGCCGGGTTCGCACACCCCGGGCACACCGAATTCCTGGCCCATCTGGTCGGTCCGGACGTGATACCGGTGATGCTGCTGGCCAGCGAGGCGTTGCGGGTGGTTCCGGTCACCATACACATTCCGTTGTCCGAGGTTCCGGGCCGGTTGACCACTGACACGATCGTAACCGTCGCCCGGATCACCGCGGCCGCCCTCGCGCGGGACTTCGGAATCGTGGCGCCCAGGCTGGCAGTAGCCGGCCTCAACCCGCACGCCGGCGAAGGCGGTGCGCTCGGCCGCGAAGACCAGGACGTCATCGCCCCGGCAGTCGCCGCCCTGCGCGCCGAAGGCATCGACGCCGTTGGCCCCCTGCCGGCCGATACGATGTTTCACGCCGAAGCCCGTGCCGGCTACGACGTCGCCCTCGGCATGTACCACGATCAGGTCCTGGTGCCGTTGAAGACCTTGGACTTCTGGGGCGGGGTGAACGTGACGCTCGGGCTGCCGTTCGTGCGCACATCGCCCGATCACGGCACCGCCCTCGACCTCGCCGGAACCGGTCGGGCGCGGCCGGACAGCCTGATTGCAGCCTTGCAACTGGCCGCCACGATGGTCGCCCGGCGCAATGCGGCACAGCGGGCGGGACAGGCATCGTGAAAGATCCCGTGAGCAGCCGTATCGCCGCCCTGCCGCCACTCCGTGAGGCAATTGCCACCGCCAATTTCTCGGCCAAGAAGAGCCTCGGCCAGAATTTCCTGCTGGACATCAACCTGACCCGGCGGATCGCCAGAGCCGCGGGAGCGCTCGAGACCGGCACCACGATCGAGATTGGCCCCGGCCCCGGCGGGTTGACCCGCGCCCTCTTGATCGAGGGCGCAGTCGACCTGATCGCCATCGAACGCGATTCCCGTGCCGCCGAGGCGCTCGCCCCCCTGGTACAAGCCGCCGAGGGTCGGTTGCGGCTGGTGGAGGATGACGCAACAGAGGTCGATGTGTCGTCGCTCGGCGCGGCGCCACGCCGGGTGGTGGCCAACCTGCCCTACAACGTGGCGACACGGCTGCTGCTGGGCTGGCTCGCGACACCCACGTCGTTCGAATCGCTGACCTTGATGTTCCAGAAAGAGGTCGCCGACCGGCTGCTGGCCGCGCCGGGCAGCGATGCCTACGGCCGGCTGTCCGTGTTCGTGCAGTGGCTGTGCACGGTACGCCGGGTGACCGACCTGCCGCCTTCGGCTTTCACCCCTCCACCGAAGGTCTGGTCCAGCGTCGTGCGTCTTGAGCCACGCGCCGAGCCACTGCACCCCGCCGATCGCCGGACGCTGGAGCGGGTCACCGAAGCGGCCTTCGGGCAGCGGCGCAAGATGTTGCGACAGAGCTTGAAGGGGCTCGGCGGCGATGCTTTGCTGATCGCAGCCGGCATCGAGCCGACGGAACGACCCGAACGCCTTTCGATTGCCGAATTCTGCCGCCTCGCCAACGCCCTATCCGACCGCGAGTCCCGCTGATGACCGAAGCCCCCGGCAACGATACCGCCCTGACGGCCGTCCAACGCGATTCCGACGGACTGGTCGTCCGGCCTGCCACGGAAGACGACCTGCCGGCCATCGTGACGCTGCTCGCCGATGATGGGCTTGGCAAGAGTCGGGAACGCCCTGGCCTCCCTTTGCCCAGCGCGTATGCCGAAGCGTTCCGACGCATGGCCCAGCAAGGCGATAACCTGGTGCTGGTCGCCGAATTAGACGGCGCCGTCGTCGGTTGCCTACAGCTGACGCTGATCCATGGCATCAGCCGCGTCGGCGCAACTCGGGCGCAAGTCGAGGGGGTTCGCGTCGCGACCGCAGCGCGCGGCCGGCGGGTCGGGGAACGACTGATGCGCGAGGCGATGGTGCGCGCGAAGGCGCGCGGGGCGTCGCTGATGCAGTTGACTACCGACCACCGGCGGATCGATGCCCACCGTTTCTACGAACGCCTCGGTTTCGTCGGCAGCCATCTCGGCCTGAAGAAAGAACTCGGCTGAACCAGAATTGCCGAATTACCGTTGGCAAGGCCGTACACGGCAGCCCATTTATCTCCTGCTAACGATTCGTCCAGCATCATATCCATGCCGGGACCGCAGCCAAACGGGTGCGCCGGGCTGCGAGGAACCGACGATGCTCTATCAGATGCATGAGTTGACCCGACTGGCGATGATGCCGTGGCGCGGCGCCGCCCAAATGGCACGACTGATCGCGGCCGCGCCGTGGAACCCGATTTCCTACACACCGCTCGCCCAGCAGATCCTGGCCGGCACTGAAGTCTTCGAGCGCGCGACACGACGCTATGGCAAGCCGGAATGGGGCCTGCCTACCACGGTGATCGATGGCAAGACCGTGTCCATCACCGAGGATGCGGTGATCAAGCGCACCTACTGCCATCTGCTGCATTTTAAGCGCCAGATCTCGCGCGAGGACCCGAAGGTCCTGGTCGTTGCCCCGTTGTCCGGGCACTTCGCCACCCTGCTCCGCGGCACGGTAGAGGCCATGCTGCCCGATCACGATGTGTATGTGACCGACTGGCAGGACTGCCGCGCGATCCCGGTCAATGCGGACCGCTTCAACCTCAACGACTACATCGACTACGTCATCGACTTCCTGCATTTCCTCGGCCCGAACACCCATGTGATCGCGGTCTGCCAACCCAGCGTCCCGGTGGTGGCCGCGGTGTCCGTCATGTCCGGCTGGGGCGATCTGTGCGCACCGGCGTCGATGACCCTGATGGGCGGCCCGATCGACACCCGACGGAACCCGACGGCGGTCAACAAGCTCGCCGAGGAGCACGATTTCGAGTGGTTCGAGAACAACGTGATCACCACGGTACCGCCGCCTTATCCCGGCGCCGGACGCCGTGTCTACCCGGGCTTCATCCAGCTCACAAACTTCATCTCGATGAACTTCGACCGCCATCTGCAGTCGTTCAACGAACTGTTCGATCATCTGGTCCAGGGTGACGAGGAAGAGGCGGAGAAGCGCACTTCGTTCTATGAGGAATATCTGGCGGTCATGGACCTGCCTGAGGAATTCTACCTGCAGACCATCAAGACGGTGTTCAAGGAGCATGCCCTACCCAAGGGCGAGATGATCCATCGCTGGCATCCGGTAAAGCCCGAGACCATCACCCGGACCGCGATCCTGTGCGTCGAGGGCGAGTTGGACGACATCTCCGGCGTCGGCCAGACCAAGGCGGCCCTGGACCTTGCCAGCAACCTCCCCGACTCCATGAAAAAGTACCATCTGCAGAAGGATGTCGGCCACTACGGCATCTTCAACGGTGGCCGTTGGCGGCGCCAGATTGCCCCGGTGGTCAAGGACTTCATCCGCGAGCACGACCACCGGCTCGGCAAGCGCAAGCCCAAGCTGAAGGCGGTGGTGTGAGGCAATCAGCAAATCCGACGTGGTCCGCTGGGCAATTGATCCCACGACCATTCTCATCTGCGCACAACGACCACCAACGCTGACTCAGCCCCCGCTACCCTCGCGCAGCCCCTTCACGAAGTCCGGCAATCCGACCAGCCGTTCGCGCTTGAGGCGTTCGGCCGCCAGGATGGCCCGAACGGCAGCGGTGCTGCGTTCGATGTCATCGTTCAGGATGATGTACTGGTATTCCGGATAGTGGCTGATCTCGTCGGCCGCCTTGGCCATGCGGGCGGCGACCACGTCGTCGGAATCCTGGGCGCGGCTGCGCAGGCGCCGCTCCAACTCTCGGGTCGACGGCGGCAGCACGAACACACTCACCAGATCGCGCGGCGCGCTGTCCTGCAGTTGCTGGGTGCCCTGCCAGTCGATATCGAACAGCACGTCGCGACCGGCCTTCAGCGCAGCCTCGACCGGGCCCCGCGGGGTTCCGTAGTAGTTGCCGAACACCTTGGCGTGCTCCAGCAACTCGTCCCGGTTCACCATCAGGTGAAAGTCGGTCGGATCGACGAAGTAATAGTCCCGACCATCCACCTCGCCGGGTCGTCGGGGCCGCGTGGTGGCCGACACCGACATTGTCACCCCGGGCTCGGCCTCCATCAGGCGGCGCGAGATCGTCGTCTTGCCCGCCCCCGATGGCGACGACAGCACCATCATCAGTCCGCGCCGTGTGATTGCCATCGGCTACTCTCCGTCACTCGACGTTCTGGATCTGCTCGCGAAACCGCTCGATCCGGGTCTTCAGCTCGACGCCAATGCCGGTCAGGGTCAGGTCGATCGCCTTCGAGCACAACGTGTTGGCCTCGCGGTTCAGTTCCTGGCACAGAAAATCCAGCTTGCGGCCGATCGAGCCGCCGTCACCCAACAGTTCCCGGCACGCCGCGACATGGGCCGTCAGACGGTCGGTTTCCTCGCGCACGTCCGCCTTGGTGGCGAGCAACGCCAGCTCCTGCACCAACCGTTCCTCCGGCACCGGGGGAGACGCCTCGAGCAGCACCGCCAGCTGTTCCTGCAGGCGAGCCCGCAGGGCGGCCGGCTGCGACTCCGCGACCGCGGAAGCCTGCGTGGTCAGGTCGGCGATCTCGTCGAGGTGGGTCTCGACCATCGCCTTCAACTTCGTGCCTTCCCGGCCGCGCGCTTCCACCAGTTCGTCCAGCGCCCGGTCCAGGTCCACGAATGCCGGCTTCTCCAAGGCTTCGATCACCGCGGCGTCGGCGGTACGCTCGACCACCTCGATCACCCCCTTGATCGCCAGGACCCGATCGAGGCTGGGGGTGGTCGGGTAGACCAGCCCCTTGGCCTCCAGCCGCTCCTGCAGCCCCAGGATCTCGGTGAGGAAGGCTTCGTTGACGACGATCTGCGGAGTCTTGGCCCGATCCGCCTGCTCCAAGCTCCAGGCCAAGTTGACCGACCCGCGTGCCAACCGGCGCTGCGCCCGATCGCGAATCTTGCTCTCCCAACCCTCGACCAGCCCCGGCAACCGGCATCGCAGGTCCAGCCCCTTGGAATTGACGCTGCGGATCTCCCAGCTCCAGGTCCAGGGGATCGGGGTCGCATCAACCGCCGGTGCGGCCTCGGCCCCGCCGTCGACACGGGCGAAACCGGTCATGCTCATTACGGACAAATTGGAACCCCGCTCGGAAAACTCGCGTATTCAACCGTCGCCCTTATATCGTGGGGGCTCTGGGGCGCCAAGCCGCCTGCCCCACAGAAGCCGCCGCAGGAGCCTGGCCCCATGCCGATGCCGACGACCATTCTGATCACCGGCGCGTCCAGCGGCATCGGCGCCGCACTGGCGCTCGAATACGCCGCGCCAGGCGTCACCTTGCATCTCGGTGCCCGCAACACCGAGCGCCTGGAAGCCGTAGCGGTCGCCGCGCGAGCAGCCGGCGCCACGGTAGCGATCACGACCGTGGACGTGACGGATGCCGAATCGATCCGGCGCTGGGTGATTGCCGCCGACGATTCGATGCCATTGGACCTGATTATCGCCAACGCCGGGGTCTCCGCCGGCACCTCGGGATTGCAAGGCGCCGAGCCGGACGCCCAGGTGCGGGCGGTGTTCGCCACCAACCTCGACGGTGTGCTGAACACCATCCTGCCGATCTTGCCACGCATGGCCGCCCGTGGCCGAGGCCAGTTGGCGTTGGTGTCATCGCTGGCCGGGTATCGCGGCATGCCGAGTGCGCCGAGCTACTGCGCCTCCAAGGCCGCTGTCAAAGTGTTCGGCGAGGCGCTGCGTGGCACTGTGCATAGCAGCGGAGTCAAGGTGTCGGTGGTATGCCCCGGCTACGTCCGCACACCGTTGACCGACGTCAACGACTTCCCGATGCCGTTCCTGATGGAGACCGACAAGGCTGCTCGCCTGATCCGTCGAGGCCTGGAGCGCGACAAAGCCCGAATCGCGTTTCCCTGGCCCTTGGCCGCGACAGTGTGGCTGTTGCAGGCCTTGCCGCCGGCCTGGATCGATCCCATTCTGCGCCGCTTGCCCGGCAAGGCCGCGCAGGTCGCTTGATCGCGGACATCAGCCAAACATCGATCCGAATTTCGGACCGGACACGCTCGGTGAAATCGGCGATGTTCGACCAAATTGATAAGGAACGTTCAGACCATGGAAAAATGCCCATGCGGCTCAGGCTCGGCCCTGGAGGCGTGCTGCGCACCGATCATCGGCGGCGCCCCGGCGCCGACCGCCGAAGCGCTGATGCGCTCGCGGTATTCCGCCTATGTGCTGAATCAGGTGGATCACATTGAGCGAACCCATGCGGCCGACATTCGCGACACCTTCAGCCGTGCGGAAGCCGAAGAAATGGCCCGCGCGGTGGAGTGGTCGGGGTTGGAGATTCGCGCCGTCAGTGGCGGGCAGGCCACGGACGACGCCGGTACGGTTGAGTTCATCTCCCGCTACAAGATGAACGGGCAGATCCAGATCCATCACGAGAAGTCGGCGTTTCGGCGTGAAGACGGTAGGTGGGTCTATGTGGACGGCGAGATGAACCCCAAGGGTCCGCCGCGCACGGTCGAGAAAGTGGGCCGCAACGAGCCCTGCCCCTGTGGGTCGGGTAAGAAGTACAAGAAGTGCTGCGGCGCATGATGACGAACCAGCCGTCGTTGCCGGGTACTGACACGGTTAATCGGAAGCCGGCTGGCGCTGGATCCGGCGCCAGGCACGGACATTGCGATTGTGCTGTGCCAGCGTGCGCGCGAACGCATGTCCGCCGGAACCGTTGGCCACAAAGTACAGGTAGTCGGTCTGGGTCGGTTGCAGCACGGCCTGCAGCGATGACAGCCCCGGATTGCAGATCGGCCCCCGCGGCAGGCCGGCAATCACATAGGTGTTATAGGGCGTTTCGGTCCGCAGATCCTCCCGGGTGAGAGGGCGATCGAGACCGGCCCCGCCGGCGATGCCATAGGCGACCGTCGGGTCCGATTGAAGGCGCATGCCGAGCTTCAGTCGGTTCATGAACACGCCAGCCACCAGCCCGCGTTCACTGGCCACGCCGGTCTCGCGCTCGACGATCGAAGCCAGGATCACCGCCTGCTCCGGAGTCTTGACGGGCAGGTCGTCGGCGCGCTCCTTCCACAGGCGCGCGACTGTCTCGTCCATCGACCGGCGCATGCGGCGCACGATGCCCGACCGATCGTCGCCCCAGGAGTAGTGATAGGTCTCCGGCAGCAGACTGCCTTCGGGAGGCAGATCGGCTGTTCCCCCCAGCCCATCGGCGTCGTTCAGCAGTTCCTGAACCTGTGTGCTGGTCAGGCCCTCGGCCACCGTGATGCGGCGCACTACGGTCTCGCCTCGTTCGATCATGCCGAGTGCATCTCGCGCGCTGATCGCTGCGGGAAATCGGTACTCGCCAGCCTTCAAACCACGGGCATTGCCAGTCGCTTTGGCACCGATCACGAAGAGTGTCGTATCAACGATCACGCCGGTTTCAGCCAAGCGCCGGGCAATACCGTCCAGCCCTGCACCACGCGGCACAACCACGGTCGCAGGTTCGCCGAGCGGCCCCGGCTGCGTGAATGCCGACCAACCCCAGACGACCGCCAATCCGCCAACAATCGCGAATGACATCGCCAGCGAAGCGAGCCGGAGAAGCCAGCGCCCCATCCGGCCGGCCCCGATCAGTCCGTCTTGGCGAAGATCAGCGAGGCGTTGGTGCCCCCGAAGCCGAACGAGTTCGACAATGCGGCGCGAACCGGCCGGGACTTCGCGGTATGCGGCACCAAATCGATCCCCTCGAGTCCTTCGGAGGGTCGATCGAGGTTCAGGGTCGGTGGCACCAACTGGTGACGGATCGCCAGCACCGAATAGATTGCCTCGACCGCGCCCGCCGCACCGAGCAAATGCCCGATCGCCGATTTAGTCGAGGACATTGAGATCTTGGCGGCCGCCGCACCAAACAGGCGCTTGATCGCACCGAACTCGATCGCGTCGCCGAGCGGCGTCGAGGTGCCGTGGGCGTTGACGTAGTCGATGTCGTCCGGAGTCATGCCGGCCCGCTTCAGTGCCGCCGTCATCGCGCGGAACCCGCCATCGCCGTCATCCGCCGGCGCAGTGATGTGATGCGCGTCGCCGGACAGCCCGTAGCCGACCACTTCGGCGTAGATCGTCGCACCACGCCGCTTGGCGTGCTCGTACTCCTCGAGCACCACCACGCCGGCACCCTCGCCCATCACGAAGCCGTCGCGGCCCTCGTCCCATGGACGGGAAGCCTTCTCGGGGGTTTCGTTGTAGTCGGTCGACAGCGCGCGCGACGCGGCAAACCCCGCCACGCCGAGCCGCGACACCGCCGCTTCCGCGCCGCCCGCCACCATGACGTCGGCATCGTCCAGCGCGATCAGCCGAGCTGCATCGCCAATGGCATGAGCGCCGGTCGCGCAGGCGGTTACCACCGCGTGGTTCGGGCCCTTGAAGCCGAAGCGGATCGAAACCTGACCAGAAATTAGATTGATCAGCGCCGACGGAATGAAGAACGGGCTGATCCGGCGCGGGCCGCGTTCGATGAGAACCAGGCTCGCCTCATAGATCGTCGACAGGCCACCGATCCCCGACCCGATCATCACGCCGGTTCGGCATCGGCCTTCTTCACTGTCCGGAACCCATCCGGAATCCACCACCGCCTGATGGGCGGCCGCGATCCCATAGAGGATGAACCGGTCGATCTTGCGCTGTTCCTTGGGCTCCAACCACTCGTCCGGGTCGAAACCGCCATCAGCGAGCTTCCCCGCCGGAACCAGCCCGGCGATCTTCGCCGGCAGATCGGACACGTCAAACCCATCGATCAATCGGACTCCCGATTGACCGGCGGTCAGCCGCTCCCAGTTATGGAGTGCCCCGCAGCCCAGCGGGGTAACGAGGCCGAGGCCCGTGACAACCACTCGTCGCATGCCGTGGTTCCCTTAGCGCAGCAATCACCGGTGTCGCCGGAATGACCCGGCGACACCGACGGGGCGTCAGGAAGCGCTGCTCTCGATGAAATCGATCGCGTCCTTGACGGTCTGAATCTTCTCGGCGGCGTCATCGGGGATCTCGCAGCCGAACTCTTCCTCAAACGCCATGACCAGCTCGACAGTGTCGAGGCTGTCTGCGCCAAGGTCATCGATAAAGCTGGCGTTCTCGGTAACCTTGCCTTCTTCGACTCCGAGATGCTCGACAACGATCTTCTTCACCCGGTCGGCGACGTCACTCATCTCTCAAGACCCTCTAAGCTTTCTCATGATATCCGCCGGTCCGGCCGGCGCTTTCCGTTGTCGTCCGGGCCGTTAGCCGGTCCCGACCGTTGGATCGGCGGGCTGTATCATAACTCTCACAGCAAAACCAGCATACCCGGCGCTTTTCCGCGTTAAAGCATCGCCATCCCGCCATTCACATGGATCGTCGCACCGGTGACATAGGCGGCTTCCTGGCTCGCCAGATAGACGACCGACGCCGCAATGTCCTCCGGCGTGCCGAGTCGCCCAGCCGGAACGGCCGTCAGGAGCTTCTCTTTCTGCGCGTCCGACAGAGCTTCGGTCATTGCTGTGTCGATGAATCCGGGGGCTACGACGTTCACTGTGATGCCGCGGTTGGCGATCTCGGCCGCCAGCGCCTTGGAGAACCCGACCATACCAGCCTTCGCGGCGGCATAATTGGCCTGCCCGGGATTGCCGGTAGCGCCGACGATCGACGAGATCCCGACGATCCGGCCCCAGCGCCGCTTCATCATGCCGCGCACCAGCGCGCGCGACAGTCGGAAGCCGGCCGTCAGGTTGACCGCGATCACCGCGTCCCAGTCATCGTCCTTCATCCGCATGAGCAGGCCATCGCGGGTGATGCCGGCGTTGTTCACCAGGATGTCGATCCCGCCGCCGGCCAGTTCTTCCGCGCGCTTCGCCAGACCGTCGATCGAATCCAACTCGGCTAGGTTGGCCGGCGCCACAGAAACCCGGTCGCCAAGTGCTGCGGCCTTCTCCTCCAAGACTGCTTCCCGCGTCCCGGACAGCACGACGTGGGCGCCCTGGCCATGCAGTGCCTGCGCAATCGCCGCACCGATACCGCCGGTGGCCCCGGTCACCAGCGCGGTCTTGCCGCTGAGGTCGAACATGCTTCCGCTCCCTGTCGGTCCTAAACGAGTGACGCCAGGAAGGCGTCGACATCCGCGGGACCATTGATCGTGGTCGCCGCCAAGTCCTTGTCGATGCGCCGTGCCAGTCCGGTAAGGACCTTGCCGGCGCCCACCTCGACCATCGAGCGGACGCCGAGCCCTGCGAACGACGCGACCGACTCCCGCCAGCGTACCCGACCGGTGACCTGTTCGACCAGTTGCCGGCGAATGGCATCGGGATCGGTTGTCGGCATGGCGGTGACATTGGCGACAACCGGGACGACCGGTGGCCGTGGGTCGGCCAACGCCAGGGCATCGGCCATCGCGTCAGCGGCCGGCGCCATCAGGGCGCAATGGAACGGCGCACTGACCGTCAGCTTGACCGCGCGCTTGATACCGTGATCGGCGGCCAATGCCAGCACCCGGTCGATGGCGCCAGCGTGGCCCGACAGGACAACCTGGCCGCCGCCGTTGTCATTGGCGATGTCGCAAACCTCGCCCTCAGCGGCGGCGGCCGCCAGCGCCTGAGCGACCTCAAGTTCCGCACCGATCAGCGCAGCCATGGCGCCGACGCCGACCGGGACGGCCTGCTGCATGGCTTCGCCGCGCAGGCGCAACAACCGGGCCGCCGTCGCTACGTCGAAGGTGCCGGCTGCCGCCAACGCCGAATATTCGCCGAGCGAGTGCCCGGCGACGAAATCGCACAGCTGGGCGAAACTGCGGCCGCTCTCGGCCTCGAGCACCCGGGCAACCGCCAGGCTGACCGCCATCAGCGCGGGCTGGGCGTTCGCGGTCAGGACCAGCCGCTCTTCCGGCCCGTCCCAGATCAGCTGTGACAGCGACTCACCCAGGGCGTCGTCGACCTCCTGGAAGACGGCCCGGGCCGCCGGATACGCGTCGGCGAGGTCCTTGCCCATCCCGACGGCCTGGCTGCCCTGCCCCGGAAACACGAAGGCCCGACCGGTCTTTGCGTCGTCCATACCGTGTTCCCTCCATATGTTGTTGTCGATGTCCCGCGGTTCGGGCCGGGCATTTGCGCTCGACCGACATCGATGTCAAGGCGAGCCGCCGGTGTTCCACGCCTGG
Source organism: alpha proteobacterium BAL199 (assembly GCA_000171835.1). Classification (GTDB taxonomy): domain Bacteria; phylum Pseudomonadota; class Alphaproteobacteria; order Thalassobaculales; family Thalassobaculaceae; genus Thalassobaculum_A. The sequence continues at coordinate 59,680 of ABHC01000027.1, read as the reverse complement.
CAGCCTATTCCACTTGCACCGTCACGCGCGATGCGTATAGTGCGCGCCTTCCGGCCGCCCCTGGTGTCCGGAAACATAGCTCCTTGCCGGCGCGAGCGTGTCTCGACCGGCTTTGCTTCGGGATAGTTCCCGGGGCGCAACATCCGCAAGGAGTGCGCAATGTCGTACTACGAGAGCGTGTTCATCGCACGCCAGGATATCTCGTCGACTCAGGTCGAGCAGCTCATCGAACAGTTCGCGGAAATCGTCGCGACCGGTGGCGGCGAAGTGAAGAAGCGCGAGTACTGGGGCCTTCGCAGCCTCGCGTACCGCATCAAGAAGAATCGCAAAGGCCACTACGTGCTGTTCAATCTCGACGCACCCGCCGCGGCGGTGAGCGAGATGGAGCGCCTGATGCGGCTGAACGAAGACATCCTGCGCTACCTCACCGTCAAGGTCGACGCTCTCGAAGAGGGCCCGTCCGTGATGATGCAGGCGAAATCGGACCGTGATCGCGGCCGGCGTGGCGATCGGGACCGGGGTGACCGCGAGCGCGGCGACCGGGATCGGGATCGCGGCGACCGTGGCGACCGGGACCGGGGTGACCGCGGCGACCGCCGTCCTCGCGACGGCGACCGCGCAGAGCAGGGAGAATAATCCATGAGCCAGCTTCAGATCGCACGCGCGGCCGTCCGCCGCCCGTTCATGCGTCGGCGCAAGTCGTGCCCGTTCTCGGGAACCGGCGCACCGATCATCGACTACAAGGACACCAAGCTGCTGTCCCGCTTCATCTCGGAGCGCGGCAAGATCGTGCCGAGCCGCATCACCGCAGTGTCCGCCAAGAAGCAGCGTGAAATGGCCCGCGCCATCAAGCGTTCCCGTTTCCTGGCCCTGCTGCCCTACGTCCTGAAGTGACGTAGGGGTTGCGGCGCGAGCATCAGACGGGCGGTCATGACCGATGAACTCCGGATGGCTCCAGGTCGGAGCGGCAGCAGCGACCAGTGCGTTGCTGCTGTTCGGCGCCCAGCCGGATTCGCCGAGCGGGATGGTGCTCGCCGTGCTGGCGCCGCTGCCGTTGTTTGTGGTCGGGCTGTGGTGGGGATTGTTCCATGGCGCGGCGACCGGGGCGGCGGCTACCATCGCCATCCTGTTCGCCGTCAGCCTGGAGGCCGGGATCTACTACGCGGCGGTCAACGCCGTGCCGGCAGCCCTACTGATGTGGCAGGCCGAGCGGGAACCGGGAAAACCGGTCCGGCTTGTCCTGACGCTGGCGGCTTGCGCGGCCGTTCCGATCGTGGCGGCAGCATTCTTCTTCAGCGGGCACGACGGTGGGTTGGAAGGTGTCATCCAGGAGCGGCTGTCGCCGCTGTTGAATGCCGCGGTAACCGACCGGGCGGGCACTACCCCGCCGCAGTGGGCATCGTTCATCGAGACCATCGTCGGACTGTTCCCGGCCTTGGCCTCGACATTCTGGGCGCTGCTGATCGCGGTGAACGGGGCGTTGGCGCAAGGTCTGTTGCGCCGGTTCGGCAAGAATCGCCTGCCGACACCGGATATCGCGGCAATCCTGGCTCCGCGTTGGATGCTCGCGGTGTTCGGGGCAACAGCGGCGCTGTCCATGATGTCCGGCGGGTTCGGGTATCTGGCGGACAATCTGTTGCCGGTGGCATCGTTGCCGTTCTTTCTGGGCGGACTGGCATTGGCGCATTGGGTGCTTCGACGCAGCGGTGCGCCCGGTCTCTGGCTTGGACTGCTGTACGGTCTGCTGATCGTGTTCGGCTGGCCGGCGGTCATCCTGATGCTGATCGGGCTGATCGACACGATCTTCGATTTCCGCGGACGGGCAGGCCCGCCCTCCGCACCGCCCGGCACTTGACGGGCGTTTGGTGAGACAAAGCGGGGCGCCGCCGGTGCCCCACGGGGCCCAGGCCCTGCATGACGAGGAGTGAGGACGATGGAAGTCATCCTGCTGGAGCGGATCGAAAGCCTCGGCCAGATGGGCGAGGTGGTTAAGGTCAAGTCCGGGTTCGCCCGGAACTTCCTGCTGCCGCAGAACAAGGCGCTTCGGGCGACCGACGCGAACCGCAAGGTATTCGACGAGCGTCGCGTTCAGCTCGAAGCCGAGAACCTGACCCGCAAGGCCGAGGCCGAGAAGGTCGCCGCGAAGCTGGACGGCCTCGCGGTCGTCCTGGTCCGCGCCGCCAGCGAGTCCGGCCAGCTCTACGGCTCGGTTACCGCCAACGACGTCGCCCAGGCGATCTCTGTCGCCGGCGTGAGCGTAGCACGAGCCCAGGTCCGCCTCGACAAGGCGCTCAAGCAGCTCGGCCTTGAGCCGATCCGTGTGCAACTCCACCCGGAGGTCTCGGTGACCGTGACCGTCAACATCGCGCGTTCGGTCGAGGAGGCCGAGACCCAGTCCAAGCTGGGCCGCGCTCTCGATCGCGAGACGATGGAGGACGAGTACGACCGCGCCGCTGCTGCCGACGAAGCCGGCTCCAGGGCCCCGGAGCCCGAGGCCGAAGCAGAGACGGCTGCTGTCGAGGACGAGAAGGCCGACGCCTGATCGTCTCTCCGTCCGGCCGGTCCGGACGGCACACGTTATCGATGCCCACGACCCGCCCGGTGCTCCGGAGCGGGTCGTTGCGTTTCGGCCGCCGCAGCGCCCCGGCAATCGTTCCGCAACCGGATTGTCCACAGCCGGCGGCGGGCAACGCCATTGCGACACCGCCAGTTGCACCATCGATCCACAGAACCTGATCCGATTCGCCCCCATGATTCTTGCCGGCAACCGGTGGTTTGACGCCATCAAACCCGGTATCGGTTATGATCCATCCATGCCGGTGCCGAGTTGGTCCGGCACGAACGGCCCGACGCCCCGAATCAAACCGTCAGTGCGCCCGTCATGCCCGAGTCCGAGTCCCGCATAGCCCTGTTTCCCGGTGTCGAAGCGGCGACCCACCGCGAGCCGCCGCACAACCTGGAAGCCGAGCAGGCGCTGCTCGGCGCCGTCCTGATCAACAACCGCGCTTATGAGCGCGTGTCGGAGTTCCTGCGCGCCGACTACTTCGCCGATCCGGTGAACGGACGGATCTATGAAGCATGCGGACGGTTGATCGACCGCGGCCAGATGGCCACTCCGGTCACGCTTAAAGGGCTGTTCGACCAGGATGAAGCGCTGAAGGAAGTCGGCGGCGCCGCCTATCTGGTGCGCTTGGCGGCCTCCGTAGTCACGGTGATCAACGCCGAGGACTATGGCCGCGAGATCCGCGACTGCTTCCTGCGCCGCCAGTTGATCGAAGTCGGCGAGACCATCGTCAACGACGCATTCGACCGCGACATCGACAGTCCGGCGACCGAGCAGATCGAAAAGGCCGAGGCCCATTTGTTTAATCTGGCCGAGAACGGTCAGGCCGAGGGTGGCTTCACCGAATTCAAGACAGCGATGGCGGAATCGGTCTCGATGGCCGAAGCCGCGTTCCGCCGCGAGGGCGGTCTGGCCGGACTCTCGAGCGGGTTGGTCGACCTGGACAATCTGTTGGGCGGTTTGCACAGCTCGGACCTGTTGATCCTGGCGGCACGCCCGGCCATGGGGAAGACCGCGCTGGCGGCCAACATCGCCTTCAACATCGCCACAACCAACCTGCGCGATCCCAGTCAAGCGCCCTTGCCGGTCGCGTTCTTCTCGCTCGAAATGTCCTCGGAGCAGCTTGCCACCCGTATCCTCGCCGAGCGCACCGGCATCTCGTCGGAGAAGCTGCGCCGCGGCCAGCTCAACGACGACGATTTCGGCCGTCTCGTGCAGGCGAGCCAGGAGCTTGAGCGCATCCCGCTGTACATCGACGACACGCCGGCATTGCCGATCTCGACCATGCGCACCCGAGCCCGGCGGCTGAAGCGCCAGCACGGCTTGGCCATGATCGTCGTCGACTACCTGCAGCTGATGCGTCCGTCACCCGGTGCCCGGGTCGATAACCGGGTCCAGGAAATTTCGGCAATCTCCCAGGGCCTGAAAGCGATCGCCAAGGAGTTGGACGTTCCGGTGCTCGCTCTCTCCCAGCTGTCCCGCGCGGTCGAGCAGCGCGAGGACAAGCGACCGGTATTGGCCGACTTGCGCGAATCCGGCTCGATCGAGCAGGACGCCGACGTGGTGATGTTCATCTTCCGCGAGGAGTACTATCTGGCCAAGGGCCAGCCGACCGAGCGCCCGGACGAGAGCCCGGAGAAGTTCCACGACCGCCACGACAAGTGGAAGGAACTCTGCGAGAAGGCCTACGGCAAGGCCGAGGTCATCATCTCCAAGCAGCGCCACGGGCCGACCGGGACCGTGACCCTGCACTTCGACGGCGCCACCACCAAGTTCAGCAACCACGTCGGCGACGAGCACCTGCCGGTGCATTGACGTTCTGCCGTTGCCCTGCCCGGGTCAACACTGCGTTCCGGCAAGGCCTCTCACCGTCTCGGCATAGGTCCGCAGTGCCGTTTGCCCGGCCGGCGTCAGGCGGTAGCGGCCACGGCTGACCCGTTCGAACCAGCCGTACACGTTGCGTTGCAGCAGCCCGGCCACCGCCGTCGACCGGGCCTCGGGCCGAAGCTCGGCCACCGCCCGGTCCCCGCCGTCCGCGAGCGCGGCGGCGACCCGCAGCGCATCCTGGCGGTAGGCCGTCATGATCTTCACCCGGGTCGACCCGCCGGTGTTGGGGTCGCCGATCCGGTTCGCAAACTCTTTCAGCAGGCGTCCTCGCCGCTTGGCGTTCACACGTGGCCGGTAGGCTCCCGGATCCAGCACAGGAAGCACCGCGTAGCTGCCATCGGGCTGGGCGCGCAGCACCAGAATTCCAAGCCCCAGGCGCCGGCAGGTCTTCAGCACCGCCTTGCGTCGCTTCTTCCAGGCCGTACCCGCGCTCTCCGCCGGGAACGCCAGATACACCGTGTCCGATACCGCCAACCGGTCGACGCACTGCAGCAGCAGGTCGAGGGAGAACCGCTGCTTCAGTTCGACCACCACCGGCGCCTCGCCGTCGCGAACCGCCACCAGGTCGCAGTTCGCCACCTCGCTTTTCACCGAATAGCCCTGGGCGGCCAGGAACGCGGCGACCGGTGCCGACAGATCGGTTTCAGGCATCGAGGCCTCCAACGGAGAAAGGCCGCCCCGAGAGGCGGCCTTTCCGTGAGCCGGTTGGCTCGAACACGTTATCGTGCCTCAGAAGGTGGCCGAAGGATGCCCCGACATACGATCCAGACACACGGGTTCGACCCGCACCGCGATCTCACTCGACATCGGATCACCTCCTTTCTGCTGTTGCACTAGGATGTAAAAAGCATGGGGATTGGTGATCACCACGACAAGCCTTCTGGAGAAATTGCGCTATTCCAGCATCTTGCCCATCACCATTAGAAGGCTACGGCCTTAGCGAATCGTGCGGACCGGACGCTGGCCTGGACGGTTGCCGCTTTGGATGCGATGTCGGGGCCATGAACCGGGTCGAACCGATGCACCGCAGCCAATGAGCCGACGAACCCTCCGCGTAGCGATGGCCGCCACCGCCACGGCCGTCGTCATTGCGGTCGTGCTGTTCGCACCGTCGCCTGGCGAGATGCTCGATGCCTCGCGCAGCCTGATGGACTGGATCGCCCGAAATCCGGTGCTCGGCGCCGGACTGTTTTTGACATTCGCGACGCTTGGAAAGGTGACCCCGATACCGGGCGGCGTCGTGGTTATGCTGACGGCAGGTTACCTGTTCGGACCGGCCGCCGGGCCGGTGCTGGCGGCATTGGGTTCGGCGCTGGCGGCGATCGGCGTCACCGCGATCGGCCGCTGGGTGTTCCCCGGCCTCGTAGCCCGAATCAAGGGCAGCCGGTTCGCCCGCTACGAAGCGGCGGTGGCTCGCGACGGAGTGCTGTACCTCGCGGCCATCCGGGTCCTGCCGCTGGTTCCGGCGTGGGTGGGCAACCTGCTGCCGGTCGCGATCGACATCCGCGTGCGTTGGGTGTTCTTGGCAACCCTGATCGGGGTGGCGCCGCTGTCCTTCGTTCTGGGCGGTATCGGCAGCCGCCTGCAGGATCTGAGCGAGGCAGCCCGGCTCGACCTCGGAGTGCTGCTCGCCCCCGAGACGTTATTGCCGCTCGCCGGCCTGATCGCTCTCGCGTTGCTGCCCATGGCGGTTCACCGCTGGTGGCAAAGCCGGCAGCGCTGACTGGCTCACCCGATCGTCATTGGACCTGCGTCGGTGCCAGGCACCACTGTGCCAACAATGATGCGCCTACTCGCTGCAATCACCCTCATCCTGTTGGGATTGACCCTTTCCGCACCGGGCATCGCCCGGTCCGGCAGCGGTACCTACTCCGTCGCGAGCGGCAGCTACGAAGCGCGCCTGCCCGCCGGGTGGGATGGTCGGACGCCGCTGCCGTTGCTGGTGTTTTTTCACGGCTACCGCCAGCGAGGGTAGACTGTCCTGGGCCAGGACGAATTGATGCAGGCGTTTGACCGTCATGGTGTGCTGGTGATCGCACCCGACGGGGTCGAGGGCAGTTGGGCACACCAGGGCTCACCCTCGTCCCGACGCGATGAAAACGCGTTCCTCGATGCACTATTGGCCGACATCGCCCGGCGCTGGCCGATCGACCCGGCACGGCGCTGGGCGTCGGGCTTCTCGCAGGGCGGCTCGATGGCCTGGCATGCCGCCTGCTACCGTGGACGGTCGTTCACAGCGTTCTTCCCGGTCGCCGGCGCGTTCTGGCGGCCGCACCCGGCTTCCTGCTCCGGCGGTCCGGTCAACCTGCTGCACACCCACGGCACCGCCGACACGGTCGTCCCGATGGCCGGGCGCCCGATCCGCCAGACCTTCCACCAAGGCGATGTCCGTGAGGGCATCGAGTTCTGGGCCGCCCAGGACGGCTGCACTGCCGGCCCGGCGCGGATCGAGACCGTCGGTCAGTTGAACTGCGAGATCTGGTCACCCTGCGCCGGCGGGCGCGAGGTCCGGCTGTGCCTGCACCCGGGCGGGCACATGATCCCGAGCGACTGGGCCGAGATGGCGCTGACCTGGGCGGAGCGCGTCTCGGCACGCTGACACTCGGTCTTGCAAGATCGTCTCGAACGGTGTTTTTTCCTGCGCCGTCGGCCGGAACACCCCGGTCGTTTCGGCCGGGAGCCCGTCATGAGCTACGAACGCGATGCCATTGCCCGGATGTCCGGCTACATCCCCGGCGAGCAGCCGGCGCGGACGGTCGTCGCCAAGCTGAACACCAACGAGAACCCCTATCCACCCTGCCCGGCCGTCATGGCAGCGCTGCACGGCATCTCCGGCGACGCATTGCGGCGGTACCCCAGCGCCATGGCCGACGGCTTCCGGACCGAGGCAGCGCTTGTCCATAACCTGTCGGCCGACAACGTCATCGCGACCAACGGCGGCGACGAACTGCTGCGGCTCGCGATCACCACGTTCCTGGAACCCGGCGAGCCGCTGGGAATCGTGGAGCCGAGTTATTCGCTGTACCCGGTCCTGGCCGCGCTGAACGCCAGCCCGTTGTTCCGGGTGCCGCTGGCCGACGACTGGTCGCAGCCGGCCGATCTCGCCAAGCGCTGGAACGACGCCGGAATCCGTCTGGCCATGCTGGTCAACCCACACGCCCCGTCCGGTCGCCTGACGGCGGTCGCGGAGATTGCCGGGATCGCGAAGGCGTTCAAGGGCGTGTTGCTGCTCGACGAAGCCTATGTCGACTTCATCGACCCCGACCGCGGCTACGACTCGACACCGCTGGTTCGGGATCTGCCGAACGTCCTGCTGCTGCGGACCATGAGCAAGGGATACTCCCTGGCCGGGCTACGCTTCGCCTATGGCCTCGGCTCGCCGACCCTGGTCCAACCGATGCTGACCAAGACCAAGGACTCCTACAACGTCGACGCGGTCGCCCAGGCACTGGCGACGGCGTCGCTGCGCCACCGCGACGAGGCGGCGGCGACTTGGCAGGCGGTGCGTTCCGAGCGGAGCCGGATGGCCGCCGCGCTGGCCGAACGGGGCTATGCCAGTCCGCCGTCGCAGACCAACTTCCTGCTGGCCGCGGTTCCCGGCGACGATGCCCGATCGGTGTACCGGACCCTGGCCGATGACGGCATCTATGTGCGGTGGTTCGACCAGGACCGCCTGCGCGACAAGCTGCGCATCAGCGTCGGCACGCCGAAAGAAAATGACGCCCTGCTGGCCGCGCTCGACCGCATCGGCTGAAACGACCCGAACGGCCGGTTCAGGTCACATCGATGGTCACCGTGCCCAGGCCCTCGATAGTGTAGACCGCACGGTCACCGGCTTCCGCAAACCGGGTGCGCAGCGCCGAGCCGGTCATGACCCACATGCCGGCTTCCAGCGGCCGCCCCTGACCGGCCAGCACGTTGGCCACCCAGGCCAGCACGTTCAGCGGGCTGTCGAGCACCGCGCCGGTAGTCGCCGTTTCGGTCTCGGCCTTGCCACCGCTGGTGTATTCGAGCCGCACTGGCGTTTGCGTCAGGTCGAGCGCGCGCCAGTCACCGGTCGCTGCTCCGGTCACGATGCCGCCGCACCAGCAATTGTCCGCCACCAGCGAGATCGCGTTCAGCTTGGAGTAGTCGCTGGCCCGGTCCTCGACCAGTTCGAAAGCCGGCACCGCCTCGGCGATGGCATCGCGCACCGTCTCGGCGGTGTAAGGCTGGGGACCGCCAGGCAGCGACGTTCCGATCCGCAGGCACAGTTCGAACTCCAGGCCCAACCGAACGAAATCAGCGCGCGGAATGCGCGCCGGGCTGTCGTAGACCGTGGATTCGAAGATCGCACCGACACACGGATGGTCGACGCCGCACAACTCCTGCACCGCCTTCGACGTCAGCGCGACCTTGTACCCTGCAATTGGCCCGCGAGCGCCGTCCTTCCAGCGCTGGATCAGCACACGCTGCGCCGCATAGGCCTCATCCAGCGTGTCGAGCGCCAGTGGCCCGGTCAGCGGCTCGAACCGCGCCCGCGCCGCATGCTGGGCCTCCAGAGCCTCCGCCACGCGCTCGATCCGTTGGGTGTATGTCATGCCGTATCCTCCCTGTCGTCCCGGCTTGGTTTTGCGGCGAGCATGCGTCGAGTACGTCGCGATTGAAAGACCGTGCGGGCGAGCCGCCTTGCCTTTGCCGGAACGCGCTGATATCCCGCGCCCATGATCCCGACCGACCCTGCTGCCGAAGCGGCGCTGTCCCGGCTGACCATCGATCTCGGCGCGGTTCGGCGGAACTATCGCCGGCTGGTCAAAGAGCTCGGTGGGGTACCCTGTGCCGGCGTGGTGAAGGCCGACGGATACGGCCTTGGTGCCGCAAGGGTGGCCCCGGCGCTATCGGCCGAGGGATGCCGGATCTTCTTCGTCGCCACGCTGGACGAAGCGGTTCGGCTGCGGCCAGTGCTTCCTGACGCCACCGTGTGCTGCCTGAACGGCCTGCTCGCTGGCACGGAGGATGTGTTCGTGGCGCATCGGATCGTGCCGGTCCTCAACGCGCTGGACCAGATCACCCGCTGGCAGACCCATGGTGGCCGGCTGGGGCGGTCGCTGCCGGCGATCCTGCATGTCGACACCGGCATGAACCGGTTGGGCCTGGGTGACGACGAATGGGATCGGGTGCTGGGGACGCCAGGCGTCCTGGACGGCGTCGACTGGCAGTACCTGATTTCGCATCTCGCGGTGGCGGACGAACCCGACAACCCGGCGAACGCATTGCAGTTGGCACGGTTTCAACGGGTGCGCCAGCGCATGCCGAACGGAATGAAGGCCAGTCTGGCAAATTCGTCCGGTATATTCCTCGGCACGCCTTACCACTTCGACCTCGGCCGGCCTGGGGTCGCGCTGTACGGTGGACGGCCAAGCTCGATCGGGCCGAATCCGCTGGAGTGCCCGATCCGACTCGAGGGACGGGTCCTGCAGGTCCGCGACGTTCCGGCCGGCGACAGTGTCGGATACGGCAACTCCTGGACCGCCGGCCGACGCTCGCGTATCGCCACGGTCGCTGCGGGCTACGCCGACGGTTACCTGCGCAGCCTGTCGGGCGCAGGAACCGTAGCGCTTGGTGCGCGAACTTGTCCCGTGGTAGGACGCGTCTCGATGGATCTGATCACGGTGGATGTCACGGATGTGCCGCCTGCCGAGATCGCTCCAGGTACCTTCGTCGAAGTCCTGGGTCCGACAATCACGCCGGACGCCGCCGCCGACGCCGCCGGAACCATCGGCTACGAGTTGCTGACGGCGCTGGGGCGGCGCTATGTCAGGCATTACGTGGATACGGCGGTTGAAACGATCACCGTCGACAGGACGTGAGGGCGACGCTGCGTGAGGAAGCATTCGATGCCGATGTCCGGCTCGCTCATTCCGACGGGATCCAGTCGCGCATGAATCCGCTCGCCACAATCGGCAGCACGTTCCTGTCCTTCCTCACCGCCCTCGGACGGCTCGCCTTGTTCGCCGGCAGTGCTGTCGGGCATTGCGTTCGTCCGCCGATCTATCCGCGGCTGATCGGCCGACAGTTTCTTGAGATCGGCTACTATTCGCTGCCGGTCGTCGGGCTGACGACGCTGTTCTCCGGCATGGTGCTGGCGCTGCAGAGTTATTCCGGTTTCGCCCGGTTTTCCGCCGAAAGCGCGGTCGCCACCGTGGTCGTGCTGTCGATCACGCGCGAACTGGCGCCGGTGCTGGCGGGACTGATGGTCGCCGGCCGGGTCGGTGCCGCCATGGCTGCCGAGATCGGCACCATGCGGGTGACCGAACAGATCGACGCGCTGACCACGCTGTCGACCAACCCGTTCAAATACCTGATCGCCCCGCGCCTGATCGCCGCCACGCTCAGCCTTCCGATCCTTGTGTTGATCGGTGATGTGATCGGCGTCTTCGGCGGCTATGTCGTCGGGGTCTACAAGCTGGGCTTCAACGCCGGAAACTACATCCAGTCCACCGTCCAGTTCCTGGAACAGATCGATGTGATCTCCGGACTGGTCAAGGCCGGGGTGTTCGGGTTCATCGTTGCGCTGATGGGCTGCTACCACGGCTACCACTCGCGCGGCGGTGCCCAGGGCGTTGGCGCCGCCACCACCAATGCCGTCGTCACCGCTTCGATCATGATCTTGATCGCGAACTACGCGATCACCGAACTGTTCTTTGGGCGCTGAGGGCCGGATGACCGACCAGCCGAAGATTCGCATCCGAGACCTCCACAAGAGATTTGGCTCCAAGGTCGTTTTGGACGGCCTCGACTTGGATGTCGGGGTTGCGGAATCCGTGGTGGTGATCGGCGGATCCGGAAGTGGCAAATCGGTCCTGCTGAAATGCATCCTCGGCTTGATCGACCCGGACTCCGGCACCATCGAGATTGATGGCCGCAACGTCGTCGGCCTGCCGCGCGCCGAGCGCGAGGCCTACATGCGCAAGTTCGGCATGCTGTTTCAGGGCGGTGCGCTGTTCGACTCGCTGCCGGTCTGGGAGAACGTCGCGTTCGGGTTGATCCAATCCAAGCGCATGGGACGCCCGGAGGCCCGGGCCGTTGCGCTGGAGAAGCTCGCACAGGTCGGCCTCAACGAGGAAGTTTCGCTGCTGTCGCCGGCCGAGTTGTCCGGCGGGATGCAGAAGCGCGTGTCACTGGCCCGTGCCATCGCGATCGAGCCCGAGATCATCTTCTTCGACGAGCCGACAACCGGACTCGACCCGATCATGTCCGACGTCATCAACGATCTGATCGTCAAGTGTACCCGCGAGTTGGGAGCGACCGCGCTGTCGATCACCCACGACATGGCCAGCGCCCGCAAGATCGCCGACCGGGTGGCCATGCTGTACGATGGCCGGATCATCTGGGCCGGTCCGGTCGCCGACATCGATCGCAGCGGCAACGCCCATGTCGACCAGTTCATCAACGGCCGGGCCGAGGGTCCGATCCAGATGGCCGTGCGGCGGAGCTGACGCAGCGATGGCGAAATCCACCAGCACCTTCGTTTGTCAGGATTGCGGGTCCGTTCACCCGAAATGGGCCGGCAAATGCGAAGCGTGCGGCGCCTGGAATACCCTGGTCGAGGAAATTGTTGAATCCGCCGCACCGAAAAGCATGAGGCCCGGTGGTGGGCGGCGGCTGGCGTTCGTCGAGCTGGATGGCGAGACCACCGACGCCCCGCGCCGGGTCACCGGAATCGGCGAGTTCGACCGCGTCCTTGGCGGCGGCCTCGTGCCGGGCTCAGCGACGCTGATCGGCGGCGACCCCGGGATCGGCAAGTCGACGGTGTTGCTGCAAGTGGTGGCCGGTCTCGCCGGACAATCCAAATGCGCCTATGTTTCTGGCGAAGAATCGGTCGATCAGGTGCGCATGCGCGCCCGACGCCTGGGGATTGCTAGCGCATCGGTCGGTCTGGCTGCCGCCACCAATGTCCGCGATATCGTCGCCAGCCTGGATACCGCCGACCGACCCGACATCATCGTGATCGACTCGATCCAGACCATGTATGTCGATGCCCTCGACAGCGCGCCGGGTACCGTCACCCAGGTCCGGGCCTCGGCCCAGGAGTTGATCCGCATCGCCAAGAAGCGCGGCGTGGCGGTGCTGCTGGTCGGCCACGTCACCAAGGAAGGTGCGATCGCCGGTCCCCGCGTTCTGGAGCATATGGTCGACACGGTGCTGTACTTCGAGGGCGAGCGCGGCCACCAGTTCCGCATCCTGCGCGGGGTCAAGAACCGGTTCGGCCCGACCGATGAAATCGGCGTGTTCGAGATGACCGAGCGCGGGCTGGTCGAAGTCGGAAACCCCTCGGCGCTGTTCCTGTCCGACCGTCAGGACGACGTGTCCGGTGCCTGCGTGTTCGCCGGCATGGAGGGCACCCGACCAGTGCTGGTCGAGATCCAGGCTCTGGTCGCTCCCTCGCCGTTCGGCACGCCCCGCCGCGCGGTGGTTGGCTGGGATTCCAACCGTCTCGCGATGGTCACGGCGGTGCTGGAAGCGCGCTGCGGGGTTAGTTTGGCCGGCAACGACGTGTTCCTGAATGTCGCCGGCGGATTGCGGGTGTCGGAACCGGCCGCCGATCTGGCCGTTGCTGCAGCGTTGATATCATCCTTGACCGGCGTGCCGGTGCCGAAGGCCAGCGTGGTGTTCGGCGAGATCGGGCTGGCCGCCGAAGTGCGTGCGGTCACTCACGCCGAACCGCGGCTGAAGGAGGCCGCGAAGCTCGGTTTCTCCAAAGCGCTGCTGCCGGCCGTGCGGCGCAAGGGCGGCGGTCCATCGGCCGGTGGTCTGGAACTGGTGGCGATCTCACGGCTGCACGATCTTGTGGAACTCCTGCACGACCCGGGCGACGACGTCCAGTTCGGCCGGCGCGCGTTCTCGGGCTGAGCGAGGAGTAAGATGGACAGCCTGCCGATCAACATAACCGACCTGGTGATTCTGCTTGTGCTGGTGCTGTCAGGCCTGTTGGCCTTTCTGCGCGGCTTCGTTGCCGAGGTCCTGTCGGTCGCATCCTGGATTGGCGCCTTGTTCGTCGCCGTGTACGGCTACGTCTATCTCCAGCCCTATGCGCGCCAAGTCATCACCATCAACACCACCGCTGCGGATGCCGCCGCGGGGGTGGCGCTGTTCGTCATCGCCTTGATCCTGTTCACCGTGCTCGCCCGGGTATTGTCGGGCGCGCTGTCGATGGCGGGCCTCGGCGCGATCGACCGGTCGCTCGGATTCCTGTTCGGGCTGGCGCGCGGCGCCGCCCTCGTCTGCCTGGCCTACCTGCTGATCCTGTGGGCAGTTCCCGAGCGCAGCGATCACCCGACATGGCTGACCCAGGCGCGCGCCCTGCCGCTGGTGGAAGAAGGCGCAGACCTTCTCTGGGACCTGGTGCCTCCCCATCTGTTGGACGAGGCCGATGCAGCCGCGTCCCGGGCTCGACGCCAAGCTGAGGAGCATACGCGACGGGCGTTGCAGGAACGGTTACTCAATCCGGCTCTGAAAGCCGGTGCGCCCAACGGCTCGAGCGGGTATAGTGACCGCGAACGTCAAGAAATGAACCGGGCGATCCAAGGCACCCAGTAAGGGTGCTTTCACCATTTCAGAACGACCCTTCGTTCACCCCAGGAAGCGGGACCGTATGACGCTCACAACCTCGCCTTTCGACGACGATCACCTGCATGAAGAATGCGCCGTATTCGGCATCTTCGGGACGACGGACGCCGCCGCCCACACGGCGCTCGGCCTGCACGCCCTGCAGCATCGCGGTCAGGAAGCCACCGGCATCGTCGCCACGGATGGCGAGCAGTTCCATGCCCATCGCGGACTCGGCCACGTCGGCGAGAATTTCGGCGCCGACTCCCAGAACACCGTTGCCAAACTCCAGGGCTTCGCGGCAATCGGCCACAACCGCTATGCCACCACCGGCGAGACGGCGATCCGCAACGTCCAGCCGCTGTTCGCGGATTTCGAGTTCGGCGGCTTCGCGCTGTGTCACAACGGCAACCTGACCAACGCCCTGATTCTGCGCCAGCAACTGGTCCGCCAGGGCTGCATCTTCCAGTCGACCACCGATACCGAGACCATCATCCACCTGATCGCCCGGTCGCGGCGGCGCACCGTGGTCGATCGCCTGATCGAGGCGGTCAATCAGGTCGACGGAGCGTATGCACTGGTCTGCCTGTCCAGTTCGGCGCTGATCGGACTGCGCGATCCCAACGGAGTGCGGCCCCTGGTGCTGGGCAAGCTCGGTGATTCCTACATTCTGACGTCCGAGACCTGTGCACTCGACATCATCGGCGCCGATTTCGTGCGCGACGTGGAGCCGGGCGAGTTGCTGGTGATCGGCGAGGACGGCGTCCAGTCGTACTTCCCGTTCCGCAAGGCGCAGAAGCGGTTCTGCATTTTCGAATACATCTACTTCGCGCGCCCCGACAGCCTGGTCGAAGGCATCAGCGTGTATGCCGCCCGCAAAGCGATCGGTGCCGAGTTGGCCAAGGAGTCCGGGGTCGATGCGGACGTCGTGGTTCCGGTTCCCGATTCCGGCGTACCCGCCGCTGTCGGCTATGCCGAAGCCGCCCGCATCCCGTTCGAGCTGGGGATCATCCGCAATCACTATGTCGGCCGGACCTTCATCCAGCCGACCGATCAGGTGCGCCACCTGGGCGTCAAGCTGAAGCACAACGCCAACCGGGCGCAACTCGCCGGCAAGCGGGTGATCCTGGTCGACGACTCGATCGTGCGCGGCACCACTTCGACCAAGATCGTCGAGATGGTCCGGCAGGCCGGCGCCACCGAAGTGCACATGCGGATCGCCAGCCCGCCGACCAGCTACTCCTGCTTCTACGGTGTCGACACGCCTGAGCGCGAGAAACTGCTGGCCTACAAGATGTCGGTGGAGGAGATGGCACGGGTGATCGGCGTCGACAGCCTGGCGTTCATCTCGATCGACGGCCTGTACCGCGCCATGGGCGAGCCGGGCCGCAATCCCGAGGCGGCGCAGTACTGTGACGCCTGCTTCACCGGCGACTACCCGATCGCTCTGACCGATCGCGAAGACGGAACGTCGACCCGTCAGCTCTCCCTGCTCGCAGAAGCATCCTGAGGCATCAATGTCTGGACGTCTTGAAGGGCGGATCGCCCTGATCACCGGCGCGTCACGCGGTATCGGCGCCGCTGTCGCCGAAGCATACGCACGCGAGGGTGCGCACCTGATCCTGGTCGCGCGCACCGTTGGCGGCCTGGAAGAAACCGACGACCGGGTCAAGGCCGTCGGCGGCAGCGCCACGTTGGTGCCGCTCGACCTGACCGACTATCCGGCAATCGACCGGCTCGGCGCCTCGATCTTCGAACGCTGGAAGAAGTTGGACGTGCTGGTGGCGAACCACGGCAGCCTCGGCGTGCTGACACCCATCGCCATGTACGAGCCGAAAATGTGGGACGAGGTGATGGCGGTCAATCTGTCGTCCTGTCACCGCCTGATCCGCAGCCTCGACCCGTTGCTGCGCCAGTCGGATGCGGGACGCGCGATCTTCGTTACCTCCGGCGCCGCCGTCGGCGAGCGGCCGAACTGGGGAGCCTACGCGGTGTCCAAGGCGGCGCTCGAGGCGATGGTGCGCAGCTATGCAGGCGAGACCCGCAAGACCAAGCTGCGGGTCAATCTGCTGAACCCCGGCGGCACCCGCACCAAGATGCGCGCGACCGCTTTCCCGGGCGAAGACCCGATGACCCTCAAGACCCCGGAAGACATCGCACCGGTGTTTGTCGATCTCGCCGACCCGGCCTGCACCCGGCACGGCGAGCGGATCGACGCTCAAGGCTAGCGAAGCCCTCCGATCAGGACTCTCGAGCGGTCATCTCCATTCCGCGGATTGCCAGTTCCAAGTTCTGCAGGATCTGCTGCAGAACTTTAGCCTGCGACGCGCCTTGATTCTCATACTGCAGGGCGAAGCGGATGCCGTCTGCCCGGGCCTTCAGGCGTGCCAGACGATGGTCTCTCTGATCGCCGTTGAGGGGCGCCGAGCGACTGACGGCATTGGCGGCCGAACGTCTGATGCCGAGCCGGACCGGTCGGCCGGCCTTGCTCTGGTCGTAGGCCCGCGCCAGATCGCCAATGGTGACCCGGCCTTCCGGCTTCGATGCTCGACGCTGTCTCATGCTTGCCTCTTCAGTGCCTGGCAATCGGCCTTGCACAAAGCATGCTAACGCGCGAACTGGGCGAAGGGCCACCCCTCGCTCGCTGCCTCTCAGCCATTGTCCACGTAAGGATTGGCGCGCTGGCGCAAGTAAAGTCGGATCGGCACGCCGACCAGCCCGAATTCATCGCGCAGCCCACCGGTCAAATACCGGACATAGGAATCCGGCAACTCTGTTGCCTGGCTGACAAACGCCGCGAATGTTGGCGGACGCGCCTTGGCCTGGGTCATGTAGCGGATCTTGACGCGGCGGCCCTTGGCCAGCGGCGGCGGATGCGCTTCCAGCATGCCTTCAAGCCAGCGGTTCAACTTGGCTGTCGGGATCCGGGTGTTCCAGCGGTCGTAGGTTTCCAGCACCGCGTCCAGCAGCTTCGTGAGGTTGGTTCCGCGCACCGCAGAAACCGGTACCCACGGCACGCCGCGTACCTGGGTCAGCGAGGTATCCAGCCGGTCGCGCAGCATCTGGCTGGCGGCATTCTTGTCCTGGATGACGTCCCATTTGTTGGCTGCGATGACCAGGGCACGCCCCTCTTCCAACGCCATGCGGGCGATGGTCAGGTCCTGCTTCTCCAGCATCATCTCGCCGTCCAGGACCAGCAGCACGACATGGGCGTAACGGACCGCGCGGCGGGTATCGGCGGTCGACAAACGCTCCAGCTTCTCCTGGACCCTGGCCTTGCGGCGCATTCCGGCGGTGTCGACCAACCGGATCGGGCGGTCCCGGTATTGCCACTCGACCTCGATAGCGTCCCGGGTGATGCCGGCCTCCGGACCGGTCAGCAGTCGATCCTCTCCGATCAGGCGGTTGACCAGCGTGGACTTGCCGACATTCGGTCGTCCGACAATGGCCAGACGGATCGGCCCGACCTCCGGTTCCGCTTCCATTTCGTCCGAAAGTTCGACCTCTTCGCCGGGCCACGCCGGCTCGGGCTCCGGCTCCGGTGCACCAAACTCACCCTTGCGCTCGGCGAGCTCGCGGATGATGTCGTACAGTTCTCCCATGCCCTCGCCGTGCTCGGCCGAGACCGGCACCGGGTCGCCGAGGCCAAGCGAATAGGCTTCGGCAAGGCCGGCGGCACCGGCCCGCCCTTCGCATTTGTTGGCCAGCACGACCACCGGTACGTCCACACGGCGCAGCCAGTCGGCAAAGTGCGAGTCGAGCGGGGTGATACCGGCCCGAGCATCGATCAGCATGAAAACAAGGTCGGCCTCTGCCACCGCGCGCTCGGTCTGCCGACGCATGCGCGCCTCAAGACTGTCGTCGAACGCGTCCTCAAGACCAGCGGTGTCGATCACCCGGAACGACAGGTCGGCAATCCGACCGTCCCCTTCGCGCCTGTCACGGGTCACACCCGGGGTATCGTCGACCAGCGCATGCCGCGTGCCGGTCAATCGATTGAACAATGTGGACTTACCGACATTCGGTCGTCCAATGACGGCTACCTTGATGGACACGGCGCCGTTCTCCTTAGCGGTACGCGTGGAGCGTACCGTTATCGCTCAAAATGTAGACGGTTCCGTCGGCCACCACCGGTGACACGAAAATCGCCGAACCGATCTCGATCCGACCGAGCAGTTCCCCGGTATAGGGCGAAATCGCATAGACAAAGCCATCCGAACTGCCAACCAGCAACCGGTCGCCGACCAATACCGGACCCGAATACTGGATCGGATCCTCGCGATCTTCCATGTCCTCGAACGGCGGCAGCCGGTGGACCCACCGGATCCGGCCGTCGCGCCGGGACATGGCAACGACGTCACCGTTGAGACTGAGGACGAACACGAAATCGCCGGCCACCCACGGCATGTGAACACCGCCAATCGGACGCTCCCACACCCGCGCGCCGGTTCGCACATCAACGGCCGCCATCCGGCCGGCGTGACTGACGGCGAATGCCAGATCACGATCGACAACCGGATTGCCGCGGATGTCGGCAAGCCTGGATATCGCATCCATAGTCCGGGCACTCGAGAGATTCTCCACCCACACAACCCGACCATTCTGGGCCAACAGTGCATAGAGCTCGCCGGACGAATACGGTGCTAGAACCGTCGACCCCGATACCGCTGGTGCGGCGCCTCCGAGGAGTGCCGCAACCTCGTTGATGCCCTGGTGCTCCCAGAGTCGCCGGCCGTCCTCGGCCGACAGGACGATGGTCCGGTTCTCCAACGTCACGACATAGACTTGGCCGTTGATCACCGTCGGTGAACCTCGCACCGGTCCGGATAGACGAACCTTCCAGATCTCGCGTCCGTCCTCGGACGCCAACGCCATGGCCTCACCGACGCCGGTAGCCGCGTAAACTTTCTCGCCGTCCGACGCGATTCCGCCCGGAAAGACGGACTGGTCGTCGCCCGTACGCAGGTCCTTGTTCCAAAGCGTACGACCGTCGCGCGGATCGAGAGCCGATAGCCTAGCCTCCGAGTCGAGCACGAAGATCCGGCCGCCTGCGATGATCGGCTGCGACAACAGTGCCGCATCATCGTCACCACCGGACCCGACGGAAACGGACCACGCTTCTCGCAGCACTTCGGCGGCGGCCAGATGCCCCATGCTCTTCGACGCGTTGCCTCCTGACTGACTCCAATCGGGGTTCTGATGGGGAGGCGGCAGGATTACCGGCAGCGATGCGATCGACTCATCCGCCTTGATCAGATCGTCTCCGGTAAGCACGGGGATACGATCCCCGGGCAGCGGCTTTCCTTCTTCCTCACCGAAGAAGCCACCGGACCCGCAGGCCGTCAGCGTGACAGCGATCAGCAGCGCGCCGATCGGCGCAAAACGGTGAACCAGTCGGCGTGGGGTGAGCATTGCGGAGTGTCCGATCATCAGCCGCCGAGCGCGCGAACCATCTCGGCCGCCCGTGCACGAAGCTGGCTCGGGGTCGACGCGTCGTCAGCCAGGGATTTGTAGATCGTCAAGGCCTTACCGGTCTCGCCGGCCCGCAGGTGAATCGCCGCCTCGGTTTCCGCTGCCAGCGGACGCCAGGGATTTCCGGCCGCCAGAACCGGAGCGAGCTCGCTCAGCAGTGCCGAGGTGTCGCCGGTTCCAATCCCAAGACGAACGGCCCGCAAGCGTGCCAAGTCCGCGTAGGGCGGCTTGGCGTCCGTGGCCACCTTCCGGAACACGAGGATCGCAGCCTCCGTGTCTCCCGCCGTGGCAAGTGCCGCCGCCTCACGAAGCCGCGCCAGCGTCGCATAACCCGCACCGGCGTCATCGGCGAGAGCGGCAAAAGCTTGGGCTCCGTCCTTGGGGTTGCCGGACACCACCAGTTCTGCCGCCGCTTCGTACCGGTCGCCCATCTCCGCCTTGAGCTGTGTGCTGTAGCGGTTCCAGAAAACATTGCCGGAAACCGCCAGCACGACGCCCACCGCGGCCGCGATCAGCCACCCGCCATAGCGCTGCCAGAGCTTGGCGGCGCGCTCTTGCTGAAGTTCCTCGTCAATCTCGCGGAAAATCTCGGCCACGATCTGGTCTCCTGATCGGTGGCCGGCCCGGCCACCGCTGGCTGCGGGCGCGCCACCGTAGCGGGGCGCTCCCTTGAAATCAAACGCACGGCACCGACGCCGATGCCGGTGGGGTTTACCCCAGCGACGAATTCAGGAAAACTCATTCCTTGACGCGACACCAACGGGAGATTCGATCCGCCTGATGGACAATCTGATCCGCCTCCAAAGAGACCGGAAATCCGTCGGACATTTCTTCTTCACACGCGGTGAGTTGGGGCAGCTCCTGTCGCTCTACTCAAGCCGTGTAGCGGCCGGCGAATGGCGTGACTATGCGCTCGACCAACTCGACGACATGGTGCTGTTCTCGATCTTCCGACACACCCACGAACGCCCCTTGTACTCAGTGGCCAAAACCCTACCCCGCGGTCAGCGGCGGCCGAGCTATACGCTGTTCAATGGGCCGAAGCGACTCAAGACCACGCAGAACCTTCGCGACCTGCTCCTGACCTTCGACAAGCTGCCACGTCTGGTCACCGGCTGACCGGCCGCAGGGCAGGCATGCGGTGTTCTTGCGCGCCT
The DNA here is from genome assembly GCA_000171835.1 of alpha proteobacterium BAL199. Taxonomy (GTDB): domain Bacteria; phylum Pseudomonadota; class Alphaproteobacteria; order Thalassobaculales; family Thalassobaculaceae; genus Thalassobaculum_A. The sequence goes on along the minus strand of ABHC01000027.1, from coordinate 39,013 downwards.
CAAGTGTTCCTGTTATGTTCTCATTCCAGACAACGATAGTAGGCGGCCGTGCCATGGGACGGATGAAGCGCGAGTTGATTGAACGGGACGATCACGGAATTGAAGCGACGCGGCTGATCGACCTCTTGCACGGCAAGGTCGCAGTGCATTGCTGGTGCAATCGATGCAGCCACAGCGCCGAAACGCCGATCGGGATACTGGTCGCGCAACTCGGCCTGGATTTCCCGGTGCCGGAGATCGGTACCCGCATGCGCTGCCGGTCCTGCGGATCCAAAGATGTCGCAACCCGCCCAGCGTGGCAGGCGGACGTTACCGAACAGCGCGCGGCCGCCGGTTGACCTTGGATCGCTCCTAGCCTCCGTGCGCCGGGCAAAATCTGCCGACAGGAAATTGCGGCTGGTCAGCAGCGGTGCCCCGACGTTCTCAGCATCGCTCGAATCGCCGGCTTCCAAGACTCGCCGACCCGGCACGTCGGTTGCAAACCGATCCGGATGGCTCGCTCCCGCAGCGACCCGTCCTCGCAACCCTCGAACGGAGGCGCCTCCGCCATGCAACGCACTGTGAAGGCCGGACGCCGGCAAACTGACCGTCGGCGCGATCGACGGATCAACGCTCCAATGACCGTCGTTATTGGCAACACCCCCTACGCGATCGGCGACTGGAGCCCGAGCAGTGTCCGGGTTGTCGACTATGCGGGGCCTCTGGCGCCCGGCGACGTCGCCTCGCTTCGCATTCTGGTACCGACCGCCGGCCCCGGAGCCCTGTTCCGCACCGAAGGCAAAGTGCATCGGGTGGATGCCGACTCTGGCTCTCTCGGCTTGACCTTCGAACAACTCGACACCGTCGCCATATCGACGTTGAACCGGTACTTTCAGGAGCGGCTCGTTCGGAGCCATGCCTGACCATGACCGCTGAGCGACGCATGCGCCGACCGACCGCTTCGTCCACCTCGACACCGATGAACCGGGGATCGACCCGTCCAGCCGGCGTTCTCCCGGCCGGCCCCGACCCATTCAGCGCCCCCACCGGCGGCACTGACGATGAACCGTTGTTTCCCAGTCTTCGGCGCCGTTCCGCCGACGAACGAGCCGACGAGATCGTCGATGCGCTCAAAGAGGCCATCCTGAACCCGGGCCGGCTCGACGGCAGCACCGGCATGGCCTACTCGGACTGGGCCAAGGTAGCCCGCAAGCGCATCCTCAGAGCCATCCAGGAGGCCGAAGCATCGGCCTCGATGCGGGAGCTGATGTCGGCCAACCGCATCGGCGGCCTGTGCCTTCGGATCGGGTTCCTCCTTCTGGCCTCGGTCATGGCGTTCACGGCGTTCTGGTACGGCATCGTACACATTTGGCGGACCTATGGGCCGGCCTGGGGACTTGGTGCCACGATGTCAGCCATCGGCCTGTCGTTTGCGTTCGTGCTGGCCGGCCTGCTGATGAGCAGCAACGACATCGAGGAAATGCGCAGCAAGATCCGGGATCGCTTCGGCAACAACACCTGAACCAACGGACTGAATCCGGACGTTGAATACCGGAGATTGCCGGTCGACGTGGCTGGCGGTTATCGTCGACCGCAACACTCTGACCGGGAGACGCCTTCATGAAGCTGGACCTGACTGGCAAGCGCGCGATCATTACGGCGGGCGGCGCCGGAATCGGCCGCAGGACGGCCGAACTGTTCGCCGCCGCAGGCGCTCGGATCGTGATCTGCGATCTCGATGCGGACGCATTGGAATCCGCCAAAGCGAGCATCCCCGGCCTCGCCGGATCAATCTGCGACGTGGGTGACGCCACTGCGCTGGATGGCTTCCTGGACTCCGCCATCGACCAGCTGGGCGGCTTGGACATCATGGTCAACAACGCCGGCACCGCCGGGCCGACCGCCCCGGTGGAAGAGGTTGCGCTCGAGGATTGGACCGCCTGCCTGACTGTTAACCTGACCAGTGCGTTCCTCGGTACCCGCAAAGCCGTGCCGGCGCTCAAGGCGGCCGGTGGCGGCAGCATCGTCAACCTGTCCTCGGCGGCGGGTAAGTTCGCGTTCCCGATGCGCAGCCCCTACTCGGCCGCCAAGTTCGGCATTGTCGGCTTCACCCGGACCTGCGCCATGGAACTCGGCAAGCACGGCATCCGGGTGAACTGCATCCAGCCCGGGCCGGTCGAAGGGGCGCGCATCGACCGGGTCATCCGGGCCAAAGCCGAAGCCGGCGGAATCTCGGAGAACGCCATGCGCGACCAGATGACGTCCGGCACTCACCTCAAGTCGTTCGTGACCGCATCCGACATCGCCCACCAGATCCTGTTCCTGTGCTCCGATGCAGGGCGGCGCATCACCGGGCAATCACTGAGCGTCGACGCCGGGCTGGAAGGGCTCGCCTGAGCTGGCCATGGGGCGGCGTCTGGTCTGGCTGATCGGCCTGGCGGTTGGCGCCTTTGTGGCGACATCGGCCGCCGCCGATCCGGCCGACGAAGCGCTCGTCGCGTTAAACGCCGCTCGAACGGAGCGTGGGCTTGAACCGGTCGTTGAACGGCGTGAATTGACGGCCGCCGCGCGGGCACATACCGCAGACATGGTCGAGCGCCGATACTTCGCGCTAGAGCCGCCCGGCACCGCGGAATTCCGCGACCATCTTGTTCGGGCCGGATACGTGCCAGCACTCAGCCGTATGCTGCTGACCGCTGGCTATCCGGACGCCGAATTGCTGATCGAAGGTCTGCTTGGTGCAGACGCGACTTACAACGTGCTTATGGAGCCGAACCTGGGCGAAGTCGGCATCGCGCATTCGCCGGGCCCCTATCGGGACGCCACGGATCACACGATCATCACTCACGCGTGGCTGCTGGTGCTGTCGGAGACACGGTTCACGCCGGTGGCAGAGCCGTTCGACCGGCTGGCGAGAGCCATCAACCAGGCAAGGAGTCGCCGCGGCTTGCCGGCCGTCAGGCCAGTGCCGGCGCTGTCCGCGGCGGCCATGGATCACGCTCGCGACATGGTGTCGAATGGATACTTCGACCACCGATCGCCCATTGGGAGCGGGCCGGCCGACCGCGCCAGTCGGCACCACTATCCCTTCCGAAAGATCGGCGAAAACCTTGCCGCCGGGCAGGACACTGCCGATGGTGTCGTTCAAGGCTGGACGGACAGCCCCGGCCACGCTCGGATCCTGTACGATCCGGATCTGCAGGACCTCGGAATCGGCTATCTGCCCGGACCGATCGACGAGCCGACGCGCAGCCTTCGCCACATCTGGGTGGCGGTCTTCGGCCGTAGCCGGTAACCGACCGTCAGTCCGCCCGCCGGATCGCCGCCATGCCAAGACCGGCGGCAATCAACATGCCACCGGCAACTCGCTCGAACCACAGTGCGACCGCCGGACGGGTTGCGAATAACCGCAGACGCCCGGCCAGACCACCGTAGAGAGCCAGGACGACGAATTCGACCACGACCGATGTGACACCGAGGATCAGCATCTGCGCGACTACGTCGCCTGCCGGATCGATGAACTGTGGTAGCAGGGCACCGAAGAACAGGATCGACTTGGGGTTGGCCGCCTGGACCAGGAAGCCCCGCCGCAGCACCCGACAGGCGCTGTCCGGCTCACCGCGTTCAACTGTCAACGCTTCCGGTCTTGTGAACAATGCGCGCAGGCCGAGCCAGATCAGGTACGCAACGCCCAACCATTTGATGGCGAAGAACACGCCATAGGACGCCAGCAACAATGCCCCCAGGCCGGTCGCGGAAATCGCGAAGTACCCGGCATTTGCCGACAGGATCCCCACACTGGCGGCAACCGCCGACCGAGGTCCCTGCACCAGGCCCTGCCCCAGAACGAACAGCACGGCGGGTCCTGGAACCAAGCACAGCATGGTCTCCAGCGCAGCAAAGGCAATCCAGGTCTCAAAGGTCATCGGTCCCCCACGCTACGGCCACAGCATTCGACGAGATTCTAGTGGAAAGCTATAATTGCAACACTAGTCTCTTGTGACGGACCTTCCGATGCACCCGCTTCGCTTAGCCCTGCTGATGCTGGCATTCTCTGTCTGGCAAAGTCCGGCCGTAGCAGCCGGTCCGGCAAGTCCCGCCGGCCACGACCACTCCGGCCGGGTCGGCGTCCTTCCGGATTCCTGGGTCGCTACGCTGGAGAGCAACAACATCAGCGAACAGACTGCGCTGATCGCTGGCGGCGCCACAGTCGCCGCGGTTGGTGTGGGGGCTGTCGCGGGTGCCGCCGCCGGCGGCACCGCCGGCGCCGCGGTGTTCGCGCTGTGGCTGGCGCACTGGCCGATCCAGATCGCCCTCATGGGCAGCGGCGGCTATCTCGCCTGGAACTATCTGTGGCCGGCCGAACCGACGCCCGACGGAGCTCAACCCGCGTCAACCAGTCAGCCGACGCGCTGACCTTCGACGGTTTGCCGATTCAATAGAGAGACGGAATCAGCGTCGGCGCCAACCAAGCCAGAGCCACCGCAGCCGCCACGGGAATGGCCACGAACAGGGCAGTCACCACCGGCCGCATGGACAAAGCGCGGAGGCCGGGCAGACGCCCGACCAGGAGGGGCACCACCGGTTGTATCAGGACTGCCGTCAGCACCACCAACACCAGCGACGCGTTCACCGGTGTCAGCAGTGCCGCATGACCCGCCAGCACCAGCGCCACCCCCGAACCGCCAAGCAAACCGGCGGCGCCGAACGGGAAACGGCGCTTCGGCCAATTGCACGCCAGCCAGCCGATCCCGGTCGCAGCAAGCGGCAGGCCCACAGCAGCGAGTCCTGGGACATCCGAGAACAAGCCCAGGACGCCAATTCCGGCAGCAATGACCGCCGCGGTGAGCGGGCCGGACACCCCATCTCCGGACAATCGATACAGCCGCACCAGGATCAGCCCCAGCACCACCGACACTTCACCGAACCGATAGAGATCGTTGCCATCGCCGTGCAGCAGCACCGCCCCACCCAACCAGGCGAGCCCGATGGCCGGCCAGACTGCAGCCACAATGGTTGCGGTCAGCCGGCCGGGGGTCGCCAGATCGATTGCCAACCCCAACAGCCCGCCGCCGACCGCCAGCCAAGCCAACTGGTCGAACGGATCGGTCGGTGGCGCCCACGGCCAGCCAGGTGCGACTGCATAGGCGGCAGCCAATCCGATCGGCACCCCAACTGCCGCGGCACGGGCTCCGACCGACCGGCCGCCAACCAGGCGGACGAGCAGTGCTGCCGCGATCGTCGCCACGACAGGCACGGCCAAACCGGCAAGGACAATGTCTAGGATCGGCATACCGTCAGGATGGCAAGGAACGTCGCGCGGGTCACCTGGGGAACGAACGCAGCCGTTCAAACAACCGGTTCAGGAATGCGTCAGCGTCGAGTTCAACGACTACCTCGGCGTTCGGTTCCCGGGACGCGAAGTCAGCAACCGTGCGCCCGCGCTCCGGCCCGGAATCGGTGACCACCGACAGCCGCGCCGGCCGGATGTCGAACAACTCCGGCCAGATCAGCACGGCGAGCGCCATGGCGTCGTGCACGTAGGCGCCCGGCCGCTCGATTCCAACATTGCCGTGGTAGGCCCGCAGCATCGCTCCGGCTTCAGGGGCGACCCCGTCGCCGCATGCCGCCAATTCCTCGATTGCGTGGGCCGTGACGGGCGCGCGGTGCGTTGCGTCGAGCGGGACCAGAACTGGCCGCAGTCCGGCCTCGATGACGGTGCGCGCGGCCTCCGGATCCACGAAGATGTTGAACTCGGCAGCCGGCGTGACGTTACCAAAGGCCAAGCCGCCCCCCATGATCACCAGCTTTCCGATGCGGTCCGCAATGTCGGGCCGCTTCACCAGTGCAACGGCGACATTGGTCAGCGGCCCGACCGCTGCGATCGACAGCCCCGGGTGCGCGGCAAGCTGTTCGATGATCGCATCGACGCCGTGCTGGGCTGCCAGCCCCCCGGACTCTCCGGGCAACGGCACACCGCCGAGTCCATCCGCGCCATGAACCTCCGACGCAAAGTACGGCTGCGCCACGAGGGGCCTCGGGCATCCCGCGAAAACCGGAACCTCCGGCCGGGCGGCCAGCCCGCGAACCCGGAGGGCGTTGCGCGACGTCGTCTCGAGCGGGACGTTGCCAGCAACTGCAGTAACCGCGGTCACGTGCAGCGCTTCCGGCACCGTGAATGCCAGAAGCAGGGCGATGGCATCGTCGATACCGGGGTCGCAATCGATCAACAAAGGGCGTGGATCCGTCACCGTCCGGGCTCCAAAATCGATGGGTGCGGGACCATATCCACCCCAGCCCACCCCGTCACCTTCCGTGGCCGCGGAGTGCGTTCACGGTTGCGCCGGCCGGCGCGCTTGGGATAAGCGGGGACCTCATCACCACACTCCGGGGAGAACGACCGTGACGCCGACCGACATCGCCCAGGTCCAAACCTATATGCGCAAGCGGTTCGCCAACCCGCGCATTGGCCTGATCCGGCGGGAAAAGAAGACCGATTCCGTCGAGGTGATGCTGGACGATGAGTTTCTCGGTGTCATCTACAAGGATGTGGAGGATGGCGAGACTTGTTTTCATTTCCAGATGACCATGCTGGACATCGACCTCGAGGGGCTGTGAGCGCAGAGCAGCGCGATCTGCGCGGGCTGTTCGCCGAGGAACGCGAAGCCGCCGCCCAGCCCACCGCCGACGCCTATCGCACCCTGCTCGAGCAACGGCTCGTCGAACGCCCGATTCGGCTGGACCTCGGTTTCTTCGAGCAAGTGTTAGCCAACCGACCGTGGGCCGACGAACTTCGTCCTCTCGCCGCCAGGTTGATCGGATATCCGGCTACCCCACCGGACACGGTCGTGCTGGTCAACACCTTCCCGCGTGTTCCCACGGCCGCGGCCGAAACGGTTCTGGTGGAGTCGCTCGGCCTTCGGCGCGGCAGCATTTATCCGGGCAATTCCTCCGGTGAGGCCGGGTTCGACCTTGGCGTAGGCGTCCGAGAGCTTCGTAGCCGATCGCTGGTCCGCGCCCACCTGATCGCCAGTGTCCGGTTCCGGGCCTGCCTTGCCGCCCTCGCGGTCCGACCGATCGTGCTGGTCCGCGACATTTTCGATACGATCGCCAGCTACGCGGACGACCGCAGCGATCCGGTGATCGCACCCGGCTATCGGCGGGCTGCGCTGGAGCCGCAGGCCCGTCAACGGATCCTGGTGCTCCGGATGGCGGCACAACTCGTCGACTTCTACGGAACCTGGTCGATCGAGCAATCCGCTGGCCGTTGTGTCGTTTATCGCTGGGAAGACGTCCGCGAAGACTGGCCCGGCTTTCTGGTCGACCGTGCCGCCGAGCGCGGGCACCAACTGCTGCCGGAAGTCGTCGCCGAGCGGTACGCCAAACGTCCTGCGGACGCCCACAGCGAGGCCGGTCGCGGCCAATCACTGTCGGACGACGACAAAACCCTGGTGCGTGCGCTCTACGCTCAATATCCGAACGTCGATTTCCGCCCCATCGATCCTGAAGCGCCCGCCCCCGGCTGAGTGCTTGACCTGTCGGGCACGGAGCGAGACGCCGGCAATGCATGCCCTCCCTCATGGCCACTGCGGTCAAGGTAGGGCATCACGGCTTGCGTTGGTCATGTAACTTTTTATACTGGTTACATGACCGTTCAGCCCGACTTCGCGTTCATAGCCGGCACCCCTGCCCTGTGTCTCGTTGACACCGTCGGCGACCGTGAGAACACGGCAACGGATCGGCTTCGCGATCCGGCCGATCTTGATGCTTGGATGGCGGCAGCAGGCCTGGGTGTCGATGGCGCGCAGCCTGCCTCGCTCGATGACCTGCTGCGGACGCGGGATCTGCGCGAAGCGATCTATCGCTGCGGGCTGGCAATCATCGACGACGCTCCGTTCGATCCGACCGACACCAGATGCATTAACCGGCATGCCCAGCAACCGCCGCTTAGGCCACAGATCGAGGGCGGAGCCGTGGCGCTCCACGCCGACCGCCCGATCGAGGCTGCCCTGTCGACCCTGGCCGCCGACGCCATCGCTACGATCACCGGCCCGGCGCGGCGGCGCATCCGCATCTGTCCGGAGTGCGCGATGATGTTCGTCGACACCTCGCGTCCCGGAAAACGGCGCTGGTGCTCGTCCGCCACCGGCTGCGGCAACCGGGCGAAAGTGCGTCGGCACCGCGCCAAACGCCTCCAACCAGAATGACGGGAACCGGTCGCATGGTGGACCATCGGGTGTGCTTCGATTTCGACATCGGTTTTTCAAACGGCGGCGGCATCCAGGGACAAGGGTTTCGCCTGGACATCGATGGAGACAACATCGATGACGACGCGCTCGCCGCATTCGTGATCCGCGACCTGCGCCTGCTGATGGTCGGCACGGTCCGCATTCTCAACAAAAGAATCATTGAGGAGCGGCACAAGCGACCGTCGACTGTCGAACACCTGCCGTCGCAATCCGGCCGACCGGTTTTCGTCGACCTCAGCCACCCCTTGGACAGCGCAAAAGCGGCGGTCGGTACGTGTCTCGCTACGCCGCGCGGCCAAGGCCCCGACGACGGCGACCCATCCGGCATCACCCTTCACTCGGTTGCCGACGTGCCCGGCGTAATGGTCCGATTGTCCGGATTCGACGGCCGGGCGATCGACTGGCAGGCCTTTGCGGCAATCGAACTGCGCGGACGCGCCGTGCTGGTGAACTCCGGATGGGATTCCCACTGGCGCACCGACCACTATCTCGAAGGCCATCCCTTCCTGACCGAGAAGGCAGCCTGCTACCTGCGCGACCAGGGTGCGGCACTCGTCGGAATCGATTCGCCCAACCTCGACGATACCTCCGGACCCGGCCGGCCCGTGCATTCCGTTCTGCTGGAGGCCGGCATCCCGATCGTCGAGCACCTGACCGGCCTGGATCGGTTGCCGATCGATGGCTTTCGGTTCTCGGCGGTTCCGCCCAGGGTAACGGGCGCGGGCACCTTCCCGGTGCGTGCCCATGCACGCCTCAACCCCGACTAAACCAAAGGCTCGTGTGAGAATACGAAGGTTGGCGGGCCACCGCGGCGACTGGCTTTGATCGCCGTCTCGCCTTCATCCCGGCTGCGGGGCTCCAGGCGGTACAATCCCAACTCGCCAGTTTCGGTGATTCCGGCGAGGCAGCAATGCGCGAAATACCGCCTGATGTTAGCGATCGTCCGAGGCTGATAGCCCTTTTCGTTGTACGGCATGCTGAAGATCTCGGCCTGGAGAATGCGGGGCGGCGTGTCCTGCAACGTGCGCTCGGCACCGGCGATGATCTGGTTCTCCGCCCCCTCGGCATCCAGCTTCCAGAAGTCGGTTGGACCAAGCGCCAGGGAATCCAGTCGGGCACAGGGGACGGTGCGATTCTGGATCCCGATCGCCATCGCGTCGGCGGCGCGGCGTCCGAACGCGGTGTCGATCGAACTTTTCTCGACCTTGCCCACCGGCCCCGCGAACTCCACCGGGCCATCGACGTCCCCAAGTGCCAGGTTGTGCGGGAAGACAGCTGGTTCACGGGCAAACCGCTTCACGATGAGCGCGAACGAGTCCGGGTGCGGTTCGAAGGCGTGAACCATCCGCGCGCCGGAATCCAGATAGCGCTGGACGGTCTCGCCCTGGTACGCACCAACATCAAGCACGACATCGCCAGCCTGGCACAATCGCCGGGCAACCAGATCGTCGATGTCAGCCATTTCAGCAATCCTGTTCGATGGGCGTCCAGCCGCCGGAGTGTGACGGGATGCATGGAAGCGGGCAACCGACGCGACCGCTGCTGACGGCACGGTGTCAGTAGTCGGCCGCTACGGTCTGGGTCCGCGCAAGCGCCGGAGTGTCACACCGCTCCATCGGCCTTACATGAGTATCGGGCAATCGCGATAGCCAGGAGCGTAAAACGTGCCAAGCGAAGCAAAGCAGCGGGTTCGGGTTGGGATCGGAGGATGGACGTTCGAGCCATGGCGGGGAACGTTCTATCCCGACGGACTGATCCAGAAACGCGAGCTGGAGTATGCCAGCCGGAAGCTGACCACCATTGAGGTCAACGGCACCTTCTATGGCTCGCAGAAGCCGGAAACCTTCGCCAAATGGCACGACGAGACGCCGGATGGCTTCGTGTTCGCGCTCAAGGGACCGCGCTACGCGACCAACCGGCGGGTACTGGCCGAAGGTGGCGAGTCGGTCGAACGCTTCCTGACCGGCGGCGTGCTGGAGTTGAAGGACAAGCTCGGGCCGATCAACTGGCAGTTCGCGGCCACCAAGCAGTTCGATCCCGCCGACTTCGAAGGCTTCTTGAAGCTGCTTCCAAGATCGCTCGACGGCCGCACGCTGCGCCATGCGGTTGAGGTGCGGCATGACAGTTTCCGCACGCCGGAGTTCATCGACCTCGCCCGCAGCTATGGCGTGGCGGTCATCACGGCAGCCGATTCCAAGTATCCGCAGATCGCCGACGCCACCGCGGATTTCGTCTACGCCCGTATCATGGGCACGACCGAGTCCGATGACGCCGGATACTCGCCGGCCGCTCTCGACGCCTGGACCGGTCGAGCGCGGCGCTGGGCGGCAGGGGATATCCCGGACGACCTGGACAGCGTGACCTCATCGGCACCGCACACGGCCGGCCGAGATGTGTTCCTGTACGTCATCAGCGGTTTCAAGGAGCGCAACCCGGCGGCTGCCACAGCGCTCATCGAACGGCTCGGCTAGCCGTGCTGCCCGACCGCCGTCCGCTGCAGAACCGGGTCACGCCATTCGGTGACATCGTGGCGATTCCGCAGCGCGGCACCTTCACCGGCAACCGCGGGGTCATCCACGACCCGGCGACCCGCACCCTGTTGCCCCGGCGCTGGACCAGCAAGGCCTGGATCATCTGCGTCTGCGCGTTTCGCGGACGCCGCCGCGACGTGATGGCTCGCCGCAGTTGGACCGAACTGTTCTTCCTCGACGAGGCAACGGCACTGGCCGCCGGGCATCGCCCCTGCTTCTACTGTCGGCGGGCCGACGCCAAGGCGTTCCAGGCCGCCTGGGCGGCCGGGAACCAGAGCGAACTCCCCAGGGCGCCGGCCATGGACGCGGCCCTGCACGGCGAGCGGGTCGAACGCCGCGCCAAGCGCCTGCACCCGCTGCCCGGACCGGCAGCGGGTCTGCCGGACGGCACCATGGTCGCGGCCGGCGCCGAAGCGTTCCTGGTCGCTAGACGGCGGACGCTGCGCTGGACTCCGGATGGCTACCAGGAAGCAAGTCCGACACCGGCGTTCGACCGCCTGATCACCCCGCCCTCGACCGTCGCTGCCCTGGCCGCCGGTTATCATCCTGCCATGCATCCCAGCGCCGGGTCGGAGGCAGGCCGGTGACCGGTGACCTGTTCTGTGCGTCGGGAGCCGTCGGTTCGTATCTGGAGGCATTGTCGGAGGGCGCCGTCGTGTTGCGCGGCCGGGCGCTGCCGGTGGCCGACGCCCTGCTGGCCGCTATCCGGACCGTCGCTGACGCGGCCCCGTTCCGGCGGATGATCACGCCCGGCGGCTTCGAGATGTCGGTCGCCATGACCAATTGCGGCGGCGGGGGCTGGGTGACCGACCGCAAGGGCTACCGATACACACCAACCGACCCGCAAACCGGCGCGCCTTGGCCCGCCATGCCGGGGGTGTTCCTGGACCTCGCCGAAGCAGCCGCGGCCGAGGCCGGTTTCCCTGGCTTCGTGCCCGACGCCTGCCTGATCAACCGCTACGAACCGGGCGCCCGGCTGTCGCTGCACCAGGACAAGGATGAGCGCGACTACGCCCACCCGATCGTCTCGGTGTCGCTCGGCCTGCCGGCGACCTTTCAGTTCGGCGGACGCAAGCGTGCCGATTCGGTGTCCAAGGTCGCACTGTCCCACGGCGACGTGGTGGTGTGGGGCGGCCCGGCCCGGTTGCACCATCACGGGGTGCTGACCTTGAGGGACGGAGAGCACCCGGCGACCGGACGGACGCGGTTCAACCTGACACTGAGACGGGCGATGTGAGTCGGGCGGGCCGTACCGGTTCCCGGTGGTGGCCCGCACCGTCTCTGCCATCGCGCTCCAGCTACTCGGCGGTGTAGCGCAGAAGGACGATCCCGTCCTCGAACTGCCGGCATTCATCCAGTCGCAGCGGGATGGTCGAGCCATCCGCAAAGAGGCGTTTTCCGGCGCCAAGAACGGTCGGATAGACCATCAGCCGGTACTCGTCGATGAGACCGGCGGATGCGAGTTGGTGAACGACCGAAGCACTGCCGTAGATGAGCGCCTCGCCCTCGCCGTTGCCCTCGGCCTTGAGAGCCTTGGCCGCCGCGACAATGTCGCCCTCCCAGATCGTGCTTTCGCCCCAGGTCGCCTGCCTCAGAGTAGTCGACGCGACATATTACGGCAGGCTGTTCATCCGATCGGCCATACCGGTCTCGTCCTTCATGTGCGGCCATGCCGCCGCGAAGGCATCGTAGGTCGCGCGGCCGAAGATCAGGCAGTTGGCGGCCAGCAGTTCCTCAAGCTTGAATCGGTCGCCTTCGGGACCTCGGCTGAAGGGGCCCGTCCAGTTCCCAAGGCCTGAATCCTCCATGCCGACGGGATCCTCGATCACACCGTCCAAAGAGATGTATTCGGTAACGACGATCTTCCTGGTCATCTCGCTCTCCACAGTTGTGGCTGTAAGACGACCGAGCTGCATCGCAGCCGACACGGTGGTTTCGATTTTTTACGACGATCGACATCCCGGTGCTCGTTCGGCCGGCAGCACCAGTCCGATCAGCCGCCGTTGCCGACGCCGTTCAGCGCCACGGCGGCGCGGATGAGCGACTTCAACGCCTCCTCGTCGATCTCCTCGCCTTCGCGAAAATCGATGGCGCGCCGTGTGTTGCCTTCCAGACTTGCGTTGAACAGGCCGGACGGATCGTCAAGCGCCGCCCCCTTGGCAAAGGTCATCTTAACGACCTTCTTGTAGGTCTCGCCGGTGCAGATCATGCCGTCGCGGTACCACACCGGAACCCCTCGCCACTTCCACTCCTCGACCACCTCGGGATCGGCCTGTTTGATCAGGGCGCGGAGCCGGGCGAGCACCTCCCCCCGCCAGTCATCCAACTCCCTGATCCGGTCGTCGATCAACTGGGACGGCGTTCTGTCTGATTGAGATCCGGTCTTGTTCATGGTGCCTCATTCACCTGGTCTGAGTTTGCCCGCCGCGCCGGCCGTCAATACGTCCACGCCAGAACCCGCCCCAGGGCCGGAACGTAAACGCGGCCCCCCTTGTCTGGCTACACGGGGACCGCGTTTTTCTGCCGGGATCTGCTCGTCTTTCAATTCGCCCGATCTCCAAGCGGAGCCGAGCCGCGCGTCCGGCGACGCGCGGCGGTTCGACGACGGTTTGGCAACCTCCGGCGTCAGGCCCTCACTGCAAATCGGCCGCCTCATACAGCGGGCGAATTTCGATCTCGCTCGGTCCCGGCATGGGATTGGGGCAGCGCTTTACCCAGGCGACTGCCTCGTCCATGTCCTTGACCTCCCACAGCCAGAAGCCGGCGACCAACTCACGGGTTTCAGCAAACGGCCCGTCGATGACCGTGCGGCTTGAGCCATCGAACGCAATGCGCTTGCCCTCCGAGGACGGCTTCAGGCCATCGCCGGCCTGCATGATCCCGGCCTTGACGAGCTCATCATTGTATCGGCCCATCACCTTGAGCATCTCGAGCGCCTCGGGCGTCGGAGAAAAGCCGTTCTCGCTGTCCTCGGTTGCCTTCACCAGCACCATCACACGCATCGTCGGTCTCCTCTGTTCCAGCCGGCCTCAATGGCCTGATGCCGGAACGACGTATGGAACCGTCGGGAACCGACATCGTCCTGGAACTTTCTTGACCGGTGGGGAAGCGGAACGCCCATCACCGTCCGTTGCTCGGGGTCGCAGCGGCGAGATCCCCGTGTTCGGACCGGATAGGGCTTACAAGCTCGGCAATGAGGCCGACATCGGTCGGCTGGAGTTGAGAGCAGACGGAACGGCGAGCGACAGGCGGCGAAAAGGCCACCTAAACTATTCCGCCGCCGTCATCCCCTCACTCCCACTCGATCGTGCCCGGCGGCTTGCTGGTGATGTCGTAGGTCACCCGGTTGATGCCGCGGACTTCATTGGCGATGCGGGTCGAGACCCGGCGCAGGAAGTCGTGCTCGAACGGGTAGTAGTCGGCGGTCATGCCGTCGGTCGAGGTCACCGCCCGCAGCGCGCAGGCGTAGTCGTAGGAGCGGGCATCCCCCTTCACGCCGACCGTGCGCACCGGCAGCAGCACGGTGAAGGCCTGCCAGATCACGTCGTACAGCCCGGCCTTGCGGATCTCGTCCAGGTAGATGGTGTCGGCCTTGCGCAGGATCTCCAGCTTGTCGCGGGTGATCGCGCCCGGCACCCGGATCGCCAGACCCGGCCCGGGGAACGGGTGGCGGCCGACCAAGATCTCCGGCAGGCCCAACTCGCAGCCAAGCTCGCGGACCTCGTCCTTGAACAGCTCGCGTAGCGGCTCCACCAGCTTCAGGTTCATGCGCTCCGGCAGGCCGCCGACGTTGTGGTGCGACTTGATGGTCACCGACGGGCCGCCGGTGAACGACACGCTCTCGATCACGTCCGGGTACAGGGTGCCCTGGGCCAGGAAGCGGGCGTCCTTGATCTTGTCGGCTTCCTGCTGGAACACGTCGATGAACAGCCGGCCGATGGTCTTGCGCTTCAATTCCGGGTCGTCGACGCCCTCAAGCTCGCCCAGGAACAGCTCACTGGCGTCGCGGGCGATCAGCGGGATGTTGTAGTGGTCGCGGAACATCCGGACCACATCGTCGGCCTCGCCGGCACGCAGCAGGCCGTGGTCGACGAACACGCAGGTCAGCTGGTCGCCGATCGCCTCGTGGATCAGCACCGCCGCCACCGAGGAGTCGACGCCGCCCGACAGGCCGCAGATCACCCGGCCGCTGCCGACCTGTTCGCGGATCCGCGCGATCGCCTGGTCCTTGAAGGCTGCCATGGTCCAGTCGCCAGCCAACCCCGCCACCCCGTGGGTGAAGTTGCGCAGCAGCTTGGCGCCGCTGGGGGTGTGCACCACCTCCGGGTGGAACTGCACGCCGTAAAACCGGCGCCCGTCGTCGGCGATCGCCGCGAACGGCGCGTTGCCGCTGGTGCCGACCACCCGGAAACCCGGCGGCAACGCCATCACCCGGTCACCGTGGTTCATCCACACCGGTTCCACCGTACCCGGCGCCAGCAGGCCGTCGAACAGCGCGCAGTCACCGGTTACGGTCAGTTCAGCACGGCCGAACTCCTGCTCGTCGGACGGGTCGACCCGGCCGCCGAGTTGATGGCACATCAACTGCTGGCCGTAGCAGATCCCGAGCACCGGCACGCCGAGCTCGAACACCAGCATCGGCGCCTGGGGTGAGCCCTCGCCGAACACCGAAGCGGGGCCGCCGGACAGAATCACCGCCTTGGCACCGAACTCGGTGATCCGCGACGGGTCGACGGTGCACGGGAAGATCTCGCAGTAGACGCCGTTCTCACGCACCCGGCGGGCGATGAGTTGGGTGAACTGGCTGCCGAAATCCAGGATGAGGACGCGGTCGGTCATGGGGCAGCACCGGGCGGGTCTGAGAAGCGCGGGACGCTACCCGAAGGGGGCCGCAGCGGCAAGCGCCAAGGCGCACCGGCGCCGCGGCAAACCGCCCTACGCAGCCGGCGCGTCGAGTCGCTGGACCAGCCGTTCCATGTCCGGCCAGAAATACGGCACCTGCTCGGCCGGCGAGCCGACCACGATCGAGGGAATCGCGTCGCCGACCGCGCCGCCGATCCGCTCGTAGAAGCGCCGGCCGTGACGGTTGTCGGCGAGTGTCGTCAGCACCAGCGATTCGAAGCCGTGGCTGATCAGCCGGCGCGCGACATCGGCCAGCAGCGCGCGGCCAAGCCCGAGGCCCTGGAAACTCGGATCGACATACATCGCGTAGACTTCCGCCACCGACCCATCGCGATCGATCACGTCGGAAATGGTCTTGCGGCCCAGCCCGCCGTGGCAGAACCCCACAATGCGGCATTCGTAATCGGCGACCGCCACCACCTCCGGCGCTTTCAGGGTGCCGACGATCCGGGTCCAGCGGACCGCCGCGCGCATCTCGTCGAGGTCGAGCAGGGTGTCGTCCGGCAGCACGCCGACATAGGCATCCCGCCAGGTGTCGATCTGGACACGGGACAGCCCGAGCGCGTCTCCCGGTTCAACGGGCCGGATCGTAACTTCGTACTCGGCCATCGGCTCCTCCTGGGCGCCGCCGGTTCGCGACGGCTCCAGGGAAGTCTAGGCACCACGGTCAGGCGCTGTCCACCGACCCCGGGCTGTAGCCGCGCTCCAGCACCGCGACGAAGAAGCCGTCGGTGCCGTGGCGGTGCGGGCTGAGCCGCAGATAAGCGCCGTCCGCCGGACAGGCGCCGCCGCCGCTCGCGCCCACGGTCGCTGCCCATACCTCAGCCATGGGCAGCGCCTTGAACGACGTGGTCTCGGCCAGGAATCCGTCCACCACCTGCTCGTTCTCGTCAGTCAGGACCGAACAGGTGACGTACACCAGCCGGCCGCCCGGCTTCACCAGGGCGGCGGCCCGTTCCAGGATCGTGCGCTGCACCTTGGTGATCTCGGCCAGCGCGTCGGCGTCGTAGCGCCACTTGGCGTCGGGATTGCGCCGCCAGGTGCCGGTGCCGGTGCACGGCGCATCGACCAGCACCCGGTCGACCTTGCCGGCCAGGCGCTTGACCGACTTGTCGCCCTCGACCAGCGGCCGCCGCTCGGCGTTGTTCACCCCGCCCCGGCGCAGCCGCACCGCGGCCCGGTCGAGCCGTGACTTGGAAACATCGAACAGCAGCAGGCGGCCCTTGTTCGCCATGTCGGCAGCGAGCGCCAGGGACTTGCCGCCGGCCCCGGCGCAGTAGTCGACGACCAACTGGCCCGGCTGTGCGCCGACCAGGGCGGCGGCGATCTGCGAGCCTTCGTCCTGCACCTCGATCCGGCCGTCCTTGAACGCCGGCATCCGGTCGACCGGGCGGCGGCGGTCGAGGCGCAGGCCCAGCGGCGACAGCGGCGTCGGCTCGGCCGGCACACTGGCGACCGCCAACTCGGCGATCACCGCCGGACGGTCGGCCCCGGCCAACGGGTTGATCCGCAGGTCGAAGCTGGCTTCCTCACCGAGGGTGCGAACCGCCAGGTCGACATCGTCGCCGAACACGGCCTGCATCCGCGGCCACAGCCAGTTCGGGCATTCCGCCTGGACCGGTGGTGGCATGTCGGGGTGATCCAGCGACCGACCAACCAGCCGGCGCAGGGCGTCGCTCTCGTCCCGCGTTACGGCGTCCGGCGCGTGTCGGGAGCCGTCGAACAGTTCGGCGATCCGGGCGACGTCGGCACCGTCGATCAGCACCACGTCGGCCAGCACCCGGCCGCGAGCGTTGCGCTGCAACCCCTTGCCGGCCTTGTGAATCCACCAGTCCAGGCGGGCACGCCGCCGCTGCACCGCCCACACCCGGTTGGCGATCATCCCGCGGTCGCCGCTGCCGATGTAGCGGCGGTCCTTCAGGTATCGGTCGAGGACACGGTCGGCCGGACGCTCGGTCGCGCCGATCGCTTCGAGAACCTCGATCACCGCCGCAAGGCGGGGTCCATCTCTCATTTTAAATCAATCTCTTGTGACGTGACTTTTACGTCACATGTTAGGTCGGTAGTTCGGCGCTTCGCGGGTGATCGTCACATCGTGGGCATGGCTCTCGCGCAGCCCGGCGCTGGAGATCCGCAGGAACTTGGCGTTGGCCTGCAGGTCGGCGATCGAGGCGCTTCCGGTATAGCCCATGGCAGCCCGCAGGCCCCCGACCAGTTGGTGCACCACCTGCCCGGTCGAACCCTTGTACGGCACCTGACCCTCGATGCCTTCCGGCACCAGTTTCAGGCTGTCGCGGACCTCTTCCTGGAAGTACCGGTCGGCCGAACCGCGGGCCATCGCGCCGAGCGACCCCATGCCCCGGTACGCCTTGTAGGAGCGTCCCTGGTACAGGTAGATCTCGCCCGGACTCTCATCCGTTCCGGCCAGCAGCGAGCCGATCATCGCGCAGTTCGCGCCGGCGGCGATCGCCTTGGCAAGATCGCCGGAGTACTTGATGCCGCCATCGGCGATGCACGGCACGCCCGCCTCCTGACAGACCTTGGCCGCATCGACGATCGCGGTCAGCTGCGGTACGCCGACACCCGCGACCATACGGGTGGTGCAGATCGAGCCGGGCCCGATGCCGACCTTCACCGCGTCCGCGCCGGCGTCGATCAGCGCCCGCGCGCCGCCGGCGGTGGCGACGTTGCCGGCAATGATCTGGGTGTAGTTGGCGAGCTTGCGGATCTCGGCGACAGACCCGAGCACGCCCTCGGAATGACCGTGCGCGGTATCGACAACGATGATGTCCACGCCGGCGTCGATCAGCGCCTCGGCCCGAGCAATGCCGTCTCGGCCGACCCCGGTTGCAGCCGCCACCCGCAACCGCCCCTTCTCGTCCTTGGTGGCGTTCGGGTAGTTGTGCGCCTTCTCCATGTCCTTGACGGTGATCAGCCCGACGCAACGCCGGTCGTCGTCGACCACCAGCAGCTTTTCGATGCGGTGCTTGTGCAGCAACTCCCGCGCCTCGTCGGCCGATACGTCCTCGCGCGCCGTGATCACCCGCTTGGTCATCAGGTCGCGGACCGGCTGGTTCATCACCTTGGCGAAGCGCACGTCACGGTGGGTCAGGATGCCGACCAGCCGGTTGTCGCGGCGGCGGACCACCGGGATACCGTTGATGCCGTGGCGCTGCATCAGGTCGAGCGCCTCGGCCAATGTGGCCTCGGGGTGGATGGTCAGCGGGTTGATGACCATCCCCGCCTCGAACTTCTTGACCGCCCGTACCTCGTTCGCCTGGGCGGCGATGTCGAGGTTCTTGTGCACGACGCCTATCCCGCCGGCCTGGGCCATGGCGATCGCCAGACGACTTTCGGTCACCGTATCCATCGCCGCAGACATCAACGGGATGCCGAGCTCGATGGTTCGAGTGACTTTGGTGCGGGTGTCGACCTGGGCTGGAAGGACGTTCGAGCGAGCGGGCTCTAGAAGGACGTCGTCGAAAGTGAGCGCGTCGCGGATGTCCATGGTGCCTCCGAGTACCGGTGGCGGCGCACTATACACCGCGCCCCTCGGAAGCCAAGCGGCCATTCGATGACCGGCTATGCGTTCACTGCATAGCCCGGAACGCTGCGGCATCAGTCGGTTTCAGGCTCACCGCGGAAGCCGGTTGCCACCACGTAAGTCTCCGCCGACTCGGCCCGACTGGCCGGCGGCTTCGCGTGACGCACCGCTTTGAACGCCCGCTTCATCCGGGCCAGCATGGCGGTCTCGCTGCCGCCCTGGAACACCTTGGCCACGAACGTGCCCTCCGGCGCCAGCACCTCCAGCGCGAATTCGAACGCCGCCTCGCACAGACCGACGATCCGCAGATGATCGGTCTGCGGATGGCCGGTGGTCTGCGCCGCCATGTCGGACAGCACCACGTCGACCAGCCCGCCGGTCGCCGCCTTGATCTGCTGCGGCGCGTCGTCGGCCATGAAGTCGGCCTCGATCAGCGTGGCACCGGCAATCGGCTCGACCGGCAGGATGTCCAGCCCGACCACCAGACCACGACCGGGCGCCCCGACCCGGTCGACCGAGATCTGGGTCCAGCCGCCCGGGGCCGCACCCAGATCGACGACCCGAGCGCCCGGCCGCAGGAAGTTGAAGCGCTCGTTGAGCTGGATCAGCTTGAACGCCGCCCGCGAGCGGTAGCCGAGACGCTTGGACTCCGCGACGAACGGGTCGTTGAGCTGGCGTTCCAGCCAGCGTTGCGACGACGCGGTACGGCCGCGCGCGGTCTTGACCCGCACGAACACCTGCCGCGAGCCGCCGACACCGCCGGCCGCGTGCCCGGCAGCACCTCGTCCGCGGGCTCCTGGTCGCCGGCTGCCGCCGCCTGCGCCTGCCATGTCGTCAGCTCCGTTGCGTCATCAAACCGAAAAGGATGCCTTCTCTCACACCCCTGTCGGCAACACGCAAGCGCGGAACCGGCCAGGCCCGGCAGATCGCCTCCAGAATCGCGCAGCCTGCGACCACCAGATCGGCGCGTTCCCGGCCGATGCACGGGTGTGCTGCACGTTCTTCAAAATCCATGGCGGCCAGCCGCCGGCCGATCGCCAGGGTCTCCGGCACGTCCAGAAAAAACCCATCGACCCGGTCGCGCTTGTAGCGGGTCAGTTCCAGCTTCACCCCCGCCAACGTGGTCACCGTACCCGACGTTCCGACCAACTGGACCTGTCCGGCGGCGGCGGCGGCGGCAATTCCGTGCTGGCGCTCGAACGCCTGCAGCCGTCCGCCGACCTCGGCAATCATCTCCTCATAGCCATCGTCGGTGAACCGGTCGCCACCGAAACGCTCCGCCAGCGTAACCACCCCGATCGGCATCGATACCGCGGCAACCCTGAGGCCCTCCGGCACCGTTTGCTGCCAGGCGATCTCGGTCGAACCTCCGCCGATGTCGAAAACCAGGGCACCCGGGATGCCCGGGTCAAACAGCGGCCGGCAACCGGCCAGCGCCAGCGCCGCTTCTTCCTCGGTGGTGATGACCTCCAGCGCCAGTCCGGTCCGCTCGACCACACGCTTCAGAAAATCGCCGCCGTTGCCGGCGCGCCGACAGGCCTCGGTTGCCACCGCCCGGAACCGGGTGACCCTTCGGCGATCCATCTTGGCGGCACAGATCACCAGCGCCTCGATGGTCCGCTGGATGGCGTCCTCGGTCAGTTGGCCGGACTGGCTGAGCCCCTGCCCCAGCCGGACGATCCGCGAGAACGCATCGATAACCTTGAATCCGCGCCCATCCGGGCGGGCCACCAGAAGCCGGCAGTTGTTGGTCCCGAGATCCAGCGCCGCCAGCACGTCGCCGCTCCGCGCAGCATCCGGCCGCCCCGACACTCGGACACCCGGATAGGCTCCCTCGTCGGCAGTCCCCTGTGCCGCCGCCCCGTCCCTTGGTGTCGCTCCCTCGCCGCGGCCGTTGTCCAGCCGTCGCGTTCGTCGCCGGGACGGGGTGCTACGGTGGCCTTCCAGCCCCGTGGTCATCCCGTTCCTCGCTCTGGTTCGTTGGCCCTTGCGGACTTGCTTCCAGAGCAGTGTAGCCGTCCGGGAGCCGATGCGGCCATCCCCTTCGCGTGCGCCGGCCCAAATTCGTACGATAACCTTGGCTCTTTCAGCATTTGCATCGCGAACCGAGGTTGTGATAATGACACCGCCCGTTCCACGGAACGGCGCGCGATCCGCTGGGGGATCGTCTAGCGGTAGGACTACGGACTCTGACTCCGTCAACCCTGGTTCGAATCCAGGTCCCCCAGCCAATCTTCTCCGCGCTCTCCCGTCTCTCCCCGACCCTCGCGGGTATACCCTGGATGGCGCTGTCACACGAACCCATGGCTGACGCCGGTCGCGGCCGGTAACGTCGCCTCATGAACCCGATCTCATACACCCGGCTGCACTATCCGTCATCGATCGTCCAGCACGTCGTCTGGCTGTACCTGCGTTTCAACCTCAGCCTGCGGGACGTGGAGGACCTGTTGGCGGAGCGAGGCCTTGACATCAGCTACGAGACGGTCCGGCGCTGGGTCGCGCGCTTCGGGCCGGCCTACGCCCGGCGGCTCCGCGCGATGCGACTACGGCCCTGCGACACCTGGCACTTGGACGAGGTGTTCGTCTCGATCGGCGGCCGAATGATGTACCTATGGCGCGCTGTCGATGCCGAAGGCGAGGTCCTCGATGTCCTGGTGCAGCCGAGACCTGACAAGCGGGCCGCCCTGACGCTGATGCGCCGCTTGCTTCGTAAGCAGGGCTTCGCGCCTGATGCCATCGTGACCGACAAGCTGCGGTCCTACAGTGCGGCACTTCGCGAGATTGGCATGGCCGATCGGCACGTTACCGGCGGCCGGCTGAACAATCGCGCTGAGAATTCACACCAGCCTACCCGCCGACAGGAACGATCGTGGATCGGCATCCAGGGACCGGGATCCACTCAGCGTTTCCTTTCCACTCACGCCGCCGTCTACAACACCTTCAATGTCCAGTGCCATCTGATCTCCCGCCGCACCCTTCGGCCCCTCCGCGGCGAAGCATTCGCTCAATGGCAAGCCGCTGCCGAGGCAGCGTGATCCCAGATCAGAACCTGGGCTTCGTGCGCCCGACCTACGAAGATGTGACAGTGCCCAACAAAGAGCTCTGCCCAAGCAAGGGTCAGCAACGGATCAGTAGCCACTGGACCAAACTCCTTCTGACCCGACGACGACTCCCAACGGCATAGATCAACAGACTAGATGCTTGGCTCGGTGAGTGACAGATCAGTCGGGCTCGGCACTTCCATGCCTAGTTCCCCTAGCATCCCAAGGATGAGCTAACGGTACTCCAACAGGTCTTCAAGGGTGAGCGATGGAGGTCGATGGGTCTCAGGCGGCGTGTGAGACAGCGCGTTTCGAAGATCTGCCCACTCCATCAGTTCGGATTCCTTCGCTGGCGATATGATGTGTCCAGCCTCTCTGAGTGCCGTCAACTTAGCCCGCAAGCCTGGAAAACGTCTCTCCCGCCCGATGAACTGCTGCGCCAGTATGCCCTCGAAAACACCCTGCATCCGCCACAGACAACAAGCCCAAAGGTGGTTCAGGCGTTCGTAGGTGTAGTGTGCGACATCGTCCATGATGTCGTCGGCTACATCAGGCTGCTCCACCCTCAAGCGAGCCCAGTCCTCGTTGAATTGGCGATCTCTCTGCTCAACTAGGGCCCGAAACATCGCCACTGTTCGGTCGATGTCATATGCCGAGAGGCCATATACCTCCCAACTGGAGCGCTTGAGTTCTGCTCGCATCCGCCCACTCCGTCGATCAGAGAAACATCGAAGTAGGCCTTGATGATATAGGAAAAGCATTCCTACAAGGCACCCCCGCCAAGGCAAACAAGGCCTCAGCAAGGCATTGAAGTTTCAGTGATTTTCAAGGCCAGTTGACAGAGTTGGCGGAGGGAGAGGACCTCGGATCGAACGTTCTCTGCGCAAAGGTGCAAGATCCAGAAGAAATCTGGCGGACAGTTTGGGGTGGTCAAAATCGGCGCGTGGGATCGCGGCGGTCGGGTCACAGCCGCGCCAATCCGCTCGGCGACGCCAAGCCGTTTCTCGGCCGTGAGCCCCGGCCGCATCGCAGCACTGCGCCGTGGCGGCGAGATCGCATTCGACGGCCGCGAGGCCTGGGACGCCTATGCCGCCGGCCTCGGCATCCGGGGGACCGGCCGTCCGTCGGATCCCCTGCTCGACGTGCACCGCTCGGCGCATCCGAGGGATCGGGAGCGGTGAATTACCCCAAATAATCCCCCACAAATTTCCGCCAATCTCCCTAAGATACCTCCCACGAATTGGGGTGCCATGCCGGTTTCACGTCGTCATCCTGTTTTCTCGAACGACGGGAGACATGGCGATGACCAACATCCAGACAACGGAACCGACACTCAGCCGCCACGCGGTCACACCGATGCAGCAGCGCGGGATTCGCCGCAGTGCGGCAGCCCTGGTCCTGCGGCACGGCGACCGCGCCAAGCCGGTGGGCGGCGGTGTGGTCGCGCTGTCGCTGAGCCGGGCTGGCGCCGATGAACTACAGGAGGCCGGCCTCGCACCGGCCGCGATCTGCGAGCGCCTGCCACGCCTGACGGTCCTGGTCCACGAGGAGGCCTCAACGGTGCTGACCGTGTGCTGGCGATACGGCCGCAAGGCCCGCGCCTACGAAATCGACACCAAGCGGTACTGAGGGGAGTTCGGAAGATGGGAGAGGTCATCACCGGACCGTTCGGTCCCGATCCTCGACGGCAAGCCGCCGAGGAGCACCGGCAGCGCGGCGCAGCGGCATTGCGGTCGGAAGCAGAGCAAATCAGGCAGCGTCTCGCGGCGTGCCGGAAGGTCCCGAAGGACGACCGGCAGAAGTTCGCCGTCCACTGCTACAGAATGTTCCAGAAGTTGGATGCACTCGAGAACGGCGACGTCGGGGCGACCGCTGCTACGCCGCCTACACGAATGCTTTGAACGACGCGTTCTTCCAGAAGGTGGCCGGCAGTGGATCGCTCGATGGGCTCGGCATTCCCGGCGTAACCCATCAGCAATGTCGGCTACCATCTGAGGATCGGCACGCTGATTGCCCGCGGACTTCTAGTGCCGCCGCGCACCTTTACCATCGACCTTGGAGACTGATTCGAAATTAATCTGAGCTTTTGCAATGTCTTGCGATGCGTCGGGTAAAGATTTGGACGGATGCGACGAAGAGCCATGCGCTTGCGGACGCGATGGTTTGCTCGAAGTCCTTGGCGAGGCGTCGGTTGCGGCTGAGCCAGGCCAGCGTTCGTTCGACGACCCATCGGCGGGGCAGGACCTCGAAGCCCTTGGCAACATCGGATCGCTTGATGATCTCGATGGTCCATTTGCCGATGCAGCGCAACGCCTCGCGCAGCTTGTCGCCGGCATAGCCACCATCGGCGAAGAGATGGCGCAGCCAGGGGAAGCGGTGGATGATTTCGGCGAGCAACAGCGGTGCCCCATCACGGTCCTGGATATCGGCCGTGTGGATTATGGCATGGACCAGATTGCCCTCGGTGTCGGTCAGGATATGCCGCTTGCGGCCCTTGATCTTCTTGCCCGCATCATAGCCGCGCGGACCGCCGCTCTCGGTGGTCTTGACGCTCTGGCTATCGATGACGCCGGCGCTGGGCGAGGCTTCACGGCCATGAATCTCGCGCGTGGCCATCAGCAGGGAATGGTTCAGCGTTTGCCACAACCCGCTGTCGCGCCACATGTAAAACCAGCGCCTGACGGTCGACACCGGTGGGAAGCAAGGCGGCAGCATCCGCCACGGCAGGCCACCGCGCAGCAGATACAGGATCGCTTCGACAATCCGCCGCATCGACCATCGGCGAGGACGCCCGACATGCGATGGTGGTGGCAAGAAGGGGGCGATCACCGCCCATTCGGCGTCGGTCAAATCACTTGGCAACGCCAGGCCCGCGCGGGCATGAAGCGCGCGAGTGGTATCGGTCCACATCGTCGGTCCTTGGGAAGTTGTCTCAAACCTCCAGAATCAACGATCGGGCCGCGCGTCAAGCCAACCTGCTGATACCAATCAACTTAATTTCGGATCAGGCTCTTAAACAACCGTGTCTATCGTGGCGAGGCAATGCACAAGGGGACAGCCTATCCAGGCGAGCATGAGGCCATCATCGACGCACGGCTCTGGGAACAGGTTCACGACATTCTTGGCGAAAGCCCCCGCAAGCGGGCCAACAACAGCCGCACGCAGAGCCCTGCCCTACTTAAAGGGCTGATCTTTACCGCCAACGGCGCGGCCATGACGCCGTCTAGTGGTGAAAATCAAACGGGTGAGTCCGTCTGGATCGGCAGATTTCCGCCATGCGTTTGCTGATGCACGGGTTTCATCTGTCTGATTCCCACCACTAGCACCAAGAAGGGCAGCCGGCGTTACAGCTATTACGTCTCAACAGATGTTTTGAAAAACCGCGAGATCGACGAACAGGCCCCAAGCAGGCTGGCGGCCGATACGGTTGAGAGCGCCGTCGTTCAGGAAATCCGGCGGGTTTTACGCACGCCAGAAACCACGGCGCAGGTGATCGCGACATTGGCGCGAGACGGGCGAGCAGACATAAACGAGGCCGACGCCATTGCAGCCCTACAGGGGTTCCACGGCCTTTGGACGCAACTCTTTCCCGCAGAGCAGGCTCGGATCACCCAGCTGCTGGTGCGCCGCATCACCGTCACCGCCGAGGGGTTGGTTATTGATTTGCGCACCGACGGCATCGCAGGCGTCATGCGCGAGTTAATGACACCACGCCGGCTTGAGGCGGCAGAATAATGACCGCGCCTGACACCATTCAGGTTTTCGTGCCGCTCAAACTTCGCAAGAAAAACGGACGGCCAAAGATTCTGCCGCCCGCAGACTATCTGCCGAGCGAGGATCAGACCCAAGACCCGCATATCCTGCGCGCCATTGGCCGCGCATGGGGCTGGCGGCGGCGCATGGAAGCGGGAGAGTTTGCCACTGTGCGCGATCTTGCCATCGCAATGGATTTGGCCGAGCGCCATGTCAGCCGTCAGCTGCGATTGGCTTATCTGGCGCCAGATGTCTTGCGGCGGCTGGTGTTTTGTCGGGAGGTTACAGCCGTTACCGTCATGCAGCTGACGGAATGCGCGGCCTTACCGTGGGGGGAGCAAGCTGGGGTGATGTTTGAACTTCAAACTTGATTTCGTCGCTCCGCAACAGTGTGTAGCCGCAAAATCACAGCCTGTCAGCCAGCCACCAGAGAGGCGCTGGTTCAATTGTCTTCGTTACATGGATCTGGCGCAGTCGATCAAGCAGCTTCTCTTGCAAGTCTCCACGCCCTGAATGAAATGGATTGGTGAGTGCAACGATGTCTGGTGCAGGATTTCTGAACTCGGCAGTCCAACTGGCCAAATGAAACAAGATAGGCACAAAAGCGATACTTGCCTCAGTGAGGAAATAGAGTTTCTTCTGTGCATGGTCGTCTGATTTTTCGACATGTAAAAGGTTCAGCTGCACCATGTATTGCAGGCGTGATGCGAGCGTCGCCGAAGAAATACCTTCACGACTATTTTTCAATATCTCGTTAAAGCCCCGCCGATCAAACAATGCGATGTCTCGCAGAATTACCGGAATCCACTTATCACCAAGTAGGTAACCAGCCAGCCCTATAGGGCACATCTCTTCTTCGACGATCTTCGAATCTAGCATATCAGCCCCCAGACCACTTTAACATAAAGACTAGACCACTCATCGGCGTGGGGTCAACCTAGGTATAAATCCGCCCGAGCCCTGGCGGATTTGCTACTCACCTGGAGGTTTTCCAATGTCGACACCAAATTTCATTGCAATCACGGCCGCCACTTGCCCTGCAGCAAGCAAGTCAGCTGCTTTGGAGGATATGGGACATTTTGCTCAAGACTGCCGACAAAATGGTGCGGTTCGCGTCACCTATGGCAGCGTGATTTCAGGCCGCTATCCCGGGGCTTTGGTATTCGTTCAGTTCTTCGATGACCTGCAAGGATTTGAGGGCGTTATGAACATGATCCCGCAATCCTCCGCATATTCGCGTATGGTCAACGATCATGCTGTAGCGCCCTTTTCTAGAAATGTATTTCGGGGAAAACCGATCGAGTTCGAGCCAAAGCTTGAACCCACGCCAAAGTATCTCATGTTGACGAGGGCCCATCGGCGGTCCTTGGAAGAGGCCGCGATGTTGGATTTGCTCAACAAGACCGCGCCCGTGTTCAAATCATCAGGCGCACAAACCATGCGCATGGGACAAACATTCACCGGCTCGGATCTCGGAAGTTACATGCTGGGCGTAACCTATCCTGACATGTCGGCGATTGAGAGAACCTACGACGCTTTGGCGGCCAGTCCTGAATTTGGGCAGCTGATGAACGGTCTCGAAATCGACATGCGTTCAATCACGAAAATTGCTGGCATCCTGTAGGCACTTACGAAACTAACCGAGTGGAGGACGACCATATGCAAGACTTTATGCTTTATCTGGCATTTTACGGGTTGATTGTCGTTATTGTAATCTTGGCGCAAGTCTTGGTAGCGGCCCAGCAGGTCGGGCTATCGACGCTTGCCGGCAATCGAGAAGATCTCGTTCTGACAGGCCTTGCTGGGCGAATGGAACGCGCCGCGAATAACTCGCTGCTTGCGCTCGCTTTGGTAGCACCTGCAGTTTTGATGACCCACCTGTATGATGCCGCCCACAATTGGACTGATCAGGTGATGCTGACGTTTCTGCTCTCTAGAATTGCATATGTTGCACTCTATGGGCTCGGGATTATTTGGTTCCGAACCGCTGCTTGGGTAACGGCCTTCGTATGCACCGCTTTGCTGTATGTGAGCTTGGTTCTTTGACTCGTCAAAAAGTTGTGGCGCCTCACTCCCTCAATGAAATTGAATAATCAAACTAAAGGAAAGAATAATGCCGATAGAAGTGAAAAGTTTCGCGTCTCAAGCTGATGAAGCCAAGGACATGCCGAACGCTCGTATGGAAGCTGTTAACGTTCTCGGTCAGCGTGTGATGAAGCTCACACTCGCACCAGATTGGAAATGGTCGAAGGACATCAAGCCGATCGTAGGCACGGCCAGCTGCAAAGCAACGCATGTTGGGGTCATTATCGAGGGTACAATTCATTGCGTATGCGACGACGGCTCCGAAGCAACCTACACCGCAGGTGATGCGTATGCGATCTCACCCAACCACGACGCTTGGTGTGTCGGCGGAAAACAAGCGGTCGTCTTCGAGTTTGCTGGTATGTGGGGAGAGTGAAAGATGTCGCTTTACCAGAAAATTAAAGCCGCCCATCACATCAAAGATTTAGATGGCACTATCAGAGGAAAATCGCGTTAGGTGGCCAGGGCCAACGACTAGCGTTCGTTCACAACAAAACCTAAATCAACTTAAATTGGAGAAATCATGCAAAAACTGTCTATTATTAGGTTCAAACCTAAGCCTGAATATTTTAATGAGTTTATCGCTAATATTACCGCATTTAATGGGAGTAAGCACCGTATTTTCCATCTTATGCGATCAGGAGATGAACTTCATGCAATTGTGATAAGAAATTCGGAAATACTTACTCAAGATGCGGCTGACGGTGTAAATTGGCTGGATGGCCAACGGCATCTTCTCCAAGAGTTTGATGCGAAAAACCGACACACCATAGCGTTAAGCGGTGACCTAATTCATAGCACCATCGAATAACAGTCTTTGTAGCTTTCCACTGACTTAATTTTGCCGCCACGAAATGGAGATCTATAATGTTATTTATGATTACAATGACACACGACTATTCAACTTGCCAAACCCATCATCCTGCTAGTGGTGAAAATCAAACGGGTGAGTCCGTCTGGATCGGCAGATTTCCGCCATGCGTTTGCTGATGCACGGGTTTCATCTGTCTGATTCCCACCACTAGAGCACTTTCTCAGCTGATTGAATCGTAGGGGATTCCCGGACGGCTCGATTTCTGATTCAAGATACAGGCTGGTGAAGGAGGCCAGCCTGTATGACGCGACCTCTTTCGATGGATATCCGCACCCGGCTGATTTCGGCGGTTGTGGGCGGCATGACCCGGCGATCGGCGGCGAAGCGGTTCGGGGTAGCTCCCTCGACGGCGGTCAAATGGGTCGATCAGTGGGAGCGGACGGGCGGCGTTGAGCCGCGCCCACAGGGTGGCGATCACCGCTCTCACCACATCGAGGCTTACGCTGACGAGATCCTGGGCCTGATCGAGGTCCGGCACGACATCACCCTGGCGGAGATCGTCGAGCACCTGGATCGTGAGCACGGGCTGACGGTGGCGCAGAGCACCGTGTGGCGTCTGCTCGACCGTCACGGCATGACCTTCAAAAAAAACCGCGCACGCCAGCGAGCAGCAGCGTCCTGACGTTCTGCGGTGCCGGCGTTCCTGGTTTGCGCTCCAGCCGGAGTTGGACCCTGATCGCCTGGTGTTCATCGACGAGACCGGGGCGTCGACCAAGATGGCCCGCCGTTGCGGCCGCTCCCGGCGAGGCGAACGCTGCCGGGCACCGGTGCCGCACGGACATTGGAAGACGACCACCTTCGTCGGCGCCCTGCGGACCAGCGGCATGACGGCACCCATGGTGCTCGACGGCGCCATGCACGGCCGTGCCTTCCTGGCCTATGTCGAGCAGGTCCTGCTGCCGACGCTCAGGCCCGGCGACATCGTCGTCATGGACAACCTGCCGGCCCACAAACCCACCGCCGTGCGCCAGGCCATCGAGCGGGCCGGAGCCGAGCTGCGCTTCCTGCCGGCCTACAGCCCCGACTTCAACCCGATCGAGATGGCCTTCGCCAAGCTCAAGGCATTCCTCAAGAAGCACGCGCCGAGGACCGTCGACGACCTTTGGAACGCCATCGCCCGCGGCATCGACACCTTCACCCCGATCGAGTGCCTCAACTACTTCGCTGCTGCAGGTTATGATCGAGAATGATCGGAAAATGCTCTAGACCATAGTTTTGAGCGTGGCCTGACGAACGTGACGGCGACGTACACGCTGCGGGACGGCGAGTCAGTCGGCGTGCTCAACCGCGGCTTTGACCGTGCGAACTGCCGCTGGAAGGAAGCCGATGGCAGCGCCGTATTCCAAGGCCCGCCTGATACGGCCAGCCTCTCCGTCACGTTCTTCTGGCCGTTCGCCGGCGGCTATCACGTTTTTGCTCTCGACCGACAGGATTATGGCTGGGCCATGATATCAGGCCCCTCACACGACTACCTGTGGATCCTGGCGCGACAGCCCGATCTGTCACCCGAGATCCGACAGCGCCTCGTCGACAAGGCCCGTGACCTCGGCTTCCCCGTGGATGAATTGATCCTGGTGGACCACGGGTCGGCGGCTTGCGCCGCCGGAGGATGATCTCTGACACGCGCCCGACCAACCGATCAGACGAATGCGCCGGACCGTGAAGTCCTCGCCGGTCTGGTTGAACGCGTGACCTTCCACAGCCTTGAAAGCGGCTTCTGCGTCCTGCGCATCAAGGCGCGCGGGCATCGCGATCTGGTCACGGTCGTCGGGCATGCTGCGACGATCGCCGCCGGCGAGTGGATCACGGCCTCAGGCGACTGGGTCAACGACCGTACCCATGGTCAGCAATTCAAGGCGCGCTTCATGCGCACGTCGGCGCCGACCTCGATCGATGGGATCGAGAAATACCTCGGCTCCGGCATGATCCGCGGCATCGGCCCCGTCTACGCCAGGAAGATGGTCAAGGCTTTCGGTGAGAAGGTCTTCGACATCATCGAAGCCGAGCCGGAGCGACTGCGCGAGGTGACGGGGATTGGTCAGGTGCGCGCCAAGCGCATCACCGATGCCTGGGCGGAGCAGAAGATCGTGCGCGAGATCATGGTCTTCCTGCACAGCCACGGCGTCGGCACGGCGCGCGCCGTGAGGATCTACAAGACCTATGGTGCCGACGCCGTGCAGGTCATGACGGAGAACCCGTACCGGCTCGCGCGCGACATCCGTGGCATCGGCTTCAAGACAGCCGACGCCATCGCCATGAAACTCGGCATCGAGAAGACCGCGATGATCAGGGTCAGAGCCGGCATTTCCTACGCGCTGACCGAAGCGATGGACGGCGGTCATTGCGGCCTGCCGTCAGATCAACTGACGCCGATGGCCGTCGAGCTTCTGGAGGTCCCGGGCGAGTTGATCCAGACCGCTCTCAACCTGGAACTCAGCGACGGAACTGTTGTTTCGGACACAGTCGGCGAAACCCGATGCATCTTCCTTGCAGGCCTCTACCACGCCGAGAAGGCCATCGCGGAGCGCGTCCGGCGCTTGGCGAACGGCGCCCTGCCTTGGCCCTTCATCGACCCTGTGAAGGCCCTGCCGTGGATCGAGCAGAAGACCGGCCTGTCGCTCGCGGAAAGCCAGGTTACAGCCATTCGGCTGGCGCTGCTGTCCAAGGTTCTCGTGATCACAGGCGGGCCTGGGGTCGGGAAGACCACGATCATCAACGCCATCCTGCGTATCCTGTCGGCGAAGGGCGTTGAATTGCTCCTGTGCGCACCGACCGGGCGTGCCGCCAAGCGCATGACCGAGGCGACCGGGTTCGAGGCGAAGACCATTCACCGGCTGCTGGAGATCGATCCGAAGACCGGCGGATTCAAGCGCAACGCGGATAATGCGCTCGACTGCGACCTGCTCGTTGTGGACGAGACCTCGATGGTCGACGTCATGCTGATGCAGGCGCTGATGAAGGCGGTTCCCGACCGCGCGGCGCTGCTGATCGTGGGCGACATCGACCAACTCCCCTCGGTCGGCCCGGGCCAGGTCCTGGCTGACCTGATCGCCTCCGAGGCGGTGCCGGTCGTGCGGTTGACGGAAGTGTTTCGTCAGGCGGCCGAGAGCCGGATCATCACCAGCGCCCACCGGATCAACCAGGGCGCCCTGCCGGACCTCTCCAGACCCGAAGGGCAAAGCGACTTCTACTTCGTACAGGCCGACGATCCGGAAACCGCCGTGTCCAGGATCATCGAACTGGTGAAGACCCGGATTCCGCAGCGTTTCAGCCTGGATCCTATCCGGGACATCCAGGTTCTCTGCCCCATGAACCGCGGCGGGGTCGGCGCTCGCTCGCTGAACATCGAACTGCAGGCTGCGTTGAATCCGGCTGGCGATCGCAAGGTGGAGCGCTTCGGCTGGACCTTCGCTCCCGGCGACAAGGTGATGCAGATCGAGAACGACTACGAGAAGGAGGTGTACAACGGTGACATCGGTTACATCGACGACGTCGACCCGGACGCCGGTGAGTTGACCGTCAGCTTCGATGGTCGGGCCGTGACCTATGGCTTCGGCGAACTCGACACCGTGGTGCCGGCCTACGCGGCAACCATCCACAAGAGCCAGGGATCGGAGTATCCGGCCGTCGTGATCCCGCTCCTCACACAGCACTACACGATGCTGCAGCGCAACTTGGTCTACACCGGCGTGACCCGCGGTAAGCGGTTGGTGGTACTCGTCGGCCAGAAGAAAGCGGTCGCCATCGCGGTTAAGAACATATCTGGGAGACAGAGATGGTCGAAGCTCAAAGAATGGCTTGGGGGGCAAGCCGACCGCACCGAGCGGTAATCTCCATCCTCACCTGCCTGCGCACAGCTTCTAATGACTTGGAAGAAAATCGATAACTATTTGATTTGGATTGACGATTGTCCCATTAAATCGGAACGTTCGCCCAGCAAAGCTGACTGCGAACCGTCTCCATGCATGCTGCATCTACCGGACCGAACCCAATTCCGGCCGACCATGTGTCGGCAGAAGAACGCCTCAATGAAATCGCTGGCATTATTGCTGCCGGGCTGAGGCGAATAAACGTAAATCAGTCCAGTTCTTTATCTTCTCCTGCTGAAGACAGTTCATTCGACATTCTCGCCCTCAAACGCCGTGTTGGTCGTCGCAAACCGAGCAACCGGATTGGAGGGCACTGATGCCAAGAACGATGAAAAGGAGTGTCGCCGAGCCAGAGCGACGAACCGCCACAGCGGCGGACGCGAGCGTGGTCGCGGAACTGGCGGCGCTGAAGCGGATGTCCGTGGCCGAGCTGAAGGCGAAGTGGGAGAGCCTCTTCGGCACACCCGCCCCGAACAACAGCCGCAGTTACCTCGAGCTGAGGCTCGGCTATCGGATCCAGGAACTGACCCTCGGGGGGCTTTCGCGCGAGACGCGTCGGACGCTGGATCTGCTGGCCGACGAAATCGAGGGCAAGATCGGGCGCAAGGCGATCATCGCGGATTCCCGCAACCCGGTCGTCGGCACCCGGCTCGTGCGCGAATGGGACGGAGTAGAGCACACGGTCACCGTGATGAAGGACGGCTTCGACTGGCAGGGACGCAAGTTCAAGTCGCTTTCGGCGGTGGCGCGAGCAATCGCCGGCACACAATGGAACGGCTACCGCTTCTTCGGCCTCCGCGAAGCCCGGAGGGACGAGCGATGAGCCGCTCCTCGGAATCCGTCGCGATCATGCCGCGCCGCCAACGCTGCGCCATCTACACCCGCAAATCGAGCGAGGAAGGGCTCGACATGGAGTTCAACAGCCTCGACGCTCAGCGCGAGGCTTGCGAGGCCTATGTGACGAGCCAGAAGGCTGAGGGCTGGGCCGCCATCCGCGAACGCTACGACGACGGCGGCGTCTCCGGCGGCACGCTGGAGCGGCCCGGTCTGAAGCGCCTCATCCAGGATGTCGAGGCAGGCCTGATCGACGTGATCGTCGTCTACAAGATCGACCGGCTTTCGCGCTCCCTGATGGACTTCGCGAAGTTGGTGGAGAACTTCGACCGCAACCAGGTGACCTTCGTATCGGTCACGCAGTCGTTCAACACCACGACCTCGATGGGGCGGCTGACGCTGAACATCCTCCTCAGCTTCGCGCAGTTCGAGAGGGAAGTGATCGGCGAGCGCATCCGCGACAAGTTCGCGGCCTCCCGCGCCCGCGGCATGTGGATGGGCGGCCACCCGCCGCTCGGCTACGACGTGCGCGACCGAAAACTGGTGATCAACGAGGTTGAGGCAGCGACGGTCAGGATGATCTTCGAGCGGTTCGTTACCGTCGGTTCGGCGACAGTGCTCGCCAGGGCCCTCGTTGCGGAAGGTGTCACGACCAAACGAGGCAAGCCGATCGACAAGGGGGCCGTTTACAAGCTGCTGAACAACCGGGTCTACATCGGCGCTGCCGTGCACAAGGGCGCGGCCTATCCCGGCGAGCACGAGGCCATCATCGATCGTGACCTGTGGGGCAAGGTGCACAGCATCCTTCAGGAGAGCCCGCGCCTGCGGGCGAAGAACACCCGCCGCCAGACGCCGGCCCTGCTGAAAGGGATCATCTTCACCGAAACGGGCGCGGCGATGACGCCGACCGCGACGAAGAAGGGCACGCGCCTCTACCGCTACTACGCGTCCATGGACCTGATCCGAAACCGCCCGACCGGCGATGCCTCGGGCCCGCTGCGCTTGCCCGCAGGCATGATCGAGGACGCCGTCGTCGGCGAAATCCGCCGTATGATCCGCGCGCCCGAGATCGCGGCACGGACGATCAAGCTGATGCGGGAAGACAGCCCACCCGTCGACGAGAAGGCGGTCGTCAGGGCCCTCGGCGAGTTCGATCAGCTCTGGGCAGCGCTCTATCCGGCGGAGCAGGCCCGCATCGTCCAGCTTCTGGTCGAGCGGGTGATCGTCGGCGAGGACGGCATCGCCGTCGATCTGCGCCATGAGGGGTTGGGATCGGTTGTCCGGGAAATGATGGCGCCCCGCCAGACGGAGACCGCCGCATGAGCGGCTCGAGGGGAACAATCCGCGTCGTCATCCCGCTGACGATCCGCAAGCGCAACGGGCGGCCGAAGATCCTGCCGCCCGACGATATCGGCCTGCGGGATGGCCGGGCACAGGATCCGCATGTACTGCGCGCCATTGCCCGCGCCTGGAGTTGGCGGCGGCAGCTGGAAACCGGTGCCGCTTCCACCATCCTGGATATCGCCGCCGCCGAGAAGGTCTCCGACCGGTTCGTGAGCCGGATGATGCGGCTCGCCTATCTCTCGCCGGAGGTTCTCGAATACCTCGTGATCAGGCGCGTACCGTCGGCGCTCTCGCTCTACGACTTGGCCGACGTCGCCGCCCGGCCGTGGGCGGAGCAGATGGGGATCGTGTTCGATCGGTCTGGACGACAGACGTGGAGCCGATCTATCCCTTGATCAATGCCAGCAGGTCGTCCTCGCTCAGCCTGGCGGAGACCTCGCCGCCTTCCAGGATGTCGGCGGCCAGATCGCGCTTGTCGCGGTGCAGGCGCAGGATCTGTTCCTCGATGCTGTCCTGCATGATCAGGCGATAGATGGTGACCGGCCGCTCCTGCCCGATGCGGTGGACGCGGTCCGAGGCTTGGTCTTCCACCGCCGGGTTCCACCAGGGGTCGAGATGCACGACATAGTCCGCGGCGGTCAGGTTCAGCCCGGTGCCGCCGGCGCGTAGGCTGATAAGGAAGACATCGGCCGTTCCGGCCTGGAAGGCGGCGACGCGGCGTTCGCGGTCGGCGGCTGGTGTACTACCGTCGAGGTATTCATAGCGGATGCCGCGCGCGTCCAGCGCGGCGCGGACCAGCGCCAGGTGCGCGACGAACTGGCTGAACACCAGCGCGCGATGGCGGTTGCGCACCAGATCGTCCACCAGGTCCAGGAACGCCGCCAGCTTGCCGCTGGGCACGCCCGCGTCCTGGTCGATCAGTGCGGGATTGCAGCAGGCTCGGCGCAGCCGGGTGATCTCCGCCAGGATCTGGATCTTGCGCTGCCCAGCGGGGGCATCCACTGCGGCGAGGCGATCCAGCGACTGGCGGCGCAATGCCTCGTAGAAGGCGCGCTCGCCGTCCTCCATCTCGATCCGCATCGTCTGCTCGGTGCGCGGCGGCAGTTCATGCAGCACCATGGCCTTGGTCCGGCGCAGCATGAACGGGCGGATCAGCGCGCGCAGCGCCTGTCGTGCCGCCGGGTCGCGGTCGCGCTCGATCGGGCGGGCGAAGCGCTTCTGAAACCCCTCCCGCGAGCCCAGAAAACCAGGATTGACGAAGGCGAACAGGCTCCACAACTCGTCCAGGTAGTTCTCCACCGGCGTGCCGGTCAGCGCCAGCCGGAAGTCCGCTTGCAACGATGACGTCGCCTGGGCGCGTCTTGTTTCGGCGTTCTTGATCGCCTGCGCTTCGTCCAGCACCACCATCCGCCAGGGCCGAGTGCCGAGCTCCTCGGCGGCGAGGTGGAGGAGGGTGTAGCTGCAAATCAGCACGTCGCGCGAGCTGAGCCCGTTGACCAGCGCCGCCCGGTCGC
This sequence comes from alpha proteobacterium BAL199, assembly GCA_000171835.1. Classification (GTDB taxonomy): domain Bacteria; phylum Pseudomonadota; class Alphaproteobacteria; order Thalassobaculales; family Thalassobaculaceae; genus Thalassobaculum_A. The sequence goes on along the minus strand of ABHC01000027.1, from coordinate 2,494 downwards.
CGGCCAACGCATGGGTGCGCAGGGTCGGGGCGAAGCGGGCGATCTCGGCATGCCAGTTCGGGCACACCGAGGTCGGCGCGACGACCAGGCACGGGCCCTCCTCGGCCTGGTCCAGCAGCACGGCGATCGCCTGCACCGTCTTGCCCAAGCCCATGTCATCGGCGAGGCAGGCGCCGGCGCCCCAGCGCGCCAGGCGCGACATCCAGACGAAGCCCTCGATCTGATAGTCGCGCAATTCGGCCTGCAACGTCTCCGGCAGACGTGGTGTCCAACCCTCGGCGGCGCGGATGCGCGCGACGTGCTTCTTCCAGGCGGCGTCGGCGCTGACCTTGCCCGCATCGTCCAGCACCGCGTCCAGCGCCGGCGCGCCCAGTGCATGCACGCGACGGCCGTTGCGATGCGGCTCCGACACCGCGGCGAGTCGCTCGAGCTGCATCTGCAGTGCCGTGACAGCGCCACGAACTGTCCGTCGCCCAGTGGCACGAACCGGCCGCGCGCCTGTCCCAGGCGGTCGAGCAGGAAGCGCATTTCCAGCACCTGGTCCTCGTCCAGCGGGACCGAGCCGTCGACGCTGAACCAGTCGCGCTCCTGGGTCACGTTGACCCGCAGCTTGCGGGGCTCGACCGGACTGACACGCAGCGTGCGGCCCTCTGGCCACTCCACCGTCAGCGGCACGGCACAGTCGCGTAGCTCCAGCAACAACTCCAGGCTGCCGTCCAGGTCGTCGACTGTCAGCTCATGCGAGTCACTGCCCAGGCGGTCGCGCAGGGTCGGGCACGCAGCGATCACGGCGGCGCGGTCCGCGACTTCCCGCGGCAGGTCGCGGACCGCGCGCAACTGGCAACCGTCGATGGTCGCCAACACCGACCGCCCGCCCAGGCCGGCGACATAGGCGGGGCCGCTGGAGCCAAAGGGTCGCACCAGCAGGCAGACGCGCAGGCCCTCGCCCTCGGGTGAAAGTTGCAGCACCGGTGCGGTCAGTCCGTCGATCCCGGGTTGCGCCTCGGCGATCTCGGCGCGGACCGGCAGTGCAGGGTTGTCGCGCTGCGCCAGGGCGATGACGCGGTCACGCGCCGCGGCCGGCACGGTCAGGCCATTCGGCCCCAGCAGTTCCTGAACCGGCAACAGTGATTTCGGGAACTCGACCACCCGGTACCGCGACGGGGTCTCCGGTTCCAGGAACACGCTCGCGTCGGTGGCCGAGTGCGACAATGCGATGCGATAGCCGCCACGGTGCTCGGTCACCAGCAGTTCCAGCGGATAGGACACCAGATCGAGGCGCTGCGAGCGCTTGCGGGCGTCGAACACCAGCGGATGGCCGACCAGCGCGGCGATGGTGCGATCGACGTCGAATGCGTACTGGTCCTCGCCGTGCCAGCCGCCGCTGTCCTTGCGGATATGGCGCAGCGCCGAGCGGTCTTGTTCCGTGAGGTAGTCCAGCCGGGGATCGAGGTCGCGAAGCCGCTTCATGCTGACGGGGCGGCCGTCGGTCCAACCATCCTTGCCCTTGGGGGATTGTTCCACCGCGTGGACATCCCAGGCGTCCGGATCGACGAACCAGGCCAGACGCTTGGAGCGGCGCGGCGCCTTGGCGGCGGTGGCCTTGGTAGCCCTGGTGTCCAGCAGCGCGTCCAGGCTCTCCAGCGCACGCTCCCAAGGTTGGCGGACGGCGATCAGGCGGGTGAAGTGACGCCACAAGCCGCCGCGGGCGTGTCGAGCCAGGTCAGATAGGGCTTCGGGTCCGATTCGATCGCGGCCAGGATTTCCGCCAGAACGCGGGCTGCCAGTGGCGCCGCTTTGGCCAGGGCCTGGAAGGCCGCGTCCAGCGCGCCGGCGCGCCGCCGGCTGAGCGCCGGGTCGACGGCGTATTCCGCCAGGGCGACGCAGGCATCGCCGAACGGGCCTGGCGATCCGTAATGGAGCATTTGCATCACCTCGGCCTGCGCCTTGACCTCCAACCCCTGCGCCATCCAGAGCATGGCCTGGATCGCCCGCCAGCCCGCGCTGTTGGCCACCTCCGGCAGTTCAAACAGCGCCGCCTCGATCCCTGTCTGGAGTTCGGCGTGCAGGGCAGCGTCGTTGGCGCGCAGCAGCGCCAGCAGGAAGAACATGCCGTGCTCGTCTGGCAGGAACAGCTTGCGCTTGCCCAGTCGCTTGCGCCGCGCCTTCAGGGCGTCGCGATACAACGCCAATGCGGCGTCGTTGCGGCCCTCGAGGAAAGCCATCGTGCCGTCCAGCGCCAGGCGGTCATCATCGCGGCCGACGAAATCGGCGCGCATGGCGTCGAGGCGGTTGGCGAGCAGGTCGCAGCGCAGCAGGACCGGTCGCAAGGACTCGTAGGCGTTGTTACCAAGCCCGGCGCGTGCTTGGGCGATGATGGCAGGCAAGTCGTCACCCGCGGTCCCCGCCTGCGTGAATGCAAGCAGCCGCGCCAGCAGAAGCGTGGGCAGCATCCGCGGCGCGCGGCTGGCGAACCAGGCTGCCGGGGGTGGTG
>ABHC01000028.1 GCA_000171835.1 alpha proteobacterium BAL199 | reverse complement strand
AGGTGGGGCTCTGGAGGCGAGTGCGGGGCATGCAGAACCAACTCTTCGAGGTGGCCTTGGGCATTGCCGAGCCGTGGTACGTCAACGGCGTCGACTTCGACGCGGCCGAGAAGACCCTGACGATCGGTGTCGATTTCGTCGCCGGGACACGGTTTCCGGCGGCCGGCGTGGCAGGCGTGCATCCGGTCCACGACACCCAGATCAAGCGCCTGCGGCATCTGAACTTCTTCCAGCACGAATGCTTCCTGGAGGTCAGAACGCCTCGCGTGAAGCTGCCCGACGGGCGGGTCGTGCAGGTCGAGCCCGAGTGGTTCGGCAAGCTCGCCGGCTTCACCCTGCTGTTCGAGGCGCTGGTGCTGGCCATGGCCCGGCAGATGACCTTTGCCGCCGTGGCCAAGCTGGTCGGCCTGTCCTGGCATCGCGTCCATGCGATCTGTTCGCGCTATGTCGATCTCGCCCTGGCCGAGGCCGATCTGTCGACGGTGACGGCGGTGGCGATCGACGAGACCTCCTGCCGGCGCGGCCACAACTACCTGACCATCGCCGCCGATATGGATGAGCGCAAGGTGGTGTTCGTCACCGAAGGCAAGGACGCCAAAACCATCACCCACTTCGCCGAATACCTGGCCGAGCACAAAGCCATGCCCGAGCAGGTCCGCTCGGTGAGCATCGACATGTCGCCGGCCTTCATCAAGGGCGTGGCCAGGCAGTTGCCCAACGCGCGCATCACCTTCGACAAATTCCACGTCGTCGCCCATGCGTCCGCCGCCGTCGATCAGACCAGGCGCATCGAGCAGCGAACCGATCCGAGCCTCAAGGGGCTGCGCTGGAAGCTGCTCAAAGACCGCGACAGCCTATCCGACGAGGGCCGCGCCGACCTTGACGCGTTGATCGCTCAGGTCGCCACCAAACGCACGCCGCGCGCCTGGCTCTACCGCGAGCATCTGCGCGACATCCTCGAGCGCAAGCAGATCAACGTCGTCTCCGCCATGCTCAAGCAGTGGTGCACCAACGTCCTGCGTTCCAAGGTCGAGCCGATGAAAGACGTCGCCAGGATGATCCGTAGGCACTTCGACGGCATCGTCGCCTGGACCCAGACCCGCCAGACCAACGGCTTCATCGAGGCGCTCAATGGCCTGTTTCAGGCCGCCAAACGCAAGGCCCGCGGCTACACCCGGTTCGCCACCATGCGCACCGTACTCTTCCTCATCGCCGGAAAACTCGACTTCACCCGGATCAACCCGCAGGCCGCATAGCCCACTCGAAATTCAAAAGAGCCTGCCAGCCTCAGTCGAACCGGGGGCCGATGCTCACCACTTCCGCGCCAGCCTGCGAAAAGTAGAGCCGCCAAGCGTCCTTGATCCGTTCTGCCAAAATCGGCTGGAGAGCCGGCCGACCGGGGTCGTGGGAGCGTCCGAAGCCGAATGCCACCACTCGCGCGTCGGCGAGTCGCGGCATGGCGTCCGCCGCTTTCATACTGCCAACGAACGCTTCGGCCGAGGTCGATTGAAGCCGACGCCAAGACATTATTTCACTGTTCTCAAGAAGATCACTGAACAGGACGACCAAACGCACCGGCTTTGAAGCACCACGATCTGCTGCTGCCTGGTAAGAATTTACTACGCTAGAGATCGTAGCCGCAATATCAGAATGCTTATGTGATTCGGGGTGATCTAGTACGCTTTTAAAAACCTGAGCGAGCTGGCGCTTCTGGGTAATTTGTTCCTGCTTCGCGACGACTGAAGAGCAACTGGAAAGGAACCAATCGGCAACGTTGGTTTCAGGACAGCCAGCTACGCAAGCATCGAACAGCCTGTCCGACCTAGTGTGATCTCCTGCCACCGTTTGTACGACCAGTCGCTCCCCAGCCCCCAACTGCTTAAACATGGGATCTATGCCGCCCAGGAGTTGCTCCCGATCGATCTGATCGTAAGCCGTGGTTCGGTCGATGAGAAATACCACGGTCTTCTCGCCAAATTCACAGTAGTCAGCCGCCCTAACGTCCGCCGGCCACGCGCAAGTTGACAGCATTACCAGAGCCGTCAAGAGGCGAATTGGGAGTTTTTTCAAGCCCAGCATCTTCCAAAAACCCCTCAATTAGTTCATCTTTCTTGTGTGCGTTGAAAAGAACGGGTGTATCGCTTTTGCGATGCATGCGGTTCGCCGTCTCGTACTTATTAATTCTCTGAACCACATAGGATGCTACTCGCTCAGCGTACTCCCGCACCTTATCGTCAATCCGCGCAACCCCCTGCATCTGGGTCTGAATTTCCTCATCGATCATGGCGATCTGATTGTTGAGGTTGGCGATCACGGTGTCGAACTTGTCGTGGAACTCCTGCAGCTTCTTCTCATAATGCTTGCGGATTTTGTCACTCCAGCGTTGCCACTTCTGTTCATTCCGAACCACGGACGGATAGTCCGGATGCGGATCGTGTGCCAGCCAGCTCATTATGACGCCGAAGAGGAACACCACGAAATTCACTACGAATAGTCCGACCCCTGGGAGGGTGAGGCTCGTGGTCACAAAAGACCCGAGGGTCTCGCCGGCATCGGCCCGTAGCAGGTCGGCGAAGCTCGCCCCGGATTCGGCGCTGATGCGGAGCATGAAGTCGCGGAGGACACTCACGAAGTAGAAAACCACGAGCATGAACGCCACGACGGCAAAGCTTACCCCGTACCGGAGCTTATTCTTCGAGAATCCAGGCTCCAGCCGGGAGTGGATTAGCATTTCACCAACTAGATGAGCGGCAAGAGCAACCATGGACCCAACGGCAAACGCTATCCCCAGAGCGCCTAGATTGTTCTCAACGATCTGCGTGAATGCTACTTGGTTGACCGGTACCTCCGCGATCGCGATCACGACAAGAATCGCAACATACAGCAGGAGCGGAAGTCTGGCTCTGCAGGGGCGCCCGAGCTCACTGTGAATGCGGCTCCGCTCGTCCTTTAGCTCTTGGAGCCTAGACGTCGCGCGGCTGTAGTCCGCGCTGTTCCTGCCAAACCTGTTCTCGACGGCCGCGAGGGCGCTATCGCGCTCCTGCGATCGGTTTTCGCGATTCACCTCGTATCGGTCGTCCCGATCCCGCTCGAGCTTGTCGATCCGGTTCTGAGCTTCCGTCTTGACCGTTTCGAGGTCCGTCAGGGCTCTTCGGAATGTCGCGCGCCCTCGCTCCATGACTTCGAACGCGAACCCGTGTTGTTCGTCGTCCGGCTTAGGAAAGTCTGCCTCACCGTCCTTGGTGCCTTTCCGCTCATCGACACGTTGATCTGCTGTCGAGTATCGGACTGCAGTGTTCACCGCTGCGTCGATCTGTTTAAAGCGGGAATCAAATTCCACGGTCATCACATCTGTCCCCTGAGGCCAGCCTAGTGGATCGAATCCAAGCCGACATTACCAAGATGCACGGCCATCCGCCCACGGTTGACGGTATAGTAGGCAAATTCCGGCCTAACCGGAAGGCGGAGTCGCGCGATGACAGCCGCACTCGCAGCATGAACGCCGCCCCGACCGGCTTTGTGGTTTCCTGCGTCGTGATCCCAACCCGTTTTGTTGCGTGATGGGCGCACTTCGCCTGCCGTTCGCCCCGTATCGACGACTTCAGCCGTCAGCATGGCGCAGGTTCTCATGGTCGTAGATCGTCGATCATGTCGAGGATGCGCCGGAACAGATCACGCGGCACCGCGACCTCGACCATTTGGAAGACGGCGTAGCGGGCGTGGGTGATGACCTTCGCGCCGAATTTGACCACCTTCTCGCGGATAGTGGTGAGCGACCAGCTTTCCATTTCGTCCGGCAGGGCCAGTGTGCGCAGGAAATTGGACAGATTGTAGGCCAGGGCGTGAAGCTGAAGGCGCACCGCGTTGGCCTTCATCGTCCGGCAGGACCGCCGGCGTTGATGTCAAATTCTCCGCCTGGACATAACACCGCGCAGGTTTTGCAAGTACCTTGTGGATTTGCGCAGAGAGCGTTGGATTCCGGGCCCTCTCCCTCCGCCAATTCTACCTTGTCCAACGTTCTCCGCCGCCAGGCGGCACCGACGAGAACCCTAGTAACTGCGCGGTTCACGCACCAAAGCTGTTGACCGGGTGAACCGCACCGGAACTCGAATAAGTCTCTCTCTGGCCCGTATTCTCCAAACCTCCTGACTTAGCCAGAACAGTACGGATCCCTGAGCGGCTGTTTTGCTGGTGTAATTCGGCATGAAAAATCCTTAGCTTCGTATCCCTCTCGGGGTGCGAGGGGCAATCACATCAAAACTCCCGCCGGTGCCTGGAAGCAGAGTGAGCATCACGAGCGGATCGCGGACCATGCCGAAACTGACCAAACACGTGATAGACGCCGCCGAGATTTATGCGGCCGAGTATCCTATCTGGGACGACGCGCTTCTCGGCGTCGGCCTGCGGGTTCTGCCGAGCTGTCGCAAGGGATACATCGTCCAGTACCGGGCCGGGCGACGCTCCCGACGCCGCATGTTGATGCCGAAGTGATCCTCCCCAGAACCGCCGTTTGAAAATTCCCCAGTTGGCGCGCCGCCGGGCATCTGGGGCGCGCCCCGGATGCCCGGCGGCGGCGAGTTGCCGATGCTCCTCCCGATCGGCGGGAGGAGTTCGGCAGTGATCAAGCTGGGAGAGATGATCATGATCCTGGATCTGTATCGGCAGGGGCTGCATCCGGCGAGCAAACTCCTCGCGATCGCGAGGACGCCGAGACGCAGCATCCAACTGTCATGTTGTAACTCGACGGTTCTGCGCAAGCGTTTGACACGCTCCGCATTGCGCCTAGTGTCACTCCCCAAGGAGGGGCAGTTTATGTCGATAGAAAAATCCTTTTCTGCTCCCGCCACCCAACCGGAAACGGCTCCATCAGCGCCGCCAGCGTCATCTCCGCCGGCTGCCGGCCGTCGAGAATCGCCTCGACGATGGTCGGCGCAAGCAGGGTCAGCCGCAGAACCCGGCTGACATAGGACGGATTGATCTTCTCGGCCTTGGCAATCTCGTCGATGGTCCCATAGACCCCGGTCTCCAGCAGCTTGCGCCACCGAAACCCGCGCGCGATGGCTTTGATCATAGTGCTGTCGATCCGGGCCCGCGGGGAAACCCAGGCGGATGCCCCGTCGGGGGTGACGACCTGCTTGCGGCCGCCTCGTTTGCGGATGGTGAAGGGGACTTCGATGGTGACCGTCTGAACCGGCTCCATTACGCCGCCCTCCGGGGTGTGGCCGCGATCCCGGCCAGGTCTTGGACCATGCGGGCGAGGCCCTGCACCCTCAGTCGGACCTTGAGCCCGGCAACGCCGACGTCGACCCGCTCGACGAGGAGTTGGACGATACGTGCCTGTTCGGCCGGGAACAGCTCGTCCCAAAGCGGATCCAGCCCTTCCAGGGCTTCCCTGACTTCGGCCTCGGATAGACCATCAATCTCGGGCCGCGCCGATCGCCATGTGGCGACGATCACCTCCGGCGCGCGAAGCAGGCCACGGAGTTGGTCGACCACCGCGCCCTCGATCTCGGCGGCGGGTACGCGCCCGACCGGGCAGGCATCGGCGCCGCGCTTCAGGACCGACTGGCTGACATAGTAGCGGTAGAGCTTGTCGCCGCGTCGCGTGTGCGTCGGCGTCATGGCGCAGCCGGTCGGTCCGAAGATTAGACCCTTCAGCAGGGCCGGTGTCGCGGCGCGTGTCCGGCCGGCGCGGGTCCGCGGGCTCTCGGCGAGGATCGCGTGCACCTTGTCCCAGAGGGCACGGGTGACGATCGGCTGGTGCTCTCCGGGATACGCCGTCCCCTTGTGCACCGCCTCGCCGACGTAGACGCGGTTGTTCAGCAGCTTGTAGACGGTTCCCTTGTCGATCGGGTGGCCGCGCTTGGTCGTCATGCCCTCGGCGGCGAGCGTCCGGGCCAGGGTCGTTGCCGAGCCGATGGCGAGGAAGCGCTCGAACACCGAGCGGACGGCGGCGGCCTCGGTCTCGTTCACCACCAGCTTCCTGTCCCGGACATCGTAGCCGAGCGGCGGATGGCCGCCCATCCACATGCCGCGGGCGCGCGAGGCAGCGAACTTGTCGCGGATGCGCTCGCCGATCACCTCGCGCTCGAACTGGGCGAAGGACAGCAGGATGTTGAGCGTCAGCCGGCCCATCGACGTGGTGGTGTTGAACGACTGCGTCACGCTGACGAAGGTGACGTTGTGTCGGTCGAACACTTCGACCAGCTTGGCGAAGTCCATCAGCGAGCGGCTGAGCCGGTCGATCTTGTAGACCACGACGATGTCGATCCGCCCGGCCTCGATATCGGCCAGCAGGCGCCGCAGCGCGGGCCGCTCCAGCGTACCGCCAGAGAAGCCGCCGTCGTCATAGCGGCCCGGCAACGCCACCCAGCCCTCCGACTTCTGGCTGGCAATGTAGGCCGCACAGGCATCGCGCTGGGCGTCCAGGCTGTTGAACGCCATGTCGAGGCCTTCTTCGGAAGACTTCCGCGTGTAGACCGCGCAGCGCAGCTTGCGGACGGTTGCGCCCTTCGTCATGGCCGGCGCCGCGCGTTCTTGAGGCCGAAGAACACCCAGCCGTTCCAGCGGGTGCCGGTGATGGCGCGCGCGATCGCAGAGATCGACCTGTAGGGACGGCCCTGCCACTCGTAGCCGTCATGGCAGACGGTGACGGTGTGCTCGACGCCCTGCCATTCGCGGATCAACCGGGTGCCGGCGATCGGCTTGTCGTCCGTGCGGATGCGCCGGAGCGCGATGTTGCCGCCGTCGAGCTGCTCGCCCAGCGCCTCCAGGCGTTCGATGGTCGCGGGTTTCAATCCACCGTAGGCCAGTTCCTGGATGCGGTAGGCGAGCCGGCTCTCCAGAAAGCGGCGGTTGAACTGCGGCGGCTCGGTCTCGAACAGGTCGCGCCACTGTTTCTTCAGATCGGGCGTCGGGGTGGTCTTGAGCGCCGCGATGCGGGCCAGCACGGTGTCATCGGTCATGGCGTTCTCCGCGAGGTTGCGGTCGCATGACGGCGTCGGTGGGCGACGAAGGCGAGAGAACTATCTCCGCGGTCGCCAGATATAGAACTGGACTGTCGGGCACGAAGCCGGACCAGGCCGGCCGCGAGAATTCTACAAACTTCCCCGATTCGCTCGTCCGGCGTCATGTGCAGGGGGTGGATCGGGTTCGGCATGTCCATCGCAGAGATCACCTAAGGGATTGGATTCCATTGGCCTCTACTCACGGTGCGGACGATCCGTCCCAAAGCGATGGCTTTTGAATCGACTCTGGCAAGCATCTTCGATAAGAACATAGGATGAACATTAGCGTGGGAGTTTTGGGCGTCCGAGATGGCTAAGAACCTGAAGAAATTCGTCAATCCCAAGTTTACGCGAACCGTTGATCTTGGCTTGCTGAGCCGCCTGTTCGAGCGCCATCGCGACGCGCTGAAGGGGCTGGACCTCGGGGTCTTCAGGGACCAGGCAGCGCAGGACGATGCCCGCGAAGCCGTGCAGGATTTCTTCGCCGGACCGGAGGAGAACTATCCGGAAGGGCTCGTCGCCGACCTGCACCGGATCGCGGAACTCGGCAACGCGGCCGGGCTCGACATCATCCTTCAACAGGCCGCGCGGCTCGGGGTACGCCTGACCCATGACACAAAGGGTGACGAGCCGGAGATTCACCAGGATCCCAAACACGTCGCTCTGCGCGTCTTTCTTGACCATCCCGACGTCTTCGACGCCGCGTCGGACATGATGGCGCTGATGGTGCGCACGTCGCTCGCCGAGTTCGTCGGCCGGGATGAAGGCGTCGAAGCAACTATCGATAATCGGGCCAAGGCCGAGTTTGAAACCGCAGCCGCGGCGATGTTCGAACAGGACCTCCGGAGCAACTATTGCCGCGCCGGCTGGTACGACGATGCCGACGAGCTCGTTCTGGTGATCGAGCATGGTTCGCCGATCACCACGACCGATGTCCTGCAAAAGGACCAGAAGCGCGTGATCAGCTTCCGCGCCGCCGAACACGCGGTGCTGTCCTACAGCTCCACAACGGGCCGGTTGAAGATCGGCGGCGTGGCCAAGGCGCGCCGGAGCGACCTCGCGGAACTGTTCGCCGAGAAGATTCTGGGCAAGCCCGAATTCTTCGCCGGCGACGACGCGCAGAACCTCTACACGCTCGAACCCGTGCAGCGCGCTGGCTTCGGGTTCACGTTCAACCATGACTTTGATCCGGGCATCCAGCGGGTCCAGATCACCGAGGTCCAGGTCGACCGCGTCGGCGCCGATCCGAAGACCGGTGAGACTCGGACCTTCTATTCCTACGTCGCACGTGACGGTCGCGACAACGCGCTGGCCAGGTTGGGCGAGATGATGCGGGGCGCTCGTCTCGGGTCGGATTGGCGCCTCAACCACATCGTCATCCGCGTCCATTTCGCGACCGGCGGCAAGTCGGCGAAGAAGGTAACCGTCAAGCTGAAGCCGCCGGCCCATGCCATGTTCAAGCGTCAGCAGTTCGAGGGCCGGATCATGACGCTCCTTCGCCGCAACGGACTGCTCAATGACCGAGACGCTCCCCGGGCTGCTGTTGCGGCTGAGTGAGGCGGGCGATCCCGCGATTCTTTGGGGCCGACAGGCCGCACCTCATGCCGGGCGCGATTTCGAGCGGCTGCTCGATCGGGGCGTCCTGATCGAGCAGGCGCCGACGGCGGAATGGGATGTGTGCCCGGCTTGCGATTGCGGTCTCGACGCGCGGCCCGTCCAACAGGTCAATGGGCAACACCTCGCGGTTTGCCCGACGGACCGGCGCAGCGACGTCGTTCTCGGCGATGATGATCTGCGGAGCTTTCGCATTGATCCTTCTGCGCTGGTCCGCGAAATCGCCGCGGCGTCCGGGTTCGGCGACGAGCCGTCCCCGGTCGCAGCATGCGTCTGGCATCTGGGCCAGACATCCGGCCAGCGTTCGCTGTTCCTCGCGCTTTCGCGGGATGCGGTGCGCCAACCGGGAATGATCGGCCTGATGCGCTCGGTCGCCCGGTCATTGCCGGTAACGGTGATCGCGCCGGCGATGGCGGCGAATGACCAGGCGCGTCTGGCCGACGCTGGTATCTCCGTCGTATCGATGGAAGCGTGTCTCGGTGACAACGCGGCCGGTTTCGCGATCGATCTTTCGACGCTGGAAGCCGCTGCGGCCTTCGAGCCTCGCCTGGTCATTTTTCGCCAGGGCAAGCGGGTGATCCTCGACGGCATCGAGAGGCATATCCCGCAGCAGCCCTTCAAGCTCCTCGTGGTGCTGGCCGAGGCTGTCGGGGGTCGGAGCGGCTATCTGACCCCGCATCAGATAGAGGCTGAAAACAGCGGCCGAGGCACCGCCGATCTCGTTCGCGAATTGAGACGTTTCCTGTCCGAGGGACGACAAGGTAGTGGCGCAGACCTGATCAAGACGCGACGAAGCCCGACCGGCTACTTCCTGGCGCTGGCTCCAGGAGAGTTTGATCTGCAGCCATAGAAGCGCTGGCCCGCGTCACGGCCACCCTTCCCATTCTTGCCCATCCCAAACCCATCCCGCTCCCACCTACCGGATCGTCGGTTCCGGCAGGCTTGAGGTCATCAACAGTGATGACCCGAGGCCATGCCGATGCGCTCTTCGATTTCCCGAGACGACCTTCAGATCCTTCTTCATGAGGCGGACATTGCGGCACGCCGCTTGGTCCGCCAACTGCGGCTGCCCCGCGCCGACCTCGACGATGTCCGCCAGGACCTGCTCGTCGACCTGATTGCCCGGCTTCCCGCCTACGACGCTGGTCGCGGCACGCTCGGCGCCTTCGCCGGCGCCATCCTCGCCAACAGAGCGACGCGGGTCGCCAACAAGGCGAAGCGCGAGCGCCGCATGTACGGCGCGATGCCGATCTCGCTCGACGAGACCATTCCCGAGAGCGACGGGCTGACCCGCGGCGATCTTGTCGCCGATGTTGACGGGCTGTCGGCGCTGTTCGGCCAATCCGTGGATGCGTTCGCCTCCGCCGAGCACCGGCTCGATGTCGAGCGCGGGCTTGGTTTGCTCGAACCCGCCGACGGCGCTCTCTGCGCCGCCCTTTCCCGCACCACCGTCGATCGCTTGGCCGCGAGCGGCCATGGCGCCCGCAGCAGCCTCTATCGCCGCGTGAAGGACATCCGCCTCGCCCTGACGGCGATCGGCATGCGGGCCGCCTGAGACGGTTCAGCGAGCGCGTGAGTAGGAGCCCATCATGAACGTCATTGCATCCCGATTTCCCAATATCCTGAAGCCAGTCACCGAGTTCGATCTCTGTGGCTGGGTCGGCCAGGCAGCGCCCGGCGACATCCTCGAGTATCACCGTGGCTTCCTCGGCCTCGACACCACGCCGCAGGGCACGCGCCTTGCCGAGAAGGATCGGGCGGAGCTTGCCCGCGTTGCGCGTCGCGCCTGGTGGGCGGCCGAGCGCGGACTGATCCATCTCGTGCAGCGCCGCCACCGGTCGGACGACTACAGCTATCTCGCCATCGCCCGCCCGAAGCCGAAGCAGGCCGCGGTCTCGCTGTCCTCGCTCCTGTTGGCGGAGGTGGCGTGATGGCGTCCGCTCGCAACAACCGGCCCAGCCTCGACGACATCCGCGCCATGCCGGTCGGCGAGATCGCCAAGCTGCCGGCGGAGCATCTGGCGCTGCTCCAGGAGGAAGCCGACGCCGCCCTTGATGCCGCCAAGCGGCTCAAGGAGTGGCTCGAAGGCGCGATCGCCCTTCGCTACGCCGACGCGGCCACCGCCAAGCGCAGGGCCGAAGGCAAGGACACCGGCCTCATTCGCTTCGAGGACGGCGCCGTCGCCGTCGCTGCAGATCTTCCGAAGAAGATCGAGTGGGACCAATCGCTGCTCGCAGCTCTCGTCGAGCGGATCCGTGCGTGCGGGGAGAACCCGACGGATTACGTCGACATCGGCTTCAAGGTCCCGGAGCGCAAATACACCGCCTGGCCCGCCGCCATCCGCGAGACCTTCGCCGCTGCCCGCACCGTGCGGACCGCCAAGCCGACATTCCGCCTCACCATCAAGTCCGAGGACGCCTGATGACCAGCACTGCTGCTCTGAGCGAATTGCGCAAGCGCCACTACGCGCTCGAAGCGCTGCCCGACACCATCGTCATTCCAGTGCTCGGCGAGGTCCGCCGCGAGCAGGTCGTCAAGCCGATCGAGGACGCCACGCTCGACGACATCGCCTTCGCCTTGCTGGGCGTCGAAGCTGAGTTCAGCGCGGTTGGCGACCGCATGCACGCCCTGCGCAAACTCTACGGTCTCGCCCGGCAAGCCGGCGCGCTCGGGAGTGAACGCGCGCTCGATGTCGCGTCACGCGACGCGGGAGACCACTGATGGCCCTGCGTCTCGTCAGCGCCGACGAACGACTGTCCGCCGCGGGTGCCAAGACCACCATGGCGATCTTCGGCCCGAGCGGAGTCGGCAAGACATCCTTGCTCAAATCGCTGCCGCCTGCGGAGACGCTCTGCATCGACCTCGAGGCGGGCATGAAGTCGGTCCAGGACTGGCCTGGCGACAGCATTCCGGTGCGCACCTTCGCCGACGCCCTCGACATCGGCTGTCTCGTCGGCGGGGTCAATCCATCGGCCGATCCGAGCGGCTTCTTCTGCGAAGCGCATTACCTGCACCTGAGCCAGACCTACCCCGATCTCGTCCAGATGATCGCGGGCAAGCGCATCGTCTTCGTCGACTCGATCACCGACCTCACACGCCAAGCCATGGCCTGGGCGAAGACCCGGCCTGAGGCTTTTTCCGACAAGACCGGCAAACCGGATACCCGCGGCGCCTACGGGCTGCTCGCCCGCGAGGTCATCGGCCTGCTCAAGCATCTGCAGCACGCGCAAGCAAAGACCGTGATCTTCGTTGGGATCCTTGAACGCGTCACCGACGAGTTCAACCGCACGACCTGGCAGCCGCAGATGGAGGGCGGGAAGGCGGCCCGCGAGCTTCCTGGCATCGTCGATCAGGTCGTCTCGATGCACCTGTTCTCAAGGTCCGCCGGCGACGAGTGGACGCTCGACGAGAAATCAAACGAACGCCGGCTTGTCTGCCGCGCCGGCAATCCCTTCGGCCTGCTGGCCAAGGATCGCAGCGGTCGTCTCGACGTGACCGAGCCGCCCGACCTCGGCGCGCTGCTCTCCAAGATCAACGCAACCCGGAAAGGATAACGAGCCATGAGCTTCGACATGAACGACGCTGAGCCGCAGAAAAGCGGGGAACTGATCCCCGACGGCGCCTTCGCCAAGGTCACCATGACCATCCGGCCGGGCGGCACCGACGGCCAGAGCGAGATCGACCGCGGGCTGCTCAAGGCATCGAACGCGCCCGGCAGCGATGTGCTGATGGTGGACGCGGAGTTCACCGTCGTCGAGGGCCCGCACATCCGGCGCAAGTTCTGGCAGGTGTTCACCGTCTCCGGCGGCAAGGTCGACGAGCAGGGTGTTTCGATCGGCTGGAAGATCTCCAAGGGCAGCTTCCGCGCGATGATCGACAGCGCGCTCGGCCTCGATCCGCAGGACATGAGCGAGGCGGCGAAGACGAAGCGGATCCTGCGCGGTCTGGCCGATCTCAACGGCATCAGCTTCGTCGCCAAGATCAAGGTCGAGCCCAGCGACGACCCGCGCTACGGCGACAGCAACAAGCTCGACCGTGTGGTTCTGCCGAGCGAGCCGGAATGGCGGAAGGTGATGGACGGCGAGGTCCTGGCGCCGAGCCCCAGCAGCCGCGCGCGGCCGAAGGCTGCGTCATCGGCATCGCCCGCAGCTCCGGCCTGGGGACAGGCCTCCGCGTCGCCGCCCGCGAACGCTGCGCCGGCCTGGAACCGACCTGCACAGCCGGGCACGGCTCCGGCAACAGTCCCAGCAGCCGCACCTTCAGCGGCGCCGGCTCCGAGTGGTCCGGCCTGGCTCAACACCTGACAACCATGACGGCGGATGAGTGGCAGGCGCACGTCACGCGCGAGGCGGCGAAGGCGATGGGACAATGGCTCGAAGGACGCGGAAGGCTTCACCAACCCATCGCCGCTCTCACGCTCCGCGATCTGGAGGCGATGGCGGCGAACGCGATCTCGCGGTTCGTCGTCCTGGCCTCACACCGGATCAAGGGCCAGCCGGACGACGCGGAGGACCTGACCCGGCTCTTGCTCGGGTAGGCGTCTGCGCCGTCTGCGGACGGCAAGCGGGGGGCTTCGGCTACGTCCACCAACTGCGCTGGGACCGCTTTCCCTACCACCGCTTCTGCTCGATGCGCTGCCTCGATGCCGGCTCGGCGCTCGCCAACAGGAACAACGGGATGATCGACAAGACCGACATGGAGATCCGAGCCATCAAGGAGGCGCGCCGGCATCTGGCCGAGACGCTCACCGATCTCGACCTGATGGCGCCGTTCCACGACCGCAGCGCGGCCGAGATCGACCGCATCATCGAAGCCTGCGTCGACGGGTTCCAGGAATCGATGCAGCGCCAGGCAGCCGCCCGCGACCCGCTCGACGATCCTTTGCCTTTCTAGAGGTGGCGCATGGGTATCGATCTCAATCACGACTCCGGTTTCGTCTACGGCCGCATCGGCCACGCGATCGGCGTGTCCGATCGGGTCAGTGCGCTGATCGACGAGGCTCTCGTGGCGCGCAACCGGGGTCAAAGGCCGCGCGACTATCTCGGCGGCAGCCGGATCGGCGAGCCCTGCGCGCGCAAGCTCGTCTACGAGGTGACCCATACGCCGAAGGATGAGGGACGGGATTTCGATGGCGCGATCCTGCGCATCTTCGACGCCGGCCACCAATTCGAGACGCTCTCGATCCGCTGGCTGCGCGGCGCCGGCTTCGATCTTCGCACCGAGCGCGCCGACGGCGGACAGTTCGGCTTCGAGGCGGCGGGCGGCAAGCTGCGTGGCCACATCGACGGCGTGATCGTCGCAGGCCCCGATGTCGGCCTGCGCTGGCCGGCACTGTGGGAGCACAAGGCGCTCAACGCCAAATCCTGGAACGACCTCGTCAAGCGCGGCCTTGCGCTCTCGAAGCCGGTCTACTTCGCCCAGGTCCAGCTCTACATGGGCTACCTGGAACTGGAGACCGCCGTCGTCACGGCGCTCAACAAGGACACCGAGGCGCTCCACCACGAGGTGGTCGCGTTCGATCCGCCCTGCGCGCAGGCGCTGTCCGACAAGGCCGTCGATGTCCTGCGCGCGGCAGCAGCCGGCGAACTCCCACCGCGGATCGCTGCGGCCCAGGATTTCTATTTGTGCCGGTTCTGTCCTTACGCCGCGCGCTGCTGGAAGGACCGGGCATGACCATCAACCTGTCAGACATGCAGGCGCGCGCCATCACGGCCATCCGCGACTGGTACGAGAACCGCCGCGGCGAGCAGCAGATTTTCCGGCTCTTCGGCTATGCCGGATCCGGCAAGACGACGATCACCGCTCTCGCAATCGACGCGCTCGGGTTCGAACCCATGACCCCCGGCGGCCTTGGCGGCGTGCTCTTTGCCGCCTTCACCGGCAAGGCGGCACTGGTCATGACGCGCAAGGGCACACCCGCCCAGACCATCCACAGCCTCATCTACCGGGTTTCCGAGGCGACGCCGGAGGAGATCGCGCGGGTGACCGAGGATCTGGCCGCGCTGCGCCGCGACCTGCCGCGCATGGGGCAGGCCGAGCGGGACTTCGCAATGACCCGGATCGCCCAGCTCGAGCTGCGCCTCGAGGACATCCACCAGCCGAAGTTCCTGATCAACGAGCAGTCGACCCTGCGCGATGCGGACCTGCTCGTCCTCGACGAGGTGTCCATGGTCGGCGCGGACATGGCGCACGATCTGCTGGCCTTCGGCAAACCGATCCTGGTGCTGGGCGATCCCGGCCAGTTGCCGCCGATCAAGGGCCTCGGCTTCTTCACCGAAGCAGCACCTGACGTGATGCTGACCGAGGTGCATCGCCAGGCGGGCGACAGCGCCATCCTGCGGCTCGCGACACTGGCCCGCGAGGGACTGCCGATCCCGCCCGGCGCGCATGATGACCATGTCTGGAAGATGTCCCGCCACGATGTCGGGCCTGCGCAGATGCTACAGGGCGGACAGGTGATCTGCGGCACCAACGCGACGCGGCGCTCTCTCAACACCGCGATGAAGCGCGCGGCCGGTTTCGGCGCCGACTATCCCACCGGCAGCGGCGAGAAAATCATCTGCCTCAAGAACCGCCACGATCTCGGGCTGATCAACGGCATGTTCCTGACCCTCACCGACGTGCGGCAGGACCCGGGCGACGACTTCGCCTTCAGCGCCATGGTCGAGACCGAGGACGGCCTGAGCATCGCCGGACGGCAGAGCTTCTGGCGCGGCGAATATGCCGACCATGTCGCTTTCGATCCCGAGCGCGGACGGCGGGAATGGCAGGTCCGGCGTGGTCTGATCGAGACCAGCTGGGGCTACGCGATCACCTGCCACAAGGCTCAGGGATCGGCCTACCCCACCGTCGTTGTCTTCGACGACGGCTTTGGGCGCACCGCCGCCGACCGCAACCGCTGGCTCTATACTGCGATCACCCGCGCGGAGTGGGGGCTCGTGATCCTTGCTTGATCTCAACGACGCCCTCCCGCCGCGCCCGGAAGCCGAGCGTTACGATCTGGACCTGATCGTTCAGCGGCTGCGCGAGACCGCCGAGACATGGGTGCCGCGTCTCTTTCCGAACGGTCGCCGGTCCGGCGAGGAATGGCGGCTGGCCAACATCCGGGGCGATGCGCCGCGCAAGATGGGATCCTGCGTCATCGCGTTGCGCGGCGCCCATGCCGGTGACTGGATCGACTTCGACGGCAATCAGGGCGGCGGCCCGATCAGCGCCATCGAGGAGGCGACGGGTCTCAAGGGCCGAGCGCTGATCGCAGCGGCGGCCGAGATGGCGGGCGTCGCTCCCGGTGCGCCGGCGCGGCGTGAGCCGCTGACACCACCACCCTCCAAGCGCGACCCCGCCCTGGAGATCGCGCATATCCTGTCCGCCGCGCAACCCATCGCAGGTTCGCCGGTCGCGCGGTATCTGGCCGGGCGCGGCCTGACCGTCCCCGGCGGGGCCGACCTGCTGTTCCATCCCGACCTGACGCATTGGGAGACCAAAACCGGCTATCCGGCCATGCTGGGGCGGGTCCGCGACCGCGACGGCACCGTCATCGGTCTGCATCGCACCTACCTCGCGATCGACGAGAGAGCGGTCAACAAGGCGCCCCTCGACAAGGCGAAGAAGATGCTCGGCCGGGTGGCCGGCGGCGCCGTGCGTCTCGCCGAGCTCGGCGACGGCGATCGGCTGGCGCTTTGCGAAGGCATCGAGACCGGGCTCGCGGCGATGACCGCATGCGCTGGTCTACCGGTCTGGGCGACGCTCTCCACCTCCGGCCTGGAGCAGATCGATCTGCCGCCCGCCGCGCGGCGCATCCTGATCCTCGCCGACAACGATGTCTCCGGCGCCGGCATGCGCGCCGCGGACGCCGCCGCCCGGCGCCTGCGCGCGCAGGGCCGCGACGTGGCGATCGTGCTGCCGCCTCTTGAGGGCGAGGATTTCAATGACTTTCTGCT
The DNA here is from genome assembly GCA_000171835.1 of alpha proteobacterium BAL199. Taxonomy (GTDB): domain Bacteria; phylum Pseudomonadota; class Alphaproteobacteria; order Thalassobaculales; family Thalassobaculaceae; genus Thalassobaculum_A. The sequence goes on along the minus strand of ABHC01000028.1, from coordinate 36,675 downwards.
CCGCGAGGGGCCCGAGGCTGTCGCGCGGGCGATCGCCGAGGCGGACAGCGCCGTCGATGCCGAAACGGTCCTGCAGATCGGCCGGCACCGGCCCCTCAACTACGAAGAGCCCCAGGCGCTGCCGACGCTGCGGGCCGACGAGGGCGACCTGGGCCGCGCCGTCGAACGAGTCTGGAGCCTGCTCCTGGAAGCGAACCGCACACCATGGATGTACCGCTTCGCCGGCCAGCTCACATGGGTCGTCCCTGACGACGAGGGGCGACCTGTCGCGACTACGATCACCGAGGAACGCCTGCGCCACATGCTGGCGCGGCTCGCGCACTGGAAGCGGCTCAACGCCAAGGGCGAACTGGTGGCTGCACCGCCGCCGCTCGGCGTCGTCAAATCGGTGCTCGCAACTCCAGATCCGGCGCTGCCCGTGCTGGTCGGCATCGTGAACACGCCGGTCTTCGGCCGAAACGGCAAGCTCCTCACCAGCCCTGGTTATCACCCCGATGCCCGGCTTCTCTACGCCCCGATGCCCGGGTTCACCGTGCCTGCCATTCCCGTCAGACCGTCAGCCGCAGAGATCGCTGGCGCGCGCAGCCTTCTGTGCGAGGACCTGCTGGGCGACTTCCCGTTCGTCGGTCCGGCCGAGCTAGCCCATGTGGTCGCCCTCCTGCTGCTCGGCTTCCTGCGCGGCATGATCGATGGGCCGACGCCGCTGCATCTGATCGAGAAGCCGACGCCTGGCTCCGGGGCGACGCTGATGGTCGACGCCATCGCCACGATCCTCACCGGCGCCGGCGCCAGCGTCATGACCGAGGGCCGCGACGACGAGGAGTGGCGCAAGCGCGTCACCGCGAAGCTGCGCCAGATCCCGGCGATCGTGCTGATCGACAATCTGCGCAACAAGCTCGACAGCGCGGCCGTGGCGGCGGCTCTCACCGCACCGTTCTGGGAGGACCGCATTCTCGGCGCCTCGGAGATGGCGCGGCTGCCGATCCGCTGCCTGTGGATCGCCACCGGCAACAATCCGGAGTTCTCCAACGAGATGGCGCGACGTCTTGTGCGCATCCGGCTCGATCCGCATGTCGAGCGGCCCTGGCAGCGCACCGATTTCCGCCACCCCGATCTGATGACCTGGGTGCGCGCCAATCGCCCGCGTCTCGTCGCCGCCTGTCTCACGCTTTGCCAGGCCTGGATCGCCGCGGGAAAACCGCGCGCCTCACGCACCATCGGCTCCTACGAGAACTGGGCGCAAATCATCGGTGGTGTGCTCGAGGTCGCCGGCATTCCAGGTTTCCTCGGCAATCTCGACGAGATGATGGAGGCCTCCGACAGCGAGGGTGCAGGTTGGCGCAGCTTCGTGTCGGCCTGGTGGGATCGCTTCGGCACCGCCGAGGTCGGAACCGTTGACCTGTTCGCGATTGCGCAGACGCTCGAACCGCCATTGCCGCTCGGAACAGGCAACGATCAATCGCAACGGGTGCGGCTCGGTAAGGCACTGCCGAAAATGCGCGACCGCATCTTTCGCTGCGGCGACCTCGATCTGCGCCTTGCATCGGCGGGCAAATACCAGGGTGCGGCGCGCTGGAGGCTCCAGATCGTGCTCTCCGCCGAAGGCTCAGGTTCGGCATCGGCCGAAAATTCGGTGAGGGTTGCGTATTCTCGTGAGGGTTGGTCCGACAACCCTCACGAAATAAAGAGACATGAAATCAATGTCTTGAAGGACGCTCGTGAGGGTCGTGAGGGTCGTGAATGTTTCCCAGACCCTTACGCGTGCGCGCACGCGCACGCGCACACGATAGAAGACCCCGGAAAACCCTCACAACCCTCACCACCCTCACGGGAGGCTTTTGAAACAACAGGTTACGGCCTGGAGGGTGCGGAGCCTCACCCTCACCACCCTGACCAACCCTCACGACGGACCGATCCCCTCGGCGCCGACCCACCCGACTGGCTGCGGGAGCTCGATCCATGAGCCCCGTACGCCCCGCCCATCACCCCATCGCGCATCAAACCGGAAAGGAGCCGATCATGGCCCACGTATCTCTGACCCCGAAACCCATGAGCGCCTCGTTTCCCGGCGGCGCTCTGCTGGCCCTCGACCTGGGTACCACCACCGGGTGGGCGCTGCGGGCGGCGGACAGCCTGATCACCAGCGGCACGGTCTCGTTCCGCCCGAGCCGCTACGACGGTGGCGGCATGCGCTACCTGCGCTTCACCAACTGGTTGACCGAGATCGACCGGCTGTCCGGCCCGATCGCCGCGATCTGGTTCGAGGAGGTGCGCCGGCACGCCGGCACCGACGCGGCCCACGTCTACGGCGGGCTCATGGCCACGTTGACCGCATGGGCCGAGCTGCGCGGCGTTCCCTACGAGGGCGTGCCGGTGGGGACATGGAAACGGTGCCTATGCGGCAAGGGCAATGCCAGCAAGGGCGAGGTCACCGAGGCCGTGATCGCCAAAGGTTTTTCGCCTGCCGGCTCCGACGAGGCCGACGCTTTGGCCATCCTCCATTGGGCGGTCGCGACGAATGGGGGCATCAATGGCTGACAAATGGCATTCGCCGGTCAGCCGGGTCTGCGAAACCTGCGGTTCGGCGTTTTCGGTCCAATACCAAACCACGCGACGTCCGGGAGGGGGGCGCTACTGTACGCAGAAGTGCAACCCTCGCATTCACGAGTTGAACCGGAGCAGGGTCGCCCTTGCCATCGGACCCAAGCTGGCAGTCGTCAATGCAGCATGCGCCACCTGCGGGCGGAGCTTCAGGACGCGGGTCAAGAACATCGCGCGCGGCGGCGGACGATTTTGCTCGCGGGCATGCAACCCGGTCTATGCCAGACGTTTCGAGCCTGCCGAAAAATTCCGCCGCCATAACCTGAAACGGAACTACGGCCTGACGACCGGCGAATTCGAACAGATGCGCCTCTCCCAGCAGGGACGCTGCGCAATCTGCCGATCGCTGCCTGACGAGCCCCACGGAGTGCTCGTCGTCGACCATTGCCATATGAGCGATCGCGTAAGGCAGTTGCTGTGCAACAACTGCAACATGGCCGTCGGCCTCCTTCGCGACGATCCGGTCACGGCCACCCGGCTTGCAGCCTACCTGCTCAGGCACGACCGCGACGAGGCCGATGCGGACTTGGCGCTCGCCATTATCCGGCAGTCCTTCCAATCGGAGGACGTGGCATGAGATGGCATCCCCAAGGCTACGGTGGCGAGCGTCGCCCGCCCGAGCAGGTCAAGCGCGACGGCTGGATAAACCAGGGCCTGCTGGTCGTCAGCCCGGCCGATCCACGCCTCACTTGGCCCGAACGGGAGCTGGTCCGCCAGCTTGGCGAAAAGCTCTATGGACGGGCGCAGCTGGCAGGCCGCACACCGGCCAAGGCGGGTGCGCGATGACCGGCTGGACCGCGGCGCTCGTCGAGGAGCGGCTCGTCGAGGCGGCCGACGTGCTGAAGCGGCTGCCCGAGGTGAAGGTGCGGGGCTACTTCAACACCTGGCCGCAGATGGTCCACGAGTTCGCCGACCTGGTTGGCCAGGAGCCGCGGCGCCTGCGACGTCCGCCGCCCACGTCGGCTGCGATCAGCAGGATGGAGGAAGCTCTGCCCTGGCTTCGCTGGCTGGAACCCGAAGTCGCCAAGCTCGTCTGGGCTCGCGCGGAGGGTACGCCCTGGAAGCCCATCTGCTGGCGCTTCGCCATCAGCCGGGCGACCGCCGACCGGCGCTGGAAGTACGGGCTCTCGCTGATCGTCTGGCGGCTGAACGGCCGGCGCGGTTGCGGCCCGCAGCGTGTCCAGGTCCAGAGAATGTCGTCTAACTCATTGAACTACAACAGAACCCAGTGAGACATTTTTGGCTGAGACAGATCAACCGGGAATACATAGGATTCCCGGCAGGATCGGGAGAGACGCGAGCGAAAGCTGGGTCGCCGCCTCTTCGATCCTTGTCTCCCCGAGGACCATCACCATGCAACTTCGCATCACGCGTCCGGCGGTTGTCGCCGATGGCGGTACCACGCGCCAGTTCATGCCAGGCCTCACGGTCACCGTGGCCGACACCACTGCGGCGCGGTTGCTCCGGCTGCAGGCTGCCGTCGTGGTCGATGCTGGCGACGCCAACGCCCCGGTCGAGCCCGAGGCCCCGCGCCGACGCCGGAAGTCAACTGATGCCGGTTGAACTCTCCGTCGCGCACACGCTGGACCGAGCGGTCGCGGCACTGTCCGATCTTGAGCGCCGGCAAGTGCCGTACGCCACGGCCCGAGCGTTGACCTCGGTCGCCTACACCGCCCGCGACGAGGTGCGCAAGGAACTGCCGGGCCGCTTTGCGATCCGCCGCCCCTGGGTCGCCCGCGGCATCGCGGTGGAGCCCGCCAAGAAGTCGACGCCTGCCGCCCGCGTGTTCTCGCGCGACACCTTCATGGTGGCGCAGGAGACCGGCGGTGCGAAGTCCGATGCCCGACCGATCCCGGCAGGCCGGCTCGCCGCCGTGCACAAGACCCGGGTGGTGCCGCGGAGCCAGTGGGTCGCGCCGCTGCTCCGACGCAAGAACGTCTTCTATCGCGCCGGCTCGGTGTTCGAGCGCAAGGGCGACAGGATCGAGGCGCTGTACCGTCTGCGCAGGCAGGTGTCGGTGGCGCCCCGCTTCGGGTTCGCGGCGACGGTCGAGCGCGTGGTCGCCGAAGGGTTCGCCGCCAGCTTCGCTCTCGCGCTCGGACGCGCAATGGACACGGCACGGTGACTCAGTGGAAAACCATCATCAACTCATTGATATTACTTAAAACCTCGTGAGACACTTTTTGCTAAGACATCGATTCTGCGATCTCTTATATTGCGATCTGTCATCGAGATGACGCCGCCGGGGACCGAAGAATGGTTCCTCCCGGTTGTATTTCTCGTGGGGGACGCGCGCACCGCAACGGATCGCTAGCGTCAGAGCCGAAAACTGGGAAGCCAATCCATTTGGAAGCCACCCGCCGAGCCAGAATATCCACGTGATATCAATGGACTAACCTGGACTCCAGGATGACTTCCGGAGTCCACCCGGAATCCACCTCGTGGACTCCACCTGGAAGCCACCCCGGCATCCACCCTCCGCTCGACCGAGGTCTTTGCCATTATGTCGCTCAGCTTCGCGCCCGACCAGGTTGCGTCCTGGCCGATCGGACGGCTGCTGCCCTATGCCCGCAACGCCAGGATCCACGACGACGGTCAGGTGGCGAAGATCGCCGGCAGCATGGCGGAGTTCGGCTGGACCGTGCCGGTGCTGGTCGCCGGAAGCGGCGAGATCATCGCCGGCCACGGCCGGGTGCTGGCGGCTCGCAAGCTCGGGCTCGAAGCGGTGCCGGTGATCGTTCTGGATCACCTGACCCCGGCGCAGCGTCAGGCTTACCGCATCGCCGACAACCGGCTGACAGAACTTGGCGGCTGGGACGAGGCGCTGCTTGCCGGCGAGCTGAAGGAACTGGTGGCAGAAGACTTCGACCTGTCGCTGGTTGGCTTCGAGGACGGCGAACTCGATCGTCTGCTGGCGCTCGACGAAGATGGCGGGACGGAGTCGGAAGCAGGCACTCCGCCGGTCGTGGTGCCGGAGCCGCCGCGCAATCCGGTATCGCGCACCGGCGACCTCTGGATCCTTGGCGATCACAGGCTTCTCTGCGGCGACAGCACGAAGCCCGAGGACGTTCGGCGCCTGATGAACGGCGAGCGGGCGGTGCTGTTCGCGACCGACCCGCCCTATCTGGTCGACTACGACGGCTCGAACCATCCGACGCGGAACAAGGACTGGTCGCACTCCTACGGCGTGACGTGGGACGACAGCAGCCAGGGCTCCGACCTCTACGACGGCTTCATTGCTGCCGCGGTCGCGGAAGCCATCACCGAGGACGCGGCTTGGTACTGCTGGCACGCCTCCCGCCGCCAGGCGATGCTGGAGGCGTGCTGGGAGAAGGCCGGCGCCTTCGTGCACCAGCAGATCATCTGGGTGAAGGATCGCGGCGTGCTGACCCGGTCCCATTACCTCTGGAAGCACGAGCCGTGTTTCATGGGCTGGCGCCGGCCGAACCGGCCGCCGAAGGTGGCCGAGGAGACGCTGGCCTCCACTTGGCCGCTGCCCAGCTTCGCGAAGGACGACCGGCCCGACCATCCGACGCCGAAGCCGCTCGACGCCTTCGGGATCCCGATGCGCCAGCACGTGGCACGCGGCGGACTCTGCTACGAGCCGTTCTCGGGTTCGGGCTCGCAGATCATGGCGGGCGAGGCCAATGGCCGCCGCGTTTACGCGATGGAGATCAGCCCGGCCTATGTGGACGTCGCCGTGGAACGTTGGCAGGCCGAGACTGGTCGCGACGCTGTCATGGACGGTGCCGGGCGGACCTTCTCGGCGGTGAGGGACGAGCGGCTGGGCGAGACTGCGGAGGACGAGGAAGTGGCAGCATGAAGCAGTCACGTGTCATGTCGATGATCGAAGCCGCGACGAACGTTGTGGTCGGCTATCTGCTGGCCATCGCCACGCAGATCGTCGTGTTCCGTGGTTCGGGATCGAGACAGGGCTTGCCGAGCACATGACCATCGGCCTCGCCTTCGTGGTGGTGTCGCTATTGCGCGGCTACGCGCTGCGGCGACTGTTCGAGATGGTCCGGGTGCGATACGCACAATGAGAAACCGCCGCCCCCGAAGGACGGCGGTCTCCACGATTGGCAGCTGTCGCTGGGTCAGGTCGCCGACAGGCGATAGACGCGCCCGCGTCCCTCGATTTTTTCCGAAGTGACGTCTATGCCGAGCCGCTTCTTCAGAGCCCCGGCGATAGCACCCCTGACCGTGTGAGCTTGCCATTCGAGGGTCTCGGCGATCTCGGCGATGGTCGCGCCGGTCTCGGCTCGGAGCATCTCGATCAGCAGCGCCTGCTTGGTGCCCTCGCGCGGCTTCCGCTCTTTGTGCGCGGGCTTTGTCTCGGCTGCGGCGTCCGTCTCGGTGTCCTCGGCCGGCGCTTCAGTGGCGCCCGTCGGCGCACTGTCGGCGCTCTCCGGCGCAATGCCGATGGCAGCGAGCCCGGTTTCTGTCGCGACCAGCGTGGTGCCATGCCCGTCGCCGGTCTCGCGCCAGACAGGCTCCTCTTTACGGAGGTCGGCATCGACCTCCTCGACGAGGCCTTTGGCGACCATGGTATCCACCACCTTGGTGGCGGCACCTCCGCGCAGGGAGCCGGGAAGCGGCAGGACGTTGTGCCCCTCGCGCAGAGCGGCGGCGCGGAGGATTGCGGCTTGCGTGTCAGTGAGCTTGGTCATGGGGTCGTCTCCGTCGGCGGGGCCGCGACCGTCGCAGCCCTTCTACGACCCCAAGCCGCGCGGTGTGGCGCGGCCGGAGTTCGGGCGGTAGCCGGGTTCACTCGGCGTGTTCGCCTTCCTTGAAAGCGGCGTCGGTGATGCGGTTTAGAAGTTCGGCGTAGTGGGCGAGCGTTCCGACATGGCCCCAGTTGATGTCGTCGGGCGCGTAGCCAAAATGGTCGTCGCTCAGGCTCTTCAGTCGGTCGAGCATCGCGTCGATTTCGGCCTTGGTGGCAATGAAAGCGTCGATGGCTTGCGGCTTGTTCCGGGTCTTGATCATGGCTGCCTCCGTCCTTGCTGGTGACGCCATACAGGCTCTGATCGAAGCCCCCATCAAGTCGATAAGATGATGATTTCGAACACTAATCAGAACTGCTCATGCAGGGCCTGAGTGAGCGTCAGTACGCGGCTCACCGTGGCGTGTCGCGGGGTGCGGTGCAGAAGGCGCGGACCAGCGGGCGCCTGGCGCTGCACGCCGACGGCTCGATCGACGCCGCCGGCTCGGACGCGCGCTGGTCATCGTCGACCGACCCGGCGATGGCGCGCGGGAACACCAAATCGGTTCCGGCCACCGCTATAGCCGGCGTCCGCGACACCCTCGCCGAAGCGGGCCAGCCAACGGCCGGCGCGACGACGTTCATGCAGGCGAGGACCGCCAACGAGGTGCTGAAGGCGCAGGAACGCCGGGTTCGCCTTCAGAAGATGAAGGGCGAACTGATCGACCGGGCGCGCGTGGTCGGCCAGGTGTTCGCACTGGCGCGGACGGAACGGGACGCCTGGGCGCAGTGGCCTGCCCGCGTCGCCGGCCTGATGGCGGCCGATCTCGGGGTCGAAGCCGGTCTCCTGCGCCGCGTCCTGGAGAACCATGTCCGCCAGCACCTCGCAACGCTTGCCGAGCCGAGGCTCACCGTCGACTGACCTGTCAGATGATTACGGCTACGACGGCGGCGACCAGGTGCTCGCGGCCTGGCTCCAGGGGCTCGCACCCGACCCGGACCTGACCGTATCGAGGTGGGCCGACCGGCACCGCCGCCTGACCTCGGTGGCGTCGGCCGAGCCCGGCGCCTGGCGAACGGATCGGACACCGTACCTGCGGTCCATCATGGACGACCTGTCGCCGTCGTCAGCGGTCGAGCGGGTCGTCTTCATGAAGGGCGCCCAACTCGGTGGGACCGAGGCTGGCCTGAACTGGCTCGGCTACGTGATCCATCACGCCCCAGGGCCGCTGCTGCTGGTTCAGCCGACCGTCGAGGGCGCCAAACGCGTCTCCAAGCAGCGTGTCGACGCGCTGATCGAGGCAAGCCCGGATCTGGCCGCGCGCGTCCGAGACCCGCGCTCGCGCGACAGCGGCAACACGGTGCTGATGAAGGAGTTCCCGGGCGGCGTGCTGATCCTGACCGGCGCCAACTCGGCGGTCGGCCTGCGCTCGATGCCGGTGCGCTATCTGTTCCTCGACGAGGTCGACGGCTATCCGGGCGACGCCGATGGGGAAGGCGATCCGGTACCGCTGGCGATCCAGCGCGCGGCAACCTTCCTGAACCGCAAGATCCTGATGGTGTCGACGCCGACGCTGAAGGGGTTCAGCCGGATCGAGGCGGCGTATCTGGAGAGCGACCGGCGGGTGTTCGCCGTGCCCTGCGACGGCTGTGGGCAGCACCAGCAGATCGTGTGGCGGGACATCCGCTGGACATCGGGGCGCCTCGAGGAAGCGGCCTGGCACTGCCCGACCTGCGGAACCCGGCATCCTGAGCACCGCAAGCCCGCGTTGCTTGCCGCCGGCGCCTGGCAAGCGACGGCGTCAGGTGACGGACGGACGGCTGGTTATCATCTCTCCAGCCTCTACAGCCCGTGGGTGTCGTGGGCAGAGATCGCTGCCGAGCATGCCGCTGCCAAGGAGGACCCGGTTGTTCCCCGTCAGCACCTTTGAGACAGTTTCCGTCTTTTGGATAGTGGAGGGTTTTGGTCTCATCGCAGTGACGTAGGAACGAAGATGAGGCCAAAACCCTTGACCCGAAGACGACACCCGGCGAACGGATGGCGAAGGATATCCGGCGTGCGACCCGTCGGCATTTCTCTGCGGAAGACAAGATCCGGATCGTTCTGGACGGCCTGCGCGGCGAAGACAGCATCGCGGAGCTCTGCCGCAAGGAAGGCATCGCCCAGAGCCTCTATTACGTCTGGTCGAAGGAGTTTCTGGAGGCTGGTAAGCGTCGCCTGGCTGGCGACACGGCGCGGGCCGCCACGACCGACGAGGTGAAGGCCCAGCGCCGGGAGGTGAGCGCCCTGAAGGAAGTCGTCGCTGAGCAGGCCCTGGAAATCCGTTTGCTCAAAAAAAGCATGATCGCGGATGGGGGCGACGAGGAATGAGATATCCCTCTGCGGAGAAAGCCGAGATCATCCGGCTCGTCGAGCAGTCGCACCTGTCTGCCTGCCAGACCTTGGCTCGGATCGGCGTGAGCCGATCGACCTTCTACCGCTGGTACGATCTCTACCAGACAGGCGGCCCGGAGGCGCTGGAGGACAAGCCCTCCCGGCCCAGTCGAGTCTGGAACCGGATCCCGCAGGACATCCATGATCAGATCATCGAACTGGCTCTGGAAGAGTCCGAGTTGAGCCCGCGGGAACTGGCGGTCCGGTTCACTGAAACCAAGGGGTACTTCGTATCGGAGGCCAGTGTTTACAGGCTGTTAAAAGCCCACGATCTGATCACCAGCCCTGCCTTCATCGTCATGAAGGCGTCCAACGCCTTCAAGGACAAGACCACTGCGCCGAACCAGATGTGGCAGACCGATTTTACGTACTTCAAGATCATCGGGTGGGGTTGGTTCTATCTGTCGACGGTTCTGGACGACTTCTCGCGTTACGTTATCGCGTGGAAGCTCTGCAGCACCATGAAGGCCGAGGACGTGACGGACACCCTGGAGTTGGCCCTGAATGCGTCAGGCTGTGACCAGGCCCATGTCCGGCACAAGCCGCGTCTGCTGTCGGACAATGGCTCCAGTTACATCTCCGGCGATCTGGCAGAATGGCTCGGAAAGCAGGACATGAAGCATATCCGCGGTGCGCCATATCACCCTCAGACCCAGGGCAAGATCGAGAGATGGCATCAGACCTTGAAGAACCGGATCTTGCTGGAGAACTACTTCCTGCCCGGCGACCTTGAGGCCCAGATCGGCACCTTCATCGAGCACTACAACCATCACCGCTACCACGAGAGCCTGCAGAACCTGACCCCAGCGGACGTCTACTTCGGCAGAGCCAAAGACATCCTGGCCGAACGGATGCGCATCAAACGCCAAACCCTCGAGCATCGGCGCTTGCAACACCGCAAAATCGCCGCCTAAACATCAACCCAGATGAGGCCCGCTCTCCGATAAAAAGACGATCCGATTGTCTCGAATGTTCTGACGACGCACACTAGGATCGCGCAACGCGACTTGCGCGGCGGCTTGGGGGGATCGGATGCTGACGTCGGCGAAACGGGGCGCGCTGGCGTCCACCCTGGCGGCGCTGCTGGCGCTGACCGGCGTGCCGCTCGACGGGCGGGCCGCCGGCGCGGCGACACCAACTGTCGCGGCGCCAGCCGGTGCGCCCCCGGCCGGTGCGCCCCCAGCCGGTGCGCCCCCGGCCGGCGCGCCGGCGGACCAGCGTCCGGTGCTGAAGGCGCTGGCGCGGCTGACCGAGTGGATGCAGGCGTCCGGGGTCGGCGCGATCGAGACCGCCGGGCCGCCGGTGGTGGTCGATCGCGCCGGCGCCGAGGTGGTCCGACTGCCCGGCCTGGTCTGGCGTTCCGCGGACGCGACGCTGAGCTTCGGGGACGTCGAGGTCACGCGCGCCGACGCCGGCAACGGGCGGTGGCGGCTGACCGGCGCCCTGCCGGCGCAACTGACCGTGCAGGCGCCGGGCGCGCTGGCCATGGTCATGACGACCGGCGCCTCGGCGGTCGACATCGTCGTCGATCCCGGCACCGGAATCGTGTGGTCGACGTCGATCGAGGCGAGCGACGTCGCCGCCGTCATGGAGCCGGTCGGCCGCGCGACCATCGCCGGCGTGGCGATCCGCAGCGATGTCCTCGACGGCGCCGGCGGCAAGGCCTTGCTGACCTCCGGCTACCGGCTGGACGGGCTGGTGATCAGCGCGGCACCGGACGCGCCGGGCGGGTCGCCGACCGAACTGGCGCGCTTCGGGTCGATCGGCACCGACGCGCGGATGGACGGGGTCGACTGGCCGCGTCTGGTCGAGATGCAGGCGTTCCTGATCGCCAACCCGGCGGGCTTGGCGGACGGCGGCGAGCCGGCCCGGCACCTGCAGTCGATGCTCACGACACCGGACTTGATCATGGACGGCGCGGCGTTCCGCTTCGGCGTCGAGGACGCCCGGATCGGCGAGGCGGCCGGCGGTCCGATGTCGGTCGCCCGGCTGGAGTTCCACGCCGGCGTGTCGGGGCTGGCCGGCGGCAGCGCCGCCGGCAGCATCGGTTACGGGCATGACGGGCTGAAGATCCTGCTGCCGCTGCCGGTCGACGGGGCCGCGGTGCCGGAGTCGTTCGGGCTGGAACTCGCGGTCGAGCGGATCCCCGGCCGCGACCTGCTGGACCTGCTCGGCGCCGGCGGCGGAACCGCGGCGGGCGATTGGGCGGCGGTTGACGAAGCCGCGCTGCTGGCGCTGCTGCAGCGCGCCGGAACCACCGCGCGGGTCAGCGGGGCGCGGATCCGCATGGCCGGCATGGGGGCGGATCTGGACGCCGAGATCCAGGCGTCCGCGACCGCTCCGGACGGGATCGCCGGCCGGCTGGTGCTGACCGTGGTCAATCTCGACCGCATCGTGGCGGCGCTCGGGCCGCTGATCACCGACGAGCTGGCGGCGGTCCAGCTGGCCGCCGTCCTGGGGCAGCGGGCCGAGGCGCCCGACGGCACCGTGACGCACCGCTGGGCGATGACGCGCGACCCCGACGGCCGCTCGACCCTGAACGGCAACGACGTCTCGGCGCTGGTCGGCGATCATTTCGCGAGCCTCGGCCGCAGCCTGGGCAGCCCAAGCGACCGGGCGCCGTCCGGCGGCTCCGGAACGCCTGCGGCCGGCGACGGCATCAGCGCGGCGTTCCTGGCGGCCCGCCTCGAGGAATTCGGCCTTGGCGCCACCGTCGCGGTCGGCGCCTCGGGCGAGACCACGGTGTCCGCCGATCTGGCCGATTCACTGGAAGGCCTGGCGCTGGAGGCGCAGTTCTTCGACTGCGCCGCCGACGGCGCGTGCGGCAACTGCATGCTGTATCTCGGCGTCGAGCCGGACCAGCAGGTCCCGCTCGCCCGGATCAACGAGTGGAACAGCGGCGAGCGGTGGGTGCGGGCCTACCGCGGCGAGAACCGCGCGGTCTGGCTCGAGCTGGACATTCCGGGGGAGGGCGCTTCGGCGGCCGCCGTCGACGCGGCGATCCGGCGGTTCCTGGACGCCGCGGAGCGGTTCGTGGCCGACATGGCGCCGGACCGCTAGCGCGCGTCACGATCGCGGTTCGGCGCTCTCCCGGGCCGGCGGAAGGCCCGGCAGTCGATCCGCCGCGGCCCGCAGCTCGGCGGCGATCGAACGACCGAGCGTGGCGTCGGACGGATTGTCGGACAACGCCCCGAAGGTGCGGATCAGCCACTCGAGCGCGTCGGCGTGGCCGCGCAGGACCTCCGGGTCGAGCGCCTCGACGGCGGCGAGCGCCGCGAACGCCTCGCCGGCCCGGATGTTGGCGGCGTCCTGGATGGCCACGGTCTCCGGGCACTCGAAGGCGGCGACCGCCTCGACCGCGGCCTCCAGCAGCGAGGCCGCCTCGCGCCAGGCCCGCACCACGGTGGCGGGATCGCCTCCCGCGTCGCACACCGCCGGGTCCCGTTCCGCCGGGTCCCGTTCCGCCGGGTCCCGTTCCGCCGGCAACGGCGGACCGAGGGCGGCGGCGACCCGACCACCAGTGCCGTGGGCCGATCCGTCGCAGTTCATCGCACGACCTCCAGTTCCGTTCTCCAACCCGCCGCCCGTCGCGATCAGCCATCGCAACCAGCCGTCGTGACCAACCGCCGGTACCGGCCGTTTCCGGCGGCCGCGGACCGACGTCGGTAGCCGCTTTCGGCGATACCGTATGGTGGCCGAGCGTGTCAAACTGAGGTTGTAGTTAAGGATTTTGGTTAGCGCGGTGCTGTCGCGCTGCCCCGGAACGCGGCGCCGCGCGGACCGCCGCCCGGCATCCAAACGAGCGGCTGGCCGTCCGGCAATCTCGGGCCCCGGTTGCGCCGGCCCTCCGGCGGATCCGGCGGCGGGTCAGCCGGCGGGAACCGGCCACCCGACCCGGCAGCGGTGCGGCGCCGGCATCGTCCGGCGGCGCCTGGGACTATCTCAGATAGAGATTTTCGCTTGCTCCAGGGCGGCGGCGGCTCTTCTATGGAGGCAATGAAGCTCGTTCACCAGACCCAGTGGATCTGTCAGGCCGGCGGCGTCGGCAGCCGGGTGTCGCCGGTCGGCGACTCCGCCGCCGCCGAACGCTGGCTGCTGCACGGCCTGGGCTGCGTGCGGATCACGCGGACGCTGGACCGCCTGAAGATGCGGCTGGACGGCCGGCTGTTCGAGCCGGTGCGGTGCGAGCGGCTGCTGGAGGCGATCGCGCCGCTGTCCGGCCAGGTCGCGGCGTACGACTTCACGATCTGGAGCGGCACCGCCGACGGCACCTACGCGTTGTCGCCCGCCGCAGAGACCGTCGGCATTGAGGGCGCGGAACTGGCGTCCGCCGTGCTGCTCGACGCGACCGACGCCAGTGCCGGCAACACCGAGGCCGTGGTGCTGGCGCGCGGACCCGTGGTTCTCGCCGATGCCGCTCTCGTGATCGACGCCTCGGTCGACGACGCGACCAAGCGCGCCGCCAAGCTGGCCGAGCTCGCCGCTCACGGCCTGGTCGCCCGTATCGCCGTCTGAACCGTCAACATTCCGAACCCCGGAGGTCCGACCCGTGACCGTGATCGTCAATCCCTTCGACAGCGGCGGCTACACGCTGGCCGAGATGACGGCGGCCATCCAGCTGCTGCCCAACCGCTAAGGCCGGCTTGGCGCCCTCGGCCTGTTCGCGCCCGAGCCGATCAGCCAGCGCCAGGTCACCGTCGAGCAAATCGAGGGTGAACTGCGCCTGCTGCCCGCCGTAGCACCCGGTGCACCCGCCACCGTCGGCTCGCCCGAGACCGCCAGCATGCGCTCCTTCACCGTGCCGCACATTCCGCACAACGACGTGGTGCTGCCCGAGGAGGTCCAGGGCAAGCGCGGCTTCGGGCTCGCCGCCGCCGAGGACCCGCTCGCCCAGGTGATGATGCGCAAGCTCACCCGCATGCGCTGGAAGCACGCCCAGACCCTGGAGTACATGCGGGCCAAGGCGCTTCACGGCATCACCAAGGATGGTGCGGGCCGGACCGTCTACGACTGGCACGCCGAGTTCGCGATCACGGCCAAGTCGGTCGATTTCAAGCTCGGTACCGACACCACCGACGTGCTCGGCAAGTGCCGCGAGGTCCTGCGCCATGTCGAGGAGAACCTGAAGGGCGAGAGCATGACCAGCGTGCACGCTCTGGTCAGCCCCGGGTTCTGGGACAAGCTGATCGTCCACAAGCGGGTCGAGGAGGCCTACAAGTACTTCGAGGCGAACGCCGGGTTGAACCCGCTCCGACAGGACCTGCGGACTGGCTTCCGCTTCGGCGGCCTCGCCTTCGAGGAGTATCTCGGCACCGTCACGCTCTCGACCGGCCAGACCGACAGCCTGCTGACGGTCGGCGAGGGCATCGCCTTCCCGATGGGGACGACCGACACCTTCCGGACGTTCTTCGCGCCGGCCAACCTGATGGACGCGGTCGGCACCTACGGGCAGGAGCTGTACGCCTATCAGATCGCCCGCGAGAACGGCACCGGCATCGACGTCTACAGCCAGTCGAACCCGCTGCCGATCGTGAAGCGCCCGGCGCTCGTCGTCCGGCTGTTCAGCTCGAACTGACGCGGCTGGAGGCGGCATCATGCCGGGGTGGGACGAGCTGGCCGCGATGGTCGGCGGCGCCGCGCGCGACGCGTTCGGCACGACGGTGCTCTACCGGCCAGAGAGCGGGGATCCCGTCACCATCACCGCCATCTTCCATGCCGAGCATGCCGAGGCCGGGCTCGCCGGCGGCGTGCCGGTGACCACGACGGCGCCGGTGCTCGACGTGCTGCTCGCCGACCTTGCCGTCGAGCCCGAGGAAGGCGACTCCGTCACCCTGGCTGGCTGCGACTACCGCGTGGTCGATATCCGCGGCGACGGCATGGGTGGGGCAAAGTTAATCCTGCATCGGGTGCCGACATGAGCCATCCCCGCAGTCAGATCCGCGATGCCGTGCGAGCGCGGCTCGCTGGTCCGTCACCGTGCACGGAAGCCGGCGACCGCGTGCATGTGAATCGCACGACACCGCTGTTCGCCAAGGCTCTGCCTGCCATCCTGGTCTACGCCCGCGACGAACGGGTGGACGGCACGCCGGATGGCCCGGGCGGCCCGACACGTCGTGTGCTCGACCTCGCCATCGAGATCGTCGCCGAGGGCGAGCACGCCGACGCCCAGGTGGACCGTATCGCCGCCGAGGTCGAGACCGCCTTTGAGGAGGACGACACCCTCGAACGCCTGGTCGAGTCGATGCGCCTGTTGCGCACCGATATCGATGTCGACGGTGACGGCGACACACCCATTGTCGTCGCCCGTCTCGGCTACGAGGTGGTGTACTGGACGGTCCGCGAAGCGGACGAGGAAGCTGTCGCTCCAACGGATGTTCGGCTGAAGATCTACTCGCCGTTCGGACCGCCGGTTGAGCCGGAGTACCACTCGCTGACCAGCCTGATGCTGCAGACCTGATGGGCGAGCGGCTCCATCTGAACCGCGACGTCGCCGACATCGAGCGGCGGCTCGGCTGCATGGCGCTATACGGCACCATCGCCGAGGCCGACTATGCGGCCGCCCGCGTGCGGGTCCGGAGCGGCCCGATTCTCAGTAACTGGCTGCCGTTCCTGACCTCACGTGCCGAGGGCGACGTCACCTGGCATCCGCCCGAGATCGGCGAGCAGGTCCTGGTCCTGTGCCCCGGCGGGGAGTTGAACCAGGGCTGCGTGCTGGGCGCGCTCTATCGTGCAGCAGCACCTGCGCCGGCCGACCGGGTCGAGGTGTCGACCACGGTGTGGAAGGACGGGGCGTTCGAGCGCTACGACCGGGCCGGGCACCACTACCGCCTCGAGGTGCCGGCCGGCGGCTCGATCACGCTCGCCGTCGGCGACAGCGAACTGGTGATGACCGCCGACAACGTCACCGTCCGGGCGACGCGGATCGATTTGAACTAGCCATGTCCGCGTTCCGGTTCTTTGTGAGCCTGCTGTACGAGGGCGTCCCAGCTGTCCGGTCGGTTCCCTCGGTCCAGCATTTTCTGGAAGACCGTGTAGGCGTCGTTGCGCGCGCCTCGGGTTCTCAGCGTCTTCTCGTCGTTGACCCAGGCATAGACAATGATCCGGGCACGGGCGTCATATCGGAAGAACAGCCGGAACCGTTGGCCGATCTTGATCCGGCGCCAGTGCCGGTGCGCTTTGCCGAGCGTATTGCCCTGTCGGTGGACGTCGGCGCCGGGGTTGCTCGGGACCACCTCGAACATCGCGTGCCGCAATGCCAGGAGCAGCTTGGCGTTGGCGTTCAAGGGTTCGGATTCATTGACCGCGCCGGCCGCAGCGCCGACGATCTCGCCTATCTCCGAGACGTGTCGGAGTATCGAAACGTCCTGCTCGTCGAGCAGCCGAACGGCGATTTCGCCCATACCTTGATGCGTCAGTTCCTGTTCGATTCCTGGCACCACGCGGTGCTTTCGGGCCTGTCCGGCAGCGGCGGCGGCCGCATGGCGCCGCACTGCGACATCCTGATCGACGTGCCGTCGAGCCACACGCCGCATGTGCAGGAACTGCACCTGCCGATCTACCACTACATCTGTGAGCGGGTGGAGGCCCGCGTTGCGTCAAAGTGAACTCGTACGAAAGACCTTTTGAGCCGTGGTTGGCAGTTCACATCGCCACTGTTGTACGGACACCAAGTCGGCTATTCTCACACCTGACGGAGGTGGAAGTCGACTGTCTGCCTGTGCGTTGTTCAGATGCCTGGACGGTTGATCAGAGGAGTTCGCTCGTATGGTCAGCCTGCAGGATCACTGCGCTGAGGCTCGACTCATGGCAGATTGAGTCAATGTGCAATTTGGCTGCTTGCAGCGTTCGACGGGGGTGGTGGATGACGCGGCACTATGCGAGTAGGAAGCGCGTTCTTGTCACTGGAGGAGCGGGCTTTCTTGGCTCTCACCTTTGCGAACGACTTCTCAGTGATGGACACGACGTACTTTGCGTGGACAATTTCTTCACGGGCACACGAGAAAACGTTGCTCATATTGTCTCACACCCACACTTTGAACTTGCTCGACACGACGTAACTTTTCCACTCTATGTAGAAGTGGATGAAATCTATAATCTCGCCTGTCCAGCGTCACCGATCCATTACCAGCATGATCCGGTGCAGACGACGAAGACGTCAGTTCAAGGTGCTATCAACATGCTCGGCTTGGCGAAGCGGCTAGGGGCGACTATTCTCCAAGCGTCGACTTCCGAAGTCTATGGGGACCCTGAGGTTCATCCGCAGCCGGAGAGCTACTGGGGGTGTGTCAACCCGGTGGGCCCGCGTGCCTGTTATGATGAGGGAAAGAGGTGCGCCGAGACATTGTTCTTCGACTACTATCGACAGCACCGTTTGACCATCAAAGTAGCGAGGATATTTAATACCTATGGTCCACGAATGCATCCGAACGACGGGCGTGTTGTGTCGAACTTCATTCGACAGGCACTGCAGAACGAGCCAATCACGATCTACGGTGATGGCCAGCAGACCCGGTCGCTCTGCTATGTGGATGATCTGATCGAAGGACTCATTCGCTTTATGGCAACTGATCCATCGGTTCTGGGGCCATTGAACCTGGGTAACGCAGAGGAGTTGACTATTCTAAAGCTGGCGGAGACGATCATTCGAATGACTGGGTCGAGTTCAAGGATCATCCGTCTTCCGCTCCCGCAGGACGATCCTAAGCAGCGGCAGCCGAACATATCGTTGGCAGAGCGAACCCTGAATTGGCAACCGAAGGTAAGCCTTTACGAGGGGCTAAGCGAAACGATTGCCTACTTTCGTGGGATTATGAGCGGCAGCCCGGTTCAGCAGATCCGTATCCTCGCCCGGTGATGAGTGCATTGCTGTCGGCCTCCCACGGTGCGCGCAATTGTGTCCGGGCGCCATCACCGACAAGCAACCGCGACGGGATCGTGAATGGTGGAACTCCCCTATCTCGAGACCCCGGGCGGCCACCGCCTGGCCTATCTTCCGGAGCCATGGGTCACACCGTCGCTGCTGACGGTGCTCGAAGGGCACGAGTATCCGCCATTGCCCTTCGAGAGTTTCGCGCCGCGGGTGATCTTCGACATCGGGGCCCATCTGGGTGCCGCCGCGCTGTTCTTCGCCGAACGCTATCCCGGCGCCGCCATCCACTGCTTCGAGCCGAATCCGGACACCCTCGCCGTGCTGCGCCACAACGCGGCCGCGCTCGACCGGATCACGGTTCACGGCCACGGCCTCGGCGCGAGGGCCCGGGTGGCGGAGCTGTTCGGCGGCGTCTACAGCACGATGCAGACGAGTTTCCTGCCGAACCAGGAGAACACCCAGCCCGTCGCCACCGTGCCGATCGAAGAGGTTGCCGGCGTCCTGGAGCGGATACCGCTGTCGGCGCCGGCGCTGGTCAAACTGGACACCGAAGGCATGGAACTCGAGATCCTGGATGGGTTCGGCGACCACCTGTCCAGCATCGGCGTGCTGTATGTCGAGTACCACAGCGACGCCGACCGTCGCGCCATCGATGCCCGGCTGGGCACCGGTTTCACGCTGTTCCACGCCTCGGTGGCGGAACCGGATCGCGGCGTCTTGGGCTATGTCTCCACCGGGCTCCTGGAAACATTGCGCGTCGCGACACTGCGCTCGCCGGAGCCGGTGGCGCGGTTCGCCTGGCCGAAGCCGGCGCCGCGATGGTCCTGACGCGGTCGGCCGCTCCGCACGAGGATCGGGTCGGATGACCTTGAGCGCGGCGGAGCGCACCGCGATCGACCAACTTGGCGAGGAGATGCCGGCGGCGGTGCGGGCCTGGCTCGAAACCGCCGAGGCGACGGACCCGAAGCGGCCGCTCAACCTCGGCACGGCGCTGTACTTGGCCGGCTCCGACGACCTCGCGGCCCCGCACTTGCGCCGGGCGCTGTTGCTCGACCCCGCCTCTGCCCGTGCGGCCGGCGTGCTGGTGGCGACGCGATGGCCGGCCGATCCGCGCGCCCTGGTGTCGCTGGTCCTGGAAATCGCCGGTACCCCGACCGCCTTGGCGATGCTGGGGCGCAACCTGATCCGCCGCGGCCACCTGGCGGACGGCATCGCCGCGCTCGAGCGCGCACTCGCCGGCGCGCCGCGGGAGATGGACTGGATCGAAACCACCGCCGCCGCCGAATGGCACCTGCACCTCGGCGAACGGGCGATCGCCCGGCTGGCGGCGAGCGGCGACGACCTGCACTTGGCCATCGCCTACCGGATGGCCTACCGCAACGCGCGCGACCTGCCGCGGGAGGCGTCGCCGACGATCGAGTCGACGCTGCGGGCGCTTCGGGCCCGGTTGATGCGGACGCCGAGCCCGGTCCAGGAGATCTTCGCCACCCAGTTGGAAGTGCTCATGGATCCGGTGGAGGAGCGGCGATACCCGGCCTTCATCCGGGCGGTTCCGGCACTGCTCGCGGATCCGGATCTGGCGGCCATCGCCGGGCGGATATCCCGCGCCCACGGCGGCTCGGCGCCCTGGTGTGCCGAGCCGCCGTCCACCGCTGGGCTGCCCCGGGCGGTGCGGGTGCGACGGTTGGCGAGGCCGGCCGCCGGTGACGGCCCGGCCCTCCCGGACGACGACGCCATCCGCCGCGCGTCGACGGCGCACCGGTTCCGCGACGTCGATCTGCTGAGCGGGGAATGGCTGCTGATCCTGCCCGGCGGCGAGGCGATCGCGGAGACCTGGTTCCATGTTCCCGGCCAGAACCGGTCGGCCTATATCGAGAGAACCTGGACCGACGGCATCAGCTACCGCGCGAGCGGGCCGCGGCTGCGGATCGACCGGCCGGCGGTGCTGATTGGCGGCGCCGACAACTACTATCACTGGATGATCGACTTCCTGCCGCGCCTGCTGTGCGCGCTCGCGACACCGTCCCTGGCCGGCCGCCGGCTCGTCGTGGCAGCGCAGCGAACGGCGTTCGAGCAGGAAACGATCGATCTGGTCGATACGCCGGCCGAGCGCCTGGTGTCGGTGCCCTACCCCGCCGTGGTCGAGTGCGCCGATCTGGTGACGCTCGACTTCGGCGCGCGTCCCACCGCGGTGACCGGGATGCCGGTGATGTTCCGCGGCGCCACACCGCTGCCGGTGCTTTCGGCGCTGCGGTCCCGGCTGCTGTCGGCGCTGCGGATCGCGCCGCGGCCGAACGCCGCCGGCGGCAGGCGCCTGTTCGTCGTCCGGCGCGACGTACAGCGACCGCGGCTGATCAACGAGGCGGAGATCGCCGACACCCTCGCCGGGCTCGGCTTCGAGGCGGTGGCCCTGTCAGGTCAGAGCGTCGCCGCGCAGGCGGCGCTGTTCGCCGAGGCCGAGATCATCGTCGGCGCCCACGGCGCCGGCCTGACCAACGCGCTGTTCGCCCCGAACGGCGCGGCGCTGCTGGAGCTGCATGGCGTAAGCGAGCGACCGGATTTCTTCGAGCGGATCGCCGCCGCGGTCGGCCTGCGCCATGCGGCGGTGCCGGCGGCGCGCACCCTGATCGGCGACGAGAAGCGGTTCTGGCATCGCTTCGCCACGGATCCGGCACGGGTCCGCGCCGCCGCCGTCGCCCTGCTGGACGGATCGCGCCCTTGCCCGCGCGGCTGAGTGGGCAGTTTCCGACGGCTCAGCCGGCCAGACGTTCGGCCTCCAGGCACAGGTCGAACGGCTCCAAGCCGTCGCACCGATCGGCATAGTCGTTGATCCGGGCCTGAAACCCGGCCGCAGAGACGGTCTCGGTGCACATCAACCGGTAGCGGCTCGGCCGGTGGGTGATCGACCTCTTCTCGCCCGCCGCGGCGGCGGCCAGGACGCCGGGCAGGTCGGTCGCGAAGTCCAGAACCCGCTCGCCCGCCGCGACGGGGCGATACGTGGTCTGCTGCAGCATGACGAACAGATCGTCCCGGACCTCGGTCTCGATCGTGTGACCGAAAGCCTTGGCGACCGCCACCGCGAGCATGGTCAGTTCCGCCGCGCATTGGTCGTGATGGACCGCCAGCTTGGCGCGGGTGATGCGCGCGGCGGCGTCGGGATCCGCGCGCCAGGGCACCTGGTCGGTCGGCGGCAGATTCGACGGGTCGCGACACGCGATGAAGCGCGCGGTAGCGTGCTGGACGAGCTGCAATTGCGCGCCCAGCACGCTGTCGGGACGGCGCCGCAGGAACCCCAGCATACTGTCGAAGATATCGACGAAGTCGAGGCCGACCACCTGCCGCAACAGCAGCAGCACCGGCTGGCCGAGCCTGAACGTGTGCAGCAGCAGCACCAGCCACGCGTACTCCACCGCTTCGCGCCAGTCCTGCTCGGGCATCGCGTCGGTGCCGACGACGAATTCGTAGGTCTCGGTGTATCGCGGGTCGAGATCGGGCGGGTCGGTCATCGGCAGCCAGGCGGTGCGAAGGCCGAAGCGTTTGCGATCCTCGGCCGAGGCCAGCTCGGCGTTGGGCAGCAGCACGCAGCGAAAGACGATCAGGACGCCTTGCGGGTCGCCTTCGATCGCGATGGTGAGGCCGGCCTTGAAGGAGTCGAGGGTTTCCTCCGGCAAGCCGAGAATCATGTCGGTGTAGGTGCTCGTGCCGCTGCTTCGGGCGTCTTCCAGCAGTTCGAAAAACGTCGAGTGCTTGATGTTCTGGCGCTTGATGCCCCGCAAGGCGGAGTCGGAATGGGACTGAAACGACAAAGTGAGGCCACGGAACATCGGCGTCTGCGCCAACGGCCGCACCACCTCGAGGACGGCGCGCGACGAGTTCTTCGAGGTCGATGCGATCAGCCGGCGGGGATAGCCGGTCCGCAAGTGAGCCTCGGCGAGGTAGATGGCGATATCCCTGTCGCGCTTGCGCATGCCGAAATTGCTGTCGGCCATCCAGAGCGTTTCGATGCCGTTCTCGGCGATCCAGTCGATGTCGGCGAACACGCGCTCGATGGGGAACTCCGCCATCTTGCTGCCGAGGCTTCCCCAATCGCAGAAGGTGCACTGGAACGGGCAACCGCGATTGCTTTCCAGCGTGGCGGCGACGCCAACGCTCTGGCCACGCAGATCCACGAGCGGCCCGTCCATCAGGCCGATGGTGTAAGGGGACGGCATCGCCGACAGGTCCCCGGCCTTGGCGCGGTGCTGCGAGACCCGGATGGTGCCGTCGTCCGGATCCCGGACGGTGATCCCGTCGACCGCCGCCAGCCGCCCCGTCGCGGCAATGCTCCGCAGGACGGCAAGGAAGGTGACCTCGCCCTCGCCCTGGATCAAGGCATCGACCGCGGGATGGGCGGCGAACACGGTGTCGTCGCCGTATTTCGGGTGCGGGCCGCCGATCACGACGATGGTCTGCGGAGACCGGCGCTTGACCTCGGCGGCGAGCGCCATGCTGGCGTTGAAGTTCCAGACATAGCACGACAGGGCGAGCAGATCCGGTCGGCCGATCCGTTCCGCCATCGCCTCGAACCGGTCGCGCAGCACGATCGTCGGGGCGAAGTCAAAGGCGGCCCGAATGTCGGCGAAACTCTCGGCATAGGCCCGGAGGCTCGATGTGGCGTAGGGGAGCGTCAACGGCACGTCGGCATTGCACGCCGGGAAATCCACGAACTGCACCAGACGCTTTTCGGCCAAATCATGCTCTCCCGAAGGTTTGCCGTTCTGCATCAGACGCTTTTCGGCCAAATCATGCTCTCCCGAAGGTTTGCCGTTCTGCATCGGCGAGGCAGTCGGCCGACGAGGTTCCGCCACCCATCGTCGGCGACGGCTGTCCGTCGCTCGGGCCGGATGGCCCCGTCCGCGATACGGGCCACATAACACTATCCCCCGTCCAACCGCCATGGTCGGGTCTGCCCCGCCCGAGACTCGATGGGCCGGCATGCGGGCACGCAGCGGAGCCGTCGACTATTAGGAGTGAACCCGATTTTTTCCCACGGTGCAGATGTATTTGTACCGACATTCCCCAAGCGGCGTGCCGACTGACGTGAAGATCGCCTGAATCCGACCTCTGGACAATCGTTTTTTGCCCCAAGCGGCGTCAGGGGTCGCGCAGGCTGCTGTAACAGGGCGGATCAGACCGGGAAGCCGCTGTGTCCTGGCCCAGGGGCGGTGTTTTTCAGCGCAGTGGATAGACCTGTCCTGCCGCTTTCGTTCAGTTTGGGTCCGGATCGCGGTCATGCGCATAGCGGTGGCGCTCGCAATCGGCGGATAGCGGCGAGGATGGCGCGCACCATCGGGCCGGTGACGGCCACCTCGGCCAACTGGAAGGTAATGGCGCGGGCGTGGCGCACGACGCGTGCCCCGATCTTGATCAGCTTGAGCTGCAGGCTGGTTAGCGACCAGTCGGCCATCGCCTCGGGTAGCTCGATGCAGCGCAGGAAGGTGGCCAGGTTGTAGGCCAGTGCGTGCAACTGCAGCCGCACCTCGTTGTCGCGGAACTTCCGGCATGACAGCCGCGTCCAGTGAAAGGCATGCTTGCCTTCCTTGATATGCTGCTCGGCGGTGCCGCGGCGATTGTAAAAGCGGGTGATCTCGTCCGGCTCCATCGGCAGGTTGGTGACGATGAAGCCGACCTTGGGGAACAGTTCGCCCGGATGCCATTCGATCTTGGCGATCACGCGGCGTGGCTTGTCCCAACTCTGAGCCTGATACTGGAAGTCCTCGTAGAACCGCTTCACCTTGGTCTTTGACGGCCGCCCAACGGGGCGGGTTAACCGATGAGCGATGCAGCCTTCGAGAACGGCGTTCTTCTTCATCCGGATGGCGTAGAAATAGCCTGCCCCTTCCAGTCGCTCATAGAGTGCCGGGATCGCATAGGCGGCATCGGCCCGGAAGAAGCGGCCACCAAGGTTGCGACCAGCGTAGCGGGTGATCACCGGATCAAGGACGTTCCGCCAGCCGTCGGCGCTGTGGACGTTGCCATTGCGCAGGGCGCAGCGTTCCAGCATGCCGAACTGGTTGAACAAGAAGTTGGGATGATAGCAGTTGCAGTCGAAATGCCCGTTCCACGCCGCTCCTTCCTGATCGCCATGCGTCGGGCTGACCGAGCTGTCCATGTCCAGCACGATATACTTGAGCCCGTTGCGGTCATGAAACCGGTCAATCCATCGGCCATTCAGGTCGGCCAGCGCCGCCCGGTTCTCAGGCAAGGCCAGTGTCTCGGTCTCGAACCGCCCCATCTGCGATGCTGAAGCTGCTTGCGCATCGACGGCCCTGCCGCCGACAACCTGACGCATCACCGGGTCGAGCGCGAGACGGTCAGCATCGTTCACATCCCCATATCCGGCCAGCCGCCCGAACACCGATTGCCGGAACAGCCCGTCAAGACGATGGACCGTGTTCCTTCCGATACGATTGTCGCGCAGCGAAGCTGATGCCAGATTGGACAGCCCAAGCGCATCGTCAAGCTCGCGCATCACCAGCAGGCCGCCGTCCGAACTGATCTGCGTGCCACGAAATTCCAGCCGCACGCGAGGGTCGAAATCCACCCGATCTGCCCGCTGTAATCCCGCACCCTCTGGGTGATCCATGAAATACGCCCCTCGCAGCCATCAACACCATGATTTGTATAGGTAATGTTGAGTTCAAGACAGCGAAATCAGCCGGCTACTCGGGGAATGCGGGTTGTACCACCCGTCAACGCGCTGCACGCGATTTTCTGATGGTGTGGAGATCCAAATTCAGGTTACTAATGTATTATACTAGATAATTTTTTTAAATCCGACAACAATCCAAGGAAATGATACCGTGGGGGGCGCGCTCCAGATGACTGTATTTTTATGGTAAAACCTGAAATTCACGACATTGGCCGACTTTTTTGCGGCACACGGCCGCTCCGGTTATGCGTTTCATTCGAGTTTGAGCGTCGAAGACCCCAAGTATAAATGATCGAAAATCACATACCATTATGGTACAGACACATTAACAAGAAATAAACCTCAATTATTAATAATAATTCGGGGCTGTTCTGGTATACATCGAACATGATCGTCCCGTCAAAAAAACAACTGCCCGAGATGGAGGTCGAAATCGAATACGACGACCTTCCCGATCGCAGCGGTGGATTTGGCGGAACAACATTGTGGGTCGTCAATCACGGTTCGCCTGAGAGCGTAGCCAGTCTGCGCTATATGGCGCTGCTTCCGGCACGAGCACGGCGCGAGCCGGTCGCTCGTTTTGTCACCGGGATGTCCGAAGCGGCGTTCCTCGATCGCTGGCGGCCACGCACGCTCGTGGTGACCAAGGCCTTCGAACCGGCGGTCGTCGCGCTGGCGTTGGCCGCGCGCCAGCGCTCGATCCGCGTCATTGCGGTGTTGTGCGACGATCGCTCCGCTTGGTCGCACTACCAGGATCTCGATCGGAGGCTGGCAGGTCTGGCCGATGAGGTCGTCGTCCAGACGGACGCGATGGCGCGGCACGTCCTCGGAACGTTCGGACGAGAGAGCACCATCATCGAGGAGCCCTACGAGGTGCCGGAGGCCCCTCCCCGCTTCGATCCGGGATCGCTGATCAAACTGCTGTGGTACGGCCGGTCCGGCAACCACGACACGTTGTGTCCGGGCATACTTCCGCTGGTCGACGATGCGACCGTAAGGTTCGACCTGACCGTCGTCACGGACCGCTTGAGCCGGGACCTGATGACGCTGGCGCGGCGGATGAGCGACAGCGACACGGGCAACCTGACGATTCGGGAATGGTCGCTGTCGTGCCAAGCCGAAGCCCTCAGCCGCACCGACCTGGTCCTGATTCCCAGTTTCGACCGCCAGGACAAACACGTGAAGGGCCACAACCGGCTGACAGAGTCGATCCGCGCCGGCGTTCCGGCCCTCGTCTACGCGCTGCCGGCCTATCGGGAATTGGCGGAATTCTGCTGGTGCGGCGAAGACCTGCGCGTCGGGCTCCGATGGGCGCTGGCCCACCGCCCGTCACTCCTGGACCGGGTTCGCAGGGGGCAGTCGTACGTCGCAGAGAGATTCTCCGTCGATCGCATCGCGGCGTGCTGGCAGCGGCTCTTCGACGGAGACCCGTCCGGGACCGGGCCCGCCGCTTCGGCCGGTCCCGAGGCCGACGGTTGTCCGGCATCGCCGACTTTCAGAACCCCCTGACGGCCGCGCCCCGATCAACCGACGGGCGGACCGCGACGGCGCCGTCATGCCGCCGAGGCGTCCGGGCTACTCCAGCGGGTTCGGCGCGGCTTCCCGATCAGCTGGCGATACGCTCCGGCTCGGGTGAAAGCTCGAACGGCTCCAGCCCCCTGGCGCTTTCGCCGAGTTCGTTGATCAGATGAGAAAAAGCGTCCGGAGAGACACTGTCCGGGCACACCAACCGATAGTCCGTCCGTCCTTCCTTGAGCGCCACCGTATGACCGTCGCGAGCGGCCGCCAGGACACTCGGAAGGTTCGTCTTGAATTCCAGGAACCGATCGACCGCCGGAGTCGGACGGAAGGTCGCTTCCTTCAGCATGGTAAACAGGTCGTCGCGAACCGCTTCCGAGATCGTATGACCGTGGGCGCGGGCGACCGCCACCGTAAGCATGGTGAGTTCCGCCGCGCACTGATCATGATGTGCGACCATCTTGCTGCGGGACGTGCGCGCCGCCGTGTCGGGATCGGCGCGCCACGGAATCTCGTCCGGTTGGAGACGGCGCGCCGGGTCGCGGCATT
Organism: alpha proteobacterium BAL199; assembly: GCA_000171835.1. Lineage (GTDB taxonomy): Bacteria > Pseudomonadota > Alphaproteobacteria > Thalassobaculales > Thalassobaculaceae > Thalassobaculum_A. The sequence goes on along the minus strand of ABHC01000028.1, from coordinate 9,308 downwards.
GCAGAAAGAAGGCGACGTCGCGCTGCATCGCCTGCAGTTGGTCGCCGAACAGGCTGTCCGGGCGGCGGCGCAGGAAACTCAGCATGCCGTCGAAAATAGCCACGAAATCCAGACCGATCACCCGCCGCAGCAGCAGCATGGCCGGGTGGCCAAGCCTGTATGTGTGCAACATCTCGACCAGCCAGCTGAATTCGACGGCTTCGGCCCAATCCGACTCGGGCATCGTGTCGGTTCCCACGATGTGTTCGTAGGTTTCGGTAAAACGCGGGTCCATCAAAGACAGGTCGGCGGCAAGCATCCACGCGGTTCTCAGCCCGAACCGCGCACGGTCTTTGGCCGAGGCCAGTTCGGCGTTGGGCAACAATACGCAAGTATGCACCAGCAGCTCGCCCCGGATCGTGAGGTCGATCCCGGTGGCGACGCCGGCCTTGAACGAGTCGAGCGTCTCCCCCGGCAAGCCGAGGATCACCTCCGAATACGCGCGTTCGCCGCGCGACAGGGTATATTCCTGCAACTCATAGTAGGACGACAGCTTGATGTTCTGTCGCTTGATGTTGCGCAGGGCGGTCTCGTCGTAGCTCTGAAACGACAGCGACAGGCCGCGGTACATCGGCGTCTGCGTCAACGGCCGCATGGCGTCGATGACCGCCCGCGACGAGTTCTTCGAGGTCGACATGACCAGCGTGCGGGGATAGCCGGTGCGATGGCAGGCGTCGGCCAGATAGGCGGCGATGTCCTTGTCCCGCTTGCGTATGCCGACGTTGCTGTCCGCCATCCAAAGGGTTTCGATGCCGTTGTCGGCGATCCAGTCGATGTCCGCGAACACGCGCTCGATGGGGAGTTCCGCCAGCTTGCTGCCAAGGCTGCCCCAATCGCAGAAGGTGCATTGGAACGGACAGCCGCGGTTGCTCTCCAGCACGGTGGAAACGCTGTAGCCGCGTCGGCGTACGTCCGCGAGCGGCCCGTCCATCAGCCCGGCGGCGTAGGGAGACGGGATCGCCGACATGTCGCCGGCCTTGGCGCGGTGTTGCGAGATCCGGATGCTGCCGTCGTCCGGATCGCGGAAACTCAGCCCGTCGATGGGAGCGAGCCGGCCCGTCGCGGCGATCGCCCGCAACACGCCGAGGAACACCGCCTCGCCCTCGCCCTGCACCAGGGCGTCGACCGCCGGATGGGCGACGAATACGGAGTCGTCACCGTATTTCGGGTGCGGGCCGCCGATCACGACGATGGTCTGCGGAGACCGGCGCTTGACCGCGGCGGCGAGGGCCATGTTCGAGTTGAAGTTCCAAACGTAACACGACAGCGCCAGCAGATCCGGTCGGCCGACCCGCTCCACCAAGTCCTCGAAGCGCTCCCGCATGAAGATGACGGGAGCGAACTCGAACGCGGCGCGAATGTCGGCGAAGCTCTCGGCATAGGCCCTGAGGCCGGCTGAACTGTAGGGCAAATTGATCGCGGCCCCGGTGTGGCGCGCCGCGAACTGTACGAACTGTACCAAGCGTTTCTTCAACGAAACCCAACTCCCGGCGCATCACGGCGAACCCATCGTCCTCCCGTGACGAACCGGCCGGATCTTAGGTGATCCATGACCCTCTGTACACGATGGCCCTTCGTATGTAAATGCTGGATCAAAATTCCCCAGAAGTGCTGGCGCAAAATTCCCCACTTTTCGGTTTCGGGGATCAGCCGAGCATGTGGTTGGCGCCTCCGTTCTTGGGTGGACGGCCGCGCCTTTTCTGGGGCGGCGGTGGTGTGATGGTGGCGTGTGAGCGGGTATGTTCGGGCATCAGGTCTGCGTGGCCGCGCAGTCGGTAGCTGGCGCCCTCGATCTGCACGACGACCGCGTGGTGGAGCAGCCGGTCGAGCAGCGCGGTTGCGACGACCGGATCACCGAAGACCTCGCCCCATTCGGCAAATCCGCGGTTCGAGGTCAGGATCATCGCCCCCTTTTCGTAGCGTGCGTTGACGAGCTGGAAGAACAGGTTTGCGCCGCCGCTGGTGATGGGCATGTAGCCGATCTCATCCACGATCAGCAGCGAGGCTCGGGCATAGAAGCGGATCTTCTCCGACAGGCGCCCCTCGCGCTCGGATTGCGCCAAGGCGTCGATGAGTTCGGCCAGGGTACAGCGGTAGACGCTGCGGCCCGCCTTGACCGCGGCGACGCCCAGTGCCGTGGCCAAGTGGCTCTTGCCCGTTCCCGGCGGACCGAGGAAGTGCAGCACTTCGGCGCGGTTTATGAACTCCAGTTGGGCAAGCGCCATGATGCGGTGCCGGTCCAGCGAGGGCTGGAAGGAGAAGTCGAAGCTCTCCAGTGTCTTGATCGGGGTGAGCCGGGCCGTGCGCAGACCGACCCCGACGCGGCGCCCTTCGCGCAGGGTCAGTTCCTCTACCAGCAGGGCGTCGATCGCCTCGATCGCGGTCATCTCGCCCTTTTCCAGCCGGCTCAGGACCTGGTCCAGCGTTTCCAGGGCCCGTGCCATATGCAGGCTGACCAGGCTTTGGCGGATCCGTTCCGTCACCGGGGTCATGGCCGTCGCTCCGGTTGGCTGGCCAACCTTTGGCCGACAGCCTCGTAGAAGGCCAGTGACCGCCGCAGGATTGCAATGTCGGCTGGATCATGTCCCGGGGCGGGTCTGTCGACCGCAGCCCGACGCGCGACAGGAACCGGCTTGCGATGGCTGGGGTCGATGCGCTTCTGGTTCTTACCCTCCAACACCGGACGACGGACCCGCAACGAGACTCGACTGGGGAGGACGCCGCCATGGCCGCCGAGAGACAGACCTGGGAGGTGTACGCGCTCCGCTACGCCCACAACGGCAACCGCACCCGTCCGGAAAACTTCGTGCTGCCGGAGCCGGACGGCCACGACGTGCCGATGCCGCTCGACTATTTCGTCTGGGTGATCCGCAACGAGCACCGCACCTTCGTCGTCGACACCGGCTTCGGCGCGGTGGCGGCGAAGAAGCGCGGCGTGCCGCTGCTGCGCACGGTGCCGGAGGCGCTCGCCACCATCGGCGTCGACGCCGCCACGGTGAAGGACGTCATCGTCAGCCACCTGCACTACGACCATGCCGGCGGCGTCGGCGAGTTCCCCGAGGCGACCTTCCACCTGCAGGACGCCGAGATGGCCTACGCCACCGGCCGCCACATGTGCTTCGAGGCGGTGCAGCGGCCGTTCGAGGTCGAGGACGTGGTCGCCTTCGTGCGCAAGCTCTACGGCGGCAAGGTCTCCTTCCATGACGGCGACGCCGAGCTGGCGCCGGGGGTGACGATCCACATGATCGGCGGCCACTCGGCCGGGCTCATGTGCGTGCGGGTCTGGACCGAGCGCGGCTGGGTCGTCGTCGCCTCCGACTGCGCGCACTTCTACGAGAACATCGAGCTCGGCAAGCCGTTCGTGATCTGCTTCGACCTCGGCGCCATGATGAACGGCTTCAACACCATCCGCCTGCTCGCCGACTCGCCCGACCACATCGTCCCCGGCCACGACCCGCTGGTGCTGCAGTACTACCCGCCGGTCTCCGAGGAGCTGCGCGGCATCGCCCACCGCCTCGACGTGCCGCCGACGAAGGGGTGAGCGGGCCCGGAGGAGCCGCCTCGGCAGCGTGTCGGGCTCGACCCGCAACTGTCCGGTTCGGGAAACCGGCCGGTTCGGCACAGGCTCGAGATATCTCGGCTTTCGTCCTTCCATGGCCGATTGGATACAGCGCGCGGCATCTCCATCACACCCCGCTCGTTCCCCCGACTTGGTCGGGGGGCCATGGCTGGTGCCACAAGACGATGGCCAGTGAATGGCGCGCCGGATGGCCGTGTCGCACGGTTTTCCCGAGAACTCGGATGCCACGACCGGCAATAGACCCCCGACTAAATCGGGGGAACGAGTGGTTGAATAAATTGGGGGAACGAGTGGTTGAAACGTCCGCGCCACGGGAACGCGTCGAGGAACCGGGCAGATGTGGGTCAAGGCCCGGGGCGACGAGGCTGAAACGCTGATCTCCCTGCGCTCCTACAGCAGCACCTTGCCCGGGTTCATCAGCCCGGCGGGGTCGATCGCGGTCTTGATCGTGCGCATGAGGTCGAGCGCCGCCGGCTGCTTGTAGCGGGCCAGCGTCGCCCGCTTCTCGGCGCCGATGCCGTGCTCGGCCGAGAAGCTGCCACCATATTCGGCGACGATCTCGGTCAGCCGCGCCGACAGGTCCGGCATCCGCGCCTGCCAGGCCTCCGCCGCCATCTCGGGCGGTTTGCGCATGGTGTAGTGGATGTTGCCGTCGCCCATGTGGCCGAAGGTGTTGAACTCCAGCCCCGGCACCAGGCCCGAGAGGCGCGCCTGCGACTCGTCGAGGAAATCGGCGACACGGGCCACCGGTACCGAGACGTCGCCGCCGACGCCCCAGCCGGCGCGGCGCCCGGCCTCGGCCTGCTCCTCGCGGGGCCGCCAGAACGCGCGGCGCTGGCGCTCGCTCTCGGCGATGGCGCCGTCGGAGACCAGCCCGTCCTCCATGGCGCCGGCGAGGATCGCCTCGAGCTTGCCGCGCAGATCGTCGAGCGGCGAGGGCGTCGCGAGTTCCATCAGCACGTACCAGGGCGACGGCGACGCCAGCGGGTCGACGATGCCCTCGATCCAGTCGAGCGCGAGCTGGAGCGAGTAGAGCGGCAGCAGCTCGAAGGCGAGCACGGTATCGCCGGACAACTCCCGGGCGCGCTGCAGCAGCCCGTGCGCCGCGTGCGGGCTCGGCACCGCCAGCAGCGCCGTCTCCCGCGCCCGCGGCAGCGGCACCAGGCGCAGGGCGGCGGCGGTGATGACGCCGAGCGTACCCTCGGCGCCGATGAACAGGTGCTTCAGATCGTAGCCGGTGTTGTTCTTGCGCAGCGTGTCCAGCCCCTCCAGCACGGTGCCGTCCGGCAACACCACCTCGAGACCCAGCACCTGATCGCGGGCATTGCCCCGCCAATGCTTCCACGTATTGCACTCTCCGTGTTGCTGGAGAGTCAATAAATCCACAACATTTCCACAGATTTCGCGGCAATTCTCCGCACCGCGTCTGACATTCTACAGTCGGTCAATTCTCTCCGGGGAGCATATTTTTCCAATCTCTTGACCCGTTGCTGCCGGTATTGAGTTCGATGTGCATTGATATTGCTGTGTAATTCCAGACTTCGGCGCCCGTACCTTTGGTCTGACGTTCGGACACCGAAGCTCTGATTGACCAAATCGGGCCATTGATCATCCGAGGATTCCCGAGCCCCGTGCTACGCTGCGGTCAATGCAGCGTGGGCCTCGCCACCATCGCGGACGCCAGCGCCTGCCGGCGGGCCCGGGTGCAGGCGAGGACGGTCTCGTGCATCTCGTGCTCGGCAATTCGGGTGAGCTCGCGGAACTGGGCGATCACCGCGGCGATGTCGGCGCCGGGATCGGCTCCGACCGGTTCGGTGGCGAGGCCGTGTGCGCCGTCCGCCAGCGCCCGGATCCTGGCCAGTTCGTCCAGGGCGCGGCGCGCGCGCTCCGGCAGGTCGAGTTCACGATGCGGGCCGAACAGGCCGTCGACAAAGCCGTCGAGCTCCTCGCGGCGGACCAGGGCAAGCCGCGCCAGGCCTGCCGCCGTGGCGTCGGTGTCGAACCGTGCGAGGCGGAACGGGTGGCCGCGCTCCTGATGGCGCGTCAGGCCGTTCCACAGCCCCATCACCAGCACCGTCATGAATTCGTTGAGCTCGTCCTCCCCGTCGAACACGGGCAGTTCGCCGCCCCAGAGCTGCTTGACGTCCTGCAGCGGCGAAGCCGCCAGGCTGGGCGAGGCAATGTTGCCGAGGAACCTGGTCCGCACGGCATGGAAAGGTACCGGGCAGCGATGCCGTTCGAGCAGTGCGCGCACCGCATCGTCGCTGGGGATCGCGGTTGGCGGTCGTTTCTGCCTGGCCACGCATGCCCCCCTGCGGCTCGATCCGGCGATCCTCGCGGACCGGGTTCAACAACGCAATGAGCGAGACGACTTTCTGCGGATCGAGTTCCTGCCCATCACCGGGTTCCGTGCGGCCGCCCGGGATGTCGATCCGTGAGATCGTCGAGGAACTCCGATGCCGGGTCGACGCCGGTGACCAGCAGGCGGTCGCGGGCGCGGGTGCAGGCGACATAGAGCAGGTGCCGTTCGGTGTCGTAGACCTCCTCCAGGTCGGACTCGTCGGCCACCGTCTCGATCCGCTCCTGCAACGGCAGCACCTCGTCGTCGCACGCCATGACTGCGACGGCCCGGAACTCGAGGCCCTTGGCCAGATGCATCGTACTGATCGCCACTTTCCCCGCTTCCGCCTCGATCCTGTCGCTCAGCTCGACCGCTGATGCGCCGGCGGTCCTGATCGCGGCCCGCGCGCGTTTCAGCTGATCGCCGGTGCGTACGAACAGGCCGACCTCATGGGGCTGGCAGCCCTCGCTCAGCCGGTCCGCGATCCAGTGCCCGACAGCCTCGCTCTCCTCCGCGGCGGTGCCGAAGGTGCGGATTTCCGGCGCCGGTCCGTTGAACACCGAGATGGTGCCGCGGCGGCTCTCGGTGTTGCCGTCGACGTCGGAAATGTCCGGCGGCAGCAGCCGGTCCGCCTGGGCGCGGATCTGGTGGGAGGTGCGATAGTTGATGCGCAGCGTGTGCGATCGGCCGCGTACGTCGATGCCGAGCGATCTCCACGAGAAGGGCTGCTGGAAGATGCGCTGCCCGAGATCGCCGGCGAAGAACAGCCCATCCGGCGCATGGGAAACCAGTGCGGACAGGAAACGGGCCTCGGCGACGCTGATGTCCTGCGCCTCGTCGACCACCGCGAAATCGAACGGCCGTTTTCCCGTGCCGGCGTAGTGGGTGGCCAGCCGTCCGAAGATGTCCGACCACGTCACCGCCTTGCGGTCGGCGAGACCGGCGCGCAGGTGCTCGAAGATCGACCAGAGGGCCTCCCGCTGCTTGCCGCCGATCCGCGTCTTGCGGCCGAGCCGCGAGACGTCCCGGTACCCCTCCCAGCTTTAGATCTGCCAGGCGTCGACGACCTCGGCCCATTCGCCGGCGAGGAAGGCGGGCGAGAATTTGTGATCCTTGGCCGTCGCGGCCGCCGTCGTCAGAAGCGACTGGACGAGCGCAGGCGAGGCGATGTTAGGCTGACCGAACAGGCTCGAATGGAGGTCGTACGCGACACCGGTGATCGACCGCACCGTGATCCGCGCCAGCACGGCTGGCTCGTTGCCTGCCAGGTGCTGGAGCTTCGCCTTCAGCGCATTCGCGAGCGCCTTGGAGAACGTCGTCAGCAGCACGCGCGCCTGCGGCCGTGCGCGCGCCAGATACGCCGCGCGATGCAGCGCCACCACCGTCTTGCCCGTGCCCGCGGACCCCGAAATCCTGGTCGGCCCCGAATAGCCGCGCTCCACGTAGTGCCGCTGGTCGGGATGCAGGAAGACCGCCCATTTTTCCCAGGGATAGTCGAGCGCGCGCTCCAGTTCCGCGACGTTGGTAAGGACCCGGAAGCGCCGCTGCGCATCGGGATGGGCGAATGGATCGGCCTCCACAGGCGCCGCCACCGGCGGCTCCGGCTTCTCGCCGACCGCCAGCTTAAGGAGCGCCTCCTGCGCCTCCTGCGGCAGATGGGAGATGATGTCGAACAGGGTGTCCTCGGTCGCCAGGCGAACGTCGTTCACCCACTCCTCGGGAACGCCGAAGCCCATCAGCTCGAACTTGCGCAGATTGTCGAACAGCTTCGGCTTCGCGGCCGGTGCGGGGGCAACCGGCCCCACAACCTCCTTCGGCTTGAGGATCTCCACCTCTTCGACGCGCTCGCGCACCTCGACGAGCTGCATGGCGCCCGTCGTCGGATGCCGCTCGATCTTGCGGCGCTCGGCCCATTTGTAGGCATCGTCGTGATGGTCGACATAGACGAGCAGCAGGCTCGACTGCGTGCGATGGACGATCAGCCGGATATCGGCATTCACCCGCACCGACCAGAAATTCGGGTCCTTGGCGCGGTCCAGCTTGTGAAACGAAAGCCCGGGCGCGGAGGCATCGAGTTGCAGGTCGAAGGCGGTGGTCTTCGCCGCCTTCTGCTCCTGCGTCGTCAGCCTGGACAGGCTGTCGGTGAAGGTGTCGGCGATGCGGAATTCCATTGCCGCCTTATCATGTCGAGCTGGCGTTGATGTAACTGTCTCTACAAGCCTTCCAGAACTTCCTGTTGAGTTCCATACGCGACGGCGTGTAGAACTTTCCACCATCTGAATTCAAGCGTAGTTCAGCAAACTCTTTAGTAGAAAGCGTACTAACGAACGCCTCAATGGCGCGCTTGTCCTTGAGGTCGAAGGGAACACTAGGCAACCTGACCGCTTTAAGGACGGAGTCTCTAAATTCTTGCTCGCCCTTGTAGCGGAATGATTTTTCAATCAGCCGATCTGTATAGAACCAATAGGGCTTTGAACGTCGCTTAGGCAGCCCGCTCTTAGCTTTTTCCCATACAAGAAGCCATGTTCCGGGTTTTATGGCTCTTTTGAATTTCGAGTGGGCTATGCGGCCTGCGGGTTGATCCGGGTGAAGTCGAGTTTTCCGGCGATGAGGAAGAGTACGGTGCGCATGGTGGCGAACCTGGTGTAGCCGCGGGCCTTGCGTTTGGCGGCCTGAAACAGGCCGTTGAGCGCCTCGATGAAGCCGTTGGTCTGGCGGGTCTGGGTCCAGGCGACGATGCCGTCGAAGTGCCTACGGATCATCCTGGCGACGTCTTTCATCGGCTCGACCTTGGAACGCAGGACGTTGGTGCACCACTGCTTGAGCATGGCGGAGACGACGTTGATCTGCTTGCGCTCGAGGATGTCGCGCAGATGCTCGCGGTAGAGCCAGGCGCGCGGCGTGCGTTTGGTGGCGACCTGAGCGATCAACGCGTCAAGGTCGGCGCGGCCCTCGTCGGATAGGCTGTCGCGGTCTTTGAGCAGCTTCCAGCGCAGCCCCTTGAGGCTCGGATCGGTTCGCTGCTCGATGCGCCTGGTCTGATCGACGGCGGTGGAGGCGTGGGCGACGACGTGGAACTTGTCGAAGGTGATGCGCGCGTTGGGCAACTGCCTGGCCACGCCCTTGATGAAGGCCGGCGACATGTCGATGCTCACCGAGCGGACCTGCTCGGGCATGGCTTTGTGTTCGGCCAGGTATTCGGCGAAGTGGGTGATGGTCTTGGCGTCCTTGCCTTCGGTGACGAACACCACCTTGCGCTCATCCATATCGGCGGCGATGGTCAGGTAGTTGTGGCCGCGCCGGCAGGAGGTCTCGTCGATCGCCACCGCCGTCACCGTCGACAGATCG
>ABHC01000029.1 GCA_000171835.1 alpha proteobacterium BAL199 | reverse complement strand
TCGACGCCTGGATCACCGGGCGCAAGCGGTTCCAGGGCACCGACCGCTCGAAGATCGAGCCGGTGGAGGTCGCCGACAACCGGGTCAAGATCAACCCGCTGGCCGGCTGGACCGCCACCCAGATCGACGAGGCGTTCCGCCACCGCGGCCTGCCGCGCCATCCGCTGTTCGACGACGGGTTCCTGTCGATCGGCTGCGAGCCCTGCACCCGGCGGGTACGTGACGGCGAGGACGCCCGCAGCGGCCGCTGGACCGGATTCGGCAAGACCGAGTGCGGGATTCATCTGCCAGGCGAGCCTGCCGCCCGCTCTTACTGACGCTGATTGCTTCGGTCGACTGGTGCCGAACGGACTTCCTCCGTTCGGCACCAGTCGTTCGCGCTAGATCCATGTTGACAATATTATTGTCATTCAATATATGACAATAATATTGTCAATGGAGTCTGACATGGAAGCGCTGGAGCAATTTCTTCGTACCGAGGCAGAACCACTGCAATACGCGGCATTCTTCGGATCCCTGGTCATCCTGGGCTTCCTGGAACTGGCGATCAGCCGCAGCCGAGCCGCGCCCTGCCGCGGGCGACGTTGGTCGATCAACTTTGGTCTGACCGCTTTGAACATCCTAATTCTCGGTGCGATCCCGGTATCAGGCGTGTTCGTCGCCGACTACGCACGCGATCACGGCTACGGACTGCTGAACGTCCTGTCCGTCTCCGCATTGCTCGCCCTGCCGATCGGCATTCTGGTCCGCAGCCTGCTGTCGTGGGCGATCCATCTGGCCATGCACAAAATCCCCCTGTTTTGGCGAGTGCACCGGCTGCACCACACCGATCCGGTCCTCGACATCTCCACCACCGTCCGGTTCCATCCGCTGGAGTTCCTGATCGCCACCCCGGTGCTGCTGCTGGCAATCCTGGCAGTCGGCATCTCGCCGACTGCGCTGATGGCCTACGAGATCTTCGATGCCGTCATGGCGGTGTTCAGTCACGCCAACATCCGGGTGCCATCGTCGATAGAACGGATCTTGCGCTTGGTGCTCGTCACCCCGGACGTCCATCGCATCCACCATTCGTCCAGGCAGGCCGAGACGGACAGCAACTACGGCGCGACGCTTACCATCTGGGATCGTCTGTTCGGCACGTACCGGGAAAAGGCCCCGAGGGCTCTGGCAACGATGACACTCGGCCTGGAGGAATGTCAGGATGATCGCGTGAACTCGATCTGGTGGCTGCTGACTTTACCGGTGCGGACCACCAGATTGATCAACCGGCAAAGCTTCGAGACCCAACCCGATGGAGCGGGATGACCGACCGCAAGAACGAACTCCGCATCGTCGTCGACCAGGTCCGAGTCTGTTTTAACCTGCTCAAAACGCTTGCAGAGGCAATGCACGACGACCTGGCGGTGACCCCTTCGATGCGCGCCGTGATGGAAGCGCTCGCGTCGGCGGGTGCCCAGACGGTACCCGACATCGCCCGGGCTCGGGGGGTCTCGCGTCAGCACATCCAGATCATCATGAACACGCTTCAAGAGCGCGATCTCGCGGTTTCGCATGACAATCCGGCGCATAAGCGCTCGCCACTTTATGAACTGACGCCGTCCGGCCGTACGACATTCGAACTGATGCGGAAGCGTGAGGCTGAGCCGCTGGGACGGCTTGCCAGTTCCATGGCGTCAACGGATCTAACTAGCGCAGCGACGGCTTTGGCCGACCTGAACCGCATTCTGCGAGATGAGTTGGAGAGACGGGAGCCCTCCGACCTGGGCTAGGAATCCATCCGCTCGGTCAGGAACTCGGCGGCGACCCGATTGGGTGCCAGCGCGACGGCCTTGGCCCAGTAGGCGGTTGCCTGGACCTGATTGCCGAGGCGACGATGGCATTCCGCCATGACGCTCGGCAGCAGGAAGCTATGCCGGAAGTGCGGGTCCCCCTCGATCTCGCCAAGCACGGGCAGCGCATCGGCCGCGCCGCGCAGTTCCATCACCGCCACGGCACGATTCAGCCGGACGACCGGCGAGCCCGTCATCTCAAGCAACGCGTCGTAGTAGCCAAGGATCCGCTGCCAGTCGGTTGCCTGATAGCAATCCGCAGACGCATGGCATGCCGCGATGGCGGCCTCCAAATGATACTGGGAGCCTTGGGATTGAGCCATCGAACGCCGCAGATAGCTGAAGCCTCGATCGATGCTCTCGCGATCCCATTCCCCACGATCCTGCTCGGATAAGAGCAGTAGCCGGCCTGACGGATCGACCCGTGCCGACAACCGGGAAGCCTGGAACGCCAGCAGAGCCGACAACGCCCATACCCGGCCGTCCGAGGCGAACTGGCTGTGCTGGAGAAGGTGCATCAGCCGTTCTGCCTCTCGACAGAGGTCGTCTCGAATCAGTGATTTGCCGCCGGTTGCGTAGTAGCCGGCGTTGAACACCAGATAAACAATCTGCAGTACGTCACCGAGACGTTCGCCCAGTTCTCCCGGGGGCGGGAGATCGAGCGGTATCCCTCTCTTTGCCAAATCCTGCTTGCACCGGAACAGCGATTTTCGAACCGCCTCCGATGCCATGCAGAGACCGGACGCGATCTCCTCGAACCCAAGTCCGCAGACTACGCGGAGCGTCAACACGATGCCGTCCCTCAGGCTGATGCCAGGGTCGCAACACACGAACATCAGCTTCAGCACATCGTCGTTGAGGGGATCGGAACTGACAGGCTCGTTTCGATCCGCCTCTGCGTACAACGCGTCGACGACGTGCCGCTCGTTGGTCGCTTGGGTCTGCTGCCGACGCATCCCGTCACGCAGGATGTTCCGGGCAATCTGGTAGATCCAGCCGCCCGGATTGTCAGGCACACCCGATATCGCCCAGCGTTCGACAGCCTTAACCATCGCGCCGGACACGGCGCTCTCGATGTCATCCAACCGGGCCGGGCCGAACTGAGCGGCCAGTCCCGCAATCGCCATGGTCCATTGCTGGCGAAAGAAATGCTCGACCAGAACCTTGGGTTCGTCAGGCGAGCCCACATCTCACTCCGTCTGACGGATCACCATCTCGCGCACCTCCACCGATCCGCCATAGGCCAGCATCGGGAAACCCTTTGCCGTCTCCTCGGCGGCGGCGGCATCCGTGGCGCGAATGCAATAGTAGCCGGAGACCGCCTCCTTGGCTTCGCAGAACGGACCATCGACCACCATCCGATCACCGCGTTGCCGGACCGTGGAACCCATATCGCTGGTCAGCTTGCCGGCACCGATGAACGCCCCGGTCGCACGTACCTGAGTGTTCCAAGCATCGAACTTCTCGATGCCGCCTGCATCTCGGCCGGCGAGAAACTGTCCCACCGACGTTCATGGTCACGAAAGATCAAAAGATACTCTTTCACGTCTTAACCTCGCGAAATGCGTTGCTCCTGCTCCAAGACGTCCGGGCATCATCCTCTGGGACATAGGCTGAGGTGAAACGTGAAAAATCTGAGGATCAGAGGCTCGGGTATTCAGCAGCTTCAGAACGACGACCCGTACGCCCCGGCCTTGAATCCGCCCAGGAGGCAAACGCAATCAGCGCGTGATCGCTCCGTGGTCGGCCAGAACCAGGATCATCGTCAGGCGCCCCGTCTCATCACACAACGGCAGGCGCAGCACCCGATAGCGCCGGGTCTTGTCCTCGCGGTTCGTGAAGGACAGTTCCGTGAACTGCACCGCCAGATCTGCGGTCATGCGCACCAGATCAACATGCAAGGTACGAGCAAACGGTTCCGGGCGCAGGTCGAGTATCCGCACACCCTTTAGGCTCTGACCGTGAATGGTATCGGCGGCGGTGCCGGCCAAGCGATAGCGAAAATCGACCGGATCGTGCTCGACATCGATCAACAGCACGTGGGGGAGCAGTGCCGGCGGCAATTCGAGCGGATCAAGGTCGGCGCGCGCCGGCGCGACCCTGACACCCCGCCGGTCGGTCCAATACTGCAGCAGAGGACGGAAGAACCCGAAGTCGGGCGCGTCTGGATCGAGATCCAGGAACGCCCGATGTGCGATCGTCGCCTCGAACAGTTCGAAAGGCTTCGCAACGGCTGCCATCATCGGCGTTCTGCCCATTCTTTCGGCCCGAGGTATTGTCTGCTCCATTTGCGATCACGGCAACACTGGTGATCATCTCACATGATCACTTCACCGTGGCGCGGTCTTGAACCAAACGCGGCTCGCAAAGCAGACTCAACTGCATGAGTCATTGTACGGTCGGACCGACCGGAGGAGATCACTGTGTCGGAAACGATCGATGCCCTGTTGGCGCCGTTCCCGCGGACGTCCTTCCTCACCTGGAGCACCCCGGTCGAACCGTTGTCCCGGCTTGGGAAGCACCTCGAAATCGACCTCCGCGTGAAGCGCGACGACCTGACCGGTTTGGCGTTCGGCGGCAACAAGGTCCGCAAGCTGGAGTTCTATTTCGGCCAAGCGCTGAAGGAAGGCGCCGATACGGTGCTGATCACCGGCGCCGTTCAGAGCAACTACGTTCGGGTGGTTGCCGCCTGTGCTGCCCGGTTGGGGTTGGAGTGCCACGTCCAGTTAGAAGAGCGCGTCTCCGGCCAGGACGACACGTATCGCTCCTCCGGAAATGTCCTGCTCGACGACCTGCTCGGAGCGCATCGCTACGCCTTCGATGTCGGCGAGGACGAGGAAGGCGCCGACGCGCGGCTGCATGACATCGCCGCTGGGCTGTCGCAACGGGGCCGACGTCCCTATGTGATCCCGCTCAGCCCGAAGCACCCGCCGCTCGGGTCGCTCGGGTACCTCGCTTGCGCGGCCGAACTGATGCGACAAGGAGCGCTCGACGTCGACCAGATCGTCGTCCCCTCCGGCAGTGGTCTCACTCATTCCGGCCTGCTGTTCGGCCTGCGCGCGCTCGGCTGGAAAGGCCGGGTGATTGGGATTTGCGTGCGACGGTCGGCTTCAGCGCAGGCCGAGCGTCTGGCCCGGCACATCGATCGGATCGCAACGCTGGTCGGCACCAGCAGCCCGGTCAAGGACGGCGACATCGAGGTATTCGACGACGTGCTGAGTCCGGGCTACGGCCAGTTGAACGACGCGGTCTCCTATGCCCTGCGGCTGGCCGCCCGCCTGGAGGGCCTGCTGGTCGATCCGGTGTACACCGCCCGCGCGCTGGCCGGGCTGATCGCCTGCTCCGGCGATGGCCGAATCCCCAAGCGAAGCCGGACCCTGTTCCTGCACACCGGCGGTCTTCCGGCACTCTTCGCCTACGAGCGCGATCTGCGGGCTCAATTGGGTCGAGCCACCCCGCATCCAACTGGCCACCGTTGAGGATCGACCGATCTACGGGACTCAAGCCCCTGCGTCATCTCCCTGGAGTTCCAGAAACACGATGAGGCGGCCGTCTGCTTCGATGAGCACTCCCTTCTGATTTCCGCGCCGCCGCTTTGTCGCGATTGCTGACGATCCAACGTTGGTGGGAATTTGCTCGACCGGAGCTTACCGAAACTCAATGGACACCCTGTCGCCACTGATGCTCTGGGTTCGATGCAGCAGTTCGGGCGGAATGACGAGAGCGTCTCCGGGGACAAGGCGCGGCGTGACCTCGCCGTCCGGAGTGCCTAGCGTGACACCGGGCGCGACATCACCGACCGGATCCAAAGGACACCAGAACGTCAGTCCCAGACCGGCGGGCTGAAAGAACGACGCATCGGTGTGCCAAGGATGGTGCTCGGTGGTTTGCATCCTGTTGTGCCGTAGGGTGCAGAAGTCGAGCAGCAGCGCGACCGGCCCGCCGAGGTGTTCGACAGCGATCGGGGCAAGGTGCGAAAAGAAGACATGAACAATCACCGCGCATGTCGAGGGATCGCGCATCCAGACCTGCGCCAAGGTCGCCTTCTGAGCGTCAATCAGCGCTGCAACGCGCTCCCGATCGATGCGCGGAATTTGGACAATCTGCATGGCCAAACGCTATGCGGGAGCGTCCGCAGTGTCCAGAACAGCAGTCGATACACCGCAAGGCATCCCAAGGGGCCGGATCAACTCCCCGCGTCCGGAATTCCGGCGCCAATGTCGATGAACTGCCGCTCGAACACGTGGAAGGTCGTCGTGCGCCCAAGATCCGGCCAGGGCCCGAGGGTGGTGTCGATGTTGGACCCCACGAACACCAGATGCATACCCGCGCCATCGTCGCGGCGGAACGGGAACGCCACGGTCTCGACCGCCATGACCTTGCCGTTCTCGAACCGGTTCTCGCCGAGCACCCGCATCCCGCATGGATGGCCGGCCGGAACCGTGAAACCTTCCAGCGCCGCCGCCCGTCGTTCCGGTGCTACGAGATCCAGATAATCGCGTCCGGTCGGGTCGAAGCCAAAGCTCGACACCATGCCGGTGCCCATCAACCGGATGCGCACCACGTCGGGCTCCGACAGATCGCAGATCATCATGTGCGGAATCAGCGCCGGGACGTTCAGCGGGTCGAACACCGAACGAAGCGGCACCACTCCATCGCGCGGCAACGATCGCCAATGTCTCGCCCAGGCATTGCTGGCTTCGGCAATGAACATCATCAATCCAGGCTGATCGCCGTCCATTGGTCCAATCCTGAGCCTGCGGGCACCTGGAACGCAACCCGCAACGCGCGTGCCAAGTGCCTTCACTAACCGTCAAATTCGACGATCAGAAGGCGCTCTGGAACAGCCCACCGTCGAGCAACAGGTTCTGGCCGGTGATGTAGCCGGCCTGCGAGCTGCACAGGAAAGCGGCGGCATCGCCGAACTCCGCCGGACTGCCGGCACGCTTGGCCGGTACCGTCGCCACCCGTTCGGCATGCATCGCATCGTGGGACTTGCCTTGGGCCTTGGCGGTCGCGTCGATCCCGGCCCGGTAGCGGTCGGTGTCGAAGTAGCCCGGCAGGATATTATTGATGGTCACGTTGGCGTGGGCCACCGACCGCGACACTCCGGCCAGGAACGCCGTCAGGCCGGCCCGCGCGCCGCTCGACAGGTCGAGCCCGAACACCGGCATCTTCACCGATACCGAGGTGATGTTGACGACCCGTCCGAACCGCCGCTCAACCATGCCGTCGACGGCCCGCTGGATCAGTTCGATCGGCGTAATCATGTTGGCGGTGACGCCTTTCAGCATCGCCTCGCGGTCGATCTGCCGGAAGTCCTTGAACGGCGGTCCGCCCGCGTTGGTGATCAGGATGTCGGGTCCGGAGCATGCCGCGAACAGGGCATCCTGGCCCTCACGGGTGGTGACGTCGGCCGCAACCGGAATGATCTCGGCACCGGTCTCCGCGTGCAGGGCCTCCGCCTCGCCCTTCAAACGGGCGGCGTCGATGCCGTTCAGCACGACCACGCATCCGGCCCGCGCCAGAGAACCGGCAATCGCCCGGCCCAATCCGCGGCTGGAGCCACACACGATGGCCTTACGGCCGCTTATCCCAAGATCCATTTCGCTCTCCCTGATGTCGATCGTCCGTTGGCGGCGACGGTACCGCTACCCGTCGCGTCGCTCCACCCACGTCTGCAGCGCTGGCGACAAGCCCTTTGATGGTTTGGCCGGCGGACGAGCAAAGCTGCCGCGGGCTGCCGGCCTTGGCGCCAGATCGACCAATGCTTCGGCCAATCGGACCGCGCAGGAGACGCCGTCGAGCACCGGAACCGGGATCTCGTGCGCCACCGTGCGTGCCAGCCCGGCGATCGGACCGCCGCCCATGATCACAACCTCGGCGCCGTGCCGGTCGATGACCTCGTGACAGGCTTCGACCAGCCGTCGGCCGGTTTGCTCCTTGGCATTCGTGATATCGGTCGGCGGCACATCCAACGGTCGGACTGCGACCAGACGGCCGGCAAGGCCATGCTCCTCTGCGCACTCCCGGTACCAAACGCCCAACCGTTGAGTCAGGCAGACGATCGCGTAGCGTCGCCCCAGGGTGTAGGCGGTCAGAAACGCCGCCTCGGCGATTCCGATCACCGGAATGTCCAGCATCTCCTTGGCCGCGAACACACCGGGATCGCCGAAGGCAGCGACGATCGCCGCGTCGCAGCCGGATGCATGCTCGGCCAACGCTTCCAGTACCGCGTGACCGGCGATCGCCGATTCGACCCGGTTCTCGATGTACAACGTGCCGAAACGGGCTGTCGCCGGCACGATGACGGTATCCGAAGCAGCCGTCCGCCGCGCCTCCTCGACCATGGTGGCGGTGATCGCCTCGGTGACGTTCGGATTAATAATTAGAATGCGCCGCGCCATGCCAGTGTCCCGTCGGGTTGCCCTGGAGGCCAGCATAAGCCGCGTTCGCTGGACGGCTAGGGGCTATGCGCGACCTGGAGGTTCGTCGTCTTGACGGCGCACGCGTCGGCCTTCGAGATACAGAACGTCCAGCTCACTGCTGCGAAACAGGGTGAGTGCGTCAGCCGGACCCTCAACAATTGGCTCGCCACGCCCATTCAGCGACGTGTTCAGGACCACTGGCGTTCCAGTCCTGGCCTCGAATGCCTCGATCAGCTTCCGAAAACCGGCGCAGGTCTCGTCGACGGTCTGCACCCGAGCCGATCCGTCCACATGAGTGATCGCAGGCAGTTCGTTGCCACGGACCCTGGCGGTAAACAACATGTGTGGGTTCGACGGCGGTCCACCTGTGAACCAATCGTCCTGCCGTTCGACCAACACCGCGGGTGCCAAAGGTCGCCAGCGCTCACGGCTTTTGACGTCGTTCACCCGGTTGAGATTCGTCGGATTGCGCGGATCGGCAACGATCGAACGGTGCCCAAGCGCACGCGGCCCAATCTCCGAACGGCCCTCGAACCAGCCGATAATCGCCCCATCGGCGATGTCCGCTGCCGCCATCGCCGACGAATCAATTCGATCCTCGACACAGAGATCGCTCCCCACCGATCTTAATGCCTGATCCACTTCGCCATCGTTCAGGCGTCGCCCCAGATAGGCCAACCCACCAGTATCGGCACCTTGCTGCACACGCGGATCTCCGAACAGCGTATGCGCGACATAGAATGCTGCGCCGATGGCCAGGCCGGAATCATCGCAACTCGGTGGGACGAAGACTCGGGAAAAGCCCGTCTCGCGCCAGATTCGGCTGTTCGCCGGACAATTCAGCGCGCAGCCACCCGACAAGCACAGGGTGTCAGCGGAAATCCCCAGGCCGTCGGCCAGGCGCGCAGCGGTTCGCGCCAGCTCAAGGGCCTGCTCTTCGAAGGTCAGTTGCACGGAAGCGGCCATGTCCTTCGGGAACGAAGCCAATGGATCCGGAGCCGGCAGGGCGCCGACCTCGTCCCGTGCCATCATCGCGGCGTGGCGTATGTAGGGCCACGCGGTCTCGTACTGCAGTTCAACAATCTTGGTTCGGTCCCAGGGATACCGTTCACGCACATCGCCCATCGTCCCGACGAATGACGGGTCGTGAAATCTCGACGTGCCGTAGGGAGCCAATCCCATCAATTTTCCGGGTCCGCCTATCCCACTCAAACCGCAGGCGTCCGCTACGCGGCGATACAGGTTTCCGGCGTGCGAATGGTTGAACCAGACCGGGTACAGCACGCCGCCCTCCCCCACGGCGTGCAGCCCCGCGGCGTGACCGTAGATGCCGGTCTGATATCCACCATCAAACGTCACAATGGCAGCGCGCTCAGCATCAGACTGGTAGAACGCGGTCGCCGCGTGCGCCAGATGATGCGGAATCACTGCTCCCGGCAGGGTCCGGCCGCGGATTGTGCATCGGATCGGAGCATGGAACGGCCCTACCAGCAGTTCGCGCCAGTCGTGTTTTCCGTACAGTTCGGCAGCGGCCGCTTCAACCTCGTGGGTCCGCCCGACCTCACTCCATCCCGTTGGCGTAAAAGGGAACTGCCGCGCGAACAATATCTCCGCTTCGGGATCGGAGGGGTCGGTATTGCTGTCGAAGAGCGCGGCCGTCTCCGGGTAGCGCTGGAAGTCGACCAACCGCTTCCGGCCCGGCGCTTCTTCCCGCGCCATCGCAGCGGCGAAGCCCGCCCAACGCCGCCGCATGGTGTCCGGACCACCGAGTACGCCTTCCAGATCCGGAGCGTACTCGAACCGGAAACGACCTGGATCAACGAACATAAAGGGCCAGTTCTGTGTCGTCGTAACTGCAACGGCATCCACCGACTCCAGTCCGACGCCGGCATCCGCCAACGCCAGATCGATATCGACGATCGTCGCTATAGCCGCGTGCTTGATGCGCGTGTGACGCTCTTTCTCGATCAGACTCCGAACGACACCGTCGGTCACAACCGTTACGGCAGCGTCGTGCCCCATGTGAATGCCGAGGACGATCAACGCTCGGCGCCAGGCAGACGAACCGCCTCAGCCTCCTCAATACGGCCGGCTGCCAACAAGGCGTCGACGAGATCGATGCGCACGCCGGCATCGCTGCTGGCTTCTTCGTAGGCTACGCGTTGAAGCAGGTTGATGGCTTCGGTCAGCCACCCAGCCTTCATCAGCGTTCGAGCCTGGATACGCGCCTTCAACGCGGCCCCGCCCTGTACCCGTCGGCCATTCATGGACACCCCCTCCACTAGCGCACGGGCAATTGGCCGCGCACCCCCTGACTCATAGGAACGCACTCGCGCCTTGAGGGTTGCAGCCGGACCGACTAACGTCGCGCGCCGCGCAATGCTGAGGTTTCCAGATGAGTCTGGCCGAAATGCCCGCCGTCACCAACGATAAAATCGTGGTGTCTTGCCGGTCGCTGACGAAGAGCTATCCGATCTGGCACTCGCCGATGGGCCAGATGCTCGGCCTGGTCGCACCGAGGATCGTACGTCCGGCGCGCAGCTTCACGGCGCTCGACAATGTCAGCTTCGATGTCGGCCGTGGCGAAATGGTGGGCATTCTCGGCCACAACGGTTCCGGCAAGTCCACCTTGCTGCAGATGGTCGCCTCGACCCTGACGCCTACCCATGGAACCGTTACCGTCCATGGGACCGTGAGTGCGCTGCTGGAGCTCGGTGCCGGGCTGAATCCTGAGTACACTGGGCGCGAGAACATCTATCTCTATGCTGCCGTCATCGGTATCTCCAGGAGCCGCATCCACGACAAGGTCGATGAGATCCTGGCGTTCTCGGAGCTGGCGGAGTTTATCGACCAGCCGGTGAAGCACTATTCCACCGGCATGTTCCTGCGACTGGCGTTCTCGGTTGCTATCTCCGTCGAGCCCGATCTGCTGATCATCGACGAGGCCCTGGCGGTTGGCGATGCATCGTTCCAGCTCAAATGCTTCGAGAAGATCCAACAGCTCAAGGAGCGCGGTACCACCATCCTGCTGGTGACGCACTCGACCCAGGTGGTGATCGAGCTGTGCGACCGGTGCCTGTTGCTTGACCATGGCCATCTGCTGGCCGATGGCGATCCGACGACCGTTGCGCCTTTGTACCTCAGGCTGATCTTCGCGCCGGACGATGCCAAGGAAGCCATCCGGCAGGAGATTCTGACCGGCGAACCGGCCGCCGGAGCCAGCGGCGATGCCATCCATACGCTGGAGATTGCGCCCGACCGTCCCCCAACGTCCGACGGCGTCGAAGAGGTTCAATATGTTTCGCGCGGCGCCTCGATCCAGAACGTCCGGATCACCGACCCCGACGGCCGCCCGGCGCCGATCCTGGTTCGAAACCAGGATTACGTCATCCGCTACGAGCTGCGGGTCGACCAGACGATCCACCACCCGCTGTTCGCGACACTGATCAAGACCCTGCGCGGCGTGGAGATCGGCGGGCTTGGATTCGGCGAGGAGATCACCCGCTGCACGGAACTGCGCGCCGGTCAGACGGCTCGTATCTCCTTCGGATTCCGGTGCGCGCTGAACCCCGGCCAATACACGCTCAACACCGGTGTCTCCGCCATGCTGGGCCAGGAGCGTCATTCCGTGCACCGCCGGATCAACGCCTTGGTCTTCGAAGTGGCCGCCATCGACGACCGACACGTCACCGGGATTGTCGATCTCGGCCTGAAGCCCTCGCTGTCGGTGGATGGCAACTGATCGATTCGCTTTCCGGTTAACCGAAACTCGACCAACCGACCGATATGTTGCATTGTAGACTTATACAACCTGTCGGACTGAAGACCGGCACCCGAGAAAATGAGGCACTCGCGTGGTCGGCCCAGATCGCCAAATCGAAGACTTGCCTGCCAGTGCCGATCCACAGGCCCGGACGCTGTTTGGCAAATGGCAATCGTTGTGCGCCCGCGGTGTACCGCCTTGCCGCGACCAACTTGATCCATTTGAACTAAGACCCTGGCTCGGACACATCAGCGTCTACGAGTCGGTGAACGGCGCAAGCGACTTCCGGATCCGGCTTGAAGGCACCCGGATCAGCCAGATGACCGGTGAGGACTGGACCGGCCGTTATGCCAGCGAGGTCGACACGGCCTTCGGAGCGGGGCTCGTGCCGCTTATGCGAACTGCCGTGCGGACCGGACAGCACAGTTTTCACGCGACCGGGATTTACCAGCGGAAGTTCCGAACCGCAGTTCGAATGCTTTTACCCGTCCGTAGCCGGCCGGACGGCCCAGTCGATCAGATCTTCCTGGTGATCTATCTCGATCCCGGGCAGGCCCCGTAACCGACCGCCTCGACGGCCATCAGTCCCTGAACGGCACGCCCATCCGGTCGAGTTTGCGCATCCAGGCCGCGAGCTCGATCTGGCCGTAGCCTCCGAACCGCGATCCGACCGGCTTCTGCGCCCGGGTGTGCTCCACGATCTCCGCCGGAATCCGCACGACCTCGGCTTGCCCGCCAGCCTGGGCCAGCACTTGTACCCGGCACGCCCGGTCCAGATTGTACATGTGGAAGAACGCCTCGGCGACGGTCTCACCTACCGTCAGCGTCCCGTGGTTACGCAGGATCATCGCCTTGCGATCACCCAGATCGGCGACCAGCCGCGGCTTCTCATCCTCGTCGAGCGCCAGTCCTTCGTAGTCGTGATAGGCGATGCCACCCGGCAGGAACATGCCGAATTGCGAGGCGTCCAGCAGACCTTCGCGCTGGCACGACACCGCGACACCGGAGTCGGTGTGCAGATGGATCACGCAGTGCGCGTCCGGGGCCTTCTCGTGGATCGCGCCGTGGATCAGGAAGCCGGCATAGTTGATCGGGTATCCGGTGTCCTCGACGATATTGCCTTCCAAGTCGATCTTCACGAGGTTCGACGCAGTCACCTCTTCGTACATCAGCCCGAACGGATTGATCAGGAAGTGATGGTCGGCCCCCGGGACCCGCGCCGAGATGTGGGTGTAGATCAGGTCGTCCATCCCCAGGGCGCCGAAGATCCGGTACACCGCCGCGAGTTCCTCACGGACCGTTTGCTCTTCCGGTGAGCGGGTCTTCGAACGCTTGGCGGTCGGCTGGGTAAGCGATGTGACGGACATGGCAGAACTCCCTGGTCGCGGGGTGGTTGCGGCAATCCTAGGCCCCGGCGGACCGCGCCGCCAAGCGCCTGTCGGCGCAGGGTCTCATGATGCGCCGTCATAGTCGGACAAGTCGGCCTCCTCGTCGGCCGGGAAATCGATGTGCAGATGATTGCCGTCGGGGTCGAAGATGTTGACCTGGCGGATCCCGAAATCCGGGAGCACCCGGCAGTAATAGGCAACCTTCTCGGCCCGCAGGTGCGCCAGGAAATCGGCCAGTCCGGTGGCGCTCAGCGCGTAGTGCTCTAACTGCTGGTCAGGCCGGTACTCGGCCAGTTTCTCCGAAGCCCCTACGAGATGAACGATCGCCTGATCGCCGGCGTACATCCACGCCCCGGGAAAATCGAAACCCGGTCGCCGGCCTTTCTTTAAGCCGAGGATCCGTTCACAGAACCCGATCATCGTGTCGAGATCGGTCGTTCGGACATTGACGTGGTCGAGCTTCTGGATTGGCATCGCTATCCTCCCGGGCGGGCCCAACTTCAGGCTTTGCTTGCCAGTTTACCGCGAAATCGAGATCGACGACCATGACCGACCGGCTGTCCAATACCGACCTGCGCCGCCTGTTCCTGGAGCGGCATGAACTCGGCGTCTCACCCTCCGGTCCGCTGACCCGCGATGGCCTTGATGCCCTGATCGAACGCCTGGGCTTCGTTCAGGTCGATACGATCTCAGCCCTGGAACAGGCGCATCACCACATCCTGTTCACGCGGGCCAACGGCTACCGCAAGCCGATGCTGAAGCACCTCCTGGAGAAGCGCCGGTCGCTGTTCGAACACTGGACCCACGACGCCTCGATCATCCCGACACGCTTCTATCCGTACTGGAAGCGTCGTTTCCGGAGGGCGGCGGCCCGCATCACGGACAACCGGCACTGGGCCGAACGCTTCAACGGTCGGCAGGACGAGGTACTGGGCGAGATGCGTCGGCGGGTCGCCGAGAACGGACCGGTCAGTTCGCGCGACGTGACCGCCGACGATATCGAGGAACGCAGCGCGTGGTGGGGCTGGACGCCATCCAAGACCGCGTTGGAATACCTCTGGCACACCGGCGAGTTTGCCGTCACCGGGCGGCGCGGATTCGCTAAGATCTATGATCTGGCGCACCGGGTGATCCCGGCCGAGCATCACGAGCCCGAACCAGATCACACGACAACCGTCGACTGGATGTGCCGTCAGGCAATCGCCCGGCTTGGCGTCGCGGCGCCCCGCGAGATCGCAGCGTTCTTCAACGCGGTGTCGTTGGCGGAAGCCGAAGCGTGGTGCGCCGCGGCACCTCCGCAAACGCTGCGGCGGATCGAGATCGAGCACGCCGACGGTTCGCTGCGCGAAGTCTGGGCCCGTCCGGACGTGCTCGACCTAGCCCGCACGGCGCCCGAACCGCCGGCACGCGTACGGTTCCTGTCACCGTTCGACCCGATGATCCGCGAGCGCGAGCGCACCTTGCGGCTGTTCGGGTTCGACTACCGCTTCGAGGCGTTCGTGCCGGCGGCCAAGCGGGTCTGGGGCTACTACGTCCTGCCGATGCTGGAACGCGACCGGCTGATCGGCCGTATCGAACTCAAGGCGCACCGCGATCAGAATGGCCTGGAGATCCGTGGGTTCTGGCTGGAGCCCGGGGTTCGACCCGCCAAGGCCCGCCTGGCGCGCGTCGAAGCCGAGATCGAGCGGTGGCGAGTCTTCACCGGGCTTGAATCAGTGCGATGGAGCGTCGGGACCGGGCAATAATTGCCCGCTTGGGACAGATTCGACGGCAAATATTTCCCATTGATTGTATTCTTGGAGTCTCTTTATCATCCCTAACGAGAACAGGAAGGCGGGTGAGAATCACCACCGGAGGACGGACCATGGACGTCGCACTTTGGGTTGTAGGAGTTTGGTGCACGGTCTCGCTTGTTGCCGCGCCGATGATCGGCCTTCTGGGTCGCGCCAACGACGCTCCGGTCCGTTCGGACCGTCCCTGATCAAAACCGCCTCGACGACCGTTCCGTTCCCTACTCCTCACGCCTCTCGATCTAGGTGTTCTTGTAGAGCGCGGTGCTGAGATATTTGATGCCGGAGTCGCACATGACGGTCACCACCGTCGCCTCCGGCCCCATCCGACGCGCGATATCCAGTGCCGCCACCAGATTGGCCCCGGTCGACGTGCCGGCAAACAAGCCTTCGACCTGCGCCAGCCGGCGCGCCATCGCCATCGCTTCCTCAGTCGATACCGGCACGATCTCGGAGATCACCGACGGATCCCAAAGCGGGGCAACGAACCCCGGACCAATACCTTCGATCTTGTGGACGCCGGTCTTGCCGCCGGACAGCACCGGTGATTCCTTGGGTTCCACGGCGACAATCTGAATATCCGGATTGCGGGACCTGAGGCGCTCGGCCACCCCTCTGATCGAACCGGCGGTGCCCGTACTCTGCACGAACGCGTCGACCCGGCGGCCGGTTTGCCGCCAGATTTCGTCGCCCATCCGGTGATAGGCGATCAGTTGATCGGCGTTGTTGAGTTGGTCGGTCCAGAAGCCGCCGGTCCTTTCAGTGATCTGCCGGGCCGCTTCGATCATGCTGCGCGTCAACGCCTCATCCATGCCGCCGCCAGCGCTGCGCACGATCGTGAGTTCGGCGCCCAGCGCTGCCATATGATTGCGTTTCTCTTCGCTGAACGCATCCGAGGTGACGATGCTGATCGGGTATCCTTTCACCGAGCAGACCAGTGACAGAGACACACCGGTGCTGCCGCCGGTGTACTCGACGACCCGACCGCCTGGCTTCAACCGCCCGTCGCGTTCCGCCGCCTCGATCATGGCAAGCGCCATGCGATCCTTCATGCTGCCGGTCGGGTTCTGGCTCTCGGCCTTGATCAGTATCCGGGCGCTGCCCTCGGGGATCAGAGCCCGGAGCGCGATCAACGGTGTGTCGCCGATCAGGTCGAGAACCGAGTGACGAATGCTGGACGCCGTAGCCATTGCTATCGCCTCACATTAGAATTTCCCGGCGGGGCTGTGTCGATTGAACACAACCGCGCGAACAATCTACGTGGTTCCCATACGATCCGGCAGACCGTAAAATCTCGCCATGCCGGATCGATATTCATCCATCAACTGGGACGACCTTCGGTTCTTCCTCGCGATCTACCGATCCGGGACGCTGCGCGGCGCCGCCCGTGAACTCGGCGTCAATCACGCAACCGTCACCCGGCGGCTGAGTACGCTCGAAGCCGCCCTGGGCGCGCGCGTGTTCGACCGCCGACCCGACGGGCTCGCCCCATCCCAGGCCGGCGAAGACCTGCTGGAGGCTGCCGAGCGTGTCGAGGGCGAACTGGTCGCCATGCATCGACGGATTGTCGGGCGGGATGACAGCCCGCGCGGGGTCGTGCGGCTCAGCGTTCCGCCGGCCATGCTGCAGTCCTTCCTGGCCCGCGAACTTGTGGCGTTCGCCCGGCTGCATCCGGGCATCGAGCTCGACGTGGATGCGTCGCACAGCTACTCGGACCTTGCACGACGCGAAGCCGAAGTCGCCGTCCGCATGGCCGATGAGGTGACGGAGGATCTCGTCGGCCTGCGGGTCATCCGGTACCGCAAGGCGATCTACGCCTCACCGGCCTACGTGGCGACGGCGGACGGCGGCAAGAACCTCGATCCCGACGTCCACAGCTGGATCGGATGGGGTGCGGGATTGCCTTACCCATCCTGGCCGCGTGATACACCATTTCCGAACCTGCCGGTTCGGCATCGGCTGTTCTCCAACATCCTACAGTTGCAGGCGGCGACGGAAGGGCTGGGGCTGGCCCTTTTGCCGTGCTTCCTCGGTGACGAGCAGCCGGGCGTAGTCCGGGTTCCCGGCACCGGCACGCTGGACGGCAAGAGCATCTGGGTTCTGTATCATCACGATCTGCGCAAGACCGCTCGGATCCGTACTCTGATCGACTTCATCGCCCCGGCGATCCTGCGGCATCGGCGGCTGATCGAGGGTGGCTCGGTTCCAACATCCGAGGTCTCGGCGTCCACGAAAAATTAACTTCCCCGGTCGACACTCCAGTCACGCGACCCGATTGGGAAAGGACCGTGAGATGGACCTCGCACTGTGGATCATCGTCGGCTGGATCGGCATTTCGATCACAACCGCCTGGACATTGGCCGCCGTCCTGCGCGCAAACCGCGACGGCACGCTCGTCCCGCTACGCGTCAGGGTTACTACCCGACCGAATCACGCTGAACCACGCCGGTAAGGCAGCCGACAGCACCGGCCGCCTTGACCAGTTCCGAGCCTTCGACCGTCACGCATTCGATGCCGGCGGCCTCGTAAACCCGCTGAACCGAATCATAGCCGGCGAGCATCAGGATCTTGCGCGGGCCGAGGGTTACGATGTTCAGGGCCCGGTTCAGGGTCCCGTCGCTCTCGTCCGGCAGCCACACGATCTGGTAGCCGCGTTCCTGCAGCGCCTGCACCGTGGCGAACGGCGTGCGGCGCGGCCAGCAGATCGCAAGATCGCGGTCGACAATCCGCAGCATTCCCATGAAGTGCATGGTGCCGTACGGCATGTCGACGGCCAGGGTCTCGATCCCGACATCCTCGAGCGTTGAGGCGATCTGGGCGGCAGCCTCCTCGTTGGTGCGCAGCCCGAGACCAACCATCACGGTTTCCGGGTCGAGCCACATCAGGTCGGCGCCCTCGAACACCGCATTGCCGGTCAGAGTTCGCAGGATCGGCACGCCGAGATCGGCCAGCCGGCGCGCCACCCAGCGTTCCTCGCCGGCCCGCACGGTCGAGGCAGGTCGGGCCAGGATCGCTCCTTCCGGCGTCATCACGAACAGATCGGCGCAGAACATCTGGTTCGGTGTCGGCTGGCCGGTCGGATCGACGTAGTGCACGGCCACTGCGTTGGACCGATACGCCTCGGCCATGGCGTCGTGCTGTTCTCCGGCCTGCCCGATGTCCGGGGCCGACAGCATCTGGACCGCGTTCGGGTTCTCCAGCGCCGCCGCCAACTCGCCGCCCGGGCGATGCAGCAGGACGCTGCGCAGCCGGCCGTACTCGCTGTCAATTCCTGAGGCCGCCCACAGGTCGCCGATCTCCTCGCGATGGCTGCGGGTCCGCCCCTGCCAGCCCGGCCCGCCATAGGCCGCGGAATCGAAGGTGTTGCCGGTGTCGTCCATCGGGTGTCTCCGTCGGGGTTCGGCCGCGAGGATCGGTCGCGCGGACCGCAGCGTCAACCGATGCGATGCAACGCCCCCGCATCGACCATTGCGTCGCGCAATGCGGTCAGGAAGCCATCGTGGGTCTGCACCGCGCTACCATCCATAAGGGCACCAAGCGACTGAACCAGTCGCGCCTCGGACGTTCCGGCATTGTCGAGTTCAAGCAGCAACCCGAACGCGTGCAGACCATTGTCCGGATCGAGCGCCGTCCGGATCTCGTCGGCGGGCGCCTCGATCGCCTGCACGACGATCATCTCCAGCACCCGCAGCAGGTCGACCGGACGCTCCAAATGCCGGGCGACCAGCATTGCGGCCAGGGCAGTGCGCCACGCGCGTTCAGCAGCACCCTGGCCAATCAGTGCTGGCTGATCGGATTTCTGCAGAAACCGTGCGATCGGCCGGCTAGCGGCTCGCATATCTGGGGCTCTTGTTTGTGGTTCGACGGCCGGACGCTAAGCGCCATCACCCCCTCCGGCCACGCATAACTTATGCACGTCACCGCCCGACCGGCGGCTCGCCGTCGAACAACCGGGTCAACCCTCCGTCCGGCAGGGCGCCGGGCGGCAAGGTTGTGACCAAACGGACCGGACTGCCGTCGTTCAAGGTCAGCCGCTCCCAGATGCAATAGCCCGCCACCATCCGGATGGTCGTCGCCCGCTCCCGGCCGCGCACCCACAGCACCGCACCGGTGGTGGCGTCGGCGAACCAGCCTATGCCGTCGAGCCGGCTCTCGGCCTCGCGGATCTCGTCGGTGGCGAATGGAAACAACGGCTCGCCATGCAGGTCGCTGGCCGGCACCAGCCACTCCGCCTCGCGCGCCGGCGAGGCGGCCAGCAGACGGTGGGTCAGATCGCAGATCAGATGAACCGGCAGCGGCGACGTCACCACCAGTCGCCGCAGCCCGCTATCGCGGGCCAGGTCCGAAACCGACGACAGAACCGGAGCGAGCCGGCGCACCTGTTCGGCGGACGGTTCCACCGCGCCGGACTCCCAGCGCGACACCGTGGTCTGCGCCACGCCGGCCAGATCAGCGACCGCCTGCTGCTTCCATCGGCGCAGGGTGCGGGCACGTTTGAGGAGCGGGCCAATCTTCATGGAACATCACATCCAGCGCGCAGGCTGACGCCAGTCCTACGCCGGTGTCCGGCTCCGATCAACTGCCGCCGATCCTCCCGCTTTCCCCGCTTGTGCGGGACACGAACGCACGTCAGCATCCGCAGCACCATGGCACTCGCGCCGCTCATCGCAGCCCCGACGGCTGTTCTGGTTCACCTGATCACGGTAGTGCCGACGGCTGTCATCGGCGCGTGGCTGATCCTGGGCAGCCGCAAGGGTGCGCGCTGGCACCGGCGGCTCGGTTACGTCTTCCTCGGGTTGATGACGGTGACCGCGATCTCCACGGTCTTCGTGCGCGACCTCAATGACGGCGCGTTCAGCTGGATCCACCTTCTCATCCCGTTGACCTTATTCGGCGTCGCAGGCGGGCTGTACGCCGCTCGTCGGCACAACGTTCAACGCCACCGCCAGGCGATGCTGAGCCTCTACCTCGGCGCCCTGGTCGTCGCAGGAGCGTTCACCCTGCTGCCTGGACGCCTGTTGTACCGAGTGCTCCTGGGCTGAGTGCCGCGCCGCCTTCAGCCTCTGCCCTTCCATCGAGTTCCCGTCTCGACAGGCGTCTCCTACAGACTGCCCAGCACCTCGTCGGTGTGCTCGCCCAACTCCGGCGGCGGCAGGTGCACGGTGCACGGCGTGCCGGACATCTTCACCGGGAACCCGGTCATCCTGATCGGCGTCCGGCCCGGGCGGGCCGACTCGACCACCATGTCCTGGGCCAGCACCTGCGGGTCGGTGAACACCTCGTCCAGCCCCATCACCCGGCCGCACGGGCAGCCGGCCTTGTTGATCGCCTCGATCCAGTGGTCGACCGGTCGGGTCCGCGTGACCTCGTTGATCAGCGCGTTGAGCGCCGGACGGTTGGCCATGCGCCGGGGGTTGTCGGTGTAGTCTGGTTCGTTCAGCAGATCGGCAAGGCCGAGCACTCCGAGGAACCGGGTCACCATCACATCGTGCGACGGCGACACCGCGATCTCGCCATCGGCCGCCTCGAACAGGCCGTAGGGTGCCACGATCGGATGGTCGTTGCCGGTGCGGGTCGGGTTCCGGCCGGTCGCGAAGTATTCGGCCGACAGGTAGGCCATCATCGACATCAGGCCACCGGTCAGGGTGGACTCGACCTTCTGCCCACGCCCGCTGCGGTGCCTGGCCTCCAACGCCGACACCACGCCGAACGCGCTGTACAGGCCGGCAACCAGGTCGGAGATCGGTGGCGCCGCACGCCGTGGCGGGCCGTCCGGATCGCCGTTGACCGCCATGAACCCGCTCATCGCCTGGGCGATGAAGTCGAAGGCCGGCCGGTCGACATACGGGCCGGTCGAGCCGTAGCCGTTGACGCTGGCGATGATCAGCCGCGGGTTCAGTTCCTCCAGCCGGGCGTCGTCGAAGCCCATCTTGGCCAGCACCCCGGGCCGGTAGTTCTCCACCAGCACGTCGGCGGTTTCGATCAGGCGGGTCAGGGCCGTCTTGCCCTGGTCGGTGTACAGATCCAGGACGACCGACTTCTTATTGCGGTTGAACTGGGCGAAGTACCAGGAGTAGCCGTCGACCACCGCGCCTTGGGCGCGCACCGGATCGCCGCCGGGCGGTTCGATCTTGATGACCTCCGCGCCCATGTCGGCGAGCAATTGCGTGCAGAACGGCCCCGCGAGAATCCGCGTGAGGTCGACGACTCGAATACCGGCTAATGCACTCATCAACTGTCCCCGATCAGCCGACGGCCGTCCGGACCGACTCCATGGGGTGCAGGTCGAGCCGCAGTCCGGCCTTCATGATCTGCCCCGGCAACTCGCGGCCCAGGACCGACTGCATGTCGCTGGCCATGCCCATCAGCTTGCGCAGGTCGATGCCGGTCTCGATGCCCATCTCGTGCAGGAGGTACAGCAGATCCTCGGTGCAGATGTTGCCGGTGGCCTTCGGTACGAACGGGCAGCCGCCGGTGCCGCCGATCGAGCTCTCGTAACGGTCGACGCCCACAGCCAGACCGGCCATGACATTGGCAAGGCCGATGCCGCGGGTGTTGTGGAAATGCAGGACCTGGGAAAGCCTCGGTGCCGCGTCGCGCACCGCCAGGACCCGCTCCTTCACCAGCGGCGGGGTCGCCATGCCGGTGGTGTCGCCGAAGCTCATGCCGACGAAGCCCATGTCCTGATAGGCCCTGGCGATCCGCGCCACCTGGGCGACCGGAACGTCGCCCTCGAACGGGCAACCGAACGAGGTGGCGATGGCGCCGTGCACCGGGATGCCGGAATCGTGGGCGATCTTGGCCACGTCCTCGAACGCCTTCAGTGATTCCGCGACCGTGCAGTTCACGTTCTTCAGGTTGTGGCTCTCCGACGCCGACATGAACACCACGATCTGGTCGACCCCGGCCTCGGCGGCGCGGATCGCACCGCGGGCGTTCGGCACCAGGGCGGCGAGCACGGTGCTTTTGGAGCGCTTCACGCCCTTCATCACCTCGGCGGCGTCGGCGAGTTGCGGCACCGCGCGCGGCGACACGAACGAGGTCGCCTCGATCCGCGGCACGCCGGCCTCGGTCAACCGGTTGATCAGCGCGATCTTGTGCTCGGTCGGCACGAACGTCGCATCCGCCTGGATGCCGTCGCGCGGCCCGACCTCGGTCACTTCAACCCGGTGACCGGCCGTAATGGGGCTTACCTCAGCCATCGATCGTCTCCTGTCGTCAGAAATGCCAATGCGGCGGCACGGCGCCGGCCACTGGCGAACGGAAGGTCACCAGACTCTGCCCGGCGAGCGAGCCCAGATAGGCGGTCCGCAGATCGGGGCCGCCGAAGGTGATGCTTGCAATGTTGGCCAGCCGACGGGTGGCTCCGACATTCATGTCGGCGCGGCTGAACGCGCCGTCGAGCCAGTTGGTCATCGCCGCGTCCACGGCCGCCTGTTCGCAATCTTCCAGCACAACGGTCTGAGTGCCGTTGGGCGCCACCCGGACCACCCGGTTGCTCATCACGCTGGCGCACCACACGCCGCCCTCGGCGTCGAACTCGAAGCCATCGGGGAACACCCCGTCCAGGTAGTCGGCCACCGTCTCGCGCCGACCGAGGCCGCGCTGGGTCAACGGCCAACGCGACAGCCGCCGCGCCATGGTCTCGTTGGCATACAGATAGGCACCCGAGGGATCGATTTTCACCTCGTTGGCGTAGCCCAACCCGTCGGCAACGAGCCGCGCGGACGCCGGGTCCGCCGGATCGGTCATTCGGATCACGAAGCCGTCGGCGACGTCGCGGTGGAACGCCCGGTCGCGCGGCGCCCGCCAGGTGCTGACCGAAATCCACAGCACACCGTCCTCGGCCCGGTGCACGAAGTTGATCGACGGCAGGGTCACCCCGTCGACCGCCTGCAGCACCGGTTCGCACACCCCGTCCGGCCGCAGCCGCCACACGCCGCCGGACTCACCGAGATTGGCGATCAGGAACGATCCGTCCGGCGCCATCGACCAGCCGTTCGGCATGAAGTCGTCGGGCATGCCCGATTTCGCGAGCAGCGGATGCAGCCTGCCGTCAGTGTCAAGCTGGGCCACGCCGCCACCGCCCTCTGGCAGGGCGTGACTGACCCAGATCGGGCCTGCAGCGGTGCAAGCCACGCATTCCGGCCGCCGCAGCCCGGTGCCGAAAAAGCTCAGATCGTCGAGCGAGAGCATCGTCATGGCGCGCACTGTATCGTCGAGCTATGACACGTCAAAGCGCCGACGGCGCAAGACTGCTTTGCGCCGACTGAGGAAACACCGCAGCAAAACATTGCCCGGGAACAGTGCGCAGGGCATCGTTGCAATCTGGGGTGGAGCGCCGCGAAGACTTTTTGCGGCGTATGGGTATGGGGGAAGCATCCATGACACGGGGACGCAGAATGGCCGCGGCAGTGGCGATCTCGGCACTGGCGCTGGCCGGATGCCAGACCACCGGAGACGGCCGCGGCAACAATCAGCAGAGCGGATTTCTCCTGGGCGGACTAGCCGGTGCGGCCGCCGGCGCCCAGTTCGGCAGCGGCGAAGGGCGGCTGGTCGCCGTGGTGGTCGGGGCGCTGGTTGGCGCTCTCGCCGGCGGTGCGATCGGAGCGTCGCTGGACGACGCCGACCGACTGCGGGCCGAGAACGCCGCGCGCCAGGCCGCGAACGCGCCCAGCGCCGGCGTGGTACACTGGCAGAGCGAGAAGAACAAAGACGTGCACGGCTGGGCCGAACCGGCATCCGCCGCGGCACTCGATGGCGACGACCTCTGCAAGCAGGTGAAGAGCATCTACTATCTGAGCGGCCAGGAGCAGACGGAGACGAAGCGCTTCTGCCTTCAGGATGGACGATGGACCGAAGCCTGATCCGTCTCTTTGCGTCCCTGGTTGTCCTGTTCGCGCTGACCTCCGTCGCGCACGCCCTGCAACTCGACCGGACCACCACCAAGCAGGGCACCATCCTGACCCTGTCCGGTGAGTTCGTGACGGGCGACGCCAACAAGGTGCTCGACGCGCTGTCCCGCGAACCGATCATGGAGGTTCGCCTTCACTCGCCGGGCGGCAACATGAAAGCCGGCATCGACGTCGGCGTGACCCTGCGGGCGGCACAGGTGGCAACCCGGATCACCAGCGGGCGCGAGTGCGCCAGCGCCTGCTTCTTCGCATTTCTGGGCGGTGTCCTGCGCAGTGTTGACGGTACTGGCCGGCTGGGCGTGCACATGCATTCCGCCGCCGGCAACGACGAGTATGTAGCCAAGCTCCGACAGATTCTTAACGAACGCCGGATGTCGGTCGACGACCGGATCCGATTGATCGTGCTGCTGAACGAACAAATGTCGGCCCGCGTCGCCGGGATGATCGCAACCTACGTCGTGCGGATGGGCGTGGCGGTCGAGGTGTTCGACACCCTGTTCGCGACATCGCATCTCGATATCCATTGGCTGAGCGAACAGGAAATGCGCCGGTTCAACGTCGTCAACGTGGTCGGCTGATGGTCTCAGGCCGCCGTCCGGTTTTGGGTAATGCAAGAAGAGAGTCCTTGGCGCGCGTTCTCAGGATGGTCGCCCTACTCACCGTATCGGCGATCATGCTGTCCAGCTGCCAGACGACCGGCTCGGACCAACCTGCTGGTGCCGCAGCCGGCGGGGCCGCAGGCGCGGCTGCCGGTGCCAGGTCGGCTGCCGGAACAGCCATCGGCGGCAACGGGTACTTTGGACAGAACATACTCGTCGGCATGTTGGTTGGTGCAGTAGCCGGAGCGATTGCCGGTGGTGCGTTCTGGGCATCCCTTGACGAAGCCGACCGCCTGCGTGCCGAGGACGCGGCCCGCCAATCGGCTAACGCTTCGATCGGAGGGCCCGTCCACTGGCAGAGCGAGACGAACAAGGACGTGTTCGGATGGGCCGAACGCGCGTCGCCGCCGGTCCTCGACGGCGGCAACCTCTGCAAGCAGGTGAAAAGCTACTACTATCTGAACGATCGGGAGCGAACTGGGACCCAGCGCTTTTGCCTTCAGGACGCGCGGTGGGTGAGCAGCTGAGCGACGCTCTCACCGCTCCGGCAGCGGGATAAACTCCTCGGAATCGTCCGGCACGACATCGAAACGCCCGGCCTTCCAATCGGCCTTGGCGGCCTCGATCCGCTCCTTCGACGACGCGACGAAGTTCCACCAGATGAAGCGCGGCCCGTCCATCGGCTCGCCGCCCAGCACCAGCACCCGCGCGTTGCTGACCGCCTCTACCGTGACCGCGTCGCCGGGGTGCAGGATCAGCAGCCGTCCGCACTCGAAGCGGTCGCCGGCAATCGACACCGTGCCCTCGACCACATAGACCGCGCGCTCGTCGTGCTCGGCTGGGATCGGAAGCTTGGATCCGGTCTCCAGGATCGCGTCGGCGTAGATCATCTCCGAGAAGCTCGGCACCGGCGAGGTTTCGCCCCACAACGTGCCGGCGACAACCCGCACCCGCTTCCCTTCCGCCTCGATGGTCGGTAACGCTTCGGAGCCGAGATGGGTAAAACCGGGTGTGGTGTCCTCGTCCCCCTTCGGCAGGGCGATCCAGGCCTGGATGCCGTACAGAGCGGCACCGTTGGCCCGCAGTTCGGTCGCCGTCCGCTCGGAATGCACGATGCCGCGCCCGGCGGTCATCCAGTTGACCTCGCCCGGCCGGATCGGCTGGGCGGTGCCCAGGCTGTCCCGGTGCATGATCTCGCCCTCGAACAGGTAGGTTAGGGTCGACAGCCCGATGTGCGGGTGCGGCCGGACGTCCATTCCCTCGCCGAACGGAAAACGGGCGGGTCCCATCTGGTCCCAGAAGATGAACGGTCCGACCATCTGGCGCCTAGCCGACGGCAGGGCGCGCCGGACCTCCATCCCGCCGATGTCGTGGGCACGCGGCACGATCACCGTCTCCACGCCGCGGCTTTCCGGATCGGACGCAGGGTCCGGTCCGGTAGCGTCGTCGCGATCACTCATGACCAATCTCCCATGGTCAGCTTTCCCGAGAACGGCAGTCGTGACCGCCGCGCGTTTGCGGCGGAGCGAGTTTCAAGCCGATACTGCCCGCAACCGTGGGAGGAGACCAGAAATGAGCTTGCGTACCATTGCCGATGGATTGCAGTTCCCGGAGGGTCCGGTGGCACTGGCCGACGGGTCGGTTGTCGTGGTCGAGATCGCCCGCCGCACGCTGACGCGCTGCTGGCCGGACGGCCGCAAGGAGATCGTCGCCGAGACCGGCGGTGGCCCGAACGGCGCCGCCATGGGGCCGGACGGCAAGATCTACATCTGCAACAACGGCGGCTTCGACTTCCACGTCGACCCGGAGACCGGCGAGCACCGCACGATCGGCCAGGCCCACGACTATTCCGGCGGCCGGATCGAGCGCGTCGACCTGAAAACCGGCGCGATCGAGACGCTGTTCACCGAATGCGACGGCCACCCCCTGAAAGGCCCGAACGACTTGGTTTTCGACAAGAGCGGCGGGCTGTGGTTCACCGACCTCGGCAAGGCCCGCAAGCGCGAGATCGACCGCGGCGGGGTCTACTACTGCCGGCCCGACACCGGGATGATCAAGGAAGCGATCTACCCGATGATGATGCCGAACGGCATCGGCCTGTCGCCGGACGAGAAGACCCTGTATGTCGCCGAGACCGAGGGCGGCCGGCTGTGGGCCTACGAGATCATCGGCGAGGGCGAGGTCGCCAAGCACCCGTTCCCGTCGCCGAACGGCGGCCGGCTGGTCGCCTGCGACGCCGGGTTCCGCCGGTTCGACAGCCTGGCGGTCGAGCGCGATGGCGCGATCTGTGTCGCCACGCTGGGCACCGGCGGTGTCACCGTCGCCTCACCGGCCACCGGCACCTTCGAGTTCCACCCGATGCCGGAGCCGTACTGCACCAACATCGCGTTCGGCGGTCCTGACTTGCGGACCGCCTTCATCACGCTGAGCTGCACAGGCCGGCTCGTCGCCATGGACTGGCCGCGACCCGGCCTGCCGCTCAACTTCCTGAACAAGGGCGCCAACGCCTGACGCCGCTCACCCGGCCGACACCGTCGTCGGCCGGACCGCCCCCAGGAACTTCGCCTGCAGCACCGCGTAGCCGGCGACGGCGATGGCCATCAGGTCGACCAGGATCGCGCCGGTCCAGGTGAAGGCGCTCCACCCCAGCACCAGCAGGGCGGCACTGGCCAGCACCCACGACCAGTCCATCGCGCAGATCAACCGGACCAGGCCCGGACGCTCGGTCGGACGGCCCGACACCCAGAACACGAAGGCCGCGAACGGGAACAGGCCGAGCCCGATCAGTTGAATCCAGCCGGCGCCGTCAAGACCCAGGAACGGGCCGGGGTTCGTCAGGCACAAAGTGGCGAGCGGCTTGGATGCCGCCGCCATGGCGATGCCGATCAGCAGCGACGAGCCGGCGTTGAGCCGCAGCACCAGCCGAAGGGCGTTCTCGGGATGACTGAACAAGGACATGATCGTCTCCTTTCATTGACGTATCCTGCCCGCACCATCGGCCTTCGCGCCGGGGCGCCACAATTACGCTGGGAGTAATCATGGCCACCGCGCTCGATCTTCAGGACAGCTACGATCCGTCCGACGAGTTCGGCGTGCTGCTGCGCCGCTGGCGCCGGCAGCGCGGCGTCAGCCAACTCGACCTGGCGCTGAACGCCGGCACCTCGCAGCGCCACCTGAGCTTCCTGGAGACCGGTCGGGCTCGGCCCAGCCGCTACATGGTGGTCGCACTCGCTGGGGCGCTGGACGTGCCGCTGCGCGACCGCAACAGCCTGCTGTCGTCGGCCGGCTTCTCGCCCGCCTTCCTGGCGCGCCGCGACGACGACCCGGATCTCGCCGCCATCGACGCCGCCCTGACCTTCATCCTGGACAAGCAGGAGCCGTTCCCGGCCATCGTCATTGATCGGGCCTGGCACCTGCGCCGCGCCAACGCCGCCGCCGAGCGCATCCTGGCGTTCCTGGCGCCCGACGGCCTGCCGACCGCGGCCGACGGGTCGATCGACCTGGCGGCCTGGATCTTCGACCCCGAGGGCTTGGGGCAGTACCTGCTGAACCGCGACGAGGTGTTGCCGCACATGGCCCGGCGGCTCGGCCCCGCCGCGCCGCACTGGGCCGCCGGCGGGGCGGTGCGGGACAGTCAGGAGCAGGCGCCGCTGCCACCGGTGCTGACCCTGGACATCGCCAAGGACGGCGCGACGGTGCGGCTGTTCTCCACCATCACCACGCTCGGCGAGCCGCAGGACATCGCCCTGCACGACATCCGCATCGAAAGCTTCTTCCCGGCCGACGACGCCTCGCGCGCCGTGCTGGAAGCGATGGCGCGGGGATAAATTCGCCTGCTGCGTGTCTCCCCATGCCCGGATGACCGTGCCATACTGGCCGCACAATCCCGTTGCCCCTGACCTGGACGCCCCATGGCGAGCCCTGCAAAACGCGCTCAGCGCGTCGACGCTGAAGTCGACGCGGACTACAACACCGACGTCTCCAAGCTCGACACCTCGGTGCTGTGGCGGATCACCGCCATGGCGTTCCGGCATCGGGCGCGGATGGCGGTGGCGATCGTGGCGACCTTGTGCGCCGGCGGGTTCCAGCTGCTGGTGCCGCAGTATCTCGGCCAGGCGGTCGACCAGGCTCGCGGGCTGCTGGCCGGCGCCACCTCCGGCAGCGTCGATTCGGCGGCCGCCGAAGCCGCACTGCTGACCACCGCCCTGCTGCTGCTGGCCGCGGCGATCGCCCGCGGGGTGTTCACCATGATGCAGAACTACCAGGGCGAGGCGGTCGGCCAGTTGATCGGCTACCACCTCCGGCTCGACTACTACCGCAAGCTGCAGTCGCTCAGCATGTCCTGGCACGACCGGGTGCACACCGGCGACCTGATGACCCGCGGCATCCTCGACATCGAAGGGGTGCGGCTGTGGGTCGACACCGGCGTGCTGCGCTCGATCCTGCTGACCGTGCTGATCGGCGGCGGTGCCGTGGTGCTGTTCCACAACGACAGCGACCTGGCGCTGGTGGCGCTGAGCTTCGTGCCGATCGTCGCCGTTCGGGCCTCGATCGCCCGGCTGAAGCTGCGCGACACCTGGATCGCGCTGCAGGACCAGATGTCGATCCTGACCAAGGTGATGGAGGAGAACCTGGGCGGCATCCGGGTGGTCCGCGCCTTCGCCGCCCAGGCCCACGAGATGATCCGCTACGACCGGATCTCCGACACCGCCTTGGCGATCGCCAGCCGGCGGGTCCGGCTGTTCGTGCTGTCGACCACCCAGATGACGTTCGTCTACTTCCTGGCGATGGGGCTGACCCTGTGGGTCGGCGGCGCCAAGGTGATCGACGGCACCATCACGCTGGGCCAGCTGACCGAGGCGCTGGCGTTCATGCTGATCCTGCAGATGCCGGTGCGGCAGATCGGCTGGATGATCAACTCGATCGCCCGGGCCTCGACCTGCGGCGGCCGGCTGTTCAACGTGCTGGACCTGATCCCCTCGATCGCCGACGCGCCGGACGCCAAGCCGCTCGCCGTCACCGAGGGCGTGGTGCGGTTCGAGGGCGTCAGCTTCCGCTACCCGAGCCACGCCAAGGACGAGCGCACCCTGTCGGACATCAGCTTCGAGGCGCGGCCCGGCCACATGATCGGCATCGTCGGGCCGCCGGGTGCCGGCAAGACCACGATCGCCCAGCTGATCGGCCGCTACTACGATGTGAGCGCCGGGCGGATCACCATCGACGGCCAGGACATCCGCGAAGTCACCCTGCGTTCGTTGCGCGACGCGGTGAGCATCGTCCAGCAGGAGCCGTTCCTGTTCACCGCCAGCATCGACCACAACGTGGCCTACGGCGACCCGTGGGCCGGCCGACCGAACATCGAGCGCTCGGCGCAGATGGCGCAGCTGCACAACTACGTGAAGGCCCTGCCCCAGGCCTACCAGACCCTGGTCGGCGAGCGCGGGGTGTCGCTGTCCGGCGGCCAGCGCCAGCGCCTGTCGATCGCCCGCGCCCTGCTGCCGGAAGCCAAGGTGCTGGTTTTCGACGATTCCACCGCCGCCGTCGACGCCGCCACCGAACGCCGGATCCGCGAGGCGCTGAAAGGCTTCGTCGCCGACCGGGCGGTGATCGTGATCGCCCACCGACTCAGCTCGCTGATGCACGCCGACGAGATCCTGTTCGTCGAGGGCGGCCGGATCGTCGAGCGCGGCAGCCACGACGCGTTGATGACGGTGCCCGACGGCCGCTACCGCCAGCTCTACGACCTGCAGGCCCGCGGCGGCGAGGCGAAGACCGACCGGGAGGGCACGGCGTGAGCACCGAGACCACTTCGCCCGCCCCGCACCCGTCGGAGCAGCAGGAGCGACCGCCGCTGGCGGTGGTCGGCTCGCAGATCGACCAGGACGAGGAACTGTTCGGCCGCGCCTTCGACCCGTGGGTGGTCAAGCGCTTCCTGACCTATCTCGCGCCCTACAAGACCCGGATCGCGCTTGGCGTGGCGGCGGTGCTGACCTTCACCGTCACCCAGTTGACGATCCCGCTGATCGTGCGCGCCGCCATCGACCACGCGCTGGTGGAAGGCGCCACCGACATCGACCTGCTGCACTGGTTCATCGGGGTGTTCGCCGGGGTGGTGACGCTGAACTACGCCGCCAACCACCTGATGGAGACGACGGTCAGCAAGACCGCCCAGAACCTGCTGTTCGACCTGCGCCGCGCGATGTACGCCCACCTGCAGGTCGTCTCGCTGTCGTTCATGGACAAGACCGAGGTCGGCCGGCTGATGTCGCGGCTGCAGGGCGACGTCTACGCCCTGCAGGAGTTCCTGGAATCCTCGATCTTCGCGATCGGCGACATCGTGCTGCTGTTCGGCATCGTCGCGGTGATGCTGAGCCTGAATCCCGCACTCGGCGGGCTGACCCTGTCGGTGGTGCCGCTGCTGCTGCTGGTGCGGATCATCTGGCTGCCGCTGGCCCGCAAGGCGTTCATGGCGGCGCGCGAGGCCAGTTCCTCGGTCAACGGCGCCTTGGCCGAGAACGTCCACGGCATCCGCGCCATCCAGGAACTGGGCCGCGAGGACGTGAACTTCAAACTGTTCGAGTCCAAGGCGCGCACCAACCTGCTGACCCACCTGACCGCGTCGAAGTTCACCAACGTGATGATCCCGATCGTCGACACCCTGACCGGCTCGGCGATGGCGATCGTCATCGTGCTCGGCGGCTCGATGGTGCTGGACCAGAGCCTCGACATCGGCGTGATGGTGGCGTTCCTGTTCTACGTGCAGCGGTTCTTCGACCCGATCCGCTCGCTGACCCTGCAGTACAGCATCATGCAGCGCGCCATGGCCGCCGGGCAGCGGATCTTCGAGGTGACCGACGTCGACGTCGAGGTCCGGGACGCCCCGGACGCCGAGGACCCGGCCGAGATCGACGGCGCCATCGAGTTCCGAGGCGTCACCTTCGGCTACGAGCCGGGCAAGCCGGTGCTGCAGGACATCAGCTTCAAGGTCGCTCCCGGCGAGACCGTGGCCCTGGTCGGGCCGACCGGCTCGGGCAAGACCAGCACCACCGCCCTGGTGCACCGGTTCTACGACGTCTGGCAGGGCGAGGTGATCGTCGGCGGCCGCGACGTGCGCGCGGTCACCCAGCACTCGCTCGGCCGGCACATCGCCATGGTGCTGCAGGAGCCGTTCCTGTTCTCCGCCACCATCGAGGAGAACATCCGCTACGCCACCGCCGGCGCCAGCCACGAGCAGGTGGTGGCCGCCGCCACCGCGGTCGGCGCCCACGACTTCATCACCCGCCTGCCCAAGGGCTACGCCACCGAGCTGGACCAGCGCGGCTCCAACCTGTCGCTCGGCCAGCGCCAGCTGCTCAGCTTCGCCCGCGCCCTGGTCGCCGACGCCCGCATCCTGGTGCTCGACGAGGCGACCGCCAGCGTCGACAGCTACACCGAGTTGGAGATCCAGCGCGCGCTGGCCCGCCTGCTGGAGGGCCGCACCGCCCTGGTGATCGCCCACCGCCTGGCGACCATCCGAGGCGCCGACCGGATCATCGTCCTGCAGGACGGCCGGATCGTCGAGGAAGGCAGCCACGACGCCCTGATCGCCGCCAACGGCCTGTACGCCCGGCTGTACCGGATGAACTACGCCTCGTTCGACGACATCCCGCCCGAGGAACTGGAACGGGCGCTGAGCGACGGTGGGCAGCGGACGTGAGGGGGCGTTACTCCGAATCGACCCTTGAGCAAGCGTCATAGCGCCAGTCGAAGTTCCATTACACAAGCGCGCTTCATCCTGAAGTTATCTTTCGTACTCAATCAAAAAAAATATTACACCGCATCTTGACGTGCTCCGTTACGGCACCCACAATATCAGGTATGTCCATGGTGGCCATGGCGTCAGACGTGAAGCTGGACCTGTCCATGCGGATCGGGCGCCACGGAGACCGCGCCAAGGTGGCCGTTGCCGCCGAGGTGTCTGTCGTCGCGGCCATGCCGTGCGCAGTGGATGGGCTAAGCCTGACCGTTGGCTTCGAAGCTGTAAGTACTCCGTCTAAGGACGGCCCCCAAGCAGCGGATAAGCATTCAAATCGGCGGGCGTGGCCGGGGCGAAAAGCGCTTGACAATGCCAAAAACCTGCTAAGGTCAAAGGTGAAGAAATGCGTGAACCTGCCCCGAAAAACCGGCTCTACTGAGCTGGGTAACCGGCGCGTACGCTTGCGTGCTCGCCGCAGCGTCCATGGTGGCCATGGCGTCAGACGTGAAGCTGGACCTGTCCATGCGGATCGGGCGCCACGGAGACCGCGCCAAGGTGGCAGTTGCCGCCGAGGTGTCTGTCGTCGCGGCCATGCCGTGCGCAGTGGA
This sequence comes from alpha proteobacterium BAL199, assembly GCA_000171835.1. Taxonomy (GTDB): domain Bacteria; phylum Pseudomonadota; class Alphaproteobacteria; order Thalassobaculales; family Thalassobaculaceae; genus Thalassobaculum_A. The sequence continues at coordinate 19,983 of ABHC01000029.1, read as the reverse complement.
TGGGTGCCCGTCGACGGTCGGGATTGTATGTGCGGGGGACCCGAGCGAAGATGCAATGAAGACGCTTTTTCAAGATGTCCGCAGCGAGCAGAATATTTTTTCTGCGTGGCGCCATGTGAAGAAGAGCGCTCTTACTTCAGGCAATCCTGACATTCGCGGGAAAGCATCTGAGTTTGAGCACGCCCATCAGAGGCATTTGAAAAGAATAATCGGGCAACTTCGAGATGGTCGCTTCAATTTTGATCCAGTTGAAGGGATATTAAAAGATAAGAAAAATCGCATATTAAAAGGCAAAGATCCGCGACCCATTGCAATTGCCACGATTCAAAGTCGTGTCGTCCAACGCGCAATATTGCAGGTGCTACAACCCCGCATAGCGCGAGACCTTCGTGATCCTGACACTCGATATGAGACGGATAGAGATGAGCGTCTGGGTGCAATCAACGAAGTGAACCGTTCGAAGTTTGGCGTCGGCGGCCTGATTTACCCTTATGGCGGCGTTCGTCCCGCGATTGAACAGATAACCCAGGCAATCGACGGGGGCGCAAAGTACTTTTACCAGTCAGATATACGCTCTTTTTTCACGAAAATTCCGACCGCTAAGGAGGCTGTTGCAGAATCACCGGTTCCACCGACGATCTCCGCTTGACCCACTGACGGGGTCCTGATTCCGTTGGGAGAGGCAATTTGAAGGGGGGGGAGATGGCAAATTTTTACCGAGAACCAGATCGTAGGCAGCGGTTTCTTCTGCCGGTGGACATGGCGGATTGGGTTCCGGACACAGACCTCGTGCACCTTCTTCTGGATGCCGTGGGTTTGATGGATCTATCGGCATTCGAGACGCACTACCGGAAGCGTGGGTCGGGAGCGCCACCGTTCGCGCCGAGGATGATGGTTAGTCTCCTTGTTTATGCGTATGCGAACGGGCAACGCTCAAGCCGCAAGATCGAGCGCCTGTGCGTGCGGGATGCTGGGTTTCGGACGATCGTGTGCGCCGAGGTTCCCGACCACAGCGTGATAGCGCGGTTCCGCAAGCGGCACCGGGGCGACCTGGAGACCCTGTTCGTGGAGGTCCTGAAGCTGTGTCATGCGGCGGGGCTGGTGCGGTTGGGCGTGGTGGCGCTGGATGGGACCAAGGTGAAGGCAAATGCGTCGCTTGCGGCGAACCAGACCTCGAAGTCCCTGGAGGCGGAGGTTGCCGCCATGCTGTCGGAGGCCGAGGCGATCGATGCCGCCGAGGACGGGATGTTCGGGGAGGGCCGAGGTGACGATGTTCCCGTCGGGCTGAGGAAGCCGTCAGATCGGCTGTCCCGTCTTCGCTCCTGTCATGAACGTCTCTTGCGCGAAGCCGACCATCAACGGGTCGAGCAGCAGGAGAAGATCAACGCCCGGATTGCCGAGGAAAAGGCGAACGGAAAAGCCAAACGCGGGCGGAAGCCGAAGACAGCCGAGGCGGTTGTCAAGGAAGAGGCCAAGGCCAACGTGAGCGACCCGGACAGCCGGATCATGAAGAGCCGCAAGGGATATCTCCAGGGGTACAATGCCCAGGCGGTGGTGACGGCGGACCAGATCATCCTCGCCACCGATGTGACGAACCAGGCCAACGACGTTCGCCAACTGGCCCCGATGATTGCCCGGACCCTGACGATGATGGAGGCGGTGACCGGCGACGAGGCGGTGCTGGGGGTTGGCCTGTTTGACGCGGGCTATTGGTCTGACGAGAACGCGGCCACGGAAACAGCGGAATGCGAATACCTGATCGCCACCACTAAGGATTGGAAGCAGCGCAAGGCGATGCGTGATGCTCCACCACCCCGGGGCCGTATACCCAGGGACATGAGTGCCCGTGACCAGATGGAGCGTAAGCTCCTGACCCAACGGGGCCGAAAACTTTACCGGCTGCGCGGCCAGACCGTGGAACCGGTGTTCGGGCAAATGAAGGAGACCCAGGGCGCAGACGGATTCATGATGCGCGGGGAGCAGGAGACCCAGGGTGAATGGAACCTGCACTGCGCCGCCCACAACATCAAAAAACTACACTCGGAGTCCGTCCGCAGAGGAAGAAAGGGTGGAAAATGGCTCTTGAACTGAAGCAATTGGACAAGAAAAATGCCGTCTGAGGGCAAAATCACCGGATAGCTGCTTCATGCCGTCAAGCCAGACTCATTCAGCAACAGGCTCTAAGGTCATTGAATTTGTCAGGGTTCAAACTAACGAAGATGCAATTGCCGACCTTTTCGCAAAAGGTCTCGAAGTCCACCTTAGAAACCCAGATGAGTTGATTGGATATGCCCATCTCTTCCCTAGTGGATAGAATCCAACACTTGGTGCCCACGCCTGACGGCGGCGATGATTTTGTCGGGATCGGCTGTCCAGTTGAAGGGCTTCGGATCTGAGGCGTTGTGCTCGTCGAGGAAGCGGTTGATGGCGGCCTGGAGGTCGGCGACAGAGCGGAAGACGCCGCGCTTGAGGCGGCGCTTGGCGAGCCTGGCGAAGAAGCCTTCGACGGCGTTGAGCCAGGAACATGAGGTCGGCACGAAGTGGAAGGTCCAGCGGGGATGGCGGTGCAGCCAGGCGCGGACCTTGGGGTGCTTGTGGGCGGCGTAGTTGTCGAGGACGGCGTGGATCACCTTGCCGGCCGGAACCTGGGCCTCGATGTGGTTGAGGAAGCGGATGAACTCCTGGTGGCGGTGACGCTGCATGTTGCGGCCGATGACGGTGCCGTCGAGCACGTTGAGGGCAGCGAACAAGGTGGTGGTGCCATGGCGCTTGTAGTCGTGGGTCATGGTGCCGGCGCGGCCCTTCTTCAGCGGCAGGCCGGGCTGGGTGCGGTCGAGCGCCTGGATCTGGCTCTTCTCGTCGACGCTGAGCACGATGGCGTGGGCCGGCGGGTCGACATAGAGCCCGACCACGTCGCGCAGCTTGGTCACGAACTCCGGGTCGTTCGAGAGCTTGAACTGCCGGATCCGATGCGGGGCCAAACCGTGAGCACGCCAGATCCGCTGCACCGAACTAACCGAGATGCCGGTCTGTGCCGCCATCGTTGCGGCGGTCCAGTGGGTCGTCTCGCCGGGCGGATCGGTCAGGGTCAGGGCGACGACGCGCTCGGCCACCGAGGGGTCCAGCGGCGGGATCCGCGACGGGCGCGTCTTGTCCCGCAGCAGCCCGTCCACGCCTTCGGCGGCGAAGCGCTCCTGCCAGCGCCAGACCGCCGTCTTGGCGACCCCGGCCTCGCGCATGATCGCGTTGGTGCCCAGGCCCGCGGCGGTGAGCAGCACGATCCGGCAGCGCCAGACGTGCTTTTGCGGGCTGTTGCGGTCCGCCACGATCGCCTCCAGGCGGGCGCGATCGGCGGTACTGACGGTGAAGCTGATCCCGGTGCGCATGCCCCAGACTCGCACGCCACCGAACCCGCGGGAATCCTGAGCGGGATTCTAATGTCGGATTTTATCCACTAGCGGCGGGATCGGTGTTGCGCAGGGGTCATCTCTTTCAGCATTCGCAGGGAACGTCTTGCTTTTCGAATTGGACCACCAGTTGAATGCGATGGGAGTCTGCGCCATCCGGTACATCGACGATATCCTTATGGTCGCACCAGACGAAACCACGCTAAATGCCGCCGTCAAGCATGCTGAGGATTCTCTTATAGACCTTGGCTTTGGCCTATACAGTCCGACAGATAATGCCGAGAAAGCGGCGCGCGGCGAATGCAGCCAATCCATCAATTTTTTAGGCTGCACCATTCAACCAAAACGCTGCGTTCCGAGCCGCGCATCTGTCAACAAGTTAAAGGATAGCGTCACCGAAACACTGTCGGCCTCAAAATCGGCGATAAAAGAGGCGATTCGAAAAAACAGCGGCTTGAATCCAAAGTTTTCACAAAGCTCAACACTAGATGTGCTTGGAAAACGAATCTTTGGCTGGCAAAAATCATTTGAATTTTGCAATCAGAACGAACCATTCAGACATATTGATGAATTCATTGCATTGCAGGTCATAAATTACGAAGGATTCATTTCACGTTCATTGCAAAAAACTGATAAAAATGGAAAAATGATGATTCTAGGAATTCCATTAACTGAAAAAATGCACAAAGAAAGAAACAATCGATCCTAATATTATTTCCAAACATACAAAAAAGTGGATTTTTACTTTAATAATTCAATACAACAATTTAGTATCAAGCGTCAACCTGTTGACCCGTCGCTCGCCTCATGCAGAATCGTCCCCCAGCGCATACCCTTCGCAGGAGAGGATCGGTTTTGAGCAGGGGGGAACTCCGGCTTCGATCGAGAGCACCCCGAGCGGGCCAGGAGCACAGCAACACCCCCCCGTTGACAGACGTTCCGGCGGTCCCCTACCGTCCGCTCCATGGGTGATCTTGGCCTCCGCACCGCGAACCGACGCCGTCGCTGCTTCCCAGCGGCGGCTTCCACGGCTGCGTGCAGACAGGCCCCTCCCCCGGTGAGGTCCGCTGCCTAGCGGTCCACCCCCGAGGCGGCATCAGCCCGCATCTTTCGAACCTCCGCAGCCCCTGGCTTCGGGGGTTTTTCTTTGCCCTACCTCCAGCAGCAGGACACCACCATGAGCCTTCGCGTCGGCATTGTCGGGATCAGCGGTTTTGGCGGCGGCGAGGCGATGCGCCTGGTCGCGGGCCACCCGTCCTTCGAACTGGTTTACGCCGCCGGCGAGGGCAGCGCCGGCAGCCGGCTGGGGGACCGCTTCCCCGGTGCGCCGGCCACGCTGGCCGAGCTGGTGATCCAGAAGTGGGACCCTGTGACGCTGCCGAAGCTCGACGTGCTGTTCGCGTCGCTGCCCACCGGCGCCTCGGCCGAGGCGCTGGCGCGGGTCCCCAAGGAGGTGAAGATCGTCGACATCGGCGGCGACCACCGCTACGTCGAGGGCTGGGCGTATGGCCTGGCCGACGTCTGGCCAGACCGGATCGAGGGTCGGACCCGGGTGGCCAACCCCGGCTGCTTCCCGGCGGCGACGCTGACCGCGCTGGCGCCGCTGCTGGCCGACAATCTGATCGAGCCCGGCAACATCGTGATCGACGCCAAGACCGGCATCTCCGGTGCCGGCCGGGGCGGCGGCGGCACGTTCGGCTACGCCGACAGCAACGAGAACCTGGTGCCCTACGGTCTGCTCAAGCACGTCCACATGCCCGAGATGGCCACGACGATCGAGCGGCTGAGCGGCGGCAGTGCCGCCGGGCTGGTGTTCGCGCCACACCTGGTGCCGATGACCCGCGGCGTGCTCGCCACCATGTACTGCCGTGGCCGCGCCACCACGGAACAGTGCCTGGACGCGGCGCGGCGCTTCTACGCCGGGCGGGCGTTCATCCGGGTGACCGACAGGCCGCCGCAGACCAAATGGGCGACCGGCTCGAACCTCGCGTTCGTCAGCTACGCGGCCGATCCGGAGCGCAATCTGGTGATCGCGATGGGCGTGGTCGACAATCTCGGCAAGGGAGCGGCCGGCCAGGCGGTGCAGAATGCGAACCTGATCTGCGGCCTGCCGGAAACCACAGGGCTGGAGGGAGCGCCGGTTTGGCCCTGACATCCGGTGACTGCGCTGGGTCTGCGAACCACCCGCGTCGCCGATCACCCCAGAGAACGCTCTACGGTTGGCTCAGCGGAAGTGCGCCCGACCGCCGCCAGCGGACTCAATCGGTAAGGTCGTCGATCATCACGCCCAGAGCCTGGGCCAGCGAGCCCATTGCCGCGACCGAGCCATCGCGCTTGCCGGTCTCCAACTGGCTGACATAGGCCTGCGAGAGACCGGCTCGCTCGGCAAGCTCGCTGGCCGACAGGCCGCGATGCTCACGCCAGACCCGCAACGCGCTTTCACCCGCCAGAAGGCGATCGACCATCGCCGCTGGCAGCATCTCCTCCTCGTCGGACGCCAGCCGTCGCTTGACCTCGTCGTAGGCCGCGATGTCGGCCAATTGATCGGACGCTTCGGTCAGACGCTCGTATTCGGCCTTGGGCAGCAGCACCAGTTCCTCGCCGGCCGGCGTCGTGATGGACGTTGCTCGGATCATATCGCTGCCTCCTCAGTCTCACCCACCATTGCGCGGCCGCATCGACTGAACCGCCAGGATACAGCCACCCGCGCCGCCGATCACCCCTCTCCCGTAACACCCCGCCGGTAAAACCCGATCGTCCGCGCCAGGCCGTCGGCCAGCGGGGTGTGCGGCAGGGCGCCGAGGACCGCTTCGATCGGGCTGGGCGCGATGACCGGGTGCAGGGGCAGCGGCGGGCCGGACCAGTCGACGGCGGCACCGGGCACATTCGCGCGGATGCCGTCGACGATCGCCGCGACGTCGGCGACCTCGCCGACCAGGGAGAAGGCGTGGGCGCCCTCGAACGGCCGGGTCGCCGCCGCCTCGAAAGCCGCCGCCACGTCGTCGACATAGATCATGTCGGCCCGCCCGGAATAGCCGATGGTGTAGGGCCGCCCGGCGACCGCCTCGCGGCAGGCCAGCGACGGGCCGGCGGTCAGGCCGGTCTCGCGTCCGGGGCCGTACACGATGGCCGGGCGGAAGCCGACGCTGGACAGGCCGGCATCCTGCCAATAGGCCCGACCCGACCCCTCGCAGGCCAGCTTGAAGGCGCCGTAGTGGGTCGTCGGATGCGGGATGGCGCCGTCGTCCGGCCCGAACACGCCGGCGCTGCTGGCGTAGGCGATGCCCCGCATGCCGCGCGCCTTGGCCGCCTCGAACACGTTCAGGGTGCCGATCAGGTTGACCTGGGCGCCGAGGATCGGGTTCTCGGCGCAGGCCGGGGTCAGCAGGGCGGCCAGGTGGATCGCGAAGTCGCAGCCGTCCGCCGCGGCCGACACGTCCGCGAGCGACGCCACGTCCCCGGTGCGCCAGTCGAGTCGGTCCGCCACCCCGCCGGCGATGGCGCGCACGATGCCGCGGTCGTCCCGGCGGTCGAACACCCGAAGATCGATCCCGCGGGCGGCGAGGCGGCGGATGATCCAGGCTCCCAGGAACCCGCCGCCGCCGGTGATCAGGACCGTCATGCCCGGCTCCCGGCTGGGTGCCGGGGCGTCGGGCGGGCAAAACCGATCAGGGCCATGGACGTCTCCTCAAATCGTTCCTGTCAGTGACAGGCAAAGTTCAAACCGCAACCAAATTGGCGATGGCGCGGGGCGCCGCCTTCGCCCATCGTGACACGCTGCAGGGCCGCTGACCCACGGACATTTGGAGGAACTCGATGACCGCGCGACGATCCACATCGTGAACGGCCCCAACCTGAACACCCTCGGCGTCCGCGAACCGGAGATCTACGGCCGGACCACGCTGGCCGAGATCGAGGGATGGTGCCGCGACGCCGCGCGCGGCCCGATCGAGTTCATGCAGTCCAACATCGAGGGCGAGATCGTCAACATGCTGCAGGCGGCGCGCGGCACCGCCGACGGGGTGATCATCAACCCGGCCGGCTACAGCTTCTATTCGGTGGCCGTCCTCGATGCGCTGAAGTTCTACGGCGGACCGGTCATCGAGCTGCACATCTCGAACATCCACGCCCGCGACGAGGACCATCGCCACTCGATCATGTCGAAGGCGGCGACGGCGGTGATCGCCGGCCTCGGGGCGCGCGGCTACGTCACCGCACTGCACGCCATGTACGACCTGCTCGAGGCGCGGGCCTGAAGCCCCCTCACCCGGCGTCGTGCAGGATCACCCCCAGGGTGTAGCGCTCGCCGGAGCGCAGGCGGCTGACGCCGTGGCGCATGGCGGTGCGGTAGATGCCCCGGCTGCCCTGGACCGGGCGGCGGTTGACCGGGAAGATCACCGCCTCGCCCTGGCGCAGGCTCACCACCTCGGCCCGTGACTGCATGCGCGGGCGCTGCTCGGTCAGGACGAACTCGCCGCCGGTGAAGTCGGTCGCCGGGTCGCTCAGCAGGATCGCCGCCTGCAGCGGGAACACATGCTCGCCGTACAGGTCCTGGTGCAGGCAGTTGTAGTCGCCGGGGCCGTATTTCAGCAGCAGCGGGGTCGGCCTGGTCTGGCCGGCGGCGTGGCATTGCGCCAGCCAGTCTTCCAGCCGCTCGGGATGGCGGCGCGGGTCGTCCAGGCGGCGCGCCCAGGTGTTGGCGATTGCGGCGAGCGGCGGGTAGAAGCCGGCGCGCAGGTTGGCCACCACGTCCGGCAGGGGATAGGCGAAGTAGCGGTACTCGCCGCTGCCGAAGCCGTGGCGCGCCATCACCACGGTGCTGCGGAACCGGCCGCCTGCGTCGTACAGGGCCGAGAGTTCGCGGCATTCCCCGGCGGACAGCAGCGGCCCGGTGGTGGCCGCCCCCCAGCGGTCGAGATCGGCGGCGATCCGGGTCCAGTCGAGGTCGGCAAGGCGGGTGGCGATATCGGGCATGGGGTTTCCTTCGCAGTCGGCCGGCGGGCACAGGCTGAAGGTAGGGATGCGGCGGCGCGCGATCACTCCGGTTCTTGCGGACGCCGCGACGCTTTCCGCCGGCGGGCCGATCGGCGATGCTGGCGCGAAACACCACGGAGGAGCCTGCGATGACGCTCGAATCCCTGCTGGCCTTCGCCGCCGCGATGGTGGTGTTCGGCCTGACGCCGGGACCGGCGGTGCTCGGCATCGTGGCGCGCTGCCTGGCCGGCGGGTTCCGCGCCGGCATCAGCTTCAACCTCGGCGTGGTCACCGGCGACCTGATCTTCCTGGCCTTCGCGGTCTACGGCCTGTCGGCGATCGCCGCCGCCATGGGCGAGGTGTTCGTGGTGGTGAAATGGCTGGGGGCCGGTTACCTGGTCTGGCTCGGCATCCAGCTGTGGCGCAGCGCGCCGGTGCCGCTCGACGCCGATCCGGCGGCGCAGCCGGTCGCCGCCAGGGACACGCGCAGCGGCCTGCTGGCCGGCCTGCTGCTGGCGCTCGGCAACCCCAAGGGCATCCTGTTCTACGGCGCGTTCCTGCCGACCTTCATGGACATCCGCGCGGTCACCCACACCGACATGGCGTGGCTGTCGGTGGTGACCGTCGTCACCCTGTCGGCTGTGAACTACGGCTACGGGCTGCTGGCGGCCCGGGCGCGCCGATGGTTCCGTTCGCGCCGGGCGCTGACCGCGCTGAACCGCGGCTCCGGCACGGTGATGATCGGCGCCGGGCTGATGGTGGCGGCGCGCTGAGTTCCGTTCAGCGGGATTGTCAGGTCTGGCGGCTGCGCGACACGGTCACCCCGACCCCCTCAGCGTCGGGCATGATGTCCAGCTTCTCCACCGTGACCTCGGCCCGGCGGGCGCGCGGGTCAACCAGGGCCAGTTCGGCAACCCGGTCGGCCAGGGTCTCGACCAGCCGGATGTGGCCGCCGCCGGCCAGCTTGCGGATGCCCTTGGTCAGCCGGTCGTAGCAGTAGACCCGGCGGTGGTCCTCCTGGAACCCGCCGTCGGGCCGGGTCACCTCCACTGTCAGGTCGATGCGGACCCGCTGGGTCACCCCCTGCTCGTGGGCGTACACGCCGATCCGGAAATCGACCACCAGCCCGCGCACCCGCACGACGTACAGGTCGTCGATCGTGCCGGTGTCGGCACGCGCCGACACGGCGATGCGTTCGGCCTCGCCGTCGGGCTGGTAGGCGTTGCGTCCGTCGTCGGGGGCCATGCCCGGTCTCCTGCCGTACCGTAGGACCGTAACCTATGGACGGTCGGGCGCCATCGCAAACCCGTCCCTGCCCGTCGCCCGGGCGACTCTCGGTCGCAGTGCCCACCGGACGCCGGGCCTTGGCGACCACCCGGGGCGCGGTCTACGCTGCGCCGAATCTTTGTATACATTCCTGGAGAGAGCTGATGGACAAGGCCATGTTCGAGGCCGGCCTGAAGAACCGGCGCGAGGTGCTGGGCGCTGAATACGTCGACAAGTCGATCGCGTCGGCCGACGACTTCAACATGCCGCTGCAGGAACTGGTGACCGAGTACTGCTGGGGTGCCGTGTGGGGCCGCGAGGAGTTGCCGCGCAAGCAGCGCTCGATGCTGAACCTCGCCATGCTGGTGGCGCTGAACCGCCCGCACGAGCTGCGCCTGCACATCCGCAGCGCCATCACCAACGGGGTGACCAAGGAAGAGATGCGCGAGGTGTTCCTGCAGACCGCCATCTATTGCGGCGTGCCGGCGGCGATCGACGCCTTCCGCAACGCCCGCGAAGTTTTCAAAGAACTCGGAATCTAAGGGAGAGCGCCGCCATGGCGGACATGACCGTAGGCTGGATCGGCATCGGCAACATGGGTTGGCCGATGGCCCGCAACGCCAAGCGCGCCGGCGTGGACATCGTCGTCTACGACGTCGACCAGGGCCGGATGGGCAAGTTCGCCGAGGAGTTCGACGCCAAGCGCGCGCCGACCCTGAAGGCGTTGGCCGAGATGTCGGACGTGATCGTCACGATCGTTCCCGACGGCAAGATCGTCCGCAAGATCTGCTTCGGCGAGGGGGACCGGCTGATCGACGGGCTGGGGTCCGGCAAGATCGTGATCGACATGAGCTCGTCGGCACCGACCGGCACCCGCGAGTTGGGCGACGAGTTGCTGAAGCGTGGCGTCACGCTGATCGACGCGCCGGTCTCCGGCGGCACGGCCGGCGCTGACGCAGGCACCCTGTCGATCATGGTCGGCGGCAGCGACGAGGCGGCCATCGCCAAGGTCATGCCGGTGTTCGAGGCGACCGGCAAGAACGTGTTCCGCTGCGGCCAGCTCGGCTGCGGCCACGCGATGAAGTGCCTGAACAACTATCTGTCGGCGGTCGGCCTGACGGCGGCCAACGAGGCACTGGTAATCGGCCAGAAGTTTGGCCTCGACCCCTCGGCGATGATCGACATCATCAACGTGTCGACCGGGCGCAACAATTCGACAGAGACCAAGTACCACCAGCGGGTGCTGAACCGGAAATACGGCTCCGGATTCTCTGCCGCCCTGATGGCCAAGGACGTCGGCATCGCTGCCGGCCTGGCCGGCGACCAGGAGGCGTTCGCCCCGCTGCTGCACACCATGAACGAGATCTGGACCCAGGCATCGGCCCAACTGCCCGGCGTCGATCACGAGGTCACGATCGAGTACTACGAGCGGGCCAACGCCACCAAGCTGAAGCCCGGAAAGAAGGGCTGATGCCGGCTTCCCGCAACACGCCTCGCCTGGCCTTCGTCGGCTTCGGCGAGGCGGGGCCGCTGCTCGCCCGCGGCCTGCTGGACGCCGGCGCCGCCTCGGTCGCCGCCTACGATCTGCTGATCGACGACCCCGCCACGCGCGACGCCTGGATCGCCAAGGCCACGGCTGTGCCGGCCAAGCCGTGCGCGACCGTCGCCGAGGCGCTGGCGGAGGCCGACATCATCCTGTCGACCGTCACCTCCGAGCGTGCGCTGGAAGCGGCGACCGCCGCCGCCCCGCACCTGCGCTCCAGCCAATTGTACCTCGACCTGAACTCCTGCTCGCCCGGCAAGAAGATCAAGGCGGCCGGCGTGGTCGAGGCGCAGTCGGCCGCCAGCTACGTCGACGTGGCGGTGATGGACACCGTTCCCGGCCGCGGTCACAAGGTGCCGATGCTGCTGGCTGGCCCGGCCGCCCACGACGCGGCAGCGCAGCTTGCCCCCTTCGGCATGACCATCGAGGTGGTCGGCGACAGGATCGGCCAGGCATCAACCATCAAGATGGCGCGCAGCGTGTTCATGAAGGGCATCGAGGCGATCCTGTGCGAGAGCCTAGTGGCCGCCGACCGCGCCGGCGTCGCCGACCGGGTGCTGGCCTCGATCCAGGGCACCTTCCCCGACATCGATTGGCGTCAACTCGCCACCTATCACATGGGCCGGATGGCGCTGCACGGCCGGCGCCGGGCGGTCGAGATGGACTCGGTCGCCGACACCCTGCGCGACCTGGATCTCGAGCCGTTCACGACCGAGGGTACCGGCAAGCGTCAGATGTGGATCGCCAACCTCGGCCTGCGCGACCGCTTCGGCGCGGCCGGGCCGGAAACGCTGGAGGACTTCCTGGCGGCGGTGCGAGAAGCCGATCAGCCGCCGCGGAACGGGTAAGGGCCGTCCGACGGTTCGGCGTAGACCTTGTGGCTGACCAGCCCGGCGCCGGGCACCATGGCGTGCAGTTGCAGCATCGGCGGCTCGAACGCGAAGCTCAGCGGCCTCTCGCCCATCAGGTCCAGATGAATCTGATGGGCGACGCCCGGCATGACGTCGAGCACGGTGCCGGCGAACCGCGCCGTTACTGAGCGGTGCAGATGGCCGGCCAGGATGCGCTCGACATTCGGCGCGCCGGCGATCAACTCCTTGAACCGCTCGGCCCCGGCCAGCAGCCGCGACGGGTCCATGTTCGGCATGCCGACCGGGACCGGCGGATGATGCATCGCCACCACCGTCGGAGTTGATCGGTCCTCCGCCAATCGATCGGACAGCCAGTTGAGCCGCTCCAGGCACAGCACGCCGGACGGCTTGCCGGGCTCATGGGTATCCAGGACGAGCAGCCGGACACCGTCCAGGTCGACTGCGTACTGCACGAATGCCGTGCCGGCATCCCAGTAATCGAGGTCCGTGAAGCTCGCCCGAAACGCTTCGCGGCCATCGTGATTACCGAGCGCCAGATAGACCGGCATGTCCAGCGCCGCCAGCCGCTGCCGCAGCAAGCGGTACTCCGCTTCCGACCCGTTGTCGATCAGGTCACCGGTGATCAGAACCGCACCCGGCCGCGGATTCAGCGCGTTCAGACGGGTGACCATCCGGTCGAGGAATCCGGCCGTGTCGACCCGCCCGGCGAGCGGATTTCCGGACTCGCGGACATGCAGGTCGGTGATCTGGACAAACAGCATCGCATTCCTCCTTCGTCTCCTTCGGTTATACGGGGGACCGGCCATTGGACAGAAGGGCCAACGCACGCTCACCGGTTCTCTCTGGACAAGATTTTTCTTGGGCTTACATGTAGCCGGGATACGGAAGCCGGCCCCGAGACGAGAGCCGCTCCGCGATCACCGACGAATTCACGAGAGGAGAGCGACCGATGGCATTCGAACTTCCCCCGCTGCCCTACGCGTATGACGCGCTGGCGCCGTACATGTCGGCGGAGACGCTGGAGTTCCACCACGACAAGCACCACAACGCCTATGTCGTGAACGGCAACAACCTGTTGAAGGACAGCGGCCTTGAGGGCAAGTCGCTCGAGGAGGTCGTCAAGGCGTCGTACAAGAACGACAAGCTGGCCGGCCTGTTCAACAACGCCGCACAGCATTGGAATCATATCGAGTTCTGGCAGTGGATGAAGCCGAAGGGCGGCGGCGCCATGCCGGGTGAACTGGAAAAGCGGATCGCCGCCGACTTCGGCAGCGTCGCCAAGTTCAAGGAGGACTTCGTCAACGCCGGCGTCACCCAGTTCGGGTCGGGTTGGTGCTGGCTGGCGGTCGGCTCGGACGGCAAACTGAAGGTCACTAAGACCGCGAACGGCGTGAATCCGGTGGCACTCGGCGAGACCGCGCTGCTCGGCTGCGACGTCTGGGAGCACTCCTACTACATCGATTACCGCAACCGTCGACCGGACTACGTCAAGGCATTCCTTGACAGCATGGTTAACTGGGAACGGGTCGCCGAACTCCTCGGCAAAGCATCCTGATGGTGGATGGGCGTGGCCTCCCAGAAGAGGTCACGCCCGTCACCTTTGCTTCGATCAAGATCATTCTTTTAATCCGATCGTCCAACAATATTGAATACTACCAAAAAGTGCATAAAACACCATACGATTGGTTCTTGTGACGATTCGGGCCGGCGTGCAAGACTTTGACCTCGTACTGCCGGGTGGACGCATTTCATGGACTCCGACATCAACTCGTTCTGGCTCACGGCCAAAGGAATCGGTCCACGTCTGTCTGATGGGCAAGGCGCGGAGCGCACCATGTGGGCAACCGCCGTCAATCTCATGGGTTGGATCGATGTCGCCGTCGGCGCGCGCACCGTGAACGTGCACGTCAACCCGATGGTCGTCTCCGAGATGGTGGTCGCATTGCTGCCCGAAGCGCTCAAATGCGCATCCGAAGGGCATCGAATTACCATCAACCTGATCAGCGCTGACACGCGCCCGGTATCGGTTTGCTTCGCCGACACAGATGCGGCAGTGAACTACCTTGAAGCCTCGGTGCGTTACCGGCGAGGAAGCAACGGCCGACCCTCGATCGATGAGATCCTGCGCGGTTTCGACCAAGACACTGAGGTTCAGCAAGCACAGGCTGCAGCGCCGATCGCCAGTGTGTCTGATAGCGGCCGATCGATCAGTTCCATCGAGCGAGCGATGATATCCGCGGAGGCTCTGGCCGTTCGGCTACGGACAGCTGAATGGCTGGACGCAGATGGCCGCTATCGCCGGCGCTTGGCGGACGAGTTGCCGAACGACGCTCCGGACATGGTGTTGTTTGCGATGCATTCGCTCGGATGGGCGGCCATCGAACGGCCCTGGCCGCACGCCGGCACCGATCTTCGGGCGATCCTGCCAACCCGCATCGTCATCGACCCGCACGGGCTTGAACCCGCCACCGTCGACCGCTTGGTTGAGCTCTGCATGCTCTGGTCTGACTCCGCGAAGCCGCTGTCGCTTGCGTGGTGGGACGGGGCGACCTGGGAGAGCGAGTACGGACACCCCGAGCAGGTGGCGGACCGAATCCGCCATCTGGTCACGGCAAGGCAATACGCGCAGTTCCCGACAACCATCCAGTCGATCGCTATCGAGCCGGAGCATCTGCCGAACGATGTCGCCGCGCATCATCGCGACCTCATCGCCCGGGCGGTTCGGACCTGGTGGGCCTATGGCGGCAATGGCGACAACGGGTCGGGACTGATTGAGGCGCTGGAACGCGAAGGCGGTCGCACCGCCCGCGCCAAGCTCGTCGAGCTCGACCAGGACAACCAGTTTCGGATCGCCGCGTACGAAGGCGGGGATCATGGGTGCTGGGATGAAATCGCGTCCGAGATGATGGTCGGCAAGCGCTTGATCGATGCCCCGGATCGTCGGCTTGGACGCCGGGTCGAATTGGATGTTCAGACCGCCGTCCGTCGCGGATCGCCTCTGGTCCATCGGTGTACCGGCGTGTTGCTGACCAACGGCGGCCCCTCGACGTTCGACTGGGTGCGCCTGAGCCTCCCACTCTATCGCAGCACCCACCCTACTCCCCGCTCGGTATTGACAATCTGCATGGTGTGACGCTCCTAGCAGGCGTTCACCCTCCCGGATTGCCGAGCGACAACATGGCCGATCTCACGCTCCGTCCGGCTGCATTCCTGGACCGCGACGGTATCCTCAACGAAGACATCGGCTATGCGCACCGAGCGAACCAGATCACCTGGATACCCGGTGCGATTGCAGCGGTGCGGCGCCTGAACCGTTCGGGATACCGGGTTTTCGTCGTCACCAATCAGGCCGGTATCGCCCGGGGACTGTATGGCGCGGACGATGTCGAGAATCTGCACCGATGGATGGCGGATCGCCTTGCCGAGCATAGCGCCCGGATCGACGATTGGCGTTACAGCCCGTTTCACCCTGAACATCAACCCGAACGGTTCGCCGCCTACGCCCACTGGCGCAAGCCTGCGCCTGGCATGCTGTTAGACTTGATGGAGCACTGGCCGACGCGTCGGGTCGGATCCTTTATGATTGGCGACCGCGACAGCGACGTTGAGGCAGCCAAAGCGGCCGGTATTGCCGGCCATCTTTACACCGGCGGGGATCTTGACGCCGTGGTGGCATTCTTGCTTGAGCAGACCACGGTCGAGAAATCTGGCACCGGGGAGTTGGGATGAAGATGCGAGCGAGCGACCAGCGTACGAGCATGACAGGCGAGCGCTTATGAACGCCAGAAAGCTGATTGTGCCCGTCATCCTGTGCGGTGGCGCAGGCACTCGGCTCTGGCCCCTGTCCCGCGCCCAGTACCCGAAGCAATTCCTCAGTCTGATTGACGATATGTCCATGCTGCAGGCCACGGCACGACGTGTCGCCGACCCGACACGTTTCGCTCCACCCGTTGTGGTCGCGAACGTCGAGCATCGCTTCCTGGTTGCCGAACAGCTCAGAGCGATCGGCATCCACCCCCGCGCGATCCTGCTGGAGGCGGAGGGACGCAACTCCGCCCCGGCCGCAACGGTTGCGGCACTCCGGATCATGGCAGACGATCCCGCGGCGCTGATCTTGCTGCTGGCCGCCGATCACGCCATGTCACGGCCCGGCGCGTTCGTGGATGCGGTTGATCTGGCGTACCCGGCGGCGGCAGCCGGACGCATCGTCACCTTCGGCATCCGGCCTGATCGCCCTGAGACCGGGTATGGGTATATTCGCGTCGGCCAGGAGTTGCGGGAACTGCCGGGTGTCCACGCGGTCGACCGTTTCGTTGAGAAGCCGGATGTGGCAACCGCCGCCAGCTATCTGGCAGACGGCCACCACGTCTGGAACTCCGGCAACTTTCTAACCAGGGCCGATACGCTCGTTGGTGAAGTCGATCGCCTGGCTCCGGCGATCGGCTCAGCAGCTCGCGCGACCCTCGACGGGACGATCCGCGACCTCGACTACGAACGACTGAACCCGAAGGCGTTTGCACAGGCGCCGGCGATCTCCATCGACTACGCGGTGATGGAGAAGACCGACCGAGCCGCCGTAGTTCCTTGCGATCCCGGGTGGAGCGACGTCGGGTCGTTCGCAACGCTCCATGCCCTGGGCACCCGGGACGCGTCCGGCAACGTCGCGTCCGGCGATACCGTGACGGTCGACACCCGGGACTGCCTGATCCGCAGCACTGGGCCGCTGGTGACCACCCTCGGCGTCGCCGACCTGGTGATCGTGGCAACGCCGGACGCCGTTCTGGTTGCCAATGCCGCGCGGGCGCAGGACGTGAAGACGGTCGTCGACCGATTGCGTGCCGACGGCCGGACCGAGGCCGACGGGCACCCTGAAGTTCACCGGCCCTGGGGCTCCTACTGCACGCTGGATCGCGGCCCCGGCTTCCAGGTCAAGCAGATCAGGGTCAATCCCGGCGGCCGGTTGTCGTTGCAGAGCCATCGGCATCGCGCCGAGCATTGGGTGGTCATCGAGGGGACCGCCCGGGTTACGCGTGGACCGAACCGAGACACGCTCGAGACCCTCGATCTGACCAAGAACCGGTCGATCGATATCCCGTTGGGTTGGGTGCACCGGCTGGAAAATCCGACAGACGCGCCGGTCGCCATCGTCGAGGTGCAATCCGGCGGCTATCTCGGCGAGGACGACATCGAGCGCTACGACGACGCCTACGGTCGCGGCTGACGCTGTCGTTCTATGAACCGACGGCGTAGAGACGCCGCATCGGGCGACGTCGAATCCGGTAGACGGCGGCCGGCGGAAAATTCGAGAACGTCCGGCCGATCCGTACGGCCTTCAACCCCAAACGTTCCAGGATGATCCGGGGCACCGGGCACCGCGCCCCGTAGGTGAACTGATAGAACATCCCATCCTGATCGAGATGGGCGAAGCAACCGTCCAGAACGCCCATGATCTGCCGCGTCGGCATCGACAGGAACGGCAAGCCGCTGATCACTGCCTTGGCCGGCTCGCCGTCGAACAGTTCGACCCGGCCAAGGTCGGACGCGTCCATCGCCAGGACGCCGACGCCCGGAAAGCGCTGTTCCAACATCGTCGCAAATTCGGCGCCGCGCTCGACCAACAGCAAACGTTCTGGAGGAACGCCCCGCGCCAGCAAAGCGCGCGTGAACACTCCAGTCCCAGGCCCGAGTTCGATCACCGGGGTCGTCTGCGGGTTGATCTCAGACGTGATCAACGCGGCCAGCGCGTTGCTCGACGGCGTGATCGATGCCACGCGCATAGGGTCGGCAATCCAAGCGCGCAAAAATTGAACCGCGTCGCTCATGATCGTTGGCTGGATACCTCAAGATTGATCGACGGGAATCGCATCGGGATAGTTAGTATGACATAGCGATGACGGTATACGAAAAGAACCTGTCGCACGGGCAATCGCGGCGTTGGGCCGCATCCTCGACTCGACTGCAGATGGTCGAGACGGCGGTTGGTGATCTCCGGCCCAGGCGGTGATCGGATGTTCGCGGGAGCAAAGAATCTCGCAGAACCGCGCCGCGATAGTTTAGCATTTCAGCAAAGCATCGGACGCCATCCACCGCCATAGGACTGCGGCGAATTCAGATAGGCAAGTTGCGCAGTTGATCTGCGGTTTGCCGCGTCGGCAAGTTGTCCGAAACATGCCAACCGTCTATCCTCCCGCGCTGGGCGCGGACGCGTCGATCCTGGATAAATTGGACAAGAATTTGACAACTGTTCCCTCAAGAGCGGATCTGTCGCGGGATATCTTGCGTTGCGCGCCAGCGGATCTCGCGAAAACCAGCCGGTTAGGCTATTTGGCTTATCCGGAAGCTCCAGAATTCATAATCACTCTCGGACTCCTCCAAGGAGCAACGCCGCAATGGCAGCGGCGGGTTGCCATCCACGGACCTCGTGCCCTTGAACAAGTCCCTTTGGCCGCAATCACGGCGTTTGTTGTTCATAATCAACGCAACGTGGATCTCGCCCGGCGCCTGTACAGGATGTTCGAGAAGAGCGGCGCAAAGGCCAGGGCGTTCCTCATGCCGTTGATGTACGAAAAACTACCCTCGCCACGACTACGTCACAGTAGTCGTTGGATCAGTTCGAAAAGTATTACCGAAATTCGTTTGCCTGAAAAACTGAAAGCACTCGAGACAATTGAACATCCGACACTTCACGAAACAACTGTAGTTATTTATTCAAATCGCGATGAGGATTTTTTACGATCTCTGATCATCAACCGACGAATGCCTTGGCGCACCATTTATACAGTCAACGTCCACAGGAAAACACTTGAAGAAGCCGCCCTGCTCACCAACGATCGCACAACGATCCTCGTGGGCGGGACACTCGTGGAACGGCTGCACCTTGCCATGCAAGCCGTGGAGACACCGTACGTCTTCTGGATGGGAGACGATGATTTCGTGAATCCACGGTTTTTGGTTCGCGCTCGGCAGCAGTTCGATCACGTCCCAGGCGTCGGATCCATTGTCGGGTCCGGACGCAATGTAGCGGTCGGCCAGAATGACGCGCGTCCAAATCAGTGCATGTTGGGCATCAACGATATGGGATTTGCGACGGTGCTTGCGCAGGATCCCGTCGGCCGCTTGCGTGAGGTTTCCGTCTGGTCGTCGATCTATTTTCACAACCTCTTGCGATCTGACGTCGCACGCACAGCCGCACAAGCCGGCCAGCGCCACAACGTGCCCGAGCTTTTCCTCGAAATCCTGATGGATTTTGCGATCGTCGTATGCGGCCCAATGTCATACGTTCCGGTATTGTCGGTGATCCGCAGGCGGAACGCTGCCTCAAATAGTTTCTCCACCGACCCATTCCTCCAACAAGAACTGGAGCGCGAAGACACTCCGCTCCGTTCCGTCTACCGCGCCGCGCTGGAGGTGGTAGAGACTCTCGGTCTGTCCGTACCAACGACCGAAGTGGCGTACTTCATATCCAACTACGTTGTTCGGAACTTCACGACCAATCGAAAATCATCCGTCCCATGGAATCGCCGTCCAAGCGATCTGTTGATTAAGGCAGTGATCCCGCATGACGAGATCGATCTTCAGCAGGCCGACCGGTACGTGCTTGAAACCTATGCGACGGTCCTTGCCGCCGGTGAATTGGGGATACTGCGTAGCGTTATGGATGATGGGCAGGTACCGTCGATGTCAGAGCAGCGAATGGGGAGTGCAGGGCACATCGGTACCGTCGACTGATCTGCCTACCGATAGTCGGGTCGCCATCTTGGGTCTGATCAAATGTGCCTCTTTTGAAATCCGAGTGGGTAGCGGCTGTCGAGCTGGGGCCTGACGACGGGCCTGCATCGATCCCTTTGTTCGACCGGCGAGACCATCCCTTCGTCCCGACCTGCCTTCTGCGGGGCCAGGCGGGGATCGGCGGTCAAGGATG
>ABHC01000030.1 GCA_000171835.1 alpha proteobacterium BAL199 | reverse complement strand
CGCAGGCGCTTGATCTGGGTGTCATGCACCGGATGCACGCCTGCCGCACCGGCCGCCGGAAACCGTGTCCCGGCGACGAAATCGACACCGATCGTCAGGGTCTTCCCGGCCGCGTCGAAGTCGACGCCGTTGACGTACCATGGCCTGGCCATGCTGGGTGCAGGTGGGGCTCTGGAGGCGAGTGCCGGGCATGCAGAACCAGCTCTTCGAGGCGGCCTTGGGCATTGCCAGGCCATGGTACGTCAACGGCGTCGACTTCGACGCGGCCGGGAAGACCCTGACGATCGGTGTCGATTTCGTCGCCGGGACACGGTTTCCGGCGGCCGGTGCGGCAGGCGTGCATCCGGTGCATGACACCCAGATCAAGCGCCTGCGGGGTGTTGTCACGTTAACTCGTCGAGTTAGCAAGTTGGCATGCCGGTCGTTGATCAAGCGGCATGTGCCGCGGATTTCCAAGCTTCGAACGCTTCGAGCCGATGGTAGCGAATGGTGAGGGCGGAACGACGGCGGGCTGGGACAGAGTAACGATTGCGGGTTGCGGATTGCATAGACACGAAGCGTTGTAATCCACCCGGTGATCGGAAGCCTTGCATCACCCGCTCTCGTTTTCGGAAGGGCAAGTGGCTGTTCTCGGCGCGGTTATTGAGCCCCTTGTGTGACCAATGATCAAGGCCAGGCGCGACCTCGCGCTTGGCGGCCCCATATGAGCGCAGTTTGTCCGTAATGATCCTTTTGGGCACGAAGCCCCAACGTTTCATCAGCTTGATCAAAAGCCGCTTTGCAGCGCGCTTGTCTCGCTTCGATTGTAAGATTTCCTCAAGAACGACACCGTGTTGGTCGACGGCGCGCCACAGCCAGTATGACCGGCCCGCGATCTTCACGACGACTTCGTCCAGATGCCAAACATCACCAGGGCGAGGCTGCCGTCGCCGCAGAACGTGGGCGATCCGGGGACCGAACTTGACGGTCCAGCGCCGGATCGTCTCATACGAAACGTCCACACCACGTTCCAGCATAAGCTCCTCGACCTCGCGCAGGCTCAAGTTGAACCGGGCGTAGAGCCAGACAACATGAGAAATGATCTGAGGCGGAAAGCGGTGGCGCTTGTAGCTGATTTTCTCTGTTTGCATCGACACCGCCTACGCCCGGATCATTGAACCCGCAACCTCAGGCACGTTAACGTGACAACACCGGCCTCCAGTACGCCGTGACCGGCGGTCAGGCAAGCGGACAGCCTCGCCACTTCGCCACCATTTCAACGGCATTCGTGCAAGTGCCCGTCGGGCCTGTCCGGGTCACGTCCCTCCGATGGTGTAGCTCGGCGGGGACGTGACCATCGGGACAGCCGGTGCCCGATACCTTCCATCCCCGGTCCGATCATTCATGATGAGTATCTAGCTGGACGAGTTTCCGGGACGAGAAACGGATGATCTTCGGCTGCTGGAACATCGCGTGGCAACGCCCGAACAGCAGACGGGGCGCCAGGATGATCGCCACTTTGCTGGCGCACGATCCGGAGCTGGTGTGCATTGCCGAAGGCCACCTCGACACCTTCGGGTCAGACTGGCATGGCATAGCCAGCGCTCCCGACTACGGATATCCGATCAAGCCCGGCCAGCGGAAGGTCGCCTTGTGGAGCCGGATGCCCTGGGAGGACGTCGATGAGCTCGGAGCCCCGGGTATGCCGCCCGGGCGGTTCGTGTCCGGACAGACGCTGACATCGATCGGGCCGATCCGCGTGATCGGCATCTGCGTCCCCTGGTTTGCGGCGCACGTGAATGGCGGGAGACGCGATGCCGAGAACTGGGCGGAGCACGACGCCTTCCTGAAAGGTCTCCGGGCGGCTCTAGACGGCATCGGCGAGGACATTCCGGCACTGCTGGTAGGCGACTTGAACCAGCGTATCCCGCGCAAGGGGGCGCCGATCGCCTCGTATGATTTGCTGATGACGGCTCTGGGCGGACGCTTCGACGTCTGGACAGCTGGCTCGATCAGTGGCCTGGGCCAGCAGGTGGTGTGTCACATCGCCGGAACCAGCGACCTCGAATGCACGGAGGTTATCGGCTTACCACGCGACGCAAACGGTACGACGCTGAGCGACCACGACGGATTCATTGTCCGATCTTGGCGGTCCGACGTCAGATCACTCCGGCTGTAATGCGCATAAACCGTCGCTTCACCTCGCCGGCAACAGCAGCCTGCGACGTGTTTGTTCCTGGTGTCGGACGAAGCGCGTTATGTCACCGGCGCCGAGATCGTGGTCGACGGTGGCCTGACCCTGAAGTGCACGGACCGGTAGGAAGCGCGCCGGATCGGTGGAACCGTGTTGGCCGGGGAGTGAACGCTGGACTAGAATCCCGGGCAGACCACGCGACGGGGAGGGATCGCTTGCGAGGGCGGGCTCGCCGCGTGACGGCATCGGTCGGTTCGGGCCTTCACGGCGGTTCCGTATGACACTTCATCACGAGCCGTTCGATGTGGCCGTCGTCACGAGTGCCGCCCTTCCCTGGCGGACCGGGCCGTCGTTCTTTTCATTGTGGCATGCGTGCGGGCTAGCCGATCTGGGGCTGCGCGTCGCCTACGTTATTCCCTGGCTCGCGCCGGCATCGCAGGCCCGGGCATGGGGCAGCGTGCGCTTCGCGACCCCCGAGGACCAGTACGCCTGGCTGGCCACCGAGGCGGAGCGGATCGACTGCCCCGGACGACCGGTCTATTTCTGCTACCGGAGCTGGTTCGCCCCCGTGATCCGCGGAATCGTGCCTCTGGAGGACGTCTTCGGAGCAACCCCTCCGGCCCGCGCCTACATGCTGAACGAGCCGGAACACCTCTGCTGGTATCCCTGGACGCGATCACGGCAGCGGATCCCGGCCGACCGGGTCGCCGGCCTCGTCATGACCAATTACGAGTACTATGTCGGTCAGATGCGGGTTCCCGGGGCACGCCTGCTTTCCCGGCTGGTCGCCCGGTACCACCGTCATCTGATCCGATCCCGCACCGACGTGGTGGTGCCACTGTCGCCGGCCGTACCGCTCGATGGCGCAAATGTTCACGAAGCCCGAATCACCGGTGTTCTGACCGCCTATACCCGGGTTCCACCGGTCGGCGACGGCGGGGGCGTGTACTTCATCGGCAAGACGATCTGGGAGAAGGGTTTCGATACCCTCATCGAGATCGCGTGCCGGTCGGCGGTACCAGTAGACGTCTATGGCACGGGACCGGATGCTCCTGCGATCCAGGTGCTGGCGCGCGAACGAGGTGCCACGGTGCGGTTCCACGGCCCCACTGAGAGCCCATGGAGCGTGCTCGGCGAGTATCGGGTATTCCTCAACCCGTCTCTCAGCGAGTCGATGTGCACGACGACCGCGGAAGCGCTGGTTGCCGGGCGCCACGTCGTCCTACCGGTTTGTCCCGGAAACCGGGTATGTCCCGGTCGATGTTGAAATAGGGGAGCAGGCGTTGCCCGCCTTGAGCCATTAGGCTCGGGGTGTCGAATCCGCGAAGGAGAGCAACGCCATGAAGAAAGCTACCAGATCTGCCGGCGTGGTGCCGGCGGCAATCGTCGATGAGGCTTGGCAGGAAGTCGGAGCCAGCTTCGATCGTTTCTGCCTGACGGCGGGCCTGGCGACTTTGGCGACGATGATGGATGAGGAGGCGGCCGAGCTGTGCGGCCCGCGCTACGGCCGGGCTGCTGGGCGAGACGGGTATCGCTGGGGCAAGACCAAGGGGAAGGTCGGCTTCCACGGCGGCAAGGTCGAGATCGATCGTCCTCGCGTTCGTGCTCGCGACGGCGGCGAGCTGGCGCTGCCGAGCTGGGAGGCGGCGCAGTCGGAAGACCTGCTCGGCAAGTGGGCGCTGAACCTGATGCTGATCAACGTCTCGACCCGCAAGTTCGGCCGCGCCGTCCGCCTGCCGGGCGGCGACATCCCGGCGGCCCCCGGGTCGGGAGTGTCGAAGTCGGCGGTGTCGCGGCGGTTCGTGGCGCTGTCGGCGGAACGCATGAAGGAATGGATGGCCGCCGACTTGTCCGCCCTGGACCTGCTGGCGATCCAGATCGACGGCATCCACATCGAGGAAGACCTGATGCTGCTGGCCGCCGTCGGCATCGACGGCATCGGCGACAAGCATCCGCTCGGCGTGATCGAGGGGGCCAGCGAGAACGCCGCCGTGGCCCAGGCGCTGCTCGACAACCTGGTCGGCCGCGGCCTCGATCCCGCGGTCTGCCGACTGTTCATCATCGACGGCGCCAAGGCGCTGTCGAAGGCGATTCGCAACACCTTCGGCCGCGACACCCCGATCCAGCGCTGCCAGGTCCACAAGGCCCGCAACATCGCAGAGCGCCTGCCCAAGTCCTTGCAGGCCGGCGTCCGCAAGGCGCTGCGTCAGGCCTGGGAACTGGACGACGCCGACAAGGCCGAGAAGCTGATCCGCAACCTCGCCCGTCGCCTGGAGCGCGACGCCCCGGGCGTGTCGGCCAGCATCCTGGAGGGCCTCGACGAGATCCTCACCGTCACCCGCCTCGGTCTGCCAGTCGAACTACGCCGGTCGCTCGCCTGCACCAACATCATCGAGAACATGAACGGAACCGTCCGCCGGGTCTGCCGCAACGTCAAACGCTGGCAGGACGCGGCCATGGCGCTGCGCTGGACCGCCGCTGCCATGCTCGAGGCCGCCAAGGGTTTCCGCCGCCTCAAGGCCCACAAGCAACTCCCGAGCCTGCGCCGAGCCCTGGCGGCCCACCAGGACAGGAACGCGATCAACCACGACCTTGAACAGCAGGCGGTCGCCGCATAGCATCGTCAACCAACAGCGCCTGCCGAGCAAATTTCAACACGGCGAGGGACATCCCCCGGAAACCGACCCTTCGAGCGCTACCCCAACGCGCACTTCTATCGCGATGTCGACGGTGCGGTCGCGGCACTTCTCCGAGCCCTCGCGACGCCCCCGGAGCCGCCGGTGGCAGCAAGGCGCGAGTTCGACTGGCCGACGGCGTGCAGAACTCTCGCCGGCATTTGTGACTTCGAGCCGCCGGAAGATGACGGGGCAGCGTAGGACTTCCCGGCTACGACGGGGAAACCGCCGGCTCAAGGATGCCGCCTCCGATCAGCTGCCGCCCGGCGCGCCTCGCCTGACCATGTCCTCGACGATCCGAGTGATCTGCCGAGCCGCCTGGTTGCCGCCAGGAGCATCCGAATCCGGATTGCGTGCCGCGGAGCCCTTGGAGAGCAGGGACGCCAGGGTCCGGGCGAACTGCCGCGGGGTCGAGAACACTTCGCCGGCTCCGTTCCGCTTGATCCACTTGAGGACCTCATGCTCCTGCGGCAGGACGTTGGTGCGATCGATCAGCAGCGGCAGCCCGAACGCCAGCGCCTCGCTGACCGAGAGAGGCCCGGTCTTGCCCACGAAGACGTCGGCCACGGCCATGTAGCGATGCACGTCGCGGGTAAAGCCCTTGACCAGGGCCGGGAACGGCAGGCCGGCCGCGGATACCGCCGCCGCCAGGGCCTCGTTGCGACCGCACAGAAAGACGAACTGCGCCCGTGGCGGTTCAGGGCGCAACGCCTCCGCCATTTCCAGCATGCGCCAGCTGCCGTAACCGCCGTACAGCATGCACACCACCGGCAGGTCCGGGTCGAGTCCCAGCTCGCGCCGAGCCGCGGCAAGGCCCTTCGGCCTGGGCTCGAGGAACGTCGGTCGGGTCAGCAGTCCCGACATGGCAAACAGCCGGTCTGCCGGGTGCCCCTTGCGGACGAGCTGGGCATGGCAGACGTCGGTCCCGGTGATCGCGAAGTAGCCGTCGCCCTTCGGGAACCAGACGTGCCGGCTCATCTCGGCCCAGTCGGTCATCAGAACCGCGAACGGGACCCGCCCGCCCCGGTAGCCGGCCAGGCTGTCCGCGATCAGATGGTTGATGACAGGCAAAACGGACACCACGAGGTCCGGCTCGGTCCGCTCCCACAATGCGGCGAACGCCCGACGCCCCTGGTTTCCCAGCAGCGCGACGTTCAGGACGGCCCCCACGTAGAAACCGAGGCAGAAGAGCCCGGTCCGCCCCTGCCGCAGGATCAGGTCGTTGTAGGTCTCCTCGACGTCCCGAGAGGTGTAGCGCGCGAAAAGGTCGAGATGAGGCAGGACCTCCTGGTAGGCGTTGACCAGAGTCACTCGGTAGCCGCCCTTGGCGGCCAGAATGTCTCGGAGCGCCTCTCCGGTCGCCCGGTGGCCACCCCCGGCGTCCGTGTACACGACCACGACGTGACATGTCCGTCCCGCGACGCCCGCTTCCAGCAGGCTCGCTGTCTCGGCGCCGTTCATCGATCCGCCCTGCGGTCGCCCCCCGACGACCCGGCAGCCCGGTCACCGGCGACACGGGTTCCGCGGCGCACGCCCGCGCCGGGATCGTCGAACGCCGCAGCGCCCGGCTTGCGGCATCCGGGCCGACGCGACTGACTCGGGCCGAACAAAACCAGCCCTTCCGCACGGGACCAGTCCGACATGTTCTCTCCGTACGCGGCGCCGTACCGGCTGCGGAAAAATCGCTCCTCGCTAGGATAACGCCTCCCTATCGCCGATGCAGCTGCCATTTTCGACAGCCGACATCGTGTTGGAAATGATGGGTTCTAGTGCCCGGCGTCCAGATTGTGTCTAGGATGACTGGAGTCGACTGTTCGGCCGATCCGGCGCCGGCCTAAGGTAGTGTTCGGGGGCGATCGTAGGAGTATCTGGTCATGCCGTCCCTGCCGACCGCATCGAATACAGCCCGGTCGAACGGCCGCTCCAGGCTTGGCCTCTTGCTGATAAAGCCATCGCAGTACGACGATGATGGCTACGTCATCCAATGGTGGCGCTCCTACATCGTCACCAACGCCCTGGCAGTGGTCTCGAGCCTGTTCAGGGATGCCGCCGACCGCCAGGCGCTGGGGCCGGACGTGGCTATCGAGACCCGGCTGATCGATGAGGTGGTGCAGATCGTCCGGCCGGCCGAGCTCAAGCGCTGGCTCGCGGACTTCGACTACGCAGCCGTGCTCCTCGTGGCCGTCCAGACGAGTCAGTTCCCACGCGCTCTGGCCATCGGAAGCGACTTCAGGGCGGCAGGCTTTCCGGTGATCGTCGGCGGCGTCCACGTCAGCGGGACCTACGCGATGACACCCAATTGGGAGGCGGGCTTCGCCGGCGTCCAGGAAGCCGGGGTGAGTCTGTTCGCCGGAGAACTGGAGCCGCACGTCGACGAGTTGCTGACCGACATCGTCAACGGAACGGTCAAGCCATTCTACAATCACCTCGCCGCCAACGCCGATCTCGGCACGGCGCCCCGGCAACGGGCGACCCACGACCTCGCGGCCCGCACCTTCGATCGCTACTACGGCCTCGAGATCGGGCGCGGCTGCCCATTCGTGTGCAGCTTCTGCACGATCATCAACTTCCATGGCCGGGTGATGCGCCACCGCACCCTGGCCGACATCGAGGCCTATCTCCGCGAATGCGCTGCCGGAGACGGCCGGACGATCCTGATCACCGACGACAACTTCGCCCGCAGCCCGATCTGGCGCGACGTCTGCGCGATCTTCACGCGTCTCCGTCAGGAACTCGGCGTCGACTGGGACGTGTCCATTCAGGTCGACGCGCTGGCCGTCCGCATCGACGGTTTCGTGGAGGCCTGCCAGGAAGCCGGGGTGAAGCGGATCTTCCTCGGCATGGAATCGGTCCGCGCCGACAACCTGAAGGCCGCCGGCAAGGGCCAGAACAAGGTCCACCAGCTGCGCGACATGGTCATGACCTGGCGCCGGGCCGGGGTCATCATCTATGCCGGCATGATCGTCGGCCTGCCGAACGACACGCCGGAACGGATCGCCGAGGACGTCCGCGTCCTTCAGGACGAGATCCCGGTCGATATACTGTCGCCGTTCCTCTACACGCCGCTGCCCGGCTCGGCCGACCACAAGCGGATGGTCGCCGAAGGCGTCGAGATGGACGCCGACCTGAACCGGTACGAGACGGTCCACACGGTGATCGACCATCCGCTGATGAGCCGACCGGTGTGGCAGCAGCTGTACTGGGACACGTGGAGCATGTTCTACACGTGGCCCTATCTGCGGACGACCATCGCGCGCGGCCTGAAGTACGGTCTGCTGATGACCGCGCTCCGCAGCACCTATGTGTGCAGCTTCACCGCCGCGAGCTTCGAGAAGGTCCATTCGGGCAATTCGGGCGCTTTCCGGTTTCGTGACCGCAGTTCGCGCCGGGCTGGATTTCCGACCGAGCCGGCGATCCCGCACGCGATCCGGCAACTCGCGCGGAACGGCTGGATTCTCGCGCGGATCGGCGCCCGGCTGCTGTTCGCCTACGGCCTGGAGTTGTTCCTGCGGTGGGAGCGCAGTCGCGGGCGGCTGGACCGTTATCTCGGGGAAGAACCATCGGCCGGGCCGATGCCCGAGCCGGACGGCCTAAAGCAAGGGACAATTGCTGCCGAATAATCCACGATCCACCGCCAGTTCGCGTCCAGAGCATTCCGCCATCAAGGGGGCAGCGCCGATGTCAGTCGTATCCACCGAGCCGGTACCCGGTCAGACCCCTGGTAGGAAGAGTCTCGGTCTGCTGCTGATCAAGCCGTCGCACTACGACGACGAGGGATATGTCATTCAGTGGTGGCGGTCCTTCGTGGTCAACAACGCCCTGGCCGTGATGGGCAGCGTCATCACGGACGCCGCCGAACGTTTCGCGGCCGGCCCGGATATCGACATCGAAAGGCGGCTGATCGACGAGGTCACCGAGGTCGTGCGCCCGGACCGGCTGATGCGATGGCTCGCCAAGTTCGACCACGCGGCCGTGATGCTGGTCGCCGTCCAGACCAGCCAGTTTCCCCGTGCCCTCGACATCGCCCGTCCGTTCACCGCGGCCGGCATCCCGGTCATCATCGGGGGTGTCCACGTCAGCGGCTCGCAGGCCATGGTGCCGAACTGGCAGCCGGCATTCGCCGGCGCGGCCGAGGCCGGGGCGAGCCTGTTCGCGGGTGAGTTCGAGCCCCATGTCGACGAACTGCTGACCGATATCGTGGCGGGCACCGTCAAGCCGTTCTACAACCGCCTGGCCAAACCGGCCGACCTGGGCACCGCACCGCGGCCTCGCCCCGAGCACGGCCTTGCCGCGCAGACGGTAGAACGGCACTACGGCCTGGAGACAGGGCGTGGATGCCCTTTCATCTGCAGCTTCTGCACGATCATCAATTTCCACGGCCGCGCCATGCGGCACCGCGAACCGTCGACCATCGAGACGTATCTGCGCGAGTGCTACGCCAACGGCGGCCGGCACATCCTGGTCACCGACGACAACTTCGCCCGCAGCCCGATCTGGCGCGAAGTCACGGAGATCATGGGACGCCTGCAGCGCGAGCTGGGCGTGAAATGGGACATCTCCATCCAGGTGGATACGTTGGCCTACCGGATCGACGGCTTCGTCGAAGCCTGCCGGGAGGCCGGGATCAGCCGGGTCTTCATCGGCATCGAATCGGTGCGCCCCGACAACCTGAAGGCGGCGACCAAAGGCCAGAACAAGCTGCACCTCATGCGCGACATGGTGATGGCCTGGCGGCGCGCCGGCATGCTGATCTACGGCGCGATGATCGTCGGCCTGCCGAACGACACGCCCGAGCGCGTCGCCGAGGACGTCCGCATCATCCAGGAAGAGATCCCGGTCGACATCCTGTCGGCGTTCCTGCTGACGCCGCACCCGGGCTCGGCCGATCACAAGAAGGCGGTCGCCGACGGCGTCGAGATGGACGACGACCTCAACCGCTACGACACCGTGCACCCGGTCGTCGATCACCCGCTGATGTCCCGGGACCAGTGGGAGGAGTTGTACTGGGACTTCTGGAAGCGCTTCTACACCACGCGCTACATGAAGACCGTGATCGCCCGCGCCCTGCGTTACGGCGTGAACGTCGACGTGATCCGCAGCACGTTCGTGTGCGCGTACTCTGCATCGTGCCACGAGCGGGTGCATCCGCTGGACAGCGGCGGCCTGCGGCTTCGCGACCGTAGTTCCCGCCGGCCCGGGCTGCCGAAGCCCGCCGCGATCCCGCATGCGCTGAGGCAGATCAGGTGGAACACGGTCAACATCTCCCGGATCGCCGGCCTGCTGGCCTACGGGTACGGGCTGGAGTTGTACCTGCGATGGGAGCGTTACCGGGGTCGCCTCGACCTCCACACCCACATCGAGACGGCTGCGGTCGAGGAGCCGGTGCCCCTGCCGGTGGCCGCTGCGGAATGAGCCGCCCGGAACGAGCCCGCTGACGCGGCCGTTCCGGCGGCCTGCGCGTCGCCGTTGCAGACATGCCCCGAAGCCGAATGGAACGCCATGACCGACCTGGCCCTGTCCGCGCTCACCGACGTGATCCTGGCCTGCGAACTGTTCCTCCTGGCCGGGATGGCGTTCCGGCCCGGTGTGGAGCCGGGATCGCCGGCGTGGATCTGGGCCCTGTACCTGGCGCTGACCGGGACCGCGACCATGCTCGGCGCGATCGACCATGCGTTCTTCGAGCCGATCCAGCATCCCGGCAATCCGGCGATGAAGTTCGCCACGCGAGCCGCGATCGCTTTCGCCACCTTCACGATGCTGGTCGCGACGGTCCGACAGTTCATGCCGCCGCTCCCGGCGCGGATCGTCATCGCGGCGGGCGTCGCGATCCTGGTCGCCACCCTTTGGGTCAACTGGACGAACGACGACCTGCTCGCCCTGGCCGGCGGCAATGCGGTCAGCATGCTGCTCGCGCTCGGCCTGCACGCCACGAACCTGCGCTCCGGGCGTGGGTCCATGGTCATGTGTGCAGGCATCGTCATGACCATCGCGGCGTCGTCGCTGGTGTTCTCCGGCGGAAACGGACTGGCCGGGCTGGGGCTCTACGGCACCTTGCATGTCGCCTTGATGCCGGCGGTGTTCGTCCTGTTCCTGGGGGGCCTGCGCCTGCGCCGCACCCGGGCCCCCGAGCTTGCCATTTGAGACATGGGAGTCGCGTCATCATTCAGGGTATGGTGCAGATCGGGCGTCGCGGACGGAACGTGCCGTTCCGAAACAGCCGGGCCACGGGGCAGCGGCTCGTGAGCAGCCCGTGCCGGACGCCGCCGCACCCATAGGAGCCTCGATGTTCCGCACGGTTCTGCCTTCGCTTCTGTTCTACGCCCAGGCCGCGGGCCATACCGGCTATGCCGCATTCAAGGCCGGCCGTGGGCGGCTGGACAACCCTGGCCTTGTGCGCGGCAGCCATGCTCTCCGGCGGGCGCTGGAGTCCGTCGGCGTCCGCTTCGAGATTTCCGGGCTCGACGCCATCGACTGTCAAAGTGGCCCCTACGTCTTCGTCGCCAACCACATGAGTGCGCTGGAGACCCAGATCCTGCCGTCGATCCTGCAGGACGCCGCACCGTGCACCTTCGTCGTCAAATCCAGCCTGCTCCGGTATCCGGTGTTCGGCTCGGTGCTGCGAGCCTTCGACCCGATCGTCGTGAACCGCGCCGACCCGCGCGCGGACCTGCGCGTCGTGCTGGACGAGGGGCTTATGCGACTGCGCGCCGGGACCTCCGTGATCATCTTTCCCCAGGCCCACCGCACGGCCACGTTCAGCCGCAAGACCTTCAACAGTATCGGGATGCGCCTCGCCCGCTCGGCTTGCGTACCGATGGTTCCGATCGCTCTGGACACGGCCGCCTGGTCCCAGGGCCGATGGCTGAAGGACATCGGCTGGATCACGCCCGAGCGCCCGGTACGCTTCGCGGTCGGCCGTCCGATCGAGGTCGGGGCCGAGGGGCCGGCGGCTCACCAGGAGACGGTGGCGTTCATCGAGCGGACGATCGCGGGCTGGGGACTGATGCCGCCCGTCGATCTCGGCTCTGCCGAGGTGCGCGACGACGGCCTCCACGGCGAGGCCATCGCAATCAGCGCCGGGGCGGGCCAGGCGACGCCGGCGAGCTAGACCCGGACGGAGGCCGGGGCGCACGGACGGATGCGTTGGCACGCCGCCGCCGCGAGAGGCTACTATCGGACACTCGGGGCTGATTCGGCCTCACTCGACCTCGAGGCTCGTCGATGGCACGCATACTCGTTACCGGCGGCGCCGGTTACATCGGGTCCCATGCCTGCAAGGCGCTCGCCTGCACCGGACATGAGCCGGTCGTCCTCGACAACCTCTCGCAGGGTCATCGCTCATTGGTGCGCTGGGGGCCACTGGAGATCGGCGACATCGCCGATGCGAGTTGCCTCGATTCCGTATTTCGCCGCCACCGACCCGATGCCGTCATGCACTTCGCCGCGGTCGCCAGCGTCGGCGAATCGGTCGGCAATCCGGGTCTCTACTATCGGAACAATGTCGGCGGCACCCTGAACCTTCTCGACGCGATGCGGCGTAATGGCGTTCCTACGCTCGTGTTCTCGAGCAGTTGCGCGATCTACGGTAGTCCCGATGCCGGGCCGATCCGGGAAGACCAGTCGCCGAAGCCGGTCAACCCGTATGGCGCCAGCAAGCTGATGGCCGAACGCATCCTCTCGGACTTCGACGCGGCGCACGGCCTCCGATCGGTGTCGCTGCGCTACTTCAACGCGGGCGGTGCCGACCCGGAGGGCGAGGCCGGCGAATCCCACGACCCCGAGACCCACGCGATACCCCTGCTCCTGATGGCCGCCTCCGGCCGGGTCGCGCAGTTCGACGTCTTCGGCACGGACTACCCGACCCACGACGGCAGCGCGATCCGCGACTACGTCCACGTGAGCGACCTCGCCACCGCGCATGTCAGTGCCCTCGAGCATCTCCTTCGAGGCGGGAGCAGCATGACGGTGAACCTGGGAACGGGTTCCGGGACATCCGTCATGCAGCTGATCGACGCCGTCGAACGCGTCGTCGGCCGGTCGGTGCCCCGGCGCCTGCAGCCGCGCCGCCCCGGAGATCCGCCGATCCTGGTCGCGGCCACCGACATGGCCGGATCGCTGCTGGGTTGGCGGCCGCGGTTCGTCGAACTGGACGACATGATCTCGTCGGCCTTCGCCTGGATGGAACGGCCCGTCGCCGAGGCGCGAACGGCACGGCGCTGAACGATACTCCGTCCGGTCACCGGGCCGGCAGTTCCGGTCCGGCATTCCCCCACAGCCCCGCGAGAGTCCGGCAGGCGTGCAGCCAGTCGAACTCACGCCGCGCCGCCACAGGCGCAACCGGTTCCGTCGTCATCGCGAGGGACAGCGCCGCGACCGCCCCGTCGACGTCCGTGTAGAAGTGCGCGTTCGGATAGGCTTTGAACGGCTCGTTGGCCGGGCAGTCCGGGAGCACGACGTGGCGGCCGGCCACCAGCGCCTCGGCCGTCGTCGTGCACAGCACCTCGCTCAGCGACGGATTGAAGAACACGCGATACCGATGCAACAGTGTCCACGGCTCGCGCGTCGGCCCCAGGAACTTGACCGGGGCCGCGAGGTCGCGCGCCATCGCGCGGATCGCGTCACCGTCCGGTCCTTCGCCCAGCACCTCGAGCGGCAGGTTCATCCGGCGCGACACCTCGACGACCGTCGACAGCCCCTTGTCCCAGACCAGACGCCCCAGGAAGTAGACGCCCCCCTGTCCGGGCTCGACCGGCGGGACTTCGGCATAGTCCGGCAGCACGCCGGTGACTCGGCCCAGGCGGACCGGGTGCCCCGACGTGATGCCCTCGGCGGCCGGCGACACCGGGACCGTCCAGTCGGTATGGCGCCGGATGAGGAACCGGTGAAGCTGTCTTACCAGTGGCGCCCCGATCCAGGCCGCCGGCCCGCCGTGCCGGCGGATGTAGGAGTCGTAGCTGGTCATCACCACGCCGAGCACGGTTTCGGCATCGACGTGCCGGCGCGGCGTGGCGCCGGGATACCAGCACAGATGCTCCGGCTCGGTCAGGACGTGGACGCGAGCCGGCGGAGCGGCCCGGAACACGTCTTCCAGCGGCACGATGCTGCGCAGGAACTTCGACGCATGCCCCCTGTAGTGGAACAATGCCGGCACCACCGGGCGGCCCATCCGTCGGATCTCCGCCGAAAGCCACGCCAGCTGGTCCTGCGGCGTCGCGAAGACCTGCCCCTGCCACAGCAGCGACTGGCCGGCCGGCGGCACCCACGGCACCACATAGGCCACCCGGAATCCCAGTTCCGCCAGCCCGCACGCCTGCCAGAGCGAAAGGTATGCCGGCCCGGTCAGCCAGGGCGGTGCGGCCGTGGTCATGACCGTGACGTCGAAGTCCCGCATCCGTTCAATCTTCATTCGATTGCGGCACCTGAACGCCTGCCAACATTGGAAGTTGATCGCCTCTGGCGGATCACCCCGAACCGGCGATGCAGACAATGTCACCCGCCGGGTCGTCCACTATACTATTGCGATGACGAGCGGTGTTACGGTCTGAAACTGCCCGAGGCCTATTCGGGGCGAGACGGCGGGCGGGGCGCGGGATGATCGACAGGAAGTACTTCAAACTGGACTTGTCGAAGTACTATCGCGACCTGTCCGTCGCGCTGGTGGCATTCGCCGCCGGCTTCGCATGGTGCCTTCAGGCAGACGGTCTCGCGTTCGCCGTCGCCTTCTTCATCGCCGCCGCATCGCTGCACCGCGCCGCATTCTTCATTCACGAGATCACCCATCAGAGCGGCAACGCACGGCTGAGCACCTTCACGACGATCTGGGACCTCACTGTCGGATTGCTGACGCTGGTGCCGTCCGCCCGGTTCATCAGGCCGCATCTGACCCACCACACCGTCGGCATCTTCCGCACCGCGGAGGACCCGCAGTACCTGCTGATGCGGAACAACCGGCCGGTGTTCATCCTGATCATGGCCCTCATCCCGCCGATCATGCCGTTCCTGAGCGTCATACAGATGTTCACCTGCAGCTTCGGTGGCGTTGCCGCAGAGGAGGCGGTGGAGCGCTTCCTGATGCGCCGCGAGGTGCCCACGGGCTCGGCGCTGCCGCAGAAATACCGGCGCCGGGTGGCCTGGCTGAGCCGTTACTACCTGATCCTGTGGACTCTGTACGCCTGCCTGCTGCCGGGTTTCCTCCCGCTGCACTACGCGGTGGTCATGGCTGTCTGGTACCTCACGACCTGGAGGATCCCGCTGGAGCACCGCATGGAGCGCCGGGTCAGCAGTTCCGACAAGCACGACCAGAAGGAAGACAGCTTTACGGTCGAATGGCCGTTGGCCTGGCTGCTGCAGCCGATCGGCCTGCAGTTCCACACCGCGCACCACATGTACCCGGGGGTGCCGTATCACAACCTCCCGGCCCTGCATGCGGAGCTGAAATCGACGGACCCCGAATACCTGCGCAATGTCGTCTCGATCTGGGACGTCGTGCGGCGATTTCCCGAGCGCGTGCCGTCCACGAACGCCCTCAAGTGAACTCGGACCGCACGACCCGATCGACCCGTCCGATCTTCCAGCGCGTCCTCGCCGCCTGGGACCGGTGGATGTCCGCACGGTCCCGGATGCGGTACCTGCCGCTACGGCTGACGCCGCATCTGGCCGACGTCGGGACCGTGCTCGACTGCGGATCCGGCAACGGCGAGATCGCGCAGCGGTTGATGGCGCTGGTTCCGAAGTTGTCGCTCGTCGGGGTCGACGTGCATCGGCAGCCGGACGCGAGAATTCCGGTGAGGTGCTTCGACGGACGACGACTGCCATACCCGGACAAGTCGTTCGACGCCGTCACGATGATCGACGTCCTGCATCACAGTGACGACCCCGGTGAACTGCTCCGGGAGGCGCTGCGGGTGTCCCGCCGAAAGGTGATCATCAAGGATCACTACTGGATCACTTCCTGGGACCGGATGCTCCTGACCGTCTCGGACTATCTCGGCAACCGGGCCTACGGCATCGCGCTGCCATACAATTTCCTTCGGCTCGAGGAGTGGTCGGTCCTGTTCCACGACGCCGAGGCGCAACCGACCAGCATGGAGACCTTCCACTACAGTGCTTGGGACCGGGTAAAACAGGTGGTCTTTGTCGCGGAGCCGCAAGCCCGGGCGGCTGCCGGCCAAACCGATCCTTAGGACCGGGCGATGAGTCTCCGGTCCCGTCCGAACAGATGTTGCCGCTTCACACTGGCGCTCTGTTCTTTCACGCTGTGCAGTCGGTCGGTCACGACCGTGCGCTTTCGCCTTCGCCTAGGAATCCGATGACATGAACGACGACATCTCGCCCTCGATGAGCCCGACCCAGTCCGCCCAGCAGACCGTCGGGTCGGCGCCGAACGCCCCCATCTCGCTCAAGATGCTCGCGCCGGACACACGGGCGGCCATACTCCGCGTCGCCGAGCACATCGAGGTCGCCGCCGGAACCCTGCTGTTCGCCGAGAACGACCAGAGCAACGAGCTGTACATCATCCAGTCCGGCAAGGTGCTGAGCTATCAGGCCGGTGGCGAAGGCGACTCCGAATGGCCGGTCATGGAGCTGGGCGAAGGCGACATCGTCGGCGAAATGTCGTTCCTCGACGGAGGCACCCGGCAGCTTAACGCCCGGGCCGAGACCGACTGCGCGTTGCTGCGCATCCATCCATTCGATCTGCTCGAGCTCGACAACGGCGACCACTACTACGACAACCTGCGGGCCAGCGTCGGCATCACGGTCGTCCAGCGGCTGAGAGTCGGCACCGAGCTGCACGTCGCGACATTGCAGCACCAGCTCGTACTCGCGCAGACCCAGAAGCAGTTCGGCCAGTTCTTCCTGTTCATCATCTCCCTGTTCTCGATCGGCATGGTCGTGAACACCGTGATCTCGACGCGGCTTCTCGATGTCGACATCCGCACCCAGCAGTTCGCATGGCAGTACCTGCTGGTCCTGCTGGTGCCGAGCGTGATCGTCATGTGGGTCATGAAGATCGCGCCGAGCCAGATCGGCCTGACCACAAAAGGCATGCGGAAGTCGCTGACCGAAGGCCTCGCCGTGTCCGCCGGCGTATTGGCGCTGACCGGCGCGATTGTGGCCGGCTCGCGACTGACCGATCTGGTTCCGGACCTGAGCTTCTCCCCGAACTGGAGCGAGACGCCGAGCTACGCGCTGCACTCGTTCCTTCAGGAGCTGGTCGCCCGCGGCTTCATGCAGACCTCGGTCTTGCGGTTCCTCAATGACCGCCGAGGCGTGCGGACCGTGATTCTGACCAGCACGATGTTCGGGGTGTTCCATATCCACTTCGGCCTGGCCGCATTCGCGGTGACAATCATAAGCTGTATAATCTTTGGCCTGTTCTACCTGAGGCACGAGAACATCGTCGGCGTGACGCTGCTGCATTTCTTCCTGGGCGTCGGGGCATTCTCGATCGGGTTGCTGTGATGCGAAGCGACCGCGGGTACGATGTCTGTCCGCGGCGTCGAGTGCCGTCCAAACCGGGCGATCAGCCGTCTCACGCTCCCACCGTTCCCGGCCCCCGCCCGATGGCCCACCTCCGGGGATCTGACGGGGTGCGACACCACAAGCGGAGACAGGCCTGATGCCACGGAGCTCGACGCTCGCCGCCATGGCGCTGCTGGTCGCGGCCGCAACGATTGCACTGGTTCCGGTCGGCCACCATGCATCCACCGCGCTCGCGACCGAGGCCGCGCCGGCGAACCAGCCCCTGCCGGTGGTCGCTACCCATGTGCGGCGGGTCGAGGGATATGAGGTCCGAGGCCAGTATGTCGGCCGCGTGGTCGGACGGCGGACCAGTGCGCTCGGGTTCGACACCCCGGGACTTCTGGATGCCGTTCTGGTGCAGGAAGGCGATCGGGTGCGGCAGGGCGACGTGCTCGCCCGGCTCAACATCACCCGCCTCGATGCCCGCCGCCGCCAACTCGTTGCCGAGCTTGCACTCGCCCGCGCCACCTACAAGGAGACCGAAGCGAAGCTCGCGCTCGCCAAGGCGACCGCCGAACGGCAGAAGAGCCTGCTGCGATCCGACAACGTTTCCCGGCAGGCCTACGATGAGGCTCGGTTCCAGGAGCAGGCGCTTCGGGCCTCCCTCGACGCCAACGAGGCCGCCATCAAGCAGGCCGATGCGGCGATCTCGTCCGTCGACGCCGATATCGCGCTGTCCCGGATCGTCGCACCGTTCGATGGGACGGTGGTGGCGCGGATGGTCGACGAGGGAGTGGCACTGGTCTCGGCAACTCCCGTCCTGCGCCTCGTCGAAGACGTCGCGATGGAGGTTCGGATCGGGCTGCCGTCGGTGGTGGCGGCAGAGGTCGTCACCGGACAGACCTACGACCTCTCGATCGGCGGCAACCTGTACCAAGGCAGGCTGCGCGCGGTGCTCGACGTCCTCGATGCCACCACCCGGACCGTTCCGGCGATCTTCGTGATCGGCCAACAGCCAACCGACCGCCAGCCACTGCGGTCTGGCCAGCTCGCAATCCTGGATATTGCCCGTTTCGTCGCGGACGAAGGCTACTGGCTGCCTCTCGGTGCGCTGGTCGGAGGCCGCCGGGGGCTGTGGGACGCCCTCGCCCTGACGCGGGCGGACGAGGCTCCGCCGTTCTATCGGACGGTCCGCCGCGAAGTCGAAGTGCTGCAGACCGAAACCGAGCGGGTATTCGTGCGGGGGACGATCGAGGACGGCGACCTGATCGTTACCGACGGCGTCCACCGCGTGGTCCCGGGACAGATCGTGCGCCTTTCCGAGCCACGTCCGTAGGGCACGGAGGCGGGCGATGCGCGACCTTTTCTTCCGTTGGCCGAGGCTGACCATCCTGGTGATCGCCCTGCTGACGATCGGCGGTCTGACGGCGCTGGACGCCCTGCCCCGCCAGGAAGACCCCGAGGTCGTGCCCCGCTACGGCGACGTGAAGGTCTATCTCCCTGCCGCCAGCGCGATGCGCGTCGAGTCGCTGGTGACCGAGAAGATCGAGGCGGCCCTTTCCGAGGTCGACCAGATCAAGCACCTCACCTCGCGATCGCAGACCGGGTTCTCAGCCGTCTATATCGAACTCGACGACGACGTCACCGACAGCGACCCGGTGTGGACCCTGATCCGGTCCAAGATGACATCCGTCCGTTTGCCGGACGATGCGTCGGTTCCGGAAGTCACCGTCGGAACGACGGCCGCGTTCACCTATCTGGTCGGCCTGACCTGGCACCTGGACGAGAAGATCCAGCTGGGACTGCTCCGGAGGCTCGCCCGGGAACTGGAACAGCGGGTCGTGGCGTTTCCCGGGACCCGCGAAGTCCAGTTGTATGGCGTTCCTGAGGAGGAGATCGAGGTCAGCGTTCCGCTCTCGGTGCTGGCCTCCAAGAACCTGACCACCCAGGACATCGCCACGGCAATCCGCGGCGCGGACGTGAAAGTCGCCGCCGGCCAGGTGCAGAGCGAACGAAGCAACCTGGTCCTGGAGGTCGACGGGGAGCTCGAATCCCTTGATCAGATCCGGCGCATACCGTTGCACAGGTCCGCAGGCGGCGAACTGCTGCGGGTCGGAGACGTCGCCCAGGTGTCGAAGAGGCTGCGGGAGCCGCAGGCGACCCGCGTTCTGGTCCGGGGCAAGCCGACCGTCGTTGTCGCCATCAAGATGGCGGACGGGCGTCGGGTCGATCGCTGGGTGGCGGGGTTGAACGATCTCCTGGATCGGTTTCGGGCGACGATGCCCGAGGGCGTCGAAGCGGAAACCCTGTTCGACCAGAGCCGCCAGACCGCCCAGCGCCTGGGCTCGCTTCTCGGCAACCTTCTGCTCGGTGCGGGCCTGGTGGTTGCGGTCCTGTTCATGACCATGGGATGGCGTACCGCCCTCCTGGTCGCGTCGGCCCTGCCGCTGACGCTGCTGGCGGTCATGATCGTCCTCGGATTTCTCAAGGTGCCGCTGCATCAGGTTTCCCTGACCGGCCTGATCATCGCCCTCGGGCTGCTGATCGACAACGCGATCGTCAGCATCGACGAGTATCATAAGGGGCGCAGACGCGGGCTCGACCGCGGCCATGCGATTCGCGAGACGGTGGGCCGGCTATTCGTCCCGCTCCTTGCCTCGTCGGCGACGACCGCACTCACCTTTCTGCCGCTCACCCTGATGCCTGGCGGGGCCGGAGAGTTCGTCGGCTCGCTCGGTATCACGGTGGTCCTGTCGGTCTGCTTCTCGTTCATGCTGTCGCTGACCGTGCTGCCGGCCATCGCGGCCTATCTCGACCGGTCCGGGACAGCGACCGGCGAAGCCGGCGGGCCTCGCAGCCTGCTGCACGACGGATTGTCACTGCCGCGGCTTTCGAAGGTCTACGGCCGGCTGGTCGCGGCCAGCCTCGCCCGCCCCTCGCTCGGCATACTCGCGGCGATCGTCATCCCGGCCAGCGGATTCGTCGCGGCGGGGAGCCTGGTGCCGCAGTTCTTTCCGGTCGTCGACCGCGATCAGTTCCAGTTGCAGCTCAAGCTCCCCGACAACGCATCGTTGGAGCAGACGGCGGAGGCCGTCCAGGTCATCCGCGGGATACTGGACGAGTACGTCGGGGTCCGAGACGGCGTGTTCTTCCTCGGCGAGAACCCGCCCAGGGTCTTCTACAACGTCACGCTTGCGGACGACCCGGCGCCCAACTTCGCCGCCGGCTTCGTCGAAACCAAATCGGCCGACGACACCTTCGAGGTCCTGAGGACCCTGCCGGCACGCCTGAGCGATGCGCTGCCCAACGCCTTCATCCTCGCCCTCCCCTACGAGCAGGGACCGCCGGGCGGGGCACCGATCGAGGTCCGCCTGTCCGGCCCGGACCTCGAGGTCCTGAGCGACCTGGGGGCGCAGATCCGCCGGATCCTCAGCGGCACCCGCAACGTCACCTATACCCGGGCGACGATCACCGGTGGACGCCCGCGCCTCGTCCTGGAACCCAAGCTGGACGAGGCGACCTTCGCCGGCTTCACCCCGGTCGACCTAGCGAACGCCCTCAATAGCACGCTCGACGGGGTGATCGGCGGATCGGTCATCGAAGGAACCGAGGAACTGCCGGTCCGCGTCCGCACCACCGACATCGACCGGACATCGGTGGAACGGGTCGTCAGCGTCGCGATCCACAGCCCGTCACGCGATGTCCTGGACGGTCGGGTCGCCACCGTCGCGAGCGTACCGCTGTCCGTGCTGGGAGACTTCAAGCTCGTCCCGGCGACGCCACTGGTGACCCGGCGCGACAGCGAACGGACCAACACGGTCCAGGCCTTCGTGACGCCTTTCACCCTGCCGTCGGTGGCGCTCGCCGACTTCCGGCAACGGCTGGCCGAAAGCGATTTCCGCGCCCCTCCGGGATACCGGATGAGCTTCGGCGGGGAGACCGAGAAGAGCGGCGAGGCCCAGTCCAACCTGTCGAGCGTCTTCGCTCCCCTAGCCCTGCTGCTGGTCGGCGGCCTGGTACTGGCGTTCAACTCGTTCACCGCCGCCGCCGTCATCGTGGCGGTGGCGATCCTCAGCATCGGCGGCGGGCTGTTGTCGCTGTGGCTGTTCGGGATACCGCTGGGCTTCATCGCCGTCGTCGGCTGCATGGGTCTTGTCGGGCTGGCGATCAACGACAGCATCGTGGTGCTTTCGGCGCTGCGTCACGATCCCGCCGCCGTGGCGGGTGACCTGGACGCCGTCCGGCGCGTCGTGATGGAGGGCACCCGCCACGTCCTGTCGACCACTCTCACGACGATCGGCGGGTTCGCGCCGCTGATTATCTGGGGCGGACTGTTCTGGCCCCCGCTGGCCGTGGCGATCTCCGGCGGCATGATCGGCGCGACCATGCTGGCGCTATTCTTCGTCCCGCCGGTGTTCGTCCTGATGAGCAGGGTCCGCCGGCGGCCCGCACGCCCGGCATAGGCGACGATGCCGGGGCCCGCCTCGACCCCGGACGGGCCGTCCCGAAACACTTATACCAATTGGCATTGATCAGAACCCATGAGCCCATTTCCTGTGGCCGATGGAGATGATGGACCACGGCTGGTCGATGAGGTTGTTCCAAGCATCGCAGCTGAGAGCGACGATGTCGTCGTAGGACCGGAACACTCGGTTTGAGAGCCAGTTTCCGCGGATGAACTGCCAGATGTTCTCGACCGGGTTGAGTTCCGGCGATCTCGGAGGCAGGGACAGCAGCGTGAGGTTTGCGGGAACGTCGAGCTTACTGGTGGTGTGCCATCCGGCCTGGTCGAGGAGGACGACGCCATGGGCGCCGGGTGCGACCTGGGAGGCGATCTCCTCGAGGTGCCACTGCATGGCCCTGGTGTCGCAGCGCGGCAGCACCAGGGCGGCGCCGGCGCCGCGTGCCGGGCAGATGGCGCCGAAGATGTAGACCGACTTGGTGCGCTGGTCGTGCGGGGCGCTGGGCCGGGTGCCGCGGCGAGCCCAGCGCCGGGTGATCTTGTTCTTCTGGCCGACCCTGGCCTCGTCCTGGAACCAGATCTCTATGGGCGTGCCCGATGGGAGCTGGCCGCGGATCTCCGCCAGCGTGTCCGGGAAGTTTTTTTAAACGCCTCCATCGCCGGTCCGTTCTGAGCGTGATGGCGCGGGCGGGCCGACAGTCTGGCGTAGCCCAGGGCCTTCAACTCCCGGCTCACCGTCGTCTCGTTGCGGATTCCGACGATGCCGGCCACCTATTCCGATTTGAAGGCGGCCACCTATTCCGATCCGATGCCGGCCGGCGTTCCGATTTGATGCCGGCCACCTGAGGCACGCTCCTCCGGGTCGTGGGGGATGATGTTCGGGCGGTGTCGGACGGTCAAGTCGCGGCGGCCGCGGCGACCTCCGGGGGCCGCTTCTTTCGCAGGCTGTCACCCCTGAGCTCGATGCGGTGGGCGTTGTGGACCAGGCGGTCGAGGATGGCGTCGGCGATGGTGGGATTGCCGATGACCTCGTACCAGCGGTCGACCGGCAGTTGGCTGGTGACGATGACCGAGCGGGCCTCGTAGCGGTCCTCGACGATCTCCAGGAGGTCGCGGCGCTGCTCGGCGTCGAGCGGCTCCGGCCCCCAGTCGTCGAGGATCAGCAGGTCGAGCCGGGCGAGCGAGCGCAGCATGCGGGCGTAGCGGCCGTCAGCCCTGGCAGTGGCGAGGGCGGCGAACAGCCGCGGCATGCGGTGATAGGCGACGGCGAGGTCCTCCCGGCAGGCCTTGTGGCCGAGGGCACAGGCAAGCCAGCTCTTTCCGGCACCACAGGGCCCGGTGAGGAGCAGATTATGACGGGCGCGGATCCATTCGCAGGAGGCGAGCCTGAGGAACAGGCCGCGATCGAGGCCGCGTGCAGCACGGTAGTCGACGTCCTCGACGCTGGCGTCGTGCCGCAGCCTGGCGGCCCGCGCCCGGCTCTCGAAGCGCTTCTGACGCCGCAGGGTGGCCTCTTGCTCGAGCAGCAGGGCGAGCCATTCGGCATGCTCGAGGTGCGTGACCTCGGGCTGGGCGTCGAGGTCCTTCATGGCCTTGGCCATGCCGTGCAGGCCGAGTTCGTGGAGCAGATCGAGGGTGCCCGAGCAGTTCCTGCACGGCGTCGAGGTCGTCGAGATCGACACCGGGCCACGGCCGATCCGCACGGTGAAATCCTCGGTGATCGGTCTGGTCGGCACGGCACCCGACGCCGATCCCACGGCCTTCCCGCTCGACACCTCGGTCCTGGTTGCCGGATCCCTCGCCGCCCTCGCCAGCCTCGACACCACCGGCAATTTCGCCGGCACCCTGCCGGCCGCCCTCGACGGCATCTTCGACCAGGCCGGCGCCATGGTCGTGGTGGTTCGCGTCGCTGAAGGCGCCGACGTCGCCGAGACCGAGGCCAACGTCATCGGCGGTGTGGATCCCGGAACCGGCGTCTACACCGGCGTCCACGCGCTGATGGGCGCCCAGGCCAGCCTCGGCGTCACGCCCCGCATCCTGATCGCCCCGGGGTTCACCCACCGGCAGGCCGCCGGTCCTGACGGTCTGCTCGCCAATGCCGTCGTGGCCGAACTGCTCGGCATCGCCGAACGCCTGAGGGCAGTGATCATCGCCGACGGGCCGAACACGTCGGATGCTGACGCCGTCGCCTTCCGCGGCGACTGGGGCAGCGCCCGCGTCTACGTCGTCGATCCCTGGGTGATGGTGGCACGCGACGGCGCCATCGTGCCGGAGCCGGCAAGCGCCCGCGTCGCCGGCATGATCGCCCGCATCGACAACGACCGCGGCTTCTGGTGGTCGCCCTCGAACCAGGAGATGTTCGGCATCGTCGGCACCTCCAGACCGGTGGATTTCGCGCTCGGCGACCCGAACAGCCGGGCCAATCACCTGAACGAGAACGAGGTCGCCACCATCATCCGCGAGGACGGCTTCCGGCTCTGGGGCAACCGTACCTGTTCGGCTGATCCGAAGTTCGCCTTCCTCTCCGTGCGCCGCACCGCCGACCTCATCAACGACAGCCTGCTGCGCGCCCATCTCTGGGCCGTCGACCGCAACATCACCCGGACCTACCTCGAAGACGTGAGCGAGGGCGTGAACGCCTATCTGCGCGCGCTGAAGGCTCAGGGCGCCATTCTCGGCGGGCGCTGCTGGCCCGATCCAGACCTGAACAGCCCGGCCAACCTCGCCCAGGGCAAGGTCTACTTCAACCTCGACTTCACCCCGCCATACCCGGCCGAGCACGTCACCTTCCGCTCGCACCTGGTGAACGACTACC
Source organism: alpha proteobacterium BAL199 (assembly GCA_000171835.1). Classification (GTDB taxonomy): domain Bacteria; phylum Pseudomonadota; class Alphaproteobacteria; order Thalassobaculales; family Thalassobaculaceae; genus Thalassobaculum_A. Next base: position 27,732 of record ABHC01000030.1, on the reverse strand, counting down.
TCGTGGAGATCCTCTGATGGCGATCCAGCTGCCGCGCGTGCTGAAGAACCTGAACCTCTTCGTCGACGGTCGCGGCTATGCCGGCCGCGTCGACGAGATCACCCTGCCGAAGCTGACCGTGAAGACCGAGGAGCACCGTGCCGGCGGCATGGATGCGCCGGTCCGCCTCGACATGGGGATGGAGGCGCTCGAAGCGACGCTGATGCTCGCCGAGCTGGACGAGGCGGTGTTCGCGACCTTCGGCTTGCTCGGCCGCGACGCCATCCCGGTCACCGTGCGCGGCGCCATCCAGGCCCAGGGCGGCGCGGCCCAGGCCGTCGTCGTCAACCTCCGCGGCGGCTGGCAGGAACTGGATTCCGGCACCTGGAAGGTCGGCGACCGTAACGGCCTCACCGTCAAGATGGCCTGCTCCTACTACAAGCTCGCCATCGCCGACCGCGACCTCGTCGAGATCGACATCCCCAATCTCGTCCGCCTGATCGACGGCAAGGACCAGCTCGAAGGCCAGCGCACCGCGCTCGGTCTCTGATCGCTATTGCCGCAACCGACCTGACATTGATCGCGAGGATCCCATGACCACGACCGCCATCGCCCCCGACGCCTCGGTGACCATCGATCTGCTGGTCCCCGTCACCGTCCAGGGCCGCACGCTTGCCAGTGTCACGCTGCGCCGCCCCAAGGTCGGCGACCTTCGCCGCATGGACAAGGTCAAGGGCTCGGAGATGGAGCGCACGCTCTACCTGATCGGCCAGTTGGCCGAACTCGCGCCCGCTGAGGTCGACGAGCTGGACGCTGCCGACCTCGCCACGCTCGGAGACGTGGTCGCGGGTTTTACCACGCGATAGGGGCGGCCCCGGCTTCTGTTCGTGCAGCCATGGCCGATGTCGCCCTGGTATTCCACTGGCCGCCCGAGGTGATGGACGCCATGGACACCGATGAGCTGCTCGACTGGCGCCGGCTTGCCGCCGAGCGATCAGGAGGACGGTGATGGCCAAGGCGAACACCCAGGTATCCGTCACCATCGCCGCCGTCGATGCGCTGACCGCACCTGTGCGCCGCATGAACCAGGCCGTCAGCGGCATGCTGCAGCCGATCGCTGCCCTCCAGGCTGCCGTCGGCCGGCTCGGCCGCGAGGCCGGGTTGGAGCGTCTCGGCCGCTCGATCCAGAAGCTGGGCGACCGGCTCGCCGGCGTCGGTGCTGCGGCCGGCACCAGCCTCACCCGGGTCGGCCTGCTGGCAGGCGGTGCGGCGGCGGCCATCACCGGGCTGGTGCTGGGCACCGCCAACCAGGGCGACCAGATGGTAAAGAACGCCCAGCGGGCCGGCGTCGGTGTTGAGCCGTTCCAGCGGCTGGCCTACGCCGCCGCCATGAGCGGTGCCGAGGCGAGCGAACTGGTGGGGGCACTCCAGAAGCTCTCCAACACCGCGGCTCAAGCTGCCGATGGCGGGCGCGAGCAGGCCGAGGCCTTTGGGCAGCTCGGCGTCGCCATTTACGACGCTGCCGGCGCCATCCGGCCGACCGAGGCGATCTTCTCGGATGTAGCCGAAGCGTTGTCGCGGATGCCCGAGGGTGCCGAGAAGACCGCACTCGCCATCGCCGTGTTCGGCCGCAGCGGTGCGAACCTGATGCCGCTCCTGAACAGCGGACGGGACGGCCTTGCCGAGATGGGTGCCGAGGCCGAACGTCTCGGCCTGATCATGTCAGAGACTGCCGCCAAGCAGGGCGAGGCGTTCAACGACAACCTGGAACGCCTGCATCGTCAGGTCGCCGCCGTCGGTCGCTCGATCGGCGAGCAACTGGTGCCGGTCGCGGACGACCTGGTGAACACGCTGCGCGCCTGGGTCGCCGAGAACCGCGCGCTCGTGCTCGACACGGTGACCGACTGGATCGAGCGGCTGAAGGCAGTCATCACCGCACTGCTCGATCCCGCGAGCACCTTGCGCCAGGAACTCGCCGCTCTCTGGGCCCGTGTCCAAACGGGTATCGAGGCGGTCAAGCCGCTGGTCGATCTGCTCGGCGGGCCGACGATGGTCGCTGTCGGCGGACTGGCAGCGTGGGTCGCCGGGCCACTCGTCTTGGCCTTCGCGATGCTGGTCCCGGCGGTCCTCCAGGTCGCTGCCGTCCTCGTGCCGGTGATCGCTAGCACCGGGCTCTTGGCGGCGAAGTTCGTCGCCGGCTTGGTCCCTGCCATCGCTACCGCTGTTCCAGCGATCTGGGGCATGACGGCCGCACTGCTCGCCAGCCCGATCACATGGATCGTCGCCGGCATCGCGGCCTTGGCCGGTGCTATCTATCTGATCGTCCAGCACTGGGAGCCGATCCGGGCCTGGCTACTGTCGTTCTGGGAACCGATCCGCGCCGCCTTCGATCAGGGGTTCGTCCAGGGCGTGGTGTCGGTTCTCGATGCGTTCAGCCCTGTCACATTCGTGGCCGATGCCGTCCGCACGCTGGTGGAGTGGCTGACCGGCGTCGATCTGTTCGCACTCGGGTCGGAGTGGGCCGGGCGTCTCTGGGATGGCCTGCGCGACCGCTGGGCCGCCATGCAGGCATGGCTCCGGGACGCCGTCGCAGGGCTCACCGAGTGGATGCCGGAGTGGGTGAAGGCGCAGCTCGGGATCGACCTGACCATGAGCGCCCCGGCTGTTCCCGTGCCGGCCGAGCCAGCGAACCGCGGATCGGCGACCGGATCGGCGCGCGCTCCGTCGACACGCCTGTTGAGCGACATCATCGTTGTGCCACCGGCACCGCGGATCGTCGATGCGAAGATCGCGAACCGCTCGCTGAATGGCACGGCACAGGAGCGCGGCGGGGAGACAGTCGTGCCGTCCGCCGTAACGCCATCGGAGCCGGTCGTAATGCCGACCGTGTCCATGCCCATACCATCACCCATGGTCGTTATGCCGTCCTGGCCGGAACCAGGGACCGATGCAGATAGGCTCGGCGGGGTGGCCCAGGCTGCGGCCAGGATGATCCCGAGCCTGCGCTCGCCCGTCGCGCCCGCGCTGCTCGTGCCGCCAACAGGTCAGATTCCGTCGGGCGTCCCGTCCATCGCTGCCGGTTCTTTGCCGATCGCGTTGGATGCCGGCGGTCGGGTGATGCCGCCAGCACCAGCGGCAGCGTCGACGACTCCGTCGAACCTGACGATCACGATCGCCGAAGGCGCGGTGCGGATAGTTCTCGATGGCGCGGGCGATCCGGATCGCCTCGCCATGGCGATCGAGGATCACCTGGCTTCGGTCGCCCGGCGCGCCGCGTCGGAGGCACGCGCAGCCCTGCACGATTGAGGTCGCCATGCCCGAGATCATGATGGCGCTCGGCGACTTCCGCTACGCGCTCGACACCGCCGCCTACGACCAGCTGCGCCGCACCGACGCCTACCGCTGGCAGGGCCAGGACCGTCTCGGCCGCCGGCCGGCCCAGCAGTTCACCGGGCACGGGCCATCGACCGTCGAACTCGAGGGCACGATCTATCCGGCCTTTCGCGGCGGGCTCGGCCAGATCACCGCCATGCGCGAGGCCGCCGACGCCGGCACGCCACTGGAGATGGTCGACGGCACCGGCAGGGTCTGGGGTCTCTGGTGCATTCTCGACCTCCGTGAGACCCAGGCCGTGTTCCTTGCCGACGGAGTGCCGCGCAAGCTGGAGTTCTCCATAAAGCTGGTCGCCTACGGGGAGGACGCATGACCGCTGTCCGCTACCTGACCCGAGACGGCGACATGCTCGACTGGATCTGCTGGCGGCACTACGGCCGCAGCGACGCGCTCGAAGTCGTGCTCGCCGCCAATCCCGGCCTGGCCGAGCGCGGGCCGGTCCTGCCGGCAGGCATCGAGTTGACGTTGCCAGACATCCCGCCGCCGGCGCCGCGACGCATCCTGCGCATCTGGGGATGAGCGATGCCCTGGACCCCAGCATTCCGGCTCGAAGCCGACGGCCGTGACGTCACGGCTGCGATCCGCGACCGGCTGCTGGCGCTCCGCATCGACGACGAGGCGGAGACCAAGAGCGACCGGCTGAGCCTCACTCTCGACGATCGCCCGCGGCTGGACGGCGCCGTCGCCGACCTGCCGACGCCCGACACCATGCTGTCGGTATGGCTCGGCTACCGCGAGACCGGCGCCATCGACATGGGCCGCTACCGGGTCGACGAGATCACCTACAGCGGTCCGCCGGCCGCCCTCGAAGTGAAGGCGACCGCCGCCGCTCTGGGCCAGGATATCCGTGCGGCCCGTTCCCGTTCCTGGCACCGCCAGACCCTCGGCGATCTCACCCGCACCATCGCTGCGGACCACAGACTGGAAGCACGGGTCGAGGCGTCTCTCGATGCGATCCCACTGCCCCATCTGGATCAGACGACCGAGGGCGACATCGCTTTCCTGGCGCGCATCTCGAACCGGTACGACGCTGTCGCCCGGCCGCTCGGGCCGGTCCTGGCGGTCGTCCGGCGCGGTACCGCAACCACGGCGTCGGGTGCGCTGCTACCGGCAGTGACGCTGACGCCGGCCGAAGTCACGCGCTGGTCCTACACCTATGCCGCCCGCCGCGAGGCGGGTGCCGCCGGCGACAAACGCGGCGGCCTGCGCGCCTGGTGGTGGGATATCGCCGCCGGCGAGTCCCGAAAGATCGAGCAGGGATCGCCGCCCTACGAAGACATCCGCCGCCTGCACGACAGGGAGACCGATGCCAGGGCGTCGATCGCCACTCACGCCAACACGGCCGCCCGGTCCAACGCCGAGTTGTCGATCGACCTGCCGGGGCGCCCCGACATCCAGGTCGAAGCCACCCTTGTTCTGTCCGGGTGGCGACCACTGATCCCCGTCCGGTGGCGCATTACCCGGGTCAGTCATGAATTGAAGCCTGCGGGATACAACTGCCGGATCTCGGCCGAAGTCTTGCCCGACCTGTTTGATCCGACCGCTGGCGCGACCGCCCAATGAGGAGACCGTCATGAACCGTCCCGTCCGCGACGGCGGTCGCATCGTCATGCCCGAAGCCGAGTTCGAGCAATTGCTGGAGCGGGCGGCCGAGACCGGCGCGCGCAAGGCTCTCGATGATGTCGGGCTCGGCGGTGACGACGCGGCCAACGACATTCGCGATCTGCGTTCGCTGCTCGGATGCATGCGGCTCGCGAAGCGCACGGCCGTGCAGACCGTCGTACGGCTTATCACCACCGGCATCCTGCTCGCCCTGATGGCCGGCATTGCCATCAAGCTGAAGCTGTTTGGCCCGTCGCCGTAGGACTTGAGCGTTAGTTCGCCGTCGCCTGACCCCGCCGCCTCGGCGGCATTCATCCCAGGAGAACGACCATGACAGCCTCGATCGCTCGAGGCCGTGCGCTGGCGCGCGGCATTCGCAACCACAATCCTGGCAATCTGCGCCGGTCCTCCGATCCCTGGCAGGGGTTGGCCGCCGAGCAGACGGATGCAGAGTTCTTCCAGTTCGCCTCGGCAAAATGGGGCATCCGGGCGCTCGCGCGGACCCTGATCGCGTACCAGGACAGGGTCGGCCTCAAGACCATCCAGCAGATGATCGGTCGTTGGGCGCCGCCTAACGAGAACGACACTGGCGCCTATGTGCGGGCCGTGGCCGCGAGCGTGGGCGTTGGTGAGGACGACGAGATCGACGTTCATGATTACGCGATCCTGCGCCCGCTCACCTTGGCGATCATCCGCCACGAGAACGGCCATCAGCCCTACACCGATGCCGAAATCGACGCCGGACTTGTCCTGGCCGGTGTCGAGCCTCTTCAGCGTCCGTTGGCGCAGACGCGCACCGTGCAAGGCGGACAGGTGGCGGCCGGCGCCACGGTCCTCGGGCTGACGGCGGAGGCCGTCCGCCAAGTCGAGCCCGCGATCCCATTGCTGCAATCGCTGCTTCAATTGGCGCCTTGGGTGGTTGGCGCCGCCGCGCTCGCCGGCATCGCCTACATGATCTGGGCCCGGATCGACGACCGGCGCAGGGGGCTCCGGTGATCGCGATCATCGGCCGACTGCTCGCCCCTTATGCCCTCAAGCTCGCGGGGCTCTTCGCAATCATCGGCGCTGTCGCCGCGACCCTGCTCGGCGCCCGGCAGGCCGGGCGCAATGCGGAGCGTGTCGATCGCATGCGCAGAACCATCGAGGTGCAACATGACCAACTTGATGCCGCGTCTCGCCGTCCTCGCGATCGCGACGAGCTTGCTCGCCGGATGCGCGACGGCTCGTTCTGACGGGGGAGGGTGCCCGCCGGTCCCGGCATACAGCCGGGAGTTCTTGGCGCGGGCAGCGGAGGAAATGGAACGGCTGCCTGCGGGATCGGCGGTGGAGCAAATGCTGACGGATTATTGGGTTTTGAGGGAGCAGGCACGTTCCTGCCGTCCACATGACTTAACTCGTTGATATTAAACTGGACTTAACGCGCCGGTCACGCCTGTTGTCGTATTGACTGCCGCGAGGAACCAATGCCGTGACGCCAAAATATCCCCACATCACCGTTGCGCTTACTGGGCATGACGGAAACGCTTTTGTAATACTCAGCCGTTACCGCAAGGCTGCAAGGGAGGCCGGTCTCTCCGACGCTGAGATCGCCACGTTCGTAGCCGAGGCAATGTCGAAGGATTACGACCACCTGCTGCAGACCGCCATGCGCTGGTTCGAGGTCATTTAAAAAGGGGATAAGCCCATGCAATCCGGGCAGGAAGTCACGCGGCAAGCCAGTCCGATACGACAAGCGCCGCTACAAACGGCGGAACAGGATCGAGATCATGTTCGGCAGACTGAAGGACTGGCGCCGGATCGCTACCCGTTACGACAGGTGCGCCACGACCTTCCTCTCAGCCGTCGCACTCGCCGCCACCGTTATCTTCTGGCTTTGATGATCAATGAGTCTGGAGCCTAAATTACGTAATTGATTTAATAAATGCGCTCTGTACGGCTATGGCCTCATAAAAGAGTGGGGTGTGAGGATAGATTGCGCCAAAGTGGCCACCATCAATTTCATAGTACTGCTTTTCGCTTTGCACCCTATTGAACACTTCCACTTGAACCTCTCGCACAATCTGGGGCATTTCATCTTCCTTACCCGTCATCATCAAAACTGGCGCTTTAATAAATGGTGCAGTAACTAAAGGTGAGAAGGGAACCTCTGTCTTTGGTATGACACGTGTAATTTTATTCTCCCAACCACTGTTCCATTGTCCGCCTTGATCTATAAACCAACGAAACGCCTGAATAGGGAGCAACAAAGATGGGGTAGATTCTTGGTCTGAAGAGACAACAGGCATTGGTCCTTCTCGTACCAAGTCCTCCAGTTGATCAAATCCGCCTTCATAAAAGATTTTCTTTAAAGCGCTGAAGCTTTTTTTCGGGTCTTCAAAATTAAGGACACTTATTCCACAGGACGCCGTATATGAAACAACACCTGCTAAATTTTCGACTAACCCAGCAACTACCAAAACTATCATGCCAGCAAAGCTATCGCCCCACAGAACTATTTTGCCGTTGTGCGAACTTTTTTGTAATTTTACGAACTCGACAGCATCTGCCAAGCCTCTTCCTTGAACCCATGGGTTTATAGTTTGTCGAACTTTTCCGTCACTTCTGCCAAAACCTGCATGATCATATAGAAAAACGTTAAAACCTTTATCTTGAAACTCGGTTGCGTAGCTCGAGAGTGCCATAGGTACAGTGGCAGAAGTCCCGTGACACATCACTATGCAAGGCGCATTTTCTGCAGCCTGAGCAGCATACCAGCGGCCCCTTAAGATTGAGCCTTCTGATGTAAATTCTTTTTCGATAAACAAATTATGTCCTCACGTTAGAAGGGTCAGAAAAACTCTAAAAGAGATGATCATTTAGCAGAATGAAATGCAAACCCAAAAAATGATAGCCACACCCCATGACAGCCTCATTTAAGCCCATCTATTTGCCTTACCCGACATTCCCCAAGTGGCTTGCCGTTTGACCTCAAGGTCGCCCAACGAGGCCACCCGATCAAGCGTTTTTTTGCCCAGCGCGGTGTCTGCGGTCGCGGAAACAACCCGGATCGGTCGGATCGAGCCGCGACTCCTTGCCGTGCTGGCGCGGCGGCCCTGTTTTTCGACGTTTCCCTTGTCATTGCCTTTGCCGGGACGGCCGTAGCGATCCCGGATCAGGTAATGGGACAGGAAGCCGCTGAACAGCGTTGCCCGCTTGCGCGTGCCATCGGGCAATATCTTCGCCACAAGGCAGCGGTCGTTGTCGTAGACGATCGATTGCGGCACGGCCCCGAAGAAGGCGAACGCATGGACGTGACCATCTACCCAGGCCTCTGACACCGCCGCCGGATAGGCCCGAACATAGCAGCCGTCACTATGCGGCAGGTCGAGTACGAAGAAGTGCGCCTTCCGCTCTACTCCGCCAATCAACACCATCGCCTCGCCGAAATCGGCCTGCGCATGGCCGGGCGGATGCGACAGAGGCACGAACACCTATTGGCGACGCTGATCACGCTCGCGCATGTAATCCTTGATGATCGTGTAGCCGCCCGTGAACCCGCACTCATCCCGGAGCCGGTCGAACACCCGCTTGGCCGTATGGCGCTGCTTGCGAGGAACCTTTATGTCCTCATCAAGCCAGTGATCGATCGTCGAAACGAACGCATCCAGCTTTGGCCGCCTGATCGGCAACTGACGCTGATAGCCAGGCGGCGTCGAATACGCCATCATCTTGGCCACGCTATCGCGCGATATGTTGAAATGCTTTGCAGCCTGACGCCGGCTCATTCCTTCAGAACAAGCCAGACGGACTTTCAGATATAATTCCACGGTATAGGAGGCTGTTGCAGAATCACCGGTTCCACCGACGATCTCCGCTTGACCCACTGACGGGGTCCTGATTCCGTTGGGAGAGGCAATTTGAAGGGGGGGGAGATGGCAAATTTTTACCGAGAACCAGATCGTAGGCAGCGGTTTCTTCTGCCGGTGGACATGGCGGATTGGGTTCCGGACACAGACCTCGTGCACCTTCTTCTGGATGCCGTGGGTTTGATGGATCTATCGGCATTCGAGACGCACTACCGGAAGCGTGGGTCGGGAGCGCCACCGTTCGCGCCGAGGATGATGGTTAGTCTCCTTGTTTATGCGTATGCGAACGGGCAACGCTCAAGCCGCAAGATCGAGCGCCTGTGCGTGCGGGATGCTGGGTTTCGGACGATCGTGTGCGCCGAGGTTCCCGACCACAGCGTGATAGCGCGGTTCCGCAAGCGGCACCGGGGCGACCTGGAGACCCTGTTCGTGGAGGTCCTGAAGCTGTGTCATGCGGCGGGGCTGGTGCGGTTGGGCGTGGTGGCGCTGGATGGGACCAAGGTGAAGGCAAATGCGTCGCTTGCGGCGAACCAGACCTCGAAGTCCCTGGAGGCGGAGGTTGCCGCCATGCTGTCGGAGGCCGAGGCGATCGATGCCGCCGAGGACGGGATGTTCGGGGAGGGCCGAGGTGACGATGTTCCCGTCGGGCTGAGGAAGCCGTCAGATCGGCTGTCCCGTCTTCGCTCCTGTCATGAACGTCTCTTGCGCGAAGCCGACCATCAACGGGTCGAGCAGCATGAGAAGATCAACGCCCGGATTGCCGAGGAAAAGGCGAACGGAAAAGCCAAACGCGGGCGGAAGCCGAAGACAGCCGAGGCGGTTGTCAAGGAAGAGGCCAAGGCCAACGTGAGCGACCCGGACAGCCGGATCATGAAGAGCCGCAAGGGATATCTCCAGGGGTACAATGCCCAGGCGGTGGTGACGGCGGACCAGATCATCCTCGCCACCGATGTGACGAACCAGGCCAACGACGTTCGCCAACTGGCCCCGATGATTGCCCGGACCCTGACGATGATGGAGGCGGTGACCGGCGACGAGGCGGTGCTGGGGGTTGGCCTGTTTGACGCGGGCTATTGGTCTGACGAGAACGCGGCCACGGAAACAGCGGAATGCGAATACCTGATCGCCACCACTAAGGATTGGAAGCAGCGCAAGGCGATGCGTGATGCTCCACCACCCCGGGGCCGTATACCCAGGGACATGAGTGCCCGTGACCAGATGGAGCGTAAGCTCCTGACCCAACGGGGCCGAAAACTTTACCGGCTGCGCGGCCAGACCGTGGAACCGGTGTTCGGGCAAATGAAGGAGACCCAGGGCGCAGACGGATTCATGATGCGCGGGGAGCAGGAGACCCAGGGTGAATGGAACCTGCACTGCGCCGCCCACAACATCAAAAAACTACACTCGGAGTCCGTCCGCAGAGGAAGAAAGGGTGGAAAATGGCTCTTGAACTGAAGCAATTGGACAAGAAAAATGCCGTCTGAGGGCAAAATCACCGGATAGCTGCTTCATGCCGTCAAGCCAGACTCATTCAGCAACAGGCTCATAGATCCCCTAGCCCTCCTGCATTCGTCACAGAAGGATAAATAGGTGGCCGACTTTTACGCCGCCCGAAGCGGGACAATCCCGCCGCTACCGTGGACTAATTTTGCACCGCCGCTCTCAGCCAACCACGGCGGCAGGAACCCGGACCGAACCACCCGTATCGGACCCGACCGCGCCAATGCACATATCGCTCGCCAGGGCAGCAGCAGCACCACCGCTTGACCCGCTCGGAATACGATCCAGATCCCACGGGTTGCGGGCAGCGCCGAAGTGCGGATTTTGCGTCGTCGCCCCGTAACAGAATTCATGAAGGTTGGTCTTGCCGATGATCACCGCACCGGCACGTTTGAGGGCCCCAACGATGGGGGCATCGTCGTTCGGCACGTAATCCTTGAAGAACAGGCTGCCGTTGGTGCAGGGCACGCCAGCAACGTCGATACAATCCTTCACCGATATCGGCAGCCCAGCCAACAGCCCACCCCATTCACCGCGGGCCGCCGCGGCATCGATGGCTGCGGCCTGTTCCAGCGCCTGGTCGGCCATCACCGTGATGTAGGCATTGGTGGCGTCATTGTGGCGTTCGATGTTGGCCAGGCAGGCCTCGGTGTTGTCGACAGCATTGCTCATTGGGCCTCCTCATGTGTCCAAATATTCAAATCCGAGCAAGGCGCCCGACGTTAGACAACGTCACCCAAATTCGGATTGGCTGGAGCGAGACTTCACGATCAAGGTACTGGTGGTCATGAAGACCTCATCATTGTTTTGATTGGTCAATTTTGCGGTGTACCGGACAAATCCCAAGTCCGGCTTGCTTTTAGACACCCGGCTCTCCTTGATTTCAACGGTCCCAGTCAATCGATCTCCAGGGCGGACTGGAGTTGGCCAGACCATCTCTTCATGACCAGGAGATCCTAACACCGTTTCATAACAAACAAAGTTCTTGTGCATAAGCCTGAGCCAAACCAATGCTGTGAGCCAGCCACTGGAAATGATTCCACCGAAAACCGTCGCCTTTGCCGCTTCATCATCTATGTGAAACGGGAAAGGGTCGTATTTTTGGGCGAACTCAACAATTTCCTCCCGGGTAACATCAAAACTTCCAAGGTCGAGGGTATCGCCGGCCTTATAATCTTCTGCAAATTTGAAGCTCACTAAACCACGCCCTTGATGCAATTGGCGAACCCGTTACAAATCACGGGGTCATCCACATTTACTGCTAGGATCTCTCGCGTCGAGTTTTTCAGCTCGTCCAGGGTCGCAACATCCAAATCATTTAGGACAGAGATAAAGGCTGCCGAACTGGTGGTCGTGTTCCAGAAATCTTCGAAGTTATCAAAAGTTCTTTCGACGGCAATTATCTTGGTATCGATCGACCGTAACCCTGCTTCGGACCAGAGGTGACGTAAATTTTCCATGCGCGAGGCTTCGACACTCGGCGGTAGAGGATACTTTATATTCTTGAGGCGAAGCGCAGCGTGGATCGGTTCATGGGGCGCGCCGCCACCCAGCATATCCCAGACGTATGCGGCGAGCACGCCATCCGAGCGAACGACCCTCTTCATTTCAGCGATCCCTCGTGCTGGATCCGGCACGAAAAATAGAACCAACGCCATCGTCGCAACATCAAATTGTCGGTCTTCAAATGGCAATGCCATTGCATCCCCTACTTGAAAGGTTGCCGGCCTCGCCCCTGGTCGAGTTTTTGCGAAACTAATTTGAGCATCTGACGGGTCAATTCCTTGGACCTCTTGAGGATTACAATTTCTAACGATCTGTTCGCTAAAAGCCCCGTTCCCACATCCTATATCGACCCAACATTGACCAGGTACAGGGGATAGCCAGCCCAGGAATTCGGCACCCACCAGCTGGCTCCACACACCCATCATTCGTTCGTAGGCCGCGCCGTCTTCGAATCTAATTCTTGAACTGGACATGGTTAACCTCAATTACGCTTGGAGCTTCTCTACATTGTGAAAAGGCAAAATCAGTCCACAAAACCGGCCTTGAGAAGGCCATCGCGGAAGTGTTGTATCCGACATTCCCCAAGCGGCGTGCCGACTGACGTGAAGATCGCCTGAATCCGACCTCTGGACAATCGTTTTTGCCCCAAGCGGCGTCAGGGGTCGCGCAGGCTGCTGTAACAGGGCGGATCAGACCGGGAAGCCGCTGTGTCCTGGCCCAGGGGCGGTGTTTTTCAGCGCAGTGGATAGACCTGTCCTGCCGCTTTCGTTCAGTTTGGGTCCGGATCGCGGTCATGCGCATAGCGGTGGCGCTCGCAATCGGCGGATAGCGGCGAGGATGGCGCGCACCATCGGGCCGGTGACGGCCACCTCGGCCAACTGGAAGGTAATGGCGCGGGCGTGGCGCACGACGCGTGCCCCGATCTTGATCAGCTTGAGCTGCAGGCTGGTTAGCGACCAGTCGGCCATCGCCTCGGGTAGCTCGATGCAGCGCAGGAAGGTGGCCAGGTTGTAGGCCAGTGCGTGCAACTGCAGCCGCACCTCGTTGTCGCGGAACTTCCGGCATGACAGCCGCGTCCAGTGAAAGGCATGCTTGCCTTCCTTGATATGCTGCTCGGCGGTGCCGCGGCGATTGTAAAAGCGGGTGATCTCGTCCGGCTCCATCGGCAGGTTGGTGACGATGAAGCCGACCTTGGGGAACAGTTCGCCCGGATGCCATTCGATCTTGGCGATCACGCGGCGTGGCTTGTCCCAACTCTGAGCCTGATACTGGAAGTCCTCGTAGAACCGCTTCACCTTGGTCTTTGACGGCCGCCCAACGGGGCGGGTTAACCGATGAGCGATGCAGCCTTCGAGAACGGCGTTCTTCTTCATCCGGATGGCGTAGAAATAGCCTGCCCCTTCCAGTCGCTCATAGAGTGCCGGGATCGCATAGGCGGCATCGGCCCGGAAGAAGCGGCCACCAAGGTTGCGACCAGCGTAGCGGGTGATCACCGGATCAAGGACGTTCCGCCAGCCGTCGGCGCTGTGGACGTTGCCATTGCGCAGGGCGCAGCGTTCCAGCATGCCGAACTGGTTGAACAAGAAGTTGGGATGATAGCAGTTGCAGTCGAAATGCCCGTTCCACGCCGCTCCTTCCTGATCGCCATGCGTCGGGCTGACCGAGCTGTCCATGTCCAGCACGATATACTTGAGCCCGTTGCGGTCATGAAACCGGTCAATCCATCGGCCATTCAGGTCGGCCAGCGCCGCCCGGTTCTCAGGCAAGGCCAGTGTCTCGGTCTCGAACCGCCCCATCTGCGATGCTGAAGCTGCTTGCGCATCGACGGCCCTGCCGCCGACAACCTGACGCATCACCGGGTCGAGCGCGAGACGGTCAGCATCGTTCACATCCCCATATCCGGCCAGCCGCCCGAACACCGATTGCCGGAACAGCCCGTCAAGACGATGGACCGTGTTCCTTCCGATACGATTGTCGCGCAGCGAAGCTGATGCCAGATTGGACAGCCCAAGCGCATCGTCAAGCTCGCGCATCACCAGCAGGCCGCCGTCCGAACTGATCTGCGTGCCACGAAATTCCAGCCGCACGCGAGGGTCGAAATCCACCCGATCTGCCCGCTGTAATCCCGCACCCTCTGGGTGATCCATGAAATACGCCCCTCGCAGCCATCAACACCATGATTTGTATAGGTAATGTTGAGTTCAAGACAGCGAAATCAGCCGGCTACTCGGGGAATGCGGGCTCAAGTATATCGTGCTGGACATGGACAGCTCGGTCAGCCCGACGCATGGCGATCAGGAAGGAGCGGCGTGGAACGGGCATTTCGACTGCAACTGCTATCATCCCAACTTCTTGTTCAACCAGTTCGGCATGCTGGAACGCTGCGCCCTGCGCAATGGCAACGTCCACAGCGCCGACGGCTGGCGGAACGTCCTTGATCCGGTGATCACCCGCTACGCTGGTCGCAACCTTGGTGGCCGCTTCTTCCGGGCCGATGCCGCCTATGCGATCCCGGCACTCTATGAGCGACTGGAAGGGGCAGGCTATTTCTACGCCATCCGGATGAAGAAGAACGCCGTTCTCGAAGGCTGCATCGCTCATCGGTTAACCCGCCCCGTTGGGCGGCCGTCAAAGACCAAGGTGAAGCGGTTCTACGAGGACTTCCAGTATCAGGCTCAGAGTTGGGACAAGCCACGGGGACTGTCAGGAATTTCGTGTGTGGCCGGGCATAGTGGGAAAGAAGGAGACGTCCCATGGCTCGCCGCAAAGAACCCTCGATACCGGACGCGATTCTCGACCAGCTGCTGGCGGGTGCGGACGCGAAGACGGCGTTTGACCCTGGAGGCCTGCTTGACGGGCTGAAGAAGGCGCTTGCCGAGCGTGCGCTGAACGCGGAGATGGATCACCACCTTGGTGGCCCTGGCGGCGCTGGCAACAGCCGCAACGGCTATGGCTCGAAGACGGTGATCACGGATGCGGGGAAGCTTTCGCTGGATGTGCCGCGCGATCGGCAGGCGAGCTTCGATCCGGCGCTGATCGGCAAGTATCAGCGTCGGTTTCCCGATTTCGACAGCAAGGTGATCTCGATGTACGCGCGGGGCATGAGCAACCGCGAGATCGTCGGTCACCTGCGCGAGTTGTACGGGGTCGACGTCTCGCCTGACCTGATCAGCGTGGTCACCGATGCAGTTCTGGACGAGATCGCGACCTGGCAGGCCCGTCCGCTGGAGCCTGTGTATCCGCTGGTGTTCTTCGACGCGCTGCGGGTGAAGATCCGCGACGAGGGCCTGGTCCGCAACAAGGCGGTGCATGTGGCGCTGGGCGTAAGGCACGACGGCGGCAAGGAAATACTCGGCCTGTGGCTGGAGCAGAACGAGGGCGCCAAGTTCTGGCTGCGGGTGATGAACGAGCTGAAGAACCGGGGCGTGGAAGACATCCTGATCGCCGTGGTCGACGGCCTGAAGGGCTTCCCCGACGCGATCACGGCGGTCTTCCCGGAGGCGACGGTCCAGACCTGCATCGTCCATCTGCTGCGCAACAGCCTGGATTTCGTCTCCTACAAGGACCGCAAGGCGGTCGCCGCCACGCTCAAGGACGTCTACCGGGCGATCGACGCCGCGGCGGCCGAAGCCGCGCTGGGCGCCTTCGAGGCCGGCGACTGGGGTCGCAAATACCCGGCCATCGGCATGTCCTGGCGGCGGGTCTGGAGCGAGGTGATCCCGTTCTACGCATTCCCCAACGACGTCCGGCGGCTGATCTACACGACCAACGCCATCGAGGCCCTGAACTCCAAGCTGCGCCGGGCGGTCCGGGCCAGGGGCCACTTCCCGACCGACGACGCCGCCATGAAGCTACTGTTCCTGGTCTTGAACCGGTCCGAGAAAGAATGGACCATGCCAGCCCGTGAGTGGCACATGGCAAAAGCCCAGTTCGCCGTGCTCTTCCAAGAACGCTTCAACAGGGCTGCCGCCTGAAATGTTCAACAAGCCCGGCCACACACGAAATTCCTGACAGTCCCCAAGCCACGCCGCGTGATCGCCAAGATCGAATGGCATCCGGGCGAACTGTTCCCCAAGGTCGGCTTCATCGTCACCAACCTGCCGATGGAGCCGGACGAGATCACCCGCTTTTACAATCGCCGCGGCACCGCCGAGCAGCATATCAAGGAAGGCAAGCATGCCTTTCACTGGACGCGGCTGTCATGCCGGAAGTTCCGCGACAACGAGGTGCGGCTGCAGTTGCACGCACTGGCCTACAACCTGGCCACCTTCCTGCGCTGCATCGAGCTACCCGAGGCGATGGCCGACTGGTCGCTAACCAGCCTGCAGCTCAAGCTGATCAAGATCGGGGCACGCGTCGTGCGCCACGCCCGCGCCATTACCTTCCAGTTGGCCGAGGTGGCCGTCACCGGCCCGATGGTGCGCGCCATCCTCGCCGCTATCCGCCGATTGCGAGCGCCACCGCTATGCGCATGACCGCGATCCGGACCCAAACTGAACGAAAGCGGCAGGACAGGTCTATCCACTGCGCTGAAAAACACCGCCCCTGGGCCAGGACACAGCGGCTTCCCGGTCTGATCCGCCCTGTTACAGCAGCCTGCGCGACCCCTGACGCCGCTTGGGGCAAAAAACGATTGTCCAGAGGTCGGATTCAGGCGATCTTCACGTCAGTCGGCACGCCGCTTGGGGAATGTCGGATGAAAGTAGCGGAATCGATATCTCGTTACCCGGTTGTCCTGCGAAGAGGCTTGCCGGGCAATGTCATTTCATCCTTGATCGACCTGGTCGATGAGATGATGGAGTTGAAGATCCCGCGCGCTCCCAAGAGAGCGTATCGACTTCTCACCGACATGCTGGATCTTGGCCGGGCCGATCTGGTGGATAGGCTGGTTCGGGCCGCCTGGTGTGCCCCGTTGCCGGACGTGGCTCGGAAGTTGCTCACCTACGACCCCGTGCTGCTGATCACCCATTGCATTGTCCGCCGGTACCAACAGGGCGTGTCGCCGCCGGCGTCGCCCTGGCATGTGGACGCCGAGTTCCTCGGCTTCGATCAGCCCGTCATCAACTTCTGGACGCCGCTGGTTGACGTTGGCGAGATGGTGCCCGGCCTGTCCTTTACGAGCGACCGCCGGGAAGGTGGCTATGCGTTCGGGACCTGGCTGGAGAGTGTTCAGCCAACAGAGTCATCCTGTGATACTCAGGCCTTCCAAAGGGGCCGGGCCGGATTGCAGGAACGTCTGGCGCCGGCTGCGTTGATCTCACCGGTCGTTTCCGCCGGTGACACGCTGCTGTTCGACCAGGTCATCCCCCACAAGACTCAGGAAATGTTCGGCGCTCCGGGAGTCCGGTACTCGGTGGAGATGCGGGTGGCGGGCCGGCAACACTTGCCATCCGGGTACCTGGGCAGCGTCAAGCGGATCGCCCTCGTGCCGGACGGGTTCTGGGAGGGTGGGCATGGCCTTGAGGTCATTCGCGCCTGCGACATGATCGGCTGACGCCCCGGGTGGCGTGGCCCCGAACTTTCATCCGGCTGCGGTTGGAGCCTTGGCGACGGCTACCCGGGTCTGATCGGTCGGGATGCCGTCGATCCCCAGCCGGATCCGGACGCGCGGGGTCAGGTTGCCCGATTTTTCGGAACACTCATCGGCGTCCCGGATTGGACAAAGCCAACGCCGCAGCGCCGAGGCACGAGCCGCAGGCGGCGGTCCAACCATTCCATGGGAGGGCTTTCGATGAAGCTCAGACTCCTGACGACCACAGCACTCGCCCTTGCCCTCGTTGCGCCGGGAACGCTCGCCGCGCAGACGACCGGCGCGCCGTCGACCGGAACGCAGCAGGGCGGCCAGAGCCAGTCCCGGCAACCCGTGCAGTCGTCCGCGCAGCCGCAACAGGGCCAGCAGCAGCTTCAGCAGGCGATGCAGCAGCTGCGCGACGCCCAGCGGGCCCTGGAGCAAGCGGGCCAGCCGACGGGGGGACAGCCGGCCGGCAACCAGCAGGCCGTGAACCAGGCCCGCCAGGACGCGACCCAGGCCGTTCGGCAGATCGAGCAGTCGCTGCAGCAGCGCAAGAGCCAGGGCGGACAGGGTGATCAGCCGAAAATCCAGAGCGCCCAGACCCGCATCGAGGAGGCGCGTCGGGTGCTGGACCGGCAGGACGCCACGCCGGATGCCATGGCTGCGGCCCTCGGCGAGGTCGAACGGGCGATCTCCGGCATGCGGATGGCCGGCAGCGAGGCCGGCGGAGCGAACATCCAGGTTCGGCAGCCGCCGGCTGAGGTGACGGTCGAGAAGCAGGCTCCGGAGGTGGTGGTCACCCAGAGGAAGCCGGAGGTGACCGTCCGGCAGGCCGAGCCACAGGTGACCGTGCGCCAGCCGGAGCCCGAGGTCACGGTCAGGACCGCGGAACCGACCGTGAACGTGACGAGGTCCGGTGAGCCGACGGTCACTGTGGAGAAGGACGATCAGGCCGCGGTCGCGGTGCGGGAGCCGAACCAGTCCGCGGCCGCCGGCGCCCGGGAGCAACAGGGTCAGCCGCCGCGGGCCGATGCCCGCGATAGCGCTTCGCCGGATATGGTGGCGTGGAGTCGGGGCGAGGTGGTTGGCAAGGACCTGTACGGCGCCAACGACGAGCATGTCGGCGAGATCGAGGACGTGGTCATGGGTCAGGACGGCCAGGTGGAGTCGCTGCTGGTGGAAGTCGGCAGCTTCCTCGGAATCGGCGGCAAGCAAGTGGCGATCCCGACCGGCGAGATCCAGCTTCGAGGCGATCGCATGGTGGCGGACACGCTGACAAAGGAACGGATCGAGGACATGCCCGCTAAAATAGACTCAACATCAGACTCTGTCAGTTCGCAATTGCTCACACTGCCTGTGCGTGAGAGCTACACAGCGAGCGGGAGCGGTACACTGTCGAGTGTGAGCCAGATGGCGAGGCGGGTGCCGATTACGCCAACTGTCAGGATGGCGCTGGACCGGCTGGCGTCGGCGAGATCACGCGTGTTGGCGCCAGAGAACGTTCGATCCGAGGCCCTCTCCCTCCGCCAATTCTACCTTGTCCAACGTTCTCCGCCGCCAAGCGGCACCGACGAGAACCCCAGTAACTGCGCGGTTCACGCACCAAAGCTGTTGACCGAGTTAACCGCACCGGAACCCGAATAAGTCTCTCTCTGGCCCGTATTCTCCAAACCTCCTGACTTAGCCAGAACAGTACGGATCCCTGAGCGGCTGTTTTGCTGGTGTAATTCGGCATGAAAAATCCTTAGCTTCGTATCCCTCTCGGGGTGCGAGGGGCAATCACATCAAAACTCCCGCCGGTGCCTGGAAGCAGAGTGAGCATCACGAGCGGATCGAGGACCATGCCGAAACTGACCAAACACGTGATAGACGCCGCCGAGATTCATGCGGCCGAGTATCCTATCTGGGACGACGCGCTTCTCGGCGTCGGCCTGCGGGTTCTGCCGAGCGGTCGCAAGGGATACATCGTCCAGTACCGGGCCGGGCGACGCTCCCGACGCCGCATGTTGATGCCGAAGTGATCCTCCCCAGAACCGCCGTTTGAAAATTCCCCGGCGGCGGCGAGTTGCCGATGCTCCTCCCGATCGGCGGGAGGAGTTCGGCAGTGATCAAGCTGGGAGAGATGATCATGATCCTGGATCTGTATCGGCAGGGGCTGCATCCGGCGAGCAAACTCGTCGCGATCGCGAGGACGCCGAGACGCAGCATCCAACTGTCATGTTGTAACTCGACGGTTCTGCGCAAGCGTTTGACACGCTCCGCATTGCGCCTAGTGTCACTCCCCAAGGAGGGGCAGTTTATGTCGATAGAAAAATTCTTTTCTGCTCCCGCCACCCAACCGGAAACGGCTCCATCAGCGCCGCCAGCGTCATCTCCGCCGGCTGCCGGCCGTCGAGAATCGCCTCGACGATGGTCGGCGCAAGCAGGGTCAGCCGCAGAACCCGGCTGACATAGGACGGATTGATCTTCTCGGCCTTGGCAATCTCGTCGATGGTCCCATAGACCCCGGTCTCCAGCAGCTTGCGCCACCGAAACCCGCGCGCGATGGCTTTGATCATAGTGCTGTCGATCCGGGCCCGCGGGTAAACCCAGGCGGATCCCCCGTCCGGGGTGATGACCTGCTTGCGGCCGCCCCGTTTGCGGATGGTGAAGGGGACTTCGATGGTGACCGTCTGAACCGGCTCCATTACGCCGCCCTCCGGGGAGCGGCCGCGATCCCGGCCAGGTCTTGGACCATGTGGGCGAGACCCTGCACCCTCAGGCGGACCGTGAGCCCGGTAACGCCGACGTCGACGCGCTCGACCAGGAGCTGGACGATACGCGCCTGCTCGGCCGGGAACAATTCGTCCCAAAGCGGGTCGAGGCTTTCCAAGGCTTCCCTGACTTCGGCCTCGGACAGACCATCGATCTCGGGTCGTGCCGATCGCCATGTGCCGACGATCACCTCCGGGGCCCGGAGGAGGCCGCGCAGCTGGTCGACCACCGCGCCCTCGATCTCGGCGGCGGGTACGCGCCCGACCGGGCAGGCATCGGCGCCGCGCTTCATAACCGACTGGCTGACATAGTAGCGGTAGAGCTTGTCGCCCCGCCGCGTGTGCGTCGGCGTCATGGCGCAGCCGGTCGGTCCGAAGATAAGACCCTTCAGCAGGGCCGGTGTCGCGGCGCGTGTTCGGCCGGCGCGGACCCTCGGGCTCTCGCGCAGGATTCCGTGCACCTTGTCCCACAAGGCGCGCGTGATGATGGCTTCGTGCTCGCCGGGATAGGCCATGCCCTTATGCACGGCATCACCGATATAGACCCGGTTGTTGAGCAGCTTGTAGAGGAAGCCCTTGTCGACGAGCCGTCCGCGCCGCGTCCTTACGTCTTCGGCGACGAGCGCTCGGGCCAACGCCGTCGCCGAGCCGACCTCGACGAAGCGCTCGAAGATCATCCGGACCGTCGCGGCCTCGTCATTATTGATGGCCAGCTTGCGGTCCCTGACCTCGTAGCCGAGCGGCACGAAGCCGCCCATCCACATGCCGCGCTTGCGCGAGGCAGCAAACTTGTCGCGGATACGCTCGCCGATGACCTCGCGCTCGAATTGGGCAAAGGACAGGAGGATATTGAGCGTCAGCCGTCCCATCGACGTTGTCGTGTTGAAGGATTGCGTGACCGAAACGAACGTCACGCCATTTCGGTCGAACACCTCGACCAACTTGGAGAAGTCCATCAGCGACCGGCTGAGCCGGTCGATCTTGTAGACGACGACCACGTCGATGCGGCCGTCCTCGATGTCGGCGAGCAGACGCTTGAGCGCGGGACGCTCCAGCGTGCCGCCCGAGAACCCGCCATCGTCGTAGCGGTCGGCAAGTTCCACCCAGCCTTCCGACTTCTGGCTGGCGATGTAGGCCTCGCAGGCCTCGCGCTGGGCGTCGAGGCTGTTGAACTCCATCTCCAGCCCTTCTTCCGTCGACTTGCGGGTGTAGACCGCACAGCGCAGCTTCTGGATCGGTTTGGTGGATGCCGCTGATTTTGTCATACCTGACCTCGCCGGTTCTTGAGGCCGAAGAACACCCAGCCGTTCCACCGCGTCCCGGTGATGGCGCGCGCGATGGCGGAGATCGAGCGGTAGGGACGCCCCTGCCATTCATAACCGTCGTTCAGCACGGTGACAGTGTGCTCCACGCCCTGCCATTCCCGGATCAGCCGGGTGCCGGCGATCGGCTTGTCGTCGCCACGGATCCGGCGCAGAACGATGTTGCCGCCGTCGAGCTGCTCGCCCAGCGCTTCGAGGCGCTCGACGGTCGCCGGTTTCAAGCCGCCATAGGCAAGTTCCTGGATCCGATAGGCAAGGCGGCTTTCCAGAAAGCGTCGATTGTAGGGTGGCGCCTCCGTGTCGAAGAGTTCGCGCCACTGTTTCTTCAGATCGGGCGTCGGCGTTGTTTTCAGCGCGGCCAGTCGAGCCAGGATGGTGTCCGTCATGGTCATGCGTCTCCATGGCAAATTGGAGTGCCATGACGGCTCTGGTTGGGCGGATAGTGTAGGCAACGTTCTCCAGTATCGTCAGATACTTCCCGCCCATCCCGCATCCGTATCCGCAACCGAACCAGCCCGAGCGCCAGCAGGCCGCACAGTTCGGCGCGGCGCTCGGCGGCGGTCATCTGGTCGGGCGGGAGCGGGTTGGGGCGACGAATGGGACCGGGATTGAACATCATGATCCATCGGTGCAGGAATGCGCCGGTATCCGCGACCTCGGAACGGGTTACCCCGCTGCCCGCCGGAAAGGGTGAACCCCTTCGGTGTTGCAACACCTTGGTGGGTTGAGGGGTCAGGGCGTTCCCATTATGTTCGAACCGTCCCCAATCGATTCACGAGGCGCGCTATGTCGCTGCAAACGCTCGATCGCACGCAATGGAGCTTTGCAGAGGCGCTGGCCCATGTGCAGACCGTAACGGTCGCGCGGCGCGCGGTTGAGGCGGCCAAGCTGCCACCCAAGCCTGTGCCGGAATACCAGACATGGAACCCGCCGCAGGACCCCAAAGTGGCCTGGAAGGCGGAGGCGGAGACCGAGTTGCTCGTCGCGCTGCGAGACGGGGATGTTCTGGCGCAGGGGCGCTTCACCGAGGAGCGAACCCATGGCTGGGGCAACGGCGGCAGTAGCAGCGGCTTTGGTCTGCATTCGGGCTACCACACCAGCATCCGCCCGGAGCACTGGCGCGAGGGCAAGTGTTCATTCGGGCGACTGACCGCGCGGGATTGGGAATTCATCGACATCCGCGTGGCGCGTTTCCTCGTGAAGGCGATCTGGCCGGATTACGTCCCCGAGGTCCGACCGGCAGCGGGCACGGACGCGGTGCCCTACACGACGCCCTATCTCGACCTGATGCAGGCGGCGATTGCGAAGTTCGGGATCACGGCCGAGGACCAGGGCAAGAAGGACTGCCTCGTCGACTGGTTTCTCGAACAGCAGATCGAGGGCGAGCCGGTGTCGAACAAGCTGGCCGATGCCATGGCCACGCTGATCCGGTTGCCCTCGGCGCAGCGCGGTGGTGCCAAGCGGGTGCTGGGGCCAGACCTTCGCCATACGGCGTGACGCGTGGCATCCCCGCTGGTCGACATGACGCGGCAATTGGCATATATTGCCAATGCGCCTGAGGGAGATGCCGATGCCGACCCGCAATGTCGTCCTGACCGACAGCCAGACCGACCTGATCGAGCGGCTGATCGCCGATGGTCGCTACCAGAATGCCTCGGAGGCGCTCCGTGCCGGCCTTCGCCTGCTCGAGCGTGAGGAGGCCGAGATGACCGCCTTGCGCAACCGGCTCGCCGCCGGGCTTGAGGAGGCGCGCGCGGGCGCGCTCGCCGAGGGCTCGGGTGAGGACGCGATCCGCAGGGCATTCGCCGCCGCGCGCGCTGCATCCTGATGCCGAAGCCGTGGCGGCTGACGCGGCAGGCGGAACGCTCGCTCGTGGAGATCGCGCGCTGGACGCTGGAGACCTTCGGACCGCGCCAGGCCGAGGCCTACGAGGCCGACCTCATCGCGCGCTGCACTGCCATCGCCGCGGGTGACGCCCCGTCGCAGAATTGTCGTCGCCTGATCGATCCCGACCTGCCGGAGGATCTGCGCCTCACGCGGGCGGGGCAACATTTCATCGTGTTCGTCGAGATGCCGGACCAGGTGATCGTCGTCGACGTGCTGCACAGCCGCTCGGACCTGCCGCGCCGGCTGGCGGCCTTGGGTCCGGCGAAGGATCCCGAACAACAATGACAGTGACCAACTCCGAGGGGTGAGCCCACGGCGTCGGCATCCTGATCGAGGGGTGAACCCTTCATCCTGTTCGCGCGGACGAGGGCTCACCCCTCTGATCGGGTACGGATGCCAAGGGCGCTCCAGACAGGTCATTCGACCCCTTGGGGTCCACCCATAAACTGACGTGATTTCAGATCTTTACCGGAAGGGGTCACCCCTTTCCGGAGCGATAGCCTGTGGCCGGGCGGACCGGTTCCGACGTCGCGAGGGTGGTCTGATGCGCGGCAGAACCGGGGGCAACAACGCCCTTCATCCGGTTCCGCAGCCCCCGTGTCCACCCGTCTCCGCCAACCCCTGCAGCTTACCGCTGCGGCCCTCCGGCCGACTGGCGTGCGTGCTCCCGTTCCGCGGGGTCGGCGATGAGCGGGCGGGACTGGCGAGCCTTCGATGCGGAGCTGCGCGCCCGCGTGCCGGAGTTGGCGGTGGAGCTTCTGGGCAAGCCGACCTTCCGAGCGGGTCAGGAATGGCGCTGGGGCCGCAAGGGCAGCCTTTCGGTCGTCATTT
Source organism: alpha proteobacterium BAL199 (assembly GCA_000171835.1). Classification (GTDB taxonomy): domain Bacteria; phylum Pseudomonadota; class Alphaproteobacteria; order Thalassobaculales; family Thalassobaculaceae; genus Thalassobaculum_A. Next base: position 3,602 of record ABHC01000030.1, on the reverse strand, counting down.
CCGGCGCGCGGGCGGGGATGTGGTTCGACCACGAGGAAGGCCGGGGCGGCTGGTTCTCCGACCTCGTCGGCCGCGACCTCGGCGTGGCCAGCGAGGACGCGACCGATTGGATCGCGGGCCGGATCGGCATGGGCGCCCGTCACCGCCCGGTGTGCCAGCGTCCGGCACCCCGGGAAATGCCGGCGAACGATCTGGCCGCGCCGCCATCGGCACCGGGCACAGAAAGTTCCGAGACGCGCGTCGATCACGATGGCGACGCTGCGCCAACCCGGGCGGACGAGGCCGCCGCGCGCGCAGCCCGGATCTGGACTGGCGCGCGTCCCGCCCCGGAGCACTATCCCTATCTGGTCGCCAAGCAGGCAGCGCCGCTCGCCCTGCGCATGGACGCGAGGCACCGACTCGTCGTGCCGCTGCAGGACATCGACGGCCGGATCCACAGTCTCGAGACGATCGCGCCCGACGGGGCAAAGCGCTTCCTGGCCGGTGGGGCCAAGAAGGGCCACTTCACGTGGGTGGGCTTCGACCCCGCGCCGCTCGCGGATCCCGCAGGCCCCGTCCTGATCTGCGAGGGTTGGGCGACCGGCGCGAGCCTGCACATCGCCACGGGCCATACCGTGATCGCGGCGATGGACGCGGGCAACCTGATGCCGGTGGCCGAGGCGCTGCGGGCGAGGTTCTCAGACGCCGACCTCGTCCTCGTCGCCGACAACGACGCGAAGCCCGACCGCGACGGCAATCCCGGCGTCGACGCGGCCCGCAAGGTGGCGCTTGCCATCGACGGTCGCCTCGCCGTGCCGGAGAACCCCGGCGACGCCAACGACCTCTTCTGCGCCGAGGGGCCGGACGCCGTTGCGGCGGTGGTGGCTGGTGCCGCCAAGATACCGCCGCCACCGCCGACCTATCCCGCGCCGTTTCTCACGCCCGAGGAGGCGCGCGCCAGCCTGGCCGATGCCATCGCCGGTTTCATGGCCGCGATCCCGGACTACTGGGCCGCTGTCGCGGCGGCGCAGGAGGAGGCAAAAAACCCCGACACGGACCGCGACCCGCTGGATTAACATCGTGGCGCGGGCCGCCCTACCGCCGCTGCTCGGCCTGCCGGTCGATGTGGGCCTCGGAAAGACCTCGAGCGCGCGCGCCGCCATCGCCGAACTGATCGGCTCGGGCGGGCTCGGCACGCGCAAGGTCGTCTACGCCGTCCCGCGCCACGATCTAGGCGTCGAGCAGGTCACGGAGCTCAAAGCGCTCGGGCTCAGCGCCATGCTCTGGAAGGGCCGCACCGCGCCCGATCCCACCGACGACAATCCCGATCGGCTCATGTGCCTCGACACCGAGGCCACCTTCGACGCGCTCGAGATCTAGCATCCTGTCGAGCATAGCTGCTGCAAGGTCAAGAACGGGGCCTAACTGCTGCTCTGCCCCTGGTTCCACCACTGCGGCTACCAGCGCCAGAAGCCGCTGCGCAGGCGGCGCAGGTCGTCGTCTGCGCCCATGACAGCTCTTCACATGAAGCCCGAGGCCATCGGCGCGGTCGGACTGCTCGTCATCGACGAGGCCTTCTGGCAGTCGGGCCTGCGCGGTCTCGACGGCAAGGCGACGCTGACGCAGGACGGGTTGGAGCCCGGCCGCACCTCGCTCACCTGCTACACCGGCAAGGGAAAGATGGATGTCGGCGCGACAGCCGATCTGATCGCCGCGCGGGAGCGGCTCTGCAAGGCGCTGCGGGTCACGGAGCCGGGTCCGCTGCGCCTCGGCCTTCTGGAAGCCGTCGGTCTCACCTCGGACGACTGCCGCCATGCCGCCACACTCGAACGCCGCCGGATGCGCGATGCCGGTCTCCGCCCTGGCATGTCGCCGGTCGAGCGGCGCAAGCGGATCGAGGCGGTCCTGCCGCAAGCGGGCGAGCCATGGGCGCCGCCCGGGCGCTGCGCCACGCTCTGGCTGATCCTCGCCGAGGCGCTGGAGAACGGCCACGACGCCGCCGGTGCCGAGCTCGTCCACGAGATGACCGAGGCCGGCTCCGTCCGCGCGCTCCGCCTGCGCTGGCGCAGCACAATGAGGAAAGGCTGGGCGGCCCAGGTGCCGATCCTGCATCTCGACGCGACGCTGCGCCCGGAACTCGTCCAGACCTACCTGCCGCGGATCGATATCGGCGCGACCGTCGCCGCGCGCCAGCCCCATGTCCGTGTCCGCCAGGCCACTGGCAGCCCGACCTCGGCCCGCGCCATGACGCCCTCCGCCGACGCACCCGAGCGGGACCGCAAGGCCGCCGCGAGCAGGCTGCGCGATCTCCGCGCCTGGATCGATCTCCGGGCCCGGCAATGCCATCGCCCCGGCCAGGCCATCGATCTGCTGGTGGTCGGGCAGAAGGCGGCGATCGATGCGCTCAGGTCCGCCGGCCTGCCGCCAAGGGTCGAGGCGGTGCATTTCAACGCGCTGAGCGGGCTCGACCACTGGGGCGGGATCGGCGGCATGGTGGTCCTCGGCCGCACGCTTCCCGCGCCGCGCACGGTCGAGTTGATCGCGATGGCCCTGACCGGCCGCGTGCCAGCGCCGAACCCGGAGGACGCGGGCTGGTGGTATCCGATGGTCGAGCGCCGCGTGCGGCTCGCGGGCGAACGGACCGCGCCGCTCGCGATGGAGGAACATTCCGATCCCATCGCCGAGGCCGTGCGCTGGTGCATCTGCGAAGGCGAGCTGATCCAGGCCATGGGCCGCGGGCGCGGCGTCAACCGCAACGCCGCCACCCCGCTCGAGATCGACCTGCTCACGGATGTGGTCCTGCCGGTCACCGTCGATGCTCTGGTGCCCTGGTCCGACGGTCGAGCGGCCGAACCAGGTTTGGGCCATGGACATCACCTACATCCCGATGGCGCGCGGCTTCGTGTACCTGGCGGCGGTGATCGACTGGTTCAGCCGGCGGGTGCTGTCGTGGCGGCTGTCGATCACCCAGGACACGGGCTTCTGCCTAGAGGCGGTGGAGGAGGCGCTGGCGCGCCATGGGCGGCCGGCAATCTTCAATACCGACCAGGGCAGCCAGGGCGGATTCAAGCGGTCGTCGCAACACAGCCTGATACTCCGCTTATCGGAGGAACTGGTCCAGGACCTCGGCGGGTGTTCTCCAGTCGAGGGTCTTTCTGGGCCGGGCGTTGAGGGCGGCCGCCACGGCGGCGATATCCTCGGCGCTGTGTTGGCTAAGGTCTGTGCCCTTCGGGAAGTATTGTCGCAGCAAGCCGTTGGTGTTTTCGTTGGTTCCTCGCTGCCACGGGCTGTGCGGATCGCAGAAGTAGACCTGGACGCCTGCATCGACCTTCAGGTGAACATGCTGGGCCATCTCGACACCTTGGTCCCAGGTCAGCGACCGGCGGAGCTCTTCCGGCAGGGTCACGATCGTGCGGACAATGGCGTCCCGAACCGCCTCGGCACCATGGCCAGCGAGCGCAGGCCCGTTCTTCACACGTGGCGTGCTGCCGTGGTCCGCCATGCGCGGCAGGTGCAGCAGCATTGTGAACCGTGTCGTGCGCTCGACGAGGGTGCCGATGGCCGAACTGCCCAGCCCGAGGATAAGGTCTCCCTCCCAGTGTCCCGGGACGGCTCGGTCAGCG
>ABHC01000031.1 GCA_000171835.1 alpha proteobacterium BAL199 | reverse complement strand
CCGTTCCCGGAATGGGGGGCGATGATCTCGGTCGCCCGGACCTACCTGCCGGACTGGTGGTGGTACTCGTTCTTCCCCGGCGCGGCGATCGCGCTCACCGTCCTCGGCTTCAACCTGCTGGGTGACGGCTTGCGCGACATCCTCGACCCGAAGCACCGCGAATGAGCGGCCGGGCGACGATACCCTCCCAGGCCGGAGCGGCTCCGCTGCTGTCGGTGCGGGACTTCAAGCTGGCGTTCGATACCTTCGACGGCGTCTACCAGGCGATCGACGGCATCAGCTTCGACCTGGCGCCGGGCGAGTCGCTGGGGATCGTGGGCGAGACCGGCTGCGGGAAGTCGGTGACCGCTAAGTCGATCACGGGGTTGCTGCCGAGCCCGCCGGCCCGGGTGCGCGGCGGCCAGATCCTGTTCGACGGCGAGGATATGCTGCGGGTCGGCGAGGCCCGGCTCCAGCAGATCCGCGGCAACGACATCGCCATGATCTTCCAGGACCCCATGACCTACCTGAACCCGGTGTTCACCATCGGCACCCAGCTGGTCGACGTGATCATGGCGCATCAGCGGGTCCGGCCGCGGGCCGAGCGCATGCGCCGCGACGCGGCCCGGGACCATGCGATCGACATGCTGGGCCGGGTCCATCTGCCCAATCCGGAGCGCCAGCTCGACGCCTATCCCTATCAGCTGTCCGGCGGCATGCGGCAGCGGGTGCTGATCGCCATGGCGCTGTCCGGGCGCCCGCGCCTGCTGGTCGCCGACGAGCCGACGACCGCGCTCGACGTCACCATCCAGGCGCAGATCCTCGACCTGATCCACGAGTTGCGGGTCGAGTTCGGCCTGTCGGTCCTGATGATCACCCACGACCTCGGGGTCGTCGCGTCGGTGTGCGACCGGGTGGTGGTGATGTATGCCGGGCAGATCGTCGAGGACGCCACCATGGCGCGGCTGTTCGACCACCCGGCGCATCCCTACACCCGCGGCCTGCTCGCGGCGGTGCCGCACCCCGGCCGCCCGGCCGCCAGCCTGTCGAGCATCCCGGGATCGCTGCCGAACCTGCTCGACCCGCCGGTCGGCTGCCGGTTCCGGGACCGCTGTGCGCTGGCCGGCGACGATTGTCGGCGGCCGCCGCCGATCACGGCGATCGCCGACGGTCACAAGGTCGCCTGCTGGCGATCGCCGGGGGAATCCGATGCTGGCGCTTGAAGACCTGAAGGTTCACTTCGACGTCTCGCGCCGCCGACGCGAGCGCCTGGTGGTCAAGGCGGTCGACGGCGTGACGCTGCGGCTGCGCAAGGGCGAGGCGTTCGGCCTGGTCGGCGAGTCGGGCTCGGGGAAGTCGACGATCGGCAAGGCGGCCCTGCACCTGGTGCCGATCACCGGGGGAAGGCTGGTCATCGCCGGCGAGGACCTCACCCGCCTCGACCGGGCCGCCGAGAAGAAGCTGCGCCGTACCGCGCAGATGATCTTCCAGGACCCGCACTCGGCGCTCAATCCGCGCATGACCATCATGCGGAGCGTCGCAGAGCCGCTGGTCCTGCACACCGCGATCCGCGGCGCCGCCCTGACGTCCCGGGTCGCCGAGCTGCTGGAGATCGTCGGACTGTCGCGCCAGTTCCTGTATCGCTATCCGCATGAGCTGTCAGGGGGGCAGAAGCAGCGGGTTTGCATTGCGCGGGCGATCGCGCTGGAACCGGCGCTGCTGATCCTGGACGAACCGACGTCGGCGCTCGACGTCTCGGTGCAATCGCAGATCCTCGAGTTCCTGAAGAAGCTGCAAGCCGACCTCGGCCTCACCTACCTGTTCATCTCCCACAACCTCGCGGTGGTGCGGTATCTCTGCCGCCGGGTCGCCGTGATGTATCTCGGGGTGATCGTCGAGGAGGGCGAGACCGAGGCGGTGTTCGAAAACCCGCGCCACCCCTATACTCAGGCCCTGCTGAAGGCGGTACCGTATCCGCAGGCGGTCCAGCCGGACCGCGGGCCGCCGCTGCAGGGCGATATCCCGAGCCCGGTCGACCTGCCGCCGGGCTGCCGGTTTCATCAGCGCTGTCCCGCGGCCATCCCGGGCGTCTGCGACATCGTGGTGCCACCGGAGGTGCGGAGCGGGGACACCATGGTGCGATGTCATCTGTTCACCGCCGCCGACCCGGGGCACTGACCGCTCGATCGGTTCCGGCCGCGCTTCGCGGGACCTTGACGATCGCCTCAGCCGCCAGCGGCGCGACGGCGGCCGATCGAGGGTGGACTCGGCCGCCGGCCGCTGCAACCTTCTCCTCGTCGACTTGACTCGGAGGCGCGGACGATGCCGCACGATCGCTCGCATGCGCTGGTTCTCGGGCTTGCCCTGCTGGTGGCGGCGCCGGCGCACGCTCAACAGTTCGCGACCATACCGGCGCCGGCTGCCCGGGAAACCGCCGTGCCACAGCTCGCCGCACCGGAGATCGCCACCGACACCCTGCCGGTGTGGGAACGCACGCTCTACAAGACCCTCACCTACCAGGCGGCGGCCAATCTGTCGGACCTGGCGCTGTACGGCGTGCTGCTCGGCGGCACCGCGGTAGCGGGGGCCGGATTCTTCGCGGTCAACGCGGTGTCGGCGGCATCGCTGTACTACGGCTTTGAGTACGCGTGGCAGACCTTCGGTCCACCGCCGGAGGAAAAGACCAACCAGACCATCGCCCAGAAGACGGTGCTGTTTCGGGTCCTCAACTCCAGCCGGAACTTCGCGCTCGGCTACGGCTTCGGGGGCAGCGTGACAGTCGCCGCCGGCTTTGTGGCGGCCAATTTTGTCACCGACACCCTGATTTTTGTGACGAACGAGTATGCCTGGGACGTCTTCCGGCCGGGAGCGCCGGCACGCTCTCAGATCACGCCCTCGTCACTGGCAGTGATCCGCGGCCGACCCTAGTTTCGAGCGATGATCACACGACGCGCCTTCACGGCATCCGGACTCGCCGCCGGCCTCATGGCGGCCGCGAGGCCCGCCAGCGCCGCCGACCCGACCCGGCGGCCCGTGGTCGTCGAGCTATACACCAGCCAGGGCTGCAGCTCCTGTCCGCCGGCCGACGCCTTCATGGGCGAACTGGCAAAGCGCGACGACGTTGTGGCGCTGGCCTTCCACATCGACTACTGGGACTACATCGGCTGGAAGGACCCGTTCGGCGACCCGCTGTTCACCGCCCGCCAGCGTGCCTACGCCGCCCGGCTGGGCCAGCGCTCCATCTACACCCCGCAGATGGTGATCGACGGCGTGACCCACGCGGTCGGATCGCGGCGCGGCGAGGTCGAAGCGGCGATCCGCCAAAGGCTGGCCCTCGGCGCCGCCGAGCGGGTGTCGATCCCGATCGAGGTCGGTCGCCGCTCCGACGGCAAGATCACCGTGCTGGTACCGAAAGCGGCAACGAGTGGACCGGCCGACCTGCTGCTGGCCGCCATCGACGCCGAGCATGTGACCGAGGTCAAGCGCGGCGAGAACTCCGGCCGGGTGCTGTCCGACTACAACGTGGTACGCAGCATTACCCGGATCGGCCGCTGGACCGGCGACACCCTGGCGGTGACGGTCGGAGCCGACGACGCATGGCATCGCGGCGCCGACGCCCTGGTGATCCTGCTGCAGGCCGATCAGGGAACGATCTGGGGGGTGACGACGGTTCCGCTCTGATTGGCCGCCGCCGCACGCGCGTCACCCCGCGCCGCCACGGCGCCCGGCCGACCGAAGCGCTGGCGATGGCCGCTCGGCGTCAGGCCGGTGTACTTGCGGAACAGCCGGCGGAAGAACGCCAAATCCTCATAGCCGACCCGGCGCGCCACCTGCTCGACCGACAGTCGTTCGACCTCCAGCAGTTCGCGCGCCCGCGCCACCCGCAGGCGCTGAACGCACTCCACCACGGTCTCGCCGGTGGCGGCCCGGAACCGGCGGGCCAGGCTGCGCGGACTGAGGCCGACCGAAGCCGCCAGCCCCTCGACGCCGGCCGCCGCCTCCGGGCGTTCGGCGATCACCCGCTGCACCCGCATCACCGCATCGTCGCCATGCGCCGCGCCGCCGAGCCAGCCGGCGTACCCCGACTGCGCGGCGCGCGGCAGGTCCAGCACCAGGGCGTTCGCCAGGTCGCGCGCCTCGTCGCGGCCGCAGAACCGCTCGACCAGGTGCAGGGCGAGGTCGGAGGCGGCGTTGACGCCGCCGGCGGTGACGATGCGGTCTTCGTCCAGCACCATGCGCGCCGGGCGAACGTCGGCGGCCGGGAACATCCGGCGCAGTTCGTCGGCGAACGCCCAGTGGGTGGTGGCGCGACGGCCGTCCAGGAGGCCGGCGCGGCCGAGCTGGAACACCCCCGAGCAGACGCCGGCGATCACCGCGCCGCCGTCGTAGGCAGCCCGCAGCCAGCCGGAAATCGCAGCGTCGGTGTCGGCGTCCGCGATCGCCATGCCGGCGATGCCGGATGAGCCGACCAGCACCAGGTCCGGCACCCCGGTGTCGGCCAGCGCCGCCTCGGCCGGGACCGTCAGCCCGCCGACGCAGGCCGCCGGCCCGCCGGACGGCGAGGCGATCGTCACCCGGAACCGTGGCCGGGCGGGACGGCCGGCCAGTACCCGCGGCGCCACGCCGGCCATGCGCAGGATCTCCGCCGGCCCGACGACCGCCGAAGCGAAACCGCCGTCGCGGATCAGCAGGACCGCCGGAACCAGTCGGGTCGCCATTTGCCTGTCTCCCGTCCGTATCACCGCTGTATATTGCTTATCCTGCCTCCTGTCGTCGTTGGCGGGCAAGCGCGATGATCCGGTCATCGACCGAGATCACTGCGACGGAGGCCGGCATGCCGATGATCGACCTGTATCTGAGCGAGTCCGTGCTGGACGCCGAGGACCGGCAGGTGCTGGCCGACCGGATCGCCCGGCTGGTGCGCGAGGCCGAGGGCTATGGCGACAGCCGGCTGGCGGCGTCGCTGTCCTGGGTCTACCTGCACCCGATGCCGGACACCGCGATCACCAAGTCGGGCGCGGTCCCGGCCCGGCCGCTGTGGCGCATCGAGGTCGCCTCGCCGACCGGCTCGCTTGCCCCCGACGCCAAGCCGGCGCTGGCCGAACGCCTGGCCCGCGCCTGCCTGGCCGCCGAGGGCACGCCCTGGGACCCGACCGACGCCCGACGGGTCTGGGTGCTGTACCGCGACGTCGCAGTCGGCGACTGGGTGGCGGGCACGACGGTCGCGAAGGCCGAGGCGATCAGGGATGCGGTGGCGCGGGAGCGGGCGGCGGCGTAGCCGGCTCGTCATCCCGGACGCGCCCGCGCCTGTGTCAGCAGGCCCTTCGAGGCTCGCTGCGCTCGCAGGGCGACAGAATCAACTGCGCTCGCACCTCAGAGTCTGGAGGGTTCTGTGAGGTCGCGCGACCGGGAGGCAGCCGTCGGGCTCGGTGCGCGACCTCATTGAAGCCGGATTGAGCGAACCCGCGGGATGGCGGAACGGGCTATGGGGATTGTGTTGCCAGCGCCTGGCCCGGGAGGCCGAGGCGCGCGATGGGATTGCGGGTTGGACGGTCGCGCCGGACGATGACGGCGGTGATTTGCGGTGGGACGTCGTGGTCGTGGACGCTGCGCCGCCGATGACGACCTTGCCCGGACCGCTCGCCGTTGCAGCAGGACGCAGCGTCCATGCAGGCGCATGGAGCGCCCGGAGCAGCATCGGGTCGTATGAGGTGGCGTGACGGGCCGGTCATGATGTGTCGTTCCAGAAGGACGGCCGCGCAGGCGGTGATCGCCACGACCCCGGCAGGATGGCGCGGCTTATCGCGGTGCTGCCGCAGCACGGGCAGCAGTGGTTGCGATCTGTGACAGCCGCGTCTTCGGTCGGCGATGGATCCGGTTTGGGCGCCGGTGCGGCGAGCAGCGTGCGGCAGAGCGCCAGCTTGTCGGCGCGATGACCGTTGGCGAGGAAGCCGTAGTGGCGGATGCGGTGGAAGCCGTCGGGCAGGGTGTGCAGCAGGAAGCGGCGGATGAACTCGTCGGCGTCGAGGGTCATGACCTTTGCCTTGCCGTGATGGCGGTAGTCGCGCCAACGGAAGGCGACCTGGCGGTCGGTGACGTCGAGCAGCCGCGAGTTGGCGATCGCGACCCGGTGGGTGTAGCGACCGAGATAGGCCAGGACCTGGGCGGGGCCGCCGAACGGCGGCTTGGCGTAGACCACCCACTCTACGCCCCGCAGCTCACGCAGCCGGCGGGTGAAGGCGGCGGGCTCGGCGAGCCCGGCGAGGTCGCCGAAGAAGCCCAGTCCGCCGGCCTCGAAGGCGGCCTGCAACTCGGCCAGGAACAGCCGCCGGAACACCCGGGACAGCACCCGCACCGGCAGGAAGAACCCGGGCCGGCACGCCACCCAACGCGTGCCGTCGAGCGACGGGCCGCCGCCCGGCACGACGCAATGGACGTGCGGGTGATGGTGGAGGGTCTGGCCCCAGGTGTGCAGCACCGCGACGACGCCGAGCTCGGCGCCGAGGTGGCGGGGATCGGCAGCGACCACGCGCAACGTCTCGGCCGCCGCCCGGAACAGGATGGCGTAGACAGCCGCCTTGTTCTGGAAGGCGATCTCCGCGGCTGCCGGCGGCATGGTGAAGACGACGTGGAAATATCCCACCGGCAGCAGCTCGGCCTGACGGGCGGCGAGCCACTCGGCACGCGCCTGGCCCTGGCACTTCGGGCAGTGCCGGTTGCGGCAGGAGTTGTAGGCGTGACGGACGGTGCCGCAGTCCCGACACTGCTCGACATGGCCGCCGAGTGCCGCGGTGCGGCACAGCTCGACGGCGCTCATCACCCGCCGCTCGACCCGGCCCAGGTGACCGTCATGCGCGCGGCGATAGGCATCGCCGTGCCGGCGGAACACGTCCGCCAACTCCAGACCCGGAGGCATGACGCCCGGTCAGGCGGGAGGCACCACCTCCAGCGCCAGCCGGTCGAGCGGGCTCTCGGTCCGCCGGATCAGCCCGTTCGAGACCTGCGTGTAGCGTGCCGTGGTCGACAGATTGGCGTGCCCGAGCAGGACCTGGATGATGCGGATGTCGGTGCCGCTCTCCAGCAGGTGGGTGGCGAAGCTGTGCCGCAGGGTGTGCACCGTCACCCGCTTGTCCAACCCCGCAGCAGCACGAGCCGATCGGCAGGCGGCGTGCAGCACCTGGACGTCGATCGGCTTGCTCGCCTCGCGACCGGGGAACAGCCAGTGCTCGGGACGCGCCAGCCGCCAATAGGTTCGCAGAATGCCGAGCAACTGCGCCGACAACATGACGTAGCGGTCCTTGCCACCCTTGCCGTGCTCGACCCGGATCACCATCCGCCCGCTGTCGACGTCGCCGACCCGCAGAGCGACCACTTCCGACACCCGCAACCCAGCCGCGTAGGCCGTCGTCAGCGCCGCCCGGCTCTTCAGGCTCGCAACCGCCTCCAGGAACCGCACCACCTCGTCGGCGCTCAGCACCACCGGCAGCTTGCGCGGCTCGCGCGCGTAAGGGATGCGCTCCGGGATCTCCCCGTGCCCAAGCGTGACGCCGTAGAAGAACCGCAGCGCGCAGACCGTCTGGTTCAGCGACGGCCACGAGATCCCGGTAGACACCAGGTGGACCTGGAAGGCCCGCACATCCTCCAGACCGAGCCGGTCCGGCGAGCGTCCGAAGAAGCGACTGAACTTCGCCACTGCGTGCAGGTAGGATCGCTGCGTCGCCGGCGACAGATTACGGACCGTCATGTCCTCGATCATGCGACGGCGTAGAGGGCTCAACTCGGCCATCGGGGTGCTCCTGTCTGGTGATGAGGCTGCTCGCAACCGCCATCATCCCAGACAGGCGACCTCAACGGTCACCGCCCCTACTTCCCGCGACAGCGGGTTCGTTCAATCCCATTTATGAGTTTGTGACCTAGCTGGGTTGATCGGCTGCAAGACCCGTTGGTTCTAATTTTGATGGTTGGCGGCTGCTGTGGTAAATCATACGCGCCCGCGAACGATGGCTGCCAGTTCGCGACCGCTCCAGCGAGTAGGTTCTGCAATGTACATTCCGTCCCACGTTCAGATCGAGACGGTAAACCGGCTCTGCAATGCGCGGTGCCCGATGTGCACGATCCGTTTCAAGCCGGAATTCGGCGACGACGCCTATACCGATCTGTCTTACGACAATACGGTCCGGCCCGCAGGCTTCATGTCACTGGAAAAGTTCAAGCTGATCGTCGAAAAGCTGCAGCCGCATGTCGAGAGCATCAAGTATTTTACCCTGCACGGCTGCGGCGAGCCGCTCATGGATCCGACGATCTGTGAGAAGATCGCCTATTTGAAGTCATGCGGTTTCCGCGGCGTTGGGTTCTCTACGAACTGCCATCTCCTAACGGAAAAGATGTCGAACAGGCTGCTGGATGCTGGTATCGACACGCTGATCTGTTCGATCGACGGGTTCAGCGCGAGGGCGGTGGAGACCATCCGCCCGCGTTTGAAGCGCGACAAGATCTACACGAATGTCGAGCGGTTTCTGGAACTGAGGGATGAACGCGACGCGAAGTCGCGTGTGCTGATCCGGTTCATTGAGCAGATGGACAATTACCTGGAGTTCGACGAGTACTTTGCGCACTGGGATGCGCGTGTTTCATCCAGAAAAAATGACGAAATCGTCAAGTTTCCGATCCACAATTGCGGAGGGAAAGTGGAGGACTTCGAGAACAAGGTTGTGCCCGGAACAGGGTCCAGTCTTTTCTCTGACGACTACGCCAAGTCGGACGGGTTTCTGTGCCCGGACCTGTTTGAGCGTTTGATCGTGTTTGCCAACGGACGAATTGGCCTGTGCTCATCCGATCAAGACGAGTATTTCGACATCGGGAACGCGCTGTTCAGCGATCCGGTTGAACTGTTCAATTCGGACGTATTCGAGCGATACCGAGCCGAGTGGCTGAAAGGCCGCTGGCGCGAACTGGATCACTGCAGGACCTGCAGCATCACCCAATCGAGGAATGCCAAGCAGACGGTTTCGACCGCGGCGCTGGCATCATAGAACGGTGAAAATTCTTCATGTCACCCCTCACCTCGGTGGCGGGTGCGGCAATGTGCTCGGGAGTCTGGTGCGGCATGCCGACAGGCGTGGCGAGGAGCATGGTTTTCTACTCCTCGACCGGCCGGAAAAGGGCACGCTGGATTGCATCGACGAGCATAGCTTGTCGTACCGTCGGTATCGGGCCGAAGACCCTGAGCTTGGTACCTATTTGGACCGCTTTGACGTGGTTCAGATCGAGTTCTGGAACCACCCGTTGACCTATGAACTCCTGGCCGGGACGACGCTGTTCTCCAAGACGAGGACGGTGGTAGCTCACTCCCAGGGCTGTTCAGTTCTCTTCGTGTGAGGGCTGCGCTATCGCCATGCGAGTCGAGGGGGCGGTCTTCGGCCTGAAAACGAGTCTACCGGTGATCGGAAAAGCCTGAATCAATGACGGGCACCTTGATGGAGGGTGCCATGGTTCCGTTTTCCAATCTTCTGGCAGCTTTGCAGGATGTTCCCGACCCTCGGCGGGCGCAAGGCAAGCGGTATCCGCTGCCGTATCTGTTGATGTTCACGGTGCTGGCCTTGCTGAGCGGGGCCCGGTCGTACCGCGGCATCATCACCTTCCTGGAGCACCGTCGGGAGCACCTCACTCACCACTTCGGGGTCGACTTGAAGCGGGCGCCGGTGGTGAACACCCTGCGCACCGTGCTCCAGTCGCTGGACACCGAGACCCTTGAAGACGCGTTCCGACGCCATGCGAAAACCCTGCTGCCGGAGGGTGAGGTGGGCGAAAAGGCGGTTGTCGCGCTCGACGGCAAGACGCTGCGAGGCAGCTTCGATCACATCAACGACCGCAAGGCAGCCCAAACGTTGACGGCCTTCGGGTCGGCCTCGGCCATCGTCCTGGCGCATACCGAGATCGACGACAAGTCCAACGAGATCCCGGCCGCGCAGCAGATGATCCGGGACCTGGGATTGACCGGTGTTGTCTTCACCGCCGATGCCATGCACTGTCAAAAAAAACATTCGAGGCGGCCAGGGACACCGGAAACTTCCTCGTCGTCCAGGTCAAGACCAACCAGCCGACGCTCCATGACAAGCTGATGGCGCTCTGTGCCGCCAAGGCCCCCGTCGACCGTGCCGAAACCATCGAGCGCAACCGTCATGGCCGACAGGAGCATCGCCGGGTCGAGACCTTCGACGTCGCCGGCCGCCTCGGCCCCGAGTGGGACGGCCTGATCGTCGCCGTCGCCCGGGTCACCCGCCTCACCTGGCACAAGGACACCAAATCCGGCTTTTGGCACGATACCCACGAGATATCGCTCTACGCCTGTCAGATCAATCTGCCCGCCGCCACTGTCGGTGCAGCCATCCGTCAACATTGGGGGATCGAAAACCGCAGCCACTACGTCCGCGACGTCAGCTTCTTCGAGGACAACAGCCGCATCCGAAACAAGCCAGGACACTTCGCACGGTTCCGAACCTTCGCTCTCAACATCATGCGCGCCAACGGCACTGAAAACGTCAGCAGGGAACTCTACATCAACGCCCTAAACCCATACCACGCCTTGGCTTATCAGCGCTCATGACCAGAACTGAACAGCCCTGAGCTCACTCCCACGTGCAAGGCCAAACTCTGCCGCAAGTCTTCCCGCACGCCCTCGTGCCGCTGGTCGACCATGTCGTCGTCACCACCCCGTCGACGCTTGCGATCCCGGCGTTGCGAGAGGTTCCGGAGTCGAAAAAGACGTTCATTCCCTCCGGGCTGAGCAGACCCATCGCACCGCGATCCTTCGGCCGCGCTGCGACACTGGAAAGCGTGACGCTGGGCTATGTTGGTACGCTGGACTTCATCAAGCTGCATCCCGCCGCAATCGAAATCTGCGAACGGCTCTGCGAGTGTGATCCATCGGTTCGGTTCGAATTTTACGGAGCGCTCGTCAACGAAGAACTGAAGTCCCAGTTTGAGAACACCCGATTTCCCGCCCGGATTCAGTACAAGGGCTTTACTGAGGACACGGCGAAGACCCTCCAGGGATTCGATATCTTCTTCTATCCGCTGCGACCGGGACACTACGGAACGGGCGAACAGGTAGTCCTGGAGGCGATGGCGTCAGGCCTGCCGGTGGTTGCGATGGCGGGTATCGCGGAGTCGGCGATCATCGAGCATGGGGTTTCCGGTCTCCTGGCCGCATCGACCGACGATCTGGTCGCCCAGGTGAAAGACTTGGTCGCCGCACCGGGTCATTGGGCCGAACTCGGCGCCAGGGCCGTCCAGCGGGTGCAGGATGCGTTCTCTGCGGAGTCGGCGCGCGCCCGCTTTACAACGCTGTACGCCGGGTTGCGCGAGTTACCGGCGATAGCGAAGCCGGCCGGTGGTCTGGTGTTGAAGGACGATGACCTGCCCCGCGGCACCCAGTTGTTTCTCGTCAGCGTCGGCGAGGCGGCGCCTGTCTTCCGGGACACGCTGTCGTCAGTCGACAGCGTGCGGCGACCGGCGCAACAGACACTGGCGGCCTTGGCTGGCGGCTTCAATGCCAGGACGCGTGGCACGCCCCAACACTACCTCCAGCATTTTCCCGGTGATCCGGTGCTGCGGCAATGGGCTTCGCTGTTCGATTGATGCGGGGAAGCTGAGGAGGCTGAGTCAACTCGGGCGAATTGGCGACGGGAGACTGTTACCGGATCCCGTCGCCTTTTGTCGCTATCCGGCCAGCTTGTCTTGCGTCTTGGTGTCGAAGTCACTCGCGTCGTGGCGTTCGTGAAGCTGCTCGGCCGGCTCCCCGGACCGCCGGTTGACGATCCGCCCGCGCTTGACGGGATCGCGCGTGGCGATCTGCTTCTGCCAGCGGACGACGTTGGTGTAGGTGTGGGCTTCCAGGAAGGTAGCGGAATCGTTGTAGATCGCGCCGGGCAGGGTGAGGTTTCCGTACCACGGCCAGATCGCCATGTCGGCGATCGAGTATTCGTCGCCGGCCATGTACTCGTTGTCCGCCAGATGCCGGTTCAGCACGTCCAGCTGGCGCTTCACCTCCATGGCGAAGCGGTCGATGGCGTATTCGATCTTGAATGGCGCGTAGGCGTAGAAATGGCCGAATCCACCGCCGAGGTACGGCGCGCTGCCCATCTGCCAGAACAGCCAGTTCAGGGCCTCGGTCCGCTTGGCCGGATCCTTCGGCAGGAAGGCCCCGAACTTCTCGGCGAGGTAGAGCAGGATGGCGCCCGACTCGAACACCCGGGTCGGCTTCGATGTGCTGTGGTCCATCAGCGCCGAGATCTTGGAGTTCGGGTTGACCCCGACGAAGCCGCTGCCGAACTGGTCGCCGTCACCGATCTTGATCAGCCAGGCATCGTACTCCGCGCCGCTGTGTCCGGCCGCCAGAAGCTCCTCCAGCATGATTGTGACCTTGACCCCATTGGGCGTCGCCAAAGAATAGAGCTGAAGGGGATGCTTGCCGACCGGCAGTTCCTTGTCATGGGTCGGCCCGGCGATCGGCCGGTTGATGTTGGCGAAACGACCGCCGTTTTCCTTGTTCCATGTCCAGACGCTCGGTGGCGTGTAATCGGATGCATTGCTCATGTAATCGTTTCCGTTCCTGATTGTGCGTGATCACAAAAGGAGCCCTGAGGGCTCGGTCAAGGATGGCTCGACGCGATAGATGGGGCGCAGGTTGCCACGCCAACACCCGCTGGAACCAGAATTCAGCAATTCGCCCGGGACGATGATGCTGATCCCGAAGGCACAAGAAACCTTGCCCGGTTGAATAACAAAGATGAGCCGTTAATCGGAGTCGGCGCCGGGTTGGGAGCCGTAGGTTGCCGTTGGCGCCCGCCCTGTGAACGGGTAGCTGAACTGGGCGAGGAAGCCGCCAGGGATAGGCTTCACCGTGCCGTAGGTCTTCGGCCAGCGCTTCGCGGGCAGGTGGAAGGTGCCGAACAGCAGATCGAAAATCGGAGTGTGGGCGCAGTAGTTGCGGTCCAGTGCCTCGGCATCGGAGGCGTGGTGCCAGTGGTGGAACTGCGGCGTCACCAACACGTAGCGCAGCTGCCCCAGGTGCAGCGCAAGGTTGGAATGGATCACCACGCTCTGCACTGACACGAAGATGATGTAGGCGAAGATGGTGTCCTGCGGGAACCCGAGCAGGAAGATCGGCACCAGGATCAACGAGCGGGTGGCCAGGATCTCACCCAGGTGCAGTCGCGAGCCGGACAGCCAGTCCATGTGGTGAGGCGAGTGGTGCACGGCATGCAAGCGCCACAGGAACGGCACTTCGTGGTAGGCGCGGTGGGAGACGTACTCCACAAGGTCGGCGGCCAGAATCACCAGAACGAAGCGCAGTATGGCCGGCAGCGCCGCGACCTCGGCCTGCAGCCAGGGACTGACCGCCCAGCCGAACAGGCCGTGCGCAAAATGCGTCGAGGCCAGCAGGAACGCCCCGATCAGCAGGTGGTTGACTCCGAAATACAACAGGTCGAGTTGCCACTCCGGGCGCAGGATGGGCTGCTTGGCGACGACACGCGGGAACACGCGTTCCAGCGCGATGAAGGCCGCTCCTGTGAAGAACAGATCAAGCACCAGCCAGTCGAGTCCGAGATAGGCGCTCGGCTGGGTGAATTCCGGCAACGGCGCATAGGGTCCGCCCAGCAGGGTGGCAAACAGGATAGCGCTCAAACCGATCGCGCCCTGGTGTTTGCGGCGGTTAAGGCACAGGCTGATCACCGCCAGGAAGACGCCGGCTACCATGGCAACCGCCAACACCAGCCGCAGCAGGTCGAGATAGGCACTGTAGTAGGCACGCAACTCCGGCGTGCTGAGCCATCCAGGATAGCGCAGGCATAGCACCGCCGCGACGCTCAGCAGTCCGATCGCCACGGCTGCCCCGCCGCTGATCCGCCCTTCGCCCAGTCTGGGGGGATGTCCCTCGCCGTGTTGAAATTTGCTCGGCAGGCGCTGTTGGTTGACGATGCTATGCGGCGACCGCCTGCTGTTCAAGGTCGTGGTTGATCGCGTTCCTGTCCTGGTGGGCCGCCAGGGCTCGGCGCAGGCTCGGGAGTTGCTTGTGGGCCTTGAGGCGGCGGAAACCCTTGGCGGCCTCGAGCATGGCAGCGGCGGTCCAGCGCAGCGCCATGGCCGCGTCCTGCCAGCGTTTGACGTTGCGGCAGACCCGGCGGACGGTTCCGTTCATGTTCTCGATGATGTTGGTGCAGGCGAGCGACCGGCGTAGTTCGACTGGCAGACCGAGGCGGGTGACGGTGAGGATCTCGTCGAGGCCCTCCAGGATGCTGGCCGACACGCCCGGGGCGTCGCGCTCCAGGCGACGGGCGAGGTTGCGGATCAGCTTCTCGGCCTTGTCGGCGTCGTCCAGTTCCCAGGCCTGACGCAGCGCCTTGCGGACGCCGGCCTGCAAGGACTTGGGCAGGCGCTCTGCGATGTTGCGGGCCTTGTGGACCTGGCAGCGCTGGATCGGGGTGTCGCGGCCGAAGGTGTTGCGAATCGCCTTCGACAGCGCCTTGGCGCCGTCGATGATGAACAGTCGGCAGACCGCGGGATCGAGGCCGCGGCCGACCAGGTTGTCGAGCAGCGCCTGGGCCACGGCGGCGTTCTCGCTGGCCCCCTCGATCACGCCGAGCGGATGCTTGTCGCCGATGCCGTCGATGCCGACGGCGGCCAGCAGCATCAGGTCTTCCTCGATGTGGATGCCGTCGATCTGGATCGCCAGCAGGTCCAGGGCGGACAAGTCGGCGGCCATCCATTCCTTCATGCGTTCCGCCGACAGCGCCACGAACCGCCGCGACACCGCCGACTTCGACACTCCCGACCCGGGGGCCGCCGGGATGTCGCCGCCCGGCAGGCGGACGGCGCGGCCGAACTTGCGGGTCGAGACGTTGATCAGCATCAGGTTCAGCGCCCACTTGCCGAGCAGGTCTTCCGACTGCGCCGCCTCCCAGCTCGGCAGCGCCAGCTCGCCGCCGTCGCGAGCACGAACGCGAGGACGATCGATCTCGACCTTGCCGCCGTGGAAGCCGACCTTCCCCTTGGTCTTGCCCCAGCGATACCCGTCTCGCCCAGCAGCCCGGCCGTAGCGCGGGCCGCACAGCTCGGCCGCCTCCTCATCCATCATCGTCGCCAAAGTCGCCAGGCCCGCCGTCAGGCAGAAACGATCGAAGCTGGCTCCGACTTCCTGCCAAGCCTCATCGACGATTGCCGCCGGCACCACGCCGGCAGATCTGGTAGCTTTCTTCATGGCGTTGCTCTCCTTCGCGGATTCGACACCCCGAGCCTAATGGCTCAAGGCGGGCAACGCCTGCTCCCCTATTTCAACATCGACCGGGACATACCCGTCATGCGTACGGTCGCACGGCAATCAGTTGCCTGGCGGAGGGCATCCTTTCCGAGAGAACGATATGCCAACGGGGCATCGCCCGCTCAAGTTCTGAATAGAAATCTCGATAAAACAAAGGCTTGCAAAACGGAGAACGTTCGACGCCGGTCGCGTCCGCTCCGCCAATATCCTGTTGCGAACTGCCGCAACCCCTCCCGCGACGCCGAATTTTTCCCAAGTTTCAAAGGGGTTTGCGAGGTTGGGCCGAACCTCGAAGACTCGCATACCCCTGATTTTCGGTCTCTGAACCGCCACCTGTCTCGTTCCGACCGAACCTCTCCCATTTTGGTTCGGTTGGACAAAATTACTTATTCTCAATCAGTTATCGACCATGCCAAGCTGAACCTTCCGCCGCCGATCCCTCGGCTGCCATCCGGGACCAGAGAACGCGCGGTAGGCGTAGCCTAACGACAAGGTACGTGGCGAACCGTATTGTCACGGCCTCCAGTTGCCGGGGAAGGGACGCTGCGGCTGTCACCGACTCGCCGACCGACGCTTTACTGTCGCGATGGACACTGACTTGAACCAGCGCCTTGACCGCCCCAGCGCCACGCCAGACGACCTCGCTGAGGCCGAACGTCTGCTGCTGCACCTTAACCCGGATTTCCCAGATGGCGCTGCGTTTTCCTGACGGTGGCGGTCAAATATGATGTCAAAATCAATGCAGTACTGACGATTTGAGGAGCTGGGTATGGAGATGGCGGCGGGTGAAACGGAATCGGCCGATTTGCGGGTCGCTTTTGACCGCCGCCTCAAGCTGGAATTCCACGGCTCCAGGATCACCTCCGATGCCGGACTGCTCGCCTTCCGGGAACTCGATGATGCTCTCGGTCTGACCGAGATGGCCGGGCAGGTGTTGGCCGACAGCCGGACCGGCAAGAACAACCGCCACACCCTGACGGCCCAGTTCCGGCAGTCGGTATTCGGTCGGCTTGCCGGGTACGAAGATGTCAACGACGCCGACCGGCTCGGCCATGATCCGGCGATGCGCTGGATCGTCGGCGGCAGGGCTGTGACCAAGGAGGCCGCGTCCACCAGCCAGATGGGGCGGTTCGAAACCGAGGTGCTGACTGGCAAGGCGAACCTCACCGCCTTGGCCGACCTGTCAGGAAAATGGATCGACGCGGTTCATGCCCGCCGTCCCACCAACGTCGTGGTGCTGGACATGGACAGCAGCGTCAGCCCGACCCATGGTGAGCAGGAAGGCACCGCCTACAACGGCCATTTCGGCTGCACCTGCTACCATCCGCTGTTCGTGTTCAACCAGTTCGGCGAGCTGGAGCGAACCGCGCTGCGCTCTGGGAACGTCCACAGCGCCGATGATTGGCGCTCGGTGCTGGAGCCGGTGGTGGCGCGGTATCGGGACAGGACCAGGCGGCGGTTCTTCCGGGGCGATGCCGCCTTCGCCCTGCCTGAGTTGTACGACTACCTGGAAGCCGAGGGCTACAAGTACACCATCCGCCTCAAGGCCAACACGGTCCTCCAGGGCCACATCGCCCATCTGCTCAAACGCCCGGTCGGTCGTCCTCCGAAATACGTCCAGCGGTTCTACGCCAGCTTCAGCTATCAGGCCAAGTCATGGAGCCGGAAGCGCCGCGTGGTCGCCAAGGTCGAATGGTATTCCGGCGAACTGTATCCACGTGTCGGCTTCATTGTCACCAATCTGACCCGCCCCGCCGCCCGCGTGACCGCCTTCTACAACCATCGTGGCACGGCGGAGCAGTACATCAAGGAGGGCAAGAACGCGGTGAAGTGGACCCGGCTGTCCTGCCGGACGATGAAGGCCAACGCGGTGCGCCTTCAGCTTCACGCCCTGGCCTACAACCTCGCCAACTTCCTGCGCACCCTGGCCCTGCCGGACGAAATGGAAAGCTGGTCGCTCACCACTATCCGCGAGAAGGTGGTGAAGATCGGTGCGAAGATCATCGCCCACGCCCGCTACAGTGTCTTCCAGATGGCCGAGGTCGCGGTGCCGCGTGACCTGTTCCGACGCATCCTCGACATGATCGACAATCTGCGAGCACGAGAACCGGCGCCATGCTGACAGCAGGGTGGATCCGCACAAGGCAAGCGACAGGCGAAGTGCGCTCGGGATCCAGCGAAATGAGCCAAAATCGCGCTGATGAAGCCAGCCATGGAGGTCGGGTTGACGATCATGGTGCGGCCGAGGCGGCCACTGTGACGATCCGCCTTCTGGCAGGCCCGGACGTGGGTTATCCTGCCATCAAACAGGGGCGGTTCGGCCGCTCAAATGGGAAATGTCGGTTCAATGTCGACTACCCCAGAGGCGCTCGAAGCGATGGCGCGGGCCGACTGGTTGAGAGCCAAGAGGGCGTCAAGCTCGATGCACCCTTCGTGGCTGGACGCCGGAGCCTTGGTGGCGACGACCAGGGCCTTGGAAGCGCGGAACTCGAAGAAGCTGCCGGAAGACTGGTTGATCGAGTTGTTCCCGTCCCTCGGCGAGACATCGGAGGCGCTGTCGGCAAGTACCGAGAGCACTACGACGTCGACGGAAACAAGCGGCGGGCGATAGCCTACGATCAGGGCCTGAACGCCGAACAGGTGCCGCGCGTTGTCGCGCACGAGGTTGGCCACGCGATTGACAGCCTGTCGGGCGCGGGAGCGAGGTTTTCGCCGGTTTATTTAACGCCGGTCAGGGCGGCGTTCATGCTGCGAGGGCAGCTGTCGTCGCGCGACTCCGCCTTCCGGTTAGGCCGGAATTTGCCTACTCTGCCGTCAACTACGGGCGGGGGCGGCTCAAATGGGAAATGTCGGCTAAGGGATGGTCGGCGGCGCGGCAACCCGCCGCGCTACCAACGCAGGTCGACCACCATATCTCCTGTCTCAACACTAACAGAGGCAGAGAGACAGATGTTCAAGACAGTTTCGGCAGCGCTGGTCGCAATGCTGGTGTTTGCGGGTCAGGCTTCCGCGGCGGACCACGTGGTTGAGATGTTGAATCGCGGGTCCAACGGCCAGCCGATGCAGTTCGAACCCGCATTCCTGAAGATCGAGCCGGGCGACACGGTGACGTTCAAGTCCGTGCAGCCCGGCCATAACGTTATTTCGATCGACGGGATGATGCCCGATGGGGCGAAACCGTTCAAAAGCCAGGTTTCGAAGGACTTCACCATCACCTTCGAGCGTTCGGGCGTCTACGGCTACAAATGCTTACCGCACTACGGCATGGGCATGGTGGGCGTTATCCAGGTCGGTGACGATACGTCTAACCTCGAGGCGGCAAAGGGTGTTCGAGCCCCGGGCCGCGCGGGAGCGCTCTTCAAGGAACTTTTCGGCCAGGTCTCTGGTTAAACGTCCCGGCTCCTCTCCGTACCGGACACCTATGAGTAAGCCCGCCATCTTTTGGCGGGCTTCGCATTTGGAAACCTTCTTGTTGAGCAGAGTGCTGCTCGACCCCGAGTAACCGGCAAGAGTCGATTCAAAGGGGTTTGGCTAGACCGACCGAACCTCAGAGACTGGCAGGGCGGCGATTTTCGGTCTCTGAATGGCTTTCGTCTCTTTCCGAGCGAACCTCGCGGGATTTGGTTCGGTCAAAGAAAACGCAACGTTCCCAGTCGCTTGCCGATTCGTGTCGACCAAACTTTTCACCGCAGTTCTGCCGCCAGGCATTCAATCAGAGACACTCGAAGTGGGCGTGGTGCCGTGCGTCGATGCGCGCGCCTGCGTATGCGCCAGCCCGAGTGGCCAGACAGAAAGGGTCTGCAGAACAGGCTGTTGTCGATACCGGGCGAGAACAGCGCGGCGACCGCTTCGCGAATCGCACGGTGACTTGCTGAGCGAAGCGCCGCCGGCAACGTTACTGTTCGTGGGTGAGGTTCAGTTCCTTCCACATCCAGGTCAAGTCGTATGGCGCTTGGCTATCTGTCGTGGCCCTGCGGTGTTCGGAGTTCTCCAACCGCTTCAACCATTCGATCACCTGCGCACGCCCATTTTTGGTCTTTGCCGCTTGACGCGGTGATTTTCCGTCGAGGAAGGGCAGTGGATCATCCAAGGTTCGCCGGTAATGATCGTCGAGGTAATTGTGAATAATTTGCGCCGCGATCTCAGGCGGGATGTCGTCTTTGTCTGATGACTGAGAGCCTTTTGATCTCTCCAGAGCTCTGTCGATGTCTTCATGGGATATGAGGGGAGGGCCGATCAAGGAGCTCAGATGAGATGCCAAAAGATCACGACCCTTTTCTGCACGCTCTCTGGAGTTCGTACTCAGCAGAAGGGCTCCGTTTTTGACCTCGATGCTGCCGAGGGATGTGCGACCGCTGTCGTCCACAGACTGGAAGGTCAGGCCTTCACGTTTCTTCGCGGCCATCCTTTGCGAGGGAGAGCCCCGGCCGTGCCATGTCCAACTCGCTTCTACCGGTGCATTCCTTTCGATGTAATCGATGCCGTCGATGACAGCGACCAGCTTGGCCTCATCCCCGCTGATGGGAAAGCGGACCTCCGAAAACATGATCTTGTCGCCATCCGTGTTGCGCATTTCCGGCAGGGGGGCGTTAATTTGCCCGAGAGCATCAGTCAGCCACGCCTGGGTGAACAAGCGGGCCCCCGAACTCTGCAGAAGTAACGCCTTGACGGCCTCGGGGGAGATCTCCGGGCTCTCACCCTGCTTCTTCGCCTCGCGGCGCAGCTTGGTCCTGAAGACCCTAGCCGTTTCCTCGAACACGGCCATGAACTTGCTGGACGCTTCATGGGACAGGAGGAGCATACCGCCCGTGAAACAGGGCTTGTTGTTGACCGTCACCAGCCGGGCTGCAATGCGGTCCCACCGGGCGGCGCTCTCCGAGCCCAGCTTTTCCTCGACGGTCACAGGATCTCCGCCCCGGATCATATCCCGCACCGTCATGGCCTTGCCGGGATCGAGGTCGACCACTTCATAAAGAGAGATCACGGAATCCCGGATTGCCGTCAGATATCGCTTGGCCGGAACCTTCTCGCGCCAGCCCCGGCGCTTCAGGTAGTCGTCGATGACGTTGAGTTCGCCGTCGTCCCCGAACCGGGCGGTGAAGAAGTCGTCCAGGATCACGCCGTACAGCATGCCGAAGGCGTCGCCCAAGTTTTCGACGAGTTCCTCGACCGTCAGATCGAAATTGTCCGCAACGGAATCAAGATGTTCGGCAAACATCTGCTCCCTGTAGGGGGTCCAGTCATCCCTGACGGACCACTTCACAATGTTGCCTATGGCCTGATCGCGGCCTGCAATGGGCATTTTGTAAACCTGTCGAACAGATTGGTGTCGATAGTCGACAGGATAATCAAAATCAGCTTGCCGTCCATGGTTGGGCACTGGGCGATCCGCTCAAAACCAGCGCCCGTGAGCAGACGATAATTGGTTCAGCCAAACACCACCTCCATCTGCTCCGCCCACGGCAACTCTGCCACCGCCATCAGGTCATTGATCGATATGGCGGGCGGCTTACGGGTGATGACGAGAGTCTCAAGGACGCTCGGGGACAGATACGCCAACCGGATCATCCGTCCCACGAACCGGTCGGAGACCTTCTCGGCGGCGGCGATGTCCTGGATGGTGGAAGCGACACCGGTTTCCAGCTGCCGCCGCCAACTCCAGGCGCGGGCAATGGCGCGCAGTACATGCGGGTCCTGATTTCTGCCTTCCCGCGCGATCACATCGTCGGGCGGCAAGATCTTCGGTCGCCCGTTGCGTTTGCGGATCGTCAGCGGGATGACGACGCGGATTGTTCCCGTCGAGCCGCTCATGCGGCGGTCTCCGTTTGGCGGGGCGTCATCATGTCTCGCAGGACCGAGCCCAGCCCCTCGTGGCGGAGATCAACGGCCATGCCGCTCTCACCCACGGTCACCCGCTCGACCAGGAGCTGGACGATGCGGGCCTGCTCCGCCGGATAGAGCGCTGCCCAGAGCTGATCGAACTCGCCGAGGGCCCTGACGACCGCCTTCTCGTCGACGGGTGGGCTGTCTTCCCGCATCAGCTTGATCGTCCGTGCCGCGATCTCGGGCGCGCGGATCATGCGCCGGATCTCACCGACAACGGCATCCTCGACCATGCCTGCGGGCAAGCGCAGCGGGCCGCAGGTCTCGCCCGTCGGGCGGTTTCGGATCAGGTCCATTGATGCGTAGTAGCGATAGAGGCGCGTGCCCTTCTTTGTCGCTGTCGGCGTCATCGCCGCGCCCGTCGCGGTGAAAATGATCCCTTTCAGCAGGGCTGGTGTCTGGCGGCGCGTGTTCTTCGCCCGCAGGCGCGGGCTCTCCTGCAGGATGCTGTGAACCTTGTCCCAGAGGGCCTGATCGATGATGGCCTCGTGCTCGCCGGCATAGGCCTTTCCCTTGTGCACGGTAGCGCCGATGTAGGCCCGGTTGTTCAGCAGCTTGTAAACGGCCCCCTTGTCGATCGGCTTGCCTCGTTTGGTCGTGACACCTTCGGCAACCAGGGCCCTGGCGAGCATTGTCGCCGAGCCGGCGGTAACGAACCGCTCGAAGATCATCCTGACCGTCGCTGCCTCAACCTCGTTGATCACCAGTTTTCGGTCGCGCACGTCGTAGCCGAGCGGCGGGTGGCCGCCCATCCACATGCCGCGGGCGCGGGAGGCCGCGAACTTGTCGCGGATGCGCTCGCCGATCACATCCCTCTCGAACTGCGCGAAGCTGAGGAGGATGTTCAGCGTCAGCCGCCCCATCGAGGTCGTGGTGTTGAACGACTGCGTGACCGATACGAAGGTCACCTGGTTGCGGTCGAAGATCTCTACCACCCCCGCCAAGCCTGCGGCGTGAGGGGGCGGTGATGACGATCTCCAACCGCATCTCCCTCGATGAACTCCGGCGCATGGCCGTCGGCGACATCGCCGCTCTGCCCGCCGAGCAGCTCGCCCTCCTGCAGAACGAGGCCGCCGACGCGCTGCGCCGCGCCAAGACGGCCTGCGACTGGCTCGATGGCGCCGTCGCGCTCAAGTACGGCGATCGTTCCCACGCGTCGCGCCAGGCCGCCGGCAAGGACACCGGCACGATCCGCTTCGACGACGGCGCGGTCACTGTGATCGCCGATCTGCCGAAGCGCGTCGACTGGGACCAGGACAAGCTCGCCGCTCTCGTCGAGCGCATCCGGGCCGAGGGCGACGACCCCGCCGAATACGTCGACGTCTCCATCAAGGTGCCCGAGCGCAAGTTCGCGGCCTGGCCGAGCCACATCCGCTCCGCCTTCGAGGACGCGCGCACCGTTCGCACCGGCAGGCCCAGCTTCCGCCTTTCCCTGACCAACGAGGTGACGTCATGAGCATCACGAAGAAACTCGCGGTGCTCCGCGAGCAGCATTACGGGCTGGACAAGCTGCCCGAGACCATCCGGGTGCCGGCCCTTGGCGAACGTCGCGACGAGACCGTCAAGCCGGTAGGGACGGCGTCGATCGACGAACTGGCGTTCGCCCTCATCGGGCTGAACGAGCGGGCTTCGGCGCTCTACCGCGAGATCGACGCGGTGCGCACCCTCGACGACCGGCCGCGCCTGGATGGCGCCGTCGCCGACCTGCCGACCCCAGACACCATGCTGTCGGTATGGCTTGGTTACCGCGAGTCCGGCGCCGTCGACATGGGCCGCTACCGGGTCGACGAGATCACCTACAGCGGCCCGCCGGCCACCCTCGAAGTGAAAGCCACCGCCGCCGCTCTCGGCCAGGACATCCGTGCCGCCCGTTCCCGTTCCTGGCACCGCCAGAAGCTCGGCGAGCTCGCCCGCGCCATCGCTGCGGATCATGGGCTGGAGGCGAGGGTCGAGGCCACGCTCGATGCGATCCCGCTGCCCCACCTGGATCAGACGACTGAGGGCGACATCGCTTTCCTGGGGCGTGTTGCCGGCCGCTACGACGCGGTCGCCCGACCGCTTGGGTCTGTCCTGGCTGTCGTCCGGCGCGGGGTCGCGACCACGGCGTCGGGCAGGACGCTGCCCACGGTGACGCTGACACCGGCCGAGGTCACGAGGTGGTCCTACACCTATGCCGCCCGCCGTGAGGCCGGCGCCGCCGGCGACAAGCGCGGCGGCGTGCGCGCCTGGTGGTGGGACATCGCCGCCGGTGAATCCCGCAAGATCGAGCAGGGCGAACCGCCCTACGAGGATATCCGTCGGCTTCACGACAGCGAAGCCGACGCCAGGGCGTCGATCGTTGCCCATGCCAACAGCGCCGCCCGGTCCAACGCCGAGTTGTCGATCGACCTACCCGGGCGTTCCGACATCCAGACTGAAGCGCCGCTCGTGCTGTCGGGGTGGCGACCGCTGATCCCGGACCGCTGGCGCATCACCCGCGTCACCCACGATCTGAAGCCCGCCGGGTACACCTCCCGGATCTCCGCCGAAGCACTGCCCAAGCTGCTGAACCCGATTGCCGTCCAGACCGTCGAATGAGGAGCCAACCATGAACCGGCCTGTCCGTGACGTCGGTCGTATCGTCATGCCCGAAGCCGACTTCGAGCAGTTGCTGGAACTGGCGGCCGAACGCGGCGCGCGCAAGGCTCTCGATGATGTCGGGTTCGGCGGTGACGATGCGGCCAACGACATTCGCGATCTGCGTTCGCTGCTCGGATGCATGCGGCTCGCGAAGCGCACGGCCGTCCAGACCGCCGTGCGGCTGATCACCACTGGCGTCCTGCTCGCTCTGATGTCCCCCGTGCGCACGGTGAGGTAGTGGCGCATGAAGCTGTCGAACTGGGTGCCGTAGGCCTCCTGCCCGAAGTCCAGCTCCATCGGCCGCCAGTACTCCTCGTAGAGGCGCGTCTGGCGCCCGGGCTCGAGGCCCATGAGGATGAAGTTGCGGATCAGGTCAGCCTGGCTCAGCTCCTTGCCGGTGGAGTTCATGCTCTCGAAGATGAGCTGCGGGTTGTCCTGGTCGCGGCTGAGCGCGATGTCCACGACCACCAGCTTGGCGAGGCCGCGACAGACCGGGGCGAGGTCGCCCTTCTGCTCGGCGAGCAGCTCAGTGAACAGGTCGAAATTCTGCGTCACGCGCAGCGACGGCTCGTTGGGCTGCTCCGTGTTCTTGATGACTGCCTTGAGCGACACGTTGTCGGTCTGCGAGAGTAGCAGCTTGAAGTAGCGGTCGCCGCTTTCGAGCGGTTTGCTCAGGTAGTAATGGCGCAGCTTCGCGGATGAGAAGCCATCGACAGGCTCGCCGTCGCCCAGCGCGCGGGCCAGCGCCTCGATCAGCAGCGACACGGTGGTCAGACGCTGTTGGCCGTCGATCACGAGCAAGGGCGCCTGGTGCGTGACCTGCGACAGCCCCTGCTCGACGTAGACGATCGAACCGATGAAATGCACGGCGATGGTGTCGCTGGAGCCCGCGCGCAGGATGTCGTCCCACAACTGGCGGCACTGCTTGTCGGTCCACGAGTAGGTGCGCTGGTAGATCGGGATCACGAACTGCGGCGACTTCTGCAGGAAGCTCAGCAGCTTGGCTTCGGTAGCTTTCATCGCACGCTGCCCTTCAGAAACCTCTTGGCCTTCTTATCGACGGCGAGGTTGTGAAGCACGCGTTGCTTGCCACTGAGTAGCATTTGTTCGCAATGATAACCTTATAGGTTGAACTTTGCGGCGATCCGACGCTCAGCCAGCGGGATCGAAGTTTCGCCTTTTGAAGCGATCTCAAGAACCGGAAGCATGAGCGATTGGTAATCCGGAATTGTCATTGTGTTTTCACCCCTCGTCATGCGGAATGTAGCCGAGGGGAAATTTATCTGCCCCCATTGAGTTGTCCGAGCGGAACGATAGTGCATTCGGCTTTCCTTCACCATTGCCGGCTGGAGGCGGCTCCCGTCATCGATGAAGCTCCCGGGGCTCAAGGCCTCAGCCCACAAGTTCGTCGGCGAGCAGAGCCAGGCTTCCGCCTGGGGAGATGAACGCGAACACCACCTCATCGGCCAGTGCCGCGACAAAGCGGTTCCGTCGGCGGGCGAGATCGGCGGTGGCACGCCTCTCTCTTATAGGAAACGGCGAAATGATTGTCAGCCGGCCGTCTTCGAGAGCCGTTCGCTGCGGTGCGGGCAAGCGTAGGGCGCCGATGCTGCGCGCGAGCGCCATCACGATGGGTTGCTTGCCGCGCAAGAGAATATCCAGCCCGCATTCCCCGAGTAGCCGGCTGATTTCGCTGTCTTGAACTCAACATTACCTATACAAATCATGGTGTTGATGGCTGCGAGGGGCGTATTTCATGGATCACCCAGAGGGTGCGGGATTACAGCGGGCAGATCGGGTGGATTTCGACCCTCGCGTGCGGCTGGAATTTCGTGGCACGCAGATCAGTTCGGACGGCGGCCTGCTGGTGATGCGCGAGCTTGACGATGCGCTTGGGCTGTCCAATCTGGCATCAGCTTCGCTGCGCGACAATCGTATCGGAAGGAACACGGTCCATCGTCTTGACGGGCTGTTCCGGCAATCGGTGTTCGGGCGGCTGGCCGGATATGGGGATGTGAACGATGCTGACCGTCTCGCGCTCGACCCGGTGATGCGTCAGGTTGTCGGCGGCAGGGCCGTCGATGCGCAAGCAGCTTCAGCATCGCAGATGGGGCGGTTCGAGACCGAGACACTGGCCTTGCCTGAGAACCGGGCGGCGCTGGCCGACCTGAATGGCCGATGGATTGACCGGTTTCATGACCGCAACGGGCTCAAGTATATCGTGCTGGACATGGACAGCTCGGTCAGCCCGACGCATGGCGATCAGGAAGGAGCGGCGTGGAACGGGCATTTCGACTGCAACTGCTATCATCCCAACTTCTTGTTCAACCAGTTCGGCATGCTGGAACGCTGCGCCCTGCGCAATGGCAACGTCCACAGCGCCGACGGCTGGCGGAACGTCCTTGATCCGGTGATCACCCGCTACGCTGGTCGCAACCTTGGTGGCCGCTTCTTCCGGGCCGATGCCGCCTATGCGATCCCGGCACTCTATGAGCGACTGGAAGGGGCAGGCTATTTCTACGCCATCCGGATGAAGAAGAACGCCGTTCTCGAAGGCTGCATCGCTCATCGGTTAACCCGCCCCGTTGGGCGGCCGTCAAAGACCAAGGTGAAGCGGTTCTACGAGGACTTCCAGTATCAGGCTCAGAGTTGGGACAAGCCACGCCGCGTGATCGCCAAGATCGAATGGCATCCGGGCGAACTGTTCCCCAAGGTCGGCTTCATCGTCACCAACCTGCCGATGGAGCCGGACGAGATCACCCGCTTTTACAATCGCCGCGGCACCGCCGAGCAGCATATCAAGGAAGGCAAGCATGCCTTTCACTGGACGCGGCTGTCATGCCGGAAGTTCCGCGACAACGAGGTGCGGCTGCAGTTGCACGCACTGGCCTACAACCTGGCCACCTTCCTGCGCTGCATCGAGCTACCCGAGGCGATGGCCGACTGGTCGCTAACCAGCCTGCAGCTCAAGCTGATCAAGATCGGGGCACGCGTCGTGCGCCACGCCCGCGCCATTACCTTCCAGTTGGCCGAGGTGGCCGTCACCGGCCCGATGGTGCGCGCCATCCTCGCCGCTATCCGCCGATTGCGAGCGCCACCGCTATGCGCATGACCGCGATCCGGACCCAAACTGAACGAAAGCGGCAGGACAGGTCTATCCACTGCGCTGAAAAACACCGCCCCTGGGCCAGGACACAGCGGCTTCCCGGTCTGATCCGCCCTGTTACAGCAGCCTGCGCGACCCCTGACGCCGCTTGGGGCAAAAAACGATTGTCCAGAGGTCGGATTCAGGCGATCTTCACGTCAGATGGTACGCAACTTGGGGAATGTCGGTTGACACAAGTTAATCCTAAGTGGTTTTATTAAATTGGATGTTACCCAACAGGAGATAAATAATGGCAAATCTATACGCAAAAAACTTCTCAGATGCAGATGAAGTTAAGAATCCACCCAAAGCAAAAGTAGAAGTTGTTAAATTAGGAAACGTTAATGCCTCAAAACTGGTTTTAGAACCTGGATGGAAATGGTCAACTTGCATTAAACCAACAGTTGGCGGCGATAGTTGCCAAGCTGGTCATGTTGGTGTTGTCATTTCAGGCAGTATGACTTGTACACATGACGATGGTTCAGAGATTACTGTTGGTGCAGGAGATGCTTATTATTTTGCTCCCGGGCATGACGGTTGGGTAAACGGCGATGTACCGTGCGTACTTTATGAAATCGTAGAGGCTGGTAAAGACTTTGGTCCTTGGAAACATGCTCACTGAGGCTCTTTTGAATTTCGAGTGGGCTATGCGGCCTGCGGGTTGATCCGGGTGAAGTCGAGTTTTCCGGCGATGAGGAAGAGTACGGTGCGCATGGTGGCGAACCGGGTGTAGCCGCGGGCCTTGCGTTTGGCGGCCTGAAACAGGCCATTGAGCGCCTCGATGAAGCCGTTGGTCTGGCGGGTCTGGGTCCAGGCGACGATGCCGTCGAAGTGCCTACGGATCATCCTGGCGACGTCTTTCATCGGCTCGACCTTGGAACGCAGGACGTTGGTGCACCACTGCTTGAGCATGGCGGAGACGACGTTGATCTGCTTGCGCTCGAGGATGTCGCGCAAATTCTCACGGTAGAGCCAGGCGCGCGGCGTGCGTTTGGTGGCGACCTGAGCGATCAACGCGTCAAGGTCGGCCCGGCCCTCGTCAGTCAGCCGGTCGCGGTCTTTGAGCAGCTTCCAGCGCAGCCCCTTGAGGCTCGGATCGGTTCGCTGCTCGATGCGCCTGGTCTGATCGACGGCGGCGGACGCATGGGCGACGACGTGGAATTTGTCGAAGGTGATGCGCGCGTTGGGCAACTGCCTGGCCACGCCCTTGATGAAGGCCGGCGACATGTCGATGCTCACCGAGCGGACCTGCTCGGGCATGGCTTTGTGCTCGGCCAGGTATTCGGCGAAGTGGGTGATGGTTTTGGCGTCCTTGCCTTCGGTGACGAACACCACCTTGCGCTCATCCATATCGGCGGCGATGGTCAGGTAGTTGTGGCCGCGCCGGCAGGAGGTCTCGTCGATCGCCACCGCCGTCACCGTCGACAGATCGGCCTCGGCCAGGGCGAGATCGACATAGCGCGAACAGATCGCATGGACGCGATGCCAGGACAGGCCGACCAGCTTGGCCACGGCGGCAAAGGTCATCTGCCGGGCCATGGCCAGCACCAGCGCCTCGAACAGCAGGGTGAAGCCGGCGAGCTTGCCGAACCACTCGGGCTCGACCTGCACGACCCGCCCGTCGGGCAGCTTCACGCGAGGCGTTCTGACCTCCAGGAAGCATTCGTGCTGGAAGAAGTTCAGATGCCGCAGGCGGTGTTGTCACGTTAACGTGCCTGAGGTTGCGGGTTCAATGATCCGGGCGTAGGCGGTGTCGATGCAAACAGAGAAAATCAGCTACAAGCGCCACCGCTTTCCGCCTCAGATCATTTCTCATGTTGTCTGGCTCTACGCCCGGTTCAACTTGAGCCTGCGCGAGGTCGAGGAGCTTATGCTGGAACGTGGTGTGGACGTTTCGTATGAGACGATCCGGCGCTGGACCGTCAAGTTCGGTCCCCGGATCGCCCACGTTCTGCGGCGACGGCAGCCTCGCCCTGGTGATGTTTGGCATCTGGACGAAGTCGTCGTGAAGATCGCGGGCCGGTCATACTGGCTGTGGCGCGCCGTCGACCAACACGGTGTCGTTCTTGAGGAAATCTTACAATCGAAGCGAGACAAGCGCGCTGCAAAGCGGCTTTTGATCAAGCTGATGAAACGTTGGGGCTTCGTGCCCAAAAGGATCATTACGGACAAACTGCGCTCATATGGGGCCGCCAAGCGCGAGGTCGCGCCTGGCCTTGATCATTGGTCACACAAGGGGCTCAATAACCGCGCCGAGAACAGCCACTTGCCCTTCCGAAAACGAGAGCGGGTGATGCAAGGCTTCCGATCACCGGGTGGATTACAACGCTTCGTGTCTATGCAATCCGCAACCCGCAATCGTTACTCTGTCCCAGCCCGCCGTCGTTCCGCCCTCACCATTCGCTACCATCGGCTCGAAGCGTTCGAAGCTTGGAAATCCGCGGCACATGCCGCTTGATCAACGACCGGCATGCCAACTTGCTAACTCGACGAGTTAACGTGACAACACCCATGAAACCGGTCAATCCATCGGCCATTCAGGTCGGCCAGCGCCGCCCGGTTCTCAGGCAAGGCCAGTGTCTCGGTCTCGAACCGCCCCATCTGCGATGCTGAAGCTGCTTGCGCATCGACGGCCCTGCCGCCGACAACCTGACGCATCACCGGGTCGAGCGCGAGACGGTCAGCATCGTTCACATCCCCATATCCGGCCAGCCGCCCGAACACCGATTGCCGGAACAGCCCGTCAAGACGATGGACCGTGTTCCTTCCGATACGATTGTCGCGCAGCGAAGCTGATGCCAGATTGGACAGCCCAAGCGCATCGTCAAGCTCGCGCATCACCAGCAGGCCGCCGTCCGAACTGATCTGCGTGCCACGAAATTCCAGCCGCACGCGAGGGTCGAAATCCACCCGATCTGCCCGCTGTAATCCCGCACCCTCTGGGTGATCCATGAAATACGCCCCTCGCAGCCATCAACACCATGATTTGTATAGGTAATGTTGAGTTGAAGACAGCGAAATCAGCCGGCTACTCGGGGAATGCGGGTTGTACCACCCGTCAACGCGCTGCACGCGATTTTCTGATGGTGTGGAGATCCAAATTCAGGTTACTAATGTATTATACTAGGAGGCTGTTGCAGAATCACCGGTTCCACCGACGATCTCCGCTTGACCCACTGACGGGGTCCTGATTCCGTTGGGAGAGGCAATTTGAAGGGGGGGGAGATGGCAAATTTTTACCGAGAACCAGATCGTAGGCAGCGGTTTCTTCTGCCGGTGGACATGGCGGATTGGGTTCCGGACACAGACCTCGTGCACCTTCTTCTGGATGCCGTGGGTTTGATGGATCTATCGGCATTCGAGACGCACTACCGGAAGCGTGGGTCGGGAGCGCCACCGTTCGCGCCGAGGATGATGGTTAGTCTCCTTGTTTATGCGTATGCGAACGGGCAACGCTCAAGCCGCAAGATCGAGCGCCTGTGCGTGCGGGATGCTGGGTTTCGGACGATCGTGTGCGCCGAGGTTCCCGACCACAGCGTGATAGCGCGGTTCCGCAAGCGGCACCGGGGCGACCTGGAGACCCTGTTCGTGGAGGTCCTGAAGCTGTGTCATGCGGCGGGGCTGGTGCGGTTGGGCGTGGTGGCGCTGGATGGGACCAAGGTGAAGGCAAATGCGTCGCTTGCGGCGAACCAGACCTCGAAGTCCCTGGAGGCGGAGGTTGCCGCCATGCTGTCGGAGGCCGAGGCGATCGATGCCGCCGAGGACGGGATGTTCGGGGAGGGCCGAGGTGACGATGTTCCCGTCGGGCTGAGGAAGCCGTCAGATCGGCTGTCCCGTCTTCGCTCCTGTCATGAACGTCTCTTGCGCGAAGCCGACCATCAACGGGTCGAGCAGCAGGAGAAGATCAACGCCCGGATTGCCGAGGAAAAGGCGAACGGAAAAGCCAAACGCGGGCGGAAGCCGAAGACAGCCGAGGCGGTTGTCAAGGAAGAGGCCAAGGCCAACGTGAGCGACCCGGACAGCCGGATCATGAAGAGCCGCAAGGGATATCTCCAGGGGTACAATGCCCAGGCGGTGGTGACGGCGGACCAGATCATCCTCGCCACCGATGTGACGAACCAGGCCAACGACGTTCGCCAACTGGCCCCGATGATTGCCCGGACCCTGACGATGATGGAGGCGGTGACCGGCGACGAGGCGGTGCTGGGGGTTGGCCTGTTTGACGCGGGCTATTGGTCTGACGAGAACGCGGCCACGGAAACAGCGGAATGCGAATACCTGATCGCCACCACTAAGGATTGGAAGCAGCGCAAGGCGATGCGTGATGCTCCACCACCCCGGGGCCGTATACCCAGGGACATGAGTGCCCGTGACCAGATGGAGCGTAAGCTCCTGACCCAACGGGGCCGAAAACTTTACCGGCTGCGCGGCCAGACCGTGGAACCGGTGTTCGGGCAAATGAAGGAGACCCAGGGCGCAGACGGATTCATGATGCGCGGGGAGCAGGAGACCCAGGGTGAATGGAACCTGCACTGCGCCGCCCACAACATCAAAAAACTACACTCGGAGTCCGTCCGCAGAGGAAGAAAGGGTGGAAAATGGCTCTTGAACTGAAGCAATTGGACAAGAAAAATGCCGTCTGAGGGCAAAATCACCGGATAGCTGCTTCATGCCGTCAAGCCAGACTCATTCAGCAACAGGCTCCTAGACAATTTTTTTAAATCCGACAACAATCCAAGGAAATGATACCTTGCCTATCCGGTTGTTACCCACACCCACTAAATGTAGGGTGAGTCCATTCTCCCGAGTAGAGCCCGTCGAAGGTCGGCGCTGCGGCCCCGCCGGCGATTCCGAGCAGTGAGCGGAACGAGTTGAACGGATAGAAGCGCCGATTGAAGCGGAACGTGAACTCGTTGAGGTAGGCTTGCAGATGCTTGGCACTGACGCCGTGATGGATGCCATTGATCCAGGTCTTCAGATTGGCGAAGACCAAGTGGATGATCGGCAGGAATTCCTCTGCGATCTCCGGGTCTCCGCATTCGGCGATCGCGTGGTGGTCGAATCCGCGCTTGCGAAGCCCGGCATAGCCGCTCCAGTCGTCGGTGACGATCAGCGATCCGGGAGCAACGGCGTTTTCGACGAAACTGCCGAGCGAATTGGCGCTGCGGTCGGGGACGACGGCGAGACGAACGCGTCCCGCGTAGCGACCGTCTTTCCGATTGTCGAGTTTGGTTCCCGGCTTTCGGCGACGCACCTCCACGGCGCAGGAGACGAGAACCTTGTGATGGACTCCCCGGCCCTCGCCTCGGGTGCGCCCTCCAACCCACGTTTCATCCACTTCGACATGCTCTTGCGGCTTGCCGCCAATCTTGTCGCGCTCTGGGCGCACCATCGCGGCGCGGAGCTTGTGAAGGATGCCGAATGCAGTCTCATAGCGCGACAGGCCGAGTTGCCGTTGAAATTGAACGGCCGACATTCCGGGCGTCTGGCTGGCCATCAGGTAAGCCGCCCAGAACCAGGTCGACAACGGCGTGTGACTGCGCTCCATGACAGTCCCAGCCATCAGGCTTACGTCTTTGCGACAGGCGCGGCAGCGCAGAACGCCCGGACGCGCCTCGAAACGGAACGGTTCGCCGACAACGCCGCATCTCGGGCAGACGAACCCACCATTCCAGCGGGCCTTTTCGAGATATGCAGCACAGGCCGCGTCGTCGGGAAAAAAGCACTGAAATTCCGGCAGCGACTGCGGAAACGGCAGATCTTCTCGGGCCAGGACATCCATGCCAAACGCTAGATCTAGTGGGCATGGGAGTCAACCGGATAGGCAAGAATGATACCTTGGGGGGCGCGCTCCAGATGACTGTATTTTTATGGGAAAACCTGAAATTCACGACATTGGCCGACTTTTTTGCGGCACACGGCCGCTCCGGTTATGCGTTTCATTCGAGTTTGAGCGTCGAAGACCCCAAGTATAAATGATCGAAAATCACATACCATTATGGTACAAAAGACACATTAACAAGAAATAAACCTCAATTATTAATAATAATTCGGGGCTGTTCTGGAATACATCGAACATTATCGTCCCGTCAAAAAAACAACTGCCCGAGATGGAGGTCGAAATCGAATACGACGACCTTCCCGATCGCAGCGGTGGATTTGGCGGAACAACATTGTGGGTCGTCAATCACGGTTCGCCTGAGAGCGTAGCCAGTCTGCGCTATATGGCGCTGCTTCCGGCACGAGCACGGCGCGAGCCGGTCGCTCGTTTTGTCACCGGGATGTCCGAAGCGGCGTTCCTCGATCGCTGGCGGCCACGCACGCTCGTGGTGACCAAGGCCTTCGAACCGGCGGTCGTCGCGCTGGCGTTGGCCGCGCGCCAGCGCTCGATCCGCGTCATTGCGGTGTTGTGCGACGATCGCTCCGCTTGGTCGCACTACCAGGATCTCGATCGGAGGCTGGCAGGTCTGGCCGATGAGGTCGTCGTCCAGACGGACGCGATGGCGCGGCACGTCCTCGGAACGTTCGGACGAGAGAGCACCATCATCGAGGAGCCCTACGAGGTGCCGGCGGCCCCTCCCCGCTTCGATCCGGGATCGCTGATCAAACTGCTGTGGTACGGCCGGTCCGGCAACCACGACACGTTGTGTCCGGGCATACTTCCGCTGGTCGACGATGCGACCGTAAGGTTCGACCTGACCGTCGTCACGGACCGCTTGAGCCGGGACCTGATGACGCTGGCGCGGCGGATGAGCGACAGCGACACGGGCAACCTGACGATTCGGGAATGGTCGCTGTCGTGCCAAGCCGAAGCCCTCAGCCGCACCGACCTGGTCCTGATTCCCAGTTTCGACCGCCAGGACAAACACGTGAAGGGCCACAACCGGCTGACAGAGTCGATCCGCGCCGGCGTTCCGGCCCTCGTCTACGCGCTGCCGGCCTATCGGGAATTGGCGGAATTCTGCTGGTGCGGCGAAGACCTGCGCGTCGGGCTCCGATGGGCGCTGGCCCACCGCCCGTCACTCCTGGACCGGGTTCGCAGGGGGCAGTCGTACGTCGCAGAGAGATTCTCCGTCGATCGCATCGCGGCGTGCTGGCAGCGGCTCTTCGACGGAGACCCGTCCGGGACCGGGCCCGCCGCTTCGGCCGGTCCCGAGGCCGACGGTTGTCCGGCATCGCCGACTTTCAGAACCCCCTGACGGCCGCGCCCCGATCAACCGACGGGCGGACCGCGACGGCGCCGTCATGCCGCCGAGGCGTCCGGGCTACTCCAGCGGGTTCGGCGCGGCTTCCCGATCAGCTGGCGATACGCTCCGGCTCGGGTGAAAGCTCGAACGGCTCCAGCCCCCTGGCGCTTTCGCCGAGTTCGTTGATCAGATGAGAAAAAGCGTCCGGAGAGACACTGTCCGGGCACACCAACCGATAGTCCGTCCGTCCTTCCTTGAGCGCCACCGTATGACCGTCGCGAGCGGCCGCCAGGACACTCGGAAGGTTCGTCTTGAATTCCAGGAACCGATCGACCGCCGGAGTCGGACGGAAGGTCGCTTCCTTCAGCATGGTAAACAGGTCGTCGCGAACCGCTTCCGAGATCGTATGACCGTGGGCGCGGGCGACCGCCACCGTAAGCATGGTGAGTTCCGCCGCGCACTGATCATGATGTGCGACCATCTTGCTGCGGGACGTGCGCGCCGCCGTGTCGGGATCGGCGCGCCACGGAATCTCGTCCGGTTGGAGACGGCGCGCCGGGTCGCGGCATTGCAGAAAGAAGGCGACGTCGCGCTGCATCGCCTGCAGTTGGTCGCCGAACAGGCTGTCCGGGCGGCGGCGCAGGAAACTCAGCATGCCGTCGAAAATAGCCACGAAATCCAGACCGATCACCCGCCGCAGCAGCAGCATGGCCGGGTGGCCAAGCCTGTATGTGTGCAACATCTCGACCAGCCAGCTGAATTCGACGGCTTCGGCCCAATCCGACTCGGGCATCGTGTCGGTTCCCACGATGTGTTCGTAGGTTTCGGTAAAACGCGGGTCCATCAAAGACAGGTCGGCGGCAAGCATCCACGCGGTTCTCAGCCCGAACCGCGCACGGTCTTTGGCCGAGGCCAGTTCGGCGTTGGGCAACAATACGCAAGTATGCACCAGCAGCTCGCCCCGGATCGTGAGGTCGATCCCGGTGGCGACGCCGGCCTTGAACGAGTCGAGCGTCTCCCCCGGCAAGCCGAGGATCACCTCCGAATACGCGCGTTCGCCGCGCGACAGGGTATATTCCTGCAACTCATAGTAGGACGACAGCTTGATGTTCTGTCGCTTGATGTTGCGCAGGGCGGTCTCGTCGTAGCTCTGAAACGACAGCGACAGACCGCGGTACATCGGCGTCTGCGTCAACGGCCGCATGGCGTCGATGACCGCCCGCGACGAGTTCTTCGAGGTCGACATGACCAGCGTGCGGGGATAGCCGGTGCGATGGCAGGCGTCGGCCAGATAGGCGGCGATGTCCTTGTCCCGCTTGCGTATGCCGACGTTGCTGTCCGCCATCCAAAGGGTTTCGATGCCGTTGTCGGCGATCCAGTCGATGTCCGCGAACACGCGCTCGATGGGGAGTTCCGCCAGCTTGCTGCCAAGGCTGCCCCAATCGCAGAAGGTGCATTGGAACGGACAGCCGCGGTTGCTCTCCAGCACGGTGGAAACGCTGTAGCCGCGTCGGCGTACGTCCGCGAGCGGCCCGTCCATCAGCCCGGCGGCGTAGGGAGACGGGATCGCCGACATGTCGCCGGCCTTGGCGCGGTGTTGCGAGATCCGGATGCTGCCGTCGTCCGGATCGCGGAAACTCAGCCCGTCGATGGGAGCGAGCCGGCCCGTCGCGGCGATCGCCCGCAACACGCCGAGGAACACCGCCTCGCCCTCGCCCTGCACCAGGGCGTCGACCGCCGGATGGGCGACGAATACGGAGTCGTCACCGTATTTCGGGTGCGGGCCGCCGATCACGACGAT
Organism: alpha proteobacterium BAL199; assembly: GCA_000171835.1. Taxonomy (GTDB): domain Bacteria; phylum Pseudomonadota; class Alphaproteobacteria; order Thalassobaculales; family Thalassobaculaceae; genus Thalassobaculum_A. Next base: position 14,258 of record ABHC01000031.1, on the reverse strand, counting down.
GGTCTGCGGAGACCGGCGCTTGACCGCGGCGGCGAGGGCCATGGTCGAGTTGAAGTTCCAAACGTAACACGACAGCGCCAGCAGATCCGGTCGGCCGACCCGCTCCACCAAGTCCTCGAAGCGCTCCCGCATGAAGATGACGGGAGCGAACTCGAACGCGGCGCGAATGTCGGCGAAGCTCTCGGCATAGGCCCTGAGGCCGGCTGAACTGTAGGGCAAATCGATCGCGGCCCCGGTGTGGCGCGCCGCGAACTGTACGAACTGTACCAAGCGTTTCTTCAACGAAACCCAACTCCCGGCGCATCACGGCGAACCCATCGTCCCCCCGTGACGAACCGGCCGGATGTTAGGTGATCCATGACCCTCTGTACACGATGGCCCTTCGTATGTACACCAAGTTGTGGCCAACGCCGTGTCGCTAACACGTCATGTGTCCGGATTTTGTAGCAAGTGATCTGTCCGGTTTTTGAATCGCTCCAAAGAGGGGGGCGAGGATGGACCGGACGGCAGTGCTACAGGAGATCCGCATGCTGCGGTTCGAGGATGTCTATGATCGGTTCCACCGGGGCCGGTTGAGTGCGTTGGAGGCGGCGGAATGGCTTGGGATGTCGGAACGGACGTTCCGCCGGCAACGAGCGCGCTACGAGGAGGAGGGTGTGGATGGGCTGCTCGACCGTCGGCTGGGCCGCGCGAGCCCGCATCGGGTGCCGGTGGACGAGACGGCGCGGGTTGAGAGCGGCGGTGCAAAATTAGTCCACGGTAGCGGCGGGATTGTCCCGCTTCGGGCGGCGTAAAAGTCGGCCACCTATTTATCCTTCTGTGACGAATGCAGGAGGGCTAGGGGATCTATACCGTGGAAGGCTTATCCCTGAGTCTCCGGTGCTATCAACATCTTGTAGGTGGCAGGAGTGATGGCGACGCCGATGGCGAGGATGGAGCGGAATGCGGCGTGCCGGGTACGGCGGCGGTTGAACCGGAACACGAACTCGTCGAGGTAGGCTTGCAGATGCTGGGGCCGCAGGCCGTGGTATACGCCAAGCGCCCAGGTCTTGAGGTTGGAGAACACGCGATGGACCCAGGGCAGCACGATATGTGCGGCCATGGCGCCGACGACGCGCGGATCGTGGTTGAGGTCGGGGGCGCCCGGGTAGCTGGCCCAGCCGTCGGTCCTGGCGGTGGTGCCGGGCGCGAGGTTTACGGCGAGGAAGGCGTGCAGACTGCGGGCGGAGAAGTCCGCGATCTGCGCCAGGCGGATGCGGCCGGGGCCGCCATCGCCGACCTCGACGGCGCCGGCGATGAGCAGCTTTCCCTGGTGACTGCGGCCGCCGCCGCCGGCCGGTGGGTCGTCCTTGGTGCGGCAGGCGATCGAGGCCTCGTCGACCTCGACCAGGCCTGCCAGCGGCGAGCGCTCGGGCGCGACCATGGCCCGGCGCAGCTTGGCGCACAGCAGCCAGGCGCTCTTGTAAGATCCGAGCCCGAGTTGCTTCTGGACTTGCAGGGCCGAGATGCCGTTGGAGTGGGTGGCCATCAGGTAGGCGGCCCAGAACCAGACGGTGAGCGGCAGCTTGGAGCCGTGCATCACGGTGCCGGCCGTCACCGAGGTCTGCTTGTGGCAGTCGGCGCATTCGTGGGTGTGGGCCTTGGTCGCCAGCGCCCAGCCCCGGGTGCCGCCGCAGGCTGGGCACACGAAACCCTCCGGCCAGCGCAACTGTCGCAGGTAGCCGGCGCAGGCCGCCTCATCCGGAAAGCGCTGCTGGAACTCCAGCAGCGAGCGGGGAAAATCCGTCATCGCGGGGCACTCCGAAGCCGTGATGTTCTTATTATGTTCTATCACGAGCTTCGCGCCACATCACTAAATCTGGTAGCACCGGAGTATCGGGGATAAGCCTTTACCGTGGAATTATATCTGAAAGTCCGTCTGGCTTGTTCTGAAGGAATGAGCCGGCGTCAGGCTGCAAAGCATTTCAACATATCGCGCGATAGCGTGGCCAAGATGATGGCGTATTCGACGCCGCCTGGCTATCAGCGTCAGTTGCCGATCAGGCGGCCAAAGCTGGATGCGTTCGTTTCGACGATCGATCACTGGCTTGATGAGGACATAAAGGTTCCTCGCAAGCAGCGCCATACGGCCAAGCGGGTGTTCGACCGGCTCCGGGATGAGTGCGGGTTCACGGGCGGCTACACGATCATCAAGGATTACATGCGCGAGCGTGATCAGCGTCGCCAAGAGGTGTTCGTGCCTCTGTCGCATCCGCCCGGCCATGCGCAGGCCGATTTCGGCGAGGCGATGGTGTTGATTGGCGGAGTAGAGCGGAAGGCGCACTTCTTCGTACTCGACCTGCCGCATAGTGACGGCTGCTATGTTCGGGCCTATCCGGCGGCGGTGTCAGAGGCCTGGGTAGATGGTCACGTCCATGCGTTCGCCTTCTTCGGGGCCGTGCCGCAATCGATCGTCTACGACAACGACCGCTGCCTTGTGGCGAAGATATTGCCCGATGGCACGCGCAAGCGGGCAACGCTGTTCAGCGGCTTCCTGTCCCATTACCTGATCCGGGATCGCTACGGCCGTCCCGGCAAAGGCAATGACAAGGGAAACGTCGAAGGGCTTGTTGGCTATTCTCGCCGGAACTTCATGGTGCCGATACCGCAGTTTGCGACATGGCATGCGTTTAACATCTGGCTGGAAGAACAATGCCGCAAACGCCAGCGCGACAGGCTGCGGGGCGAGAACGAGACGATCGGAGAACGGCTGCAGCGCGATCTTGCCGCCATGCGCGCGTTACCGGCCTCGCCCTTCGATGCCTGTGACCAGGCCAGCGCCAAGGTCACGTCCCAGTCGCTTGTGCGCTACAAAACCAACGACTATTCCGTTCCGGTCGCCTATGGCCATCAGGATGTCTGGGTCCGGGGCTATGTCGACGAGGTAGTGATCGGTTGCCATGGCGAGATCATCGCCCGCCATCCCCGGAGTTGGGAACGAGAAGACGTCGTCTTCGATCCTGTGCATTATTTGCCGCTGATCGAGCAGAAGATTAACTCGCTGGATCAGGCGGCCCCTCTCCAGGGCTGGGATTTGCCGGAAGAGTTCGCCACGCTGCGCCGGCTGATGGAGGCGCGGATGAACAAGCATGGCCGGCGTGAGTACGTGCAGGTGCTGCGTCTCATGGAAAGCTTCGAGCTTGCTGACCTGCATGCAGCGGTGAAGAAGGCGATCGAACTCGGAGCAATTGGCTTCGACGCGGTCAAGCATCTGATCCTGTGCCGGGTGGAGCGCCGGCCGCCGCGATTGGACCTGTCCATTTATCCGTACCTGCCGAAGGCGACGGTCGAGACGACCTCGGCGAAGTCCTACATGCGCCTTCTTGACGGTGTTGACGGGGAGGAAGCGGCATGAGCACCGAAGTGCCCGAGATCCTGCTTTCCCACTATCTCAAAACCCTCAAGCTGCCGACCTTCCAGCGTGAGTACCAGAAGCTGGCCCGGCTGTGCGCTACCGAAGGCGTCGACCATGTCGGATACCTCACCCGGCTTGCCGAACGGGAGATGATCGAACGGGATCGCCGCAAGGTCGCCCGCGCGCAGAACTCCCGCGACGAGGAGTACCGCGTGGTCGGCGGAAGCCTGGTCGAGTTCCGCCTGGAAATGGCCAATGGGCCATCCGCCAGGGACATGACGGTGTTCCACATGGTGGCCTTCCCCGGCGATGCGGCTGGGCGGGCCTGGGACGTGGCCCAGCCGGTGAACCTGTCCCCGGCCGACGGCGCCTCCGGCCTGAACGATACCGTCCCGCTGGTGGGCAGCGCCTACCGGAGCCTTTACGGCATCGCCCAGGACAAGCAGGAGTTCCGGATGGCGACCGAGGCCGAGATGGTCAACGTCGTGTACTCGTCGCTGTTGGGTATCGCGAGCAACACCCACACCATTCCCGCCGGCAACCTGGCCGTGGACACCGTGTACTTCTGGCAGCTCCGCTATCAGGACGCGGACGGCACCTGGTCGCCCTGGTCCGAGTCCACCGCCTTCACCACCGGGTCGGTGTTCCAGTATATCCAGCAGCCGACAAACACCGCGCCGGCCGCCGGAACCACCAGCGCGTCGGTCCTGCCGACCCTGCAGGCATCGGCCTTCACGGTGATCGGCGGCACGGACACCCACGCGGCGTCGCAGTGGCAGGTGGCCACCGACAGCGCCTTCACCGCCATCGTGCTCGATACCGGAGAGACCTCGACCAGCAAGACCAGTCACGCGGTCCCGGCCGGCATCCTGCAGGATCAGACCGCCTATTTCTTCCGGGTCCGCTACAAGGGGGCCGCACTCGGCTGGTCGCCATACTCCAGCCCGACCGGCTTCAGCACCCAGGCGGTGCCGGCGGCACCGACCAACACCGCGCCGCCGAACGGGGCGACCGACGTGGCGGTGGCGCCGACCCTCCAGACCTCGGCGTTCTACATTCCAGGCGGCGGCGACACCCACGCCAAGTCGCAGTTCCAGGTGGCGACGGATAGCGGCTTCGCAACCATCGTCTATGACAGCGGTGAGAGTGCCGATCTGACGTCGCATGTGGCGTCCAGCGGCCTCGTGGCGCTGACGACCTACCACTGGCGTGCCCGCCACAAGGGCCTCGTCACCGGCTGGGGGCCGTGGTCGGCGCCAACCAGCTTCACCACCCGCCTGCCATCCGGATCCACGGCCTACGCGAGCTCGGGAACCTTCACCTGGACCGCTCCGGCCGGTGTCACCAGCGTCACCGTCAAGGTGATCGGCGCTGGCGGTGCCGGTGGCAACGACTATGGAGGTGGGCCATCACCCGGAGGGGGCGGCGGAGGTGGCGGTGCCATGGGCACCTACACCGTGATCCCCGGCACCGGTTACGCCGTGACGATTGGTGCCGGCGGCACCCCCTCCGGCAACCCCAATGGCGGCTCCAGCAGCTTCGGGTCGTTCCTGTCTGCGACCGGCGGTGCAGCCGGAGGCAGCGACCCCAATCGCAGCGGTGGTGCGGGCGGGGTCGGTGCTGGCGGAAGCACTCTGAACGGCACCGGTGGGGCCGGCGGCATGGGCGAGAGCGACAACCAGTCGGGTGACGCGACCGACGGCGGTAACGCCATCGGCATCGGTGGCGGCGGCGGTGGCGGCTGGATGCGCGGCTCCGGTGCCGGCGCCCTGAACGACGGGGCCGGGCAGGGTGGCGGCGGTGGCAATGGGCTGGGCGGTGTCGGACGGGTCACCATCACTTGGGGAGGCTGATCATGTGGGCGCGGATCGATAACGGCTTGGCCGTCGAGTTCACCAGCGAGGATCCTTCCGACCGGTTCCATCCCGACCTGACTTGGGTAGCGGTTCCGCCGAGTCTTCACAGCTGGGCCGATACCACCTACGTCGCCGACACCGAGGACGGGCTGCGGCCGCCGTCGCTCGACACCATCAAAGCCCAGGCACGAGCCCGCGTGGCTGCCCGCCGTTACCAGGAGCAGGGACGGGGTGTCACGGTCGGCAGCTTCCGGTTCCACACCGACCAGGAAGCCTGCGCCAACCTGACGGGGGCGGTCGTTCTGGCACGCGAGGTCGAGGCCCGCGACGGGCCGGGCTCCTATGGTGCCAAGTGGAAGACGCTCGACGGCTTCATCATTCTCGATCTGACAGGCCTCATCACTGTCGGCCTGCAGGCAGGCGCGTTCGTCCAATCCTGCTACGACCGCGAAGACGCGATCGGCGTCCTGCTGGACGCAGCCACCGACTGGTCCGCCGTCGTCGCCGTCTGCGACGCCGAGATCGATACAGGCTGGCCGGCCGACGCCGCGTAGCCGGCAAACCGTCTTGAAGTCGTCCCGACCCCGCCCTCCGGCGGGGTCTCTTACGTTGAGGGAGGGAGATCCCCATGCCCGAGCAGTTCCTGCACGGCGTCGAGGTCGTCGAGATCGACACCGGGCCACGGCCGATCCGCACGGTGAAATCCTCGGTGATCGGTCTGGTCGGCACGGCACCCGACGCCGATCCCACGGCCTTCCCGCTCGACACCCCGTTCCTGGTCGCTGGATCCCTCGCCGCCCTCGCCAGCCTGGACACCACCGGCAATTTCGCCGGCACCCTGCCGGCCGCCCTGGATGGGATCTTCGACCAGGCCGGCGCCATGGTGGTGGTGGTTCGCGTCGCAGAAGGCGCCGACGACGCCGATACCGAGGCCAACGTCATCGGCGGTGTCGCAACCGGAACCGGCGCGTACACCGGCGTTCACGCGCTGATGGGCGCCCAGGCCAGCCTCGGCGTCACGCCCCGGATCCTGATCGCGCCGGGGTTCACCCACCGGCAGGCCGCCGGTCCCGAAGGCCCGCTTGCCAATGCGGTTGTCGCCGAACTGCTCGGCATCGCCGAGCGCCTGAGGGCCGTGATCATCGCCGACGGGCCGAACACGTCGGATGCTGACGCCGTCGCCTTCCGTGGTGACTGGGGCAGTGCCCGCGTCTACGTCGTCGATCCCTGGGTGCTGGTGGCGCGCGGCGGCGCCATCGTGCCGGAGCCGGCGAGCGCCCGCGTCGCCGGCATGATCGCCCGCATCGACAACGACCGCGGCTTCTGGTGGTCGCCCTCGAACCAGGAGATGTTCGGCATCGTCGGCACCTCCAGACCGGTGGATTTCGCGCTCGGCGACCCGAACAGCCGGGCCAATCACCTGAACGAGAACGAGGTCGCCACCATCATCCGCGAGGACGGCTTCCGGCTCTGGGGCAACCGTACCTGTTCGGCTGATCCGAAGTTCGCCTTCCTCTCCGTGCGCCGCACCGCCGACCTCATCAACGACAGCCTGCTGCGCGCCCATCTCTGGGCCGTCGACCGCAACATCACCCGGACCTACCTCGAAGACGTGAGCGAGGGCGTGAACGCCTATCTGCGCGCGCTGAAGGCTCAGGGCGCCATTCTCGGCGGGCGCTGCTGGCCCGATCCAGACCTGAACAGCCCGGCCAACCTCGCCCAGGGCAAGGTCTACTTCAACCTCGACTTCACCCCGCCATACCCGGCCGAGCACGTCACCTTCCGCTCGCACCTGGTGAACGACTACCTCGTGGAGATCCTCTGATGGCGATCCAGCTGCCGCGCGTGCTGAAGAACCTGAACCTCTTCGTCGACGGTCGCGGCTATGCCGGCCGCGTCGACGAGATCACCCTGCCGAAGCTGACCGTGAAGACCGAGGAGCACCGTGCCGGCGGCATGGATGCGCCGGTCCGCCTCGACATGGGGATGGAGGCGCTCGAAGCGACGCTGATGCTCGCCGAGCTGGACGAGGCGGTGTTCGCGACCTTCGGCTTGCTCGGCCGCGACGCCATCCCGGTCACCGTGCGCGGCGCCATCCAGGCCCAGGGCGGCGCGGCCCAGGCCGTCGTCGTCAACCTCCGCGGCGGCTGGCAGGAACTGGATTCCGGCACCTGGAAGGTCGGCGACCGTAACGGCCTCACCGTCAAGATGGCCTGCTCCTACTACAAGCTCGCCATCGCCGACCGCGACCTCGTCGAGATCGACATCCCCAATCTCGTCCGCCTGATCGACGGCAAGGACCAGCTCGAAGGCCAGCGCACCGCGCTCGGTCTCTGATCGCTATTGCCGCAACCGACCTGACATTGATCGCGAGGATCCCATGACCACGACCGCCATCGCCCCCGACGCCTCGGTGACCATCGATCTGCTGGTCCCCGTCACCGTCCAGGGCCGCACGCTTGCCAGTGTCACGCTGCGCCGCCCCAAGGTCGGCGACCTTCGCCGCATGGACAAGGTCAAGGGCTCGGAGATGGAGCGCACGCTCTACCTGATCGGCCAACTGGCCGAACTCGCGCCCGCCGAGGTCGACGAGCTGGACGCCGCGGACCTCGCCACGCTGGGGGACGTGGTCGCGGGTTTTACCGCGCGATAGGGGTCGGACCTTCTGCCGTTCGCGCGGCCATGGCGGATGTCGCCCTGGTGTTCCACTGGTCGCCCGAGGTGATGGACGCCATGGACGTCGATGAACTGCTCGACTGGCGCCGGCTTGCCGCCGAGCGATCGGGAGAACGGTGATGGCCAAGGCGAACACACAGGTCTCCGTCACCATCGCCGCGGTCGACGCACTGACCGCACCCGTGCGCCGCATGAACCAGGCTGTCGGCGGCATGCTGCAGCCGATCGCGGCCCTGCAGGCGGCCGTCGGACGGCTCGGGCGCGAGGTCGGGTTGGAGCGTCTCGGCCGCTCAATCCAGAAGCTGGGCGACCGGCTCGCCGGCGTCGGTGCTGCGGCCGGCACCAGCCTTGCTCGGATCGGCCTGCTGGCCGGCGGCGCGGCAGCAGCCATCACCGGGCTGGTGCTGGGGACCGCCAACCAGGGCGACGAAATGGTCAAGAACGCCCAAAGGGCCGGCGTCGGTGTCGAGCCGTTCCAGCGGCTGGCCTATGCCGCCGCCATGAGCGGTGCCGAGGCAACAGAACTGGTGGGCGCGCTGCAGCGGCTATCAAACACTGCCTCGCAAGCTGCTGACGGCGGTCGCGAGCAGGCCGAGGCCTTCGGGCTGCTGGGGGTATCCATCTACGGTGCCGCCGGCGCCATCCGGCCGACCGAGGCGATGTTTGCGGATGTCGCCGAAGCGCTGTCGCGGATGCCCGAGGGTGCGGAGAAGACCGCGCTCGCCATCGCCGTGTTTGGGCGTAGTGGCGCGAACCTGATGCCGCTCCTGAACAGCGGACGGGATGGCCTTGCCGAGATGGGTACTGAGGCCGAGCGGCTCGGCCTGATCATGTCGGAGACCGCCGCCAAGCAGGGCGAGGCGTTCAACGACAACCTGGAGCGCCTGCATCGTCAGGTCGCCGCTGTCGGCCGGTCGATCGGTGAGCAGCTGGTGCCGGTCGCGGACGACCTGGTGAACACGCTCCGCGCCTGGGTCGCCGAGAACCGACAGCTCGTGCTCGACACGGTGACCGACTGGATCGAGCGGCTGAAGGCGGTCATCACCGCACTGCTCGATCCGGCGAGCAGTCTGCGCCAGGAACTGGCATCCCTCTGGGCCCGTGTCCAGGCGGGTATCGAGGCGGTCAAGCCGCTGGTCGATCTGCTCGGCGGGCCGGCGATGGTCGCCGTCGGCGGACTGGCAGCGTGGGTGGCCGGGCCACTTGTCTTGGCCTTCGCCATGCTGGTCCCGGCGGTCCTCCAGGTCGCTGCCGCCCTCGTGTCGGTGATCGCAAGCACCGGGCTCTTGGCGGCGAAGTTCGTCGCCGGCTTGGCCCCATCTGTTACCGCTGCCATCCCGGTGATCTGGGGCATGACGGCCGCACTTCTGGCCAGCCCTATCACCTGGATCGTCGCCGGCATCGCAGCACTCGCCGGTGCGATCTACCTCATCGTCCGGCACTGGGAGCCGATAAGGGCCTGGCTGCTGTCCTTCTGGGAACCGATCCGCACCGCCTTCGATCAAGGCTTCGTCGAGGGCGTTCTCGCGGTCTTGGCTCGCTTCAGCCCTGTGACACTCGTCGCCGAGGCCGTTCGGATCTTTGTGCAATGGCTGACCGGCGTCGATCTGTTTGCGCTCGGGTCGGAGTGGGCCGGGCGTCTCTGGGATGGCCTCCGCGACCGCTGGGCCGCCATGCAGGAGTGGCTCCGGGAAGCCGTCGCGGGGCTCACCGAGTGGATGCCGGAATGGGTGAAGACGCAGCTCGGGATCGATCTCGCGACGAACGTTGCGGCAGTTCCGCCGCCGGCCGGGACGGCAAGCGGACTGCCTGGTGCCGCGTCCGGCAGCGCAGCATCATCCCGCCTGTTGCGCGACGTGATCGTCCTGCCGCCGGCACCATCGGACGTTGGCGGGCGTGCCGAAGTCCGCTCCGCTAACGACGCCCTTGGGGCGGCAACGCGAGCACCGACTGTCCCTGCTACAACGCCGATCGCCCTGCCGGCGCCGCGAGTGAGTCTCCCCCAGTGGGTCGGGTCAGCAACCGGCAGCAGCTCGTCCGGACCATCCTCCCAGACCGCTCCTCTGCTTGTTGCCAACCTGACCTCGCCCACGCCGGCCGCGCCGCCTGCTTGGCCGACGATCGCAATACCCTTTGGACCTCCGACCGGCGAGACCAACGTCCCGTCGAGCATCCTCGGCCCTGGCTCGCCGCAGGTGGCGTCACCGATCGCCCAGGCAGCGCAGCCAACCAGCGTGTCGATCACCATCGCCGAGGGAGCGGTCCGGATCGCGCTCGACGGCGTGGCCGATCCCGATCGTCTCGCCATGGCGATCGAGGATCACCTGGCTTCGGTCGCCCGGCGCGCCGCGTCGGAGGCCCGCGCGGCCCTGCACGACTGAGGTCGTCATGCCCGAGATCATGATGGCGCTCGGCGAGTTCCGCTTCGCGCTCGATACCGCCGCCTACGACCAGCTCCGGCGCTCCGACAGTTACCGCTGGCAGGGTCAAGACCGTCTCGGCCGCCGGCCAGCCCAGCAGTTCACCGGGCACGGGCCCTCGACCGTCGAACTCGAGGGCACGATCTATCCGGCCTTCCGCGGCGGGCTCGGCCAGATCACCGCCATGCGCGAGGCCGCCGACGCCGGCACGCCACTGGAGATGGTCGACGGCACCGGCAGGGTCTGGGGTCTCTGGTGCATTCTCGACCTCCGTGAGACCCAGGCCGTGTTCCTTGCCAACGGCGTGCCGCGCAAGCTGGAGTTCTCCATCAAGCTGGTCGCCTACGGAGAGGACGCATGACCGCTGTCCGCTACCTGACCCGCGACGGCGACATGCTCGACTGGATCTGCTGGCGCCACTACGGCCGGAGCTAAGCCACGGTCGAGGCCGTGCTCGCCGCCAATCCCGGTTTGGCGGAACGCGGGCCGGTTCTGCCGGCAGGCATCGAGCTGACATTGCCAGATATCCCGACGCCGGCGCCTCGACGCATCCTGCGCATATGGGGGTGAGCGATGCCCTGGACGCCAGCGTTCCGGCTCGAAGCTGACGGCCGCGACGTGACCGATTCAATCCGCGACCGGCTGCTCTCGCTGCGCATCGACGACGAGGCGGAGACCAGGAGTGACCGGCTGAGCCTCACCCTCGACGACCGGCCGCGCCTGGATGGCGCCGTCGCCGACCTGCCGACCCCAGACACCATGCTGTCGGTATGGCTTGGTTACCGCGAGTCCGGCGCCGTCGACATGGGCCGCTACCGGGTCGACGAGATCACCTACAGCGGCCCGCCGGCCACCCTCGAAGTGAAAGCCACCGCCGCCGCTCTCGGCCAGGACATCCGTGCCGCCCGTTCCCGTTCCTGGCACCGCCAGAAGCTCGGCGAGCTCGCCCGCGCCATCGCTGCGGATCATGGGCTGGAGGCGAGGGTCGAGGCCACGCTCGATGCGATCCCGCTGCCCCACCTGGATCAGACGACTGAGGGCGACATCGCTTTCCTGGGGCGTGTTGCCGGCCGCTACGACGCGGTCGCCCGACCGCTTGGGTCTGTCCTGGCTGTCGTCCGGCGCGGGGTCGCGACCACGGCGTCGGGCAGGACGCTGCCCACGGTGACGCTGACACCGGCCGAGGTCACGAGGTGGTCCTACACCTATGCCGCCCGCCGTGAGGCCGGCGCCGCCGGCGACAAGCGCGGCGGCGTGCGCGCCTGGTGGTGGGACATCGCCGCCGGTGAATCCCGCAAGATCGAGCAGGGCGAACCGCCCTACGAGGATACCCCCGCTCCGGCTTCATGCACATTGATCTCGGTCCGGCGCGTCAGTGGGGCGAACGCTTCCCGGTGCGAGCGACGGCCTTCGCCGCGGAGACGCCGGCTGCGCGTGAGGTGCTGGCCGAAAGCCGCACGATGAAGGGCAGCGGCGCGGCCGGCGTGGCAACGCTGGGCGCAGCCGGCGTCGAGGTGGCGCAGAACGTACTGGCCGAAACCCAGTCCGCGATCCTGCCGCTCGTGCCCTACCTCGACACACTGCGCTGGGTGTTCATCGCCATCGCGCTCGCGGGCGTCGCCGTCACGATCTACGCGCGGCTTGATGACTGGAAGCGGGGGCAGCGATGATCTCCACCCTGCTTGCGAATGTCGCCGCCAGCCCGTGGGCGCGATCAGCGATGCGCTACGGCGCCATCGTGCTCATGATCCTCCTGTTCCTGCTCGCACTGCGACGCTCGGGCGAGCGTGCTGGCCGCCTCGTCGAACGCCTCGAAACCACGGAGAAAGCCAATGATGTCCAACGCCAGATGCTGGATGCTGCGGCTCGCCGTCCTCGCGATCTCGACGAGCTTGCTGACCGCCTGCGCGACGGTAGGTTCTGAGCCAAGGATCGTCACCTTCTGCCCGCCAGTGGTCGAGTATAGCCGCGCGTTCCAGACGCGGGCTGCTGAAGAGCTTGGTTCGCTGACGGATGGATCGGCGATTGCCGACATGCTCGCCGACTACAGCGTCATTCGCGATCAGGCGCGCGCGTGTCGGCAACATCATTTAACTCATTGATATTCAACTGGACTTAACGCGCCGGTCACGCCTGTTGTCGCATTGACTGCCGCGAGGAACCAATGCTGTGACGCCAAAATACCCCCACATCACCGTTGCGCTTACTGGGCATGACGGCAACGCCTTTGTAATACTCAGCCGGTGCCGCAAGGCTGCAAGGGAGGCCGGTCTCTCCGATGACGAGATCGCCGCGTTCATAGCTGAGGCCATGTCGAACGATTACGACCATCTTCTGCAGACCGCCATGTGCTGGTTCGAGGTCGTTTAATGCCATAGAGCCTGATTCGAAATTACTCTGAACTGTTGCAATGTCTTGCGATGCGTCGGGTGAAGAGTTGGACGGATGCGACGAAGAGCCATGCGCTTGCGGACGCGATGGTTTGCTCGAAGTCCTTGGCGAGGCGTCGGTTGCGGCTGAGCCAGGCCAGCGTTCGTTCGACGACCCATCGGCGGGGCAGGACCTCGAAGCCCTTGGCAACATCGGATCGCTTGATGATCTCGATGGTCCATTTGCGGCTCTTTTGAATTTCGAGTGGGCTATGCGGCCTGCGGGTTGATCCGGGTGAAGTCGAGTTTTCCGGCGATGAGGAAGAGTACGGTGCGCATGGTGGCGAACCGGGTGTAGCCGCGGGCCTTGCGTTTGGCGGCCTGAAACAGGCCATTGAGCGCCTCGATGAAGCCGTTGGTCTGGCGGGTCTGGGTCCAGGCGACGATGCCGTCGAAGTGCCTACGGATCATCCTGGCGACGTCTTTCATCGGCTCGACCTTGGAACGCAGGACGTTGGTGCACCACTGCTTGAGCATGGCGGAGACGACGTTGATCTGCTTGCGCTCGAGGATGTCGCGCAAATTCTCACGGTAGAGCCAGGCGCGCGGCGTGCGTTTGGTGGCGACCTGAGCGATCAACGCGTCAAGGTCGGCCCGGCCCTCGTCAGTCAGCCGGTCGCGGTCTTTGAGCAGCTTCCAGCGCAGCCCCTTGAGGCTCGGATCGGTTCGCTGCTCGATGCGCCTGGTCTGATCGACGGCGGCGGACGCATGGGCGACGACGTGGAATTTGTCGAAGGTGATGCGCGCGTTGGGCAACTGCCTGGCCACGCCCTTGATGAAGGCCGGCGACATGTCGATGCTCACCGAGCGGACCTGCTCGGGCATGGCTTTGTGCTCGGCCAGGTATTCGGCGAAGTGGGTGATGGTTTTGGCGTCCTTGCCTTCGGTGACGAACACCACCTTGCGCTCATCCATATCGGCGGCGATGGTCAGGTAGTTGTGGCCGCGCCGGCAGGAGGTCTCGTCGATCGCCACCGCCGTCACCGTCGACAGATCGGCCTCGGCCAGGGCGAGATCGACATAGCGCGAACAGATCGCATGGACGCGATGCCAGGACAGGCCGACCAGCTTGGCCACGGCGGCAAAGGTCATCTGCCGGGCCATGGCCAGCACCAGCGCCTCGAACAGCAGGGTGAAGCCGGCGAGCTTGCCGAACCACTCGGGCTCGACCTGCACGACCCGCCCGTCGGGCAGCTTCACGCGAGGCGTTCTGACCTCCAGGAAGCATTCGTGCTGGAAGAAGTTCAGATGCCGCAGGCGCTTGATCTGGGTGTCATGCACCGGATGCACGCCTGCCGCACCGGCCGCCGGAAACCGTGTCCCGGCGACGAAATCGACACCGATCGTCAGGGTCTTCTCGGCCGCGTCGAAGTCGACGCCGTTGACGTACCACGGCTCGGCAATGCCCAAGGCCACCTCGAAGAGTTGGTTCTGCATGCCCCGCACTCGCCTCCAGAGCCCCACCTGCACCCAGCATGGCCAG
>ABHC01000032.1 GCA_000171835.1 alpha proteobacterium BAL199 | reverse complement strand
TGCAGGTGGGGCTCTGGAGGCGAGTGCGGGGCATGCAGAACCAACTCTTCGAGGTGGCCTTGGGCATTGCCGAGCCGTGGTACGTCAACGGCGTCGACTTCGACGCGGCCGAGAAGACCCTGACGATCGGTGTCGATTTCGTCGCCGGGACACGGTTTCCGGCGGCCGGCGTGGCAGGCGTGCATCCGGTCCACGACACCCAGATCAAGCGCCTGCGGCATCTGAACTTCTTCCAGCACGAATGCTTCCTGGAGGTCAGAACGCCTCGCGTGAAGCTGCCCGACGGGCGGGTCGTGCAGGTCGAGCCCGAGTGGTTCGGCAAGCTCGCCGGCTTCACCCTGCTGTTCGAGGCGCTGGTGCTGGCCATGGCCCGGCAGATGACCTTTGCCGCCGTGGCCAAGCTGGTCGGCCTGTCCTGGCATCGCGTCCATGCGATCTGTTCGCGCTATGTCGATCTCGCCCTGGCCGAGGCCGATCTGTCGACGGTGACGGCGGTGGCGATCGACGAGACCTCCTGCCGGCGCGGCCACAACTACCTGACCATCGCCGCCGATATGGATGAGCGCAAGGTGGTGTTCGTCACCGAAGGCAAGGACGCCAAAACCATCACCCACTTCGCCGAATACCTGGCCGAGCACAAAGCCATGCCCGAGCAGGTCCGCTCGGTGAGCATCGACATGTCGCCGGCCTTCATCAAGGGCGTGGCCAGGCAGTTGCCCAACGCGCGCATCACCTTCGACAAATTCCACGTCGTCGCCCATGCGTCCGCCGCCGTCGATCAGACCAGGCGCATCGAGCAGCGAACCGATCCGAGCCTCAAGGGGCTGCGCTGGAAGCTGCTCAAAGACCGCGACCGGCTGACTGACGAGGGCCGGGCCGACCTTGACGCGTTGATCGCTCAGGTCGCCACCAAACGCACGCCGCGCGCCTGGCTCTACCGTGAGAATTTGCGCGACATCCTCGAGCGCAAGCAGATCAACGTCGTCTCCGCCATGCTCAAGCAGTGGTGCACCAACGTCCTGCGTTCCAAGGTCGAGCCGATGAAAGACGTCGCCAGGATGATCCGTAGGCACTTCGACGGCATCGTCGCCTGGACCCAGACCCGCCAGACCAACGGCTTCATCGAGGCGCTCAATGGCCTGTTTCAGGCCGCCAAACGCAAGGCCCGCGGCTACACCCGGTTCGCCACCATGCGCACCGTACTCTTCCTCATCGCCGGAAAACTCGACTTCACCCGGATCAACCCGCAGGCCGCATAGCCCACTCGAAATTCAAAAGAGCCTAAAGTTTGAAGAACCAATTCGTGACGACCTGAGCCGACATCCATCGCCGTCGCTGAGACTTGATCACCGTCCCATTCAAGCTCTGATCAGCCGCATAGATCGCCAGAGCTGCCTGAAGCCGCTTGCTCATGAACACGACGCCGCCGGAACGCCCCTTCGATGACCGATCCTCGAGCCGGATCTCATCCGTCAGATCACCGGCTGAGTCCGTGACCATCGACCACTCCAGAAGCGCGATCTCTTTCGCCCGCAATCCGGCGTCGACCGAGAGCAGAAACATCACCCTGTTCCGCTTCGCGTCCATCGTAGTGTCGAGATACGCGAGAACCGCCCGCTGCTGAACGTCCGTCAGTGTCTTAGCTTGTTTGCCGAGAGCCATCTAAGCCTCCGTAATCATTAGATAAATCATGATATCATGATTTTCTAACCAGCAAACCAATACCGCCCATACAGCGAGAGACGCGAACCGAGTCAGTTCAATCACTTAGCCATGCGATGTTAGAAAAGACGTGTTATCTAACGATCAGGGTCGACTGGCTCGGGTATTATCGGAAGAAGAACCCAGCTCCAGTTCGATCATACGCCCCGCCTGAAAACGAGAGCGACAACCGATCTCCGACGCGTCCTCGCCACATCAGATAGTCTCGCCCATCGACCTGTACGGCAGGAGCCAGTACCTCGATGTTGTTATCTCCACGCAGACGAAAACGAGTAGGATGAAACGCATCAGGCGCCAGCATGATGTTTAGCGCCATCATCTCACTATTCATTTGCTCAAATTTTTGCCCTGTCTTCAATTGAACCTGCGTCATTCCATCAATGACGTCAGAAGGTTCTAATGATATGAAGTATGCTGCGTCAGAACTTCCACCGCGTTTCACAGGAATTTCGCCCTCAATTGTCAGCGAAAATCCCATGTCGGTTGTTTTTATTTCAA
Source organism: alpha proteobacterium BAL199 (assembly GCA_000171835.1). Lineage (GTDB taxonomy): Bacteria > Pseudomonadota > Alphaproteobacteria > Thalassobaculales > Thalassobaculaceae > Thalassobaculum_A. The sequence continues at coordinate 42,015 of ABHC01000032.1, read as the reverse complement.
AATCATTAATATAAACATATTTCACTAAAATATTTTTTAAGGCATTAACTAATGCGCGGCTCTCATTATCGAGCTCCATTACCATTGAAAATACTGCTTCAAACTCTGCTACCTCACTACCGCCATTTCGAACGGAGATTAGATCGTTGGTTTTTATGCTTATCTCTAGCTCATCCGCCTTACAGCCGATGAGACCAATACTAATCGCCAGAACGATTGATAGCTGCTTCCACATAACGATCTCCTTGACGGTTAGTTTCTAGTGGTGAAAATCAAACGGGTGAGTCCGTCTGGATCGGCAGATTTCCGCCATGCGTTTGCTGATGCACGGGTTTCATCTGTCTGATTCCCACCACTAGCGTCTATCGAGTTTGACGCCTGTCATCAATCATCCAGTCGAAAAAAAAGGACACTTCTGATTATGAATTCGTCGTTACTAGTGGATAAAATCCGACATTAGAATCCCGCTCAGGATTCCCGCGGGTTCGGTGGCGTGCGAGTCTGGGGCATGCGCACCGGGATCAGCTTCACCGTCAGTACCGCCGATCGCGCCCGCCTGGAGGCGATCGTGGCGGACCGCAACAGCCCGCAAAAGCACGTCTGGCGCTGCCGGATCGTGCTGCTCACCGCCGCGGGCCTGGGCACCAACGCGATCATGCGCGAGGCCGGGGTCGCCAAGACGGCGGTCTGGCGCTGGCAGGAGCGCTTCGCCGCCGAAGGCGTGGACGGGCTGCTGCGGGACAAGACGCGCCCGTCGCGGATCCCGCCGCTGGACCCCTCGGTGGCCGAGCGCGTCGTCGCCCTGACCCTGACCGATCCGCCCGGCGAGACGACCCACTGGACCGCCGCAACGATGGCGGCACAGACCGGCATCTCGGTTAGTTCGGTGCAGCGGATCTGGCGTGCTCACGGTTTGGCCCCGCATCGGATCCGGCAGTTCAAGCTCTCGAACGACCCGGAGTTCGTGACCAAGCTGCGCGACGTGGTCGGGCTCTATGTCGACCCGCCGGCCCACGCCATCGTGCTCAGCGTCGACGAGAAGAGCCAGATCCAGGCGCTCGACCGCACCCAGCCCGGCCTGCCGCTGAAGAAGGGCCGCGCCGGCACCATGACCCACGACTACAAGCGCCATGGCACCACCACCTTGTTCGCTGCCCTCAACGTGCTCGACGGCACCGTCATCGGCCGCAACATGCAGCGTCACCGCCACCAGGAGTTCATCCGCTTCCTCAACCACATCGAGGCCCAGGTTCCGGCCGGCAAGGTGATCCACGCCGTCCTCGACAACTACGCCGCCCACAAGCACCCCAAGGTCCGCGCCTGGCTGCACCGCCATCCCCGCTGGACCTTCCACTTCGTGCCGACCTCATGTTCCTGGCTCAACGCCGTCGAAGGCTTCTTCGCCAGGCTCGCCAAGCGCCGCCTCAAGCGCGGCGTCTTCCGCTCTGTCGCCGACCTCCAGGCCGCCATCAACCGCTTCCTCGACGAGCACAACGCCTCAGATCCGAAGCCCTTCAACTGGACAGCCGATCCCGACAAAATCATCGCCGCCGTCAGGCGTGGGCACCAAGTGTTGGATTCTATCCACTAGAAGCAAAGTGGTTCGCTGGTTCCCTGGTAGGCGCTGAAGCCTATCGATGATCGTCTGCCGATCCGCTGGTTTCGGGTCCGAAACAGCCTCAATGAGCGGATTACGGCTGTCGCTCAAGGCGGGTTCCCCGGCTCGTACTAACACCGAAACTCAGCTTCGGCAGCGTGGGTATTCTATTCTCTGATACCCCAGATCATCCCGAGCGCTTGTCATATGTAAGCCCGCTCGTTCGAGAATCCGTGATCGCTGAACGCGCGTCTCGGCTGGCTTCCCTGTCTCATCGTCAATGCGAAGCCGATCACGAAACTTCCGCCAGTTCTCGACGGTCCAGGCTCTTCCACGCTCCGTTTTGAAGCCTTCCTCATTGAAACGCTCTACGATATCGGCATCGCGCTGCCCATCGAAATCGCCCTCTTCAAACCAGGAAAGCAATAGCTCCAATACGTCCTTCATAAATGTATTCATATAAAATTCTTCTCGTAATAAATTGTCTGTCTTACCTATTTATACAAACTGTCATACAGATATTGGAGGAATTGAAAAATATTTTTATTTCCTATTCTTGTTTCAGGAATCCATATTATACATAGGTATGTATTCTTTTTGATGAAATAATTTATCTTACAAATACATTACCTAGAGTACGAAGTATTGAGTAACGAGCAAAGCGAGTTACTTAATTCATTAATCACTATTTATAAAGGATAACGTCATTAAAAACTCAACCTTACTCCTAAGCAAATCTGAAGAAATTCAACTTCTGAAAAACATATTGCTGGATGAGCCAGGGATCTCTGATATCTCAAAGCGCATTCTGGAGATTTATTACGATTACGAAAATAGAGGTACGAATGAAAATCACAAAAACGACTAACCCAACGAAAAGCTCCATCAGCCAGACCGTCAAGCTCGAAGATCTCAGCGGCATGAAGCTGCGCGGGCCTACCCGGATCATCACCACGATGCTGGACGAGCTCGGCGGTGTGGCGGTCGGGATGCCGGTTCCGGCGGTCCCCGAAGCGGTCTCCAAGGGCGTGATCGATGGTGCCGTTATCCCCTGGGAGATCACCCTGCCGCTGAAGATGAGCGAGTTGGTGAAGAACCATACGGAGTTCACCGGAGAGTACGGCCTCTACACCGCCACCTTCGGATTCTTGATGAACAAGGCCAGCTACGACCGGCTGCCGGCTGATCTGAAGAAGGTGATCGACGACAACTCCGGCATCGAGGCAGCCGCATGGGCCGGCCGGGCGATGGACGGCGGCGACGTGGTCGGTCGCAAGAAGGCCGCGGCCGCCGGCAACAACATCATCGTGCTCGACGCCGCCGAGACAAAGCGCTGGCAGAGCGCATCCGCCAAGATCGTCGACGGCTGGGTCAAGGAAATGGCCGGCCAGGGCATCGACGCCAAGATCCTGGTTGAGGACGCACGAGCCCTGGTCACGAAGCACTCCAAACCATAGCCGTACGGGTGCCCGGGACCTGGCCCACCGGGACTGGTCCGCGGGGATTGAATTGGACTGGGACAGGGGGCGGCATCTGATCGGCGATGCCGCCCCTCGCCCACGATGCTTCAGGCAGCCGTTGCACCTTCGGCGTTGGCACGTCGGTCAGACGGCATCAGGTCGCCTTGGCACGGTTGGCCTCAAGCCAGCCGTCAACCAGCGCCACGGTATGGTCCACCACCTCGTTGCGCTTCCCCTTCTGGGCCGCGATGGTCTGCACCAACCGGTCGACCCGCTCGATGTTCGTGGCACCGGCGGCCAGCGCTCGCGCCGCGGAGGACGGGCTGCCCAGCGACAGGGCGGCATTGGCGTACTTCTCGAACGGCACCATGTCGGCCGGATCGGCGCCGAGCGACTGACACAGATCGACCACCCATTCGTAGACCGAGCGGGTCGCCTCCAGGTCGGAATGCACCGCCTCTTTGATCGGGCGCATGCCGTCCTTCTGGACGCAGCGGTAATTGCCAGCCAGCAGCATGCTCCACTTGGCCAGCGGCACGAACACCGAGTCGTGGACCTTCAGCTTGACCGGCAGGTCCAATGGGCCATCGCCTGGGTCGAACCGGGCCGCCTCGATATCGGCCTGCAGCCGCCGCAGGATCGCGGTGTGCTTCGGGGAGTCGAAGCTCGCCGACTTGAAGTTGGTCGGCAGCCGGACCTGCAGCACATTGACCTTCTCCTCGGGAGGACGGAACGCCTGAGGGTCCGGGCTGCACAGGGTCATGCTGGCAGGATCGAAGCTGTCCCAGACACTGGCGTCGGTGTAGCTGTCACGGCAGGCTCCGGCGTCCAGGCCGGGAATTCGCTTCAGGTAAGGCAGCGGCGGCATGTTCATGATCGACATGCAGGGCTTGCGGGACTTCGCCACCGCGTCCAGCAACTCTCGCACGCCGGACGAGCGGAACTGGGGCTCCTGCATCGCCAGCGCCACCAAGTCGAAATCCGCGGGATCGACGTCGCCGGTTCCGGCGGCAGTCAGCTTGCCGGGCAAGGTCTTGGTGTTGACCTCGACCAGGCCCTCGCGGTTCTTGACCGGCATCCTGACGATGGCGCCCTCGGCATTGATCAGATCTGCCTCGGCAGGCAGGCAGATCAACGTCGCGTCATGGCCCGCCAGAGCCAGCTTGGTCCCCAACAGCGATCCGTATGACGCCCCCATAATCAGACACTTGATGTTGTCAGCCATCACATCCCTCCCTCCAGAATCGAGTGTTCTTGTCGCCTCCGAGGCCGACTGGTCTTGCGACGCAGGCTCCCGGTGCACATTTTGAATGACGCTTGCCGTTTGAATGGCGGAACCGCCCCTGATTGACGACAGGTTATTCGGACTCCAGTCCAACCGGAAGGTGAAACGGTCTGATGGAAGCAATCACGAAAGGCCGCCTTGACATGCCTCGGAGAACTGCTTCCGGTGCATCGCCCGCCCCGTAGTTGCAGGTTGTCGCTACGACGAGCCAGAGAATGCGGCTTGAGGACGCCCGCTGGCGTCGAGCACCGCGCCAGCAGACGACTGGACGTCTGAGTAATCCGCCGTGAGCGCCTTCATCGAACGCCGTCGAGTTCATGTACCCTTACGCCAGGACAGATCTTCTGCGCGATCGCGCACAGGTGACGGTGGTGCGTCAGGTAGACGACCTGGCCGACCTCCGCCATCCCTGCGAACAGCCCAAAGGCCTCTTCGGCTCGGAAGTCATCGAAGGTCTCCATGATGTCGTCGGCGACGAACGGCACCGGGCGTCGGGTCCGGGCGAACTCGTGATACCCGGCGACGCGCAAGGCCAGGTAAAGCTGGAACCGCGTGCCCTTGGATAGCTCGGACGCCACCTTCGAGCCTCCATCGGACGACAAGGCGACCAGGATCTCCCGGTCGTCGTCGGGTTGGGTGGCGAGACCGGTGTAGGATGACCGGCTGATGGTTCGAAACGCCTCCGAGGCGCGCGTCATCATCGAGCCGCGATGCTGGTCGCGATAAGCCCGAAGCGCCTGAACCGCAGCGAGGACACCGAGCCGCAATCGCAGGTATCGCTCCGCCCTCTCCTCGATCTCCAGAAGGGCTGTCCGGCGCCTTTCCTCGATGCGCGCCACGGCGTCGTCGCCACCGACCGCTTCAATCCGCCCTTCCGCTTCCCGGCGCTCGGCGAACAGATCCCGGGCGCGCTGGTCCTTGTCTTCAAAGCGCGACTGCAGCTGGGAGAGCTCGGCCTCGAGGCCTGACCGATCGGCCGTATCGAGGACGATTTCCGCCTCGGCGATCGAACCGACCCGGACGGCTTCCAGAATCTCCTGCTCGGCGGCCTCGACCTGTGCCGAAAGCCCGGACTTGAGCTCGCTCTCCTGCGTCTTTCGCGCGACCTCCGCCAAAGTGTCGACACTGAAGAAGGTCGTCATCTCAACCGTGCGGGCCTGGTGAACGGTGAGTTCCTCCGATATCACGCGCCGTCGCTCATGGACTTCCTCGAGAGAGCGCCGCATCGCCAGGGCGGCGGATACGGCGTCGCGGGCTTCCTGCACCCGTGCCTGGATAAGTCCCGCAAGCCGCAGGGGAGCCACCCCCTCCACCGGGAGTTCGATCGCTGTAGCGATGCCGGTTACCTCGGCGTCGAACGCCGCTTGGTCGTCCTCCATCTTGGCAATGCGATCGCCGAGCCCTGACCGCAGTTCCAGCGCTGGCATGAGCGCGGCGAGCACCTCCAGTACTTCCCGTACGGTTGATAAGGCGGGCGTTGCCCCCTCCTCCCCCAGCCAGCAACGGGCACACGCTTGGACCCAATTCGCCTGCCAATCCTCGTCGGCGGTGGCTGCTTTCTCGAATGCTTTCTCACGCGTCTTGACGTCTGCAGTGCTCACCTTGACGGCTGATCGCAGTCCTTCGAGTGACGTTTCCCGGTCGAGCGCCCGCTGCGCCAGTGCCATTAGCGCCGCGTAATCCGCCGCCTCGTCGTAGGACAGACCCGCTGTATCCATCGCAGTCCGCAGGGTCGTTCGCGCGGTCTCGGCGCCGGCGTCGGCGTCCCGCAGAGTGCGCTCTGCCTGTTTCAGTTCAGTCCGAGCCTCCAGCGCCCGATCCCGCAGCCCTAGCCAAGCCTCAAGCTCGGCGATCGTCATGCCACCCGAAAGGGCGGGCGAAAGGGTCGCAATTGTCGCCGCAAGTTCATCGAGCGCAGCCTGCCAACGGCCAGTTGCTTCGACCAGTTGCTCCCGGGCCTGCCGGAGGTCCTCGTCCAGAACGGCCAGACGCCGAAGGGACTGCTGCAGTTCGGCGGCCTCCTTACCGTGCCTGAGGTGGCCCTCCGCAACGAAATCATCGCGACGCATGGCGGTTTCGAACAGGTCCGCGGACTCGGCGTCCAAGCAACGTCGATGCTCAGCCCAGGTTCGTTCCCGTTCGGCACGCACCTCGGCGGCTTCGCCGTCGGTCACGACGCCTGCGACAGTCTTCATTGCAGTGATCTCGGCCTCGAGACGCCGCCGTTCCCGGTCAAGGCGATCAACCGCGCCCGATTGGAGCGCCATCTGTTCCGAGGACGTCGTCAACGTGGCCCCGATCCGCTCCAGTGCGTCGACCGATGGGACGGCGAGCGCGCTCAGGTCATCGGCTGATCCCTGCCATGGTCGCAGCGATGCCCGCCTCTCCGCCAGGCTCTCTTTCCGGGCATCGATGGAACGCGACGCCTCGCGTCGGCGGGCCGCATGATCGCCCGACCGTAGTGTTGCAACGGTTCCGGCCAGCAATCCCAGGCCCGGCCTGCCGGCCTCGGTCGTTCCGATGTCGCCACCGGCGGCACGAATCGCGGCCTCGGCTTCGTGCTGGCGTTCTCCGGCCTGGCTCAGCTCGGCTGTCGCGGCGTCGACCGCAGCCTGGATTCCGGAGCGCGTCTCTATCAGGTCCCTCAAGATCCCCACACTGGAAGCGGCCAGCACCAGACGATGCGGGTCCTCTTCATCCGGCCGACCGAGGCGGGCGAGCAGGCCGGCGATCGACCGCTTGATCTCGCCCAGTTTCAGGCGACGATCCGGGAGATCCTTGTCAGCGGTTTCATGGCGGGATTTCAGGAGCGACAGACCTTCCAACCGCTCGGCGACTTCCAGGGCAGGTTCATCGAGAACCACCGCGTCGAGCTCGCCAGACATGCGCCCGATGTCCGCGTCGATCCCCGCAGCCCGGGTCGCCAGCGAGACGTCCTCCTTCTGCAGATCAGGCAGTGCCTCCCGCCGGCCGAAAGGTACCTCCGGCAACCCCTCCAGTGGCGCCAGCTGCTCCCGAAGCGTGCGAAGGGCCGTCAGACGCGGCAGTGCGTTCAGGTGACGCTGGATGTCGTCCATCCGGGTGCGGACCCGACCACGATCGGCGATCGCTTCGTCATACAGCCCGGAGGTCCGGTCGCGCACTTCGGTCAGCCGCGCATACTCGCTGGCCAGCGTATCGATCCGGTCCCGCTCATCCTTCAGACCGGCAAGCTCCTTCTTCAGGTCGCTCAACTCACCACTGCGCGCCTTGAACTTGTAGAAGCCGTCCGCTTCACCCCTGAGCCCCGTAAGAGAGCGGCTCATCTCCGCAAGGCCGGCACTGGCAGAGAACAGCAACTGGCCGAGTTCGCCCTTGCTCGCCAGGATGCTCTCGCCGCCAGCTTCCAGCGTCTCGTCGTCGAGCGAGAACATGGCGCGATAGGCGTCGCGGTTGATTCCACCGAGCTCGCCCAAGATCACCCCGTCGGCAATTGCCTGATCCTGGCCGTCGAGCAAGCCGCGCCGCACCCGCGCAAGGTCTCGGACGCCGGTCGAGAGCTCCAAGGATGCCCCGATCCGCATCGTCGGGTACGGGTGGATAAAGTTGTAGCGACTGCGCGGCTCGATCCCGAACAGCAGATCCAGAAACGCGTTCAGCGCGGTCGATTTACCGGCCTCATTCGGCCCGTAGATGATGTGCAGATCGGGTCCGCCCTCCGGTCGCTCGCCGAAGTCGATGCAATGGTCGGTGAACCGGCCGTAGCGTTCGAGATTGAGCCGGCGAAGGCGCATCAACCCGCCTCTTCTGCTGGCCCGGCGTGGAGTCGGGCGAGGACCTCGTCGGCGCCGGCCCGCGCCAGCGCCTCAAGGACAGCCGCGAAACTCCCCTCGTCGGTCCCGAGCAGGTGCCGGCACTCCGGCGGCAGTTGGCCACGCAGCTCGTCGACGAGGCGTACCGCTTCCGAGCGGTAGGCTTCCGAGCGGATCACGTCGGAGTCGATCAGCTGACGGAGCTCGACAACCGGATCCGATACCGGACCGGCGACGGCAGACGGCGGCGTGCACTCGACATCGAGCTTCTCGATCCAGCAGTTCCCAACCACAGACGCCCGCTCGGCGGCCTCCGTGCGCAGCAGATCGGTGTCGCGCCGGGCACGCCAGGCCAAGGGTGTGGTTCCCGTCAGCGACAGTCGTGCGACCAGATGCTCCGAAATCGCCACGCTGCGGGCGTGCTCCAGTGTCCGAGTGATGGCAGCTGCAATATCCCGCCAGTCCTCGATGCCGGTCAGGTCGACGCCGACCCGCTCGAACTGGGCGAGGCTGGTGAGGCGCTCGTCGATCGTGATGGCGCCGTCGTCGGCGACCGTCACCAGGGTAACCGACTTCGGCCCAGCCTCGTTGACATCCCGGCCCTGCGGCATGCCTGGCATCACGACCGCGCAGGTGCCCTCGACGACCGAGCGTTTGTGGATGTGACCAAGCGCCCAGTACCGAAACCCTGTCGCCTGAAGGTCGGCGACACTGCAGGGGGCGTAAGGATCGTGCCCGGCACTGCCGGCCAAGCTGGTGTGCATGAGGCCGATATTCACCGCGCCCTCGACCAGCGTCTTGTAGCGTGGGAGCAGGCCCTCCGGGGCGTGGGGCTGCGCAAAACTAAGGCCATGGACCACGATCGGCACGCTGCCCGAGTCACGCTCGATTGTGATCGCTTCCGCGCGGCCGCCGAACACTTTCACCGTCTCCGGAAGCACCAGTTCCCGGGTGATCCGCGACAAGGCGTCGTGGTTGCCACGGATAACGAAGGTCCGGATGCCCGCTTCGTCCAGGCGTCGAAGCTGCGTCGCCAGGAACCGAGCGGTCTTCATTGATGTCTGATCGCCGTCGTAGAGATCCCCCGCCAACAGCAGGGCGTCGACCTGCTCGTCCAGACACAAATCCACGATGGTCACCAACGCCCGCCGAGTGGCATTGCCGACCAACTCGGCCAGGTCCGGGTCACGGAGCGCCAGCGACCGGAGTGGCGAGTCCAGGTGGATGTCGGCCGAGTGAACGAAGCGAAAGGCCAGGGGAGACTCCGGCGGTGGACGGTGAAAGGCTACATCAGCCCCGTCGAGTCGAAAGACCCCTCACATTAGCCTAACCGCGTGTCCACGGAACCGGCAGCAGGCCAATATGCGACCATTCGGGGAAAGTTAAATTGGGCCGCTTGAGCGCTCTCGTTTCGCGCTCTTCAACTTTTCGCCTCAACCTTGTCCTGAGTCTTCGTATCGAAATCGCCCGCGTCGTGACGCTCGCGGAGTTGTTCGTGCGCTTCGCCGCGGATGCGGTTGACCATGCAACCACGCTTGACCGGCTCGCGAGCGTGAATTTCCTCAGCCCAGCGCCGCACGTTGGTGTAGCTCTTGGCGTCGATGAACTCCTCCGCCTCGTACTGGTTGAAGATGACCAGCCCGCCATACCAAGGCCAAATCGCCATGTCGGCGATCGTGTAGTCGTTGCCGCACACATAGCGGTTGTCGGCCAGACGCTGGTCGAGCACATCGAGCTGGCGCTTGGCTTCCATGGTGAAGCGGTCGATGGGGTACTGCTGCTTTTCCTCCGCGTAGGCATAGAAGTGGCCGAAGCCGCCGCCGACATACGGGGTGCTGCCCATCTGCCAGAACAGCCAGCACAGGCATTCCGTCCGCCGCGCCGGGTCGCTCGGCAGGAATTCGCCGAACTTCTCGGCCAAGTACAGCAGTATCGCCCCGGACTCGAAAACCCGCGTTGGCGGGTTGGTACTGTGGTCCATCAGCGCCAGAATTTTGGAGTTAGGGTTCGCTGCAACGAAACCGCTGCCGAACTGGTCGCCGTCACTGATGCGGATCAACCAGGCATCGTATTCGGCGCCCGCATGGCCCTTCGCCAGAAGTTCCTCCAGCAGCACCGTGACTTTCACGCCGTTCGGCGTGCCGAGCGAATAAAGCTGCAGCGGGTGCTTTCCGACGGGGAGTTCCTTTTCGTGGGTCGCGCCGGCAATCGGCCGGTTGGTGCTGGTGAACCGTCCCTGCTTCTGGCCTTCCCAGGTCCAGACCTTCGGCGGCGTGTAGGTCTTCGTCATTGTGCGAACTCCGTTCCTGGCGTCGTGGACTCGACCAGCGGTGTCGTTATGAAGAGGTTGTGGCGGCGGGCGGAACCCTTTTTGATGGGCTTGGTCGTAAGGTGCGGGTTGGAAAGCACCAATCAAACGCAGTCTACCTCACCCGGAAACGAGAACCGCCATGCCGATATTTGAGAATGGTCCAGTGCGGATCCACTACGAGGAAGCCGGCTCCGGTTTCCCGTTGCTGGTCATACCCGGCGGAGGTCTGAACGCGACCATCGCCGGGCTCGCGAGCCATGCCTTCAATCCACTGGAGGCCTTCGGCGACACCTACCGGGTCATCGCGCTGGACCTGCGCAACGCCAACGGCGGCACGTCGGAGGGTCCGCTGGAGATCGAACGGACTTGGGACGGTTTCACCGACGATCAACTCGGCCTAATGGATCATCTCGGGATCGACCGCTTCATGGTGATGGGCTTCTGTATCGGCGGTCCCATGATCTGGAACATGCTGAAGCGCGCGGGCAATCGCGTCGTGGCCGCGGTGCTCGTGCATCCGAGCGGCTACAGTTCCGCCGTGCCGGACATTTTCTACCAGAACAACATCAAGGGCTGGGGGCCGGAGTTTCACGCCCGGCGTCCCGAGATCACCATGGCAATGATCGCCGAATACCTCGACAACATGTACACCAAGCGGGCCGACTTCGTGTTCACCGTCGACCGCGACTTCGTGCGCACCTGCCACACGCCGGTGCTGGTCCTGCCGGACGACATCCCGGCGCACCCCTACGCGACGGCGATGGAGACGGCCCTGCTGGCGCCGAACGCGCAGGTCAGCCTCTACCCCTGGAAAGAGAACGCCCGGAAGATCGATCTCGCGCTGCGCCACATCCGCGGCTTCATGGCGATGAACGCCGCGATCTCGTCACGGAACTGACGTCCTCCCCACACCAGCCTCACGCCAGTCTGATGACCGTGCCTTCTCGGTGGGAGCGTTCCATGGCGTCGATCAGCGCGTGGCGGGCAACCGCATCGCCGAAGTCGGGCGTGTCCGACTTCCCTGATCGCAACGCGCTGGCAAAGCGGGCATAGGCCTGCCCGACGTTCCGCCCCGGACCGGCGGCCATATCGGCCGAAACCAACCGGTATCTGTCAGGCGGGATTATCTCGGCCATTGTCGCGTTGCCGATGGCGAGGTGGAGTTGACTGGGCCCGATGTTGACGGACTTGGAGGTCAGCACCAGGGTCCCCTTGCGGCCGTAGATCTCCAGGCGCGTGCCACTCGCGTTGAAGGGGACGCTGGCCACTTGATAGGACACTTCCGCGCCGCTTTTCAGCACGCCGGCAGCAGTGACGGTGTCCGGCGCGTCGACGGGAAAGTCGTCCCCCGTTACCGCGTGCTTCCACATACCGATGCGCGTCGTGACCCGTGCGCTGACCTCGGCAAACTCTCCGAGGATGTGGCACAGGGCGTCGATCGAGTGTCCGCCCGGAATGGTCATGGGGTTGGCGCCGTTCGCGCGTATCCCCTGCCAGATGCGACCATCCCCGCGCTCTGTAATCGCATCGACCATCACCTTGAGGTTGACGGTCACGATGTCGCCGATGTCGCCGTTGGCGACGAGGTCGCGGGCATACATCACGGCGGGGTCGCTGCGTGCCTGCAGACCAACCAGGGTCGGCAGCCCGGCCGCCTTGGCGCGATCGGCCATTGCTGTCGCTTCAGCTAGGTTCGCCCCGAGCGGCCACTCGCAGCACACCGGCTTCCCGGCCTCGATGGCGGCCATGACGAGTTGTTCGTGCAACGGCACCCGAACCACGACCGCGACGAGATCGACGTCCGGATGCGCGACCATCGTCTTCATGTCGTGAAAGGCGAGTTCGGCGCCAAACTTTTCCGCCGAAGTTCTTGCCGTCTCCTCGTGCGCGGTACAGACGGCCTTCAATTGATAGTCCGGCAACGCCTGCAGCGCCGGAACATGGGCATTGGCGCCCCAGCCGCTGCCGCCCGGCGTAACGGTTGCTCCAACAATCCCGACTCTGATTCTGTCTGCCAAGGTCATGTCCATTGCTTGCGACGGCGGTGAGGCGCCGACCGATGGCAGAACATAGCACGCTTGGCGCGCTGGACACGCTCGAACAACCGATGGCTGATCCACGGCCGCGGCAGGCCGAGACAACCGGATTGCAACTGGTCGGCGGGAAGGCCACGCTAGCCGTCCAGTCCAATCATCCCAGAGAGTGACAGCCGTGCCACCCGCTACCCCCGAACAGCATTCCGCGATCCTCGGCTGGCTCGACCAGCAGCGTCCGGCGATGACCGAACTGCTCGAGAAGATCGTGAACATCGACTCCGGATCGTACAACAAGGCCGGCGTGGACGCGGTCGGACGTGCCATCGAGGAGTGGTTCGAGGCGGAAGGCATCTCGACCGACCGGGTGCCGCATGGCGAGTTCGGCGACTGCATCCGCGCCCACGTCTCGGGTGGCGAGGGCAACCGGCCGGTCATCCTGATGGGCCACCGCGATACCGTCTTCCCGGACGGCGAGGCGGAGCGCCGGCCGTTCACGGTGGCGGGCGACATCGCCTATGGACCCGGCGTCGCGGACATGAAGGCCGGCCTGGTGATGAACGCCTTCGTGCTGGCGGCATTCAAGCGCTTCGGCGGTGCGCCCTACCCGCTGACGGGGCTCTACACCTCGGACGAAGAGATCGCCTCGCCCTCCTCCCGGCCGGTCATCGAAAACGAGGCCCGGAACGCCCGCGTCGTCTTCAACGCGGAGCCGGGGCGGGAGAGCGGCAATGTCGTCACCGGCCGCAAGGGCGCAAGCTTCTTCAAATTCCAGGTCAAGGGCGTGCCGGCCCACTCCGGCGGACAGCACGAGAAGGGGATCAGCGCGATCGGCGAACTGGCAGCGAAGATCACCGAACTGCACAAGCTGACGGACTACGAGGTCGGCACGACCGTCAACGTCGGCATCGTGAGCGGCGGCAATGCGGTCAACATGGTCGCTCCGCACGCCACGGCGGGGGTCGACGTGCGCTTCAAGACGATGGAGGCGCGCGACGCGGTCTGGGAGCAAATCACGAGGATCCTGGAAACCGCCTACGTTCCCGGCACCTCGACCGAGATCACCGAGAGCCGCGGCTTTCTGCCCCTGACCCAGTCGTCGGAAAGCAAAGAGATCTTCGACATCTACACGCGAGCGGGTGCCGAGGTCGGGCTTACCATCGGTGGCGAATTCTCCGGCGGCTCCGCCGACTCCGGATTCACCGCCCAGGTCGGAGCGCCGACCGTCTGCGGCACGGGCCCGGTCGGCGGACGGGCACACACGCCGGAAGAGTTCATGCGGCTCGACACCATGGTTCCGCGCGCCAAGACCGTCGCGCTCGCGATCATGCGGCTCGGCGCCTGAGGCAGGGCGTTGTTTGGCTCATGCACTGACACTCAACCCTCACCGATCACCGGGAGCAGGTCACCACTCCTTCATCGAGAACGGCATTCTTTTGGGTGTTGTCACGTTAACGTGCCTGAGGTTGCGGGTTCAATGATCCGGGCGTAGGCGGTGTCGATGCAAACAGAGAAAATCAGCTACAAGCGCCACCGCTTTCCGCCTCAGATCATTTCTCATGTTGTCTGGCTCTACGCCCGGTTCAACTTGAGCCTGCGCGAGGTCGAGGAGCTTATGCTGGAACGTGGTGTGGACGTTTCGTATGAGACGATCCGGCGCTGGACCGTCAAGTTCGGTCCCCGGATCGCCCACGTTCTGCGGCGACGGCAGCCTCGCCCTGGTGATGTTTGGCATCTGGACGAAGTCGTCGTGAAGATCGCGGGCCGGTCATACTGGCTGTGGCGCGCCGTCGACCAACACGGTGTCGTTCTTGAGGAAATCTTACAATCGAAGCGAGACAAGCGCGCTGCAAAGCGGCTTTTGATCAAGCTGATGAAACGTTGGGGCTTCGTGCCCAAAAGGATCATTACGGACAAACTGCGCTCATATGGGGCCGCCAAGCGCGAGGTCGCGCCTGGCCTTGATCATTGGTCACACAAGGGGCTCAATAACCGCGCCGAGAACAGCCACTTGCCCTTCCGAAAACGAGAGCGGGTGATGCAAGGCTTCCGATCACCGGGTGGATTACAACGCTTCGTGTCTATGCAATCCGCAACCCGCAATCGTTACTCTGTCCCAGCCCGCCGTCGTTCCGCCCTCACCATTCGCTACCATCGGCTCGAAGCGTTCGAAGCTTGGAAATCCGCGGCACATGCCGCTTGATCAACGACCGGCATGCCAACTTGCTAACTCGACGAGTTAACGTGACAACACCCGTTGCCACCAAGGATCACGTCATTTCCGCCACCGCCGGACAGGACATCCACTCCGTTGTTTCCGTACAGGACATCGTCGCCGTCCCCACCCAGAAGAGTATCCTTCGCCTGACCGCCGTATCCGGTGTCGTTCCCGGGGCCCAGGTCGATGAAATCCGCACCTTGGTTGCCATAGACAAGGTCGTCACCTTCGAAGCTCGACACAGTGTCGGAGCCCTGAGCGGCGACGATTACGTCTGCCAGAATGGTACCCGTGATTGACTCGGAATTTGGGTCGGACATATTGGGTCTCCGTTAAATGCAGTTCGAACGGCGCCCCTCTCCCGCACGACAACACGCGCGCAAACCTACGGTTCCGGCCTCTCGCCTTTTTGTTCTATCCAGCGGGAGCCGACGATCCGAAATGCCTCTGTTTATTTGATGAGTGTTTCTGGAAGCCTTTTGAACACACCTGTCGGCGGCACGGACTCATCGGCCATGCGCGCTCTGCCGAACAGGAACACAGCGACCGCCAGAACCTGGATCGCCGCCGCGGCGGCGAATACCATCGGCGCGGCACTGTCGACGGCTTCGGCATCCTGAACGAAAGCGACTCGCACCAGTCCGAACGTCACGGGCGCGAAGGCGTAGGTGGCCTGCCCGATCGCCACGACCAGGGCAACGACGCGGGCGACGTCGTCCTTCACGAACTCGACCTGGGCGATCAGCGGTGGCAATGAAGTCGCGTTGCCGATGCCGGCCCCGAACAACACGACTCCGAGCAGGAGCAATGGAACACTGGTCCCGGCCGCCGCGAGCAGCGTGAGTGATCCGACGATCTGCACCCCATAGCTTACGCACGCCACCAACCGCCGGTCGGCGCCGACAGGCATCAGCCAGCCGACTAGCGTGCGGCCGCCGATCGCCGATGCCGTCGCCAAACCCATCGCCAAGCCGGCGTTCTGCGCGCCAAGCGCCGGTACCAGCAGCGAGAACAGATGGGCCAGCAACCCGGCTTGGGCAAACAGGCCCAGGGCCATCCCGGCGGCGAGGGTCAGGAACTTCCGATCGCCCCAGAGCTGCCGACCGGCGAGCGGCCGTGCATCCGGCATCGTCACCGACCGCATTGGCGCGTCCGCGGCATCGCCATCCGGCGATTGCCCCATGCTCTGCGGCGAGCGGGCGAACACGCTGTCCGCCAGCACGCAGATCACCACCACCATGACGGCGCCGAACACCCCGGCGGCCATCGGAAAGCCGAACTCGGTAATCGCCATCACCAGCAGCGGCGAGAACACCACGCCGCCGATGCTGGCACCGTTATAGGCGCTGGCCAGCGCCGCCGGCCGAGCACGTACGAACCAGGGGGAGATGATCGCGTTCACCGCAGCAGCCCCCATGGCGACCCACCCGGCCCCGCTAAACAGCGTCGCCGCAAACAGCTGCCATGGTGCCTCAGCGTTGGCCCAGCCGACCAAGCCGACGGCGAGTGCCACGGCGCCGGCCTTGGTCACTCTCGGCACGCCGAACCGCCGGTACAGGCGCGGTAGGTTGGCGACCACCGCCGCTCCGAACAGGAAGTGCACCGTCACAGCGCCGGAGACCACCGCGAGCGGCCAGTCGTGCATCTGCTGGACGGCGTGCAAGAAGATTGGCGGCCCGTAAAAGCCGAAGCCCCAACCGAACATCGCCAGCACGAAAGTGGCCGCGACCACCCGCCATCCGTAGAATGATCGCCTGCTCGGCCTGTCGGTCATGCCCGTCTCCCTGAATCGCCGTCCTGCGCCCGTGCACCGTCGGAGCGTTCTCCGAGCAGCGCGGACGCCGACGTATCGCGTGGGGACTGTGCTCGATGGTACGGTCACGGCCGAACCATCCCGGGCGATGAACGGTGATACTGGCTCGCAGCCGAACCGATACCGGCCTGAAGGGAGACCACAGATGGTGACCACCGCTTTGTTCGCGGAAATCGCGACCCTCGCCGGTGATCCGGCCCGCGCGGCGATGCTGAACGCCCTGATGGACGGCCGCGCGTTGACGGCCACCGAGTTGTCATCGGTTGCCGGCATCACCCCGCAGACCGCCAGCGGCCACCTCAACCGCATGACCACCGCAGGACTGCTGGCGGTCGAGAAGCAGGGGCGTCACCGCTATCACCGGTTGGCCGCGCCGGCGATCGCGCAGATGGTCGAGAGCATCATGCAGGTTGCCGCAACCCTGCAGCCGCCGCGCAAGCCGGTCGCAACCGGGCCCCGCGACGCCGCGCTCAGAACCGCGCGAACCTGCTACGACCACCTCGCCGGACAACTCGGCGTGGCACTCGCCGACGCGCTGGTCGACGCCGGCCACGCGGAACTGGACGGCGACGTCGGCGCGATCACCGACAGCGGGGTCAAGCTGTTCACCGGCCTGGGGATCGATCTGGGCAGCCTCACGGCGCGAGGCACTCGGCGATCGGCGCGCGTCCTGTGCCGACCGTGCCTGGACTGGAGCGAGCGGCGGCCGCATCTCGCCGGCAAGATCGGCGCCGCGCTGTGCACCCACGCCTTCGAGCACAACTGGATCCGGCGGGTCGACGGCACGCGGGCGGTATCCGTCACCCCGAAAGGTCAGCAGGCCCTGCGGGCGAGCTTCGGAATCACACTGGAATAGCGGCCGAGCGGCTGTTTGCTACGCTCGGACCGCTGCCTCGGCGTCCTTGCCCAAAGCGGCAAGCGCAGTCGCTACGATGCCGGCGGCGTCGAGGCCAGCCTGGGCGTATTGCACCTCAGGCTTGTCGTGATCGATGAAGCGGTCAGGCAGAACCAGCGGCCGCACCACCAGACCGCGATCCAGCAAACCTTCGGTCGCCAAGTAGTGCAGCACCTGTGAAGAGAAGCCGCCGATCGAGCCTTCCTCCACCGTGATCAGCACCGCGTGCTCGGCCGCGAGGCGTCGCAACAGGGCGGTATCGATCGGCTTGGCGAACCGGGCGTCGGCCACGGTGGTCGACAGACCACGGGCGGCTAAATCGTCAGCAGCGGACAGACATTCCTGCAGTCGCCCACCGAGCGACAGCAGGGCCACCGACGTACCCTCGCGCACCACCCGACCCCGGCCGATCTCGAGCGGCTGACCACGCGCCGGCAACTCGACGCCGACACCTTCGCCGCGCGGATAGCGCACGGCGCTCGGTCGATCGTCGATCGCAGCAGCTGTAGCGACCATGTGGACCAACTCGGCTTCGTCAGACGGCGCCATGATCACGAAGCCCGGCAGGCAACCGAGATAGGCGAGATCGAACGAACCGGCATGGGTAGCGCCATCGGCCCCGACCAGCCCGGCCCGGTCGATGGCGAAGCGTACCGGCAAACTCTGGATCGCCACGTCGTGGACGACCTGGTCGTAGCCGCGCTGCAGGAAGGTCGAGTAGATCGCAGCGAACGGCTTCATGCCTTCGGCCGCAAGCCCGGCGGCGAACGTCACCGCGTGCTGCTCGGCGATGCCGACGTCGAACAGACGTTCCGGGAACCGCTTCTCGAACCGGTCGAGTCCTGTGCCGGTCGGCATGGCAGCCGTGATCGCCACTACGCGGTCGTCGGCCTCGGCCTCGGCGATCAGACTGTCGGCGAACACGTTGGTGTAGGACGGGGCGTTGGCCTTCGGCTTCGCCTGGGTACCGGTCACCACGTCGAACTTCGCCACGGCATGATACTTGTCGGCGCTGGTCTCCGCGAACGGGTGGCCGCGGCCCTTCTCGGTCACCACGTGCAGCAGCACCGGCCCGTGACCCGGAGTATCCCGCAGGTTCTTCAGGACCGGCAGCAGGTGGTCAAGGTTGTGACCGTCGACTGGCCCGACATACAGAAAGCCGAGTTCTTCGAACAGGGTGCCGCCGGTGACCATGCCCCGGGCGAATTCCTCGGCCCGCTTGGCAGTCCGCTCGATCGCCTTGGGCAGGTGCTGGGCGACCTGCTTGGCCATGTGCCGCAGCGAGCGGTAGGACCGCGACGACACGATCTGCGAAAGGTAGGCGCTCATGGCGCCGACCGGCGGGGCGATCGACATATCGTTGTCGTTCAGGATGACGATCAGCCGGCTGTCCATCGACCCGGCGTTGTTCATCGCCTCATAGGCCATGCCGGCGCTCATCGCCCCATCGCCGATCACCGCGACGACGTTGAACCGCTCGCCCTTGAGGTCGCGGGCGACCGCCATGCCGAGGCCGGCGGAGATCGAGGTCGACGAGTGGGCGGCGCCGAACGGGTCGTACTCGCTCTCGGAACGGCGGGTGAAGCCGCTCAGGCCACCGCCCTGACGCAGCGTCCGGATACGGTCGCGCCGGTCGGTCAGGATCTTGTGCGGATAGGCCTGATGGCCGACATCCCAGATGATCTTGTCGTTCGGCGCATCGAACACATGGTGCAGAGCCACGGTCAGTTCGACCACGCCGAGGCCGGCGCCAAGATGGCCGCCGGTCATCGAGACGGCGTCGATCGTCTCGGTGCGCAGTTCGTCGGCAACCTGCTTCAGCGCGTCGACACCCAGACCTTTCAGGTCGGAAGGAATGCGCACCGTGTCCAGCAGGGGAGTCTTGTAATCGACCATATGCGGTCCCTCACTTGGTCCGCGCGACGACGTAGCGCGCGGCCTCTCTTAGAAGATCGGCCTTCTCATCGAACAGGTCGAGGGCTGTAATCGCCTGATCGATCAAAAGACCGGCCTGCGACCGCGCCCGCTCGGCGCCGAGAACCGACACGAAGGTCGCCTTGCCGGCTTCGGCATCGCGGCCGGTCGGCTTGCCGATCCATTCGGAGTCGCCGGTCGCGTCCAGCAGATCGTCGACGATCTGGAACGCCAGCCCGAATTCCTGCGCGTAGTTGTGCAACGCCATGTACGCCCGGTATGGCCCCTTCCCGAGGATCGCGCCGGACACGGCCGAGAACGCGAACATCTCACCGGTCTTCAAACGCTGCAGCCGGGTAATGGCTCCAATGTCCATCTCGGTGCTTTCGGCCAGCAGGTCCATCATCTGGCCACCGCACATGCCTCGACCGCCCGAGGCGCGCGCCAGATCGCGAACCAATTCGGCGCGCACTGCCGGATCGGAGTGGGTTTCCGGCATCACCAAGGTCTCGAAAGCCAATGCCTGCAGGGCGTCACCGGCGAGGATCGCGGTCGCCTCGTCAAACTCCTTGTGACAGCTGGTCCGGCCGC
This sequence comes from alpha proteobacterium BAL199, assembly GCA_000171835.1. GTDB lineage: Bacteria > Pseudomonadota > Alphaproteobacteria > Thalassobaculales > Thalassobaculaceae > Thalassobaculum_A. The sequence continues at coordinate 22,107 of ABHC01000032.1, read as the reverse complement.
GCCGCATGTCGGCGTCGTCCATGGCCGGCAAATCGTCGTGGATCAGCGAGTAGGTGTGCATGAACTCGACAGCCGCCGCGACCCGCGCAGCGCAGCGGCGATCGACACCGAACTGCCGTGCCGATTGCATGACCAGAAACGGCCGCAGCCGCTTGCCGCCGGCAAAAGCGGAGTGGCGCATCGCCGAGTACAGCCGTGCTTCCGCGCCTTCCGGTTGCGGTAGCAGCAGGTCCATCATGCGCTCGACGTCCTCGGCGCACTCCGCAAGCGCGGCCTGCAAGTCGACCATCGCTTCCTCCGCTCAGCCGTCGAGGCCGGTAGTGCCGGTGGGTTGTCCGCTTTCGTCGAGCTTGATCTTCTCGACCTTGAGCCGGGCTTCCTCAAGCTTCGCCTGGCAGTACTTCTTGAGCCGCGCGCCCCGCTCATAGGCGGCAATCGCATCGTCCAGGGCGCCCTGGCCGCGCTCCAAGGTCTCGACGATGCGCTCAAGCTCCTTGAGCGCGTCCTCGAAACTCAATGCCTCGATGTCGGTCTCCGGGGCAGCCCCGGCGGCGGTGTCGGTCGTCACGGCGTCCCTCCGAAAGAGCCGCGGAGTTTAGGCACCGGCTGATGGCGAGACAAGGGCAGCAGACCGCGACCGAGCGACGCGATCAAAACCGGACATCGCTCAATCCAAGGCTTGAATACCCCGTTAGCAGGTGAGAGTATCCCCGCCAACTCGCGGAGGTTGCACCTTGATCCGCTTTCTGAGACCGACATCCGAGACAGAACCGGTCGAACGCCTCAGGGCCGAAATCGCTGACCCCCAGATGGAGGGGCTGCTGGATTCTTGGCTTCGCCTCGCCGCCGACGGCACGTTGCCGGACAAGGCGAAGTTCGATCCGCTCGAGCATTCCGGCTTGCTGCCGCGCATGTGGATCTACGAGTTGACTGACGATCGGCAGGATTTCGTGGGTCGGCTGTGCGGCGAGGAAATCCGCCACGTCTGGGGCCAGACCACTAAAGGCCTGCCATTGTCGCAAATCTCGTCACCCGACCGGTTTCGCACCAGCTACCGGCGTTGGCTGTACTGCGTCACGGCTCCTGCCGTGTTGCTGGGGTCGTCGACCGAACAGGCCCAGTTCGTGGTGAAGCGGCTGTCACTCCCGTTCACCGATCATCTCGGCCGTCTCTATGTTCTGGGCGCCAGCCGGTACGATTTCCGTCAAGTCGACCCGTATGCCGGCCGCCACCCCTACCGTCACTCCCAGGCGGCGCTGGCCGTGCGGGCAAGCGACCTCACCGGCTCCGCACACCGTGGCAGTCAGGCGGCAAGCAACGCGCGCACATGGGCCGCACAGCCGTCGCCGAGCGCCTGAAGGTCGTAGCCGCCCTCCAGGCACGACACCACCTTGCCGTCGCATACCCTGTCCGCGACTCGCAGCAGCTCCCGGGTGATCCAGGCGAAGTCCTCGGTCACCAGCGCGATCGACGCCAACGGATCGTCGACGTGCGCGTCAAACCCTGCCGAGATCATCAGCAGATCCGGATCGAAGTTGACCAGCGCCGGCAGGATCACCTCGCTGTAGGCTTGGCGGAATTCCTCGCTGCCCGCCATCGGGTGCAGCGGCACGTTCAGGATGTTGCCGACCCCGCGCTCACCGCGAGCCCCTGTACCCGGATACAGCGGCATCTGATGGGTTGAGGCGTAGAAAACTCCGCCGGTCGCGGCAAAGGCCGCCTGAGTGCCGTTGCCGTGATGAACGTCGAAATCGACGATCGCGACGCGCGCCAAACCATGCACAGCCCGGGCGTGTGCCGCCGCAACCGCAACACTGTTGAAGAAGCAAAACCCCATGGCACGCATCGGTTCGGCATGGTGCCCCGGCGGCCGGACCGCGCAGAACGCGTTTCGCGCCTCGCCGGCGAGCACCGCGTCAACCGCCGCAACCGCTGCCCCCGTCGCCCGCAACACAGCCTCGCCTGTCCCCGGCGACATGACGGTGTCTGCATCGATCGCGGCCAGGCCGTGCGGCGGCACCGCTGCCAGGATCCGGCGCACCATGGTCTCGGGGTGCACGCGGGCAATCTGCTCCAGCGTCGCGCTCGGCGCCTCGCGACGCTCAAGCGCATCGAATTCGGGATCTGACAGCGCCGCCAGGACCGACTTCAATCGAGCTGGGTGCTCCGGGTGCATGCGGCCCGGGTCATGGTTGAGGCACGCCTCGTGGGTGAACAGAAGTGTCGTCATGGCGTGGAGCCTATTACGCGGTTGCGAATGCCCGCAACAGGCGTGCGCGCCCATCACGGTTGACGAGTCGGATCGGCGATGATCCTCTCGCGCCAAGCGCCCCTGTCGCGCGCGATCCGTGGGAGGAAACCACCATGAAGCAGACCCTGACGGCGGCGCTGGCCGCCGCCACGCTGACCCTTTCCGTCATCGCCTCACCGGCGACCGCCGACACCCGCATCACCCTGAAGGCCGCCAAGGCCGCGTCATCCTATTACGCGATGGCCGTTCAACTGTCCGAGGCCGCCAAGTCCGCAGCCGGGCTCGATGTGACGGTCGAAGAGAGCCAGGGGTCGGTGCAGAACGTCAAGGAGGCGATCCGCCGCCCCGCCGGCTACGTTTTCACCTCGCCGCCGTCGCTGATCGCGTCGGCCCAGGCGGGAAAGAAGCCGTTCGAAGGCGAGACCGGATACGACGTGGTGCGCGGCCTGTTCCCGATTCCGTCGCTGACCATGCACTGGGTGGTGCGCGAGGATTCCGGCGTAAAGACGTTCGCCGACCTGGCCGGCAAGAGCTTCATTGCCGGCGGCAAGGGCAGTTTCGGTGAACGCAAGACCGGCGATGTGTTCGCGGCGCTCGGCATCGCCGACAAGGTCTCGTTCGTCGACGTTGAATTGAACGCCGCCGTCCCGGCCCTGAAGAACGGCCAGGTCGCAGGCTTCGCCACCGCCGGATCATACCCGGCACCGAACGTCACCGAGGCCGGTGCAGGCACGCCGATCCGCCTGCTGAGCCTGAGTGCCGCCGACCTTGAGAAGGTCAAGGGCGACCAGCAGGTCATTCCGGCCGGCACCTACCCGGGCGTGAACTACGATGTGACCACGATCTCGCTGCCGGTAAACGCCTACACCGTCGCCGCAACCGACGACGAAACCGCCTACAAGCTGACCAAGGCGTTCTGGGACAGCAAGGCGACCATGGCGAAGAGCAATCCGTGGTGGGGCGGCGTCATCACCTCGATGCTGGCCGACATGGGAGCGACGCTGCACCCCGGTGCCGCCAAATACTACGCCGAGGCCGGAATCGCCGTGAAGTGACGACGACGAACGGCTTTCTCGTCGACCCGCTGAACCACCCGCTGGTTCGGCGGGTCGCCGTTGTCTGGGGGTTGATCGGCGCCGGGTATCATCTGTACCTGGTATCGTCCGGCCTGTTGCCGAACCTGATCACCCGGCCACTGCACCTGCTGCTCGCCTTGCCGTGGGTGTTCCTGTTCGCGACGACCACCAGCCGCACCGCTCGGTGGAGCGGATGGATCGCCGCGGCGATCGGAATGGCCGGCTCGCTGTGGGTCGCCCTCGACCGCGATACCTTGGTCGATCAGTACGGGGCGCTGAACGGCCCGCTCCAGACAGTCATCTCCATTGCCCTCATCCTGGTGGTGCTGGAGATGGGGCGGCGGGCGATCAAGTGGATCCTGCCGGCGGTTGCTTTGGTTGCCCTTGCCTATGGCTTGTTCGGCAATCTGTTGCCCGGCCGGTTCGGCCACCCAGGCTTCCCGCTCGAAAGTTTCCTCGGAACCCTGACCATCGCCGAGGGCGGCCTGTGGGGACCGCTGACCGGCATCTCGGTGGACGTGGTCGCGGTGTTCGTGCTGCTCGGCGCGGTGATCGGCGCCGGGGAGGCCGGCCAAGCCTTCATGGCGATCGCGACCTGGAGTGCGGGCGGCCTGCGCGCCGGCGCCGCCAAGGTTGCGGTGGTGGCTTCCGCCCTGTTCGGCTCGATCAGCGGGTCAGCGTCGGCCAATGTCGCCTCGACCGGCGCGATCACATTGCCGACGATGAAACGCCTCGGCTATCCGGCGTCCCTGGCGGCAGCGGTCGAGGCGGTGGCATCGACCGGCGGCCAGATCATGCCGCCGCTGATGGGTGCCGGCGCCTTCGTAATGGCTGAACTGCTGACCCGCCCCTACACCGACATCGTGGTCGCGGCGACACTGCCGGCCATCCTGTTCTTCGCCGCCGTCTGGATCGGCGTCGACCGTCAAGCCGCACGTGCGGGGCTTGCACCGATGCCGGCTGATGAACGGCCGACCGGACGGACAGTCCTGCGGCTGCTGCCGTTCTTCGCTCTGCCCTTCGGCGTGCTGCTAGCGGTGCTGTTCGGAAGTGGCCGAACCCCGCAGCTGGCCGCCGGCGCCGCCATCGCCACCGCCGTCGTCCTCCTGCTGGTCGATGAACGCCTACGCCCGGTACCCCGGTTGTTCGTCAACCGCATCGCACGGGCGGCGATCGACGCCGGCCGCCAGACCGCCGGGATTGCCGCGATCATCGTATGCGCCGGGCTGATTGTGGGCGTGCTGAACCAGACCGGTCTCGGCGTGAAGGTGACGTCGGCGATGATTGCGCTATCCGGCGGGCAGCTCTGGGCGGCACTGTTGCTGACGGCGCTGGCATGTCTGATTCTCGGCATGGAGGTCCCAACCACCGCGGCCTATGTGATCTGCGTCGCGGTCGCCGGGCCGGCACTGATCGAGCTCGGCCTGCCGCCGCTGGTCGCCCATCTGTTCGTGTTCTGGTACGCGCTGCTGTCGACCATAACGCCACCGGTCTGCGGCACTGTGTTTATCGCCGCCGGAATGGCTGACGCGCCCTGGCTCGCGGTTGCCGGCCGCGCGCTCAAGCTCGGCCTGGGGCTGTATCTGGTGCCGATCGCCTTTGTCGTGCAGCCAGCGCTGCTCGATCCCCTTGGCCAGCCGTTCGAGGCAACCGTCGCGTTCCTGCGGATCGGTGCCGCGCTCTGGCTGGTGTCGGCGGCGCTGGCCGGCGGCGAGGATGCCTTGGCCCGATCATGGCTGCGCCTGACGCTTCTGATTTCCGGGTTGGCGTTGCTGCTGGTGCGACTGGTTTAAGGACCTGACGCGTTAGATGTTCGACGATCCTGTTCGCAGCTGCGAGGATTCGTTGATATAAATCGGGGTCCGGCACGCTGTCCGGCCGCTGTTCGAGTTTGTCAGGATGCGCCAGATGCTCCCCAATTTTCGCACCGCGCTGCTCCTGATCGGTGCCTGTTTGCTGGCGTTGCCTGCGACCGTCCACGCTCAGTCCGCACCCGCCACAGCGGCTAAGGAACGTAAGGAAGTCGTAGGCGTCGATCCGGTGCGCGCAGAGCCGCTCAGCCAGACAATCGATGTGCTCGGCCGTTTGGTCGCGCGGCAGAACGGAATGGTGGCAGCACGCGTCGCCGAGCGCGTTGCCATTGTCGAGGTTCAGGTCGGTGATCGGGTGAAGCGCGGCGATGTCTTGGCACGCCTCGCCGACGACCGGTTGTCCAGCGAACGCCTGCTGCGTGTCGCGTCAGTCGAAGCCGCCCGAGCGGCGGTCGCGCGGGACCGCGCAACGCTCGCGAAGACACGCCAGACCCTTGAGCGCCAGGACCAGCTCAAGGGCTCAACCGCGTACCGCAAGGACCGGACCGAGGATGCCCAGCGGGACGTCGAAATTGCCCAGGCGGCCCTGACTCGGTCCCAGGCGGATGCCACCGCGGCGACAGCCCAACTGGAGCTGGCCGACATCGCCGTCACCGACGCCACCGTCCGGGCGCCGTATGACGGTGTGGTGACGATCAAGCACACCACGGCCGGAGCCTATGTCAGGGTCGGTGACCCGGTGGTCAGCTTGCTGAATGATTCCGAGATCGAGATCGAGGCCGACATCCCAGCTGATCGGCTGGCCGCCCTGCCGCCCGGCACGACGATCGAGGCCGAGGTCCAGAACGGCGGGCACATCTTCGCCGCGGTTCGGGCGATCGTGCCGGAAGAGAACCCGCGGACGCGGACACGTGCCGTACGGTTCGTGCTGCAGGTCGACAACAAGGTGCAGAACGAGATCGCCGCCAATCAGTCTGTGGTCCTGCACATCCCGGTCGGTGGCACCCGCGATGCCCTGACGGTGTCCAAGGACGCCATCGTGCGCAACGGTGACCGCGAGGCGGTGTTCGTCGTGATCGACGGCAAGGCCGTCTATAAGACGGTGGCGCTCGGCGAAAGCCTGGGCAGTCGATACGAAGTTCTGCAAGGGCTGAGCGCCGGCGACGTCGTGGTCATCCGCGGCAACGAAAGCCTTCGCTCCGGCCAAGCTGTGCAACCCCAATCCTGACGCGAGACCGCCATGGACATCATTCGCGCCTCCATTGAACGCCCGATCGCCGTCCTGGCGACCGTCCTGATGGTGGTGCTGTTCGGCTATGTCGCGTTGGTCAGCATCCCGATCCAGCTGGCGCCTGACGTCAATCAGCCGGTCATCAACGTTCGAACGAACTGGGCCGGCGCCGCACCGGCCGAGGTCGAGCGCGAAATCACCAATCGCCAGGAGGACGAACTGCGCGGCCTGGAAGGCCTGCGCAAGATGACCAGTCAGTCGGAGATCGGCCGGGCCTCGATCGAGCTTGAGTTCCTGATCGGCACCGACATGAACAAGGCGTTGCTGCTGGTCGCCAATCGCCTGGACCGGATCAGCGGCTACCCGGACGAAGCCGAGGAGCCGATCTTCGACACTGCCGGTTCCGACGACAACGCCATCGCCTGGATGGTGCTGATGGCCGGACCGGGGAACGAGCGCCGGATCGGCACTTACTACGACTTCGCCGAAGACATCATCAAGGACCGGATCGAGCGGGTTCCCGGCATCGCCCGCATGAACATCTATGGCGGCAGCCAGCGCGAGATTCAGGTGATCGTCGATCCGGAACGGCTGGCGCGCTTCCAGATCACCGTGCCACAGGTCGTCACCGCGCTGCGCCAGGCGAATGCCTCGATCTCCGGCGGTGCCGTCGAAGAGGGTAAGCGCCGCTACACCGTGCGTACCCAAGGCGACCTGGACAGCCCGGCCGCGGTTCGCGAAGTAGCCCTGCGAACCGACACCGACCCGGCGACCGGCCGCGTCGCCCGGGTGACGGTCAACGACGTGGCCAATGTCACCTTCGACTACAAGGAAGCGGTCTCCAACATCCGCCGCTTCGGTGTCCCGGCGATCGGCATGCCGATGTACCGGGAGACCGGTGCCAACGTCATCGAGACAATGGCCGGCGTACGGGCCGCCATCGACGAGTTGCGGCGCGACTACCTGCCGGCACAGAACCTGATCCTTCAGCAGGTCTACGACGAGACCACCTACATTAACTCGGCGATCGATCTGGTTACCCAGAACATCTACATCGGTGGCGCACTCGCCGCGATCGTCCTGTTCACTTTCCTGCGCTCCTGGCAGGCCACGCTGGTGGTCTCGCTGGCGATCCCGGTATCGGTCATCGGCTCATTCGTCGCCATGGCGGCGCTGGGCCGCTCGATCAACGTGGTCTCGCTGGCCGGCATTGCGTTCGCCGTCGGCATGGTGGTCGACGCTGCGATCGTCGTGTTGGAGAACATCTTCCGGCTGCGGCAGCATGGCCACAGCGCCCGCGAGGCGGCCTATCGAGGTGCCGCTCAGGTCTGGGGCGCGGTGCTGGTGTCGGCATTGACCACGGTCATGGTGTTCCTGCCGATCCTGATCATGGATCTGGAAGTCGGTCAGTTGTTCCGCGACATCGCCGTGGCGATCTCGGTATCCGTTCTGCTGTCTCTCCTGGTTTCGGTGACCGTGATCCCGGCCTTGGCCGGTCGGTTGCTGGGAACCAATCCCGACAGTGCCAGCGCGCGGCGGGTGCCTTTGCTTGACCCGGCGGCTACCGCCTTCAAGGCCGGCGCCCTTGCGTTGACCCGTCATGCCATTCGCCGGAAATCCGTCGCCGTTGGCCTGATCCTGGGCCTGACCGCCGTAACCTCGGCCATCACCCTTATGATGCTGCCGAAGATCGACTACCTGCCGAACGGCAACCGCAATCTGGTCATCGGCTGGGTCCAGCCGCCCGCCGGCTATAATCTGGACACGATGACGGCAATCGCCGGCCGGATCGAGGACGCCACCCGGTCGATGTGGAATGTTGACGACGGGCCGGTGTCGAGCGAGGACGGAAAGGTCCGGATCGACCAGTTCTTCTTCGCCGCCTTCCGGGCCAATGCCATCATCGGTGCCTCGGCAGTTGACCCCGCCCGGGCCGGCGAGTTGATCAAACCGATGCGCGACGCCGCTTTCCAGGAGCCCGGTACCTCCGGATTCTTCCGCCAGACATCGCTGTTCGGCCGCGGTGTCGGCGGGGCACGGGCGATCGACCTGGAGATTGCCGGCGGCAGCCTGGAACAGATCGTCGACGTTGCGGGTCGTGCCGCGCGCAAGGTTGGGCAGGCCTTGCCACGCGAAGGCGGCACGCAGATGCGACCCCGCCCCGGCCTTACATTGGGTGCGCCGGAAGTGCGAATTGTGCCGAACCGCCTCCGCCTCGCCGACAACGGTGTGACCGCGGTCGAGCTCGGCCAGACCATAGACGCATTCAACGACGGCATGCGGGTCGCCGAAGTGACGGTGGCCGGTGAACGCATTGACTTGACCCTGCGCGGCCCGTTCAAGCAGATCACCGAAACCCAGGGCATCCGCGACCTGCCGGTGGTCACGTCCTCCGGAACCATCGTCCCGGTCGGTTCGCTCGCCGACGTGTACGAGACGACCGGCCCGACCGAGATCCGCCACAGCGAACGGGCGCGCACGATCACCCTGCAGATCAGCCCGCCGGCGGCGATGCCGCTTGAGCAGGCGATGGATATCATCAACGAGCAGGTTATCGACCCGTTGCGGGCTGAGGGACTGCCGGCCGGAACCAAACTGCTGATGTCCGGGACCGCCGACAAGCTGACCGAGACCTGGAACGCGATGGTGCTCGACCTCGCCCTGGCGCTGGTCATCGTCTACCTGGTCATGGCTGTGCTGTTCGAGAGTTTCTTCTACCCGCTGATCATCATCTTTTCGGTGCCACTGGCCACGGCCGGCGGGGTAATCGGACTGTTCCTGCTGAACCAGCTCTACCAGCAGAACCTCGACATGCTGACCTTGCTCGGTTTCGTCATCCTGATCGGAACGGTGGTCAACAACGCGATCCTGCTGGTCGATCAGACCCTCTACCACCTGCGCCGGGAGGGCATGAGTCCGGCAGACGCGATCCTGGAGGCCACCAGCAACCGCATCCGGCCGATCTTCATGTCCACGCTGACCAGCGTGCTGGGCATGATGCCGCTGGTGCTGATGCCGGGTGCGGGATCGGAACTGTACCGTGGCCTGGGGTCGGTCGTCGTGGGCGGGCTATCGCTGTCGGCGGTGCTGACCCTGGGTCTGATCCCGCCGATGCTGTCCCTGTTTATGGCCGCCATCGAAGGTCGGTCTGTGAAGGCCAGTGCAACTGCGTCAACTGGCGCGGCGGTTAAGGGCGAGGCACCCGCCGAGTAGCGGTCCAACCACACTTGTTGCGAACAGGCTCACGAACACAACCTACAATGCGATAGACTATGTTAACCTTTCCTGGGACATAGTTGGGGAAGTCTCGGTAGTTTGACGACGGGATCTCGGGGGCGCCGGCATGACGCCGCAGCAATTCGTGAGCATACTGCAGGAACATGAAGCGTGGCTGTCCAAGGGCCGTGGTGGCGTGCGGGCGAACCTTGCCCGCCAGAACCTTGCCGGCTTCTCGCTTGAGGGCGCGCGTCTGCGCGGTGCCAAGCTATCGGGTTCCGATCTGACCCGCGCGATTCTGATTCGCACCGATCTCAGTCAAACCGACCTGTTCTGTGCGGTGCTGGATGGTGCCGACGCAAAGGGTGCCAGCTTCGAAAAGGCTGATCTGCGCGGGGCGAACATCCGCAACGTCAACTTCAACGGCGCAAACTTGCGCGGTGCTGACTTCCGCGGCGGAACCCTGATGTTCGGCTCCGATGGCGAGGACGGCAGTCGCGAGGCACCGACCCGCAACGAGCGCGGCGCAGATCTCTCCAATTCCGCAATGGCCAACAGCAATCTCGCCGGCGCCAACCTGTCCGGTGCAAACCTGTCGAGCGTCAATCTTCGGAACGCCAACCTCGAAGGCGCGGACCTATCAAACTGCATCCTGTCGGAAACCGATTTCACCGGCGCCAACCTTCAGGACACCAACCTCAAGAACGCGTTCATCAACAGCACGATCTTCAAGCACGCCAATCTGGCAGGCGCCAACATCGATGGCTGCGACATGTCATCCGCCAACCTGACCGGGGCCAACATGGTCCGCAGCGAAGACTCGCTGCCGTCCGACGTCCGCGACACGCTCAACAACCACTATGTCTGGATTCGCGAAGACGGGCGGCTCGGTCAGCGCGCGACCCTGGTCAACACCGATCTGACTTACATCGATATTCCCGGGGTCAACCTGTCGGGCGCCGATCTGCACGGATCGAACCTGACCGGAGCAAACCTGTCCGAGGTATTGCTGGTGATGTCAGATCTGGCGAAGTGCACCTTGGAAGGTGCCAACCTGTCGAAAGCGTCGCTGGAGGGAGTCAACCTGTCCGGTGCCAACCTCACGGGCGCCAACCTTCAGAGTTCCGTCATCGGACCGGTCAATCTGAAGGACAGCAAAGGCAAGCCGACCGGACGGCTCTGGCCCGCCAACCTGTCCGGCGCAAAATTGAACGACGCGAGCCTGCGCGGTGCCAATCTCCGGGGCGCCAACATGTCCCATTGCGACCTGACCGGTGCCGATCTCGCGGGTGCTGATATCACCGGTTGCAACTTTACCGACGCCCTTGTCGGAATCGACCAGTTGGACGCGGCCGTCAACAACGAGGCTGCCGCCGTCTGAGCAGACTATCGTCCCGTTAGGTTTGCTTTGCCGCTATTCTGCAAGATACGTCCGTAATTTACGGAAAGCGATGGCCGGATTGCGCGCAATCCTGGTGAAGACAGTCGCCGCGTCGGGGCCTCGCGAATGCCTAAATTCGGCAGGGTCATGCCTCGTTATGTGGAAACATCCTTTCAACCTCTTCTCAGTAACGGTATGAGATGATGGAGCAACCGAGCAAAACGCTCGGCACCCAGTCATTAGCGATGAACGCAAACTTGACAGCTAGTGGTGGGAATCAGACAGATGAAACCCGTGCATCAGCAAACGCATGGCGGAAATCTGCCGATCCAGACGGATTCACCCGTTTGATTTTCACCACTAGCGCATCTGCCGCACGCAACCGAACGCTTGCAACCATCAGCGACCAGTTGGAGCGGTTGGCGATGCGCGTCGCCGACGATGTCGCGCGGTACGCTGATGCCAAGGCCGGCTCCGCCGGTGCTGGGTTTGTCATCTATTACCTGACCGACAACTCCGGCGAACCGCTTAAGACCACGAACGCCGGTGACTTCGGCATCTCGCTTGACGACATTCAACGGACCGGCGGCTACGCACATCTCAGCAGCTACTGCGAGGAGCTGTCCTTGTCCTTGCGCATCGACGAGCACTACTACGCAGATGAACCTCGGCCGACGAAGATCTATCGGGTCGTCGTCGATGGCTGGAACTGAACCAGTTCCATGTCGATGACCCCCGACCAGATCCTGGACATTATCTCGAGCCACGAACGCTGGCTGCAGCGCCGATCGGGCGGAGCGCGCGCCAACCTGTCCGGCTGCAATCTGGCGGATTTTAATCTGGCGCAGGTCAATTTGCAGTCAGCCAAGCTCTCCGGAGCTTACATGGCGCGAGCCATCCTTTCCGGTGCCGATCTTTCGTATTCAGACATGTTCTGCGCCAATCTGGATGGCGCGGACCTGAATCACGCCCTGCTGATCCGAGCAGACCTGCGCGGGGCGTTCATGCGCGGCTCGAACTTGGCCGGGGCCAATCTGAAAGAAGCCGACCTGCGCGGCGGCGCATTGATCAGTGGCAATCTGGCGGCACCGGCAACCATCATCCGCTCGAACATCGGCCAGTCCGACATGGACGAAGCCGATATGGGTGGCGCCAATCTGTCTGGCACCGACCTGTCGCATTCCAGCATGATCGGCGCCACGCTGGAGAAGACCCTGCTGTGCGGCGCCAACCTGTCCGGCGTCAATCTTGAAGGCGCCAATCTGCAGGGGGCGGACCTGTCCGGCGCCAACCTGTCGAGCGCGCGGATCATCGGCGCCAACCTGTCGGGCGCCAACCTGTCGGGCGCCCTGATTCACCGCACTCAGTTCCAGAAGTCCGAATTGCACGGCGCGATCCTGGAGAACGTCGATCTCTCCACCGCCGATCTCTCTGGCGCCAACCTGACATCGGGCGACGGACGCGGCCTGTCCAGATCGTTGCGCGACATCCTGCATGAGCACGCCGTCTGGATCCGTGAGCAAGGACGCGGCGGTTCGCGCGCGCAATTGGCCAAAACGGAATTGACCGGCATCGATGTGTCCGACGTCAATCTGTCCGGCGCCGATCTGCGTGAGGCGATCCTGGTCAGCGCCGTCATGCGGCGCACCAGTCTGGTCATGTCCGATCTATCCGGCTCCAATCTCTCCGGAGCCGACCTCAGGGATTCCGAACTGGCTGGCATCAACTTGGCCGGCGCCAACCTGACGAATGCCCGAATCGCCGGCGCCGATCTGACCTCGGTTGAATTGAAAGGCCCTGACGGTCAGGCGACCGGCCGGCTTTGGGTGTCCAACCTGTCCGGAGCCGTTCTGGTCAATGCCGACCTGACGGGCGCCCGTCTGACCGGTGCCAATCTAAAGGGCGCCGACCTGACGGGTGCAAAGCTGGCTCGGGCTCAACTCAAGGGCGCCGATCTGGATGGTGCGCGCGTAACCGCCCAACAGCTTGCTCAGGCGATCGTCTGACCGGCATCTGGGCCGCGAGCCATAGCTACCAGCCGTTCACCCGATCCCAGAATGCCTCGACCGGTTGCTCGTCGCCCTTCTCGGTGCCGTCGACAACCGCGTAGCGATCGTACATCGCGGCTGTCATGCAGACGTGATTGGGCAGCACGCGGACCCTTGAGCCGATCGGCAGAATTTCAAACGGCACTCCGCCGGCACCGGCCAGTCGACCGTGCTCCTGGTGCACCGCCTCGACGGACAATCCCGGCAGCGGAAGGCCGAAGACGTCGGTCACCAGACCGAAGCCTCGATCAACCGGCTGCGCGCTGGTCGACCGGTCCTTGGACAACGCCAGCGCGCCAGCGTCGATGTGGGCGGTCCCCTCATCCGGGCGATGATTGATCACTGTGCCCAACACCGTCAGCGCGATCTCGCCGATGCCGCAGCACCCCACACCCACCTGGAACAGATCCATGAACATATAGACACCGGGGCGAAACTCGGTGACGCCGTTCAGATGCTTGGCGAACAGCGCACCCGGGGTCGATCCGACGCTGACCTCCCGGCAGGGAATTCCCGCCTCGCGAACCCGCTGGGCGGCTCTGACGGCGCCGGCCCGTTCGGCTTCGGCAATCACCGCTACTGCCGCCGCGTCGGTGCAGCCGTAGGTGTGTCCGGCATGGGCCAGAACCCCTCGGACCTCCATCCCACCGTCGTGCAGCGTGCGCGCCGTGGCGAGCAGCGCATCGGACTCTGCCGCAACGCCACCCCGGTGCTCGCCAACATCGACCTCGATCATCACGGCAAATCGCACGCCGAACTCGCGACCGGCGCGGACGATCTCGGCCGCCACCGCCGGGCTGTCCGTCGTGATCGCCAGATTCACGCCGTCCCGCAGCAATGCCGCCGCCTCTGGCAGCCGGTTCGGTGCGATACAGTTGGCGTGCACGATGTCCCGGATGCCATTCTCGGCAAAGTAGCCCGCTTCACGCAGGGTCGACACGGTGACCATGACCGGACCGTCGCCAACGGCCCGTCGCACGACTTCGGCTGACTTTGCGGTCTTGCCGTGCGGCCGCAGGCGAACTCCAAGCTCGGAAGCACGTCCGCGCATCCGTGCGAGGTTGTGCTCAAGCTTGCGCCGGTCGAGCACCAAGTGCGGCGTCGGAAGATCCCTGATCAGCATGGCCCGCCTTCCACTGTCATTGACCGGCTGCGCCGTCACGCAACCCGGTGCATCAGATCCTGCCCGTCGCGCAGCCGCCGGATGTTGTCGACCGCGATCGACAGGCTGCGTTCCAGGGTCTCCAGCGTGAAGAATGCAACGTGTGGTGCCAGGACCACCCGATCCAGCGTCAACAGCGGATTGCCGGGCGCAGTCGGCTCCTCGGCGAACACGTCGAGGCCGGCCCCCATCAACTGCCCGCTACCAAGCGCTGCAATCAACGCCGGTTCGTCCACCAGACCGCCGCGCGCGGTGTTGATCAGGATCGCGCCCGGCTTCATCGCGGCCAGTGCGTCCCGGTCCAGCCAGTGCCGGGTCTCGTCGGTCAGGGGCATGTGGAGGGAGAGGACGTCCGACCGGGCGAGCAGTTGCTCCTTGTCGACCCAGGTTCCGACCGCGTTCGACTTCGCGGTCCGGCAGCAATAGATGACCTCCGCGCCCATCGCCACCAGAACCGGCGCCAGCATCTCCGGCACCGAGCCGTAACCGGCAAGCCCCACGGTCCGGCCGGCCAGTTCGCCGAGCGTGTCCTGCATCTCCTTGGGCCAGCCCCACCCCTCGCCTCGTCGGGTGCGGGCGTCGAACACCGGGAGTCGACGCAGGCAGGCCAGCATCAACAGCAGCATCATTTCCATGACGGCCCGGCTGTTGGAGCCCGGCATGTTGCACACGGCAATCCCTCGCTTCTCGGCTGCCTCGAGGTCGATGGTATTGACCCCGACCCCGATCTTCTGGATCAGGCGCAAGCGAGGTGCCGCCGCCATATGGGCATCGGTCACTGGCCTCAAATTGTGCAGCAGAACATCGGCGTCGGTCAGCAACCGAGCGAACCTGTCGTCGTCGTCCTCGGCGCAGGTCGAGATCTGCACCCGCTCGGCCGTCGCCAAGGCCGATAGTCGTTCAGCCAGCCACGGGCCGACATCGTAGTGATAGATCGCCTTCATATACTCACTGCCCCTCTACACCCGGCCCCACGGATAGTTCGCGCGGTCCGGCAACGCATTTCCGGTCGGCACGACTTCGCCCAGGCGCAGTCCTTCGTTCCATTTTGCCATGCGCTCCGACCGGGCGAACGACCCGACCTTGAGCTGCGGGATACTCCAGCCGACCGCCAAATGCACGATCGTGACATCCTCGGTTTCGCCTGAGCGCGCCGACACAATCGCTCCCCAACCGGCCGCTCGCGCCGCCGCCAGTGCCTCTGCCGTCTCCGTCAGCGTTCCGATCTGGTTGGGCTTGATCAGTGCGGTGTTCCCGGCGCCGATGTCGGCGGCCGCGCGGATTCGAGCGGCATTGGTCGTCACCAGATCGTCGCCGACCACCTGAACACCCCGAGGTGCGGCCTTGGCGAACGCCGCCACGCCGGCAAGGTCGTCCTCGGCGAGCGGATCCTCGATCGACACGATCGGATAACGGGCCAACCAGCCGAGCAGCATTTCCGACAGTCCGTCGGAGTCGATCTCCCGGCGGTCGCGTGCTAGTCGGTACCGGCCCTGCTTGCCGAAATCGCTGGCCGCAATGTCCAGGGCAATCGCCACCTCGTCACCGGGAATCCGGCCCGCCCGCTCGATCGCCCGCACCAGCAGATCGAGGGCGTCCTCGTTACCATCGAACGCCGGCCACCAACCGCCTTCGTCGGCCACCCCCTGAAGACGACCGGCCTCGGCCAGCAACTCGCCGGCCGCGCGATAGACCTCGGCGGTCCAGTCGAGCGCCGTCGGGTAATCCGGAGCGCCGACGGCAATCACCATGAAGTCCTGCACGTCGACCCGCCGCGCCGCATGCGCCCCGCCGCCCAGGATCTGGATCTCGGGCAGCGGCAACGGGCCTGGATTGTCCCCTGCCAGATGACGCCACAGCGGCAGGCCGCGAACCGCGGCCGCTGCATGCGCCAGGGCCATCGACGTCGCCACGATCGCGTTGGCGCCGAGCCTCGACTTGTCGGGCGTGCCGTCGCAGGCGATCAGATCCCGGTCCAGTGCCTCCTGCTCGATCACCGGTCGGCCCAGGAGCACGTCGGCAATGGGTCCGGTTACCGCGGCGACGGCATTGCGGACATCCCGGCCGCCGAACGCCGTTCCGCCATCGCGCTTGTCCAGTGCCTCGGCCGACCCGGTGGAAGCACCAGCAGGCGCAATGGCTCGACCGACCACGCCGCCCGCGCAGTGGACCTCGACCTCGACGGTCGGCCGTCCTCGGCTGTCCCAGACCCGCCGTCCAATCACCCGTTCGATGCGGTCGCTCACCCGCCAATCTCCCTTGTCCAGTCAGCGCGAAGGTCAGCCAGCCGGTCGAAGGGGCTGGCAAGCCAAGCCCTGGCCATCTGTCGAACCCGGTCTCGATCGGCTTCGTTGGTCAGATACTCAACCGGCGATTTGCCGTCTACCCGCGCCAGGAACAGGCCCGGCAGCAGGGATGCAACCCGCGCATCGACAGCGTCGACCGGCTCCCAGTCGACACGCGACCGGTAGGCCATCCACAGCGCGTCGAACGACGCCAGCAGATCCGACGCTGCGTTCGGCACCCACAGCGTCTTCAGCAGCAGGTGGTTCAGACAGAACGCAACGTCGAACGCCGGGTCGCCCCACCAAGCGCATTCGGCGTCGAGCAGGACCGGGCCGTCGGGGCCGATCTGGATGTTCTTCGGGCTGACGTCGCCGTGCACGAGGCACCATCGGGTGGCCGCGGTCCGCGCAACCAAGGCCGTCAGGACCTCCGCGCGGTCTGGATGCGCCCTTGCGGCAGCCTCCAGATACGGTTCAAGCCGGATGGCATGGAAGATCGCATCGGTGGCGAAGTCGGCAGCCAATTCTGGCCGAGCGGCCGTGCCCGCATGAATCCTGCCCAGGCGATCCCCGACCGCCCAGGCGACGGCAGGATCCGCCACGCCGGCAGCCAGGTCAGCCTTCCACAAGCGGTGTGACGATGGATCGAGCCACGCCATCGCGAACAGACCGGCTTCAGGGTCGTGTCCCAGCAGCTCCGGAACCGCCGACGGCACTTCGGCCCGCGCCGCCCGGAACCAGGCGACCTCGAAGACGTTGCGTTCCACCGGCGCAAGCCATTCGGCAGCGACTTTCAGCCGGGCCAATGCCCGTTTTACGCAGAACGCGCCGCCGGCCGAATCGATACGCCAGATGTCAGACGCCACCCCTCCGGTCAACGCCGTGGCCGCCGGAATCTCTACAGCACCCACCAACCCCATGCGGCGCAAGGCGTCCAGGACTTCAGCCGGGAGATGGGTGGACATCGGGTGATAAATTCCGTGGGGTACTGTGATGAAGGATGCGAGCCAGAGCGCGGATGCTACACCCGATCCTCCCGTGAACACCCCGACGCTGGCAACCCCGGTCCGTCAGCGCAGCGTGCTTCTGATCACGGACGATCAGGTACACAACGGCCCCGACGGACCAACCGCGCGGCTGGCCAGCACCCGGCTGCGGCTGCTGGTTGCGCTCAGGGCTCTCAACGATCACGGACATCGAGCGACGTTGGTCGCGAACACCACGCCCGAACATATCGAAAGCGCCCGGAATTTTGCCGATGCCGACCACATCGTCATCGGGAAGGTATTCCAGGACTATCGCGCGTTGGCCGACCACGCCCGACGCCGCGGAAAGATCGTCACCCTGGATGTCACGGACGACTTGGCGCGCTATCGGACGCTGGCGCCGATGCACGCACTGACCGAGTATGCCGATGCGTTCACCGCTTCCTCCGAAGGACTGGCGGCACTTGCCCGAACTTGGACAAAGACGGATGCGCCGTCCTACCGGGTCGACGACCCGTTTGCCGATGTGTTTCAACCAGTCGGCGGTTCCCTCGGGCGACGCCCTCTGCGGCTTGTATGGTTCGGCTCACCAACCAACGCCCGGTACCTGAACCCTCAAATGCCTGGACTGATCAGACTGGCCGGGCAGCTTCCACTCGAGCTGTCCCTGGTATCGACCGGCGTACATCTGTTCCAGGGTTTGATGGAGCGTTACCGAGACGGGCTTGCTGGACTGACGGTTCGCTATTCCGAATGGTCTCCGGACAACCAGAGGCAGGAACTTAAACACGCCGATCTGGTGATCCTGCCAGGCGATCTCGACGCCGACTCCGCGTTGAAGAGCGCCAACCGGTTGATCACCGCCATTGCCGCCGGACGGTTCTGCGTGGCCTCGCCGCTGCCGGCATACGAGGCACTGTCCGACTACGCTATGCTGGTCGACGATCTGGCCACCGGTATCGAAGCCGCGGCGCAGATGGTATCCGCCGATGTCGACGATGCCATCCGCTCCGGGCAAGAGTTCATCGCCAGAGCCTACAGTCCGGCGCTTATCGGCAAGCGGTGGGTTGAAATCTTGACCCAGGTCGGCGCTTCAGTTCCCAGACCATGAGCTGAACAGTTTTGGCTCCGTTCTCTGTATCCTGGGTGCCCACGCCACGAAATCCGAGCCGCTCGTGGAAACTCAGCGAGCGCTCATTCGATGGTCGCAAGTTGACCTCACACGCCAAGCGCGGAGTGCCGGCATCCAGGGCCACCTGTTCGAGGTTTCTGTAAAGCGCTGCGCCGATACCGGCCGACCGGACCGACGGATCGACAACGATACGGTCGATGTAGAGAAACCCATCATAGCGTTCCTCAAACCAGCGATAGTTCAGGCTGCCATAATCGAGACCCGGCGCCAGCGCGACCATCAGTCCGACCGGTCGATCCTGCATGACCGCTACTCGGAAGTAAGAAGCGATCCTCATGAACCGTTCGAGATCGCTGCGGCCGAGTTCGTTCACGGCCGGCACCGCCGCGTTGTTGAGCACTAGAAGCCGGTCGAGGTCTGCATCGACACCCGCCCGGATTGCCAACTCCGGCATCACCCGACCCGCCCACGTCGTCCACGTCGACGCGGCGTACCGGGCAGCTCAAAGCCAAGTGCCTCCAGCACGCGGTCAACCTCCGTCAGATCATCGGAACCGCAGGCACTACGCGCCGATCGAACCAAGTCGCCTCCGAGTTCCGTCCGATCAGCCGGTCTGTCGCCCAGTCGGGCCTGCGCCTCGCCGAGCCACCTTGGCTCGCCCACCAGCGTGAGCATCATCTGGCCGAAATCCAGCCCACCGATCACCGACGACGTCAGCGCCAGCCGCCGGCGTGGGCCACGCGCGCCCTCGATAGCCGATGCCAGATCGAGACCTCGCCGCATCATTGTCCCGGCCGGAACGCTCGGCTCCAGCAGACCCCCGATGGCAGCGTCGGAACAACCGGCGTCCGCTGCAACAAGCGCCGCCAGCGCCGACGACCGGTTACAGACGCCGTCCGGAACGCCCGCAATGACATCGTCGGCCAGGACAGCCTCGCTGGGGCGCAACGCCGGGTGACGCACAGGTCGCGCCGCCCCGGTCTCGTCGGCAATCCAGATCGCACCTCCCACCGACATGGCGGCCGCCGGAGTTGCCGGCAGAACCAGCAGCGGCGGCACCGCCGATACATCCATCGGCACCCCCTCTCCACCTGGATCGCTGGCGAGAGCGCTAAATGGGTTGCGTTGCCCGGTCATGAGCGCTGTGCCCTTCGCAACATCCATCGCCACGGCACCGCCGATCGCGATCAGCGCGTCGCAGTTCTCGAAGTGATAGCTGGCAACAGCGTCGGCCACGACTGCAACGGACGGCATTGTGGCCCGGTCGAAGCACCACACCGCAAGTTCGGCGGCTTCCAAGGCGTGGACCAGCGAGAACGCTTGGGGGGTTGCTGTCAAGGACGCCCCGCCGACCAGCATTGGCCTCGTCACACGTCGTGCTCGGCACCAGTCAATGATGGCCGGCAGTGCTGTTGTGGACAACCGCGTCGCAACAGGCCCGGACCACAAGAACTTCACGCCACTCATCGTCAGGAATCTCCAACGGAACAGAAGGTTGCAGACCGGCTCCAGCAGCCGGCCTGATGACCTTGAATGCGTGCGCTCTCAATGCCTCATCCATCGTGCAAGACTCCGTTTACCATAAGAATTTGACATCTCCAGGCGCTCGCCCAATGATTTCGCCGATACGAAGCGGCGGAGGCGGAAGTCGTTCGTCGTGTTGCGGACGGCGCGGGGACGACGCCGGGGTCGACTGAAGACGCCAAACAAGATCGATAAAAATGCGTCTGGACCATCAATCTCGGAATGTCGCAGCCGCCTAGGATTACGGATTCCTAGGCCCGTGAAATGCGGGCAACGACAACGAACGGGAGAGACGGGAGCAGATCATGGATAAACGCAAATCGGGGTCGAACCACCCCTACATCCCCGAGCTGAAAGAACAACTCAGCCGGGGCGAGGTTGATCGGCGCGAGTTCCTGCGGACGATCACGTTGCTTGGTGTGTCGGCCGGCGCAGCGTATGCGATGGCCGGTCAGATCCTCGGTGAGGGGATGGTGGCGCCGGCCCGTGCGCAGGGCACACTGGGCGGATCCTTCAAGTTCGCCATGGCAGTCCAGGAAATGACCGATCCTGCGACCTTCGATTGGACCCAAAAGTCCAACGTCGCCCGCCACATCGTCGAATATCTGACCATAACCGGCGCGGACAATGTGACCCGGCCATACTTGGCCGAGAGCTGGTCGGCTTCGGAAGACCTGAAGACCTGGGAGTTCAAGCTTCGCAAGGGCGTGAAGTGGAACAACGGCGACGATTTCAACGCCGACGACGTGGTCCACAACTTCACCCGCTGGCTTGACCCGAAAACCGGGTCGTCGAACGTCGGTCTGTTCGACGCGATGGTCGATGCAGTCGACACCGGCGAGAAGAACGACAAGGGCAAGCCCATCATCAAGAAGACGATGACCCCGGGCGCGGTCGAGAAGGTCGACAGCCACACTGTCCGGCTGCATCTGAACTCGCCTGTCCTGTCGATCCCGGAAAACCTTTACAACTACCCGACCGCGATCGTGCACCGGAAGTTCGACGAGATGGGCGCCAACCTATCCAAGAACCCAATCGGTACCGGCCCGTACGAACTGACGAAGTTCGCCGTCGGCAGCCAGGCGATCCTGACCAAACGCAAGGATCCGTACTGGGGCGGCGAAGTGTTCCTGGACGAGATCCACTACATCGATCTCGGCGAGGATGCCTCGGCCCAAGTCGCTGCGATCGCGTCCGGTCAGGTCGACGGGATCTACGAAGTCGATGTCAGCCAGCTCGACGTCTACGATGCCCTGCCCGGCGTGAAGATTTACGAGGCCGCCACGGCACAGACGGCGATCGGCCGTATGAAGGTCACCGAGAAGCCGTTCGACAACATCAAGGTGCGCAAGGCCGTCCAGCTCTGCATGGACACCGACGCGATCCTGAAGATTGCCTATCGCGGTCGCGGACAAGCCGGCGAACACCACCACGTCTCGGCGATCCACCCGGAGTACTTCAAGCTGCCGAAGCCGAAATACGATCCGGCAGCGGCCAAGAAGCTGCTGGCCGAGGCCGGCTACAAGGACGGCATCACCCTCAAGGTGGACTTCGGGCAGACCTCCGGATCCTGGGAACTTGCCGCCATGCAGGCGTTCAAGGAACAGTGCGCCCCGGCTGGTATCAACCTCGAGCTCAGTCCGGTTCCGTCGGCAACCTATTGGGGCATCTGGACCAGCACTCCATTCGGCCTGACCGCCTGGACCCACCGACCACTCGGCGTGATGGTTCTGAATTTGGCTTACCGGTCCGGTGTGCCGTGGAACGAGTCGAGCTACGCCAACCCGGCCTTCGACAAGGCTTTGGACGAGGCGAGCGCCATTCTGGATGTCAGCAAGCGGAAAGCCGCCATGGAGAAGGTCGAGAAGATCCTCCAGGACGACGCCATCATGGTGCAACCGATCTGGCGTTCGGTGTTTTCGGCCGCGACCGACAAGGTCAAGGGTTTCAGCACCCACCCGACCCTGTACCACCAGTGGCACAAGGTCTCGCTCAGCGCCTAAG
>ABHC01000033.1 GCA_000171835.1 alpha proteobacterium BAL199 | reverse complement strand
GTCGGCCTGTCCTGGCATCGCGTCCATGCGATCTGTCGCGCTATGTCGATCTCGCCCTGGCGAGCCGATCTGTCGACGGTGACGGCGGTGGCGATCGACGAGACCTCCTGCCGGCGCGGCCACAACTACCTGACCATCGCCGCCGATATGGATGAGCGCAAGGTGGTGTTCGTCACCGAAGGCAAGGACGCCAAAACCATCACCCACTTCGCCGAATACCTGGCCGAGCACAAAGCCATGCCCGAGCAGGTCCGCTCGGTGAGCATCGACATGTCGCCGGCCTTCATCAAGGGCGTGGCCAGGCAGTTGCCCAACGCGCGCATCACCTTCGACAAATTCCACGTCGTCGCCCATGCGTCCGCCGCCGTCGATCAGACCAGGCGCATCGAGCAGCGAACCGATCCGAGCCTCAAGGGGCTGCGCTGGAAGCTGCTCAAAGACCGCGACCGGCTGACTGACGAGGGCCGGGCCGACCTTGACGCGTTGATCGCTCAGGTCGCCACCAAACGCACGCCGCGCGCCTGGCTCTACCGTGAGAATTTGCGCGACATCCTCGAGCGCAAGCAGATCAACGTCGTCTCCGCCATGCTCAAGCAGTGGTGCACCAACGTCCTGCGTTCCAAGGTCGAGCCGATGAAAGACGTCGCCAGGATGATCCGTAGGCACTTCGACGGCATCGTCGCCTGGACCCAGACCCGCCAGACCAACGGCTTCATCGAGGCGCTCAATGGCCTGTTTCAGGCCGCCAAACGCAAGGCCCGCGGCTACACCCGGTTCGCCACCATGCGCACCGTACTCTTCCTCATCGCCGGAAAACTCGACTTCACCCGGATCAACCCGCAGGCCGCATAGCCCACTCGAAATTCAAAAGAGCCTGTTTTCATGGCTGCGGCCCTGAGTAGCTTCGCCGGCTATGCCATATTCACGATGGCCACGATCGGTAAGCAGGTCGAGCACATCGCGGAAATCGAAACACCGATTTCCCAACTCGTATCCAGCGCGATCGAGCACCAGCTTCTGCAGGAAATGGAAATTCACATCACATTGTCGAATGTCGGACAGGGTCGCGGGGCGAAGACCAACGAACACATCGAGAAGTTCAACGAATATTCGCACAAGGCGGAAGAAGAGCATCAGAAGATCGATGCTCTCTTGAACTCCGTGGTGAATGAAAACGATTCACGTTCGGCCGAGTACCGAGAATTGCAAAGCTTGATGCGGAAAGTCGAAAAAGAACACGATACTCTGAATACCTCTGCCGAGGTCGTGTTCATTCAGCTGAAAGAACTGATTGCGGCATCGGGAGGGCGTGTTCCCGAGTTATCGTTCCTCCAGGACAAGATGCAACGGATCGAGGAAGCGGAAACGCGTTCGAACGCCTACATGCAGGACCTGCTGGATCGCACCAACGCGTTGACGGCCAAATCGATGAAGTTCATCGAAGAAGCCGAACAGCAGGCAGTGCAGCACCTGATCATTGCAGCTGTGATCACGGTCGTTCTGTCGCTTCTGTCCGGCGTCGCGTTGGCCCTGCAGATCCGCCAGCGGCTCAATGCCACGGTGAAGATCGTCGATCGGTTCGGCGCGGGCGACCTGTCTGCCACGGTCGAGACCGATGGGGCAACCGACGAGATCGGCAGGGTCCTGAGTTCGGTCGCGGCGATGCAGGACAATCTGCGGGACATGCTCGGCACCATTCGCACCGCATCGAATGGCGTGAGCAGCGGCAGTGCCGAGCTTCGCCAAGCCGCCCAGCAGGTCGCTGACGGGGTGAACGACCAAGCTTCCAGTGTGCAGGAAACCTCAGCCGCCATGGAGGAGATGTCCGCGGGCATCCGCCAGAACGCAAAGAACGCCGAGGAAACCGAGAAGGTCTCCGAGCGCATGGCCAGCGAAGCCACCCGCTGCTCAGAGGCGATGGGCCAAACCGCCGCCGCCATGAAGCACATCTCCGACAAGATCCTGGTGGTCGAGGAGATCACGCGGAAGGTCGAATTGCTGGCGCTGAACGCGTCGGTCGAGGCCGCCCGCGCCGGTGAGCACGGCCGCGGCTTTGCGGTGGTCGCATCGGAAGTCTCGCGGTTGGCCGAGATCAGCAAGCAGGCCGCCAGCGAGATCCAGGACGCGTCGGCCGATGGCCGTGAGGCGGCGGAGAACACCAGCCGCCTGCTGAGCGAACTGTTGCCGGAGATCACCCGGACGAAGGATTTGGTGCAGGGGATCACGGCGGCCAGCGAGGAGCAATCGATCGGCGCCGACGAGATCAACGTCGCTATCCACCGCCTGAACACGGTCATCCAGCAGAACGCTGCCGCTGCCCAGCAGATGGCGGCAACGTCCGGCTCGCTGGCGACCCGGGGACGCGAGCTGCAGCAGTCGGTTTCCCGGTTCAAACTGAACGGGGCGGCCAACACGAGTCACGACGACGAGCCGGAACCGGCACCGTCAAAACCCAAAGCCGGCAAGTCGACCGAGGGTACCGGTAAGGACCCCAAGGACAAGATCACGTCGGGCGATTTTGGAAAGTATTGACGTCACGAGTGCTGAGTTCGGCGCGTTTCGCCGGCTCATGCACGCCAGGTTCGGGATTGTTCTGCCGGGTGACGCGGAGAACTTTCTACGATCTCGGTTGCTTGGTTACGTCAATTCTTCCGGCCACCGGTCGATCAACGCGCTGATTCGCGAGGCCGGCACAGATGGGCGTGACGACCTGCTGATCGAGGTGGTCGAGCAGTTGTCGACCAACCACAGTTACTTCTACCGGGAACCGGCGCATTTCGAGTTCCTGGCCTCGACCGTCCTGCCTGAGATCAAGCAAAGGACGACGCGATCGGGGCGCACGGATCTGCGAATCTGGAGTGCCGCTGCAGCCGCCGGTGAGGAGGCGTATTCCATCGTCATGGCCATGCGCGCGTATTTCGGGAAACAGTACGAGGACCTTGATGCCGGCGTTCTGGCCACCGACATCGCGGTTCGTGCTCTGAGGCGTGGCGCGGCCGGCGAATTCAAGTCGGACGCATTCCGGTACATGCCCGCGGACTGGCGCTCGCGTTTTCTGGAGCCGCTGGATGGTGGCCGGTATCGGGTCGTCAAGTCGGTGCGCGACGACGTCATGTTCCGCTGGCTGAATCTGGTCGACCCGCTGGATTTCCTGAGGGGCGGCTTTCACGTCATCTTCTGCCGCAACGTCATGATCTATTTCGACGATGATACGCGTCGGAAGCTGATCCGCAATCTGGCGGAACTGCTGGCGCCGGGCGGATACCTGTTTATCGGTCACACCGACAATCCCGATCACACCCGCGAGTATCTCGAGCAGTTGCAGCCTGCCATCTTTCGGAAACGGATCGCGTCATGAGCCGATCCTCAGAGATCCTGGTGATCGCGGCAGACCCGCTGCTGCGCAAGGCCGTGACGGAGAAGCTGACCCAGTTGTCGGATGCCGGCCGGGTCGAAGCCATTTCACCGACCCGTGTGACCCGGGAGCGTCTCGAAGGCAGCGAGATCATCGTGTTGGTGGCGTTCCAGGACGATCTGGCCGCCCTGGAGGCGGGGATCGTTGCAATCGCCACGGCGAACCGCGCAACGCTTCTGATTGCCGCGGGCTTCCAGGATGAGGGGAGGTCCGTTGCCGACAGGCTGAAGGTTCCGGCACAGCATGTCGTCGCGATCCCGCGACTGAACGTTCGTGACGAACTGGCCCGTGCATCGGGGAAGTACGGCCGCCAAGGCCCGAGTGTGGCCGGTCGGCGTTGTAGTAGCTGACCTACTTGGCAAGCCCGGCGCGCAGTTCCGACCCGGTCTCGAACGCGTGCAGGTAGACGCATTCGTATTTCATCGAACGCCAGAGCCGCTCAATGAACACGTTGTCCATCCAGCGCCCACGCCCATCCATCGAGATCCGAACGCCGGCGTCCTTCAGCACGTCGGTGAAGCGTGGGCTGGTGAACTGGCTGCCCTGGTCGGTGTTGAAGATTTCCGGCGCGCCGAACTGGAGCAACGCGTCTTCCAGGGCCTGGATGCAGAACTCGACATCCATCGTGTTCGACAGCCGCCATGCCAGGACGTTGCGCGTCGCCCAGTCCATGATGGCCACCAGGTACAGGAAGCCGCGGCGCATCGGGATGTAGGTGATATCTGCACACCCGCTGCCCGGCAGGCGATGCTCGCATCGCCGAGAGGGGGACGTGGTTCGGCCGGTCGATCGCCAGGTGCCGCAGCAGGTACTTGTAGGTCCGATGCGCCGGATGCGGCTCGCTCGTCCTGGGCCTCTGGTAGATCACCGCCAGGCCCATCCTCGCCATCAGGCGCCTTACTCGCTTGCGGCCGACGACATAGCCCCGGCGCCGCAGGTGCCGCGCCATCTGACGAGCGCCATAGAACGGCGTCTCCAGGAACTGCTCGTCGATCAGCCGCATCAGCGCCAGGTTCAGCGGTGTCTCGCCGGTCGGCTCGTAGTAGAACGCCGAGCGGCTAATCGAGACCAACCTGCATTGCTGTACGATCGACAGGAGTGCATGCGCCGGGTCGATCATCAGGCGCCTCCGGTCGAGGCTCATCGACCGAAGGCCTTCGATAAAAAATCCTTCTCGATCACCAGTTGGCCGATCTTGGCGTGCAGCTTCGTAAGCTCCGCCTCGCTCGTTGCTTGTACGGCCTCGGCCTTGCCGGAGAACGTCGCGGCCATTCCCTCCACAGCCTGCTTCTTCCAGGCCGCGATCATCGTCTGATGAATGCTGTGCTTCGCCGCCAACTCGGCCAGCGTCAACTCGCCCCGGATCGCCTCCAGTGCCACCTTCGCCTTGAAATCAGCCGTGTATCGCCTGCGCGTGACCTTGCCCATCCAATCCCGTCCTTCTCATCGACGGGAACAGCTTAACCGGCTGTCCGGTTTTCAGGGGCCACCTCTGCGGGATTGGAGCGTCGATCCGTGCGAGCGGAAGACAGCACGTTGCGGATCGGCTGGTGCTTGCCGAGTCAGACGGGAAAGGCTACCGGGTGGAGCTGGGACGTTGCGTGCGGAACGTGTCGTTTCAGCTAACGGTCGCGGTCGATGCGACCCATTGCATCAGCCAATTGCCGGACGTGAATATGTTAGGAACTTCGGTCCAGAGCGATCGCCTCGTTGTGCCCTTGCTGATGGTGAAGGTTGCTATCGATGGAATTTAAATGACGGGTAGCATTGTTGAAAAAATAGGGCTTGCGGAAACTCACCTGTTGGAGAATCCGGCTGCGTTTGAGAATTTTTCCGATGTAATTCTTGCGATCGATGATCCGCACGAAGTGTTCTCGTGGTTTCGACGGTTGAGTATTCAATCAAATGTAAAAATTGATGGCAAGATTCTCAGGAAGGTACTCTACGCTGTTGGGAGAGTCGATGTTGACATGCTTCGAGTGTTCGCCGAATCGGCTCCCAATCGTGACTATCGAATTAGATCGTTTATTGCAGCGGCGCTGTTGGCAAACAATCGAGTTGATTTGGAAAAAGTCAACAATATGTTCATAAATTTTGAAAACTGTAAGGATAACTTTGAAATTACGCTGGCTATTATTTCTAAAAAAATAAAACCATCGTCAGTTTCTGATGCGTTTGATATCATTAGATTGAAGGGAAGTTTGATTGGTATATTATCTTCAGCTGGTTTTTTTAGATTGAAAGATATTATATCACTTGGAAAATCGGAATTTATCAGAAGAATTAGAAGGAATTTATATAAAGGTGAAATCAGAGGATTTACAGATCAATGGACGTTTGCTATTGGGCATCTAGTATTGTTGTTATTTTTAATCAAAGGTCAGTCTATTGGCGTGTCGGATTTTCGAACAGCAGAAATTTGGAGAGGAGGGATTGCCAATCGAGTTCTTTGGAATAATCTCTTGGTTTTATCTAAGAATGTAAAAACTGTTCCTAAAGGATCGGTGTTCGCCGACCATCACGACAGTAGCCATCATGAGTGGATGGACGGGCGTTTCGTTGACTATTTCGAAGCCTGCGGGATCGTGGCAGATCGATCCGGGGAGGCCTGTGGAGCAATCCTGGATCGACCGTCACAACGGGATCCAGCCCTGCTGAGTTTCTTCGATGCAACCGGTATCAGTCCCGGTGATCAAATTGTCACTCTGCATTGCCGGGAGGGCGGCTTTCGCGCGGTAGGGGCTTCCAGCCTGCGCGACGTCGACATTACCGCGTATCGGGTCGCACTGATAAAACTGGTGGAGCAAGGTTACCAAGTCATCCGTCTTGGAGACTCGTCGATGACCCCATTGCCACCGATCGCAGGGGTTTTTGATTACGCCGTGTCCGAGCTGAAATCCGAGGCGTTGGACATCCTGCTGCCGGGGATCGCCAGTTTCCATATCGGTTCGAGCTCTGGCTTGTCGCTCGTTCCCCTCCTGTACGGGACCCCGTGCCTGTTTCTGAACTGGCACCCATTCGATCTGCTGCCATGGGGCCGCCGCAACTGGACGGTCGTGAAGCCGATCCATTCGAGCTCCGACGGACGGCTGGTCGTCGAGCGACGCGCCTACGGTTCGCTCGGAAGGATCCGCGAAAGGAGCCTGCTCAACACGTTCGGATACGACATTCGAGATCTGAGTGCGGTCGAGATTGAGCGGGCCGTGATGGGGTTTGTGGAAACGATTGAAGCCGATCTCCCTGAACCACCGAAGGTCGGTCTGAACCAAGGCCGCGTGCTGACTGTCAACGACCGGGATGAGCTTCAGGATCTGCAGTAGCCCCGCCGTCTACAATACTGCCTTCTTCAACGCGCCCCAGTCCCAACCGACCACCGTGGAGCGGTGCAAACCGTCGGGCAGTTGGGTATGCGCGGTCGAGCCGGCCAGCAACACCCCGGCGAGCCGGAGGTTGGCGTGCTTGGCGTATCGGATCTCCTCCACCACGTTTCGGCTGGTGGACGCTGCCGGTGTGATCAGCACCAGGGCAATCTGGGCCTTGCGCATGGTCTCGACCATCACGGTTTCGCGATGCATCGGATCAAGATCGTGTCGCCTGGACGCGCCGGTAACCTGCAGCAGCCAACTCTGAGCGGACAACTCACGCAAGAATTCCCGGGCGACCAGACGGCCACGCTGAAGATCGAAGATCAGATGCATGCGGCGATTCGTGGTCGGCGACGCGTCGGTCATGAAAACTTCACTGCTCGGTAAGATCGCGTCAGGAGTTTTGGTCGAGCGTAGCCTCCGAGGTCAAGGCCTGAGGGTGGGGGATGCATGACTAAGGCAACCGACGCAGTCGTCGTCCGATTGCATGATGCGCGGCCCGGGGGCTCGCTGGAGGCCTTCCGGGCACGGCTGACCGCGCGATGGCCGAAATCGTGCGTCTCAGAATGAGGCCAAGGGCAAGGACCGGCGGTTGGCGACGTCCGAACCGGCTTGAGCGAGCCCGTCAGCGGAGTGCGGCGAAGAACGCCTTGAGGAGCGCGGCAGCCTTGCTCTCCTCGACTCCGCCGACGATCTCGGGGCGATGGTGACAGGTTGGCTGCTCGAGCACCCTCGCTCCGTGCTCCACGCCGCCGCCCTTCGGATCGTAGGCGCCGAACACCAGCCGGCGGAGACGGGCGTGTGCAATCGCCTGGGCGCACATCGCGCACGGCTCGAGCGTAACGTAGAGGTCGCAATCGACCAAACGAGGCGCGCCCAGAGCGCGGGCAGCGGCCCGGATCGCCAGCACCTCGGCGTGCGCCGTCGGGTCGCAATCGGTCTCGACGCGGTTGCCGGCTTCGGCCAGAACCCGTCCGCTTGGAGCGTGCACCACGACGGCGCCGACCGGCACTTCTCCGGCACTTGCTGCCGATTCCGCCTGCGCCAGAGCGCGCGCCATGTAGCCGTCACCCGTCATGGCGCGGGCATACCCGTTCGAGACTCGATTGTCACGCCGGGCGCGGCGCGCTACACCGGCGGCCCATGCCAACGAAAACGCCCCGCCATCCGCCCACCGATCTCGCCCCGTTGTTCGAGGAGAGCCGCGGCTCCGAACGCATTTCCAAGCGTCTGGCGCGGGCCGGCTTGTGCTCGCGCCGCGACGCCGAGCGCTGGATCGCTGAGGGGCGGGTGAAAGTCGACGGTGTGATGCTGACCTCGCCGGCGGTCAACGTCGACGATGACAGCGTCATCCTGGTCGACGAGAAACCTTTGCCGGAGATCGAGCCGCCACGGTTGTGGCGCTATCACAAGCCCGATGGACTGGTGACCAGCAACCGCGATCCCGAAGGTCGGTCGACGGTGTTTGATAGGCTGCCCAAGGATCTGCCGCGGGTGGTGACGGTCGGACGCCTGGACATCGACTCCGAAGGCCTGCTGCTGCTCACCAACGACGGCGGCCTAGCGCGGTACCTGGAACTGCCGTCGACCGGTTGGGTGCGGCGCTATCGGGTGCGGGTGTTCGGCCCGCTGGACGAAGCCAAACTTGACAACCTGAAGAAGGGTGTGCGGATCGAGGGAGTCGAGTACGGCCCGATCGAGGTGACGATCGACAAGGCGACGCGCACCAACTCCTGGCTGACCGTGGCGTTGCGCGAGGGCAAGAACCGTGAGATCCGCCGGGTGATGGAGCATGTCGGGCTGACGGTCAGCCGACTGATCCGCACCACCTACGGCCCGTTCCAACTGGGCGAGGTGCCGCCGGGCGGGGTCGAAGAGATCAAGCGGCGGGTGCTGAAGGACCAGCTTGGCCTCGCCAAGGGCGACGACAGCGGCCATGCCAAGGCCAAGCCGGAACGGACCGGAACCCAGCCGCCGGGCCGCCGGCCGGGCACGCTGCGCCTCAGGTCGAAGCCGACGGATATCGAAGTCGAGAGCGACCGTCCATCGTCCGGTGGACGGGTACAGCGCACCCGCGCCGATATGGTCAAGTCAGCGCCACGGTCGGGTACGGTTGAGAAAGTGTCGCTCAAGTCCGGGTCGTCAAAATCCGCCGGATCGAGGTCCGCCACATCGAAGCCTGTGGTGTCGAAAACAGGGTGGGCCAAGTCGAGCGCTGCCAAGCCGGGCAAGGCCAAGCTCGGCGGCTCGCGCTTCGCCACCGCCAAGCCGGGTCGGTCCGACTCGGACGGAACCGGAACGGACAGGGGGAAGTCAGGTGCGGATCGTCGCCGGAAAGCACCGCGGGGCTAGGCTGGTTGCGCCGGACGGCTTGGAGATCCGACCGACTTCGGAACGGGCGCGTGAGGCATTGTTCTCGATCCTCGACGGCGGTCGGTTTCCACTGACCCTGCGCGGTGCGCGGGTCCTTGACCTGTTTTCAGGCACAGGGGCACTCGGACTGGAGGCGCTGTCGCGCGGCGCAGCCCAGGTGGTGTTTGTGGAAAGCGGCGCGGCGGCACTGGCCGCGCTGCGCGCCAATATCGCGACTCTACGCGCCGCCGGCATCGCACAGATTCGCGAGGCCGACGCCACCCGGTTTATCGAGCGCACTCCGGAACCGGTCGATCTCGTCCTGATGGACCCGCCCTACGGGTCCGGCCTATGGGTCGAAGCGCTCGACACGATCGGCCGCGGCGGCTGGGTCGGTCCGGACACGGTGATCGCGGTGGAGGTCGGCAAGAAGGAAGCCGTGTCGGCCCCGGAGGGCTACACTCTGGCCGACGATCGACGCTATGGCGCCGCGCGCCTGATCCTGCTGCAGCGGGAGGCCGCCGAGTAGGATTGCGTCACCGGCCGCCTTCCAGCCCGGCGTGCGCCTTCTCGAACTCCCAGACCTCCTCGAACCCCATCGCCTTCGAGAATCTCATGAAATCGGCCAGCGGCGCGGTCACTTGCGTCGAGGCGCCGGTCGACTTCAAGGTGCCGTAGACCGCTTCCAGCGCCGCACCCACCGCCAGGAACCCGACGGCCGGGTAGATCGCCATCTGATAGCCGAGCCCGATGTATTCCTCGGCGCTGAGCACCGGGGTCTTGCCGCCCTCGACCACGTTGACCAGGAGGGGCAGGTCGAACGCCTTGCCGATCCGCTCCATTTCCTCAACCGACTCCGGCGATTCCACGAACAGGACGTCGGCGCCGGCTTTGGCAAACGCCTCGGCGCGGCGCAGCGCCTCGTCGAGGCCGTGGGCCGTGCGGGCGTCGGTGCGGGCCACGATCAGGAAGTCGCGGCTGTCGCGGGCCTCGGCAGCGACCCGGATCTTGGCGGCCGCCTGTTCGATCGGGATGACGCGCCGGCCGGGGGTGTGGCCGCATTTCTTCGGAAACTCCTGGTCTTCCAACTGGATCGCTGCCGCGCCAGCTTGCTCGTAGCCGCGCACCGTATGCTCGACGTTCAGCAGACCGCCATAGCCGGTGTCGCCATCGGCCACCATCGGAGTGGTCGCCAGGCCAGCAAACACCCGCACCCGGTCGACCATGTCGCGGTACGACGCCAGACCGGCATCCGGCAGGCCCAGATGCGAAGCGACGGTGCCGTAGCCGGTCATGTACAGGCAGTCGAACCCCATCCGGTCGGCCAGCCGGACCGAGATGCCGTCGAACACCCCTGGGCAGGTCAGCAACTTGCCGGGTTTCAGTTTGTCGCGCAGGGATGCCATGGGGTTCCTCCCGGATCGGGCCATTTGTCATTGCCGCGACTTTGGCACGGCGACGACAACGGTGCGAAGAGCAACGATCCACTTTTTACGGTGTCACCCCGAACGGGCGTGCCTTGGCGCGACGGATCCCCGGGTCGATGGATCGGCAGGTGGATTCCAGGCAGCACTCCGCGCGCCCGGGATAACGGTGCTGAAGAAGGCCTGGACACTGGATCAATCCACGAGGGATCAGAAATCCGTGCAGCGGCCCTTGTGTTCCCAATCGCCGAAGCGGGTCGGCTCGGGGCCGGTGTAGCCGCCGCGCTCCGGTGGCAGATCCTGGGTGGCCGCGCGCGGATCCAGCTGTGCCGGTATCTCGACCGGCCTGGCAGATGTTGACTTGGCTGCATCCTCCGCCTTCGACTGCGGAGTACGGATGTCTCGGAACAGGTCGGGCTTCTGGCTCATGACTTCAGCATATAGGCGAGCCGTTGGACCGGCGCCAGTCTTGAAGCAGCGCTTGGCACGGGCCACTTCAGCGTCGGTCCCATCGCATCTTGGAAACGGAGAGATGAACACGTTCCGCACTGGATTGCTGCTCGCGGCGCTGACCGCGCTGTTCCTGGTCGCCGGCTACGCCATGGGTGGGGAGGGCGGCATGATGATCGCCCTGGTCGTTGCCGTCGGCATGAACTTCTTCGCCTACTGGAACGCCGACTCGATCGTGCTGCGCATGCACGGCGCGCGGGAGATCGGGCGAGCCGAACTCCCGTGGTTCCACGACATGATCGGGCAGCTTGCCAAGCGCGCGGACCTGCCGATGCCACGGGTCTACATCATCGAGCAGGACCAGCCGAACGCGTTCGCCACCGGCCGAAACCCCGAGAACGCGGCCGTCGCGGCGACGACCGGCTTGCTGCGCCAACTGAACCACGAGGAAGTCGCCGGGGTGATGGCGCATGAACTGGCGCATGTGAAGAACCGCGACACCTTGATCATGACGGTCACTGCGACCTTGGCCGGCGCGCTGTCGATGCTGGCGAACTTCGCGATGTTCTCGGCGATGTTCGGCGGATCGAATGACCGCAACAGCCCGCTGGGTGGAATTGGCGTCCTGCTGATGGCGATCCTGGCGCCGCTGGCGGCGACCATCGTGCAACTCGCAATCAGCCGCAGTCGGGAATACGGCGCCGACGCTATGGGGGCCGAGATCTGCGGCCGGCCGTTGTGGCTCGCATCGGCGCTGGAGCGCCTGGACAATTCCGCCCGGCGCATCGACAACCACGTTGCCGAAGCCAACCCGGCGACCGCCCATCTGTTCATCGTCAATCCGTTACACGTCCGATCAATGGACTCGTTGTTCTCCACCCATCCACCCATGCAGGAGCGGGTGGCGCGGCTGCGCGCGATGGCGAATGCACCCGCTCAGGGGCGCGGTCCCTGGGGTTGAACAAGAGGGCTTGAGGGGTTCGGCTATGCGTGCTCAAACGGCCCCCATGGCCGACACTCGCACCGTATCCGACAACAAGGTCTCCGCCTCGCGCAGCGTCGCGTTCGACCTGTTCCGCGCCGTTCTGGCAAAACGCACCCCGCTGGACGAGGCGCTGGCGGCTCACGATGGGCTGGCCAAGTTGCCCGAGCGCGACCGGGGCTTCGCACGTCTGCTGGTGGCGACAACGTTGCGACGCCTGGGACATGTGGACCGGCTGGTCGACGCCTGCATCGACAAGCCGTTGCCGACCAAGGCGGCGGTGGTGCGCGACATCCTGCGGCTGGCGGCCAGCGAATTGCTGATCCTCGGCGTGGCGCCGCACGCAGCGGTCGACAGCGCGGTCAACACGGTCCGCTCGCGCGGTCATGAGCCGTTCGTGAAATTGACCAATGCCGTGCTGCGCCGCCTGGACCGAGAGGGCCGGGGCGAGATCCTGAAGCTGTCGGCGCTGGAGGCACTGCCCGACTGGCTGGCCGAGGGGTGGCGCGCCGCCTATGGCGAGGCAACCGCCGAAGCGATCGCCGCCGCCGGCTTCGTTGAGCCACCGCTCGACATTTCGGTTAAGGACGACCCGGAAGGCTGGGCCAAGAAGCTGGGTGCCACTCTGCTGCCGAACGGCACGCTGCGCCGCGGTTTCGACGGCCGGATCGAGGGTCTGCCGGGCTTCGCGGAAGGCGCCTGGTGGGTGCAGGACATGGCGGCGTCGTTGCCGATCCGGTTGCTGGGGCCGGTGGCCGACAGGCGCGTGGTCGATCTGTGCGCGGCGCCTGGCGGCAAGACGGCGCAGTTGGCCGCGGCCGGTGCGCAGGTTCTGGCGATCGACCGCTCCAAGCCGCGCCTGCAGCGCCTGGAACGCAATCTTGCCCGCCTGGGCCTGGCGGCCTCGACCCGGGTTGCCGATGCTACCGAGATGAAGCTGGAGAACCCGGTCGACGCGATCCTGCTGGACGCGCCATGTTCGGCCACCGGCACGATCCGCCGGCACCCCGACATCCCCTGGCTGAAGCACGCCAACGACGCCGACTCGCTCGCCGGCCTGCAGGACCGCTTGATCGCTAACGCGGTGCGCATGCTGGCGCCCGGCGGCACGCTGGTGTTCTGCACCTGCTCGCTGGAGCCGATCGAAGGACCGGAGCGGGTAGCGGCGGCGCTAGCGGCGAACCCGGAGCTGAAACGCGTGCCGATTCGCCCCGACGAGATCGGCGGGTTCGCCGAGTTGATCACCGTGGATGGCGATTTGCGCAGCCGCCCGGATCAACTTGCGAACCTTGGCGGCATTGACGGGTTCTACGCTTGCCGCTTGGTTCGCGCCTGAGGGTACGGCGGGCGGCGCTTGATGCCACCGATGCAACCTGATAACGACCGGTCATGCCCCGCGACATCCTGATCGCCCCATCCATCCTGTCCGCCGACTTCGCGCGGCTGGGTGAAGAAGTTCGTGCCGTCGCCGAAGCCGGTGCCGACTGGATCCATATCGACGTGATGGACGGCCATTTCGTGCCGAATCTCACGATCGGACCGGCTGTCGTCAAGGCGTTGCGGCCGCACACCGATCGCACGTTCGACGTCCACCTGATGATCTCACCGGTCGACGCGTTCGTGCCGGCGTTCGTCGATGCCGGTGCCGAGATCGTGACGGTGCATCCGGAGGCCGGTGCTCACGTCCACCGCACGCTACAACTGGTGCGCTCGCTGGGGGCCAAGGCTGGGATCGCGCTCAATCCGGGAACCCCGATCGAGGTCCTGGATAACGTGATGGATCTGGTGGATCTGGTCCTGGTCATGACGGTGAACCCCGGCTTTGGCGGTCAGGCGTTCATTGAAAGCCAACTGCTGAAGATCGCCGCGGCCCGTGCCCGAATCGACGCCACCGGTCGCGACATCCGTCTTCAGGTCGATGGTGGCGTCACCGCGAAGACCGCGCCGCGGGTGGTAGCGGCAGGGGCGGACGTTCTGGTCGCTGGCACCGCGACCTTCCAGGGCGGTCCGGCTGAGTATGCCGCGAATATTGCGCGGCTGAAGGCCCCGGCGTGAACGGGGACGGAGGCCTGGCCCGGCGGATCCGCGAGGCCTGGTATGCTTCCCCGATCCACGACTGGCGGCTTGACGGTGACACCCCCGAAGGACTGTCGGTTTCCCTTGCCGATCCGTGGCCGGGCGATGCCGATGCCGGGCGAGAGATCCTGGAGGGTGCCTTCCCGATCGACGGTCAACTCGTTCATGTCGGCGCCGACCCGTGGCAGGCTGAAGGTGTGACGGAGGACGCGATTGCGATCCTGCACCGCTTCGAGTGGCTTCGCGACTTACGTGATCTGAGCGGCGATGCTGCGCGCCGTCGGGCGCGGGACCTCATCGAAGGTTGGATCGGCCGTTTCGAGCGGTGGGATCGGTTGGCTTGGCGGCTCGATATCCTGGCGTGCCGGCTGTCGTCGTGGGTCGGGACATTCGGGTTCTTCGGGGAGTCGGCGGACGAAGGTTTCCGCGACGTGGTGCTGGCCAGCATGGCGCGGCAGCACCGGCATCTGATCGGTGCCCTGTCCGGAGGCCCTGACGGGGTTGCCCGGATCGAGATGCTGCGGGGCGCCATCGCCGTTGCGGTCGCTCTGGGCCAGAACGGTGATCGCCTGCAGGCACTGGTCGACCGGTTGGACGCTGCGGTGCGCGAGCAGATCCTGCCCGATGGCGGTCATCGGTCGCGTTCGCCGCGCGCCCAGATGACGGTCCTGGCCTGTCTGGTCGACACGCGCGCGGCGCTGCGTGCCGCCGGCCGTGAGTCGACGGGCGTACTCGACGATGCAATCGGCCGGATGACCGGGGTGCTGCGGATGCTGCGGCATGGCGACGGTGGGCTGGCGCTGTTCAACGGCGGCACCGAAGGAGCGGTGTGGCGGATCGACTCGCTGCTGGCCCGTACGGAGACCAAGGTCAAAGCCCTCGGGTCGGCCTCGGACACTGGTTTTGAGCGGCTCGCGGCGGGCCGGGCGGTCGTCGTCTTCGACACCGGGGTGCCGAGTCAGGACGACGGAATGGCGCACGCTGGCACGCTGTCCTTCGAAGTGTCGGCCGGTAAGGAGCGTCTGATTGTCAATTGCGGTGCGGCCCCGGCGGACCCCCGTTGGGAAGCGGCGCTGCGGGCGACCGCGGCGCATTCAACTCTGGTGATCGACGACACCAACTCCAGCGAGATCGACGAGGACGGGGCCATCGGCCGGTGTCCGACTCGAGTGCGCCTGGAGCGGTGGGAGGCCGACGGTGCGGTCTGGGTGGAGGCCGAGCATGATGGATACGCCGAGAGCCACGGATTGACCCACCGCCGACGCCTGTACCTGGCGGCTGGCGGCGATGATCTGCGTGGCGAGGACGTCCTGACCTATGCGGGTGGCCCAGGCGCCCGCCCGTCGGAAGCGGTCATCCGGTTTCACCTGCATCCGAGGGTTTCGGCGTCGATCGTGCAGAGCGGGGCGGCAGCCCTGTTGCGAACGGCATCCGGCGCCGGTTGGCGGTTGCGCTCGGCCGGTGGTGCGCTGCAACTGCAGGACAGTGTCTATTTTGGTGATCGCGGCACGCTGCAGCGCTGCCAACAATTGGTGCTGTCGACGCCTGTGGCGTCGGTGCGCGTGGATGGTGCCCTGACCATCAAATGGGCGCTGCGTCGCGAAGAGCGCCGTGCCGGCTGACACGACCCTGCAGGCCGTGGGCAGTCCCTGACACCTATCTCGTGTTGATCCGCTCCGGTATAAGCGCCGGTATGGCTGAATCCACGGCCCTCATGGCTCCTGCTCTGGCTTTCGTGCTCGCGTGTGTCGGGACCCGCGTGCTGATCGGCGTGCTCACCCGGCGCGCTGTGTTCGATCGACCGAACGAGCGGTCGAGCCATGCGATTCCAGTGCCGCGCGGTGGCGGCATCGCGGTTGTCGCGGCGGTTGCCGTTGGCTGGGGCTGGATCGCAGCGGATCCGTCGATGGCGGATCCGGCGCGCTGGCTGGCTCCGTTGGCTGCCGGCTTGGCCTTGGCCGGGATCTCGTTTGTCGACGACTTGCGAAACCTCGGTGCCGGTCTGCGGCTTGGCGTGCAGGCGGCGGCGGTGGTGGTCGGTCTGTGGGCGCTGGATGGCAAAGGGGCTCTTGCCGCCGTGGCACCGACCTGGATCGACCTGCCGCTGACGGCGCTTGGCTGGCTTTGGTTTCTCAACCTCTACAATTTCATGGACGGCATCGACGGCATCACCGGAGTCGAGACGCTGTCGATCGGCGCCGGTCTGGCCGGGCTGGTAGCCCTCGGTCTGGCACCGGAGACGGTGGCCGGCCCTGCGCTCGTGCTGGCGGCGGGCGCCCTTGGCTTTCTGGTTTGGAACTGGCACCCGGCGCGCATCTTTCTTGGCGATGTCGGCAGCGTGCCGCTCGGCTATCTGCTCGGCTTCCTGCTGGTCATCGTCGCGGGTCAGGGTGTGGTCGGGTTGGCGGCGGCCCTGGTTCTGCCGCTGGTGTATCTGGTGGACGCTTCGGTGACGCTCGTCCGGCGCGTCGCGCGTGGCGAGAGCCCGACCCAGGCGCACCGCGAGCATGTCTACCAGCGCGCCGTAATCGCCGGCGCCAGCCATTCGGCGGTCAGCACCCGGATTGCGGCGGCCAACGCCTGCCTGATCGCGCTCGCCTGGTTCATGGCGCCGGTGGCTCCCGTGGCCGCATTGGCGCTCGGATGCGGAGTGGTCTTCGCGTTGTTCCTGGCGCTTCGGCCGGCACCGGTCGGGTCAATGGCGGGGCGCGCATGAAGGTCTTGGTTACCGGTGCCAACGGTTATGTCGGTCGAGCCGCCCGGCAGGCGCTGGCCGATGCCGGGCACGAGGTGGTTTCAGCGGTTCGCTCGCTGGACCGATTGACCCCGGACCGACGGGCCGGCGCCGTCGCGGTTGGACCGGTCGACGCTACGACGGACTGGCGGGCTGCACTCGATGGGGTTGAAGCTGTGCTGCACACCGTGGCGCCGCAGTTCTCGGACCAGGACGAGGCGGCGCAACGGGACGACGCGAACCGGGTGATCGTCGCGGGCACCGAACGGCTTCTCGAGCAGTCGATCGCCGTTGGGGTGGGCCGCTTCGTCTATCTCAGTTCCCTGAAGGCGATGGGCGAGGAATCGGGTGCGCGTCCACTCACCGAGTCGGACATACCGGCCCCTCGTGGAGTCTACGCCGAGGCCAAGCTGGCCGCCGAACGACGTGTTCTCGCGGTGGCGCCGGGTGCGGTGGTGATCCGGTCGCCGGCGGTCTATGGCCAGTCCAGCTCCGGCAACGTCCGGCAGATGATCGAGTTTCTGCGCCGCCCGCCGGCGGTCCTGCCACTCGGATACTCCGGCAACCGTCGGTCGTTCATTCACCGCGCCAATCTGGTGTCGGCGCTGGTGCGCTGCGTCGAGGCCCCCGAGGCCGCGGGCCGGACCTTCCTGGTGTCGGACGGCGACGCGTTGTCAACCGACGCCTTGGTGCGACGGATGCTGCGGGCGCTTGGACGTCGCGCCTGGGTGGTGCCGGTACCAGGAGCCTTTCTGTCGGCGCTGGCGGGTGCCCGCATGGGGTCCGAATCGGCGCGGCGGCTGGTGCAGTCCTATGCTGTCGACGACCAGGCGATCCGCAGCAGCCTCGGCTGGCAGCCACCGCTGGATGGCGATCAGGCGATGGCCGACGCGGTGCTTGCCGGGCCGGATCCATGCCTCTAAGTCAGACCTTGGCCATGTTATCCTGCCACCGCAGCAACCGGAGGACCCGGCCTTGACCGGACGGGCATTTCGCCGATCGGCCGCGATCTTCGGCCACGACGTCGCGATGGCGTCGGTCTCGTTCCTGCTGTCGCTGTATCTGCGGCTCGGCAACGGCATCGTGTCTTGGCCGCGCCAGGTGGTCGAGACCGGGCTGGTCGCCTTCACCCTGACCGCCGTTGCCGTGCTGCTGGTGATCCGGCTCGACACGGCGGTGTGGCGCTACACCTCCATTGGTGATCTCGCCCGCATCGTCCGGGCCGTGCTGTTGATGCTGGCCGGCTTCCTGGTGGTGCAGTTCGCCCTGACCCGGCTGGACGATTTCCCGCGCTCGTTCCTGGTGATCGAGGCGTTCGTGCTGACGGCGATGCTGGCGACGCCGCGCTTCGCCTACCGGCTGCTGAAGGACGGTACGTTGTCGGCGCTGTTCGAGCGCAACGCTCAGGACCGCATCCCGGTGCTGCTGGTCGGGGCCGGCGACGGCTCGGAGTTGTTCATTCGCGAGATGGCGCGCGGCCAGGAAGCGCCCTACCGGGTAGTCGGCATCGTCGACGACCGCGACGCCCGCACCGGTCGGGAGATCCGCGGCGTGCGGGTGCTCGGCGGGCTGGGCGACCTCACGGCGGTCGTCGACCGTTTGACCGGCCAGGGTTTGCGTCCGCAGCGGCTGGTGCTGACCCGCGCCCGCATGGACGGCGCAACCGTGCGCCGGGTGTTCGAGCAGGGCGACACGCTCGGGATTCCGGTCAGCCGGCTGCCGCGTGTCGGCGTGCTGGAGGCGGCCGACGGCGAGGCCGTCACCTTGCGGGCGATCAACGTCGAGGACGTGCTGGGCCGGCCGCAGGCGACCCTGGATCGCGGCTCGATGCGCGCGCTGGTCGCCGACCGCCGGGTGCTGGTGACCGGCGCCGGCGGCACCATCGGCTCCGAACTGGTCCGCCAGATCGCCGGCTTCGGCCCGGCGTCACTGACTCTGGTGGACAGCTCGGAATACGCGCTCTACAGCATCGACCGGGAGCTTGAGGAGACGGTGCCGGAACTCGCCCGACGCGCCTTGATCGGCGACGTGCGCGACCGCGCACGGGTTGCCGAGGTGATGCGCACCGCGGCACCGGAGATCGTGTTCCACGCCGCCGCCCTGAAGCATGTGCCGCTGATGGAGGCCAACATCGACGACGCGGTGTTGACCAACGCCATCGGCAGCCGGATCGTCGCCGACGCGGCGCGCGCCGCCGGGGTGCGGGCGGTGGTGCTGATCTCCACCGACAAGGCGGTCAACCCGACCAACGTGATGGGCGCCACCAAGCGGCTGGCCGAGGCCTACGCGCAGG
The DNA here is from genome assembly GCA_000171835.1 of alpha proteobacterium BAL199. Classification (GTDB taxonomy): domain Bacteria; phylum Pseudomonadota; class Alphaproteobacteria; order Thalassobaculales; family Thalassobaculaceae; genus Thalassobaculum_A. The sequence continues at coordinate 24,335 of ABHC01000033.1, read as the reverse complement.
CCCTGGACCTGGCGGAAGGTTCGGCCACCCGGTTCGTCACCACAAGGTTCGGCAACGTCCTGGGTTCGACCGGTTCGGTGGTGCCGCTGTTCCAGCGCCAGCTGGAGCGCGGCGGGCCGCTGACCGTGACCCATCCGGAGATGACCCGCTACTTCATGACGGTGCGCGAGGCGGTCGAACTGGTGCTGCAGGCGGCGGCACTGGAGGTCGCCAGCGAGCGCGGACGCGGCGGCATCACCGTGCTCGACATGGGCGAGCCGGTGAGGATTGTCGACCTCGCCCGCCAGATGATCCGGCTGGCCGGATTGGTGCCCGACGAGGACGTGCGGATCACCTTCACCGGCCTGCGCCCCGGCGAGAAGCTGTACGAGGAACTGTTCCACGACGCCGAGGCCCTGGAGCCGACCGCGATCCCGGCGCTGCGCCGGGCCCGGCCGCGCACCACCGATCTGGCGCTGCTGGCCCGCGGCCTGGACGAGCTGGAAGCAGCGGCGCGATCCCGCGACACTGCGGCGACCCAGCGCACCCTGGCCCGCCTGGTTCCGGAATACGCCCCGGCGACTCCGCCGGCGGCTGTGCTGGCAACGGGAGACTGACGGCCATGAAGGCGGTGGTGCTGCACGCGATCGAGGACCTGCGGGTCGAGCTGCGCGACGAGCGGCCGCTCGGTCCCGGCGAGGTGCGGGTGCGGGTCGAGTCCGGCGGGATCTGCGGTTCGGACCTGCACTACTTCCACCATGCCCGCATGGGCGACTTCCCGGTGCGCGAGCCGTTCGTGCTCGGCCACGAGGCGGCGGGCATGGTGGCGGAGGTCGGCAGTGGCGTGACTACGGTGGTGGTCGGCGACCGGGTGGCGATCAACCCGAGCCATCCCTGCGGCGCCTGCGATTACTGCCGTTCCGACCGCGAGAACCTGTGCGCCGACATGGTGTTCCTTGGCTCGTCGCGGCGCTTCCCGCACGCCCAGGGGATCTTCGCGGAGACGTTCGCCACCCACGAGCGGCAATGCGTGAAGGTTGTCCCCGGCACCCCGTCGCGGGTGGCGGCGCTGGCCGAGCCGCTGTCGGTAGTGCTGCACGCCCTGTCCCACGCGTGTCCGCTGCTCGGCCGTAGGGTGCTGGTGACCGGCGCCGGTCCGATCGGCGCGCTGTCCCTGGTCGCTGCCCGCCATGCCGGGGCGGCGGCCGTCGAGATCACCGACGTCACCCCGGAACCGCTGAAGGCCGCCGAGGCGCTGGGCGCCGACCGCACCCACAACGTGGCGGCCAGCCCCGGCAGCGTCGCCGACCCGGCCCGGCCGCGCGGCCGGTTCGACGTGGCGGTCGAATGCTCCGGCCATCCGGCGGCACTCACCACCTGCCTGCAGCAACTGGCACCGGGCGGCACCCTGGTGCAGATCGGGGTCTACGCCGACGCCAGGGCGACGTTCCCGATGGACGTGGTGATGACCAAGGAACTGACCCTGAAAAGCTCATTCCGCTTCGCCCGGGAGTTCCCGGTGGCGGTGGCGATGCTGGGCAGCGGGAGGTTGAACGTCGAGCCGGTGTTGTCTCACGAGTTCGAAATCGCCGACGCCATGGAGGCGTTCCGGACTGCCGCCGACCGGCGCAAGTCGATGAAGGTACATTTGAGGTTCTGAGGCCCCTTCGTGGCCGCGCGTTGCGCGGCAACGAAGGGTGACAGAGAAGGCAAGGGCGATCCGGCGCGCTCTGTACCCTGTTTCCCTATCGCCCTGAGGCGCCGGCCGCAGGCCGGCCACGAAGGGCCGCCCGCCGCTGGAATTCCCCCGGGGTCACCTGGAACGCCGCGCGGAACGCTGCGACGAAGGCGCTGGTCCCGGCATAGCCGGTCTCGAACGCCACGTCGGTGACCCGGCTGCCGGCCAGCAGGCGTTCGGCGGCGACGGTCAGGCCGAGGATGCGGCGCCAGTCGCGGTAGGACATGCCGGTCTCGGCCTGGACCCGGCGGCGCAGGGTGCGCCCCGCCATGCCGAACCGCTCGGCCCAGTCCTCCAGGCTGATCTCGACCGCCGGGTCGGCCAGCACGGCATCGGCGATCACCGCCAGGGCCGGGTCGGCTGGTTGCGGCAAGCGGATGCTGACCCCCGGTCCCGGCCGGACCAGGGCGAGTGCCGCGCCGGCGACCGTCGACCAGGCCTTGTCCAGGCGGTCGCTGTCGTAGGTCTCGGCCAGCCAGGTCACCATGTCGGCCAGCGGCGTGCCCTGCTCTACCGCGGTCGGCGCGGTCGGCAAGGATTCGGCACTGTCGGGGCGGACGTACAGGCTGCGCATCAGCCGCTGCTCGGGTGCGAGACTGCGGTGCGGGGTTTCGGCCGGCAGCCACAGCACGCTGCCGCGCGGCACCAGCCAGACCTTGTCGGGGGTCTCGACCCGCATCACCCGCGCCAGGGTCAGCGCCAACTGCCCGCGGCTGTGGCGGTGCCACGGCACGCTGGCGCCCGGCGCGAAGCTGGCGGCGTGGCCGATGATCGCCACGTCGGCCTCCACATGGCCGCTGACCGGGTCGCGCCCCTCGGCGGCCTGCTTCTCGTTGTCCTGTCCGCTCGGCGACATCCGCTGTCCGCTGGTCCGGTATCGGTTGCTTCTCACTCGGGGTAGTTTAGCAGGCGATGGGAGGATTGAGACCATGAGCGCAAGCCGCGCCGCCAACACCCGTATCGGCGACTCCGCGCTGGCCGCACGGCTGCGTCGCGAGCTCGAGGGCGACGTGCTGTTCGACGCCTTCAATCGAGGGCGCTACGCCACCGATGCCTCGATCTACCAAGTCGAGCCGATCGGCGTGGTGATTCCGCGCACCGAACAGGATTTGCGCATCGCCGTTCAGATCGCCGCCGAGGAGGGGGTGCCCTTGCTGCCGCGCGGCGGCGGCACCTCGCAGTGCGGCCAGACCGTCAACCACGCCCTGGTGCTGGACTGCACCAAGCATCTGCGCGAGGTCATCGACCACGACGACGCCAGCGACGAAGTCACGGTCCAGCCGGGCATCGTGCTCGATCACCTGAACGCCTGGCTGAAGCCGAAGGGACGGCTGTTCCCGGTCGACGTGTCGACCGCGTCGCGGGCCACCATCGGCGGCATGACCGCCAACAATTCCTGCGGCGGTCGATCGATCCACTACGGCATCATGGTCGACAACGTCGAGGCGATCGACGCCATCCTGATGGACGGCACCGAAGCGCAGTTCGGCCATGTGCCGGGCAACCTCGGCGAGTTGGTCGGGCCGGAGCGGTATCGCGATCTGGTGCAGACCGTGCGCGCCATCGCCGAGCGCGAGTCGGCCGAGATCGACGGTCGGATCCCCAAGCTGATGCGGAAGGTCGGCGGCTACAACCTGGAACGAGTGGTGCAGCGCGACGGCGGCGGCGGCCACAACATGGCGTCGCTGCTGGTCGGCTCGGAAGGCACCCTGGCGCTGTCGCGGCGCATCCGGCTGAAGACCCACGCCATCCCGAAGCACCGGGTCATGGGGGTGTGCCACTTCCCGACCTTCCGGGAGGCGATGGATTCTACCCGCCATATCGTGACCCTGAAGCCCTACGCGGTCGAGCTGATCGACCGCACCATGATGGATCTGGCGCGCGAGATCGCGATGTTCCGGCCGATCGTCGACCGCTTCGTGAAGGGCGAGCCGCAGGCCCTGCTGGTGGTCGAGTTCGCCGGCGAGGAGCGCGACCCGCTGCTGCGCCGTCTCGACGACCTCGACGGCATGATGGGCGACCTCGGCTTCGCGGATTCGGTGGTCAGGGCCGAGGACCCGGCGTTCCAGGCGCAGATCACCGAGGTCCGCAGCTCCGGGCTGAACATCATGATGTCGATGAAGGGCGACGGCAAACCGGTGTCGTTCATCGAGGACTGCGCGGTGCCGCTGGAGGATCTGGCCGACTACACCGACCGGCTGACCGAGGTGTTCCACAAGCACGGCACCAACGGCACCTGGTACGCCCACGCCAGCGTCGGCACCCTGCACGTCCGCCCGGTGCTGAACATGAAGGACGGTACCGACGTTAAGAAGATGCGGGCAATCGCCGAGGAGGCGTTCGCCTTGGTGCGGGAGTACAAGGGCTCGCATTCCGGCGAGCACGGCGACGGCATCGTGCGCTCGGAGTTTCACCGCCAGATGTTCGGCGATCGGGTGGTCGACGCATTCGGCGAGGTCAAGCGCGCCTTCGATCCGCAGGGTCTGATGAATCCCGACCGGATCGTCGATCCGCCGAAGATGGACGACCGCAGTCTGTTTCGCTATCCGCCGGACTACAAGCCGGTGAATCCGGCGACCCGGTTCGACTGGTCGGCCTGGGGCGGGCTCTCCGGTGCCGTGGAGATGTGCAACAATAACGGTACCTGCCGCAAGCGCGACCCCGGCGTGATGTGCCCGAGCTTCCGCGCGACCGGTGACGAGGAGCACGTCACCCGTGGCCGGGCCAACACGCTGCGGCTGGCGCTGAGCGGCCAGCTCGGCCCCGAGGGCCTGACCGACCCGGCTATGAAGTCGGCGCTCGACCTATGCGTCGGCTGTAAGGGCTGCCGGCGCGAGTGCCCGACCGGCGTCGACATGGCGAAGATGAAGACCGAGGTGCTGGGCCAGTACGTCCGGCGCCACGGCCTGTCGCTGAAGGACCGGATGATCGCCACCCTGCCGCGCTGGGCCGAGGCGGCGTCGCGGTTCCACTACCTCGCCAACCTGCGCGACACCATACCGGGCCTGCCGTGGCTGTCGGAAAAGCTGATGGGCTTCGCCCGCCAGCGCAGCCTGCCGGCGTTCTCGGGCGAACCGTTTCGCGCCTCGGAAGTGCCGCAGCGCCCGGTGGCCGACGGTCGCGAGGTCGTGCTGTTCGCCGACACCTTCAACAGCTACTTCGAGCCGGAGAACCTGCGCGCCGCGGTGCGGGTGCTGGACGCCGCCGGCTACACCGTGCACGTGGTCGACCCGTCGCAGACCGGCGAGGGTCGGCGGTTGTGCTGTGGCCGCACCTACCTGGCGAGCGGGTTGATCGAGCAGGCCGAGGCTGAGATGCGCCGGCTGGTCGAGGCGTTAGCCCCCTATGCCGAGCGGGGGGTGCCGATCGTCGGGTTGGAGCCGTCCTGCCTGTTCACCCTGAATGACGAGTTGCCGTCGCTGCTGCGCGACGCCGCCGGGGCGGTGCCGGGCCAGGCTATGCTGTTCGAGAGTTTCCTGGCGCGCGAGGCGAAAGCCGGGCGGCTGGACGGACTGGCCCTGAAGCCGATCGCGGCCAAGGCGGCGGTGCACGGCCATTGCCACCAGAAGGCGTTCGACGCCATGGGCGACGTCACCGCCGCCCTGAAGCTGATCCCGGGACTTGATGTCTCGGTGATCCAGTCGAGTTGCTGCGGCATGGCCGGCGCCTTCGGCTACGAGGCCGAGCACTACGACGTTTCGATGAAGATGGCCGAACTCAACCTGCTGCCGGCGGTCCGCGCGGTCGAGCCGGACACCCTGCTGATTGCCGACGGCACCAGCTGCCGACACCAGATCCACGACGGCGCCGGACGAACCGCGGAGCATGTTGCCGTGGTCCTGGCACGGAGTCTCGGCTGATGCGGCCGCTCGGTTATCTCAGCGGTTCAGGTCGCCGGCACGTAGGTCAGGTAGGAGAACATGCCGACCTCCATGTGGTAGAGGTTGTGGCAGTGATAGGCCCAATTTCCGGGATTGTTGGCGTCGAACGCGATGACCATGTCGGACTGCGGCGGCACCACCACCGTGTCGCGAACCGCGCCGGCCAGCGGTTTGCCGCCGATCTCGATCACCTGGAACACGTGACCGTGCAGATGCATCGGATGCGACATGCCGGTCTGGTTACGGATCCGGACGGCGGTGCGGTCGCCGGTGCGGACCACCAGCGGCTTGTTGTTGGGGTAGACCCCGCCGTGCATCATCCAGATGTATTTCGCCATGTCTCCGGACAACAGCGAGTCGAGTTCCGCCGCAATCGGCCTCACCGGCAACGGCTCGACGGCGCGCAGGCGGGATTCCAGTTCCACGCCGATAGCCCCTGCCTTGGCGTCGGCATCATCGGACAGCTTCTCGACCGCGGCACCGGGACCAGCGAGGATCAGGCCGGTGCGCGCCGTATCGCCCTCGCGTTGGGCGATGATCGGCAGGGCCTTGCCGCCGGGCACGTCAACCAGCAGGTCGATCCGCTGGGCGATGCCGACCGGGAAGATCACGTCGTCGATCGGATGGACCGCTTCACCGTCGACCGCGATCAGCCGGGCCGACTGGCCGCCGGCAGAGATGAAGAAATTGGTCGATGCCGAGCCGTTGATGATGCGCAGCCGGACCTTGCCGTTGCGTTCCACCGGGACGACCTGCGGGTCGCGCAATGTACGGGAATTGGCCAGATAGGCGTCAAAGTCGACATCGTTGAGGTCGGCCATACCCTCCATTCCGGCCACGGCCGGTGCAGCGGTCGTTCCGGTTGCTGGAGCCATACCCTTCATGCCCGCCATCCCGGACATTCCAGCCATTCCCTTCATGCCAGGCATGCCGGCGTCGACTGCGCCGGCTCCTTGGGAGTGCACCATTCCGGCCATCCCGCCAGCGCCATGGCCGACCGCAGTGTCGGTCTGCCCGCCGCCGCGCAGCGCCGCGACGATCGCTTCGGGGTCCTTGAACGTGAAATCCTCCAGGAACAACACGACTTCCTGAAGGTTGGAAAGCGGATCGTTCGGGTCCTCCAGGATCAGCGGCATCGCCAAGCCGAGCTGCTCCTGGAAACCGACATGGGAGTGCATCCAGTAGGTACCGGCCTGGACCAGCGGGAAGTCGTAGTCGGCCGATCCGCCGGGCGGGATGGTGGGGGCGGAGATGCCCGGCACGCCGTCCTGGGACGGCGGCAGGATCAAGCCGTGCCAGTGGATCAAAGTTTCGGTATCGAGCTTGTTGACCAGCTTGAACTTGAAGTGGTCGCCGCGCTTCACGCGCAGCCCCTCTGGACCGTCCGGGCCGACCACGGCCAGCTGCTTCGCGAGTGTGCCGTTCACCTCGATCTCGCGGGTCGTGGCCTCAAGCAGCAGTTGCGGTGTCAAGGCGTGCCCGGCAGTCGGCAGCCCTGCCATAGCGGCCGACGCCGCAACACCGGCCATCACGTCCCGGCGCGTAGCACTGTGCTTACCCATGTCCCAATCCCCCAGCAGTCGCCCGTACGTCGGGCGGTATGGCGGTACCACAGGTGCCGGTATCCGTTCGCGGATCGCTTGCCGGCCTATGCACCCAAAGCGCGAACGGGCGAACGCCGCCGTTTCGCGAACCCGATCGAGTCCAAGGGTATCGGATTTCCATTGATGCGGCAAAAGCGGCCCGACCCGGTTGGCTTTGTGCATCGCTGTTTTTGCAAGGAGTAGGAAACGTCATGAGCGGACATCGCGCCGGCCCGCATTTTCTGCAGATCCCCGGACCCTCGAACGTGCCGGGACGCATCCTGCGCGCCATCGAGCGGCCGACCATCGATCATCGGGGGCCGACCTTCCAGGCGCTGGCCAAGGAGGTGCTGGCCAAGGTCAAGCCGGTGTTCAAGACCGAGCACCCTGTGATCATCTTCCCGTCATCCGGTACCGGGGCGTGGGAGGCGGCGCTGGTCAACACCCTGTCGCCCGGCGACACCGTGCTGATGTACGAGACCGGGCAGTTCTCCACGCTGTGGGTCGAACTGGCGACCCGCATCGGCCTGAAGCCGGAGGTGATCGCCGGCGACTGGCGCCGCGGCGTCGATCCCGCCGCGATCGAAGAGCGTTTGAGCCGCGACAAGGAGCACAAGATCAAGGCGGTCTGCGTGGTTCACAACGAAACCTCGACCGGCGCCACCTCGCGTATCGGCGTGGTGCGCAAGGCGATTGACGCCGCCAAGCACCCGGCGCTGTTCCTGGTCGACACCATCTCGGGCCTGGCCTCGGCCGACTACCGCCACGACGAGTGGGGGGTAGACGTCACCATCACCGGCTCGCAGAAGGGCCTGATGCTGCCGCCGGGCCTGGGCTTCAATGCGCTGTCGCCGAAGGCGATCGAGGCGTCGAAATCGGCCAAGCTGACCCGGTCGTACTGGGACTGGGGCTCGCAGCTCGGCCAGAACCCGTCCGGCAACTTCCCCTATACCCCGGCGACCAATCTGCTCTACGGGTTGCTGGAAGCCTGCGACATGCTGATGGACGAAGGTCTCGACAACGTCTTCGCCCGGCATGAGCGGCACGGTGAGGCGACCCGGCGCGCGGTGCGGGCCTGGGGTCTGGAGATCCAGTGCCAGGAACCGAGCGAGTACTCCCCGGTGCTGACCGGCGTGGTGATGCCGGACGGCCACGACGCCGACGCGGTGCGCAAGGTGATCCTCGACAAGTTCGACATGTCGCTCGGCGCCGGCCTCGGCAAGGTGAAGGGCAAGATGTTCCGGATCGGCCATCTCGGCGACTTCAACGACCTGATGCTGATGGGTACCCTGGCCGGCTGCGAGATGGGCCTGCGGGTCGCCGGTGTGCCGATCAAGCCGGGCGGCGTGCAGGTGGCGATGGATTATCTGGCCGGCAACGCCTGAGGGCAAGTCGACAGTCGAACGCCGGATCCCGGATCGGCCGCGCTGCGGCGCGTCCGGTCGGGATCGCAGGCTACCGCTCAGTCGACGATGAACAGCGTCGCCCCGGTCGTGGTCACCGACCGGTGCGGTGCGTCGCCTTGGTCGGACACCTGGTAGCTCATGCCGGGGGTCAGGGTGAAACGCCGGCCGTCCTTCAACTCGCTGACCAACTCGCCCTCGACCACGTAGAGGATGTGCCCTCGGTCGCACCAGTGGTCGGCGAGGTAGCCGGGCGAGTAGGTGACCTGCCGGATCCGGATGTCGCCGACGTTAAGGGTCCGCCAGATGGCCGTGCCGGTTTCGCCAGGGTGCTCGGTCGTCTCGACACCGGCCCAGTCGGTGACCGTGAATGGCAGAGTGGGGATCTTCATGGCGAGGTTCTCTCCGGTTTGATGCGCGTAGCGGTTCAGAAGCCGGGTGCCCAAGCGACCGCGGCGACTAGGCAACCGGTGCCGGCCAGGACGCCGAGCAGGACGCTGCGGCCGGTCGCCCACCACACCGCCAAGGTAACGACCACGGCGGTCAGCCTGATCGACAGCGAAACAGTGCCGAGCGATCCAGTCGGCAATCCGACCAGACGGACCACCAGCGCCGCGAGCAGGGCATAGGAGGTCAGGGTGAACCAGCGGACCACAGCGCCCTCGGGGTCGATCCGCCCGACAAGAACGGCACCGAGTGCCCGCCAAATGAAGGTCGCGGCGGCAGCGACCAGCACAACCGCGAGCGGGGAATGCAACAGTTCGTTCACGACGCTGGCTTTCGCAGGCGGTCGCCGAACACAAAGGCCACGGTTCCGCCGATCACGCTGGCCAGCACCAACGACGCTTCCGGAAGCACCATGTGGATCGGGGCGCAGAGTCCGGCGCCGAGAAGCACCGCAAGCAGGGCTTGGCGGCTGCGAGTCTCGGCCAGCAGGACCGTGAACGACGCCGCGTTCAGAAACAGCAGGCCGAGCGCCAACGGGCGAGGCAGACCGGCCGCTCCCAGGTAGCCAGCCAGGGTCCCGATCGCGCCGATCGACAGGCAGGTGAGTGCGAATACCGTGTGGTAGGCCAGCCTCAGCCGGGGATCACTCGGCGCGCTGCCACGCATCAGGAATGCCCAACTGGTCGCCGACATCAATTGGGCCTGGGCAATCCGCCCCAACTGGCCGCCCGCCGAGTTGTCGAGGGTCGGCAGCAGGGCCACCGCCATCGGAAAGAACCGCATGCTGGCCAGTGCCGCGGCGATCGCGATTGCAACCAGATCACCGCCACTGGTGTAGAGATCGGCGGCTACCACCTGCGCCGGCAGGGCCCACACCAGCACCGACGCCAGCACCGCCTCCCATGACGCAAAGCCGATGTCATGGGCGAGGGCGCCGAAGCCGGTCATCCCACCGCCAACCAGCAGCAGTGGAACACCGATGGCATCGCGGAATCCGCGAAAAGCGGCGGCTCGACTCTCGGATTTGGTCACTTTGGGCTCCGATAGGCGAAGGTTGTATGCAATCCGGTCATGGTAACGGTTGTGGTCTTGGTCCAGCATACGCAAAATGCTGCGTCCCGCCGAAGCGGGCCAAGTCGAGATGCGTGAGGGGGACCGCGACGCCATGGATGACAAGCGCCTGATCGAAGTTGAGGATCTGCGGGTCCACTTCCCGCTCGACGACCGGACGGTCAAAGCGGTGGACGGCGTATCCTGGCACATCGACAAGGGCGAAACCCTAGCGGTGGTCGGCGAGTCCGGATCCGGAAAATCGGTGACGGCGATGGCCCTGATGCGGCTCACAGACAATGCCGGCGGGCACATCCCGACCGGCAAGATCATGTTCCGCAAGCCCGAAGGCGGGGTCGTCGATATCGTCAAGCAGACGCCCGAGCAGATGCGCTCCATCCGCGGCAACGACATCTCGATGATCTTCCAGGAGCCGATGACGTCGCTGAACCCGGTGTTCACCGTCGGTTTCCAGATCGCCGAAGCGATCATGCTGCATCAAGGCTTGTCCGAAGAGCAGGCGCTCAACAAGGCGCTGGAGATGCTGAAGCTGGTGCGCATCCCCGAGCCCGAGAAGCAACTCTACCAGTATCCGCATCAGCTGTCGGGCGGCATGCGCCAGCGGGTGATGATCGCGATGGCGCTGTCGTGTCGGCCGAGCCTGCTGATCGCTGACGAGCCGACCACCGCGCTCGACGTGACGATCCAGGCGCAGATCCTCGACCTCATCAAGCTGCTGCAGAATGAAATCGGCATGTCGGTGATGTTCATCACCCATGACATGGGCGTGGTTGCCGAGGTCGCCGACCGGGTCGTGGTCATGTTGCGCGGCGAGAAGGTCGAGGAGGGGCCGGCCGAACAGATCTTCCACAGTCCACAGCATCCCTACACCAAGGCGCTGCTGGACGCGGTGCCGCGTCTGGGGTCAATGAAGGGCTTCAAGCTGCCGCGCAAGTTCGCCAACGTCGACGTCACGCGGTCCGAGGGCGATGTGGTGGTCGATCGGCAGGATCAGCCTGAAACGGCCTTGGAAATCCGCGATACGGTGCGGCGCGACGCGGCTCCGTTGCTGACGGTCGATGGCCTGACGACCCGCTTTGACATCCGCAGCGGGATGTTCGGCCGAGCCACCGGACGCATTCACGCGGTCGAGAACATTTCGTTCAGCCTGTTGCCGGGCGAGACCCTCGCGATGGTCGGCGAGTCCGGCTGCGGCAAGTCGACGACCGGGCGCAGCATCATTCGGCTGGTCGAGCCGACCCGAGGATCGATCAAGTTCGAGGGCCAGCAGGTCATCGGATTGTCGGCCAGCGAGATGCGGCCGCTGCGCCGCAACATGCAGATGATTTTCCAGGACCCGTTCGCGTCGCTAAATCCGCGGATGACGGCCGGCTCGGCGATCGCCGAACCGATGCTGGTGCACGGTTTGGCACGCGGCAAGGACGCGGAAGATCGGGTGATCGATCTGCTCCGCCGGGTCGGGCTGGACGAGGAGTATGCCAGCCGGTACCCGCATGAATTCTCCGGCGGCCAGCGCCAGCGGTTGTGCATTGCCCGCGCGCTTGGCTTGAACCCCAAGCTGATCATCGCCGACGAGGCAGTTTCGGCGCTCGACGTCTCGATCCAGGCCCAGGTCGTCAACCTGATGATGGACCTGCAGGAGGAGTTCGGTCTTGCCTACCTGTTCATCAGCCATGACATGGCGGTGGTGGAACGGATCGCCCACCGGGTGGCGGTGATGTATCTCGGTGAAATCGTCGAGATCGGCCCGCGCCAATCGGTGTTCGAGAACCCGCAGCACTCCTACACCCGCAAGCTCATGTCGGCGGTGCCGATTGCCGATCCGACCAAGCGCAAGACCGAGCTGCGGTTGATGACCGACGAGATCCCGAGTCCGTTGAAGCCGGTTGGATATGAGCCGCCAGCCCGCCACTACCGTGAAGTGGGACCCGGACATTTCGTCCAAGAGATTGTCGCCGCGGCGGCTGCCTGAGCCGACGAAGTCTGAACGGCGGGAGCCCCGCCTGACCATGGATTTGACAGCGCATGTTCCGCCTGGATCGTCGATAGCGGCAGTTCTTGAGTTCTGGTCCGCCCTGGTCAATCGCGACGGCGGTCTTCCAAGGCACCGGGATCTCGATCCATTGGCGATTCCGCCAAGTATACTGCCCGACCTATCGCTGTATGAGCGGGTCGATGGCAACCGTCTGCTGTGCCGTCTGGCCGGTGGCCGATTCGTTGCGGCACTCGGCTATGAGCCACGCGGGCAGTATCTCGACCAGCGTCTGCAGCCTGCGTCGTACCCTCATCGGGCGCGCCTGTTCTTCGACTGCTTGGACGAGCGCCGTCCGGTGTTCTATCGGGGCGTCGTGGTGGTCGACGGGCGTGATCACCAGTCGTTCCGGCGGATATTGTTGCCGGTTCTGGCGAATGAAGACGAGGTGCCACAGCTGGTGTTCGGCGCCATGGAACTCGAGCCGAACTCAAGCAAAGATGCAGACAAGGCGGGCCGGATCGTTACCGTGTTGAAAGGCGATCCGGTCCCGTAATGCCTTGCTCGGCGTTCCCTACTGCGACCGCAACCTCGGATCCAACGTATCGCGGACGGCGTCACCGAACAGGTTGAAGCCGAACACCGCCAGGGTGATGGCGAGTCCTGGGAACACCGCGATCCACGGTGCGCTCTCGGCGTACAGCTCGGCGCCGCCCTGCAGCATCAGCCCCCAGGCCGGTGTCGGTTCCTGAACGCCAAGACCGAGATACGACAGTGACGCTTCGAGCAGGATCGCCTGGCCGACAAAGGCGGTGATCATGATCAGGAACGGCGCCATCACGTTCGGCACCATGTGGCGCAGGATGATCCGACTGTGGCTGTAGCCGATCGACCGGGCCGCATCGACATAGGGCATTTCGCGAACCGCCAGCGCGCTGGACCGCACTACCCGTGCGCAACGCGGAACGAACGGGATGGTGATCGCTACGATCACCTTGTCGGTGCCGGTGCCGAAGATCGCGACCATGGCCAGTGCCATGATGATCAGCGGGAACGACATGAAGATGTCCATGACGCGCTGGAAGATCAGATCGATCATCCCGCCGAAATAGGCGCTGCCAACCCCGAGCACCAAGCCTGCGCCGCCGCCGATGATTGCGGATACGAAGCCGACGAATAGCGCCGTGCGGGCGCCATAGACGATGCGCGAGAACACGTCGCGGCCGAGCGGGTCGGTGCCCAGCCAGTACTCGGCTCCAGGGGCAACGGCAAACGCACTGTAGTTCATCGCCGTCGGGTCGTGAGGGGCGATGAAGTCGGCGAAGACCGCCATGAAAATCATCAGCAGCACGATGAATCCACCGGCCACGCCAAGCGGCTGACGGCGGGCCATCCGCGTGAACACCTGCCACGCCGTCCGGTGCGTGCGGGCATCCGTCGGCATGGTTGCCGGGAGCTCCGAGGTCGCCATTGAGCCTCTCCCTCTCAGCTGTAGCGGATGCGTGGATCAAGCCACGCATACAACAGGTCAACGACGAAATTGGTGACCACGAAGATCAAGGCCACCAGCATCACTAGCGATTGGGTCATGGTGTAGTCGTGATTGCTCACCGACTCGACGAACAGCTTGCCCAGCCCATTGAGGTTGAACACCTGTTCGGTGACCACCAAGCCGCCCATCAGGAACGCGAACTCGATACCGATCACGGTCACGACCGGAAGCAGCGCGTTCTTGAGCGCGTGCCGGTTGACGATGACCTTCTCGATCAGCCCCTTCGCGCGTGCGGTCCGAACGTAGTCCTCGCGCAGCACTTCAAGCATTGCCGAACGGGTCATGCGGGTCGCCACCGCGGAGTAGCGGTATCCGGTCGCGAGCGCGGGCCAGATCAGCATCGATAGGTTGACCTGCCAGTCCTCCCAGATCGGTACGTAGGTGATCGGCGGCATCCACGGCACGCCGTACCACGCCTGGCTGGTAATCAGCAGACCGAGGATGATCAGGATACCGAGCCAGAATGACGGCATCGCAATCCCGGCGATCGAGAACGCGCGGACCGCGTAGTCGATCCAGGTGTTGCGCTTTACCGCGGAGATGATGCCCATCGGGATCGAGATGGCGATCGACACGACCGTGGCCATCAGTGCGATCTGCAGGGAAACTTGGAAGCGCAGCGCGATCTCGCTGACGATCGGCTGGTTGGTCCACATTGATGTTCCGAGGTCGCCGACGAAGAAGCCACCGACCCAACTCACGAACTGAACGAACATCGGCTTGTCCAGGCCGAGTTCCTTCTGACAGAGCGCGAGCGACGCCGGATCAAAGGTCGAGCCGGTGCCTGCCAGCCGAAGCTCGCAGACATCGCCGGGGATCATACGCATCAGGAAGAACACCAGCACGGCGGCCCCAAATAGGGTCGGGACCATCAACAGGATGCGCTTGACGATATATTGGTGCATGAGCAGCGGCCTTCGGTCCTGGAAGGTCGATCAAAAACATTCCTGTGGCCTGCCGCGCTCGGCAGCAGGCCACAGGCAGGAAGTCGGCTGCGTTACTGGTCGAGCCAGACGTTCGCCAGATCCTGGTTCAGGTAGTGGCTCGGGCTGACGTTCCAGCCTTTGACGTACGAGCGGTGCGGAATGATCCGGTACCACCACATCGTGATGAAGCCGAGCGCCTTCTCGTCGAGAATGATCTTCTCCATCTCCCGCATCATCTTGCGCTGTGCGGCGGTGTCGTCGGTCTCGTTCATCGCGTTGAACAGCTTGTCGACGTCGCGGTCGATGTAGCCGCCATACTGGCTATCGGACAGGTCGGCCGAGATGAACTTTGACACGTCAAGCAGCGGGTTCACGATCGACTGGCAGTTGAAGTCGATCGAAACGTCGAAGTCCTGCTTCTTGCGCAGCGTGTCATAGAACGGACCAGTCGGTTGAACCTGCTGGTCGACCACCAAGCCGATCTGCTTCCACTGGTCGATCAGCCATGTGCCGACGATCTTGTACGGCTGGTCGACGGCTCGATTGTTGAGCGTGAACTTGAAGCCGTCGGGAATGCCGGCTTCCTTGAGGAGCTTCTTGGCTTCCTCACGGCTCTTGGCCAGATCCGGCCAGTAGCCCGCGAGCTGCTCAAGCTCCGCTTTCGTCGCCGCGAGCGGGTGCTTCGGGAAGGCGATGCCGCCAACCGTCTTCACGATGGCGATCTTGGACAGGTACTCCGAGCCGCCCCAGCGATCGACCGCGAGGGTCAACGCCCGACGGACGCGCACGTCGTCGAACGGCTTCTTGCGGTGGTTAGGGGTGATCAACAGGACGCAGTTCCAGTCGCTTTCCTGAACCGTGATGTCCTTGCCGAGGGCCTTGACCAAATCGTCACGGCTTTGCGGCGGGAAGCCACGGAACTCGATCGCCGCACGGTCGCCACGGATCGCCTGGACTCGGAGCGATTCTTTCTTGGCGAAGATCGCTTCGATACCGTCCAGATACGGCTTGCCCTTCTCGTAGTAGTTCGGATTCGCGGTGCCTTTGATGAACGCACCAGCCTGCCGTTCGAACTTCTGGAACGGACCGCTGCCGAGCACGTTCTTCTCGTACCAGTGCATGTCCTGGGCGAGCTTGGCGTCGTCGTAGATGAAGTTGAACGGCATCGCGAGCGCCGGAATGAACGCCGACGACGGGTACTTCAGCTTGAAGACCACCGTGCTTGCGTCAGGCGCTTCGACCGAGTCGACCATCACGAAGTAGGCCTTGCGGGCCGAACTGACGCCTTCCCCCGGGAAGATGATCTTGTGGAACGTCGCCTTGACGTCCTTCGCATCGAGCGGCGAGCCGTCCTCGAAGGTGACGCCTTGGCGGAGCTTGAAGGTGAACGTCTTGCCGCCGTCGGTCGCCTTCGGCATCTCGGTGCAGAGATCGCAGATGATGTCTGTCGGGTCGCTTGAATTCTCCGGATTCACCTTGGTCAGAAGGCTGTAGAACGGGGCGATCGGATGAATCAGCGCGAACGTAGTCTCTCGATGCCCGTCAAAGCTTGGTGGCTCGTCCGGCACCACGAACTTGAGAACCCCACCCTTCTTCGGCGTTTCCGCCGCCATGGCCCCGCTCAGCCCTAGGGCGAGCGCGGCAGTGACCGCGACGGAAGCCGCGAATGTCTTAAGTCCTGAACTCATGTGGACGTCTCCTTCCCATGCGACACGGTTCAGGGCGCTATGTCCCCGGTCCGGTCGATCTTTGCGCTCGCACCACCAGCCATCGGGCTGGGTAGGGCAAGCCGATAGACGGATAGGAGCAGCTCTGCGGCTACCGACCTTCCCGTTCCCTGCATTCGTATCTTCCGGCTTTGTCGAGACCACCGGTTGCCGCACCCTGAGGCGCTTGTATACATTTTCACGCCACGTACCGTCGGTCAAGAAAGAGCCCATGGCGCGGCCAGGGAGGACGCAATGTCAGAGACCAATCCGAAGCCTGCCGTGAAAGCCTTGGTGTTCGACGTGTTTGGGACTGTTGTGGATTGGCGCACCAGCGTGGCGCGCGAGGTTGGCGCGGTTGCGGCGGCCAAGGGATGGACCGTTGATCCGGTCGCGTTCGCCGATCGGTGGCGGGCGCTGTACCAGCCGTCCATGGATCCGGTGCGCCGCGGTGAGGAACCCTATGTCCGCCTGGATGACCTGCATCGCACCAGCCTGATCACCCTGATCCAGGAGTTCGGGCTGGATCCGTTGCCGGCGGACGAACTGGAGCACCTGAACCGGGCATGGCACCGCCTCGATCCGTGGCCGGATTGCGTGCCTGGCCTGACTCGGCTCAAGAAACGATTCACCCTGGCGACCATGTCCAACGGCAACGTGGCGCTGATGCTGAACATGGCGAAGAACGCCGGCCTGCCGTGGGACATGATTCTCGGCGCCGAGCCGGCCCGAAACTACAAGCCGGTCCCGTCGGTCTACCTGACCGGTGTTGACTGGCTCGGCCTGGTGCCGGCGGAGGTCATGATGGTGGCCGCGCACAACGGTGACCTTGCCGCCGCCCGATCGCTCGGCCTTCGCACCGCGTTCATCGCCCGGCCGACCGAACACGGTGACAAACAATCGCGCGACTTCCGCGCCGAGGACGATTGGGATCACGCGGTGAACGGCATGGATGAACTGGCCGACCGACTGGGTTGCTGAGGAGGATAGGATGGCTACGGTTCTTGAACGTTTTGGTTCGTTCGCTGCCGACCGGTGCTCCGGCCCGTTGGACGATCATGTGCAACGGCACGCCCGGCGGGCTGTCATCGATTGGTTTGCAGCGACGCTGCCTGGCGGCGTGATGCCACCGGCGACGCTGGCGGTCCGGGCGTTGGCGGATCAGGTCGGGCACGGCAAGGCGACCTTGATTCCATCCGGGACCCGGGCCGGCGGACAGGCGGCCGCCCTTATCAACGGCACCGCTGCCCACACGGTCGAGTTCGACGATATCTACCGCGACGGGCTGTACCACCCGGGCGCGCCGACGATCGCCGCAGCCCTGGCGGCGGCCGAACTGGCCGATGCCGACGGGGCGAAGCTGCTGGCCGGCGTGGTCGCAGGCTACGAGATCTCGAACCGGATCGCCGTCGCGGTGAACCCGCGTCACTACGATTTTTGGCACACGACCGCGACGGTCGGATGCTTCGGTGCCGCTGGAGCCGCCGCGTCCATTCTCGGCCTCGACGGCAACCGCACCGCCCACGCCTTGGCCAGCGCTGCCACCATGGCGGCCGGGCTGCAGCAGGCGTTCCGCGCCGACGCGATGAGCAAGCCCTTGCACGCCGGACGCGCCGCTGAGGCGGGACTACTGTCGGCTCGGCTGGCTGCCGAGGGGGTTACCGGCGCGCTTGATGCGTTGGAGGGGCCGCGCGGCTTCGCCGCCGCCATGAGCGGTGCCGATATCGACTGGGATGCCGTGCTTGCCGATCTCGGTGCCGATTGGACAATCACCCGCATGACGTTCAAGAATCACGCCGCCTGCGGTCATCTTCACGCCGCCGTGGACGCTGTGCGAGCGCTTACTGACGAGCACGCCTTGACGGCGGCGGACATCGATCGGATCGAGGTCGGCTCCTACGCCAAGTCGCTGGAGATCTGCGGGAACGCCACGCCGGTCACGGCGTTCGAGGCGAAGTTCAGCCTGCCGTACTGCGTGGCGGCGACTCTGGTGCTCGGCTCGGTGCGTCGTGCGGCGTTCGAGGACTCGGCGTTGGCCGATCCAACCGTTCGGGCGGTGGCGGCGCGGGTGGTTCACTCCGTCGACCCCGGCTGCGAGGCGGCGTTCCCAAGGGCCCGGTCGGCCCGGGTAGCGATCGTGACCATGGATGGCCGCCGGCTCGAACGGTTCGCCCCGACCCGCAAGGGCGATCCCGACAATCCGCTGACCGATGCCGATCTCGCCGACAAGTTCGGCGAATTGGCCGGCCCGGTGCTCGGCGCCGAACGATCGGCTGCCCTGCTGCATCGGTTGCAAACCCTTGGTGCCGGGCGGCAGATCAACGACCTGCTCGCCGGCGCCGCGTTGTTGCAGGCCGCCGAATGACAATCCGCCCGCTGCCGCTTACCGGAGACTTTGGCCTATGACCGCGCTGTTTGACGACCTGCTGACCTCGGAACAGATCCAGTTCCGCGACTCCGTGCGCGGCTTTGCGGAGCGTCATCTGGCCGCTGGGGCATTGGTCCGTGCGCACGAGCCGTCATTTCCGTTCGAGGTGGCCAAGCTCATGGCAAAGCAGGGCCTGCTCGGCATCACCTTTCCTGAAGCCGATGGCGGGGCCGAGGGTTCGTTGATGGATGCGATCCTGGCTATCGAAGCGGTGTCGTCGGTCTGCCCGCGATCGGCCGACGTAGTCCAGACCGGGAATTTCGGACCGATCCGGACTTTCGCGGAATACGCGACGCCTGACCAGAAGGCCCGATACCTCGGGCCGATGCTGGCCGGCGAAGCGTTGATTTCGGTCGGAATGAGCGAGCCGGAAGCGGGTTCGGCGGTCACCGATCTTGCGACCTCGGCCACGCCCGACGGTGACGGCTTCAGGGTCAACGGTACCAAGGTGTTTTCCTCGCACAGCCCGGACGCCAAACTGTTCCTGGTTTATGTCCGCTACGGACCGGGTGTCGACGGCATCGGGTCGGTGCTGATCGAGCGCGGCACGGCGGGTTTCTCGGTCGGCAAGCCGGTCCGGTACGTCGGTGGCGATGAATGGTGCCAGCTGTATTTCGACAATGTCCTGGTGCCGGCCGGCAACGTGCTGCTGCGTGAGGGCGGCTTCAAGAAGCAGATCGCGGCGTTCAATGTTGAGCGCCTCGGCAATTCCGCCCGCTCGCTGGCGTTCGGCCGTCACGCGTTCACCATCGCGCGCAAGCACGCCGAGATCCGGACCCAGTTTGGCCGGACGCTCAGCGACTTCCAGGGCATCCAGTGGAAGTTCGCTGAGATGGCCGCCCGCATGGAGGCGGCCCAGTTGATGCTGTACCGGGTCGCGGGCCGGGCGGTTGACCGGTTGCCCGACGCCTACGAGACGGCTTTGGTCAAATACCTGTGCAACGAGGCCGGCTTCTTCGCCGCCAACGAATCGATGCAGGTCCTGGGCGCGCTCGGCTACAGCGAGGAGAGCCTGGTGGAATACTGCTGGCGGCGGGCCCGCGGCTGGCAGATCGCCGGCGGCAGTCTGGAGATGATGAAGAACCGGATCGCCGAGGGCGTCTTCGAACGCCGATTCTCGCAGCGCGCGCCGAAGCGGTCGGCGTGAGAGTGCCAACCTCCGGCTCGGTCGAGCCGTGGCTCGCGGCGCTCCTGCGGCCGCGCGCTGTCGCCATCGTCGGCGCTTCCGACGATCCCAAGAAGGATGGAGCGCGGCCGCTGCGGTTCCTGCGCAAGCACGGCTATTCCGGCGCGGTCTATCCGGTGAATCCGCGACGCGACACCGTGCTCGGGGAGAAGGCATGGCCATCGCTTGAGGCATTGCCCGAGCGTCCGGATCACATCTACATCGTTGGCGCTGCCGAACGGGTCGAGGACGCGGTGGTCGAGGCGGCACGGCTCGGTGTGCCCGCGGCGACCGTCCTTGCCGACGGATTCGCCGAGATGGGCGACGAGGGCCGCGCCCGACAGGATCGGCTGGTGGCGTGCGCCGCGAAAGGCGGCCTGCGGTTGCTGGGGCCGAATTCGATGGGCGTGATCAATGTCGTCGACCGGATTCCCTTCACCACCAACGCCGCTCTGGAGGCCTCGACCCTGCTGCCGGGCCGGCTGATGGCGCTGTCGCAGTCCGGATCGCTGATCGGCACGCTGCTGTCGCGTGGTGCCGCCCGTGGCATCGGCTTCGCGCACCTAGTGTCGGTTGGCAACGAGGCCGATCTCGACGTGGGCGCGATCGGTGAAGCGGCGACGGCCCTGCCTGAGGTCGACGCGTTCCTGCTGTTCCTCGAGACATTGCGCCGGCCGGATCGGCTGGCTCGATTCGCCCGAGCGGCGCACACCGCCGGCAAGCCGATCATCGCTTACAAGCTTGGTCGTTCGCCCGAGGCGCAGGCCTTGGCTGTGTCGCACACCGGCGCGCTGCTCGGCTCCGACCAGGCCGCGGACGCGTTCTTTCGTGACCACGGTATCCTGCGGGTCGACCAGTTCGAGGCTCTGCTGGAGTTGCCGGCCCTGCTGAAGGGCAGACGCCCCGATGCGACCCGTGCCGGCCGACCGGTGGCGGTGGTGACCACCACCGGCGGCGGCGGGGCGATGGCGGTCGACCGTCTCGGCGGTGCCGGAGTGGCGCTGGCGGGGGCCAGCCCGGCGCTGCGCGAACGCGTGAAAGCGGTCCACGGCCTGGAGGTAAAGGGCGGGCGGTTGATCGACGTGACGCTGGCAGGGGCCCGCTACGAGGTCATGAAGGCAGTGCTCGACGGCCTGCTCGATTCAGGGGAGTACGCCGCGGTGATCGCGGCGATCGGCTCTTCGGCGCAGTTTCTGCCGGAGCGGGCTGTCCAGCCGATCATCGATTCGGCGGGCCACGAAACCCCGCTGGCGGCGGTTCCGTTGCCGCAGGCCGACAGAGCGTTGGAAATGCTGGCCGAGGGCGGCGTCGCCGGCTTCCGCACGGTCGAGGCAATGGCCGATGCGGTGCGGGCGTTCCTGGCATGGGCGCCGCCGCGCGACTTGGCCGTTGGGACTGTCCCTGCGCTTGGCCCGCTCCTGCCCGGTGCTCTGCTCGACGAGGCCGCCGGCCTCAGCCTGTTGGACCGGCTCGGTATCTCGACGGTCGAGCGCCGGCGCCTGGAGCAGGACGAGGCGGTTCCGGAGGGACTGACCTATCCCGTGGCCCTGAAGGCGCTCTCGGCCGATCTGCCGCACAAGACCGAGGCCGGGGCGGTGATGCTCGGCCTTGCCGATCGAGCCGCGGTGGACGCGGCCCGCGCGGCGGTGCGCGCGCGGTTGGCGGTGTCCGCGCCGGAGGCACGGCTCGACGGCTGGCTGATCCAGTCGATGGTGCGCGGCGTCGGTGAGGCTCTGATGGGCTACAGGCTGGATCCGGAAGCCGGCCCGGTAATCACTGTCGGCGTGGGCGGGATCTTTGCCGAACTGTACCGCGATGTGGCGGTGCGCTTGGCCCCGGTCGATCTCGCGACCGCTCGAGCCATGATCGGGGAGGTCAAAGGTTTCGCCGCCCTGGCCGGTTGGCGCGGCCGGCCGGTGGGCGACCTTGAGGCTCTGGCATCCGCAGTGGTCGCCCTGTCCCGCCTCGCGCTGGATCCCGAACGTCAGGTCGAGGAGGCCGAAGCCAATCCAGTGATCGTCACCGAGACCGGCGCCGTAGCGGTCGACGCGCTGGTCCGAATCGCTGGATAACCGCGGTATCGGGTGTTCAGCGCCCCTCGTTTGACGCCACCACGCTGGCCTCGGCCCGGGCGGCATCGACTTCGGCGTCGATCGTCGGAATCAGCGCCTGCAGCTTCTTCAGATCCTTGCCCGCGAGTTGCTCGCCGGTCGGCAGCTTGATGCTCATCGGGTTGACCTGCCGCGCGTTCAGCATGACTTCGTAGTGCAGGTGCGGGCCGGTCGACCGGCCGGTGGTGCCCACATAGGCGATGATCTGGCCCTGCCGGACCCGGCTGCCGGCGCGGATGCCCTTGGCGAACCGCGACGTGTGGCCATAGGCCGTCTTGATCTCACTGTTGTGGCGGATCCGCACGTAGTTGCCGTAGCCGCCGAACCGCTCGGCCATCTCGACCACGCCGTCGCCGGCCGCCATGATCGGGGTGCCCGACGGCGCTGCGAAGTCGACGCCCTTGTGCATCTTGGTGTAGCCGAGGATCGGATGGCGGCGCTTGCCGAATCCCGACGACAGGCGTGCCCCGTCGATCGGCGTGCGCATCAGCGCCTTGCGGACGCTGCGCCCGTCCGGGCCGAAGTAGTCGACGAAGCCACTGGACGGGGTGAAACGATAGAACGCCAGGGTCTTGCCCGACAGGGTAATGGCGGCGTAGCGGATATCACCGTTGCGGACCCGGTCGCCGAACTCGTCGTCGAAGCCTTCGTACAGCACTTCGAAACGGTCGCCGGGTTGCACGTCGCGCTGGAAGTCGACGTCGAAGCTGAACACGCGGACCAGATCCATCAGCACGTCGATCGGCACATTGGCGTCGATGGCCGCCTCATACAGGCTGCTGTCGATGGTGGCGGCGCCATAGGCGAATCGCCGGTCGAGCGCGCGCTCGGCTTCCTCGGCAGTGAAGCTTCCGCCGTCGTCCAGCTTGACCAGAACGTCGCGGTCTGGCGTCGGCCGCAGGGCCATGCCCAGGAACTGATCGCCGTCGGTGCTTGGCTTGAAAGTGAGGGTAATGTCCTGGCCGATCTGCAGACGCCGGACATCGAATACCTTGCGGAGGGTGCTGACCGCGCTGTGCGCGCTGGCCCGGTCCACGCCATTGTCGGTGAGAATACCGATCAGGGTGTCTCCGCGCGAAACCGTGATGATCCGGTCCTCGGGGCCGGGCTCGGTTTCGGCCGCCGGGAAGGCTCGCATCTCCTCGGCACGCCGGGCATCGAAGGTCTGCGGCCGCATGGCGGCGCCGTCGACCAGCGGCGGCGATGCTTCGGCGAAACGGGCGCTCGACGGTTCGGACTGCCCCAGAACGATCCATGCGGCGGCGAGAATCCCGAATACCACCGCGCTCGTCCACTTCATTGGCCCGCGTCTCCCAGAATTTCAAAGTGCTGTGCCGCCGCCCGAAGACGTTGGCCGCATGATCGGTCTCGAACCGTCTCCTGTCAAGGAAACCGAACGATTCCATGTGGTTTTAGCTGCTTCCTGAACAGACAGATTGATCGAGTTCTGCCCGAGCTCTCCCCTCGCGCGGGTACTATACTGGCGCAAACCGCCGATCCGACGGAAGACCAAAAAACTTCAAAAAAGGGGTTTGACATAAAATCGGGGGCTTCGTATAAGCCGCGCCTCGCCGAGACACATCGGGTCACGGCGACGGACTGGAAGCCCTCCGGGGAACTGGTCCGCGGCTCTTGTACATTGTGAAATGGAAGGGATGCGCAGGCGGCGGTCTGGCTTGTTTTGCTGGGCACGCTGGGGCCTGAGAGGGTTCTGGCATACGAGCCGATCTGTGCATCTGACTGTGCGTCTTGATTTCTGGCGCTTCTGGGCAACTGGGGGTGTTGGGATGATGGATACGCCAATTGAATGCGATGGATTTGCTCTTGTTGATGGCTCGCTTGGTTTGGTCTTTCGGGATTGGACTGGGTGGAACTCAACCTGAGAGTTTGATCCTGGCTCAGAACGAACGCTGGCGGCATGCCTAACACATGCAAGTCGAACGGCTCTTCGGAGCAGTGGCGCACGGGTGAGTAACGCGTGGGAATCTACCCTGAGGTTCGGAATAACGGTTGGAAACGACCGCTAATACCGGATGTGCCCTATGGGGCAAAGGCTTGCCGCCTTGGGAGGAGCCCGCGTCCGATTAGCTTGTTGGTGGGGTAACGGCCTACCAAGGCGACGATCGGTAGCTGGTCTGAGAGGATGATCAGCCACACTGGGACTGAGACACGGCCCAGACTCCTACGGGAGGCAGCAGTGGGGAATATTGGACAATGGGCGAAAGCCTGATCCAGCAATGCCGCGTGTGTGACGAAGGCCTTAGGGTTGTAAAACACTTTCGCCGATGACGATGATGACGGTAGTCGGATAAGAAGCCCCGGCTAACTCCGTGCCAGCAGCCGCGGTAATACGGAGGGGGCGAGCGTTGTTCG
>ABHC01000034.1 GCA_000171835.1 alpha proteobacterium BAL199 | reverse complement strand
ATCAACAGCACGTGGGGGAGCAGTGCCGGCGGCAATTCGAGCGGATCAAGGTCGGCGCGCGCCGGCGCGACCCTGACACCCCGCCGGTCGGTCCAATACTGCAGCAGAGGACGGAAGAACCCGAAGTCGGGCGCGTCTGGATCGAGATCCAGGAACGCCCGATGTGCGATCGTCGCCTCGAACAGTTCGAAAGGCTTCGCAACGGCTGCCATCATCGGCGTTCTGCCCATTCTTTCGGCCCGAGGTATTGTCTGCTCCATTTGCGATCACGGCAACACTGGTGATCATCTCACATGATCACTTCACCGTGGCGCGGTCTTGAACCAAACGCGGCTCGCAAAGCAGACTCAACTGCATGAGTCATTGTACGGTCGGACCGACCGGAGGAGATCACTGTGTCGGAAACGATCGATGCCCTGTTGGCGCCGTTCCCGCGGACGTCCTTCCTCACCTGGAGCACCCCGGTCGAACCGTTGTCCCGGCTTGGGAAGCACCTCGAAATCGACCTCCGCGTGAAGCGCGACGACCTGACCGGTTTGGCGTTCGGCGGCAACAAGGTCCGCAAGCTGGAGTTCTATTTCGGCCAAGCGCTGCCTGGCTCCGCAGAAGGCAGGTCGGGACGAAGGGATGGTCTCGCCGGTCGAATAAAGGGATCGATGCAGGCCCGTCGTCAGGCCCCAGCTCGACAGCCGCTACCCACTCGGATTTCAAAAGAGGCCGATTACTGGTTTCGCCGGCGCCGCGGCACCCTCCTCGCCCGGCAGCAGGAACTCCGGCAGATCGTAGGCCTGCAGCGACTGCCAGTGACCGTCGATGTCCTCGTGGAACAGGTCGCGCACAATGCCGGACACCAGACGCGGCACGGCAAATTTCATGGCGTTCACCGAGGCGCCCGACGGCCCGAAGCTGACGGTAGTCGCAAAGGTGAACAGCCGGACGTGCCGCAGCCACGGCGCTGTATCAGGCGACTTCTCGAGGAATTCGTAAGTCGATCCGAGATACGGATACCGCGCCAGCCGTTCGTTTTCCTCGCCGGCCGGCGGTGCATAGCGGTCACCCCACAGGGCGGCGTGCGCCGCGATCCCCGCCATCTCCGGACGACGCGGCAGATCGACGTCAAATCCGGTACCGACGATCAGGAAGTCGGCCTCGAACCGGCCCCTTGGCGTATGCAGGCGCACGACATCGCCGACGGCTTCGCAGCGCTGCCAGACCGCGCCTGTCTCAAGGCGGAAATTCGGGTGGCCGGCGGCGCGTTGCCAGGTCTCCTTCGGGAACGCCTCGCGCAGGCTCAACAGGTGGTTCATGAAGCGCCAGCGCCACCGGTCGTCGAGATCCGCGAAGTGGTTGAGGAAACCAGGAAACGACAGCCATTTGAACGGCTGCACCCGCTGCAGGTCGGGCCGGCGGCAGTACACCGCAACCTCCGCCGCGCCCGCCTCCAGCGCAGTGGCGGCATTGTCGAAGGCCGACGCGCCGGCACCCAGCACCGCCACCCGCCGGCCAACCAGCGCCGGGAAGTCGATCGCCTCGCCGGTGTGCGCCCAGAACCGGCGATCGAGCGTTTCGACCACCGGCGGGGTCCACCAGCGGCCCGAAGCCTCGATACCGGTCGCAAGTACAAGCTTGCGGGTACGCACCGTCTCGACCCGCCCGTCAGCGAGATGAACCAGTGTGGCGCGAAGGTACTCGCCCTCAGGATCGACACGCTGAAACTCGACGCGGTTCTCGACCGGCAATTTCAGGGTATCGCGCAGCCACAACAGGTAGGCGACCCAGTCTTCCTTGGCGATCTTGTTCAGCGCCAACCAAGCGGCCGCACCATGCTGTGCCTCGAACCACGCCTGAAAGGTGAGCGAGGGGATGTCGAGGTCAGGTCCATTGACCTCCTTCGGCGACCGCAGCGTGGCCATGCGCGCGTAGGTCATCCACGGGCCTTCAAGGCCACGCTCGGCCCGATCGACGATTCGGATGTTGGTCACCCGGTTGCGCAGCAGGCCGTGGCCGATTGCCAGCCCGCCCTGCCCACCACCGACGATCAGCGCATCGAGCACCCGGCCACCACTGGTATCGTATCGCGGCGGCACCCAATCGCTTTTCGGATAGGCGATGCGCTGCAGGTCGCGGGCAACCTGCGACTCGAGGGCCTTCAGGCCGCTGTCGCCCATCGGTCAGGTCCCTCCGCCGTTGCCGCTTGATGGTACCGCAACGGCCGGTGGCGGTCCTTCGATCGCGGCCCGGATCCGATCGGAACGCAACGCCACCACGCCGGTCATCGCCAGGGCGACCACCGCGCCGATCCCGACCGGCAGCGGCAGGCCGACGAAATCCCCGGCGGTCCCCATCATCAGCGCCCCGATCGCCGGACCGCCGCGAAAGATCAGGCCGTGCAGGGCAAGCACCCGTCCCCGTATCGATGGCTCGACAGCCAGTTGCACAACGGTCTGCAACCCGACACCGGATGCCACCATGACCGCGCCGAGAACGGCGGCAGCGGCAATCCCGACCCACAGCTCATCGGTGGCGACGAACGCCAGGACGGCAAGCGAGATCCCGGCGGTACTGGCAAGCACCAGCGTTACCAGCCCGTCGGTACCGGATCGCCGCGCCAGCAGCCAGCCGCCGACCACCGCGCCGATGCCAACCGTGGACGTCAGAGTCGCCAGCGTGTCGGCACCGCCCTGGAAAACGTGGTCGGAGAACCCCGGCAGCAGTTCCAGCACCGGCCGCACCATGATCGAGCCGACCAGATGCAGTCCGAGCAGCGGGCCGATGCCCGGATGGCGAACCGCATAGCCGATCCCGGCGCCGATGTCGGCGATGATGCCGGTACGTGGTCGCACGGCGCCGGGATCCCGCCCCGCCCCAGGATTGCGCCGCCGGATCACCGCCAGGGCGACCAGCAGGGCCAGGTAACTGACGGCGTTGGCAAAGAAGGCCCAGGCCACGTCGCTGGCGACGATAACCAACCCGGCGATCGCCGGGCCGATGAAGCGCGCGGTGTTGAACACAATAGAATTGATGGCGACGGCCGTCGTGAGGTTCTCCCGCGGCACCAGGCTCGGCACCAGTGCCAGCCGCGATGGCTGGTTGAAGCCGATGACCACGCCGCCCAGGAACACCAGGACGAACAGCAATTCGACCGTCACATAGCCGGACAGGGTCAGAACGCCCATAAGAACCGACAGCAGCATCGCCGTGCCCTGGCACGCCATGATCACACGCACCCGGTCCAAACGGTCGGCCGCTACACCGCCGATCAGGCCGATGAACACCGACGGAAACAAATCGGCGAACGCCACCGCGCCCAACCAGGTACCGGAGTGCGTCAGGTCCCAGGTCAGCCAGCCGATCGAGATCCGCTGCATCCACATCCCGACCAGCGACACGCTGTTGCCCAGCGTGTACAGCCCGTAATCGGGGTGGCGCAGGGTGCGCAGGATGGCGCTTGAGCCGGTGGCCGAAGGCATGGGGAAACTCGAGCGGTAGGGTTGGCAACCGTAGCGCCGACCACGCCGCCTGTCAGCTATCTCGACCTACTCAGCACATATGATCTGATTCTGATGTTAATGACGGATATACATTAAGATTGAAATGTCGATCAGCTAAACGTATATGTAATCGGAATGTAGTCGCGTTTCGATTGTTCCATTCGGGAAGTGACGGCGAAGATGACCACCACAGCAGTCGACCCAATCGCTCCAAAGCCCCTGAACGCCAAGGGGTTTTCGGCGCGTGCGGTGGAAGGTGCGACGGCCGGACAAGTCATCGACGTTCCCTACACGCTCTGGCTCGCGACGCTGGCGTGCGCATTGATGGCGATCTTGTCGCTGACCGCCGTCACGGTGATCTACGGCCTCGACGCGGCATTCAGCCTTAGCGGCCGCCCCACATTGTTCGGTCCGGACAGCTATCTTCGCGTGCTCGAGTTGGCCGCGCTGTTCGGCGCCGGGGCGACCGTGGCGCATTTCCTACGCTTGCGGCTGGAGGCGATCCGCCGTGCCTCGATCCTGGTCCCACTGCCGTACCGGATCACGGTGAGCCCGCCCGGTGGCGACACGTTCTCGAAATTCGAATGCTCCTGCAAAGTCACGCTCGCCCTCGATCACGATCGGCCGTTGGCCGAACTCAAACTCAAGGGCGATATTCTGCGGACTTATCTGGAAAATGCCTTCGTCGTTGCGGTGACCGACCCGGTCATCCGGTTCTCCAGGCTGAAGATCGAGCAGACGCTGAAGTCCTCGGCCTACCACGTGCTGGGCGACGGCGTATCAGGGGTGATCATCTCGGAACTTCGGCAACGCCGGGTTCCCGCAGCACGCCCAGTCGTTGCCAACAATCCCGAACCGACCGACGTCTCGGCGGTCGCCGGCTGAGGTCTCTCTGGTTTCCGACGCGGTGGCCGCGCTACCGGGCCACCTGACGGTCGAACACCTCGAAGAGAACATCCACATCTGACAGATCGTTGAAGATGTAGGGCGCAACGCGCACCCGGCTGTCGCGCAGACTCACATACACCCCCTCGGCAGCCATGCGATCGGCCAGATCAAGTTCCGGTGTCTGCGCCAACTTGATCCCGATGAAATGGGGTGAGCGATGGGCCTTCGGCGGCACCCGCCAGCCGCGTTCTTCCGCCCGTTCGGCGATTGCATCGATCAACGGCTCCATGGTCGCCGCAATCGCCCCGACACCCCATGCGGTGATCTGCTCCATGGACGCAGCTGCAATCGGCACATCGATCATGGCGTCGGCGGTCCCTTGGTCGAACCGCGAGGCCCCGACCTTGAAGCGATCGCCGTAGCCCGGTGACAGAGTCATCGGCCCTTCACCGATGCGGGTCGCGTGGTTGTGCTCGATCGGTTCGCCTTCCTGGCGACGCGGCGCGACGTAGAGGTAGCCCGCCTGATCCGGCGACAGCAGCCACTTGTACGCCGAGCATGCGACGTAGTCCGGATCGATCCGTCGAACATCAAGCGGACAGACTCCGATCGACTGGGTCGCGTCGATCACCAGAACCGCACCCAGGGCGTGAACCGCGTCGGCAACCGGCACCAGATCGATGACGCCGCCATCGGTCCAATGCACGTTGGGCAATGTCACCAGCCCGGTATCGGGGCCAAGGTGCTGCAGAACGGCGCTGGTCCAATCGCCGTCGGTTGGACGAGGCACGATCACCACCCGGCCGCCATCGCGCGCGGCGACCCGCTGCCAGATGTAGTAGTTCGACGGAAACTGCCCCTCGATCATCACGATCGCCTGGCCGCGTTCAACCCGGACATTGGCAGCGGCGACCGCCATTCCGTAGCTGGTGGCCCCGGTCAGGGCGATATCGTTGGGTGTCGCTTCAATGAAACTGGCGAACAGCGCCCGCGTCCGCTCCATCTCAGCACCCAGCTTCTGCCGCTCGGGATCCCATGGCCGCGCCTTTCGATCGACCGCCCGTCGACCGATGTCACGGGCGACGATCGGCGCCGGGCCCTGCGCCGCGCAGTTCATGTAGACCACCCCGTCGGGGAGATCGAAAAGATGCTTCTGGCTGCCAAGGGACATCCGACCGCTCCTGTTGGTAAACGCGGTCAACTCTAGGAGCACAATGCGCCGGTGTTAAGCCGGTCGGCGTTCTCCGTCCCCGGCGACGGCGTCGGTGGCCAGGTTGGTGTCGCTCAGATCGGCGCGATCGAGAACCGCACCGGTCAAATCGGCACCGACGAGGCGGGTCTGTTGGCGCCGCCCGGTATCGGCACCGGCCTGGGAGAGGATCGGGGCCGCCGTCAGGATCGCATCGGTCAGATCGGCACGACTGAGATTGGCCCCGGCCAGATTGGCGCCCGACAGGTTGCATCGCGCCAGCGACGCCAGCGTCAGGTCGGCACCCGATAGGTCCGCCAGCACTAACAAGGCGTCGGTCAGCACCGCGCGCCGCAGCACCGCGCCACGCAGATCAGCACCGGACAGATTGAGGCTACGCAGGTCGGCATCGGTCAGGTCCACACCGTCCAGCGATGCCCGGGATCCGCGGCGGCCTTCGGTTCGGACCCAACGGTCATGGTCAATCAGAGTGCGCTGAATCTCGGTCGTCACGGAATCGGTCGGCGGCGTTAGCCGCGCCTTGGAGGTGTCGACCCGGCTCAGGTCCACGTCCCGCAACCGGGCGCCCACGAAGTTGGCGCGCTCAACCGTCGCACCATCCAGTTGTGCGCCTGACAAGTCGGCGCCGGTCACCAAGGAATCCGTCAGGTCGGCGTGGCTGAGATCGGCATCGATCAGGATTGCATTGCGCAGCACCGCACCGGACATCGACGCCCGTCGCAGCGACGCCCGCTCCAGATTGGCCCCGGTCAAATCGGTCTGGGCGAGCACCACGTTCTCGAATTTGGCGCCGGTCAGATTGGCGCGGTGCATACGGGCGCCGGCAAAGGTCACGGCCTCCCGGCGCGGCGACTCTTCAGTAACTGGCTCCGCCGAAACGCCCGATGCCCCACGCAACGAAACGCTGCGAAGATCGGCTCCTTCGAACACCGCGCCAACGAGACGCGCGCCGGTCAAATCGGCTTCGAGAAGCACGGCGTTACGGAAGCTCACGCCCGACAGATCCGCTCCGACCAGAACCGCACGGGTCAGGTCCGCGCCGACGAACCGGGCACCCTGCAGCGACGCACCAGCGAAATCGACCTCCCGGAGATCGGCGCCGGTAAAGTCGAATCCGAACAGGTTGGCGTTCGCAAAGGACGCTGGTTGTCCATCGGCCGCGCCATCGATCCATCGCCGATGAGCCGCGAGCTTTCTGAACACCACGTCGTGGGGGGTGAAAGACACTCGTGTCATCGGCGCAGGGTACCGGAAAGATGCTTAAAGAGCCGTTAACACCGCTCCCCGTCAGCCGTTCCGATCAAGACACACCCAGGCGTTGGGCGGTCTCCGCGACTGCTGATTCGATACCGTCGGCGATCAAGTCGACCTCTGCCGCCGTGGCGATCAACGGCGGCGACACCATCACCCAATCGCCGTCGCGGCCGGCATTGGTCCGGCGCTGGTAGAGGATCAGCCCCTGCTCCATCGCAACCTTCGCCAGGGTACCGGCGGCCATCGCTGCGGACGCGAACGGGGTCTTGCGTTCCTTGTCCCGGACCAGTTCGAGCGCCATCAGCAATCCCCTACCGCGCACGTCGCCAACGATCGGGGACCGTTCGACCAGCGCATCCAGTCTGGCACGCAGTCGCGCGCCCTGGGCCGCGGCGTTGGCGATCAGTCCTCGCTCCAACGTCTCATCGAGCACCGCAAGGCCGACAGCGCAGGCCAGCGGATTGCCGTGGGCAGTATGGCCATGCATGAAGCCGCCGCTGCCGGCAATCTCCGCCACCCGGTCGTGCGGCGCCAGAACCAGGCCCAGCGGGAAGTATCCGGCGCCGACTCCCTTGGCCATCACCACCAGATCGGGTCGGCAGTCCGGCCAGAGCTCATGCGACAGAAAGACGCCGGTCCGTCCGCCGCCGCTCATCACCTCGTCATGGATCAGGATGACGCCGTGGCGATCGCAGATCTCGCGCACCCGCCGCATGTAGGCGGCGTGCGGGACAAGCGCCCCGGTGGCCAAGCCGCCGACCGGCTCCTGAATGAACGCCAGAACACTGCCGGGACCCTCGTCGACAATCGACCGGTCCAGAACATCGGCGCAGTGTTCGGCCCAACTCTCCTGATCGAACCCGTCGGGAATCCGGTAGGTGATCGGCGCCGGCACCTTCGGCATCACCTGCATCAACGGCCCGAACATGTCATGCGCCGACAGATCTCCGGTCACCGACAGCGCACCGAGCGTGCCGCCGTGATAGGACGGCTGGCGCGAGATGACTTTCCAGCGGGAGGCTTCGCCACGGGCCACCGCCATCTGACGGGCCAGCTTGAGGGCAGCCTCGTTCGCCTCGGAACCGCCGGAGACCACGAAGACCCGCTCGTATCCGGGTCCAGCCGCTTCCGTCAGACGCTCGGCGAACAGCCGGTTGGCCGCGCTCTCGAAAGTCGACGGATTGGCGAATGCGGCTGCTTCCGCCTGCTTCTGCAGCGCGTCGAGAACCCGTCGGTTACCATATCCGATGTTGCAGGCAACCGGACCGGATCCGGCGTCGATGTAGCGTCGTCCGGAGGTGTCCCACATGTAGATGCCTTCGGCGCGATCGATCCGCGGTCGGGCCGGCGTTCCCGGCGGCACGGCAAACACCTGGACAGGCTCGCCGCGGGGCAGAGTACCAAGCGCCGGCGTCGGCTCTTCCAGCCCGGTATCCAAGGCATTACGGCGCAATTCGGTCATGATCGGTCCCCTGTCGGCGGTCGCCGGAGTGTGGCGCCGCCAAGTGGGCACGCCAAGCAGATTCACGCGATCGACCCGTCCGGAAAATCGAACAAGATCGCCATCAGCACTCAGATAAATATTGTGCCTGTCACCATGTCATCATACAATATATCGCATATTGATCGTCGCTTCCGTTCGGGACCGATGGAGCTCTGGTCACGGACGGCACCGGTTTCGCCGCTACGCCGGCGGCGGAAACCGGGAGTGGCAGTGTCCCGTGTTTCGCCGCTCCCACCACCCTGTGAAGCTCCTAGGACGAACCTCTGTCGTCCAAACTGGCGGGTGCGCTGCCCCCATCGCGGCGCACCCGGCTTTTTGTCGAGATCACGGTGACGATTTCGGTCGGTTGACGGCTGGGACAGTGCCCACGGCATATGGCAAGTTCTGGCGTTCGGCGGGTACCGAGCGAACCTATCCCTCGCGCAGTCCGGACTTTCGAAGTCCGTCCTTGAACTCAGCCACGAAGGCATGGTTTCGGGTCATCAGCCATTGGTCAACTCGATCGAGTGTGAATCCGGGCGAATGGCGCAGCGCGTCCGCCGTGGCGCGCGCCGCTTCCGCGGTCTCCCCGCGCCGGCCAAGGAGACTGGCAAGTTGAAGCAGGCAGGGAAAATTGTTGTGTTGGCGCGACAACCCATCCCGGACATTGCGTAACGCGTCATCCTGACGACCGCAGGCGTCCAAGGCGCGGGCGCTGGCCGAAAAATACCATATGGGATGCAGCGGGTTGAGCTGCTTCGCTTCGTCGAAAAGCCCAACCGCCTCGACGCTATTGCCATTGAAGTCCTGGCACATCCCCAGCACCGCCCGGACATCCGCGCTTCCCGGATTGCTGGCTAGTCCGCGGCGCGCAACGTCAAGCGCTTCATCATACCGACCTTGCAAGGCCGACGTGATCGCGCTTTGCACGATAACGCTCGGATTCTCGGCATCCAGGGCCGTCGCTTTGGCCGCGCACGCAACCGCGAGCGAGAGACTTCTGTCGCGGTCATCGGCGAGGCTGAGACGGACCTCGTACCAGTGCGTCATCCCTTCCAGTGCCCAGGCGGTCGCGTAGTCCGGGTCCAGGTTCCGTGCCCGCGTCGCCACGTCGCGGGCTCGCAACATACCCTCGGCGTGAAACTGAAACATCTCCCCATGCCCCTGGACGATCAACCGCCAAGCCTCGATGTTGCGTGTTCCGCGGTTCCAGGTAGCGGCGCTTTCACCGTCTGTCAGTTGGACGCGGAGGCCGGTCACGACCTCCCGCGTGATTTCGTCCTGCAGGTCGAAGATATCATCCACCACACGGTCATAGCGTTCGACCAGATATGGTCGCCGCTGTGCGTGTCGATCAGTTGGGTGGATACCCGCAGGCGACTGCCGGAACTTCGGATGCTGCCTTCGAGTACATAGCGAACATTCAGTTCCCGGCCGATGGTCCGGGCATCGACACTCCGGCCTTTGTAGGAAAACGCCGAGTTGCGAGCGATTACTGACAGGTTCGTGGCCTTGGACAGGGCGGTGATGATGTCCTCCGCCATGCCGTCGGCTAGGTATTCCTGAGTTGGATCACCCGACATATTCTGGAAGGGGATCACCGCGATGGATGCCTTTCCCGGCGCCAGCGGTTTTGAGTTCTCCGGCGTTAAGGCCATCACGTGGCTTTTGTCCGCTGACCACTGCCAGACCCGAGTTGGCCTGCTGATGTTCTTAAGGCTCTGCTCTCCGGCATCGATGAAATCCACCGCGAGCCGATCCCGCACGTCGTCGTGAACTCGACCCGAGATCGCCACGCCGCCCGGCTCCGCGAGAGCCTCGATGCGGGCGGCGATGTTGACCCCATCACCCAGGATGTCCTCGCCCTCGATGATGATGTCGCCGAGATTGATGCCGATGCGAAATACGATGCGCTTGGTGTCCGCGACGTCGATGTTGCGCGCCGCCATTCTCTCCTGCACCTCGATGGCACAGGTGGTGGCATCGACGACGGAGGGAAACTCCAACAGCAGGCCGTCGCCCATGGTCTTAACGATCCGTCCACCATGTTCGGCGATCTTGGCGTCGATCAACTCCGCCCGATGCGCCCGCAGCGATGCAAGAGTACCGACCTCATCCAAGCCCATAAGACGCGAATAGCCGACCACATCAACGGACACGATGGCGGCAAGACGGCGTTGCGTAGGCTTGTTCATTGGCGAACCTAGACCGGGCGCAACGTGAATGCCATCGTGGCTTTGAGGGCGGTGTGCCACTGACGGGAACGTTGCTTGGCGACAACATCCGGCCAAAAGCAGCCGACTGTGCCCGTGTCATATCTGCCTTTGAAAGCGAGCGGCCTGTGCACGGGTGGATATCCCGTTTGACTCAACATTCATGTAACATATTGATATGACATTATTTTGATGACTGGAAATCCGATCCCATCGGAGTTCGATATGGGTGGCATCCACCCCCTGTTGCCGGGTAGGCTCCGGCCACGATCCTGTTCCAACTGATCTGGAGTGACACTATGCCGGGCACCGTCGACGGACGCCTGAAAGAGCTCGGCATCGAAATCCCGACCCCGGCTGCCCCTGCCGCCAACTACGTTCCCTTTGTGCGATCCGGAAATTTGGTCTTCGTCTCCGGACAGGTTCCGGTGGTCGCCGGCAAGATCGAGGGCATCGGCACGGTCGGCAAGGATTTGACGACCCAGCAAGCGCAGGCCATTGCCAAGATCTGCGCGATCAACCTGATCGCCCAGGCTAAGGCAGCTTGTGACGGCGACCTCGACCGTGTGGTCCGCGTGGTCAAGCTCGGCGGTTTCGTCGCCTGCGTCGACGGCTACACCGAGCAGCCCGAGGTCATCAACGGCGCGTCCGACCTGATGGTCGCGGCTTTTGGCGACAAGGGCCGGCATGCCCGCTTCGCCGTCGGGACCAACAGCCTGCCACGCGGCGTGGCGGTTGAGGTCGAGGCGGTCTTCGAGGTCGCTTGATCGCGCTGTCGACCCGATCGGGATACGGCGATGCCGGACGGTGACGACGTGGGCGGCGGAATCGAGGCAGCCGTCAAGGTGGTGGCCGGCATCAAGGACGTGCCGGCCGTCGACTGGGACGCCTGCGCCGGTACCGCCAACCCGTTTCTGAGCCACGCGTTCCTGTCGGCCCTGGAAGACAGCGGCTCCGTCGCCGCCGAGGCGGGTTGGTTGCCGCGACACCTGATCGTCGAGGACCCGACCGGACGCGTGGTCGGGGCGATGCCCCTGTACCTGAAGGGCCACTCCCACGGCGAGTACGTGTTCGACTGGGGATGGGCCGACGCCTACGAACGGGCTGGGGGACGCTACTACCCGAAACTGTTGTCGGCGGTGCCGTTCACGCCGGTGCCCGGCCCGCGGATGCTGGTCCGGCCCGGCATCGACCGGGCGACGGTCGAAGAGATCCTGGCCGGCGGCATCATCGGATTGCTGGAACGGCTCGGCGCGTCATCGGCCCACATCAACTTCCTGCCGCGCGCGCAATGGGAGCGGCTCGGCGGGTTCGGCTTTCTGCAGCGAACCGGTCTTCAGTTCCATTGGTCAAACGATGGGTACGAGGACTTCGACGCCTTCCTCGCGGCACTGTCATCCCGCAAGCGCAAGGCGATCCGCAAGGAGCGCCGTGCCGTCGCCGAGAGCGGACTGACGATCCGGCGCCTGGTTGGCTCCGACATCGAGGACCGGCACTGGGACGCGTTCTTTCACTTCTACATCGACACCTCGGACCGGAAATGGGGTTCGCCGTACCTGAACCGCCGGTTCTTCGCGCTGCTGAGCGAACGCCTGGCCGAGCGCGTGCTGCTGGTGGTTGCCGAGCGTGACGGAACCCCGGTGGCCGGCGCGCTGAACCTGATTGGCGACGACACCTTGTATGGCCGCAACTGGGGCTGCACGGAGGACTACCGGTTCCTGCATTTCGAAGCCTGCTACTATCAGGCCATCGACTTCGCAATCGAACGCGGCCTGGCGAAGGTCGAGGCCGGAGCGCAGGGCCCGCACAAGCTGCAACGCGGCTATCTGCCGGTCGAGACCTACAGCGCGCACTACATCGCCGATCCGCGTCTGCGCGACGCCGTGGCCGACTTCGTGGTGCGGGAACGTCGGCAGGTTCTGCACGAAATGGCGATGATCGAGGCCGATTCACCCTTTCGCAGCGAGGGGTGACCTCGGCGCTGTTGCTGCACTGCAACACAAATTGGAAACCTGCACCGATTCGGTCACACGCACCTTGCGTTGCTGCGTAACATTCCCAATATCCAATCAGTGGACGAACTGGTGTGATGCCGTTGTCCAGCATAGTCATGCAAACACATTGAAAGCGAAGGGAGGTCGCATCATGCGCGATACTCACGTGCTTACGCCGCTCGAAGCGGCCGAGCAGACGGGCCTCGGGCTCGACACGGTTCTCAGGCTTGCCGCCAATCATGGCGGTGTATCGGTTGTCGCGGCCGGGACGGTTCGCATTGATCCGTGGGCGCTCGACGCCGCACTGGCATCCGAAGGCTTCAAGAAGGCAGCCTGATCGCTGCTTGGAAGTTCCACCCGATCGCGGGTGGCTGAATAGCTCCACGAGCCCCGCCCTGGCGGGGCTTTGGCGTTTCTGGCGTCCGGCCCGCCCTCATTGTGCTTCCAGAATGAAAAACGGGCGGCCCCGAAGGACCGCCCGTCATCAATGAGCTGCAGAAGGGGTGCGTCAGGGCACCAGCTCTGGGACCTTGGCCGGCTCGCCACCCGAACCACCGTCGGAATCATTGTTCTTCCTGGATGACGGCCGGCCTGATGTCGGCTCTTCGCCAATGTCGAACACCAGACCGTCGTCCACCATGTCGACCCGGACCAGCCCGCCCTTGACCAGCTTGCCGAACAGCAGTTCCTCGGCCAGAGGCTTCTTGACGTGCTCCTGGATGACCCGGGCCAGCGGCCGGGCTCCGTACAGCCGGTCGTAGCCCCGCTTGGCCAGCCAGCCGCGAGCCGCCTCGGTGAGTTCGATCGACACACCGCGGTCGGCCAGTTGCGCCTCAAGCTGCATGACGAACTTGTCGACGACCCGGTCAATGGTCTCCGGCGACAGCGCCTTGAAGCCAACGATCGCATCCAGCCGATTGCGAAACTCCGGCGTGAACATCCGGTTGATCGCCTCAGTGTCGTCGCCCTCACGGACCGACCGGCCGAAGCCGATGGCCTCCTTGGCGAGATCAGCTGCACCGGCATTGGTGGTCATGATCAGGATGACGTTGCGGAAGTCGACGCTCTTGCCGTTGTGATCGGTCAGCTTGCCGTGATCCATGACCTGCAGCAGGACGTTGAACAGGTCGGGATGCGCCTTCTCGATCTCGTCGAGCAGCAGCACGCAGTGCGGATGCTGGTCGATCTGATCGGTCAGCAGGCCGCCTTGGTCGAACCCGACATAGCCTGGCGGCGCACCGATCAGACGGCTAACGCTGTGCCGCTCCATGTACTCGGACATGTCGAAGCGGATCAGCTCTACGCCCAGCGTGAGGGCGAGTTGGCGTGCCACCTCGGTCTTGCCGACGCCGGTCGGACCGGAGAACAGGTAGCTGCCGATCGGCTTTTCCGACTCGCGCAGCCCAGCCCGGGCCAGCTTGATCGCCGACGCGAGCGAGGCGATCGCCGAGTCCTGGCCGAACACCACGGTCTTCAGGTCGCGCTCCAGGTTTGCGAGCACCGTCTTGTCGTCGGTCGACACGCTCTTCGGGGGGATCCGAGCGATCATCGCCACGATCTCCTCGATCTCCTTCACGCCGATGGTCTTGCGACGGCGCGACGCCGGCACCAGCATCTGCGCCGCACCGACCTCATCAATGATGTCGATCGCCTTGTCCGGCAGCTTGCGGTCGCCGATGTATTTCGCCGACAACTCGACCGCCGTCTTCAACGCATCCGCCGTATAGCGGACGTTGTGGTGCTTCTCGTAATAAGGCTTCAGGCCCTTGAGGATCTTGATGGTGTCTTCGATCGACGGCTCGTTCACGTCGATCTTCTGGAACCGGCGCACCAGGGCCCGGTCCTTCTCGAAGTAGCCGCGGTATTCCTTGTAGGTGGTGGAACCGATGCAGCGCAGCCCCCCGGACTGCAGAGCCGGCTTCAGCAGGTTGGACGCGTCCATCGCACCACCCGACGTCGCCCCGGCGCCGATCACCGTGTGAATCTCGTCGATGAACAGGATCGCGTGCGGATTCTGCTCCAGCTCGTTGACGACCGCCTTCAGCCGCTCCTCGAAATCGCCGCGATAGCGGGTGCCGGCCAGCAGCGCCCCCATGTCGAGCGCGAAGATGCGGTTGTTGATCAGGACCTCCGGCACGTCGCCATCGACGATACGCTTGGCCAGTCCTTCGGCGATCGCGGTCTTGCCGACCCCGGGGTCACCGACGAACAGCGGGTTGTTCTTGGTACGCCGGCACAGGATCTGAATGGTGCGGTCGACCTCTTTCTCACGACCGATCAGCGGATCGATCTTGCCGGCTGCCGCCTTGGTGTTCAGGTCGACGCAGTAAGCGTCCAGCGCCTCGTGGCCCTGCTTGTTGACTTGATCGGCCTTGGCCTGCTCGTCCG
Organism: alpha proteobacterium BAL199; assembly: GCA_000171835.1. Classification (GTDB taxonomy): domain Bacteria; phylum Pseudomonadota; class Alphaproteobacteria; order Thalassobaculales; family Thalassobaculaceae; genus Thalassobaculum_A. Next base: position 26,764 of record ABHC01000034.1, on the reverse strand, counting down.
CGCCGTCGACCTTGCGCTGCTCGCTGCCGGTCTGGCCGTGGACCTTGGCGATGCCGTGGCTGATGTAGCTGACCGCGTCGAACCGGGTCATCTCCTGCTCCTGCAGGAAGTAGACCGCGTGGCTCTCGCGTTCCGACAGCAGCGCCACCATCACGTTGGCGCCGGTCACTTCTTCCCGACCGGAGGACTGCACGTGGATGACGGCCCGCTGGACGACCCGCTGGAACCCGGCCGTCGGCTTGGCGTCCTCCAACGCGGCGCCAACCAGCCCGTTCAACTCGGTATCGATGTAGGTCATCAGGTCGAGACGCAGCTTGTCGACATCGACCCCGCAGGCCTTCAGGACCGCCAGGGCGTCCTGGTCCTCGCTCAGCGCGTAGAGCAGGTGCTCAAGGGTCGCGTACTCGTGATGCTTCTCGTTCGCGATACCGAGCGCGCGGTGCAGGCTCTGTTCCAGGTTCTTGGAGAGCATGGTGTCAATCTTTCTCCAGGGTGCACTGTAGTGGGTGCTGATGCTGGCGTGCGAAATCCATCACCTGCGTCACCTTGGTCTCGGCGACTTCGTACGTGTAGACCCCGCATATTCCGACGCCCCGCTGGTGCACGTGCAGCATGATTTGAGTTGCCTCCTCCCTACTCTTCGCGAAAAACCTTTCTATGATGTGAACGACGAACTCCATCGGAGTGTAGTCGTCGTTCAGCATGATGACCTTGTACATCGACGGCTTCTTAGTCTTTGGGCGGGTTTTCACCACCACGCCAGTCGTCGGCCGGCCACCGGTACCGCGCTCGTCGTCGCTCATCACAATCGTCCGGAATGGGTTCGTTCTCGAGGGAATGGCTATCCTCCAACGCCGCTGACAACCAGCATATGAGATTTGTCCGGGCTGCGGAAAGGGGGGCGCCGAACAAGCGACCCGCCCAACCGTCCAGCGACAACCGCGACTCGCGGCCAGGAGTGTTATATGGCCTTCGCATGCGCAATGAAAAAGGCCCGGCCGAAAAATCGGCCGGGCCTCTTCACACCGCCGTCGCGGCGATGGACTCGCTATCGCGTCGGGGATCGCTCAGGCAGCGAGCGGACGGCTCAGCGTCTCGACGGTCTCGTCGACCCGGGCCTTCAGCGGCTCGATCGCCTGGCTGGCGGTCTTCACCGACATCTCGGAGATCTTCGTGCCCTCGGCAACGAACGCGTCGAAAGCCGACTTGGTGAACGTGTTCTGCATGTCCACGACCTCGTTCAGCGACTTGGCAGCCAGAACCTGCTTGCCGAAGCCCACGGTCGAGTCGACGGTGGTCTGGGTGAACGCCATCCACGCCTTGGACACATCCTCCAGGCCCTTGGACACGATGCCAAAGGACTTGGACACCGCGTCGTAGTTGCCCTGCGCCAGCGTGTTGAACTGGTCGTAACCCTTGAACACGGTCTGCGAGGCCTTCTCGACATTCTCCTTCGCCATGGTAACCGCCTGCTCCAGGTTCTTCTGGGCGGTTTCCTGGCCGATCTTGGTCATCTGCTCAAGGGTCTCCTGGCTCGCGGAAACCGCGGCATCAACCGGCGTCGCCGCCGTCGTGGTCTTCTTGTTGGTCATGGTTCGCTCCATCGTCTTGATCGAATTTCTCGGCTGCGATTGTGCACCGCAACATAATTGGGAAGATAGTTAATCCGCCGCCAAGATCAAGATGATTTATTGTGCATTGCACAAAAATTTTTAGTTACACAACATCAGCGGGATGACTTTGATCGTCCGTACGACATCTCGCGTCTGCGTATCATTTCAAGCACTCCGTTCCACAGAAAATCCGGATTGCGTACTTCGAGCATTGAATCAATTGGTTATGGACAACTGTTCATCCGACATCTAGGATCTCTGGGATTCGTCGGGTGACGGGCGGGGTCCCGGTGCTGACGGTTCGGTAGCGACGACGGCACGCAGGGGTGATGGTCATGACGCGATGCAGCGTCCGGATCCTGGCAACAATTGTTCTCGGCCTACTCTGGCTCGCCGCCCCGTCGATGGGGCGGGCTGAGGTCACGGCGAAATATGCAGCGCTTGTGCTGGATGCCGATACCGGAACCATCCTGTTCGAGCGGCAGGCTGCCGCAGAGCGGCATCCGGCATCGCTTACCAAGATCATGACGCTCTACATGCTGTTCGACGCGATCGAACACGGCAAGATCTCGCTGAACCAACGCCTCAAGGTGTCCGCGCGCGCCGCCGGCCAGGCGCCGTCCAAGCTCGGCCTGCAACCCGGCGACAGCATCCGTGCGAAGGACGCCATCTTGGCGCTTGTAACCAAGTCGGCCAACGACGTCGCGGTCGTGGTTGCCGAAGCGCTCGGTGAGACCGAGCCTCGGTTTGCCCGGTTGATGACCGATCGAGCACGACGTCTCGGCATGCGCAACACGACATTTCGCAACGCTTCCGGCCTGCACCACCCGAACCAGATCAGCACTGCCTATGACATGGCGATGCTCGCCTTGGCCATTCGCCGGGATTTCCCGAAGGAGTATGCCTATTTCTCGACCCGCAGCTTCAGTTGGGGCGGCCGGGAGTATGGAAATCATAACAAGCTATTGGGACATTACGAAGGCACCGACGGCATCAAGACCGGCTATATCGGCGCATCCGGTTTCAATCTCGTAGCCTCGGTCGAGCGCAACGGTCGCCGGCTGATTGGCGTGGTGTTCGGCGGACGCAGCGGACCTCTGCGTGACCGCCACATGAAACGGTTGCTGACCTCGGGCTTCGAGAAGGCGGACGAGATTCGGGTTGCTCATGTCGTGCCGCCGATCCCCCACCCTCGGCCAGAGCGCGAAGTACAACTGGCCTCCGTCGAAACCGCGTCAGTCGACAACTCCAACCCCGTCCATGCCCTGGTCCAGGTCGCACCGGAAGTCGAATCCGGCTCCCGCGATGAAGGTGCCGAGTGGGGAATTCAGGTCGGCGCCTACGCGACTGAAATTCGTGCACAGCGCTCCATCGCTCTGGCCCGCGGCCACCTGTCCGATCTGCTGACCGGAACGGACATTCTGGTGGAGCCGCTCGACCGCAAAAGCGGCACGATCTACCGCGCTCGCCTGTTCGGCCTGAGCGAGCAGGAGGCGCGTTCGGCCTGCCTCAGCCTGAAACGCAAGCAGCTGCCCTGCGTCCCCGTCCCGGGTCAAACCGAACTCACCATGGCATCCGGCTCGAAGAAGGGCTGACGGACGACGGCCGCCGAACACGGCGACTCCGCCCATCCCCAAGAGAGATCAGGCCGCGCGGGCCGGACACTCCTGCTCCAGCACCGCCAGACACGCCCTGGCCACCTCGGCCCCCTTGACCGCCATGTGTTCTGCGAAGAAACCGTGATGCTCCGCGTGTTCGTGGAAATGATGCGGTGTCAGCACCGCCGACAGTACCGGTACCCGGCTGTCCAGTTGGACCGTCATCAAACCGTTGATGACAGCGTTGGCGACGAACTCGTGACGGTAGATGCCGCCGTCGACCACCAACGCACTGGCCACGATCGCACGGTATTGGCCGCTTTCGGCAAGCAACCGGCAGCAGAGCGGGATCTCGAAAGCGCCGGGTACCCGGATCAGGTCGATGGCGTCACGCGACCATCCTCCCCCGGCCATGGTGTCCCCGAACGTCCGCCACGCGTGCTCGAGCAGATCTTCATGCCATCCGGCACGAACGAATGCGATCCGGCTTGGCGACACGGTCCCGCCGGTGTTGGAAGTCGAGATGTCGTCGGGTGAACTCTGATTCATGGTGATCTCCACCGTTGGATCTGAATCAGGGCGCACGGGCGTGCCAGTCGAATGCAGGCCAGCCGCACCCGACTCCAATCCCGTTCTCTTCCATCCGGACTGTGACCGTCGGCTTCGGAATCACACCGAATCTGCTGACCCCGCCACCGGGAGGTGGCGGGCGCTCGCGGGCTGAGATATCCGGAACGCACGTCCCGTCGATCATCACCGCCGGTGGGGAGTTACACCCCGCCCCGAGAACGCTGCCGACCCGGGCATCGGGCCGACACATTCCCGTAGCACGGCCGGTGCTCCATCGCCAACGGCCATGCGAGGACGGGACAACCGCTCCTCAGAACGTATCGGGCGCCGCGATCCCCACGCCGCTGAGTGCGGCCCGGAGTTGGTCCTTCAGGCGTTCCAGCCCGGCCTCGGTCTTCGACTCGCACCGCGCCACCAGAACGTCCTGGGTGTTCGACGCCCGCAACAGCCACCACCCGTCCTCGGACGTCACCCGCACACCGTCGACGTCGTTGACCTGGATACCCTTCTGCCCGACCAAGGCCGCCCTGACCTCGGTCACGACGGTGAACTTGCGTTCTTCCGAGCACGGGAACCGGACTTCCGGCGTGTTCATGACCTCCGGCAGGTCATCGCGCATCGCCGATATCGGCCGGTCCGAGCGGGCCAGCAGCGACAGCAAGCGGATGGCAGCGTACAGGGCGTCATCGAAACCGTAGTAGCGGTCCTTGAAGAACAGATGTCCGCTCATCTCGCCGGCCAGCGGGGCACCGGTCTCCGCCATCTTGGTCTTGATCAGCGAGTGGCCGGTCTTCCACATCAATGGCTTGCCGCCCAGTTCCGCGATCCGGTCATACAGCACCTGGCTCGCCTTCACGTCGGCGATGATTGTCGCACCGGGGTGCTCGGCCAGAACCTCGGTGGCGTAAATCGCCACCAACTGGTCACCCCAGAGAACGCGGCCCTTCTCGTCGATCACGCCGATCCGGTCGCCGTCGCCATCGAAGGCAATTCCGAGGTCGGCGCCGGCCTCGGCCACCGCTTTCCGCAGAATTTCCAGGGTTTCCGGGACCGTGGGATCAGGATGGTGGTTCGGGAACGTCCCGTCGACTTCCGGAAACAGCACCGTGTGGGTACCCGGCAACCGAGCCACCAACGCCTCGACCGCCGGTCCGGTCGCGCCATTGCCGCAGTCCCACACCACGGTCAGAGGCTTGCCCGGGCGATAGTCCTTCAGCAACCGCGCGACATAGGCCTCGAACAGGTCGACGTCTTCGACCGAGCCATGGCCTTCGGCATACGATCCCTCGGCCGCGATCGGACCCAGCGTCTGGATGTCGGCGCCGAAGAACGGCCGGGTGCCGATCATCATCTTGAAGCCGTTGTAGTCCGGCGGGTTGTGCGACCCGGTGATCATGATCCCGCCGTCGGCCTTCAACTCGTAGACCGAGAAGTACAGCCCCGGCGTCGGGCAGCCACCGACACGAAGCACATCGATCCCGGCGGCACGCAGACCGGCAACCACCCCGGCTTCCATGTCCGGTGACGACAGCCGCCCGTCTCGGCCGACCGTCACTCGCTTGCCTCCGGCGCGGCGCACGCACGTACCGAACGCGCGCCCCAGCGCCTCGGCATCGGTCGGCGACAGGGTCTTTCCGATCACGCCGCGAACGTCGTACTCGCGCAGGATCGTCGGATCGAAACGATGGGCACCAATCATTGGGCGGCCTCCGAGGCTGAACGAACGGGGTGGTCGGTGCCACGGCCGATGCAGGTGTACTGGAACCCGGCGGCGCGCATGTCCTTCGGATCGTAGACGTTTCGCAGGTCGACCACGATCGGGGCTTTGAGCAGCTTCTTCATGCGGGCAAAGTCGAGCGAACGGAACTCGTTCCACTCGGTCACGATCGCCACCGCATCGGCACCGTCCATCGCCTCATAGGCGCTCTGCCCGTACTTGATGCCGTCCATCAGCTTCACCGCTTCGTCCATGCCCTCAGGGTCATAGGCCCGCACAGTGGCGCCGGCGGCCTGCAGTGCCGGGACGATATCCAGCGCCGGGCTGTCGCGCATGTCGTCGGTGTTCGGCTTGAAGGTCAGGCCGAGCACGGCAACGGTCTTACCGGCAACCGAACCGCCACAGGCAGCAACGATCCGGTCGGCCATCGCCCGTTTGCGTTTGTCGTTCACGTCAACGACGGTCTCGATGATCCGCAACGGGGTGCCGAAATCCTGGGCGGTCTTGACCAGCGCCAGGGTGTCCTTGGGGAAGCACGACCCGCCATAGCCCGGTCCCGGGTGCAGGAACTTCCGGCCGATCCGGCCATCCAGGCCGATGCCCCGAGCCACGTCGTGCACGTCAGCGCCGATCTTCTCGCACAGATCTGCGATCTCGTTGATGAACGTGATCTTGGTGGCGAGGAAGGTGTTGGCCGCGTACTTGATCATCTCGCTGGTCTCCAGCGAGGTGAACACGATCGGCGTCTCGATCAGATAGAGCGGTCGGTACAGCGCCTTCATCACCTCACGGGCCCGGTCGGAGGTGGCACCCAGCACCACCCGGTCGGGACGCATGAAGTCGTTGATCGCCGCCCCTTCCCGCAGGAACTCCGGGTTCGAGCAGACATCGAACTCGGCATCCGGGCGACACTCGCGGATGATCGCCTCGACCTCGCGGCCGGTGCCGACCGGTACCGTCGACTTGGTGACCACCACCGCATAACCGGTCAACGCTTCCGCAATCTCACGCGCAGCCGCGTACACGTAGGACAGGTCGGCATGGCCGTCGCCGCGCCGGCTGGGCGTGCCGACGGCGATGAACACCGCATCGGCGCCGTCGACCGCGGCCTTCAAATCGGTCGTGAACGACAGCCGGCCCGCTTTGACGTTGCTGTCGACCAACTGGTCCAGCCCGGGTTCGAAAATCGGGATCTCACCCGCTTTCAACCGTTCGATCTTCCCGGCGTCCTTGTCGACGCAGCACACGTCGACGCCGAACTCCGAAAAGCACGCGCCGGTAACGAGGCCGACATAGCCCGTCCCGATCATGGCGATGCGCATGCAAACTCTCCTTAGTCCTGTCGGTACAGGCCGTCAGATGTAGTTCTTCAGGAAGGCGGTGATGTCGTCGCGCATGTCGGCGCGATCCAGGGCGAATGCCAGATTCGCTTCCAGGAAGCCGACCTTGTTGCCACAGTCGAACCGGCGTCCTTCGAACAGGTAGCCGTTGAATGGCTGCAGGCCGAGTTGACGTGCCAGCGCGTCAGTCAGTTGGATCTCACCTCCGGCACCCTTCTCCATCCGACCGAGGTCCTCGAAGACCTTCGGCTGCAGGATATAACGGCCAATGACCGCCAGATTGGACGGTGCTTCTTCCGCCTTGGGCTTTTCGACCAGACCACGAATTTCGACCAGGCGATCGGTAATGTCGCCCGGTTTGACGACGCCGTAGGAGGAGGTCTGCTCCTTCGGAACCTCCATCAGGGCGACCATGTTGCCGCCAACCTGATTGTACATATCGATCATCTGCTTGAGGCAGCCCTTCTCCGACAGGATCAGGTCATCGGCGAGCAGAACAGCGACCGGCTCGGAACCGACAAAATTCCGTCCGCACCAAACCGCGTGCCCCAGCCCCAGCGGCTCCTGCTGGCGGGTGAACGCCAGTTGCCCCGGCTTCGGAATAGTCTCCTTGACCAGCCGCAGCGCCTCATCCTTGCCGCGCGCCACCAGCATGTCCTGGAGTTCGTAGGCGTGGTCGAAGTGATCCTCGATGGCCGTCTTGCCGCGGCCGGTGATGAAGATCAATTCCTCGATGCCGGCTTCGCGGGCTTCTTCCACCGCGTACTGGATCAGCGGCTTGTCGACGACCGTCAGCATTTCCTTCGGCATCGATTTGGTTGCGGGCAGGAAACGCGTTCCGAGACCGCCGACGGGAAAGATTGCCTTACGCACAGGTACGGGCATGGAATCCTCATGTATCGACCGCCGCGTCGGCGGAATGGAGCGGGTTATCGCCCGAACGTCGCGACCCACGCAACCGTGCTCGCGACACGTGCAAATCCGCACGCGTCACGGTCGGCTGAGAAGCACATCCTTGGCCCGGTTGATCCGTGCAGCCAGCCAGGACGACCCGCCGCGGTCGGGGTGATTCACCATCATGAGACGGCGATGGGCTTCGCGGATCTCTTCCTCTGTCGCGCCTTCAGACAGTCCGAGGACCTCCAACGCCTGGGACCACGTGATGGTTCCGTCGTCGACCGGACGGGCGTGACCATCCGCCTCGGCCCGGTCGCCAGCTCCGCCTGCCCGCTCCAGCCAAGCCTCAAGCACCTGGATCGACGATGGATCGTCGCGCACGTCATCCAACAGCGCCGCACGCTCGCTCTCTGACAGGGACGAAAGCGTTCGGCCGGCGAACCGCCCATCAAGGACCTCGCCGTCCAGCGTCCCCGTGTCGTGGTCCAGGCTCATCGCCAGATACCGGGTACGAACGCCGCTGGTCTGTCCGGGTGTCGGGCCGCGAGCTGCCTTCGCTGCGTTGCGTATGGCTCGGATCACACCACCCCATCGCACCGCAAATGTCAGAAGAACAGGCGCCACATAGAGCACCCAGTCCAACCGCCCCCGCATCAGGATGAACAACCCAAAAGCCGCCAGCAGCCCCAGCCCCACCCACCGTCCGACCCGCAGTATGGTTTTCGGCTCGGTCGTCAGCAGCCAGCGTCCCATCAGGGCGAGCCCCGTCACCACCGACAGGCCAAGGACGAGATACGCCATCCCTCAGCGCCCCATCTGGCTGGTCAGGAGCTTGACCGCCTCGCTGCGGCCGCCCCGATAGTTGGCAAGCGCCTTGCGGCCGCCCGCGGCATAGACCGCGACCGCCGCCAGCAGATCCTTCAGACGATCGGCGCTGCCCGAATCGAACGGGCAGTAAGCCCCCCGCGTCAATCGGGCGATCTGCCGGAACACGTCGGCCGCGATCGGATCGCCGCCTTCGTGAAACGTGAACACCGGGACGCCCAGAACCCCAAGTTCGCCGGCGGCGTGGCATACCTCGTCGACGTCCTCCTCGAACGCGTCGCCGACGAAGATCAGGGCGTCGACCTTTTCGCGACCGGCTTCAGTACGGGCGTGGCTCAGCACCTTGTGGATCTGAGTCTGGCCGCCCAGGCACATCACGCCGGCCATTACCCGACCCAGCGCATCCGGATCGGAATGCCATTTCGAACTCTTGCACTCCTTGTACCCCCGGTAGAACACCAGTTGCACGTCGAGTCCGCCGAGGGTTGCCGTCTCGTGGAACATCTCAGCCTGGATGTGACAGGCACGATCCCAGGTCGGCCTCCGGCTGCCCGTGGCGTCTAGCGCGAAGATGAGTCGGCCTCGCCGGCCGGCCGCACCGCTGGCCGGCATGGTGCGCACCGCGTCAAGGAATGCATCGACTTCCGACCGGTTGGACACCGCCTGCCCCGACCGTTCCACCGGTACTCGATCTCGTCCTGTCGACATGATGATCCGTCGTAGCGATCGATGGGGTTAACATTGGGTCCATGATGCGGTGTTCCAACCTGTCGGGTCCAGTCGCATGACCGTCATCGTCCGCCCCATGGTCGTCGGCGACGCCTCCGAGGTCGCTCGGATGGCCGCCGCCCTGTCTGCGCACGAGGGGGCGGCTCCGCCGCCGTTCGACGCCGCGACCATTGAACGCTGGGCGTTCGGCCCAGACCGACGCTTCGACGGTCTGGTCGCCATGGCCGACAACCGTCATGTCGGATACGCCTTGTTCCACGACGCTTTCCACGTCGGGCAGGGAGCCCCGGGGTTGTTCCTGATGGACCTGTACACCGACCCGGTCGCCCGTCGGCAGGGTGTGGGCCGGGCCCTGGTGGATGCGGTGGCCGCAATTGCCCGCGAGCGCGACGGCACCTGGGTGGTCTGGCAGGCGCACCCCGACAACGTCGAAGCGCTGGCCTTCTATCGGTCAATCGGTGGCCGGCGTTATCGGGCGGCGGATTTCGAACTGCTGGTCGGTCCCTGACAAGCCGACAGGGCGCTACGCACCGCGCGCTTCTCGCTCCGGCAGCTGAAGTGCGTTGATCAGGGCGCGAACTTCCTGCCGGGCGGCGACATGCGACATCCGGGGTCTGGCGTTGCCGCTGCGCTGCGACTGATCGAAAACATCCAGCATGGTCAAGCCCTGCAGGAACAGCTCGCGGAAGATCACCCGCTCGCTGAACCCGGGCGCTTGGCGAAAGCCGATCCGCTTGGCCAGTTTGTCCAGAACCTCGCCCATCTCGCGCTTGTTGTTGGCTTCGAGGTTGGACAGCCGGTTGCGCATCACGATCCAGTCGATCGAACCGCCATCACGCTTGGCGCGCACCTTGCGCTGTTCCCAGACCATCTCGGCGTACACACTCGGCCGCAGGATTTCGCCGGTACGACCATCCACATGGGCCACCACATCCAGGTCGATGAAGCTGTCGTTGACCGGGGTGACCAGCGTGTCGGCGAACGAGTGGGCCAGCCGCGCAAGATTGCTGTCGGTGCCGGCGCAGTCGACCACGACGTAGTCGGATTCGCGGGTCAATTTGCCAAGAATAGCCTCGAAGCGAATCCGGTCCTCCGCCTGCGCCTCCTCGCGGTTCACCTTCTCGGACGGGGCCAGGAAGAAATGCCGTGGCATCGGCAGCGTCATGTGATCGCGCTGCACGCTAGTCGCTCGGTTCGACAGGTACCGGGTCAACGTCCACTGCCGCGCATCCAGATCGATGGTACCGACCCGATAGCCCAGGCGCAGCAGAGCCACGATCAGGTGCATCGACGTGGTAGACTTGCCGGACCCACCCTTTTCGCACCCGACGACGATCACATGCGCCGACTCTGCAGTCGACGTCTCGGCAGCGATGTCCTGGGCAAGGTCGGTCAAGAGTGTCGTTCCCGATGGTGAGTCCCCAGCAATCGATACCTGGACGCCGGTAACGGTTCAAGCGTCGGGTCGATTGGCCGTCAACCCGCTGGAATCACTCGCCGCGCCTGCAACGCCTGATTCTCGATCCGGATACGCCACCACAAGACCACCAGGTTAGCGATCCCGAATCCGAGCCCGACCCACGGCAGATCGAGCGCCAGGGCCAGAATCGGTATCTCCAACGCTACCACCAGATAGTTCGGATGCGAGATCCAGCGATACGGGCCGCGCCGCACCAACGGCGCCCCGGACACCGTGATGATCCGGGTGGTCCAGTACCGTCCCAGGCTCCACAACACCCAGACCCGGCCGGCCTGCAGGACGGCAAACGCCGCCAGCCACCAGGCTTGGACCGAGCCGGGCGCCATCATAGCCAGCGTCCCCAGCCACAGCGCGTGCAGCAGCACGATGATCGGATAGTGTCGGTGGCCACGCTCGACGCCACCCTCGGCCAGCAGCCGGACGGTGTTGCGTTGCGCCAGCACCAACTCCGCCAGTCGCTGCGCCACCACCAGGGCGATCACCACACGAGCAGCATCGAACCACATACTTACAGTTCCAGGAGGTTGAGCGCCGCGGTAAAGCCGGGGCCTAGAGCCAGCATCAGGTGACGGCCGCGCGAGCCGCTGTCCAGCACCCTGCGCAGAACCATCAGCACCCCTGCGGCCGACGGATTGCCGAACGCCGACAGCACCGCCCGACTGCTGTCGAGGGCGTTCGGGGATAGGTCAAGTGCGGCTGCCACGGCATCCAGGACCTTCGGTCCACCAGGGTGGCCCACGATCCCGTCAAGCTGACCCAATTGCAGCCCCTGCCCCGTCAGGAAGCCCTCCACCACCGGCCGAAGCCGGTCGGCCAGAAACGCTGGAAGGTCACGGCGAAGCTCCAGCCCAAAGCCGGCATCGTCGATCCGCCATCCCATGACGTCGAGCGAATCGGGCCAAGTATGCTCGGCGGCGGCAACGATTATCGGACCTGCAATGGGTTCATCCCGCGGTGGCACCCGCAACACCGCCGCCGCCGCCCCGTCGCCGAACAGCGCGCTGCCGATGACATTGACCGGTTCGGGGTCCGGCCGGAACGCCAGGCTGCACAGTTCCACCACGAGAAACAAAACGGTTCGCCCGGGCTCGGCGCGGGCGATGTCGGCGGCCCGTGCCAAGCCGATCGCTCCACCGGCGCAGCCCCAGCCGAACACCGGCGTGCGGCCAACATCATGGCGCAGGTCGAGCGATCCGATCAGCCGGGCGTCCAGGCTGGGGGTAGCGAACCCTGTAGTCGACACGCACAAGACATGATCGACGTCTGAGGCCACCAGCCCTGCCGATGCCAGCGCCCGCGTAGCCGCGTCTTCCAGCAAGGCGAGTGCTGCGTGCTGGAAGGCTGCGGCACGATCGGCCCAGCCGTGTTCGGCGCGGTACCAATCGAGTGGCTGGGCCAGCCAACGTTGATCGACGGTACTGGTGTCAAACACCCGGTCGAGCGCACCATAACCGGCGAGGTTCTTGCCGTAGACCGCGCGGGCGACATCCCGTGCCGCCTCGCGGGTAACGCGATGGGGCGGAACGGCGGTCTCAAGGGAAAGCAGGCGTACAGCAGGCATCAGGGAAGGATGGGGCGTTTCGGCTGGGTTTCAATTCCCGATGCCGTGACCGGGCGGTTCAAGCAAATCGCCGCTGCTCGACAGTCCGCAGAACCAGCGCGAGCGTAACGCCAACACAGCCGAACGCCGCCAGCATCCACCAGGCATGCCCCCAGCCGTGCAGCGCATCGACCGTAACCGCCATGATCGGGGCGCCCAGCAGCGATCCGGTGTTGGCTCCCTGCACGACCACGCCTGAGCAGGTTGCCGCCTCCTGGGGACGGCGGGCGTGCTGCGGCGCTCCGGCGAGGCTGGCCGCCGGCAGCAGTCCACCGACTAGGCTCAGCACCACGGCCGCCGGCACACGCATCGAGTCCGGTGCCCCTGGATCGAAAATCGCCCAGGCGCAGCCCATCATGGGCAGGTAGGCCCCAATCAGTAAGGACCAGCGCGGCGCACCCCGGTGCATCAGCGCGGTCCCGGCGAGCGTACCGCCGACGTTGGCGAGAACCACCAACGCGCCCGCGGTTGCAGCAGCCGCCAAGCCATAGCCCTGCGACTCGATCAGAAAGGTCGGGATCCACGTCATCACCGCAAAGAACTGGACCGAGTAGACCAGAAAGCAGGCCGCGTAGAGCCATGGTCCCGGCAGAGCCAGGGCTGCGCGCACGTCGTCGAACCGGCGCGGCTCACCAATGGTCCCAGGGACGCGCGCGTTGAGCAAGCGAACCGCCAGGGCGCCAATGCCCGCGAGCACCGCCCCGATCGTCCACACTCCTCGCCAGCCGACTGTTTCCAGCAGCAGCGGTGTGGCCAGCAGCGCAATGGCAGCCCCGGCCGGCAGATAGGTGCTCCAAAGGCCCAGAACCAGATTGCGGTCGCGAACCGCAGCGCTGGCGATCAGCACGCCAGGTGCTGCTACCACTGCGGCAACGAAACCGAGTCCTTCGATCAGGCGCGACGCAATCAAGGTGACGGGCCCCACCGACAGGGCGCCGAGCCCGCCGCCGGCAGCGACCAGGACCAGACCGAGCGTCATTGCCCGGATCGGACCAGCCCGATCAGCCGCGACACCCGCAGCGACACCGAGCAGCGCGGCGCAGAGGTTGAACGCGGATGCCACCCAGCCTGCCGTCACCAGATCGAGCCCCAGTTCGTCGCGCAGGCTCGGCAGCGACGGCGGCATCTTGCCGACCATCAGGGCGGTGACGATGCCAACCGCGACCACCGGCAGCACCACGGCCCAGCGGGTACCCGTCGCGTTGCGGTTCACGACAAAGTCACCGTGATCGCAGCTGATTCAGAACGAACGCGGCAGACCAAGCACGTGCTCGGCGATGTACGACAGGATCAGGTTCGTCGAGATCGGAGCGATCTGGTAGAGCCGCGCCTCGCGGAACTTGCGCTCGACGTCATACTCCTCGGCGAAGGCGAAGCCGCCGTGGGTCTGCATGCACGCCTCGGCGGCGTGCCAGGCCGCTTCCGCCGCCAGCATCTTCGCCATGTTGGCCTCCGCCCCGCACGGCTTGCTGCCTTCGAACAGCCGCACGCCCTTCTCGGCCATCAGCGCGGCGGCCTCGGTCTCGGCGAAGGCCCGCGCGATCGGGAACTGCACGCCCTGGTTTTGCCCGATCGGGCGGCCGAACACCTCCCGCGCCTTGGCGTACTCCGTGGCGGTGCGGATGAACCAGCGGGCGTCGCCCAGGCTTTCGTGGGAGATCAGCAGCCGCTCGGCGTTCATGCCGTCGATGATGTAGCGGAAGCCCTTGCCCTCTTCGCCGATCAGGTTCTCCGCGGGCACCTTGAGATCGTCGAAGAATACTTCCGTCGTCGAGTGGTTGACCATTGCCCTTATCGGCCGGATGGTCAGGCCATTGCCGACCGCCTCGCGCATGTCGACTACGAAGACCGACAGGCCCTCGGTGCGCTTGGCCACCTGGTCCTTCGCGGTGGTACGCGCCAGCAACAGCATCAGGTCGGAGTGCTCGGCCCGCGAGGTCCAGATCTTCTGACCGTTGACTACATAGTGCTCGTTGCCGACCTTCTTCGCGGTGGTGCGCAGCGACAGGGTGTCGGTCCCGCTGGTCGGCTCGGTTACCCCAAACGCCTGCAGACGCAGTTCACCAGATGCGATGCCCGGCAGCCACTTGCGCTTCTGCTCCTCCGAGCCGTGCCGCAGCAGCGTTCCCATGATGTACATCTGGGCGTGGCAGGCCGCCCCGTTGCAGCCGCTCTTGTGGATCTCCTCCAGGATCGCTCCGGCGGCACGGATGCCGAGCCCGCTGCCGCCGTACTCTTCAGGGATAAGCACAGCAAGGTAGCCAGCCTCGGTCAGTGCCTGCACGAACTCGGTCGGATAGGCCCGCTCCCGGTCCTTCTCGCGCCAATACGGGCCAGGGAACCGGGTACACAGATCGCGGACCGCCGCTCGTATGTCGTCGATTACGTCGTCAGGCGTCGTCATTGACGCCACGTCGCCAGCCTGCGCCATGGAAGCCCCTCCTCGGATTCTCCGGTCAGTTCAAATAGACTCACGGCGAGGCTGGGTCGAGGGCGGCAATGTCGGATTTCGAATGAAGACACTTTTTACGTGCGTGTGCTTTAAAATAATATTATCATCAGTTTATAGCGGGTGTGCCCCCACACACTCGAAATCCTCCGTCCCAACGCGGACAGAACTCGGAGCCGAGGCATGCCCCCCTCGGCTCCATTTGTTTCTGTCGCTGATGCTCGGACTGCTGCTGATCGGCGCGGCACGCACCGGAGCCACCGAACCGCTGCGCCTGATCGCCATGGGGGATGTCCCCTATCAGGTCCCTGAAGACTACATCCGATTCGCGCGACTCATCGAGACGGTGAACCAGGAACGTCCGACGCTGGTGCTGCACGTTGGCGATATCAAGAGCGGGTCGACGCCCTGCAGCGATGCCGCCTACCGCAAGGTTCACGAGTTGTTCGACACAGTCGAAGCGCCACTGCTCTTCACGCCCGGCGACAACGAATGGACCGACTGCCACCGCGCGGCTGCCGGCGCGATGGACCCGATCGAGCGTCTGGCCGCGATCAGGCGGCTGTTCTTCTCCGGACCGCGCAGCCTCGGCCGCCACCCTCTCGATCTGATCCGTCAATCGGACATCTCCAGCGGGACACCCTACCCGGAGAACGCGCGGGCCGAGCTTGGCAGGGTGATGATCGTCACCGCCCATGTCGTCGGCTCGAACAACAACCTGCGCCAGGGACACCCCGCCGCCGTCGAAGAGCACCTGGCCCGCGACAGGGCCACTGCAGACTGGATACGGGCCGGATTCACGGCTGCCCTCGCCAGTCAATCCGACGCCGTGGTCATCGCTATGCACGCTGATCCGTTCGACCGGGGCAACGGGTTGCCTGGTCCGTCCAACCGCAGCGGGTTCGCCGGAACGCTCTCGGCAATCGCGGACGGCGCCTCGCGGTTCCGCGGACCGGTTCTGGTCATCCACGGCGACAGTCACGTCTATCGGGTTGATCACCCCTTCCGGACGGAGTCGGGCGATCCGCTGCCAAGTGTCACGCGCCTGGAAGTCTTCGGTGCGCCCACCGTCGCGGCGGTCGCGGTGACGGTCATGCCGGGAACCAAGGAGCCGTTCCGGATCCGTCCGTTGACGATCCCGGACGCAGTGCCTGATGCCGATCTTCGATAGAGGATCAGGATCGAGGCTTTTCGAACACCGCCATCGTCAGGCCAATCCGGCCTTCCTTCAACGCACGGCGGAGGTTGCGCTGTTTGTCGGAGGCCTTCGGTCCCATCAGTATGTCGCCGGCCTGCAACGGCACAGGATCGCCGGCAGCCTTACCCGCGGCAGCCGCCTCCTGTTGCCGCACGATCTCGTTGCGCGCCTGGTTTGTCACATCCCGGAACATCCGGTTGCGAAACCCGACCTCCTCAGCGATCTCGGACATCGTCGACGGGGACACCAGGAAGCTGTCGATCGCTTGGGTGGCCCACGGCAGTGGGAAATCGGGCCGACCGGCAGGGCCAGCAACCACATCATAAAATCCGAAACGCCCGCCCGGTTTCAACACCCGATACGCCTCACGGTACATGGTCCGCTTCCGATCAATGTTCATCGAAGCGTGTATCGTGACCACCCGGTCGAAAGTCGCATTCTCGAACGGCAGATTGGTGGCATCGCCTTCCAGAACGGTGATCCGGCGCGTCAGCCCGACGAGTTGGTTGAGCGCCCGATTGGCCTCACACAACGCCGGTGTCAAATCCAGCGCAGTAACGCGGGCGTCGTACGCAGACGCCAAGACCCGTGCCGGGCCGCCAATCCCGGACCCGAGGTCGAGGACCTTCGCGCGTTTCGGCAGTTCCAACGCGTCGGCCAGTTCCAAGGTCGCCGGGTGCCCTCGGACATGCATCTGATCCAGGGCCGCAAGGTGCTCGAGCGTGACTGACCGGCGATCAATGCCGTGTTCGGCAAGCCGAGCGATCAGAGCGTCCGCCAATAACGGCCGGTCGTAGTGCGCGGCGACCGTATTCATTTCACTCATCGTTAGCCCCAAAGTTCGGCAGCGGCTGGATACACAACGCTGCCGTCATAGCGCATGCCCGGTTCGCGGTCCTTGGCTAGAAGTAGCGGGGCGTCGAGATCGACCAAACCGACACCCTGCGCGACCAGCATGCCGGGAGCCATGCCGAGCGATGTCCCGATCATGCAACCGACCATGATGCCGAACCCGCGCCGCTCGGCCTCGGCACGCAACCTCAGCGCTTCGGTCAAGCCGCCGGTCTTGTCGAGCTTGATGTTGACCGTGTCGTACTTTCCAGCGAGCGCATCGAGCGTCGCAGTGTCATGGCAACTCTCGTCGGCGCAGAGCGGGACCGGCCGCTCCAACCCGATCAGGCCACCATCGTCCTTTGCCGGCAACGGCTGCTCGATCATCTCGACGCCGAGCCCCGCCAGTTTCGGAGCCAGGTCGCGGTAGGTTGCGACGTCCCACGCTTCATTCGCGTCGACCACCAGCCTAGCCTTCGGCGCGTTTGCGTGAATCCGTGTGACCCGGTCCAGATCAAGCCCGTCACCGGTCATCTTCAGCTTGAGCAACGGACGGGCCGCGTTCTCAGCCGCGGCATTGCCCATCGCCTCCGGAGTATCGACCGACAGCGTGTAGACGGTTGTTACGGTTCCCGGCGCAGCGGCGAGTCCCGCCAGCTTCCATGCCGGTGTGCCCGACCGCTTCGCTTCAAGATCCCAGAGCGCGCAATCGACGGCGTTGCGCGCGGCCCCTGCCGGCAACGCGGCAAGCAGGCCATCGCGATCGAGTCCGCCGGCGATTGCCGACGCTATTCCGTTGATCTGCTCGACAACGCTGTCGATGCTCTCGCCATAGCGCGCATAGGGCACGCACTCGCCACGCCCAACCACGGCACCATCGCGAACGGTGGCGACCACCACTTGCGCCTCGGTACGAGCCCCTCGGGAGATCCGGAACACGCCGCGGATCGGCCAGCTCTCTACGGCAGCGGTCAAAGTTAAGGGCATTGGTTCCTCATCTGATCGGCGATTGTGACCGGCATCACTTTACGGTCAGTTTCATGATCTGGACGTTCACCACGTCCTTTGGATCGACGAATTTCTGAACGATCTGCCACGACTGGTCACGCACCCGTTGGATCCCGTCATACCCATTCAGATCACTGGGTGTCAGGCCACTCAGATAAACGATCATCGCGTCGCGTATTCTGGGTTCCTGCGCAACCATCTTTGGCCGAACCGCCTCGCTGCTCATTTCCACCGCCAGACTGAGAAGCAGGAACACCGGATAGGTCCGGTTGGTCCTGACATTGACGACGAACTCCGACAGCACGTAGGTGACGGCACCGATCGGACTCGGCTTGCTGGTCGATGGGGCTCCCAAGTCTTTCTTTTCCTCGACCGCTCCGTGCTTCGGCGTCAGTCCGGGAATGTTCACGCCCGGCACTAGACCAGCGACCAGCGCCCCGAGTCCGGCGCCGATCAACAAAAGCAGCGGCAGCACGAGGAAGAGGATCAGCTTTTTCATGATGGACAGCCAACCCCGGTGCGGTCGATCGATTGAGATCGCGCTCGATTCGCTATAATTTTAGCCAACAACGCGTCGCAACTCAAAGCCCTGGAGATCGGAGCGCCTCCTACGATGGCCAGCCCTGCAGACGATCGCTGGAAAGACATGGTCCAAGCGCAGCCGACCGTAACACAGACCGACCGCGAGTCGGGAGCGGCCGCCCGCGCTTCGTCGTTTGCGATCGAACTGACCGACGACGGCCTGCTCCTCAAGATCCGTCGCGACGACGGCCGGATGGCCCTGGTCGAACTGACGCCGGACATGGCCCTGTATCTGCGTGAGTATCTGACCAACGGCCTCGCCAGCATTGGATACATTCGCCCGCGCTCCTGACATCGCACGGTCATCGGCTTCCATGCCGCATTGCATCCGGGTCGGTGGCGTCGATAGCCCCGGAGAGATGCTGCGCGACCAAGTCCTGCACTCGGTCGGATATCCGTCGCCGCACCTCCGGCGACAAGGCATCGAACGACGATTGCGCCAACATAAGATCGACCATCTGCCCGCTCTGGACAGCCTTCATCATGTCCCGACAAGCCTCGGTGCGTGGTCCGACGATCTCGGCGACACATCGCGCAAACAGCTCAAGCGCCTCATGCTCCGAGAGTCCCGGCATCGCAATCCCACCCCGGACGGATCACCGGCCAGGATGACCCTCAGGTTGCGTCGCTCAGCGGCCGATCGCGTAGCCTTGCATGCCTCGTGGATTCGCCGCCGCTTTCAACATTTCACCATCCTTCGCCGCGGCCGTGAGACGCCCCTCCGACCAGTCCTCACCGACCTGGACGTTGTGACCGCGTTTGGTCAGTGCGTCGGTCGTGGCCGTGGGGAACTGTCCTTCCAGCACCACGCGACCGGGCTGGCGACCTCGCGGCCAGAACGAACTCGGGAAATGCTCGCTGTGGAAGGCCGGGCAGTCGATCGCTTCCTGCAGGTTCATCCCGTGATCGGCATGGTGCAGGAACAACAAAAGCGACCACTGGTCCTGCTGATCGCCGCCAGGCGTCCCGAACGCCAGATATGGCTCGCCATCGCGCAGCGCGAGCCCCGGCGACAAGGTGGTGCGGGGCCGCTTCTTCGGTGCCAGCGCCGACGGCGAACGCTCGTCGAGCCAGAACATCTGCGCCCGGTTGCCCAGGCAGAATCCGAGTTCCGGCACGATCGGCGACGACTGCAGCCAGCCGCCGCTCGGTGTCGCGCTGAACATGTTGCCGTGGCAGTCGATGATGTCCATGTGGACGGTGTCGCCGGATGAAACGCCGCTCTTCGACACCGTCGGCTCGCCGACCCCCATGCGCTCCATAGCGCGCGGGTCGACCGTCGTGTCGACGCCGAGCGCGGCATCGATCGACCGATCGTACCCCGCCACCGTTCCCGGCCGCAGGTCCAGCGACGCCCGTTCGCCGATCAGCTTCCGTCTCTCCGCGTTGTACTCACTCGACAGCAGCGTCTGCATCGGCACGTCGACGAAGTCCGGGTCGCCATAGAACGCCTCGCGATCGGCGAACGCCAGCTTGATCGCCTCAGTGACAGCGTGCACGAAGTCGGGCCCGGTCGGGTCCATGTCCTTGACGCCCATGCCGTCCAGAATCGCCAGCGCCTGCAGCATTGCCGGGCCCTGGCTCCACGGACCGCCCTTGCACACCCGATAGCGACCGTAATCGTAGGTTGTCGGCTCTTCGTAGTGACACTGCCAGTCTGCCATGTCCTGGGCGGTCAGCAGGCCACGATGGCGGCGCCCTGAGACATCCATCATCGGTTCGCCATGCACGAACCGGTCGATCGTCGCGGCAACCCAACCCTTGGCCCAGATCGCGCGAGCGCGGTCGATCACCGCCTCGCGGGACCCGCCGCCGGCTTCCGCTTCGGTCAAGATCCGCTGATAGGTGTCTGCCATCGTCGGGTTGGCGAACAGAGTACCGGGTTGCGGCGCGGCACCACCCTTCAGGTAGACGGCGGCAGAGGTTGGCCATTCGGTCTCGAACAACTCGCGCACCGTCTCGACGGTGGCGGTAATGCGCTCGACCACCGGATAACCGTTGCGGGCGTAGCCGATCGCCGGCGTCAACACATCGCGCAGGGAATGGGTCCCATAGTCGCGCAGCAAGGTTAGCCAGCCGTCAAAGGCACCCGGAACCACCGCTGCCAGGAAACCGCTGCCAGGGATTAGATCCAGGTCCAGATCGCGATAGGCCTTGATGGTCGCGGCCGCCGGTGCCGGCCCCTGCGCGCAGAGCACCCGCACCCGGTCCTCGCGCTTGCTGTAGAAAATCGCCGGCAGATCGCCGCCCGGTCCGTTGAGGTGCGGCTCCACCACCTGGAGCGTGAACCCACAGGCAACACCGGCATCGAACGCGTTGCCGCCGCGTTCCAATGCCGCCATCCCGACCGCGGATGCCACCCAATGCGTTGACGTGACGACACCGAAGGTGCCGCGGATCTCAGGGCGCGTTGTAAACATGGAAACTCTCGCTGGCGCGGTTCTCGCATGGAGGAAGGCGGTCACTATACGAGGGGGCCGGATCGCTGGGCAAGGATTGCCGACAAGGCCATCCACCGACCGTCACCGCCCTCTCAAGTCGGAACTCGTTGCCGAGTAGGCCGGGTTCGCTTATATTGATAGGTGGCCGAGAAACGGCTGGTTCTAGGCTGTGCCAACAGGCGCGGCGGGAGCTGCGGCAGAAACAGGAGTTGTGCCGTGTCGGGTGCGGAACTGGCGTTGGGAATTTTAGGTGGCAGCCTGTCGTCGGGCAGCGCGCCGACCATGTCAGGTCTGGTTGCCTTCAAAAACTATCAGCGGGATCAGGTTGCGGCGCGCACGGCATTTGCTGAGCGCGAAGACGTGGTCCGCAAAATCGATGCGTTCAAGAAGAGCGTCGGCAAGCTCAGTACTGTCGACGATCTGCTGAAGGACCGCAGGACACTCTCGTTCGTGTTGTCGGCGTTCGGGCTTGAGAGCGAGGTCAACAACCCGGGCAAGCTCAAGGCGGTCCTGAACAGCGATCCGGACGACATCAACTCGTTTGCCAATCGGCTGTCGGACAGCCGGTTTGGCGAGCTCGCCGCATTTGTCAGCGCACCGGCGTTCGGCCTGAAAAACCTGACGGTTTCGGACAAGCAATCCCAGCTCATCGACAAGTTTCTGACCAACGGCTTCGAGCAGTCGTTGGCGGCGCAGAATCCGGCGGCGCGTGATGCGTTGTTCTTCCTGCGGCGCATCAACTCGGTTGAAAACACCTTCGATATCCTCGGCGATCTGCCGCTGCGCTCGATCGTCACAACAGCGCTCAACCTGCCGGCCGAGATCGCGCGGCAGTCCGTCGACAAACAAGCGGCATTGATCGAAGCGAAGTTCAAGCTTGATAGCTTCAAGACCAGCAGTTCCTCCAACACCAGCCGATCCCGCCTCGATATTCTGCAAGACGATCTGACCTCGATCAGCACGACCAACAAGACCATCAACGCCGGCCTGAAGGTCGCCGATTCCCTGGTTGCAAAGCTGGAAAGCCTGCGCACCGCCTACACCGACTACGACACGTTCGTGAACCCCGCCGGTGTCAACGCCAACGAGATTACGATCCAGCAGGCCGCCATCCCCGACCTGCTGCGCCAGCGGACCCTGGTGGCCAGTGCGAATGCCGCGGTGCAGGATACCCGCTCGGCGATCACCGAACTGGAGAAGCTGTTCAGCCAGGCCCGGAACGCCAGCAGCGAAGAAGACTTCACCGAAATTCAGGCGAAGTTCACCGCACTCGCCGACACCGTGCTCGGCGACGATGGCTTGATCAACTCGGCCACCTTCACCGACCCGAACACGGGCTTGACCCAGAACCTGCTGCGCAATGGTACAGGCGGCACATTGCCGGCCGGGACCGATGCCACGCCCACGGAAATCGCCACAACAGTCAACGTGGCCGGGACCCGCGTGATT
This sequence comes from alpha proteobacterium BAL199, assembly GCA_000171835.1. Classification (GTDB taxonomy): domain Bacteria; phylum Pseudomonadota; class Alphaproteobacteria; order Thalassobaculales; family Thalassobaculaceae; genus Thalassobaculum_A. Next base: position 4,437 of record ABHC01000034.1, on the reverse strand, counting down.
ACCAAATCGACCGACTTGGCCGGATTCCTCACGGATATTCAAACTTTCCGGGACGGTGTGTCGTCGGCGACCTACGCGACACGTCAAGGCGATCTGACCGCTGCAGAATCCAGCTTCACGACGGCCAAGACCACCTTCAGCGCCGCCGAACAACGCACCAAGATCAACGTATCGAGCGTGACCAACGGACTGTCATCGGTGAAATTCGCCGCTGAGCTGGACACCCAGGCGCTCGCACTCGGTCAGGCCTCGGTCAAGGACGCGCTGACGCGCGCCGGTACGATCGGCGGCGTCCTGGACACCATCAAATCTTTGGCCAACCAGGCGCTTGAACCGGATGCCGATCTCGCCGCGATCAACTTGGAGTACGACAGCCGGGTCTCCGAACTGCAGAGCTTGATCCAGAATGCCGGCAGCACCACCGATGGCACCACCACGGTCACCTTCGACAACCTGCTGACCAGCGGGACCACGACCTACGATGTCCTGAGCGGAACGGTCGTTCAGGCCGTCGGCGGCGATCTGGCGAACGACATTCTCGCCGGGCTGCCGGCATCGATCACGGTGGCTAATGCCGATTCCCTGAAGACGGACATCAACGATGTCTACAAGGTTGCGCTGGAAACCGTCGTCGACGACCTGACCCGGGACAAAAAGGTCATCGACTTTGCGGCCGATACGCTGGACCCACGTGGAGCCTTGGACGCGCAGATTCGCACGATCCAGGCTGACCTCGACAAGACGATCGCCGGTGCGGCGGTCGACAAGAAGAACCTGCTCGCCGCATTTGCCCCGGATCTGAAAGTGACGCTGAGTTCACTCGGCTCGTCCGTCACCATCGGAGCCCTTGGCAGTTTCAAGGCGGATTTCTCGACCACGCTGGAAAGCTTCAAGACCACGGTCTTGTCAGGCGGCACCATCGCGGATCGTCTCCAGTCGCTCAACGATGCACTGTTCGCGGCCGGCCGGGCGCAGTCGAACCTGAAGGCCGAGGGCTACGCGCTGAATGTTCAGAAGAGTATCATCACCGAAGAGAAGATAATCCTTGAGGGCAAGGGCGGCGGGGCCAGTTCGTTCCTGAAACCAATCGAGTTCACGCCCGAAGCCCTCAAATTCGTTGAGCGCTATTTGGCCCAGAAGGACCTCGAGTCCCAGGGTGTCGCCGTAGGCGGCGCCCAGTTGAGCGCCAAGGCGTCGCTCGCCGGTCAGATCGGCTCGCTGCTTCAGCCGATCGGCAACCTGAACCTGTTCGCCTAGTGGTGAAAATCAAACGGGTGAGTCCGTCTGGATCGGCAGATTTCCGCCATGCGTTTGCTGATGCACGGGTTTCATCTGTCTGATTCCCACCACTAGGACAGTTCAGCCACCGTCAACGATCAGGTCCCCGCGACCATCGGCGCTGTCAGGCGTCGCAGAGCGGCGATCACGCTGAGTGCTGTGATCTTGCCGGTCTTCGGATTCTCTTCACTCGGCACATTCTCGATCGTCATGGTGAACCGCGCGCTGTCGGCATCGACCGTGATGGTGTGAGTGTTGCGGGTGACCGCCGGATCCGCCCAGATCTCCAAACGGGTCGCGTCCGGTCCAATTCCGGCAAGCGACAGCGCCGCCGCCACGTTCACGTTGGCCGGAAATCCGGCCGCTCCATCCCGCGCCGAGCCCTCGAACACCCGGGTCGCCTCGACGATGGCTTCGACATCGATCCCATGCTCAATCAGGTACGGCGCACCGGCCAGTCCGAGCGGCGGCTTGCGCGTCACCAGCCGGACCTCGCGGATCGTCCCCTCGGCCGCCGCCCGCACCGCGTCGAGTCCGATCAACGCACCGGTCGGCACCACGATGCGCGCGCCGGTCGACCGTGCACGCTCCACCAGATCCATGTGCCGCAGCATCGCCCCCACGCTGATCGGCATGAAGATCCGGCCGCGCTCGACCGCAACCTTTGCCACTTCGGCGAACACCGCCGCGGGAGCGCATTCGACAACCACCTCGGCCAGATCGGCGAGTTCTGAAAGGGTCGTTACCGGGACCGGCGTGCGGAACCCATCGACCGTACGTTGCGCCTTGGCTGTGTCGCGCGCCGACACCGCCGCCAGTCGCAGCCCTTCGATCCGCCCCTCGTCGAGAGCCTTGGCAACCGCGAGGCCGATCGCCCCAAGACCGCCGATACCAACCGTCAACCCGGACGCCGCTGGAGATGTCGACACTTTGTCCTCGCTGTTAACTTGTTGATGATACACGATGCGTTCGTAATCGCAGTGTGCGCGCAAGTCCAGGCACGCAGGAGGAATACACCCGAAGATGCGATTAGCGACGATACTTGTGGCGACTGTTGTCGCTCTGGCCGTCGCACATGTGCGGCCCGTGATTGCAGCTGAAGTGAAATGCCTGACCGCCCGGCTGATCGTGCCGTGGGGAGCGGGCAGTGGAACCGATCTCATTTTCCGGGCAATCGCCGACGCGGCCAACCGGGCCGGGGCCAAGCCTCGATTGGAGGTCGTGAACATCAGCGGCGACGAAGGCGTCAGGGGCTCACGAGAAGCGTTGCGGGCACCGGGGGACGGCTGCACCTTGCTGGCTGTCACCCAAAGCCTGATGACCAGCTACATATCCGGCGACGCCGATTTCAACTGGACGGCGTTTGCGCCGGTCGCTCGGCTCACCCGGACCCCGGTCGTGCTCGGCGCCCGGCCAAACGCCGCCTTCGCCACCGTATCGGAGATGCTGGAGGCTGCCCGTAGTCCCGAAGGCATCACGGCCGGCAGTACCCAAGGACTGGCTAGCCACTTCCTGTTCCTGCTGATGGCGGACCGAACGGGCGGCACCTTCAAGCCGGTGTTTCTTGATGGAGCCCGAGAGCGCCTGTCGGCACTGTTCGACGGGAAAATTGACGTTGCCGAGGTGAATCAGGCGACCGCCCAGCGGCTCGTGCCGGACGGCCTGATCAAGGCGCTGGCCGTCACCGGGCCCCAGCGGCTTCCGAGCCTGCCGGAGGTACCGACCCTGAAGGAACAAGGCATCAACCTGGAGTTCACCATCGATCGCGGCGTGGTCCTGCCGAAGAAAGCCCCCAAGGAGTTGATCGACCAGCACGTCGTGCTGTTCGAGCGGGCGTTGCAGGACCCGCAGGTGGCGGCCCTGCTTCTCGAACACGGAACGGCGGCAGCGTTTCTGGCACCCAAACCGTATGCAGGTTACTGGCAGGACACGTTCGCGGACTGGCGGCGGATCGCCAAAGCGGCCGGATTCTACAAACAGCTCGACTGAACCACCGGCATCGCGCCTTGACGGTGGCACTCGAGGCGCGGCCGGTCTATTTTCGCGAGGAACGGGGCAGTCACCCGCGCTTTCAAGCCGGAATGACATCGCTCGATTCAGTCCGCCGGCCGCCGCAGCGGCCGGCATTTTTCCGTTGCGAGGGGGTTACCGTGGCGACGATCCAGAATCCGTATCTGCTGTTCCTGGGCGACGCGCCCGACCAGTTGGCCGCCAAGACCGCCAATGGCGTGAAGGTCTGGCGCCCGGAGTGGTGCATCGGTCAGTTCCGCCTGCCGGGCTGCAAGGCCGATCTTGGTCTGCCGGACGTTACCATTGAGGACGCGGCAGCCCAGGGCGCCAAGACCGTAATCCTGGGCGTCGCCAACCGCGGCGGCTTCATCCCGGAGAGTTGGATCGTCGAACTGGTCAAGGCGCTCAACCTCGGCATGGACATCGCGTCCGGCTTGCACACCAAGATCACCCTGATTCCGGCGCTGAAGGAAGCTGCCGCCAAAAACGGCCGGCATCTGTTCGACGTCCGGCATCCGACCCGGGACTTCCCGGTCGCCAGCGGCGTGCCGCGGACCGGCAAGCGGTTGCTGACCGTCGGTACCGACGTCTCGGTCGGCAAGATGTTCACCACCCTGGCGATCGAGAAGGAGATGCGTGCACGCGGCCTGAACGCCGACTTCCGCGCCACCGGCCAGACCGGCATCTTCATCGCCGGCTCCGGCGCATCGATCGACGCGGTGATCGCCGACTTCATCTCCGGCTGCGTGGAATGGCTAGCGCCGGAGAACACCGAGGACCACTGGGACCTGATCGAGGGCCAGGGCTCGCTGTACAACGTCTCGTACTCCGGCGTGACCCTTGGCCTGATCCACGGAGCCCAGGCCGACGCGCTGGTGATGTGCCACGAGATCGGCCGCCCGCACATGCGCGGCCTGCCGGACTACCCGGTCCCGGCGATCCCGACCTGCATGGAGACGATCCTGCACATGGCGAAGATGGTGAACGAGGACGTTAAGTTCGTCGGCGTCAGCCTGAACACCTCGAACGTCTCGGCCGACGAGGCCGCGGCGTTCAAGAAGCAGATCTCCAAAGAGACCGGCCTGCCGGCGGTCGACCCGCTCAAGGACGGCGTCGCACCGATCGTCGATCGGCTGCTCGCCGGGTAAG
>ABHC01000035.1 GCA_000171835.1 alpha proteobacterium BAL199 | reverse complement strand
AACGACACCGTGTTGGTCGACGGCGCGCCACAGCCAGTATGACCGGCCCGCGATCTTCACGACGACTTCGTCCAGATGCCAAACATCACCAGGGCGAGGCTGCCGTCGCCGCAGAACGTGGGCGATCCGGGGACCGAACTTGACGGTCCAGCGCCGGATCGTCTCATACGAAACGTCCACACCACGTTCCAGCATAAGCTCCTCGACCTCGCGCAGGCTCAAGTTGAACCGGGCGTAGAGCCAGACAACATGAGAAATGATCTGAGGCGGAAAGCGGTGGCGCTTGTAGCTGATTTTCTCTGTTTGCATCGACACCGCCTACGCCCGGATCATTGAACCCGCAACCTCAGGCACGTTAACGTGACAACACCCGCCAAGCGCCTTGATGTCTGCGTAGTAGGGACGGTCTTGCGCGACCTCACCGAGGCTGATGTAGCCGAACACCTGCTTGCGGGCGTCCTTCAGCGGCGTCAGGTCCGGATGAGCCTCATGGTCGAAGATCAGAAGATCGTAGTCTTCGAACGCGCTCGCCGGCAGGTCATTGGAGTAGTAGACCGCCCACTTGAGAGAGGCGGCCGCTTGAGCCGTTGCCGGCACCGTACGGGCCGTCGACAGCGCCGCGGTTGCCAAGGAGGTGTTCAGGAAGCTGCGTCGAGTGATCATGGGCGTGCGGATCCTACCGTTCTGTAGAACCAGACTATCGGAACATGATTAACATTTACTGACCGGCTTTGCAGATTCTTCTGCGGCACGGCGCACAAACTATTGTGATCATGTGTTCCTGCCCTCCGGAAGCTCTTTCACGGCTTCCGCATCAGGGCGACATCCTTGATCGGAATGTCGCAACTCCAGCTGTGCTGGGAGGCCACCGTCTGCAGAGTCGCCTCGCGGTAGAACACGACATGGGTCGGGTCCCGGCGATAGTGCCATCGTTCGAACTGGCCGTCGTCGGTCTGGAAGCAGGTCATTATCGCCAACCAGCCGCCGGGTCGAAGCATGCGATCGAACCGGTCGAACTCGTCGGCTGGATGGTGGAAGTGCTCCGCCACCTCAGTGCAGGTGATGAAGTCGTAGGACTGGTCGAGTGTCGCTCGGTTCGGGTGAAAGCAGGGGTCGTACAGCGCTACCTCGTGGCCGGCCTCGCGCAGCATCGCCGCCGCCGCCGACCCCGACCCGCAGCCGTAGTCGAGGCCGCTCAAGCCGGGTCCGAGCCGGGCCAGCAGCGGATCAACCAGTGCCGACAGGAATTTCCGGTAACGCGGATCGTCAGGGTCGTTCTCGTGATTGCGATAGTGGGCGTGCTCGTCCGCCCGAACTGGCCAGTGGCATGGATCGAGGAATGTCGCTTCGCAGGCCGTGCATCGCCAGTAGTCGCATCCGGAGACGGTCTGGAAGGGAGCCGGCCCGGTTGATCGGCAGACCGGGCAGTGTGTCGGCGTGGTAACTCTGTTGGAGCCGACGGTCGTCATCCGCCGCGCGGCGTTCGCGCAAGATAGACAGTCTGCGTGAACTCCCGGTTCTGCAGCGGGTTGTGAAACGTCACCGGCTCGGCCCGCGCCTCGGCAAAGATCGCAGCGAGCCGCGCGGTGAAGGTGTCGTCGGGTCGGTCGTTCGACCACAGTCCGAAGACCCCTCCAGGCTTCAGATGGGCCGCCAGCTTGCGCAGGCCTTCGGGCTGGTAGAAGGCAGCGTTCCGGGCGTCGAGCAGGAATTCCGGGGAGTGGTCGATGTCGACCAGGATGGCATCGAACCGGCGGCTTGGTGCGTCGGGATCGAACCCGTCACCGGAGGTGGCCAGCGCGAAGAAATCGCCGTGCACGAAGCGGCACCGCGGGTCGGCGGTCAGTTCGGCCCCGAGCGGCAGCAGCCCGTCGCGGTGCCAGTCGATGACCGCTTCGAGCGCGTCGACCACCAGCAGGGCGCCGACCGGGGCGTGCTCAAGCACGGCTTGCGCGGTGTAGCCAAGGCCGAGGCCACCGACCACGACCTCGAGTCCGGCTTCCGACAGCTCCGCCAAGCCCAGCTTGGCCAGCTCGATTTCCGATGCGGTGAACAGGCTGGACATGAGGAATTCGTCACCCAGCTTGATCTCGAAAACGTCGACTCCGAGCGAGAGTTCGCGCCGCCGCCGCAGGCTCAGCGCGCCGATCGGTGTTTCGCGGTAGTCGAGTTCCTTGAAGAGCGCGCTCATTCAATCTGCTTCCATAGTCCGGGTCTCGTCGGACCTTAACATCCGGTTCAGCTCAAGGCTTCGCGCTTCATCCGAATGCCGGCAGCGTCCCGGTCCCAGGTGTCCGCCGTCACACCGTCGGAGCGCAGCACGTGCTTCTGCAGCTTGCCGCTCGCGGTCTTCGGTAGCTCCGGGACGATCCGGATGTAGCGGGGGACCATGTAGTGGGCGATGCGCCCGGCCAGGAACTCGATCAACTCGGCCGGATCCAGCGTTTGTCCGTCCAGTGGGGTGACCACCGCCAGAACTTCATCCTCGCTGACGGCGCTCGGCACCGCAACGGCCACCGCTTCCTTGATCTTCGGGTGGGCGGTGATCTCAGCCTCAAGTTCGAACGACGAGATGTTCTCGCCGCGCCGACGGATCACGTCCTTCAGGCGGTCGACGAAGAAGAACCGGCCGGACTCGTCGATCCGGAAGGCATCGCCGGTGTGGAACCAGCCGTTCCGGGTCGCCGCCACGGTCGCGTCCGGATTCTTGTAGTATCCGCTGAACAGCGCCCACGGCCGGTGTGAGCGGACCACCAGTTCGCCGACCGTGCCCACCGGAACTGCCATGTCGTTGGCATCGACGACGCGCAGTTCGAACGGTGCGCGTGGCGTTCCAGCCAGTCCCGCCTCGCTGATCCCCGGACCGGCGATCAGCGGGCTGGAAATCTCGGTCATGTTGTAGACGGTGTACAGATCGATGCTGAAGCGGTCCCGGAACGCCTGGGCGTCCTCACCGAACGGCACGATGTAGACCTTCCGCAGCGTGTGCGCCCGGTCCGTGTCGCTTTCGGGTGCCTTCAGCAGGAAGCTGGCCATCACGCCGAGCAGCAGGACCACCGTGCTGCCAGTCTCGCGTACCGCCGGCCAGAAATCGGCCGTTCGGAACTCCGGGATCACCGCCATGGTCCCGCCCTTGGCCAGCATGGCGTAGACGTACAGCGTGCTGCCGCAGTGGAAGATCGGCCCCGCGATCAGGCAACAGTCCTCGGCGCCGATCGCCTCCATCGCCTCCGGCCCCATGGTGTAGTGCTGGACATAGGAGAACAGCACGCCCTTGGCGTTCCCGGTGGTTCCGGAAGTGTACATGATTGCCTGGGTGTCCCACGGCTCGATCGGTTGTTCCAGCAGCAGCGCGTCGTCGCGGACCTCGGCCGGATCCGACATCCGGCCGATCGTCAGGCCGTCGATTGCTGGGGCGGGGGCGGCGATCTGCCCTGTCATCAGCACAGCTTGTAGGGCGCCTCGCTCCACATCGGCCAACCGTTCGACCAGTGCCGAGTGCGCGATCATCAGCCGGGCGTCGGCGTTGTTCAGGATGTGGGCCAGGGGGCGGCCCTTGGCGGCGGTGTTGATCGGCACGTAGACCGCGCCGAGGTAGTTGATGGCGAACCAGGTGACCAGCAGGTCGGGGCCGTTGCCCATCCAGCACAGAACGTGGTTGCCCTGCCGGACGCCGGCGTCCCTGAGCGCCGTCGCGCGGCGCCGGACGCGGTCGAGCGTTTGCGCGTAGCTCCAGGCTTCGCCGCGCCAGAACCGTACGAACGTCCGTTCCGGGTTGGCGCGGGCCTGCCGGTCCAGCAGGCAGCGCAGAACGCAATCGTTCGGCGACGGCACGGTATCGGCACCGATGCTGGGCTGGTCGGTCATGGCTCGGTCCGTCGGCAAGTGTCGATGCGGAACGGTATCGCATATGTGCAATCGACGCGCAGCCGCCGGTTGCAAGCGCTCGGGCGCGTGTGCCAGAAGCCGGAGCGAGGATTCCGGAGGTTGCGATGCGTGTGCTGGTTACTGGGGCGGGAGGATTCATCGGCCGCCACCTCACCAGGGTCCTGCTGGAGCGCGGGACGCTCGCGGGTCCCGGCGGCACGCCATCTGCGGTTACCGAACTGATCCTGGTCGACCGTGCCCCGTTCGACGGTCTGTGTAGCGAACAAGTGGAGGTTGCGGCGCTCACCGGCGATCTGCGCGACGATAGCTTCCTGGCCCGGGTGATGGGCGATGGTGTCGACAGCCTGTTTCACTTGGCTGCCACCCTGACGATCGATGCCGAGACCGATCTGGACACGGGCTGGGCGGTCAACCTGCACCTGCCGTTGCGGCTGCTGGAAGCCTGTCGTCGGCTGAAGTCCGGGACTCGTTTCGTCTATGCCAGCTCAATCGCCGTGTTCGGAGGCGAGCTACCGGACCGGGTCTCCGACAATCAGGTGCAGACCCCGCAGACTTCCTACGGGACCGCCAAGTCGGTCACCGAGTTGCTGATCAACGACTACAGCCGCCACGGCTTCGTGGACGGGCGCGCCCTGCGCCTGCCGATCGTGCTGATCCGGCCGGGGGGGCCGACCCAGGCGGTGTCGGACCGGCTCGCGTCGCTAGTCCGTGAACCGCTGTCCGGTCGACCGGCGGTGTCGCCGGTATCGGGCGCCACCCGGTTTCCCGTCGCTTCGGTCCAGCAGATTGCGCGGAACCTGGTTCGGCTGCACGACGTCCCCGCGTCGGTGTTCGGCAGCAGCAGGGCGGTCAACCAACCCGGCCTGACGGTGTCCGTCGACGATATGGTCGCGGCACTCGGCCGGGTTGCCAGACCGGAAGCGGCCGGCCGGGTGGGCATCGATCCGGTTGCGGCCATTCAGGCGGTGGTCGACGGCTGGCCGACCGAGTTCGTCACGACCGTGAACCTGAACCCGCCTCTACAGCCGGACCCTGACTTCGACACGATCGTGCGGCAGTACCTCGCCGACCATCCGCCGGCTTAGGCGACTGCCACCGGCCGGCTCCGCCACCAGTGTCCGGCGATCGACAGCGCGGCGAGCGCGAAGCCGATCTCGTCGGTGATCGGCAGCGCCGCGATCAGGCAGAACGCCGCCAGGGTCGCCACCACTCGCTCCCAGACCAGCATGCGGATCCGCAGGAACCCGATCACCGCTGCTCCCCACAGCCCGATGGCGAGCGTGGTCTTGAAGACGATGTAGGCGACTGCGACCGGGTAGCCGAACGCTTCCGACAGCGGCCCACCGTCCTGCAGCATCAGGGCCGGCGTGTAGACCGCCATGAACGGGATCACGAACCCGGCGGTCGCTACCTTTATGGCTTCGAACGAGATCTTCAGACCGCTGGCCCGCGCGATCGGCGCCGCCGCGAAACAGGCCAGCGCCACCGGCGGCGTCAGGTCGGCCAGGATGCCGAAGTAGAACACGAACATGTGCGACACCATCAGCGGCACGCCGAGCTTCAGCAGCGCGGGGCCGGCGATGGACGAGGTGATGATGTAGTTCGGGATTGTCGGGATGCCCATGCCGAGCACCAGGCAGGTCACCATCGTCAGCAGCAGCGACAGGAATAGGCTCTTGTCGCCGACTGAGACGATGTACTGGCCGAAGGTGTTGGCGGCACCGGTCAGGGTCATGGTGCCGATGATGATGCCGACGATCGCGCAGGCGACGCCGACCGGCAGGGCGGTCTTGGCGCCGTCTGCCAAGCTGTCACGGCACAGTGCCAGGGTGGCGCGCCCGCCCTTGGAGAGTGCGTTCCACAGGATCAGCAACGCCACCGCCGTGACGATAACCAGCATGCCCCATTGCAGGAACGCGCTGGCCACGATGCCCAGGCACAACCAAAACACCGTGCGCAGCGCCGTCGACGAGAACCCGAGCGCGACCGACCCGCCCAGAATCAGCAGCACCGTCAACGCCAACCCAACAGTACCGGCGTACAGCGGGGTGTATCCGGAGGGTGTTGTCACGTTAACTCGTCGAGTTAGCAAGTTGGCATGCCGGTCGTTGATCAAGCGGCATGTGCCGCGGATTTCCAAGCTTCGAACGCTTCGAGCCGATGGTAGCGAATGGTGAGGGCGGAACGACGGCGGGCTGGGACAGAGTAACGATTGCGGGTTGCGGATTGCATAGACACGAAGCGTTGTAATCCACCCGGTGATCGGAAGCCTTGCATCACCCGCTCTCGTTTTCGGAAGGGCAAGTGGCTGTTCTCGGCGCGGTTATTGAGCCCCTTGTGTGACCAATGATCAAGGCCAGGCGCGACCTCGCGCTTGGCGGCCCCATATGAGCGCAGTTTGTCCGTAATGATCCTTTTGGGCACGAAGCCCCAACGTTTCATCAGCTTGATCAAAAGCCGCTTTGCAGCGCGCTTGTCTCGCTTCGATTGTAAGATTTCCTCAAGAACGACACCGTGTTGGTCGACGGCGCGCCACAGCCAGTATGACCGGCCCGCGATCTTCACGACGACTTCGTCCAGATGCCAAACATCACCAGGGCGAGGCTGCCGTCGCCGCAGAACGTGGGCGATCCGGGGACCGAACTTGACGGTCCAGCGCCGGATCGTCTCATACGAAACGTCCACACCACGTTCCAGCATAAGCTCCTCGACCTCGCGCAGGCTCAAGTTGAACCGGGCGTAGAGCCAGACAACATGAGAAATGATCTGAGGCGGAAAGCGGTGGCGCTTGTAGCTGATTTTCTCTGTTTGCATCGACACCGCCTACGCCCGGATCATTGAACCCGCAACCTCAGGCACGTTAACGTGACAACACCCCGTCAGGCGTTGGTGATCCGGTCGACGTATTCCTGGCGCACGGTCGCGAACCAGGGCGTGTCGGCCTGCCACCACCAGAGGTTCGCCAAGGTCTTCTCGTTGTAGACCTCGTTGAACTGCTTGGCGTACTCGTCACCGGCGTGCGCCGCGGCGCCGACGGCGGCCGAGTTGTAGCCGGTGTTCTTGGAGAACATGCCGGCCATCATCGGGTCGAACATGCCGTTGATGAAGGCGTAGGCCTGCTCAAGGTTGGCCGCACCGGTCGGAATGCCGATGGAGTCCATCCAGGTGATGCCGCCTTCTTTCGGCATCCGGTACTTCCACTTGGCATCCTCGCGGTTCAGCAGGAGGCCGGTGGTATCCCAGGTCTGGCCAACGGCCGCTCCGGCCTGTTTGAAGGCGTTGGTCGCCTCGGTGGCGTTGTTCCAGAACGCGGCGATGTTGCCCTTGCGGGCGACAATGTACTTGGTCACCGCGTCGAACACCCGGCGCATGTCCTCTTCGGACTTGTACAGGTCGAGGCCACGGTTCGACTTCACCTCGCCGGTGGCGTCCAGGTAGATGGCGGTGCCCACCAGCACCGACTTCTGGCGGAACGCCGCCTTGCCTTTGGCTTCCGGGGTCCACATGGTGCCGAACGAGATGTCGTCATCGCTGAGTTTGAAGACGCTGGAGTCGAAGGTCATCGCCTCGGTGCCCCAGTCGAACGGCAGCAGCATGCGCTTGCCGCGGTAGGTGGCGCCCAACTGCACGGAATCACGGACCATCGATGGGATGATCCGGTCCATCTTCACCTTGCTCTCGTCGAGCGGCTGCAGCAGGTCGTCCGGGTAGTATTGCGGACCGTTGGTGACCGACGGGAAGATCACGTCGAAGCCCTTGCCGCCGGCGGCTCGCAGCTTCTGCACGGCTTCGTCGTTCGAGCCGAAGGTCGACAGGTTGACGGTAATGCCGGAGTCCTTTTGGAACTTTTCAACCATGTTCGGCTGAACATAGTCGCCCCAGGCGAACACGTTGACTGTGCCGGACGAGGCCAGCGCGTCGTGAGCGCGCAGGACCACCGGTGCCGCGAGTGCCGAGGCGGCCACGGCTGCCGAGCCCCGGAGTACGGTACGACGGGTGATTTTCATCATGATCGCAACCCTCATTCAGTGACGGACGGTACGGAGGGCGGGCCCCGCCCCCCATAGGCACAGCCGCGCGATCCGACGTCGGCACATAGCTTGCCGTGTGCGACACCGAAATTACAGAGGAATGATGTTTTCGTTAACGAACTTGTGTGGATGCTCGGCGTAGTGCCCTGACAACAGCCATTCGGTGGCCGAGACCTCGTTCGAGAACACACCGGCACCGCCGGCCTTGCCACCATCCCGGGTCACGGCCCACAGTTCGGCAAGCGCTCGATGCCCCGGTTTGTCTCCGACGACCAGGGCTGTCCGATGCGTCGGATACCGCTTGGAGGCTTTGTATGCCTGATGGTCGGTCAGAGTGTGGATGTCGATCTCGTCGAGCTCGACATCGACGCAGACAATGAGAACGCGGGTCTGAGCCGTGACGGCCGTCAGGCCGTTGGCGGTATCCTGTCCACGGTTCATCAGGTCCAGCGTCAGGCGGCCACCGAACTGGAGCCGCAACAGGTCGTCCGTTGGTGTGTACTCGACTTCAAAGCGGCCTTGCCCGGGATCGCTCACCGGTCATCCTTCCCGATGATGGGCCGTCGCCGGTCCGGGTCACACCCGCAGCCGCGACGGTGGATTCAGACTGACCGGCACCAGCCCGGTGCCAGTATGGCGTCGTGACATGCCGGAAAGCCGCGCCACATCCAACCTGTCGGCTTCGGACTCAAGCTTACAGACGTATAGCAACCACAGCACGACAGAATCACTGTTTCGCCGGAACGGCAACCAGATCCGATCATGGGTAATCGTAAACCCATGCTGGGTTTCCATCACGCGCTTGGTCCATGTGGGTACAGCCCGCTGTCCAAGACGACGAAAATGCTCGAGCAGGACGCCCGGAGTCGATGCATACACACCTTGCGACACGAAGCGGCCCGTGAGGTCGACGCCGGCCTGTTCGGCGATCCGGGTGCCGACCAATCGGTAGCGAACGTCCCGTCCGCCGTCGATCAAGTCGTACAGGCAGATCCACCCCATCCACGGCAGCAGCGAGATCGGGTCGATGTTCCGCCAATCGGGAAGATCACCTTCTGCACACCCCAGGTTGTCCCACCACACCATCAGAGTCCGGGCGTCCGGCCTTGGACAGTCCGCCGCCGGTAGCATCGGCGCCATCTCGATGCCGTCGACCTTGTCGAGTGGGTCAGTCGCTGCGGATGCCATCGCGAAACCTTTACGTCACAGTGCCCGAATCGGGACCGTCATAACGCAATCCCATTAAGGCGAACTTAACGACGAATTAGGCTCGCGATGGTAGTAGTACGGGAGTATGCAGCTCAGGCAACTGGGTGTTAGCCCTGGCGGTACGGACTGCGCTGATACTCTTCCAATGCTTGCGGCATGATCGCGTTCAAATTGTCGATCCGAGATCCAGGGGCTGGGTGGGTCGACATGAACTCCGGCGGCCGTGAGCCACCAGCCGCCTCAAAATTACGCCATAAATCGACCGCGGCGCGCGGGTCATAGCCGGCGCGGGCCATCAGCATCAGGCCGATGTGGTCGGCTTCGGATTCCTGTGACCGGGTGAACGGCAGGACCAGGCCCAGGGTCGATGCCTGGGCCAGGACCTGGGCCATGCCGGGATACTGCGCGCCGATCGCTTGCTGGCCGGCCTGGACCAGGGCTTGGCGTGATACCCGCTCGGCGCTGTGCCGGGCGATGGCGTGGCCGACTTCGTGGGCCATCACGGCGGCCAATTGGTCCTTGGTCTTGGCGACCTTGAACAAACCGGTGTTGACGCCGACCTTGCCGCCGGGCAGCGCAAACGCGTTCGGTTCCTCGTCTTCGAAGACCGTGAACTCCCATGCCAAACCGGGCTGGTCGCTGACGGCGGCGACCCGCCGGCCGATCTCCTGGACCGGTCCGGTGTACCGCGGATCGTTGGAGACGCCCTTCTCCGACTTGATCTGCTGATAGGCCTCCACGCCCATCTGCTGTGCCTGGCTCTCGGGCAGCAGGATCAACTGCTGGCGTCCGGTAACCGGCGCGTTGGTGCAGGCTGCGACCGTGCAGCATAAGACAAGGGCGGCCGTGAGGCGGCGGGAAGGAACGAAGCTCGACAACATCGGGTGGACTGACATGGACGTCCTTCACGCGTTCGGGGGAGTATTGGCTCCTCCTTCAACGCGGTGGCCAGACCGCGGTTCCGGCCTGGCCCATCGGTCGCCTGCAGGTTTCAATGACCCGTCGGGTCGCCGCGGTCGAGCCGGTCGGGCAGCGGCGTGCCGGCGTCGACGAACTCCATCGACGCGGAGTTCAGGCAATAGCGTGCGCCGGTCGGCGGCGGGCCGTCCGGGAACACATGACCGAGATGCCCGTCGCACCGCGCACAGCGGTTCTCGATGCGCACCATACCGTGGCTGGAGTCCCGCAGGTTGGTGACATGGTCGTTGTCGAACGGCTGGAAAAAGCTCGGCCACCCGCTGCCGGACTCGAACTTGTGCTGCGACGAGAACAGCGGCAGCCCGCACAGCCGGCAGACATAGGTGCCGGCCTTCTTGTTGTCGAGCAGGGTGCCGCAGAACGGCCGCTCGGTGCCGTGGTGCAACAATACGCGGATCTCCTCAGGGTCCAGTCCCGCGGTCAGGCTGCTCATCTGATCCTTGCTTGGCGGCTGCAGGCTGTATCCTGCGGCAGAGACGTCTGGTCGCTTGGTGGCGGCGGTATCGGTCATGGCGGATCTCCCTGGCGCTCAGGCGCCGGCTTTCTCGGACTTCAGCCGCTCCGGATAGGCGCGGCGCAGCTTTTCCACCTTCGGGGCGGAGACGTGGGTGATGTACGGCTGCGATGGATTCCGGGCAGCGTAGTCGAAGTGATACTCCTCGGCCTCGTAGAACGCGTCCAGCGGCTCGACCGTGGTGACGATCGGCGCATCGAACACCCCTGCGGCGTCGATTTGGGCGATGTAGGCCTCGGCCACCCGTTTCTCGTCGGCATCGGCGTAGAACACCGCTGAACGGTACTGCGACCCGCGATCGTTGCCCTGCCGGTTGAGCTGGGTCGGGTCGTGTGCGACCGAGAAGAACACCTTCAGCAGGGCGCCGAGGCTGATCCTGCTCGGGTCGTAGGTCACCCCGATCACTTCGGCGTGCCCGGTGGTGCCGCTGCAGACCGTCCGGTAGTCGGCGGTCTCGGCCGTGCCGCCGGCGTAGCCCGGCCGGACCGACAGCACACCGCTCAGTTCCTTGAAGACCGCCTCGGTGCACCAGAAGCAGCCGCCTCCCAATACGACGGTGCGTTCACCGTACGCGCCCGCCGGCAAATCGATCGCGGGATCGGGAAAGGATGACGGGGTCATGGGCTTGCCTCCAAACAGCCATCGGAACATGAGGTACCTCCGGGCCGCTTAATGCGGCAACTGCCGGAAAGGATACCCCAGACGGACGCGTCGTGTTGTTCCTTGAACCATGTGGGGCGCCTAGCGGGCGTGTCGAGAGGCTTGCGGTGCTGCCGGCGAGTACCGGATATGGTCGGAAGTGGTTGTAGCGACGCTTCTGTGGAGCCAGCGGGGCAGGCCGACTCGGAGTGGGAACTGAATGGTGGAGAACCCCGGCCTGGCGCGGGCGCATGACATCGTGGCATCCGCGCAAGATCACGCTTTGTGTGAGCTTGTCCGCTACTGGATAAAGATCCACCCCGGAAAACATCTTCCAGGACGACAGGATTTCGATCCGCTGGATATTCCCAAGGTGCTGAGGCATCTCGTCCTGACCGACGTCGAGCGTGATCCATTTCGGTTCAAGATCCACCTGATGGGAACGGCGATGGTCGAGGCGTTCGGCAACGATTTCACCGGCTCGTATCTCGATGAGGTTTTCGAGAACTTTCACCAGACTTACGGCTGCATCAACCGGATCGAAACCGCCACGACCGGGGTTCCGACATATCGGTATGGTGGGTGTTGTCACGTTAACGTGCCTGAGGTTGCGGGTTCAATGATCCGGGCGTAGGCGGTGTCGATGCAAACAGAGAAAATCAGCTACAAGCGCCACCGCTTTCCGCCTCAGATCATTTCTCATGTTGTCTGGCTCTACGCCCGGTTCAACTTGAGCCTGCGCGAGGTCGAGGAGCTTATGCTGGAACGTGGTGTGGACGTTTCGTATGAGACGATCCGGCGCTGGACCGTCAAGTTCGGTCCCCGGATCGCCCACGTTCTGCGGCGACGGCAGCCTCGCCCTGGTGATGTTTGGCATCTGGACGAAGTCGTCGTGAAGATCGCGGGCCGGTCATACTGGCTGTGGCGCGCCGTCGACCAACACGGTGTCGTTCTTGAGGAAATCTTACAATCGAAGCGAGACAAGCGCGCTGCAAAGCGGCTTTTGATCAAGCTGATGAAACGTTGGGGCTTCGTGCCCAAAAGGATCATTACGGACAAACTGCGCTCATATGGGGCCGCCAAGCGCGAGGTCGCGCCTGGCCTTGATCATTGGTCACACAAGGGGCTCAATAACCGCGCCGAGAACAGCCACTTGCCCTTCCGAAAACGAGAGCGGGTGATGCAAGGCTTCCGATCACCGGGTGGATTACAACGCTTCGTGTCTATGCAATCCGCAACCCGCAATCGTTACTCTGTCCCAGCCCGCCGTCGTTCCGCCCTCACCATTCGCTACCATCGGCTCGAAGCGTTCGAAGCTTGGAAATCCGCGGCACATGCCGCTTGATCAACGACCGGCATGCCAACTTGCTAACTCGACGAGTTAACGTGACAACACCCTATGAAGACATGGTCGAGGCCAATCTGCGCTTCCCGATGCTGTTCCGGGTTGCCGTCTGGCTGCACCGGTTGCGGCTCGCCGACCGGCTGCTGCGGGTCATGCTGGAGCGTCGGATGACCATGCTGCTGGAATCCGAGACGGTGGTGCGCGATCTGGCGACGTTCGCCCGCGAGGTGATCGGCCCGATGATCGGCGATGACGCCACACGCAACGTGGTCGAGTTTGTCGGTAAGCGCCTGGAGATGCTGCACGACGAGATCGACGTCATCCGGCTGCAGTATCCAGGCTACACCCGCGCGATGGAGTCGATCCTGCTGATGCGGGCCGGTGTGCGGCGCGAGCGTACGCAGTACCGACGGCTGTTCGACGAGGGTATCATCGGTACCGACCTGCACCGCTCGCTGGATCGCGAACTTGATCATCGCATGCGCGGGCTGGCGACACCGCCGCCGGTTGACCTTGGGCTGACCCCGACCGACCTGCTGGGTAAGGTTCCGCTGTTCGCGGCGTTGGACGGGCGCCAGTCCGCCGCGATCGAGCGCTGCCTCCGGGGACGTCTGGCATTGCCGGATGAGGTGATAGCGGCGGTGGGCGAACGTGGAAACGCCATGTACTTCATCGCGTCGGGGGTGCTGGAAGTCACCGGCCTGGAGCACGAAGTTCTGCTGTCGAACGGCCAGTTCTTTGGGGAATTGGCGCTGATCGCCCCGACCCGCAGGCGGTCCACCGAGATCGTCGCCCGCAGCTTCTGCCGGTTGCTGATCCTGTCCCGGCGCGACTTCAAGCGACTGGCGAAGAACGACCCCGCGCTGGAACGCACGATCCGCGACGCCGCCGACCGTCAACTCGGCGAGGGCTTCCGGAAGTCGGTTCCCGAGGAACTCGACTGGAGCGGTGATGGTTCGGACAAACCGGAAGCAACCTAGTGGATAGAATCCAACACTTGGTGCCCACGCCTGACGGCGGCGATGATTTTGTCGGGATCGGCTGTCCAGTTGAAGGGCTTCGGATCTGAGGCGTTGTGCTCGTCGAGGAAGCGGTTGATGGCGGCCTGGAGGTCGGCGACAGAGCGGAAGACGCCGCGCTTGAGGCGGCGCTTGGCGAGCCTGGCGAAGAAGCCTTCGACGGCGTTGAGCCAGGAACATGAGGTCGGCACGAAGTGGAAGGTCCAGCGGGGATGGCGGTGCAGCCAGGCGCGGACCTTGGGGTGCTTGTGGGCGGCGTAGTTGTCGAGGACGGCGTGGATCACCTTGCCGGCCGGAACCTGGGCCTCGATGTGGTTGAGGAAGCGGATGAACTCCTGGTGGCGGTGACGCTGCATGTTGCGGCCGATGACGGTGCCGTCGAGCACGTTGAGGGCAGCGAACAAGGTGGTGGTGCCATGGCGCTTGTAGTCGTGGGTCATGGTGCCGGCGCGGCCCTTCTTCAGCGGCAGGCCGGGCTGGGTGCGGTCGAGCGCCTGGATCTGGCTCTTCTCGTCGACGCTGAGCACGATGGCGTGGGCCGGCGGGTCGACATAGAGCCCGACCACGTCGCGCAGCTTGGTCACGAACTCCGGGTCGTTCGAGAGCTTGAACTGCCGGATCCGATGCGGGGCCAAACCGTGAGCACGCCAGATCCGCTGCACCGAACTAACCGAGATGCCGGTCTGTGCCGCCATCGTTGCGGCGGTCCAGTGGGTCGTCTCGCCGGGCGGATCGGTCAGGGTCAGGGCGACGACGCGCTCGGCCACCGAGGGGTCCAGCGGCGGGATCCGCGACGGGCGCGTCTTGTCCCGCAGCAGCCCGTCCACGCCTTCGGCGGCGAAGCGCTCCTGCCAGCGCCAGACCGCCGTCTTGGCGACCCCGGCCTCGCGCATGATCGCGTTGGTGCCCAGGCCCGCGGCGGTGAGCAGCACGATCCGGCAGCGCCAGACGTGCTTTTGCGGGCTGTTGCGGTCCGCCACGATCGCCTCCAGGCGGGCGCGATCGGCGGTACTGACGGTGAAGCTGATCCCGGTGCGCATGCCCCAGACTCGCACGCCACCGAACCCGCGGGAATCCTGAGCGGGATTCTAATGTCGGATTTTATCCACTAGTGCGGTTTCGTGCACTTCATTGCTGGGCATCGAAGGCATAAGCTGGCCTGAATAAGTGCCACACTGGGAGGACACCATGGCCGCTGCGTTGAGGTTTCAGCCGAAAGGGGTGATCCCCGCCTGCCTGCTGCCGTTCCACGCCGACCTGTCGATCGACGAGGCCGGATACCGCGCTCATCTGCGCGACGTCGCAGCGGTCGAGGGCATCACCGCGGTCACGGTGAACGCCCATGCCAGCGAGGTCGCGACCTGCACGATCGCCGAGCAGGAGCGGGTGCTGGCGATGACCATGGAGGAGGTCGGTGGCCGCCTGCCGGTGGTCCACGGCGTGTATTCGGACGGATCGCACCTCGCCGCCGACATCGCCCGTCGCGCCGAGAGTGGTGGGGCGAGCGCACTGCTGGTGTTCCCATCGGCAACCTTTGCGTCTGGCGGTTCGATGCGCCCGGAGATGGCGCTAGGGCATTTCCGCACGATCCGCGAGGCCTGCGATCTGCCGATTATCGTGTTCCAGTATCCGCTGGCTACCGGGCTTGGCTATCCAGTCGAGACCCTGATCCGGATCTGCCAAGAGATCGACACCGTCGTTGCCATCAAGGATTGGTGCAACGACACCAAGCAGCACGAACGCCAGATCCGCGAACTGCATGCACTGCCTCGCCGGATCTCGGTGCTGTCGACCCACTCGTCCTGGTTGCTGTCATCGCTGGTGCTGGGTTGCGACGGCTTGCTGTCGGGCGCGGGCAGCGTCATCGCCGCGCTGCAGGTAGCCCTGTTCCGCGCGGTGCAGAACGGCGACCTTGCCGCGGCCCGGTCGATCGCGGACCGGATCTACCCGACCACCGGCGCGTTCTATGACCCGCCGTTCCTCGATATGCACAACCGCATGAAAGAGGCGCTGGTGCATCTGGGGCGGATGAAGGCGGCCCATGTCCGGCCGCCGCTGATGAAGCTGTCGGAGGCGGAGATCGCCAAGATTGGTCGCGCGATGGAGGCGGCAGGGCTTACCGGTGGAACGGTGTACGCCAAGGTCGCCTGACCGGGGTCAGGCGGCCTCTGGATAGGTCACTGCCATCGAGCTTTCCTGGAACGCATCCAGGTTCAGGCGCCACTCGGCCGAGGGCCAGCGATAGGCCATCTCGCGCCGGCGCGGCCACATGGCGGCGGTGTACAGTGTTCCGAACCCGCGCTCGAACGCCAGCGAGTACAGAGGCGGTCGAAGGAACGCGGAGATGAACCGGGTCTCCGATTCTTCATGCAGCGCCAGCCGGGTGAGCAGGTAGCGTTCGCGCTCAACCGTCGCGGTCTGGCGCGCGTGGCTGATCCATTCGACCCGTTCCTGGTGATTGGTCGCCACCGCGGCGTGGGTCATCACCGGCGGGCGGTCCGGCGACAGGTAGACCGTCAGCCACTTGCGGTTGGCGTCCAGGACGGTGACGTTGTAGGCCATGTGCGTCGGCAGGCGCGCCAGCACCTTTCCCGCCTGCTCGACGGTTTCGCAGGTTTCCAGCACGTAGCGCAGGATGATCGGCACGCCGAAGCCCTGGCCAACCACCCGCCGTCCGCCGAAGGTCAGCGACACGGCCAGCCCGGCTTCATTGATGCCGTCGACCAATCCAATCAGGCAGTCGCAGGTACCCATGATCGCCTTGTCGGTCCAACTGGACCGGAGCACGACCGCGTCGAAGGCGCGTGAACTGTAGTCGTAGTTCCGGACCAGCAGGGGGTCCGCTCCCGACCACACCGCCTGTGAGCAACCGGTAAGATAGGCGGGGGGGTCATAGAGGCTGAGCAACCGCGCCGGCAGGTCGCCGCCGCCGGCCAGATCGACCAGCCGCTCCCACACCGGAACCAGTTCTGGCATGTGCGTGCGCAGGGCCTGTCGGCATTCGAAGTAGCTTGGTCGCGCTTCGACGCCATCCTGCAGGTACCAGCTCCGATACGCCGGCCACAAGCGCTCGAACAGGCCCTGCCAGCGGCGGCCGGTATGGTCGTTGAGGGCGGTAAAGGTCAGGTTCATGGCGCCGGATACCATATCATCGCGGCACCATGCAGCACAGGCGTGGCTGCCGCCACGCCTGTATCCGCAACCCAGCTATCCGCGGGTATCGCTCAAAGGATCTTGAACTGATGGTTCTCCAACTGGGCCGGCACCGGGGCCGCTGCCGCCAGCGGCCGCCCCTTGAAGTGGGAGCGGATGCCATCGATCCATTGCCTTGAGCGGTCGGTGAGCTGGAACTTGTTGTCCATGGCCCGGCCACGGGTCACCAGGATGCCGAGGTCGGCGCCCTCGTAGCGGTAGTCGCCCGGACGCTGGATCCGCAGGAAGAAGGCTTCCGCTTCGCTCTCGACCGCACGGCGGTGATAGTCGAACCGGTTGTAGTGCACCGAACCATCGGCCTCCATCCGCCAGATCCCGGTCTCCGGACATTCGGTCAGGATGTCGATGGAGTCCTCGGTGTGCTTGACCACCATCTGGCACCAGGAGTCGATGTTCTGCGGATCGGCCCAGCGGTCGTTCAGCCCGGCGATGTCGATGTCGAACGGCACGCCGCAGAACTCGAGCAGGTGGAACAGGAACAACGGCGCATCGGCGTGGGCGAACGCCGCGTGGTTGGTCATCGAACTGACGCCGGGGTGTTGTCACGTTAACTCGTCGAGTTAGCAAGTTGGCATGCCGGTCGTTGATCAAGCGGCATGTGCCGCGGATTTCCAAGCTTCGAACGCTTCGAGCCGATGGTAGCGAATGGTGAGGGCGGAACGACGGCGGGCTGGGACAGAGTAACGATTGCGGGTTGCGGATTGCATAGACACGAAGCGTTGTAATCCACCCGGTGATCGGAAGCCTTGCATCACCCGCTCTCGTTTTCGGAAGGGCAAGTGGCTGTTCTCGGCGCGGTTATTGAGCCCCTTGTGTGACCAATGATCAAGGCCAGGCGCGACCTCGCGCTTGGCGGCCCCATATGAGCGCAGTTTGTCCGTAATGATCCTTTTGGGCACGAAGCCCCAACGTTTCATCAGCTTGATCAAAAGCCGCTTTGCAGCGCGCTTGTCTCGCTTCGATTGTAAGATTTCCTCAAGAACGACACCGTGTTGGTCGACGGCGCGCCACAGCCAGTATGACCGGCCCGCGATCTTCACGACGACTTCGTCCAGATGCCAAACATCACCAGGGCGAGGCTGCCGTCGCCGCAGAACGTGGGCGATCCGGGGACCGAACTTGACGGTCCAGCGCCGGATCGTCTCATACGAAACGTCCACACCACGTTCCAGCATAAGCTCCTCGACCTCGCGCAGGCTCAAGTTGAACCGGGCGTAGAGCCAGACAACATGAGAAATGATCTGAGGCGGAAAGCGGTGGCGCTTGTAGCTGATTTTCTCTGTTTGCATCGACACCGCCTACGCCCGGATCATTGAACCCGCAACCTCAGGCACGTTAACGTGACAACACCCTTCACCATGCTGCGCAGCGAGGTGGACGACGCGACCGCCACCGCAACCTACGGCGACGCGCAGGCAATCAAGGTCGGCGTGGTTCCCCTCGGGATTCCGCTGATGGCCGGTCCGGGCAGTTTCACGGCGGTTATTCTGGAATCACAGCACAGCCACAGCGGCGGCTCTCTGTCGGTATCGCTGACCATCATCGGTGTCGCGGCGGTGATGTGGGTGCTCTATCTGCTGGCGGTACCGATCGCGCGCATTCTCGGGCCGATCGGTCTCAACATCATTACTCGACTGTTCGGCCTCGTGGTGACCGCCATCGGCGTCGAGATCATCGTTCGCGGTATTCAGACACACGTCGCAAGCTTCATGAGCGTGAGCTGACGGTATAGCTGCAATTTTCGTTAACGTTCGGGTAATTGCCAAGCGGCTAGGATAGCAAGCGAACGGGGCAAGTCGCTTGCACCAATGTTTGGGGCCGGAATGGGGGACGAGACACTATCGGCATCGGAGGCGGGCATTGGGTCTGCCGCTGCCGCGTCGGCGCGCGCGCTCCGATACCAACCGTTGCTGTCGCGCGTCCAGCAGGAGTCGACGGTCAAGAAAGCCCGTCTTCTGCAGTACTGGCTGTCGTTGTCGGACGACGGGTTGCCCGACTATCGCCGGTTCAACGCTTTGGACATCCCCGATCTTCTTGGTGACCTGGCGGTGGTACAGGTTGAGCGTCCCGGGCCGCGGTTTCGCTTCCGCCTGTACGGCACGCGGGTCGCCGATGTCCGCGGAAAGGACCTGACCGGCCTGTGTGTCGGCGATCCCGGTGTGTTTTCCGACGATCTCAACCGGATCTATCTTCAGGGCTATCAGCAGGTCGAAGCATCCGGCGAGCCGGTGTTCAAGATCGTGCCCTACGAACTGCAACGCAACTCGGTCGGCAACTACCACCGGCTGCTGCTGCCGTTCACCGACAGCGTTCGGGGGACGGGGGTGTGCGACGTGATTCTGCTGAGCTTCGAGAGTGTCCCGCTCAGCAAGACCTGACCGGCATGCTCGGCAGACGTACTGCCATCGGTCGGAGGAGCGTTACCGCCGCGGCAGCCGGTCCTCCACGAGCCGAGCCCAGAAACTGGCGCCGTGCGGCAGCAGGTCGTCGTTAAAGTCGTAGTCCGGATGGTGGACGCCGGCGGTGTCGCCGTTGCCGGCCCAGACGTAGGCACCGGGACGGACGTTCAGCATGTAGGAAAAATCCTCTGCGCCCATCATCGGCTTCGGTGCCCGGTCGACCCGCTCCGGTCCGGCCAGGGCATCGGCGACCTTGGCGGCGACCTCGGCCTGCGCCGGGTCGTTGATGGTGGCCGGATAGCCCTTGAGGTATTCCAGTGTGCCGGTGGCGCCGAAGGTGGCGCACACGCCGTTGACGATCCGCTCGATCCGCTCCGGCAGGCTGGCCTGGACCGTCGGGTCGAACACCCGGCAGGTGCCGCGCAGCTCGATGCTGTCGGGCACCACGTTGAATGCGTGGCCGGCGTGGAACTGGGTGACCGAGATCACCAGCGCGTCCTGGGCCTCGATGTTGCGCGAGGTGATGGTCTGCAGCGCCATCACCAGATGCGCGCCCACCACCACCGGGTCGATGCCCTGGTCCGGCATGGCGGCGTGGCTGCCGCGGCCCTGGACGGTGATGATGAAGTTGTCGCGCGCCGCCATCATCGGACCCGGCGAGACCGCGAAACTGCCGACCGGGATTCCGGGGATGTTGTGCATTCCCCAGACCGTCTCGCAGGGGAAGCGGTCGAACATGCCTTCCTTCACCATCTTGTCACCGCCGCCGAGGCCTTCCTCGGCCGGCTGGAAGATGAAATGCACGGTGCCGTCGAAGTTCTTGGTCTCCGCCAGGTACTTGGCCGCCCCCAGCAGCATGGTGGTGTGGCCGTCGTGGCCGCAGGCGTGCATCACCCCGTCATTGGTCGAGCGGTGATCGCGCGGACCCTCGCCGCGCTCCAGGATCGGCAGGGCATCCATGTCGGCGCGCAGCCCGATGGTGCCGCCGCCAGTGCCGGACTTCAGCACGCCGACCAGCCCGGTGTCGGCGATGCCGCGATGCACCTCGATGCCCCATTCCGCCAGCTTGGCGGCGACCACGTCGCTGGTGCGGTTCTCCTTGAATCCGAGTTCCGGATGGGCGTGCAGGTCGTGCCGCCACTCGGTCATCTCGTCGGCGAATTCGGCGATGCGGTTGACGATCGGCATGATGCTCTCCTTTCGGGCGTGTGCAGGTCGGCCGGTGTCAGGCGCGCTTCAGTTCGCGCTCGACCAGGGTCGACCAATAGCTGGCGCCGTGGGTCAGCAAGTCGTCGTTGAAGTCGTACTCCGGGTGGTGGACCGCCGCGGTGTCGCCGTTGCCGGCGAACACGTAGCAGCCGGGCACCGCGTTCAGCATGTAGGCGAAATCCTCCGAACCCATCAGCGGCCGCCGGTTCCGGACCACCCGCTCCTGTCCGGCGACGGACGTGGCGGCCTCGGCTGCCACCTTGGTCGGCTCGGCGGCGTTCATTGTGACCGGGAACACTTGACGGTAGTCGATCTCCGACGTCGCGCCGTAGGTCGCGCACACCCCGTCGACGATGCGCTTGAAACGCTCCGGCATCGACGCGTGGATTTCCGGGTCGAGGGTCCGGCAGGTGCCGCGCAGGACGACGTCGTCGGGAATCACGTTGAACGCCTCGCCGGCATGGAACTCGGTGACCGACACCACCAGCGCGTCCTGCGCCTTGATGTTGCGGCTGACGATGCTCTGCAGGGCGATCACCACGGCAGACCCGACCACCACGGGGTCGATGCCCTGGTGCGGCATGGCGGCGTGGCTGCCGCGACCCTGGATACGGATCTCGAAGGTGTCGCCGGCGGCCATCACCGGACCCTCGACCACTGCGAACTCGCCGACCGGGATGCCCGGCATATTGTGCATGCCGTAGACCCGCTCGCACGGGAACTGCTGGAACAGTCCTTCGTCCACCATGCGCTTCGCACCCCCCAGGCCCTCCTCGGCCGGCTGGAAGATGAAGCGGATGGTGCCGTCGAAGTTCTTGGTCTCCGCCAGGTATTTGGCGGCTCCCAGCAGCATGGTGGTGTGCCCGTCGTGCCCGCAGGCGTGCATCACCCCGTCATTGGTCGAGGCGTGCGGCTTGCCGGTGCGCTCCTTGATCGGCAGGGCGTCCATGTCGGCGCGCAGGCCGACCGTGCGGCCGCCAGTGCCGGCCGTCAGCACACCGACCACGCCGGTGCCGCCGAGCCCGCGATGCACCTCGATGCCCCACTCCGCCAGCTTGGCGGCGACCACGTCGCTGGTCCGGCTTTCCTGGAAGCCGAGTTCCGGATGGGCGTGCAGATCGCGCCGCCACTCGGTCATCTCCGGGGCGAACTCGGCGATGCGATTGACGATAGGCATGGGGGAACTCCGGGTTGCGGACGGACAGACGCCGGAGTATCGAGCGGGTAACGCCCGACCGCAACCCGTGACCCCGCATGGCTGATGCGTGAGCCCCGGATACCGAGCATCACAACGGACAGACTGACGCTGCGCGGCTTTTCGGCGACCGATCGCGACGCCTACGCTGCGCTGCGCGGCGACCCGGACGTCGTGCGCTACCTGCCCGGTGGCGAGGCGCTGGTCGCCTTCGCCGAGCAGATCGCCGACACGCGCATCGCCGCATTTCGCGAGGGCTGGAAGCGCGGCTTCGGCGTTTGGGCGGTCGAGGAGGCGGCGACCGGCACGTTCGTCGGTCAGGCCGGATTGGCCGCCATGGATCGGACGGCGGACGTCGAGGTCCTGTATGCGCTGGCTCGCCCATACTGGGGAAAGGGCTTCGCGCGGGAGGCGGCTGCCGCGGCCCTGCGTTTCGGCTTTGAACGGGTTGGCCTTGACCGCATCGTCGCCTTCGTGTTGCCGGAGAACGGTGCGTCGGCCCGGGTGCTGGAGGCGGTCGGTTTGCGATCGACCGGGGAGACCGACTACAACGGCTTCAAGGTCCAGGGATTCGCGATCGAGGCAGACGAGTGGCGGGCGAATGGATGGGTCCGCAAATGAGTGAGGGCACGGTCACGGGCATCGAGGCATCATAGTGCACCTTGGCCACGGTCGGTCTCCCGGCGGTCGCGTTTGCATATTAGCGTTCTGTTCCTTTCACGATCACGCATTCGTGATATTGGTTAATTTTCCCGTTTTGTTCTTGATGCCCGATCAGTCTCGGTCGATCAGGTGCATGTAGGATCCGATGACGCGCCCGCGTCGCAGACCCTGGGCGCCGAGTCTGGTTCCGGAGGCGTCTTCAACCTCGAACAGGCGGTCGGCACCGCCCTCGGCTCCGACGGTTGAATAGTGGAACTCATGGCCGCGCAGCCGCACGCCGGTGGGGCCGAACGGGGTCTCGACGCTGGTCGTGATCAGCCGGTATCCGAGATGCAGGCGGCGGACGTCGAACCGGGTGGTCAGCGGCAGCAATCCGGCCATCCGGTGGCTCGCGCCGTCAGCATCCACCAGGGCGTCGCCGAGCGCCATGAAGCCGCCGCACTCGCCGTAGATCCAGGCACCGCGATCGGCGGCAGTGTGCAGGTCGGCACGGAATCGTTCGGCGTCGGCGAGTCGCCCTGCGTGCAGTTCCGGGTAGCCGCCGGGCAGGTAAACCGCGTCCGCAGCCGGATCGGGTGCTTCATCGGCGAGCGGTGAAAAGAAGGTCAATTCAGCGCCTTCGGTCCGCCAGCCGTCCAGCAGATGCGGGTACAGGAACGCGAACGCTTCGTCGCGCGCCACCGCGATCCGATTGCCGAGCGGCGGCAGCGATGCCGCCGGGGCGCCGCCGATCCGTGACGGGCGGGCCAATGCCCGCACTCCATCGAGATCGACATGCGTTTCGGCCAGGGTGGCGATCCGGTCGAGCCAGTCGGCCAGGGCGGGGTCTTCGCCGGCCTGCACCAGGCCGAGATGGCGCGACGGCCGGTCGGTCGCCGCGTCCCGTGGAATGGCGCCGACCACCGGCAGGCCCAGTGGCGCGAGCGCACGGCGCAGCAGGTTGGCGTGCCGGCCGCTGCCGATCCGGTTCAGGATCACCCCGGCCACCGGTACCGCCGGATCGAAGCTGCGGAAGCCGTGCACCAGAGCGGCGACCGAACCGGCCTGCCGGGCGGCGTCGAGCACCAAGAGAACCGGCCAGCCGGTGCGCCGGGCCAGCGCTGCCGTCGAGCCGTCGTCAACGGCGCCCGCCATCGGTGCTCCGTCGAACAGCCCCATCACGCCCTCGGCCACCACCAGATCGGCATCGGTGCCGCGAGCGGCAATCAGCCCGTCCAGGCAGTCCGGCCGCATCGCCCAGCCGTCGAGGTTCATCGAGGACCGTCCGGTGGCGGCCTCGTGGAATCGGGGGTCGATGTAGTCCGGCCCGACCTTGGCGGGTGCCACCCGCAGGCCGTGCCGAGTCAACGCCGCCATCAGGGCGGTGGCGACCGTGGTCTTGCCGGCGCCCGAGGATGGGGCCGCGACGATGAGGCCGGACGCCGGCCTTGGGTACTGCAAGGTCACCCGGTTCGCCGCTCCCGCCCGAGGCCGAGCGGATCGGCCTCCAGCACGCGGCCTTCGGTCAGGGCGCCAAGCCAGTCGAGACCGGCGCGTAGCCGGGCGACCGCGCCGACCACCACCACGCAGGGCGGCGCCATGCCGGCGGCCTCGGCGTCGGCGCTCGCCTTGGCCAGGGTGGTCTCCAGCACCCGCTGGTCCGGCAGGGCGGCGTTGGAGACGATCGCCACCGGGGTATCGCCCGCCTTGCCGCCATCGATCAGCCGGTCTGCGATGGTCGCCAGATGCTTCATCGCCATATAGATGACCAGCACCGGCGCGCCCTTGGCGAGCGCGGCCCAATCGACTCCGGCAACGTCGCCGGTGGCGTCGTGGCCGGTGATGAAGGTGACGGCGTGGTTGGTGTCGCGGTGGGTGACTGGGATTCCGGCATAGGCGAGGCCGCCGATCCCGGCGGTCACGCCCGGCACGATGCGGAACGGAACCTCGGCAGCCACCAGGCTCAAGGCCTCCTCGCCGCCGCGGCCGAACACGAACGGGTCGCCGCCCTTCAGCCGCAGCACCCGCAGTCCCTGGCGTGCCAGCTGCACCAGCCGCAGCGAGATGTCGGCCTGTTTTGGCGACGGCTTGCCGCCGCGCTTGCCGGCGTATTCCAGGGTCGCCTCGGCCCGGGCGAGGCCGAGAACGCCGTCGCTGACCAGGGCGTCGTAGACCACGACATCGGCGTTCTGCAGCGCGTGCAGCGCGTGCAGGGTCAGCAGGCCGGGGTCGCCGGGCCCGGCGCCGCACAGCCAGACATGGCCGGGCTGGAAGTCCGGTGGAGAGTAGGGAGCGCGATTCATGGCGCTACCGTACCCGAGTGCGGCGTCGCGGGCCTAGTCCCGGGACGACCGGACGGGGTAGAAAACCGTCATGGCCCGTAAACCGGAAGGTCCGCTTCGGCGCGGTTGGACGACTGGCGCTTGTGCGACCGCCGCGACCAAGGCGGCGTACACCGCGTTGTTGAGCGGCGCGTTCCCCGATCCGGTGTCGATCCGGCTGCCGAAGGGCGAGGAGCCGGCGTTCGCCCTGGCGCGCGAGCAACTGGCCGACGGCTGGGCGATGACCGGGATCGTCAAGGATGCCGGCGACGATCCGGACGTCACCCACGGTGCCACGGTCATCGCCACGGTGCGGCGTGGGGCCGCCGGGTCGGGCGTGACGTTCCGGGCCGGCGAAGGGGTCGGGACGGTCACGCTGGCCGGCCTGCCGATCCCGCCGGGCCAGCCGGCGATCAACCCGGTGCCGCGCCGGATGATGACCGAGATCGTCGCCGAGGTGGCGGCGGCCCACGGCGATCCGGGCGACGTCGAGATCGAGGTGTCGATTCCCGGCGGCGAGGCGCTGGCGGCGAAGACCTGGAACCCGCGGCTCGGCATCGTCGGGGGGCTGTCGATCCTCGGCACCACCGGCGTCGTGGTGCCGTTCTCCTGCGCGTCGTGGATCCACTCGATCCACCGCGGCATCGACGTGGCGCGCGCTGCCGGGCTCGACCGGGTGGTCGGCTGCACCGGCTCGACCACTGAGGCGCTGGTCATGCAGCGCTACGACCTGCCGGAGATCGCGTATCTGGACATGGGCGACTTCGCCGGCGGCCTGCTGAAATACCTGCGCGCCCACCCGGTGCCGAACCTGACGCTGGCCGGCGGGTTCGGGAAATTCTCCAAGCTGGCGCAGGGCCATCTCGACCTGCATTCCGGGCGCAGTCAGGTCGATCTCGACTGGCTGGCCGATCGGCTTGTCGACCTCGGCGGCGATGCCGACTTAGTGGCGGCGATGCGGACCGCCAACACCGCCGCCGAGGTGCTGGCGCGCGCCACCGATGCGGGCCTGCCGATCGCCGACCGGGTGGCGGCGCTGTCCCGAGCGACGGCGCTCGAGGCGCTGCGCGGCGCTCCGGTGGCGGTCGAGGTGCTGGTGGTGAACCGGCAGGGCGTGGTGGTCGGAGAAGCCGGTGGCTGAGCGGGTGTTGATCCTGGGCGGCACCGAGGAGGCGCGGCTGCTGGCGGCGGCTCTGGTGGGGGGTGGCGCGTTCGAGCCGGTCACCGCCCTGGCCGGCCGGACGGTCGATCCCGCGCCGATTGCCGGGACCGTCAGGGTCGGCGGGTTCGGCGGGCCGGAGGGTCTGGCCGAGCATCTGCGGGCCGAAGGCTATGCGGCGCTGGTCGACGCTAGCCACCCGTTCGCCCGGCAGATCTCGGCGCACGCCGCCCAGGCGTCGCGGGCCGCCGGAATGGCACGTCTGGCGCTGGTCCGGCCGGGCTGGGTGGCCGAAGCCGGTGATCGCTGGATCGAGGTCGCGGACGAGGCCGAAGCGGCGGCCGCTGTCACTAGGCTCCGGCTTGCCGAGGGGGCCGATGTGTTCCTGGCGTTGGGCCGCCAGCGGATCACGGACTTTGCCGCGGTTCCCGATACGCGCTTCCTGGTTCGCACGGTCGACGCCTTCGATCCGCCGTGGCCCGGCTGCCGGGTGATCATCGGCCGCGGCCCGTTCGACGCGGCGACGGAGCGGGCGTTGCTGGAGCGTCAGAGCATTGCCGCAATCGTGTGTCGAAACAGCGGTGGCGCCTCTGGGAGTGCCAAGCTGGCGGCGGCCCGCGCGCTCGGGCTGCCGGTGGTCATGATCCGCCGGCCAGTGCCGCCCGAACCACCGGTGGCGACGACGGTGGCCGAGGCGCTGGCGTGGCTGGCGGCACTGGGCGTTGGATGAGGCGGGGCAGTGAGATTGGAGATGAGGCGGTCATGAACGAGCGGGACTCGCGTTCCGGTTCGGCCTTCCAGGCCATTCAGGCGATCGACTACACGGTGGTCTTCGTGCGCGACATGGCGGCGATGCGCCGCTTCTACGAGGACATCCTCGGCTTTGCGCTGCTGCGTGAACTCTCGCCGGGCTGGATCGAGTACCGGATCGGCGCCAACACCCTGGCGCTGGCCACGCCGAGCCGGACGGCGGCCGACGCTCCGATTCCATCCGGCAGCGCGGCGCTTCAACTGGCGTTCAAGGTTCCGGTCGTCGACGTCGACCGCTGTGCCCATGAACTGCTGCAGCACGGCGTCGCCCTGCTGTCACCGCCGACCGACCAGGCGTTCGGCCACCGCACCCTGTTCTT
Organism: alpha proteobacterium BAL199; assembly: GCA_000171835.1. Classification (GTDB taxonomy): domain Bacteria; phylum Pseudomonadota; class Alphaproteobacteria; order Thalassobaculales; family Thalassobaculaceae; genus Thalassobaculum_A. The sequence goes on along the minus strand of ABHC01000035.1, from coordinate 12,467 downwards.
CCGCGACCCGGACGGCAACCTGCTGGAGATCTTCGCGGATATTTAGCGGTCGATGCCCGGTAGGGCGGGGTCTCGGTCGGTGGGGCTGAATGCCGACCCGGAGCGGACTTGCCGCTCAGTTGCCGGTCCATTCTGAGCGCGTCAACTCGTACCAGACTTCCCCGTGCTCGATGCCCGGGAGTGGGTCGGAGTTGAAGGAGACTGTACGAGCATAGGTCATGCCGATCTTCTCCATCACGCGGCGCGATCCCTGGTTCACCGCCAGTGTGCAAGCCACGATCTTGTCATACCCAGCGGCTCTGAAACCCCAGTTGACGAGAGCCAGAGCCCCTTCCGTGGCCAGCCCCTGACCCCAATCCTTCCGGCGCAGGCGATACCCGATTTCGGCTGTCGTCTCGGTCTCTGGAAACAAACAGAACCACCCGACGAACTCGTCGTTGACTGTTCGACGGGCCGTCCAAACGTGCGGTTCTGTTCCTCTGGGCATGAGGAACGTCACGTCCTTCGGGTCGGTCTTCTCATGGTCAACCGCGCCGCCGTTCAGAAAATGCATAACCTCTGGATCAAGCTCCAGGTCGATGAAGTCAGCGCGGTCTCTTGGGCAGCAAGGACTGAGCGTTAGAGTCATCGTCTGCAGCACGACCATTTCCGATTACCCTCCGACGAACTCGCAAGTGTCGCGGAAAATACCTGACAAAAGGGTCCTGCGACATCGAGAGTCACGCGGCATGGTAGCGACGGCCGCACTGGTCGCTCCTCATCCAAAGCCGTCGTTCCGCTCCAGCCGCCCCACTATCCCAGCAGGTCACGCAGGGTGCGCATGAACACCCGGGCACCGATGCCGATCAGGTGGTCTGGGAAGTCGTAGTCGGGGTTGTGCAGGCTGGGGTGGTTCTCGCCGGCGCCGAGGAAGAACATCGCCGACGGGGCGTGATCGCCGAACCGGCCGAAATCCTCCGACGCCCGCAACGGCGGGAAGCCGCGGTCGCAGGGCACGCCCTCGGCCTCGAGCGCGCGGTGCAGGTGGCCGACCGCCTCTGGTGCGTTCTCGCAGTGCCGGAACACGTCGTGATAGTCGATCTCGACGACCAGGCCGGAGTCGCGGGCGGCCGACTCGGCCAGCTGCTCGGCCCTGGCGCGCAGGGCCTCCATGCGGGCATCGGTCAGGGTCCGCAGCGTCGCCCAGACCTCCGCGTGCGCCGGCGCGATCCCGAAGGCCGGCTCGCCCATCCTTGCGTGGGTCACCGTCACCATGGCGAAGGTATCGTCGATCGGGCCGCCGCTGCCGAGCGCGGTCAGGGCCGGCATCAGGCCCGCCACCGCGCTCATCGGCGACACACCGGTCTCCGGCATTGAGGCGTGGGCGGTCTTGCCGGTGAAGGTGCCGCGCATGCCGCGCGACGCGCAGTTGACCGGCCCGTCGACCAGGGCCGTGTGGCCGAGCGGGATGCCGGGCAGGTTGTGCAGCGCGAACGCGAAGTCCGGTGCGATCTCGCGGAATTTCGGGTCGGCGGTGACCGCGGCCGCACCGGAACCGTCCTCCTCGGCCGGCTGGAACAGCAGTACCGCACGGCCGCGCTTCGGGCGCTGCCGCCCCAGGCCACGGGCCAGCGCTGCCAGGGTCGCCATGTGCCCGTCATGCCCGCACATGTGTCCCCGTCCGGCGATGGCGGAGCGGTGGGGGATGTCGGAAATCTCGGCGATCGGCAGTCCGTCAAGCTCGGCGCGGAACAGGACGGTCGGGCCGGGTTCCGCCCCTTCATAGGCCGCGGCGACCCCATGTCCGCCGATCCCGGTGACGATCCGGTCGGCACCGGTGGATGACAGGAACGCCTGGACCGCGCGGGCGGTCTCCACTTCCGCGCCCGACAGCTCCGGCATCCGGTGCAACTGCTGCCGCCACTCGGCCAGTTCGACCATGTCCTGGTTGGTCAGAAACATCGGAAACTCCGCAGTGTGATATGGCGGTATTCTAGCAAACCCCGGCGGGTTCGGGCTCACGCAATCAGCCGTTTGCGCAGCCGGACGGCGCCGCTCGGCTCCTGGCCGGCCTACTGCCAGCCGTTGTCGCGGTAGATCCGCTCGGCCCTGGTGCCCGGCGAGGTCAGCAGCCAAGCGTGGCGATGGCCGCGGCGCAACAGGTCGTCGCAGCATTTCCGCAGCAGCGCCCGGCCGATGCCGCGGCCCTGGGCGTCGGGGTGGACGTAGACCGCCTCGACCTCGCCGCTCACCGGGTCGGCAGCGCCGAAGCCGTGCACGCCCCGGCCGTCCGACCACACCCAGACCCGGCCGTGCGCCAGGAACCGTGCCGCAGTCGCGGTGAACTGGGTCCAGTCGTCGCGGAACCGGTGTTCGGAAACGGTCGTCCAGATCTCGAACAGCCGGGTCAGATCGGCGTGGGTCGCCCGGCGCAGCAGGCCCCTGCGTGTCGGCATGGCGTATCCAGGGTTGTCAGCCGGCGGAGCGCCGGACTGGCCGCAGGATATGGGCGTGGGCGCCGTCGTAAAGCGCGGAATCGCGAAAGCCGTGGGCGTCGAGCGCCGGGCCGATCAGGATCAACGCGGTGCGGGTGATCTTGGCGGCGCGCACCTGGGCCGAAATGCCGGACAGGGTGCCGCGCAGGATCTGCTGGTCCGGCCAGCCGACCCGGTAGGCGACGGCGACCGGGCAGTCGGCGCCGTAGTGCGGCTCCAACACCCGGCGCACCTCGCGCAGGTTGCGGATCGACAGGTGGATGGCGAGCGTCGCCTTGGTGCGCGCCAGGTTCTCCAACTCCTCGCCCTGGGGCATCGGCGAGGATTTCATCGCCGTGCGGGTCAGGATGATGGTCTGCGCCACCTCCGGCACCGTCAGTTCGGTGCCGAGGGCGGCGGCGGCGGCGGCGAAGGCCGGCACGCCCGGGGTGATGTCGTAGGGAATGCCCAGGTCTCGCAACCGGCGGATCTGCTCGGCGATGGCGCCGTAGATCGAGGGGTCGCCGGAGTGCACGCGGGCCACATCGTGTCCGGCGGCGTGGGCGTCGGCGATCAGGGCGATGATGTCGTCGAGGGTCAGCGGCGCGGTATCGACAACGCTGGCGTCGTCCGGGGCGTGGGCCACCACCGCCGCCGGCACCAGCGATCCGGCGTACAGGCACACCGGGCAGCGCGCGATCAGGTCGCGGCCTCGGATGGTCAGCAGATCCGGGTCACCCGGCCCGGCGCCGATGAAATGCACGGTCATGAGGTGTCCTTTTCGAGCAGGGCCGAGCCCGGCTTTCCGGCGTAGCCGCGCGGCGTGTAGACCCAGCAGCCGCCGTCGCTGCGCGGCACCGCCCGGGTGGTGGAGGACCCGACCAGCACGACCGTCAGCATGTCGACGGTTTCCGGGTCGAGGTCGGCGAGGGTGGTCACGGTGACCGTCTCCTCCGGCCGGCCCAGCGAGCGGGCCAGCACCACCGGCGTGTCGGCCGGACGGTGGGCGATCAGGGTTGCCTTGGCGGCGTGCAACTGGGTGCGGCGGCGGCGCGATACCGGGTTGTAGAACGTGACGACGAAGTCGCCTTCGGCAGCGGCCTTGATCCGGCCCTCGATCGCGGCCCACGGGGTCAGCAGGTCGGACAACGAGATCGTGCAGAAATCGTGGCCGAGCGGGGCGCCGATCCGGGCGGCAGCGGCCTGCAGCGCGGAAATACCGGGCGAGACCTGGACCGCGACCCGGGCCCAGTCGGCGCGGTCGGTGCGGTCCAGCAGCTCGAACACCAGGGTCGCCATCGCGTAGATGCCGGGGTCGCCGGACGACACCAGCGCGACGTTGCGGCCGGTGGCGGCGAGGTCGAGCGCAGCGCGGGCGCGGTCCTCCTCGGCGCCGAGCGGGAACGGGTGGCGCTGCTTGCGGTCGGCGATCGGGCCGAGCAGGTCGAGGTACAGGTCGTAGCCGACCAAATCGTCGGCGGCGGCCACCAGAGCGTCGACCTCCGGCGTGCGCCAGTCGGGGGTGCCCGGCCCGGTGCCGACGATGGCCAGCGTGCCGCGCGGGCGACCGACCGCGGCGGGGTCGATCGGCGCCGGCGCCTCGGCTACCGCGCAGGTGGCGCGCTCGGATCGGCGCTTCGGCACGATCAGGACGGCATCCGATCCGGCGGCGGCCAGGGCCGCGCCCTCCGACACGCCGTGGCAGCCGACCTCGCGGAACACCACCTCGGACGGGGTGGCGAGGCGCGGCGCCTCTGCCTCCAGCCGGGCGGCGTCGAAGAATCGGGCGGGCACGCCCAGCCGGGTGGCGGCCGTGTGGACGGCGGTTTCGTCGGATTTCAGGTCGAGGGAGACGACGCAGGCGATGGCGCCGGGTGCCAGATCGGCGTCGGCGAGGGTTGTCTGCACCAGATTCCACAGCTCTTCAGGGTCGCAGCCGCGCTCGCAGCCGACGCCCAGGGCGAGGGTCGCCGGGTGGTACACGAGGCGAACAGACTGGTCCTCGGTGCGCCGGGTCGTGGCGGCCAGGGTCACGGCACCGTCCTCGGCGCGCGGAAAGCTGGCGTGGTCGAGCCAGGGCAGGGCTCCATCGATCCGCGCCGACGCACCGGCCAGCAGGGCGGCGGCGACCTCCTTGTGGCGCGACGGGTTGGCGAGCTTCCAGCCGACTGGTGGGGCGTCCAGGGCGACGCCGAAGCGAACGTCGCTGGCGGTGGTGATGGCGGGGGTACCGCCCAATGCGTCAGCGATCCGCCGGGCGAGGTCGTTGGCGCCGCGATGGCCTCCGAGCAGCGGCACCACCGAGGAACCATCTTCCGATACCGCCAGCACCGGCGGCTCGTCCGCCTTGTCGGCAATCAGCGGGGCCAGCGCCCGGATCGCGATCCCCGAGGCTCCGATCAGCACGATCGGCCGTCCGGCGCGGAACGCCGACCGCAGGGTCTCGGCGATCCCGGCGACCGGGTCGACGACACGGCCGTCGGTGGCGGCGGCGACACTGACCGCCGTGGCACGACCGGACGCGGTGACGGCGATCACGTCGGCGCGCGTGATGGGTAGGGTCACGACCAGGCCTCGCCGCGTCGGTGGATCAGGATGGTGGAGAAGTACGGCGCACCGTCGACCTCGACCGCGTCGAGCGGCAGGATGCGTTCAGTCTGCATGGTCGCGCGCTCCACGTATCGGGCCCGGTCGGTCAGTCCGAGCCGGTCGATCAGCGCGCGGACCCGCGGGAAATGCCGGCCGACCTTGATGATTGCCGCCGCGTCGACGCCGTCCAGCCGGGCCGACAGGGCTGCGTCGTCAAGCGGGGCCGGCAGCACCACAAGGGTGTCGTTGCGGGCTGCCAGCGGGCTGCCCAGCCGGGCGGCGCAGGCGGTCAGCGACGATACGCCGGGTACCACCTCGATCCGGTGGCGCTCGGCTAGCCGCCCGAACAGATACATGAACGAGCCGTAGAAGAACGGATCGCCCTCGCACAGCACCGCGACCGATTGGCCGGCATCGAGGGCGGCGCCGAGGCGTTCGGCGGCGGTGTCATAGACCTCCTGGGCCGGGAACCGCTCGACCTTCATCGGCACGCGGATCGCGTACTCCTCGACACCGGCCGGCAGGTGTTCGGCGACGATGGCGCGGGCCAGGCTGTCGCCATGCTCCAGCGCGGGATAGGCGACCAGGTCGACGCTTTGCAGCAGCCGCAACGCCTTCAGGGTGATCAGTTCCGGGTCGCCGGGGCCGACGCCGAGACCGTAGAGCGTGCCGGACATCAGCCGTCTCCGTAAGGCTTGGTGAGGCGCCACTGGGTGACCGGCATCAGCGGCCGCCAGCCGTGGTAGGGGCCGACCGGCTCGGCGCGCTCGACCGAGATCCGCACCATCTCGCCGCCGCGTTCGGCGTGCCGGGCCAGCAGGACCGCCTCGCTTTCCAAGGTCACGGTGTTGGCAACCAGCCGCCCGCCGGGGCGCAGGGCGGTCCAACACGCCTCGATCATGCCGGGAGCCGAGGCGCCACCGCCGACGAACACCGCGTCGGGCGCCTCCAGATCCGCAAGCGCATCGGGGGCGGTGCCATCAATGATCGCCATGGTGGGCGTGCCGAGGCGTTCGGCGTTGGCGGCGATCAGCGCGCGGCGGTGCGGCTTCGGTTCGACCGCGATCGCCCGGTTCAGCGGATCGGCGCGCATCCACTCGATGCCGATCGAACCGCAGCCGGCGCCGACATCCCACAGCAAATGGCCCGGATGCGGCGCCAGGGCGGCGAGCGTGATCGCCCGCACCTCGCGCTTGGTCATCTGGCCGTCGTGGCGGAACGCATCGTCCGGCAGGCCGGGGATGGTGGCGAGCGGCCGGGCGTCGCGACCGGCCCGGACCGTGACGGCAATGGTGTTCAGGTCGGCGCCGTCCGGGTGGCTCCAGGAACCGGCAACGCCGTCGATCCGGCGCTCGTCGGATCCGGCCATGTGTTCCAGCACGGTTATGGTGCTTGCACCAAAGCCGCGCTCGGCCAGGCGGGCGGCGACGGCGGCCGGGGTGCTGGCGTTCTCCGACAGCAGGATCAGCCGGGCACCGGGCTGCAGATGCGGCTCCAGCAGCGCCAGCGGGCGGCCGTGCAGGGTCAGCAGCCTCGTGGTGTGCTCCGGCCAGCCGAGACGGGCGCACACCAGGGTTCGCGCCGATGCCGCCGGCACCACGACCATCTCCTCGAACGGCAGGCGGCGCGCCAGCGTCGTGCCGATGCCGAAGCAGAACGGGTCGCCGGTGGCCAGCACGCAGACCCGGCTGGGCTTGAGGTTCTCAATCGTCTCGACCAGGGCCCTCAGGGGCGAGGGCCAAGGAATCCGCCGCCGCGCGTCGTCGGGCGGCAGCATCGCCAGATGCCGGTCGCCACCGATCAGCACTTCCGCCTGGTCAAGCAGCGCGCGGGCGGCCGGTGACAGCGCCTCTAGCCCGTCTTCGCCGACGCCGATCACCGAAAGCCACGGGGACGCCTGATTGTTCATCGTCACACTCCCTTGCGGGCCAATGCGTTGACGGCCGCCGACGCCATGGCGCTGCCGCCGCGCCGGCCGAGCAGGGTCAGGTACGGCAGGTCGGTTGCGGCCAGTGCTGCCTTGGACTCCGCCGCGCCGACGAACCCGACCGGGAATCCCAGGATCACCGCCGGGCGCGGCGCGCCCTCGGCCAGCAGCTCAAGCAGCCGGAACAGCGCGGTCGGGGCGTTGCCGATCGCCACGACGGCATCCGCAAGGTGCGGGACCCACAGGTCGACGGCGGCGGCCGACCGGGTAAGCCCTGCCTCGATCGCCATTTCCGGCACGCGCGGGTCGTTGAGCGTGCAGATCACCTGGTTGTCGGCCGCCAGTCGCGCCCGGGTGATGCCGGCTTCGACCATGCGGGCGTCGACCAGGATCGGCGCACCCTCGGCGAGAGCGGCCTGCCCGGCGGTCACTGCCCCCGTGGCGAAGCGCAGGTCCGGCGCAATCTCGACCATCCCGCAGGCGTGGATCAGTCGGGTCGCGACTTCCCGTTCCGCTGGGTCGAACCGGCCCAGGTCGGCCTCCGCCTGGACGATCTCGAAAGACCGCCGGGTGATCTCGGCCGGATCGGTGATCCAGTCACGCGCCGCCATGGACGGCCTCACTTGCCCGTCTTGTCGAGCCGGTAGCCGGTCTTCAGGGTGCTCGGCCCGAGCTTGTGGTTGGCGTGCGGGTAGGGGTGATGATGATGCCCGTGGTCGTGCCCGTGCCCGTGCGAGTGGCCATGCCCATGCCCATGCTCGTGGCTGTGATCGTGCGTGTGCTCATGACCGTGGTCATGCGAGTGGCCGTGGTCGTGGTGATGGTGTCCGTCGCCGCTGATGCCCTCGACGTGGTGGTGATGACTTTCCTGGGGCAGGCCGACTTCGGTCTCGAAGCCCAGCACCTGCTCGCGGTACTTGCACATCTGGCAATTCATGTTGCCGGTGCCTTCCAGCGCCTCCTCGATCCGCGCCTCGAAGGTCCGCAGCACCATCTCGTGGTCGTTCAGGTAGGGCGCCTTGACGAACTCGATGTCGGGATGGCGCGCCGCCACCGTGTCGGTCAGATCGTAGATCCGCTGCACCAGCACACCGGTGAAGAGGAAGTACGGGAACACCACGATGCGCTTGAAGCCGAGGCGGGTGGCATGCTCCAGCCCCGGCTCGACCAGCGGGAAAGTGACGCCGGAGTAACAGGTCTCGCCCCAACCGAAGCCCTTGCCCTCCCACAACAGCCGCATGACCTTGGCGACGTTGGAGTTGGCGTCGGGGTCGCTGGCGCCGCGGCCGACCACCATCAGCAGGGTGTCCTCGCGCGAAATGTGATCGCCGGCGGCGGCCACCGCTTCGTCGATCCGGTCGCCGGCGGCCTGCAGCATCCGGGTGTCGATGCCGAGCTCGCGGCCGTATCGGATCGACATCCCGGGGTTCTGCGCCGCGTAGGTGTTCAGCACCGATGGGATGTCGTTCTTGGCGTGCCCGGCGGCGAACAGCATGCCGGGAACCGCCAGCACGTCGGTCACCCCCTCGGCGCGCAGCGCGTCGAGGCCGTTGCGGATGATTGGGGTCGCGAACTCAAGATACCCGTAGTCGACCGGGTATCGGCCGGCCAGCCGTTCCTTCAGGCGCTGGGCGATCGCCCCGAACTGGTCGACCGCGTCCTGGTCGCGGCTGCCATGGCCGCAAATCATCACACCGAGCTTGCTCATTTCCATCCCTCCGACCGCGGACAACGCGCCGGTGGGATGCGGATCGGGAAACCCGACGGCATCACCCGGTACTGGTTGTCGCGGATATCGCTTGCGATCTATCCGGCCCCTCGACATCTCTCGGGGCGCCCGTCACGACTAACGTGTCCCGGGCCGTTACCGTGTTTCTAGACCCCGAGGCTGGAGGATCGCAACCATGCCCGCTGTGCCGGAACCGACCACCCCTGCCGGTCACGTGTTGTTCTTCGGCCTCGGCTATACTGCTCTGCGGCTGGCCCGACGGCTGAAAGCCGCGGGCTGGCGGGTGTCCGGCACGGTGCGCGACGCCGGCAAGGCGGCCGATCTTGCGGCCGCGGAGGGAGTGGAGATTCACGTCTTCGACGGTGCCGGGCCGATCGCCGGAGAGTCGTTCACCGGGGTCACCCATCTCGTCGATTCGATCCCGCCGGGCGAGGCCGGGGCGCCGCCGCTGGTGCAACACCGGGCCGAACTGCGGGCCTGCCCGACGCTGCAGTGGGTGGGATACCTGTCCACCCCGGCGGTGTACGGCGACCGGCAGGGTGGCTGGGCGCGCGAAGACGATGCACCATCGCCTGGATCGGTCCGGGGCGAGCGGCGGGCGGCGGCGGAGCGGGCCTGGATCGCCGCGTTCGACGGCACGGCCGTGGCGGTACAGGTGTTCCGGATCGCTGGGATCTACGGGCCGGGCCCCGGCCGCAACCCGGTGGAGGCGCTTGCGGCCGGTACCGCGCGGATCATCGACAAGCCGGGTCAGGTGTTCAACCGGATCCACGTCGACGACATCGGCAGCGTGCTGCTGGCAGGAATGGCCCGTCCGCGGCACGGTGGGATCTACAACGTCGCCGACGACGAGGCTTGCGCGTCGGCCGACCCGATCCGCTTCGCGGCCGAATTGCTCGGCGTTGCCCCGCCCGAGCCGATTGCGTTCGACTCCGCCGAGCTGTCGCTGATGGCCCGCAGCTTCTACGCCGAGTGCAAGCGGCTCGACACGACGCGGATCAAGGAGGAACTGGGAGTGGTCCTGACCTATCCGACCTATCGGGAGGGACTTGCGGCTTTGATGGCGGAGCGCGATCGTTCCTCGAACACGTGAGGCCGGCTGCCAGGGTGAACCTGGCCGTTCGGCCGGCATCCCTGGAGGACCCATGACCGCGCTCGCCGACATCGACACTCCCGCCGTCCTGGTCGACCTCGACGTCGCAGAAGCCAACATCGATCGGTTCCAGGACTACTGCAACCTGCACGGCTTCCGGAATCGGCCGCACATCAAGACCCACAAGTTGCCGGTGCTGGCGCGCCGGCAGATCAAGGTCGGGGCGGTCGGTGTCACCTGCCAGAAAATCTCCGAGGCCGAGGCGATGATCGCCGAGGGCGGGGTCGACGATGTGCTGCTGACCTATAACGTGGTCGGCTCGGCCAAACTGCAGCGACTGCACGCGCTTGCCGGTCGGGTGACGTTGTCGGTCGTGGCCGACAGCGCGGCGGTGGTCGCCGGGTTGGGTACGGAGTTCGCCGGTGCTTCGCAGCCCTTGAGCGTGCTGGTCGAGTGCGACACCGGCGCCCATCGCTGCGGAGTTGCGACGCCGACCGCAGCCCGGGATCTGGCGACGATCATCGACCGGACCGACGGGGTGCGCTTCGGCGGACTGATGACCTATCCGCCGGTTGGCAGCACCGGCGCGGTGCAAGGCTTCATGAGCGAGGCGATCGAACTCTGCGAGGCCGCCGGGTTGACCGTCGAGCGGATCACCAGCGGGGGTGCGCCGGACATGTGGCGGGCGCATGAAGCACCGCTGGTCACCGAGTACCGCACCGGAACCTACGTCTACAACGACCGCTCGCTGGTCGAGCGCGGGGTCTGCACCTGGGATGACTGCGCGTTGACCGTTCTGGCCACCGTGGTCTCGGTGCCGGACACCGGGCGCGCGATCATCGACGCCGGCACCAAGGTCCTGACGTCCGATCTGTTGGGCCTGGACGGCCACGGGCATGTTTTGGGACGGCCGGACATCCGGATTGACCAGTTGTCGGAGGAGCACGGCCGGCTGGTGTGCGACGGGCCGATAGGGCTCTCGGTCGGCGACCGGGTGCGGATCGTGCCGAACCATTGCTGCGTGGTGTCCAACATGATGGACGCTGTGGTCGCGGTGCGCGGCACGCGGGTCGAAGGCGATCTGGCCATCGCTGCGCGCGGGCAGGTCTGGTGATCGGGTGTTGTGAGCCGCCTCAATAAAACAGTGAGCTAGGTTAATTTCGCCATAGACCCTCTGGGCGCAAGTATCTAACATATCAGAGGCCATAACGTGAAAAGCCCACCGATTTCAGCCTCATAAGGGGTGTTTTCGGCCAAGGGCGTGGTCCAGCGCCGTACACAGCGGCGTCGCTCAGAGGAGGAAACACCGCATGACGAAACGTACGTTCAGCCGTCGCCAGGTGCTTGCAACGACGGCCGCTACCACCGCCGCGCTGGCCATGCCTTATGTTCGCGGCGCCCATGCTGCGGGCAAGGTGTCTGTTGGTTTTTGGGATCACTGGGTCCCTGGATCCAATGGAACGATGACCGCGCTCTGCCAGGAATGGGGCGAGAAGAACAAGGTCGAAGTTCAGATCGACTACATCACGTCACAGGGTCAGAAGAACCTGCTGACCGCTGCCGCTGAGATGCAGGCCCGTTCCGGTCACGACATTCTGGCCCTGCCGACGTGGCAGCCGAACGACAAGGCCAAGGCGCTTGAGCCCGTCGACGACATCATGGGCGAACTGATCAAACAGAACGGCGACGTCAACGACACGGTCAAGTATCTCGGCCGCAAGGACGGCCACTGGATTGCCGTTCCGGCGACGACCGGCAGCCAGTTCAAGGGTCCGTGCTCGCGCATCGACTACATGAAGAAGTTCGCCGGAATCGACGTCCAGGCGATGTATCCGGCCGGCGCCGAGCCGAAGTCGGACTCCTGGGACATGGACACATTCATCACTGCTGCCGAGAAATGCCACGCTGGTGGCCATCCGTTCGGCATCGGGCTCGGTGTGACCTCCGACTCGGTGGACTCTGTCGGTGCGTTCTTCAGCGCGTTCGGCGCGGTGCTGGTCGACGAGAAGGGCGGCGTGCATGTGAAGACCGACGAGGTTCGCAAATGCATGGAGTTCATGAAGCGGCTCGGCAAGGTTCTGCCGCCGGAATCGGCCGCCTGGGACGATGCCTCGAATAACAAGTACTTGGTGTCCGGTCAGGGCTCGATGATCTTCAATCCGCCGAGCGCTTGGGCGGTTGCCAAGCGTGACGTTCCGGAGATCGCGGCACAGTGCTGGACCCATGGCATGCCGAAAGGTCCTGCCGGCCGGTTCGGTCCGTTCCTGCCCTACTTCTGGGGCATCTGGGAGTTCGGGACCAACAAAGCGGCTGCGAAGAGCCTGCTGGTGCATCTGTCGCAACCGGATGCGGTCGGCAAGCTGGTGGCCGCCAGCGGCGGTTATGACCTGCCATCCTTCGCCAACCTGACGAAGTTCGACACCTGGGCCAATGAAGCGCCGCCGAAGGGCACGCTGTACCACTACCCGGATCCGTACCTGCAGCAGACCAAGTCGATTGCAGGCGCGCCGGCGCCGGCGAACATCGCCTTCCAGATCTACAACCAGGCGCTCCAGACCAAGATGGTGGTCCGGTACAATCAGGGCGAAGCCCTGGAGTCAGTGCTGACCTGGGCCGAGGATGAGATCGAGGGCTACAGCCGGAGCTGATGCGCCGCGGCTGTTCGGAGATCGGGGT
>ABHC01000036.1 GCA_000171835.1 alpha proteobacterium BAL199 | reverse complement strand
CCCCGGCGCTGGCTCCGGGGCCGCAGACCCTTATGCCTTGGTCCCGGCCATTCCGTAGGGCGAAGAACGGATATAAATATTCTTAAATATAAACTCCGTGAATAATTCGTATTATATTACCGTGCGTTACGATTTTATTTTATTGAATCACCGTTTTCTCTGAACGACCCGCCATCGTATTCCAGACGGTGCCCCCCCACATCCTGGGCTTAAGCTGGCACTCCCAAGCGGTGAGTGCCAAACCTTCGGAAAATCGGGTCGAGGAGACCATTTATGAAACTGCGTCCATTGCAGGACCGGGTCCTGATTCGCCTGATCGAACAGGTCTCCAAGACCCCGGGCGGCATCATCATTCCCGATACGGCGAAGGAAAAGCCGGTGGAAGGCGAAGTTCTCGCCATCGGCCCCGGCGCCCGCGACGAGCGCGGCGCGCTGTGCCCGCTCGACGTCAAGGTCGGCGATCGGGTGCTGTTCGGAAAATGGTCCGGCACCGAGGTCAAGATCGACGGCGAAGAGCTGATGATCATGAAGGAAACCGACATTCTGGGCATCCTCGCCCAGGGCGCAGCCAAGAAGCTTGCCGCTTAACCTTTCGGAGATCGAACATGGCTGCCAAGGACGTCAAATTCAGCACGGACGCGCGCGACCGTATGCTGCACGGCATCGATATTCTCGCCAACGCCGTCAAGGTGACGCTGGGCCCGAAGGGCCGCAACGTGATCCTGGCCAAATCGTACGGCGCTCCCCGGATCACCAAGGACGGCGTCACCGTCGCCAAGGAGATCGAGCTCTCGGATAAGTTCGAGAACATGGGCGCGCAGATGGTGAAGGAAGTCGCCAGCCGCAGCAGTGACATGGCCGGCGACGGCACGACCACCGCAACGGTTCTGGCCCACGCCATCGTGCGCGAAGGCGCCAAGGCGGTCGCGGCTGGCCTGAACCCGATGGATCTGAAACGCGGCATCGACATGGCCGTGGAAGCGGTCGTCGCCGACATCCAGCGGGTCGCCAAAAAGGTCTCGACCAACGCCGAGATCGCCCAGGTCGGGACCATCTCCGCTAATGACGACCGCGAGATCGGCGAGATGATCGCGAAGGCCATGGCCAAGGTCGGCAACGAGGGCGTGATCACGATCGAGGAGTCGAAGTCGCTGCAGACCGAACTCGACATCGTCGACGGCATGCAGTTCGAACGGGGCTACCTGTCGCCCTACTTCGTCACCAACGCCGAGAAGATGATCTGCGAGTTGGATGAACCCTACATCCTCCTGCACGACAAGAAGCTCCCGGGGGTTCAGGCCCTCCTGCCGTTGCTCGAGGCGGTGGTGAAGAGCGGCAGGCCGCTGCTCATCGTGGCCGAGGACGTCGAGGGCGAGGCGCTGGCGACACTGGTCGTCAACAAGCTGCGCGGCGGCCTCAAGGTGGCTGCGGTCAAGGCGCCGGGCTTCGGCGACCGCCGCAAGGCCATGCTGGAGGACATCGCGATCCTGACCGGTGGCCAAGTCATCAGCGAGGATCTCGGCACTAAGTTCGAGAGCGTGACCCTCGACATGCTCGGCACCGCCAAGAAGGTCCGGATCGAGAAGGACAACACCACGGTCATCGACGGCGGCGGCAAGAAGAAGGCCATCGAGGCCCGATGCACGCAGATCCGCGCGCAGATCGAGGAAACCACCTCCGACTACGACAAGGAAAAGCTGCAGGAACGGGTGGCCAAGCTGGCCGGCGGCGTTGCCATCATCCGGGTCGGCGGTGCCACCGAGGTCGAACTGAAGGAGCGCAAGGACCGGGTCGACGACGCGGTGCACGCTACCCGGGCCGCGGTCGAGGAAGGCATCGTTGCCGGAGGCGGCGTCACGCTGCTCTACGCAAGCAAGCAACTCGGCAGCCTGAAGTCCGAGAATGACGACCAGAAGGCCGGCATCAACATCGTCCGGCGCGCGTTGCAGGCGCCGGCCCGGCAGATCTTCGTGAACGCCGGCGCGGACGGCTCGATCATCGTCGGCAAGCTCCTGGAACAGAGCGACGCCAACCACGGGTTCGACGCGCAGTCCGGTTCGTACGTCGACATGGTAAAGGCCGGAATCATCGACCCGGCCAAGGTCGTTCGCCTGGCCCTGCAGGGTGCCGCCTCAATCGCCGGATTGCTGATCACGACGGAGGCGATGGTCGCCGAAAAGGTCGACAAGACCGACACGATGGCCGGCGCCGGTATGGACTACTAAACCGGCTCCGAATGCGGGCCGACGGCGACTCCGTCAAACGGATCGTCGTCGTCGGCCGGTGCCGGCCGCGTCCCTATCTCATCCCTTTGTCTCAGCCATCCCGCACAGCAGTTCCCACTGGTCATCGGTCACCGGCACCACCGACAGGCGCGACTGACGGACCAGGGCAAAGCCCTCCAGCCGTGGCTCGGCCTTGACGTCGGCCAGGGTGACCGGCTTGTTCACCGGCTTGATCGCCTTGATCGTAACCATGCCGAACCGGCCGGACTCGTCGGTCGGGTCCGGGTGGTAAGTCTCGATCACCTCGACGATGCCGACGATCCGCTTCTCATCGACCGAGTGATAGAAGAAGCCGCGGTCGCCGACGACCATGGCCTTCATGTTGTTGGCCGCCTGGTAGTTGCGGACCCCGTTCCAGCCCTCGCCGACATCGCCCTTGGCGACCTGGTCGTCCCACGACCACGCCCCCGGCTCCGACTTGAACAGCCAATACGCCATGTTCCGACCCTCCCTCAGGCCCCGACGGCCGGGTTGAAGAACGCCTTGCGCCAGCGGGTGATCCGAACACTCTCGAACAGCCCAGCCTTGGCGAACGGATCACCGTCGGCGAACGCCTTGGCTGCCTTCGCATCGGCGGCGTCGATGATCAGGACCGAGCCGAGCATGGCCTCGCCGTCCTCGGCCAGCTGAGCGCCGCCGACCAGGATCTGGTCTTCCTTGGATTTGAGATAGGCGATGTGCTCCGGGCGGTGCGCCATCCGCAGATCCATCGAGTTCGGCTTGTCGATACAGTAGATGGCGTAGAGCATCGGTCTCTCCGGTTTCCTGATCCTTGAATGCGCCGAACGCTAGCCGATCGGGCGCGGCGGCGGAAGGTCAGGCGGTCTCGGCCCCCCGCGACGGGCGCGCCAGCAGCCCCATGGCGGTCGCCTTCAGGTCGGCACCGCGATTCAGCACCGCGTCGACCGCCTCGGTCACCGGAAGATCGAGACCCAGCGATCGGCCGCGCGCCAGCAGGCTGGCCGCCGTCACCGCCCCCTCGACTACGCCGGCGCTGGCCGCCAGGGCCTCATCGATGCTGCGACCTTCGCCCAGCCGATGGCCAAAGGCGTAGTTCCGCGACTGACCGCTGGTGCAGGTCAGCACCACGTCGCCCAGCCCGGCGAGGCCCATCACCGTCTCGGCTCGACCGCCCAGCCCCGCCGCCAGCCGCGCCAGTTCGGCGAGGCCACGGGTGATCAGGGCGGCGCGCGCATTGTCGCCGAGCGCCATGCCGTCGGCGATGCCGCAGGCGATGGCCAGCACGTTCTTGAAAGCGCCGGCCGCCTCAACTCCGATCACGTCGGTGGTGGTATAAAGCCGAAAGGTCGGAGAGCCGAGGACCGCCGCGACGCGATCGGCAACGGCCTGGTCAGCGCAGGCCACCGTCGCCGCGGTCGGCACGCCACGCACCGCCTCGGCCGCGAAGGTCGGGCCGGATAGCACTGCCACCGGGCCGGCTGGGGCGTCGGCCGCCAGCACGTCGGCCAGCATCCGCCCGCTGGCGGGGTCGAACCCCTTGGCGCACGACACCCGCACACCGGAGCCGCCAGTCGTCGCCCAGGCCGCCGCCACGGCACGCACTGCCTTCGCCGGCACCGCCAGCAGCACGATTGGCGCCCGCACGGCGGCAAGGTCGCCGGTCACCGCGATCCGGGCATCGCTGAATGACACGTTTCGGGGTTGCCGCGCCCACAGCACCGCAGTGCACCCAGCCCGCTGCGCCAGCACTGCCAGCGCCCGGCCCCATGCGCCGCCACCGAGGATCGCGATGTCGGCCCCCATGCTCATCGACCGATCATGCCTTCACCGCGCCGGCCCCGATCGACCGCGCCGCTTCGGGGTCGAGTGGCCAGCGCGGTCGTGGCCGGAAATCCAGCCCGTCGACCATACCGAGCGCCAACCGCTCTTGCCCGGCCCACGCGATCATCGCGGCATTATCGGTGCACAGCGCCAGCGGCGGCGCGACGAAGACCATGCCGTGACGCTCCGCCAGGCCGGCCAACGCCGCCCGCAGGGCTTTGTTGGCGGCCACCCCACCGGCGACCACGAAGCCGCGCCCGGTGCCATGCTCCGCCTCGAACAGCGCGATCGCCCGCCCCGAGCGATCGACCAGCGAGGCCGCGACCGCGACCTGGAAGCTGGCGGCAAGGTCGGCCTTGGCCTGATCGTCGAGGCCGTCGCCCAGTTCCTCGACCCGTCGGCGCACCGCGGTCTTCAAGCCGGAGAACGAGAAGTCGCAACCCGGCCGTCCCACCATCGGGCGCGGCAGGTCGAAGCGGGTGGCGTCGCCGCGCTCGGCCGCCCGCTCCAACGCCGGACCTCCCGGATAGCCAAGCCCCATCAGCTTGGCAGTCTTGTCGAACGCTTCACCAGCTGCGTCGTCGATGGTGGTGCCGAGCCGGCGGTATCGTCCCACCCCCTCGACCGCCAGCAACTGGCAATGGCCGCCAGACACCAGCAGCAGCAGATAAGGATACTCGATGCCATCGGTCAGGCGCGCAGTCAGCGCGTGGCCTTCCAGGTGGTTGATCCCCATGAATGCCAGGTTGTGGACCATCGCAATGGCCTTCGCGGTGGTCGCCCCCACCAACACCCCGCCGATCAGGCCGGGACCGCCTGTCGCGGCCACGCCTGCGAGATCGGGAAAGCCCAAATTGGCGTCCGACATCGCCTGGGCGATCACCGAGTCGAGATGGTCGAGATGGGCGCGCGCCGCGATCTCCGGCACCACCCCGCCATAGATCCGGTGTTCATCGAGCTGCGACAGCACGACATTCGACAGGATGCGCCGGTCGGGTGCGACAACGGCCGCCGCAGTCTCGTCGCAACTGGTCTCAATGCCCAGGACCGGGCCGGATTTCGGTCGCGCGTCCAACGGCGCCCCCTTTTCGTGCGTGCCGCTTCCGTCTACACGATGCGGGCATGAGCGGAAACACTGCCCCTTCGCCGACCACCCCAGCACGCCTGACGCTGGGGTCGCGCGGCTCACCGCTGGCACTGCGCCAGACCCACGAAGTGCGCGACCGATTGGCCGCCGCATGGCCGGAACTGGCCGGTGCGATCGCTGTCCAGGAGATCCGCACCACCGGCGACGCGGTGCGCGACCGCCCGCTGGCCGAGATCGGCGGCAAGGGCCTGTTCATCAAGGAGATCGAGCAGGCGCTGATGGCTGGCCAGATCGACGCCGCCGTGCATTCGATGAAGGACATGGAGACGACGATCGCCCCGGCCTCGGTTCTGGTCGCCGTGCTGCCGCGCGAGGATCCGCGCGACGCCTGGCTGTCGCCGATCGCCGATCGGGTCGATGACCTGCCATCAGGCGCCAAGATCGGCACGGCCTCGGTCCGTCGGGCCGCCCAGGTGCTGAACCGTCGGCCGGATTTGCAGGTCGTGCTGTTCCGCGGCAACGTCGATACCCGCCTGCGCAAACTAGCCGAGGGCGAGGTCGCCGGCACCTTCCTGGCGGCCGCCGGGTTGAGCCGGCTCGGCATGCTCGACAAGGCAACGCGTATCCTCGAGGTCGACGAGATGCTGCCGGCCGTCTCCCAGGGTGCCATCGGCGTGCAATGCCGTGACGGCGAGGCGTCGGCGCGCGACGCCGAGATCCGCAACTGGCTCTCCATCCTCGATGACCGGCCAAGCCGCCTGCGGGTTACGGCGGAGCGGGCCATGCTGGCCACACTTGACGGCTCCTGCCGCACCCCGATCGCCGGGCACGCCACGCTGGGCGGCGCCCGATTGACCCTGTCCGGCATGGTGTTCTCGCTGGACGGGCAAAGCAGCCATGGCGCGGTTGACACATCGGCCACCGACGACCCCGAGGCGCTCGGCCGGACTGTCGGCGAGGCGATCCTCGCCCGCGGCGGGCGCAATTTCCTCGCGGTTTGAGCGTCGCGATGACCCGCAGGGTCCTGATCACCCGCCCGCAAGCCGAGGCTGAGGCGTTGGCCGCCGAACTGACGAGCCGCGGGCACGAGGCGGTGATCGCACCGATGCTGGTCATCCGATCGGCGGGCATCCAACTCCGCGACGCCGCGCGGTATCAAGCCGCCGCGGTGACCAGCGGCAACGGTGTCGACGGTCTCGCCTCCGCGACCGCGCGTCGCGCGCTGCCGGTGTTCGCGGTCGGCGAGGCGACGGCGGAGCGGGCCTTGGCGCTCGGATTCGATCCGGTGACCTCTGCTCAGGGAACCGGTGGCGCGTTGGTCGATTTGATCCGAACAACGTTGCATCCCGCGAACGGGCCGATCCTGTGGGCAAGCGGCGACGAGGTGCGGGTGGATCTGACGACCGAACTCGGCAACCGGGGCTTCGCGGTCGAGCGTGTCATCGTTTACCGAACAGAGCCGGTCGACCGCCTGTCCGATGCTGGATTACATGCGCTGATGGATCGGTCGCTGGGTGGTGTGCTGTTTTTCTCCCCCCGCACAGCGGAGCGGTTTGTTAGGCTGGTGCTCGAAGCCGGGCTGGACGGGCAGGTGACCACGATGGCCGCCCATTGCCTGTCACCCCCGATAGCCGATACCGTCGGGGCGCTGCCATGGGCGACGATTCGTACGGCGGCGCGGCCGACACGCGATGACTTGCTGGCGACGCTGGACGATACCATCTCGTCCGATCCGGACTGACAGGAGCTTGCGATGGCCGACACGCCGAAGGGCGACACCGCCTCCCCGACCGACGATGCCGAGCCAATCCGGTTGGGCGAAGGGGCTGCCGACGCCGAGACGGTCGCTGCGGATACCATCGCCGGTGACACCGCCGACGACATCCTGATGACCGCCGGCCGCGATGACCGAGCCACGGACCTGTCTAACGCCAAGGATGGCCCCACGCCGACCCGCACAGGCGGTGCACGACGGTATCTGGTTCTGGCCATCCTGCTGGTCCTGGCAGTCGGTGCCGGCTACGCGACCTATCCAATGTGGCGCGCCCAGGTCGCTCCCCTGGCGCAACGCATCGGCATCGCTCTGCCCGAGGTCGTGACGACCAGGGCGCCGACCGAAACGCCACCGGCCGAGCCGAAGCCGGCAGCCACAAACGAAGCCACTGCCCCCGCGGTGGCGCCGACCGCAAAGGCGCCGGAACCGCCGGCCACCACTGCCGACCCGGCACTGGCGGGTGACGTCGATCGGTTGATCGATCGCGTGAACGCTCTGGAACAACGCCTCGCAGCCGTCGAAAGCCAGCCCGTCGAGCCGGCTGCGGTCGACGCCAGTGCAATCACCGCTCTGGAAACCCGCGTGGATGCGGCAACCCGGAAGCTGAACGCAGTGGCCGATGAGGTCACCATCGTCCGGGAAGGTCTGGCCACCAGCGGCGGCACCGAAGGGCTCGGCCCGCTGGCCGCCCAACTCTCGGAACGCCTGCAGGGCCTCACCGGGCGGGTCAACGCGCTGGAACAAGCGCCGACGGCGCCGGCGGTCGCTCCGGAGCGCCTGGATGCCCTGCAATCCCGCCTGGACACCCTCTCGGGCAATCTCGATGGCGAGGTCCACAAGAGTGCGGAAGATGTGGTCCGGCTGGAAACCCTGCAGGCCAGCGCTCAGGGCCGCCTTGATGAACTGCAGCGTCGGCTCGAGGAATTGACCAAAGCGCTTGAGAACACCCGCAGCGGCCGCGAGAAGGCCGGCGCGTTCCTGCTCGCCGCCAACCAGCTTGCTGCTACGTCCGCCACGTCCGCCGATTTCAGCGCCGAGTTGGGAGCGCTGCGCGCCGCAGCCCCGAGCGACCCTGACGTATCCGGTGCACTCGATACCCTGGCCCGGCACGCCACGGGCGTACCATCGCTGGCTATCCTCCGTGACCGGTTCGCCGGGACCGCATCAGCTGCAGTCGATGCATCCGTGGTAGGTAGCGGCGAAGGGGTGATTGGACAGGCGCTGACCCGCGTCGCTTCGCTGGTCACGATCCGCCGCACCGCTACGGCGGAAACCGAGGGACTGGACGCCTACCTGGTACAAGCCGAAGCGGCCTTGGCAGCCGGCGATCTGACGGCGGCGATCACCGCGATCAAGAAGCTGGATGGCGATCCAGCCAAGGTCGCCGCAGGCTGGCTGGCCGATGCCGAGGCCCGTGCCGCGGTCGATGCGTCGGTCCGAACAGTTCAGGCCAAGGCGTTGGCCGGCGTGGCGGGGGGCTGAGCCGGTGCGACGCTCCTTCCTTTACATCATCCGCCTCGCCATCCTGGTTGCGTTGGCGATTTGGCTGGTCCGCAATCCCGGTGACATCAGGATCGACTGGATCGGTTGGCGACTGGAGATGCCATTCGCGCTGTTCATGGTGATAACGGTCGCGGTGACCTGGGTGGCGGGCATTGGCCTGCGGATGGCCGCCGGTGCGCTCGGAGCCCCGTGGGCCGTCATGCGTCGACGCGCCGACCAACGCCGGGAGTCCGGGTTCCGCGCCCTCACCCTTGGGCTTGCCGCGATCGCAGCCGGCGACGCCGAGGAGGCCCGGCGCCAGGCCCGCGAAGCCGACCGGTTGCTGCGCGACCCCAGCCTGACCCGATTGCTGTCGGCCCAGGCGGCGGCGCTGAACGGCGACACTGCGGCGGCGGCACGGTACTTCGCGGCCCTGCGCGACAACGAAGACACCGCATTCCTCGGAATCGTCGGGTTGCTGCGGCAGGCGCTGGCCCGCGGTGACGAGGCGCGGTCGCTCGAACTCGCCGAGGAGGCCTATGCCATGCGGCCCGATGCGCCGCTGGTGGCGACCACCCGATTGTACGGCCGGGCACGGGCGCGGCGCTGGTTCGATGCCCAGGTTGCCCTGTACGACGCAGTCAAGCGCCGCATCGTGCCGGAAGAGGATGGCCGACGGCATCGTTCGGCGCTGCTCACCGAACGAGCCCGCGAGGCGCTCGCCGCCGACAAACTCGACGAAGCGCTCGAATTCGCCGGAAAAGCCCGCGAGTCGGTCCCGGGCTTCGTTCCGGCGGTGGCGCTGGAAGCCGAGCTGCTCGGCCGCACCGGCAAGGCCAAGCGTGGCCAGCGGCTGATCGAAGAGGCCTGGCCGAAATCACCGCATCCGGCATTGACGGAAGCGTATCGCGGTCTGGTCACTGAAACGAACCTGATCGACCGATTCAAGCGGCTGCATGCCCTCGCCGATCACGCCGTTGACCATCCCGAGAGCCGCATGACCATCGCCGAAGCGGCGCTTGATGCCGAGTTGTGGGGCGAGGCCCGAGTGCAGTTGGAGGCGCTGACAGGAAGTGATCTGACGGCGCGCGCCTGCCGCTTGCGGGCACGGCTCGAAGACGCCGAACACGGCGACGACCGGGCCGCCCGGCTCTGGTTGGAGCGGTCCGGGTCAGCACCGGCCGACCCGGCATGGACCTGTGGAAGTTGCGGCGCAGTCGCCCCCGACTGGTCGGCGGTGTGCGGCCATTGCGGTGAGTTCGATACCGTCGCCTGGACCTTGCCGCCCCGCGTCAGTGTCCTGAGCAGCGATGACGTCGCCGACCTGGAGGTCGATGTCGTCGAGATGCCGCATTCGCTGCCGCCCGCTGCCTGATCGGTCGCGTTGGCCCTCAGTCGGCGGCCTCCAGTCAGCGACCCGCAGTCAGCGACCCGCAGTCGGCTCGATGATGAATCGATATTGCGGTTAATTTTTCGTAAAGACTCTCGAAACGCTTTTGGCTAGAATTTGTCCTATCCGGAACAGAATGCCGGATGTGCTAGGCGGGTGCCGTGGGGGAGCCTGCCGTCCAGAAGGGACAGAGCCGTGCTCGCTCCTGTCAGCTCCAAGAATATTGGGATACCGCTCGCCGTTGAAGAGGCTGGAGCGAACCGTCCCGTAAAGTCATCCTTGCCATCCATCGACCTCGCCGCCTTGTCGTCCGTCCGCCATTCGCGGCCCGACGACCGACTGTTCCTGACGGTCGAACCCGACGGTCGCGATGACATCAGCTTTCTGGACCGCCTGCGTCGCGCTCTGCGAACGGTATTCGAAGCGGTGCAGACCACCGACGAGGCCGACGCATCCGCCGAACGAGCGCTGCAG
Organism: alpha proteobacterium BAL199; assembly: GCA_000171835.1. Classification (GTDB taxonomy): domain Bacteria; phylum Pseudomonadota; class Alphaproteobacteria; order Thalassobaculales; family Thalassobaculaceae; genus Thalassobaculum_A. Next base: position 28,231 of record ABHC01000036.1, on the reverse strand, counting down.
GCGGCCGAGCCGTCACTCGACCCGGCGACCCTCGGCTCCGGCCAATTCTTCGTCCAGCTGCGGGTGGTCGGCGTGGAAGTCGCGTATGGCGACGATGGCGGTCGCGGTGACAGCGCGTACGCGTCGTACCGACGGCTCGGCATCGAGATCGGTGTCGCCCGCGGCGGTACCGTGCGCGCCGATGACACCAGCGTGGTTGACCTGGAAGGACGCGCGGTAGATCTGACCCGCAAGCAAGTTCTGACGGGGCTCTCCAGTGGCATTTACCGCCGGGTCGAAGCGCCCGGCTCCGGGCTGTCGAGCGCGGCAAGCGAGCGGCTGGCGACGGCGCAGGCCGGTCTGGCACGGGTCAAGGCAATCCAAGGTGCCCTGAAGGCCTACCGATCCGGCGATGCCGACCCGTTGAAGCAGTTGCTGGACAGCGATGAACATCGCTCCGACGGCCGTTCGGCTGCGGTGTTCCCGGGCATCGGAGCCCTGACGATCAACTGATCTGCACGGGACCGCGCGCACCGCTCTTGCATCCACGGCCCGCAAACCGTATCTAGGGCGCGTCTTTTCCAGGGCCGCAGTAGCTCAGCTGGTAGAGCATCGCATTCGTAATGCGAGGGTCGGGGGTTCGAGTCCCTTCTGCGGCACCATTTTTCCTCGCGCCTCTAGCCTGCAGCCCAACGGACGTCTTGGGTACCGCGGCTCTGCCGGACGCACCGGAACGATGGCCGCTGCCCTCCATCCGATTATCACACCGGGCCATCTTCCGTTCGGGCTTGGGGCTGGCCATCCTTGCCAGGCACCTTGCCGGCGCGGAAAGGCAATGGTGAGAGCGGCGGTCCTTTCGGGAGCAGCCCATCAGAAACCGGCAACGGACGCGATGGAGCGCATCACGCATCATGTGGTCCATCGCGGGTCTGCAGGATGCCGGTACCGGCATCCTGCAGAAGGGGGCGTTGGCGGTTGTGTACCAGCAGGAGGGTGAGCGGCCCGGTGTGGCCCCCTACACACTGAACTCCAACGGCTCGCTCAGCGGAACCTGGACCTCGCTCGGCGGGACCGTGTTCGGGGTCGAGACTTGGCGACGGAAGAAGTAGCCCAGAGGGCTGATCCCGGAACGCGGGGTCAGCTTGCCGGGTTCCTCTGTCCCTCGAGATCGGACGGCTAACTCGCGGCTGTATCGACGACTTCGAAGTCGTGGGTAATCACCGCCGTTTGGGCAAGCATTGCCGACGCGGAGCAGTACTTGTCGGCGGACAGCTGGATCGCGCGCTCGACCTTGGCGATCGTCAGGTTCCGGCCCTTGACCACAAAATGCATGTGGATCCGGGTGAAAACCTTCGGTTCGGTTTCAGCACGCTCGGCGTCGAGTTCCACGACACAATCCTCGACCGCCTCCCGCCCCTTCTGCAGAATCTGAACGACGTCGAAGGCGGTGCACCCCCCGGTGCCGATCAGAACCAGTTCCATCGGGCTCGGTCCCGGGGTCGGTCCTCCCGGCGACGGCGATGTCCCAAGAACCAGCTTGTGCCCGGTGCCGGACTCGCCAACGAACGTGCGGTCCTCCACCCATTTCACCCGTGCCTTCATTGTTGCTCCGTCTGCGCGGTGTCCATCGAATGTCGTGAGACCATAAGGCCTGCCAGTGCCGCTGTAGAGGCGCGTTCTCGCAATCCCGCTCAGGCGGAGCGCTTCCGGATCCGGTTGTTCTCCAGGTAAAGCACATCGGTGCCCGTGCGCCGCAGAAAGTTGAGCGCGTGTTCCGGCGTCTCGACGATCGGCTCTCCGGGACCGTTCAACGAAGTGTTCATGACCACCGGGGTTCCGGTCCGCCGATCGAACGCTTCGATGATGTCTCGGAACGCGCCGCTCGCCGGGTGCACGGTCTGGACCCGTGCCGAGCCGTCCACGTGCGTGACCGCGCCGAGCGACTGCGAGCGGACCCGGTAGTTGAACAGCATGTGCGGCGAGTGCGGCGGACCGCCGTCGAAGTGGTCGCGCAGTTTCTCCGACAGGCAGGCCGGTGCGAACGGTCGCCATAACTCCCGTGACTTCAATCCGTTGACCCGAGCCCAGTTCTCGGTTCGGCGGGGGTCCGCAAGCAGCGACCGGTGTCCGAGCGCTCGAGGTCCGCTTTCGGCACGTCCCTGGAACAGCGCGACCACATTATCCGACGCGAGATCGGCGGCTGCTCGTTCGGCAAGGTCGACTCCGGGCTCAATCTCGAACTCCGTGGCGGCCGCTTTGACCGCCTGCGTAATCGACTTCGTGGAAATTCCGCGACCCAGGGCCGCGATGCTGTGGGTGGGGTCGGCGGCCTCACGTCGATCGTGACCGAGGACATGGTGGTAGGCGTAGAGCGATGCGCCGATCGACAAGCCGCCATCGTCACAAGACGGCGGCACGAAGACCGACGTAAACTCCGTCTCCTCGACGATCCGGCTGTTGGTCGGGCAGTTCAAAGCGCACCCACCGCTCAGGCACAGGTTCGGCCCCATCCGCCCGGCCCTGGTCAACAGCACGCGCAGCCGTTCCACCACAAACAGCACCAAGGCTTCGAAGGTCTTTTGCGCTGAGGCGGCCAGGTCCTTGCCGAAGGAGCCGAAGGCCGGCCCGTCCACGGCATAGCCGAGTTGCCGAGCCTTCCGGTCGACCACGTCGAACCATCCGTAGGCGTAGGTGAAGTCGGGATCCCGCTGCGGGTTGAGGTAAAGGTCGGCCAGCGGCTCGACGTCGCCGATGAACCGGCTGTCGAAGAACACCGGCTCGCCATAGGCCGACAAACCCATCAGCTTTCCGGGCCCGCCGGCCCCGCCGAGTTCCAGAAGTTCGGCGCACCGGTTGTAGATCAGGCCGGCCGCCACCGGCGCCGTCCAGATCGGGATCAGGCGGTGCCCTTCGCCGTGGAACAGCATTCCGCCGGTGTATTTGTTGCGGCTACGGATCGGATTTCCGACGTCCTGGGCAAAAACCGCCGCCGTCTCGAAGCTCGACTGATAGAACGCCGCCGCCGCGTGCGACAGCTGATGCATCACACCGACCGCCGGATAGACCTTGCCGTCCAAGGTGACCGTCATCGGCAGCACATGGCCGGCAGCCAGACTCGGCGTGGTAAAAATGTCGTTGATGATCGATTCCTTCAGCTCATCGATCAGCAACATCCCGCGCTTGGTCGTCCAGACATCGGCCATGTCCGGCCATTCGGAATTGTATAAATAGTGACCGTTTTTCCGAATGTTCCGGTTCTCGATGTTTTTGGATATCTCAACCGCTCGGTCGAAGACCGTGCGCCGGAACTTGTCGGCACCGAGCGCTTCGGCCGTCTCCCAGCTGTACGAAAAGCTGAGCCGGGATGCGTCGTCCGATTGATAGCCAAACCGCTGTGTGGTGCACAGCGCAAACAGGTCGACGTCCTTCGCCGCCAGACCGCAGTACCCGAGCGCCTGGTGGATCAGGTCGACCGCGATCACTTCATCGTGCCGAATGCGGGTGACGCGCTCCTGCTCAAGATGGACGAGAACTTGCCCGTTCATCACCACCGCCACGGAAGCATCGTGACCACATTGAAGCCCGACGATGAGCATGCTGAGCACCTTGGATGCTGGCAGGAAGCGCTTCGTGCCGACCGACCGGCCGTCACTGGATTCTTCGGCGGTGATCAATAGTCGCCCGAGCGCGGCTTGTCACACCCGCCGTCCCGGCCGATAGACCGAATTCCGCTGTTCACCCGGCCAAAACCTGGGCAGGCTTGGTAACCGGCCACGGGGCCAAAAGGCAACAGGAAGCGCCACCATGTCGGCACCGGTTCTGTCGATCTCCCGTCGCACCCGGGAAACTCCATTCACCCGCCGGGTCACCGAAGCCGGTGTCCGCGGGTACACCGTCTACAACCACATGCTGCTTCCGACGGTGTTTGAGAGTGTCGAGGCCGACTACCACCACTTGAAGCGGCACGTTCAGGTCTGGGATGTCGCCTGCGAACGCCAGATCGAGATCCGCGGTCCGGATGCCGCAAGGCTGATGCAGATGCTGACGCCGCGCGATCTTCGCGGCATGAACCCGGGGCAGTGCTATTATGTGCCGATCGTCGACGAGACCGGCGGCATGCTGAACGACCCGGTGGCGCTGAAGTTCACCGACGAGAAGTTCTACATCTCGATCGCCGACAGCGACCTGCTGTTTTGGGCAAAGGGGCTGGCCTACGGATTCCGACTCGATGTCGACGTGAACGAGCCCGACGTGGCGCCACTCGCCGTGCAGGGTCCAAAGGCCGAGGAGCTGATGGTCCGGGTGTTCGGCGAGGGGGTGCGGAACATCCGGTTCTTTCGCTTCGCCCTGTTGAGTTTCCAGGGCCGGGAGATGCCGGTCGCCCGGTCCGGCTATTCCAAGCAGGGCGGGTTCGAAATCTATGTCACCGGCTCCGACATCGGCGAGGCTATCTGGGACGCGCTGATCGTCGCCGGCGCCGACCTCAACGTGCGAGCCGGCTGCCCCAATCTGATCGAGCGGATCGAGGGCCGGTTGCTGTCCTACGGGAACGACATGACCCGCGAGAATACCCCGCACGAGTGCGGTCTCGGGAGGTTCTGCGACACACAGACGGCAATCGGCTGCGTCGGCCGGGATGCGCTGCTGCGGGTCGCCTCCGAAGGACCCGTGCGCCAGATCCGCAGCTTCGCGATCGCCGGAGATCCAGTTCCCGCCTGCACGCGCCCGTGGCCGATCTACGCCGGTGGCGATCGCGTCGGACAGATCTCGTCAGCCACGTGGTCACCGGATTTCGAGACCAACGTTGCGATCGGGATGATCCGGATGACGCATTGGAAAGACGGCACCACCGTAGAGGTCGAAGCTCCCGACGGCACACGCTCCGCGCAGGTGCGTGAAGCGTCCTTCATCTAGCCGCTCTCAGGTTACAGCATCAGCGGGTCAAGCGGGACCGGCAGCATCGCCGGATCGGGCACGCCGGCTCCGACGTCGACGAAACGGTTGTCGTCACCGACCGGGTTGTAGACCGGGTCGAGCTGCGGCAACCGCAGAACGACGTCCTCGACCGGTTGGCGGATGGTGAACAGTTGCGTCGGCGCGCCGTCCTGGTCCGAGAACACCGGCAGGCAGACATACTCGAGTATACCGGCGGCCCGATGCTGTACTCGAACAGCGCCTTGAAGGCGATGCCGCACGGATAGCGCGCCAACTCGACGTTGATCGCCGACCGGCGCGGCCAATCCTGTGGCCGCGACAGGTCGCGCAGGTTGGTGCCGGTCAACTCGCGACCACGGGTGTTGTTGATCGCGGTACCGACCAACCGGAACACCATCTCATCGGCGGACCGCACCTCGAGAACGCTGAGCCAGTGCAGGTGGCGAGCAATCTCACCGAGTTCGATATCCCCGCGGCGCGGCGCCACCGCGTCGCCTCTCCACCGAACCCAGGCTTGCACGAAGTCCCGGCAGGCCGGCGTCACCAGCCGATCGCGCAAGCACCCGGCAGTACCGTTTTCATGTGCCGAGCCGGTGCCCATTTTCCATCAACGTCCGTTTCGCGGCCGTTCGCTCAAGTCGACCTCTTCGGCCGCACGGCCATGATGCGCTGCCGTACCGCCGGGCGGGGCTCCGTCTCCTCGACGTCATCAAACGCCATGACCACCAGTTCCGGGCGAACCGCGATCAGCAATTCTTCGCGGTGGAGGAGATAGTCCGGATTGGACGGCCAGCCATAGGCCTCATTCCCGACAGCGAAGGTGTCATAGATCAACGCGCCGCCCGGCTGCACCGACGCGACCAGCGCCGGCAGCATGGGGCGGTGCAGGTAGTTGACCACGATGACGCCGGCGAACTGCCGCCCGGCCAGCGGCCATGGGCGGCCGCCCTCGAGATCCTGTGCCACGATTTCAACGTCGTCGTCGCTCGCCATGTCCGCGACCTGACTGATATCGCGGTCGGGTGTTGTCACGTTAACTCGTCGAGTTAGCAAGTTGGCATGCCGGTCGTTGATCAAGCGGCATGTGCCGCGGATTTCCAAGCTTCGAACGCTTCGAGCCGATGGTAGCGAATGGTGAGGGCGGAACGACGGCGGGGGATGTCCCTCGCCGTGTTGAAATTTGCTCGGCAGGCGCTGTTGGTTGACGATGCTATGCGGCGACCGCCTGCTGTTCAAGGTCGTGGTTGATCGCGTTCCTGTCCTGGTGGGCCGCCAGGGCTCGGCGCAGGCTCGGGAGTTGCTTGTGGGCCTTGAGGCGGCGGAAACCCTTGGCGGCCTCGAGCATGGCAGCGGCGGTCCAGCGCAGCGCCATGGCCGCGTCCTGCCAGCGTTTGACGTTGCGGCAGACCCGGCGGACGGTTCCGTTCATGTTCTCGATGATGTTGGTGCAGGCGAGCGACCGGCGTAGTTCGACTGGCAGACCGAGGCGGGTGACGGTGAGGATCTCGTCGAGGCCCTCCAGGATGCTGGCCGACACGCCCGGGGCGTCGCGCTCCAGGCGACGGGCGAGGTTGCGGATCAGCTTCTCGGCCTTGTCGGCGTCGTCCAGTTCCCAGGCCTGACGCAGCGCCTTGCGGACGCCGGCCTGCAAGGACTTGGGCAGGCGCTCTGCGATGTTGCGGGCCTTGTGGACCTGGCAGCGCTGGATCGGGGTGTCGCGGCCGAAGGTGTTGCGAATCGCCTTCGACAGCGCCTTGGCGCCGTCGATGATGAACAGTCGGCAGACCGCGGGATCGAGGCCGCGGCCGACCAGGTTGTCGAGCAGCGCCTGGGCCACGGCGGCGTTCTCGCTGGCCCCCTCGATCACGCCGAGCGGATGCTTGTCGCCGATGCCGTCGATGCCGACGGCGGCCAGCAGCATCAGGTCTTCCTCGATGTGGATGCCGTCGATCTGGATCGCCAGCAGGTCCAGGGCGGACAAGTCGGCGGCCATCCATTCCTTCATGCGTTCCGCCGACAGCGCCACGAACCGCCGCGACACCGCCGACTTCGACACTCCCGACCCGGGGGCCGCCGGGATGTCGCCGCCCGGCAGGCGGACGGCGCGGCCGAACTTGCGGGTCGAGACGTTGATCAGCATCAGGTTCAGCGCCCACTTGCCGAGCAGGTCTTCCGACTGCGCCGCCTCCCAGCTCGGCAGCGCCAGCTCGCCGCCGTCGCGAGCACGAACGCGAGGACGATCGATCTCGACCTTGCCGCCGTGGAAGCCGACCTTCCCCTTGGTCTTGCCCCAGCGATACCCGTCTCGCCCAGCAGCCCGGCCGTAGCGCGGGCCGCACAGCTCGGCCGCCTCCTCATCCATCATCGTCGCCAAAGTCGCCAGGCCCGCCGTCAGGCAGAAACGATCGAAGCTGGCTCCGACTTCCTGCCAAGCCTCATCGACGATTGCCGCCGGCACCACGCCGGCAGATCTGGTAGCTTTCTTCATGGCGTTGCTCTCCTTCGCGGATTCGACACCCCGAGCCTAATGGCTCAAGGCGGGCAACGCCTGCTCCCCTATTTCAACATCGACCGGGACATACCCCGACGGCGGGCTGGGACAGAGTAACGATTGCGGGTTGCGGATTGCATAGACACGAAGCGTTGTAATCCACCCGGTGATCGGAAGCCTTGCATCACCCGCTCTCGTTTTCGGAAGGGCAAGTGGCTGTTCTCGGCGCGGTTATTGAGCCCCTTGTGTGACCAATGATCAAGGCCAGGCGCGACCTCGCGCTTGGCGGCCCCATATGAGCGCAGTTTGTCCGTAATGATCCTTTTGGGCACGAAGCCCCAACGTTTCATCAGCTTGATCAAAAGCCGCTTTGCAGCGCGCTTGTCTCGCTTCGATTGTAAGATTTCCTCAAGAACGACACCGTGTTGGTCGACGGCGCGCCACAGCCAGTATGACCGGCCCGCGATCTTCACGACGACTTCGTCCAGATGCCAAACATCACCAGGGCGAGGCTGCCGTCGCCGCAGAACGTGGGCGATCCGGGGACCGAACTTGACGGTCCAGCGCCGGATCGTCTCATACGAAACGTCCACACCACGTTCCAGCATAAGCTCCTCGACCTCGCGCAGGCTCAAGTTGAACCGGGCGTAGAGCCAGACAACATGAGAAATGATCTGAGGCGGAAAGCGGTGGCGCTTGTAGCTGATTTTCTCTGTTTGCATCGACACCGCCTACGCCCGGATCATTGAACCCGCAACCTCAGGCACGTTAACGTGACAACACCGTATGGCCGGATCTGGCCGAATGGGACGGCCGGAAGATGCCTGGCCGGCTTCGTATCCTGGTCGAACAAGGTATCGGCGACGCGATCATGTTCCTGACGTTGATGCACGGAGTGCGTCCGCGCGTCGGGGCGATCACGTTGCTGGTGGGGCCCCGGCTTGCCACGCTGATGCGCCGAAGTTTCCCGGATGTCGATATCGTAGCGCCCGACGAGCAGGGGCAACTGCCATCACTGGCACCGGCGGCCGCGTGGATCTGCGCGGGGGATCTGCCGGCCGCCTTGGGGCTGTTCATCGGCGGTGACCTTCGTCCGCACCCCTATCTTCAGCCGGATCGTCGGCTGTCCGAGCGGCTGCGGACCGGTATCCGACGACGATCGCCGTCCCGGGGCCTGGTCGGCATCAGCTGGACCAGTCAGGCCCAGGACGGATGGCGCCGGACCATTGCGCCGACAGAGTGGCGTCCATTGATCAGAATGCCGGGCATCCGGCTGGTTTCCCTTCAGTACGGCGCCAGCGCCGGCGACCTCGCCGCGTTCGGCGACGGCATCGAGTGCGAGCACGGGATCGAACCGTTGACCGACATCGATGGATTTGCCGCCCTGGTCGCGGCCATGGACATGGTCGTCTCACCGCCGAACAATACCGTGCATTTTGCGGGTGCTCTCGGGGTCCCGTGCCGGGTTCTGTTGCCGGAAGACCCAGACTGGCGATGGGGCCGCAGCGGCACGACGAACCGTTGGTACGACCGAACGCGGTTGTATCGCCGCAGCGCGCAGGTCGACTGGTCCGATCTGATCGGGCAGATTGCGGCTGAACTCATCGTGGCACCACTGGAGCATCGTTCATGAGCGAGGCCTCGCTGCGCCTGCTCGAGGAAGGAATGCGTCGGCAGCGCGCGGGGTTTCGCGCCCACGCGGCGCGCCTGTACCGCCGGGTGCCTTCAGGCGACGCGTATTATGCCGACGCTCTTAACCTGTTGGGCACGATTCGCTTCGAAGAAGGGCGTACGACCGAAGCGGCGCAGATCATCGAGAGCGCGGTGCGGACCAATCCCCGCAACGCTGCGGCCTGGGGCAACCTCGGTGGTGTCGCCGATCGATTGCAGCGACCGATGATGGCGATCGCCTGTTACCGCCGCGCAATGCTCCTGGCGCCTGACCGGCTCGAAAGTCCGCTCGGCCTTGCCCGGATCGTGACCAACGCTGCGCGAACCGCGTTGCTGAAACGATGCCTGGTGCTGTCACCTCTGGGCGAGGCCGCAAACATCGAAATCGGCAACGATCTGGCGCTGATCGGGGACAAATCCGGAGCGGAGCGTCAATTTCGCCGGCTGTTGGTGAGTCAACCCGGCGTCTCTACCGGGCTCTTCAATCTCGGCAACGCGCTGCGCGATCTCGGCAACTCCGATGCCGCCGAGAGGCTATACCACCGTACGCTCTGCATCATTCCGCGCAGTGGGAACGTCCTGAACAACCTCGGGCTTCTGTCGTTCAACCGGTCGGACTGGGCAGCGGCGGAGGAACGGTTTGCCGCCGCCAGCCGTGGCGATCCCCGCGTGGCGGCGGCGTGGTCGAACCGGGCGCGGGCGCTGCAGAAACTCGGGCGGGATTCGGACGCAATTCTGCCGTTCAAACGCGGGCTGCTGCTCGATCCGACAAGCCTGACCGCCTACTGCGAAGTGGCGGGCCTGCTGGGGGTTGAGGATTGGGCGTTTCGCGCCATGGTGCTCGATCCGGTCGCTCCCCAGCCCTACAACCGTCTGGCGCTGCTCGCGACCAAGAACCCTGGTCGCGCCGGGGTTCAGGCTTGGCTGCGCCGGGGTGCCGTGGTCAAGCCGAACGACCCGGACGCCTGGTACAATATTGGGGTCGAACTCGGCCGTGCCGGCAATCCGGAAGGGGCGGTGACCTACGGCCTCTATGCGACGCGCGTGAGCGATCGTCATGCGTCAGCCCATCTCAACACGGCCTTGGCCTTGCTGGTACTCGAGCGGTTCCAGGAAGGATGGCAAGTACACACGCGCCGTCTGGAATCGCCGGAGGCGGTTTCGGTTCTACGGTACTTCGCTGTTCCGGAATGGACCGTCGAGGACATTGCCGGCCGCCACCTGTTGCTATGGGGCGAACAGGGCATCGGCGACGAGGTTCAGTTCCTGACTCTCGCGCCCCATCTGCGCCGGCTCGGTGTGAAACTGACGATCCTCACCGAACCCCGCCTGCGGCCGATCATCCAGCGCAGCTTTCCGGATGCCTCGGTGCCGGACGTCTCCAATCCCGATGGTACGATGGAAGACCATCACGGCGCCGACCTGCATCTGGCGTTTGGCGACCTTCCGCACCGCCTGAAGCTGTTCTGCGGTGGGGACGCGGTTCCCGAGCCGTGGATCGTTCCCGACGCCGGTCGCGTCGCCGCCATCCGCACGGGCCTGCAAGCGAGGCATCCCGGCAAGAGGTTGGTCGGGATTACGTGGCGGTCACAGGCGCCGAAGACGGGCGGGCGACGGACAATCGAACCCGCGCTTTGGCGCGATGTCCTATCGGTCCCGGGCGCGGCTGTGGTGTCGCTGCAGTACGGAGCCGGCCCGGACGATTTCGCGGCGTTCGAAGCCGAGGCTGGGATGAGCATCGACCACAGCCACGGGATCGAGCCAATTCAGGATCTCGACGGCCTGGCGGCCCTGGTCGCCGCGGTCGACCTGGTGGTCTGTCCGGCCAACAACACCGTCCACTTTGCCGGAGCGTTGTCGAAGCCATGCTGGACGCTGCTGCCGACCAAGCCCGACTGGCGGTGGGGCCTCAGCCGGTCCGACTCGCTCTGGTACCCGAGGACGACAGTCTACCGTCAGGACAGCGACGACGATTGGAAGCCGGTGATGGCGCGGCTTGCGATCGACCTGAAGGCGTGGGCTGCGCGCCCCGAGCAGCCGGATCGTGTGTTGACCCGCTGAGCAGGAGCACGAAATCGCCTGCCCCAATGGACCCCGGCGTTGCTAGTCTTCGGCGTCCAATCCCAGCGAGAGCGTCCCATGAGTCAGTTCATCAACACCAAAGAGACCCTCGTCACCGACGCCATCGACGGCTTGTTGAGTACCGCTGGCGGCCGTCTGGCCCGGCTCGACGGCTATCCGCACATCAAGGTGGTCGTGCGTTCCGACTGGGACAGATCGAAGGTGGCGCTGGTCTCCGGCGGCGGGTCCGGTCACGAGCCGTCCCATGCCGGCTTCGTCGGGAAGGGCATGCTGACCGCAGCGGTCTGCGGCGAGGTGTTCGCCTCGCCGTCGGTGGATGCCGTGCTGGCGGGCATCCTCGCGGTGACCGGCAAGGCGGGCTGCCTGCTGATCGTCAAGAACTATACCGGAGACCGCCTGAACTTCGGGTTGGCGGCGGAACGGGCACGCGCCCTTGGCCTCAGCGTCGACATGGTGGTCGTCGACGATGATGTCGCCTTGCCCGACCTGCCCCAGGCGCGGGGCGTGGCCGGGACCCTGTTCGTGCACAAGATCGCGGGCGCGCTCGCGGAGGAGGGGGCGGATCTCCGGACGGTGAGCGAGGCGGCGAGGGCAGTGATCGACCGGGTCGTGTCCATCGGGATGTCCTTGGACACCTGCACCGTTCCGGGATCCCCGAAGCAGGATCGGATCGAAGGCGGCAAGGCCGAACTTGGCCTGGGAATTCACGGCGAACCGGGTGTCGAGCAGGTCGATTTCACCAGCGCCCGCGACGCGGTCGGTCTGGTCGTCGACCGGATGCTGCCCCACGTTGCCTCCGGACCCTTGGTGGCCCTGCTGAACAATCTGGGAGGAACGACCGGGTTGGAAATGGCGGTGATCGCCAATGAACTGATCCGCTCGGCGCTGGGCAAGGATCTGAAATGGCTGGTCGGTCCGGCGCCTTTGATGACCGCGCTCGACATGCAGGGGTTCTCGGTATCGCTGCTGCCGGTCGGCGAGGATGACGTGCGCGCGCTGTGCGCGCCAGTTGCGCCGCCGGCATGGCCCGGATGTCTGCCGGTGGCGGAGGTCGCCGTCCGGCCGCTTCCGGACGGGTTGCTGCCGCCGCCGCCGGTGCCCTCCACGAACGCGCACCTGCACGGCCTGATCGGCGATTGTTGCGACGTCCTGATCGCGTCGGAAGGACCATTGAACCAACTGGATGCCAAGTCGGGTGACGGCGACACCGGAACGACCCTGGCGTCGGCGGCACGCTCTCTGAAGGCGGCCCGGGACCGCTTGCCGTTGGCCAATCCGGTTGAGCTCTATCGCGCGATTGGACTGGAACTCAGCCAGACCATGGGCGGGTCGTCGGGCGTGTTGCTGGCGATCTTCTTTGCGGCGGCGGGCGACGCCGCAGCCGGGGGTCAGGATACCATCGGCGCCCTGAAGGCCGGCCTGCATCGGATCCAGCAGGTCGGTGGTGCGAGCTTCGGTGACCGAACCATGATTGATGCCCTGTCGCCGGCCCTGGATGCGGCACCAAAGGGGTTGGACGCGGCGGCCAAGGCGGCACGCGAAGGAGCGGACCTGACCGGATCGATCACCAAGGCGAAGGCCGGGCGGGCAAGCTATGTCTCGGAGCGCGACCTCGCTGGACACAACGACCCGGGCGCCGAGGCGGTGGCAATCCTGTTCGCGCATCTGGCGTCTCGATAGGCGTTGTCGGGGTTCGTTCTGCGTATATTGCTCTGACGGATTGGCGTCGTTGACTGTATCGTCGCGGATCGCGAGTCATCGGGCTGGCACGCGTCCAAAAGGACTGACTGAAGTAATGCAGCAGTTTAAAAGTAAAAGGTGTGGGGACCTTTTTGAATACTGGGGATGGTGTTGTCACGTTAACGTGCCTGAGGTTGCGGGTTCAATGATCCGGGCGTAGGCGGTGTCGATGCAAACAGAGAAAATCAGCTACAAGCGCCACCGCTTTCCGCCTCAGATCATTTCTCATGTTGTCTGGCTCTACGCCCGGTTCAACTTGAGCCTGCGCGAGGTCGAGGAGCTTATGCTGGAACGTGGTGTGGACGTTTCGTATGAGACGATCCGGCGCTGGACCGTCAAGTTCGGTCCCCGGATCGCCCACGTTCTGCGGCGACGGCAGCCTCGCCCTGGTGATGTTTGGCATCTGGACGAAGTCGTCGTGAAGATCGCGGGCCGGTCATACTGGCTGTGGCGCGCCGTCGACCAACACGGTGTCGTTCTTGAGGAAATCTTACAATCGAAGCGAGACAAGCGCGCTGCAAAGCGGCTTTTGATCAAGCTGATGAAACGTTGGGGCTTCGTGCCCAAAAGGATCATTACGGACAAACTGCGCTCATATGGGGCCGCCAAGCGCGAGGTCGCGCCTGGCCTTGATCATTGGTCACACAAGGGGCTCAATAACCGCGCCGAGAACAGCCACTTGCCCTTCCGAAAACGAGAGCGGGTGATGCAAGGCTTCCGATCACCGGGTGGATTACAACGCTTCGTGTCTATGCAATCCGCAACCCGCAATCGTTACTCTGTCCCAGCCCGCCGTCGTTCCGCCCTCACCATTCGCTACCATCGGCTCGAAGCGTTCGAAGCTTGGAAATCCGCGGCACATGCCGCTTGATCAACGACCGGCATGCCAACTTGCTAACTCGACGAGTTAACGTGACAACACCGGTTGCCCTCCAGCAGTTCGCCCTGCTCCATCACCGCCAGCACGGCGTCGATCGAATCCTGCCATTCGCCCCGCAACCGATCGAAAATCGTCGTCCGCAGCTCGGTGTCGGTCACCAGTTCGGCGTAGCGCGAGGCGATGGCGATGTCGCTCTTGGCCAGGACCATGTCGAGGTTGGACAGCGCGGTCCTGAAGAACGGCCAGTCGCGGTACATGGCCCGCAGTGTTGCCAGTCCGTCGTCGGGATGCTCGGCGATCCACGCCTTTACCGCAGCGCCGAAGCCGAACCATCCCGGCAGCATCAGCCGGCATTGCGACCAGCTGAACACCCACGGGATCGCGCGCAGGTCCTCGATTCGGGAAGACTTGGTCCGGGATGCCGGCCGGCTGCCGATGTTCAGGTTGGCGATCTCGCCGATCACCGTGGACTCCCGGAAGTACCGCTCGAACCCGTCGGTTTCGTAGACCAGGCCGCGATAGGCGGCGTAGGCGGTCGCTGACAGCCGCTCCATGATCGTCAGATAGTTGGCCTGCGGTGCCGCCTGGTCGGGAGCCAGGATCGTGGCTTCCAGGGTGGCGGCCGCCAGGGTCTCAAGGTTGCGCCGGCCGACCTCGGCGTTCGAGTACTTGGCGGCGATCACCTCGCCCTGCTCGGTGACCCGGATTGCCGCCTGGATGGCGCCGGCCGGTTGGGCCAGGATCGCTTGGTAGCTTGGCCCACCGCCGCGTCCGACCGACCCGCCGCGGCCATGGAACAGGCGCAGGCGCACCCCGTGGTGGCGAAACGTGTCGATCAACGTGATCTGGGCCTTGTACAGCTCCCAGATCGAGGTCAGGTAGCCGCCGTCCTTGTTGCTGTCCGAATAGCCGAGCATGACCTCCTGGGTCTCATCGCGGGATGCCAGCAGGCGCCGGTATTCCGGCAGGGACAGCAGCCGGTCCATCACGTCGCCGCAGCGGCGCAGGTCTGCGATGGTCTCGAACAGCGGCACGATGTCGACGTCCAGTCGGGCTTCGCGCGGATGCAGCAGGCCGACCTCTTTCAACAGCACCGCGGCCTCGAGAATGTCGGAGACTTCGTCAGTCTTCGAGATGATGTAGTGGCGCACGGCGTCCGGACCGTACAACCGGCGCGCCTCGGCGGCGGCGCGCAGGATCGCCAACTCTCCTGCGGCCAGTTCGGAGTAGGCGAGGTGTGGGGAGGCCAACGGTCGGGCGCTCGTCAACTCGGCCAGCAGCAGGGCGGTCCGGCCGCCCTCGTCGGCTGGCTCGTAGCGGTTGCTGGTCCCGGCTGCTTCAAGGAATTCGGCGACGACCCGCTCGTGGACGTCGGAGTTCTGGCGCAGGTCGATCGTGGCGAGGTGGAATCCGAACACATCGACCGCGCGGCGCAGCAAGCTCAGCCGGCCACGCGCGAGGCTCGGCGAGCCGCCGGCGGTGAGCGAGTCGATCAGAACATCGAGATCGGCCCGGAACTCCTCGGCACTCGAATAGGCTGGCGCTGCGCCCACCGCATGGCGCGGTGCTTCGACATCGTCCAAAATCCGGGTCGTCGCGGCCAGCCGGGCGTACATCCCGGTAACCGCACGCCGATACGGCTCGTGCTGGCGGTGCGGCGACCGGTCGGGGGATCGTTCGGCCAGCGCGGTCAGACTGTCCGATACGGCGACCATGCGCCCGTCCAGCGACAGTTCGCCTCCCAGTTGATGCAATTCGTCCAGGTAGAATCGCAGCGCCCGCTCGCTTTGCAGGCGGAGTGCTGAGCGCAGGACGTCGGCGGTGACATACGGGTTGCCGTCGCGGTCGCCTCCGATCCAACTGCCGATCCGAAGGAACGACGGCACGCGGACGCTCGGTTGATCCGGATCGAAGGCGGCGAACTGGTCCTCGAAATCCGCGTACAGCCGCGGCAGCTCGCGCAGAAAGGTGTGGTCGTAATGCGCCAGGCCGTTGGTCACCTCGTCCAGTACATGCAGCCGGGTGCTGCGCAGCAGGCTGGTCTGCCACAGGATCAGCACGTTGCGGCGCAGGGCCTTGCGGTTGACCGTCAGCTCGGCTTGGGTGAGCCGGACCCGGTCGCGCTCATCGAGCAGCCGGGCGATCTCCATCTCGCGGTCCATCGAACTGGTGCGGCGGATCTCGGTCGGGTGCGCGGTCAGCACCGGGCTGCACAGGGCGTGGTCGAAAAACTCCTGCAGTTGAGCGCCGGACACGCCGGCCCGGCGGGCCCGGTCGAGGGCGCGGGCCATGGTGCCTTCGCGTGGTGTCGCGCCGGCGGACATCGCGTGAGCCCGGGTCCGGCGGATGTGGTGCTGATCCTCGGCAATGTTGGCGAGGTGGGAAAAGTACCCGTAGCCGCGAATCACCGTGATCGCCTGTTCGTTCGAGAGGCCGGCCAAGATGCCCTGAAGTTCGCGCCGCGCCGCCTCGTGGGCGTCCCGATGGAAGCGTACCGAGGTCTGGCGGATGCGCTCGACCGTGTCGAACACCTCCTCGCCCTCCTGGATCCGAATCGTCTCGCCGAGAATCCGTCCGAGCAGGCGGATGTCGTAGCGGAGCGGGGCGTCCTTCTCCGGACTCTCGCTGGGGCTCGCTGATTCCATCGCACGCGCTCCGACGTCAGGGGTGTTGTGCAGTGCGGTATCATCGCCGATTGTCAGTCGGGGTGCACGCCCTGATCGACGACCGACCTATCCGCCGGCTGCCGGCATGATCAGGGGGACCATCTGGTCCGAGATGCGGATTAGGACCGGCAGTCGGGCAATGACGTCGCCGTCGCCCTGCACCGGGTGGGCGCCGTCGTCCCGGATGGCGATCTCCCGGCCCGTGACCACGCGGTAGTTGCTCATGCGCGGCAGAAATCCGCCGAAGAGTCCCAGCATGTAGCACGCAGCCTGCCAGCGGCCCGGCTTCTCGAACAGGCAGACATGCAGGTGCGGGTCGGTGAGGCGGGCCTCGTCCGCGCACACGAACCGCCCGCCATAGTAATGGCCGTTGGCAATGACCGCGGCGGCGGCGCTGTGCATCACCCCGTCGATCTCGATCTGGAAGCGGTGGCTGCGGTAGTTCAGCCAGCGCTGCAGAGTGGCGGCTACATAGGCGAATTTTCCGGCGGCGCGCTTCAGCCGGGGATTGACCGACGCAACCACGTCGGCGTCCAGGCCGACCCCGGCCATCAGAGTGAAACGCCGGCCGTTGATGTCTCCAAGATAGATCGGGACGGCTGGCCCCTGCATGATCGCCCGAACGATGTCTGGAATGGTTTCCTTCAGCCCGATCTCTGCGGCCAGCACGTTGGCTGTGCCCATTGGCAGCAGTGCCAGCGGGATGGGTCCACCGGCGAGGCCGTTCACCACTTCGTTGACCGTGCCATCGCCGCCGGCCGCAATCACCACGTTCGGTCCGTCGCCGGCCGCGATTTCGGCGTAGGCGGTGCGCACGAAACGCTCGGCGTCGCCAGCTCCGGCGGTGGCCTTCACTTCGACGATGACCCCGAGCCGTTCAAGTTCCGTAATCACCGCCTGGAGTCGCCCGCGTCGGCGCCGGCGGCCGGCGTTGGGGTTGTGGATGATCAGCACCCGTCGACGGTCCGGCTCGGTTCGGGGATCTTCAGTCGGCGCGCCGGCACCGTGGTTCGAATTCGTGCGCATTCTGCGGCAGTTCCTTGATTGGCACTCGGGCGGCGTGGAGAACGTCAATATTAATGAAATATGACAAGGGTATTGTTCGGGATTTTGAGAAATGAAAAACAACGACACAAGTGTAGTGTCATTTATATTTCACTTTACCAGATATAGCGTCTCGATTAACCCCTCCGCTTGATTGTGAGTTGCAGCCCGCAGGTCTGGACGAGACGGGAGAACGACGATGAACGCCGAACGCGGGGTAGCGCGCTATCGGACCATCTGGATCTCCGATGTCCATCTGGGGACCCGCGGATGTCAGGCGGAGCAACTCCTCGATTTTCTCAAGCACACCGAGTCCGAGTATCTCTATCTTGTCGGCGACATCATAGACCTTTGGCGGATGCAGCGCTCCTGGGCGTGGCGGCAAGCGCACAACGACGTCATACAGAAGCTCCTGCGCAAGGCCCGCAAGGGCACCAAGGTCATGTTCATTCCGGGAAACCATGACGAGATGTTCCGGGAGTTCCTGAACGCCGATTTCGGGCAGATCGAGATCCGACCGGAGCACATCCACGTCACCCGCAATGGCAAGCGTTTCCTGGTCATCCACGGCGACGAATTCGACGCGGTGGTGACCTATGCCAAGTGGTTGGCTGTCCTGGGCGACTGGTCCTACAACGCGCTACTGTCGCTCAACACGGTATTCAACGACGTGCGCCGGCGCCTTGGCTACCCGTACTGGTCGCTGTCGGCCTACCTGAAGCAGAGGGCCAAACGCGCGGTCGAATTCATCGGTCGGTTCGAGGAGGCGCTGGCCAGCGAGGCGGCCAAGCGGGGCGTCGATGGGGTAATCTGCGGCCACATCCACAAAGCCGAGATGCGCCAGATCGGTGACATTCTGTACTGCAATGACGGCGATTGGGTGGAGAGTTGCACCGCCCTGGTCGAGCACATCAACGGCGAGTTGGAGATTCTGCACTGGGCAGAAGTACGACAGCTCTCCTTCGCGGCCTGAACCGGGCTGGGACCATGCTCCAACCCGCCGGGTCGGACGGCAATCTGCACGTCGCAATAGTCTCCGATGCCTGGCATCCCCAGGTGAACGGCGTGGTCCGAACCCTGGCCACGACGGGCGACGAACTGCGTGCTCTCGGGCACCGAGTCAGCTTCATCACGCCGGAGCATTTCCGAACCATCCCGTGCCCGACCTACCCGGAGATCCGGCTGGCGCTGTTCCCGGAACGCAAGATCGCCCGCTTGCTGGACGCGGCGGCACCCTGCGCGATCCACATCGCCACCGAAGGCCCGCTCGGCCATGCCGCACGGCGCTACTGCCTGAACCGCGGCCTGCCGTTCACCACGGCCTACCACACCAAGTTTCCGGAGTATCTTGCGGCCCGGTCTCGGATACCGCCCGCCTGGACCTATGCATTGATGCGGCGGTTTCACAGTCCGTCGAGCGGCGTGATGGTGGCCACAGCCTCGTTGCGTCGGGAACTTGAGGCGCAGGGGTTCAAGAACATCCGGGACTGGACGCGCGGCGTGGACGTGGACCTGTTCCGTCCGCAACCCTCGATGCTGGATCTGCCGCGGCCGATCCTGATGTATGTCGGCCGGGTCGCCGTGGAGAAGAACATCGGCGCGTTCCTGACGCTGGACCGGCCCGGGACCAAGGTGGTCGTGGGGGACGGCCCGCAGCGCGCGGAGTTGCAACGGACGTTCCCTGATGTCGTGTTCGTCGGATCCAGGCAGGGCGAGGCTCTAGCAGCGTACTATGCGTCCGCCGACGTGTTCGTGTTTCCGAGCCGCACCGACACCTTCGGCCTTGTGCTGATAGAGGCATTGGCGTGTGGTGTGCCGGTCGCGGCCTATCCGGTACCCGGCCCGCTGGACGTCATCGCCGATTCCGGAGCGGGCGCGCTCGACGAGGACCTCGGCCGGGCAGTGGCTCGGGCGCTGACGATCGACCGGAGCGCGGCACGGGCCCACGCCCTGAACTTCACATGGCGGCGCTGCGCCGAGACGTTTCTGCGCAACCTCCAGCCGTTCGAGCCGGCTCAGATCTACTTGGCGGCAGCATAGATTTCTCGCTCGCGGCCGCGTACCCATCACTGGCGGTGCGTGATAGGTTTCGCGCTCCCGCAACCTGCCGATTGACGCCGGTGATCGCTGCTATCCCGCATCCATGCTAAAACGCCTGCTGAAGAGCGACGCCGGGGTGCGTGCGGCCGGTACGCTGGCCGGTGCGATCGTCCGGATGATCAACGCCACCACCCGCTGGGAACACGTGGCTGACCCGGCGGCGGCAGCTTTGCTGGCCGGCGACCAGCCGGTGATCGGCGCGTTCTGGCACAACCGGCTGATGCTGATCTCCGCGGTTTGGCCGAAGGGCAAGCCGATCGCCATGGTGCAGTCCGAGCACGGCGACAGCCGCATCCTTGGGATCGCGGTGTCCGAGTACATCACCAGGCCGATCTGGGGATCGTCGCGGCGCAATCCGATGGCGGCGCTGAAGGGCATGCTGCGGGCGCTGCAGGAAGGGCTGAGCGTCGGCATCACCCCCGATGGTCCGCGCGGCCCCCGCATGCGCTGCCGGCCCGGCCTGATCCACGCGGCGAAACGCAGCGGCGTGCCGATCGTGCCGGGAGCCTGGAGCGTGTCGCGCCGGTCGGTCGCGCGCTCCTGGGACCGCTTCATCATCGCCTGGCCGTTCGGGCGCGGTGTGATCGTCCTCGGGGCGCCGATCCGGGTGCCGGCCGACGCCGACGAGACCGGGCTGGAAGCCTGCCGCCGTCAGGTCGAGGATGCTTTGAATGCAGTCGCTGCCGAAGCCGACCGCCGAATGGGCCACGCGCCGATTGAGCCGGCTCCCGAACGGAAGGCCGGTCGATGATCTTGGCGCTGTATCGAGGCGTGGCGACTGCGCTTGGCCCGGCGATCGACGCCTATCTGCGCAAGCGAATCGAACGCGGTAAGGAGGACGCCGCTCGAATCGGCGAGCGTCGCGGCGTGGCTGGGCGGCCGAGGCCGCCTGGACATCTCGTTTGGTTCCACGCAGCCAGTGTTGGCGAGTCGGTGGCGTTGCTGCCGTTGGTCGAAAGGCTGCGCACCGACCGTCCCGATCTGGTGCTGCTGGTCACCACCGGAACGGTCACCTCTGCGCAGATCATGGCGCGCCGGCTGCCCGACGGAGTGATCCATCAGTTCGTGCCGGTCGACCGGCCGGCCTGGGTACGACGGTTCCTGGACTATTGGCAGCCCAGGGTCGGCGTCTGGGCGGAGTCCGATCTGTGGCCGGTGCTGGTGACCGAAGCGAAGGCCCGTGGAGTTCGGTTGGCGTTGGTCGATGCCCGAATGTCGGACGGTGCGTTCCGGCGCTGGCATCGCTCCGGCTGGCTCGCCCGGCCATTGTTCGAGGCGTTCGAGACGGTGTTGGCGTCGAGCCTGGCGCAGGCCGACCGGTTCCGCGCGCTCGGTTGCCTCGACGTGCGGTTCGTCGGCAACCTCAAGGCGGCCGGCGCGCCGCCGCCGGTTGACGCCGATGCGGCGGCCGCTCTGGCGGGTGCAATCGGGCGTCGGCCGGTCTGGTTGGCGGCGAACACCCATCCCGGCGAGGATGCGGTTGTGCTCGAGGCTCATAGGCAACTGGCCATTGCCCGGCCTGACATCCTGACGATCCTTGCCCCCCGTCACCCGAACCGAGGCAATGACGTTATGGCTTTGGCCGCCGATCACGGGCTTAGCGCGGTCCAGCGTTCGGCCGGCGCACTGCCGGATGCCGGAACGGTGGTTTACGTCGCCGATACGCTGGGAGACATGGGCATGCTCTACGTCACCGCACCGGTCACCTTCCTGGCCGGATCGCTGGTGCCGGTCGGCGGGCACAACCCGATCGAACCGGCGCATGCCGGGACGGCGTTGCTGCTCGGACCGCTGATGCCGAACAACCGGGACGCGGCCGACGCGCTGATCGCTGCCGGCGCCGCCCGCCCGGTCGAGGATGCCGCATCGATCGCGGTAGCGGTTGGCGGGTTGCTCGCTGATCCGGGTCGAGCCCAGGCGATGGGAGAGGCAGGTCGCAGAGTGGCGGCTGAGGGTCGCGAAGGGCTGGAGCGCATTGTCGAGGCCCTGGGGCCACTGCTTCCGCCGGAGACGTCCAAGTGAAGGCGCCGGCGTTCTGGTCAGTCGACGGTTCGGCGGCACGGTGGCTGTCACCGTTGTCGACGCTGTGGACGGCGGCCGGTCGGATGCGGCGGTCGGCGGCCAAGCCCTACCGTTCGGCGGTGCCGGTGATCTGTATCGGCAACGCGGTGGCCGGTGGTTCGGGGAAGACCCCGGTTGCGCTCGCCATTGCCGCCGAGATCAAGGAGCGCGGCCTGCGCGTCGGCTTCCTGTCGCGCGGCTATGGCGGTTATGAGCGCGGCCCGCTGCGGGTCGACCCGGCAACCCACGATGCTGCCGCTGTCGGAGACGAACCGCTGCTGCTGGCGCGGTCAGGTATCACCGTGATCGCCCGCGACCGCGACGTCGGTGCGCGGTATCTGGAGGCCCAGGGCGTCGAAGCGATCGTCATGGACGATGGCCTGCAGAACACCTCGATTGTTCCGAGCGGATCGCTGTTGGTGGTCGATGGTGGTGCCGGGTTTGGCAATGGGCGGGTGATGCCAGCGGGCCCGCTGCGCGAACCGCTCGCGGATGCACTGGCACGGGTCGATCTGGTGGCGATGATTGGCGCGGATCGGACCGGCGTGATCGAGGCGATTGGCGGCGCTCGCCCGGTCGTTCGCGCGCATTTGGAGCCGATGCCGGGGACCGAGCGGTTTGCCGGGAAGAAGGTGTTGGCATTCGCCGGGATCGGCCGGCCTGCGAAGTTCGCCGAAACCCTGGCCGAAGCCGGGGCCGAGGTCGTCGATTTGGTGGGGTTCCCTGACCACCATCGTTGGGATGCAGTCGAGGTCATGGAACTGGTCGAGAGGGCCAGTACCCTCGGTGCGATGGCGGTCACGACGGAGAAGGACGCAGTGCGCCTGCCTGCCGAGGCACGGGCGATGGTCGAGGTGTTTCCGGTCGCGCTGGTTTGGCGGGACCCATCGCCGATCACCGCCTGGGTGCGTAGCATCCTTGGCCGGTAGCTACTGGCCCGGCATCGGTGGGACCAGCAGTTGCGGGTCGATCCGCGACTCGAACCAGTTCATCCGCCAGTCCAGGTGCGGGCCGGTGACCCGGCCGGTGGCGCCTAGCGCGCCGAGCACATCACCCTGGCGCAACCGGTCGCCGACCTTCACAGAGACCGCGCTCATGTGCAGGAAAGCGCTCGACAGCCCGTAGCCGTGGTCGAGGATCACGGTGCCGCCGGTGTAGTACAGGTCGGCTTCGGCCAGCACCACGGTACCGTCGGCCGGCGCTTTGATCGGCGTGCCGACCGGAGCGGCGATGTCGACGCCGTAGTGCGGCTGTTTGGCTTCGCCGTTCAGGATGCGCTGGCTGCCGTAAACCCCGCTGATCCGTCCGATCGCGGGCCAGATGAAGCCGGAACGGAACAGTGGCTCCGGCTGGTCGATCTTGCGCAGCGCTGCAATTTGCGCGTTCTCGCGGCGGATCCGCTCGAGCACCTCCGGTGGTGGTGTCACCATGCGCGGAGGCAGGCCGTCGATGCGCTGGATGTCGTAGGTTCTCGGTGCCACCTCGAGCGTGCGCTGCTCCACCGTTCCGTTCGGCGCGGTGACGGTCAGCGTGGCGGTGGCGGCGGCGTCGCGGTGGAAGCCGAGGATGAACAGGCCGTCGGGGCCGACCCGAACCACCCGTTCGTCGAGCGTGACGGACGCGCCGGGATCGGTTTGGCCAATCACCAAGCCGCCTTGGGTGATGTTGCCCTCCAGGCTGGTTGCTGCTTCCGCGCTGGACAGCGTTGCCAGGAGTGTAAGAACGACGAGAAGAGCACGCATCAGAACAGCGTTTCCTGAGTCGGCGGTGCAACTGGTGTTTTGGAGCGGGAACGGGTGCCGCCGGCTCCGACTACGGCCGCCCGCTCACCATCCCGGAACCGGAGCGTCACGGCCTGACCGTCGCGGGCATCGTCTGCCGAGGTGACCGGCGTCCCGTCGGCGTCCCGGACCAGGGCGAAACCGCGGTCGAGCACCCGGACGAACGAATTCGCCTCAAGCACCCGCTCCAAGGCTTTCAGCCGATCACTCTCGACCTTCAGGAAGCGATCGACCGCCGAGTCGGAGGCCTTGGCGAGTCGTATGAACTCCCGGCTGGTCTGGTCCAGCCGTTGCTCGACCGGGGCGATGCGCAGTCCGCGCAATGCGGCGTTGAGCCGGCCCTCGGTGCGCGCCAGGATCTCGAACGGGGTCGGCAGGCGCCGCTCCACCCGGTCGGCCAACCGCTCCAGCGTCCGCGTGAGCGAAGCACCGGCGGTCTGCCCGGCGTAGTCCAGGCGCTGCTGGGCCTGCTCGATACGGGCGGCCGGGTCACCGAGGCCGCGGGCGAGGCCAGTCAGGCGCGTCGTGCCGTCGGTCAGGCGGCGCGCCACGGCGTGGGCGATGCGGGCCGCGTTCTCGGCGATGCGGGCGACCAGATCGGCGCGCACCGGCACCGCCATCTCGGCCGCCGCGGTCGGGGTCGGCGCCCGTCGGTCGCTGGCGAAGTCGATCAGGGTGGTATCGGTCTCGTGCCCGACCGCGGAGATCAGCGGTATGTCGGAGGCTGCGGCCGCCCGCACCACGATCTCCTCGTTGAACGCCCAGAGGTCCTCGAGGCTACCGCCTCCACGGGCGACGATCAGCAGGTCCGGTCGAGCCACCTTGCCGCCGGTTGCCGGCAGTGCGTTGAAGCCGGCGATGGCGTTAGCGATCTGTTCCTTCGCACCTTCGCCCTGGACCAGCACCGGCCAGACGATGACGTGCACCGGGAACCGGTCGGCCAACCGGTGCAGGATGTCGCGGATGACCGCCCCGGTCGGCGATGTGACGACGCCGATGACCGACGGCAGGAACGGGATCGGCCGCTTGCGCTCGACCTCGAACAGGCCTTCGGCGGTCAGGCGCTTGCGCCGATCTTCCAGCAGCTTCAGCAGCGCGCCTTCGCCGGCCAGTTCCATCTGCTCGATCACCATCTGGTACTTCGAGCGGCCGGGATAGGTGGTCAGCTTGCCGGTGGCGATGACCTCCGTACCCTCCTCGGGTTGGATCGAGAGGCGTTGGGCCTGTCCGCGCCAGCACACCGCCTCCAGAACCGCCTGATCGTCCTTCAGCGACAGATACAGATGGCCTGAGCCGGCGCGGGTCGGGCGCGAGATCTCACCGCGCACCCGTACCCGCTCGAAAGCGGACTCCACGGTGCGCTTCACCGCGAGCGAGACTTCGCCAACGGTGAATTCGGGCAGGTTGCCGGGGGCGGGGGCGGTCGGGGACGCTGCGTCTTGCATGGCGGCAATCTATGCTACACACCGGCGCCTGTGAACGTCCGTACCCGACAAAGATTGCCCGGCCGGGCAGGAGGTCCTTCATGCGTGTTCTGGTCGTTGGTTCCGGTGGGCGCGAGCATGCGCTGTGCTGGGCGATCTCGGCATCGCCGCTGGTCGATGCGCTGTACTGCGCGCCGGGCAACGCCGGCATCGCCCGCGAGGCGACCTGCGTGCCGATCCCGGTCGATGACCTGGACGGCCTGGTGGCCTTCGCGCAGAGCGAGCGCATCGACTTTGTGGTGGTGGGACCGGAAGGGCCGCTGGTGGCGGGCCTGGTCGACCGTTTGACCGACGCCGGTATCAAGGCGTTCGGTCCGACCGCGGCGGCGGCGGCGCTGGAAGGCTCCAAGGCGTTCACCAAGGATTTCTGCGCGCGTCACAACATCCCGACCGCGGCCTATGGCCGGTTCACCGACGCCGATGCGGCGAAGACCTACATCCGCCAGCAGGGTGCGCCGATCGTGGTCAAGGCGGACGGTTTGGCAGCCGGCAAGGGTGTGGTTGTTGCCGAGACGCTGGACGACGCGCTGGCTGCCGTCGACGCGATGATGGCCGACAAGGCGTTCGGCGAGGCTGGCACCGAGATCGTGGTCGAGGAGTTCATGACCGGCGAGGAGGCCAGCTTCTTCGCGCTGGCCGACGGCGAGTCGGTGTTGCCGCTGGCCGGGGCCCAGGACCACAAGCGGGTCGGCGACGGCGACACCGGTCCGAACACCGGGGGCATGGGGGCCTATTCCCCGGCGCCGGTGGTGGATCACGCGATGGCTAAGCGGATTATGGCGGAGATCATCGAGCCGACAGTTGCGGGCATGAAGTCCGAGGGGCGGACCTTCAAGGGGGTGCTGTTCGCCGGGCTGATGATCGGCCCCGACGGGCCTCGGCTGATTGAATACAACGCTCGCTTCGGCGATCCAGAGTGCCAGGCTCTGATGATGCGGCTCAAGAGCGACCTGCTGCCGGCGCTGATCGCAGTGTCGGACGGCCAACTCGCCCATGTCGATCTGCGGTGGGACGATCGGGCCGCCCTGTGCGTGGTGATGGCAGCGAATGGGTATCCCGGCGACTACCGCAAGGGGACGGAAATCTTCGGAGCCGATGCCGCAGAGACCGATGGAACCGTGGTGTTTCACGCCGGAACGACACGGGATCCTGATGGCCGATTGCGGGCGATCGGCGGGCGAGTATTGGGCGTGACGGCACTGGGGGCCGATGCGGCGGAGGCCGGACGACGGGCCTATGCTGCCGTGGATCGGATCGACTGGCCGAGCGGGTTCTGCCGTCGCGACATCGGCTGGCGCGCGGTCGCGCGAGACTGAGCAAGCGAAGCCGTGATGGTCTGGGATCGTGAAGCGCCGGATCGAGCAACGCGCGTCGCTATCATGCGCGACCCGCAGGATGCCGGTGCGTATGGCGACTGTGTTCGGTGCTTAAGTACGTCAGACGCGATCTTCCGCTGGTTCCGCCGCCTGATGATCCTTCCGATCGTGGTGGAAGCGGACATCCTGTGGACGGCACTGCGGGCGGCCGGTGCGGTCGACCTTGATGTTCTTCGGGACTGGGCGAACACGACGAGGATCACCGACCGGCGTGTCGTCTCGTTCGTCGGGGCTGCGCTCATCGTGCACCGTTGGGTCGACATTAATCGGGTGTCGAGCGAACCGGTACAGTTTTCGAAGCAGAACAGTACTTATGGAAAATTGATCTCGCTTCTGTCCGACAAGACCGTACCGCAATCGATCAATGAAGCTTTTCAGATTATCTTAGGAAAACAATGGATTGATTCAGTTTTGTATAAATCGAATCATATTGCTGAATCATCGAAATTGAGAGTCAATATTGCAAGTCATATCATCAACTATCGGCAAAATTTCAATAAATCACATGAAAGAGCGCTGTCATCGCATTGGACATTTTCGATCGGTCACATGGTTGTCCTCGCGTACATAATAAAAGCCAGTGAACTTGAGATCACACCGTTTCGTAAAATCTGCCTATGGAAAGAACCTTCGGCCAATCAGTTTTTATTCAATAAATTTTCAGAAATATCCAAAAAAATCGAAATAATAGAGCGATGGTCAGCTTTTTTTGACAATCACTCAAGTGCGAATCTTGAGTACATGGATGGGCGATTCATTGACTATTTCGAAATGTGTGGGGTCGTCGCAGATAAATCAGGAAGGCTGGACGGATCTGTTTTTGACAAGGTGCCTGACGCAGATCCTGACGTAGGCGCGTTCTGCCGTGCCAGCGGGATCAATCCTTCAAGGTCGCTGGTCACGCTCCATTGCCGAGAGCCGGGCTTTCGCGACGTTGAACTGGGCAGCTTGCGTGACACCGACATCGAGACCTACCTGCCAGCGGCCCGTTCCCTGGTGGATCGGGGATATCAGGTTATCCGACTGGGCGATCCATCGATGAGGCCGTTGCCGTCAATCGAGGGTGTCTTTGACTACGCGCATTCATCACTCAAGACGCCTGAACTCGATATTATCTTGCCGGGTGCGGCGGCGTTTCACATCGGCTCAAGCTCCGGGCTGTCGCTGGTACCCCTGCTGTTCGGAACGCCATGCCTGTTTTTGAACTGGTATCCTTTCGACATGCTGCCTTGGGGGCGGCGCAACTGGACGGTTCTGAAGTCTATCGTCGCGCTGGGGGACGGGCGGAGAGTGAACAGTCATCAAGTCTATTCAACACTCGGCCGCATCCGTGAACGCCGCATGCTCAACACGCTTGGACATGACCTACGCAACCTGCAACCTGCCGAGATCAGCACCGCCGTTGAGGGTTTCGTGAAGTCCCTCCACAGCGGCGCGCGGAGTGAGCGTCACTCGACGCGCAATTTGGGCGATGTGCTGGTATTCGGCGACGCAGGTGAGTTGCGGCCGCTCAGGCGACCAGAGCAACCCGATTCGTCGGTGCCAAACTAGGATTTACCTGAACAGAACGGCCGCTGACCAGCCCAGGAAGATCGCCTCAGGCTGCAATCGAATCAGGTTTACGGCTCTCCTGACGGTGCCTGGGGCGGCACAAGCCAGATTGCTCTGACAACAGCGCGCCGACGACTATATACTCGCCCGCGAATCGCGGCCCGCCCGTCGGTACATACAGGGCCGAGCAAAATAGTTCGAATAGTGTCGAGGGGCGACCGATGTCCGTAAATCTGTCCACGAAGCTGTTGGCGCTGGTTGTTTTCAGCCTCTTTTGAAATCCGAGTGGGTAGCGGCTGTCGAGCTGGGGCCTGACGACGGGCCTGCATCGATCCCTTTGTTCGACCGGCGAGACCATCCCTTCGTCCCGACCTGCCTTCTGCGGGGCCA
>ABHC01000037.1 GCA_000171835.1 alpha proteobacterium BAL199 | reverse complement strand
CGGGGGCAGAAATCTGTCTGGTGGTGGGGGCCTCGACGTCAAGCGACGTTGGTTGCTATTGCAAGCGGGTGCGTCGCGGGGTCGGTTCGTCGAACTGCGGCTTCTCGGCAACCGGCGATGCCTGGTGATGGAGGAGGATCCAGGTTTGGCCGTGCCGGGCAAACAGGTTGCAGGCGACTAGCGTTCCCTCTTCCATGACCTCGTAGCTGCAAACCTGGGCGAGATCGCCGTACAGGAAGACTCGTGGTTGGCGGCATTCGATGACCGGCGAGCCGGGGTTGCCGAAAATGCCGATCCAACTGTCCATGACGGCCTCGCGGCCGATCAACGGCTGCCAGCCGGGGTGCACGCAGGTCACCGGCAGATGCCGCGACCACAACTCGTCCATGCCTTTGATGTCTTTGAGCGAGAAGGCGAGATAAAACGCCTCGTTGGCGAACAGGACAGCAGCTTCCTGGCTCATTGGGCATCTCTCGCGTCGTTGACCGTCGCACTCCGCACTATCCCGGCGGAACGCTATCACGTTCTCAGAACCGGTGTCAGTTCGCGCCGACCGAGCGGGCCCGCGTGTCCCGACGGCGAAATTCTGTCCGTGCTCTCAGAGGAAACCACCGATCATCCTCGGTGTTTCGAGCACTCGCTGACAGCCGCCCGTGGACCGGTCCCGGTCTACCGCAGTCGGGTCGGCCTCATGCGCCCACCGCAGGCGGGCACCACCCGCGTATCTCTGGGTCGACGCGGAACAGATGTCCCGCTAACGGGTGGGCAACGCGGTCCAGGCCGATCGCCGCCGTAGTAACCACCAATCGGTCGAGGTTCGGTCCAGCGAAGGCGCATTTCGTCACCTGGGGAGCCGGCAGTTGGATGGCCCGGTCCAACCGCCCATCGGGACGAAACCGGCTGACTCGACCGCCACCCCAATGGCACACCCACAAGCCGCCTTCGGCATCGGTGGCCATTCCGTCCGGATAGCCGTCGGATTCCTCGAACCGCACGAACCGACGTCGGTTGGCGAGCGTGCCGTCGACGGCCAGATCGAACGCCCAGACTTGGCGGCCCACGCTGTCGGCATGGTAGAGCGTGCGTCCATCCGGCGACACCGCCGGGCCATTGGTCACCACGTAGGGCCCGTCATGCGCGCTGGCCGACGGGGCGGCGGGATCGAGCCGCCAGAGTCGGCCAGTCGGCTCGGTCTCGGCGTCGTCCATGCTGCCGAACCACAGCCGGCCATGCGTGTCGGTGGTCGCGTCGTTGAGCCGGTTGCCGGGGCGGTCGGCTTCCATCGCCAGCCAGGGGGCCGGATCGGTCCCGGGGGTCCATAGTGCCAAGCCCGACTTGAGGCCGAGGATGAAGCCGCCGGATGCGCGCGGCACGGCGAACCCAACGCGTTCCGGCATCGGCCAACTGGCCGTGGCACCGTCCGAGCAGCGCCAGCGGTGAATCGTCGGATCCTTGATGTCGACGAACCAGACACAGCCATCGTCCGGGTTCCACCAAGCCCCCTCGCCGAGGGTGGCGCCGAGCGGCCAGAGGATCTCGGCGGG
Source organism: alpha proteobacterium BAL199 (assembly GCA_000171835.1). Classification (GTDB taxonomy): domain Bacteria; phylum Pseudomonadota; class Alphaproteobacteria; order Thalassobaculales; family Thalassobaculaceae; genus Thalassobaculum_A. The sequence continues at coordinate 29,197 of ABHC01000037.1, read as the reverse complement.
TCCAGACATTGGGGCTAGTAGGTGGCGCGGCCGCCGGAGCAGTCGAACACCGCTCCCGTGGAGAAGGAGGCGTCTTCCGACGCCAGCCAGGTAACCAGGGAGGCGATCTCCTCGACCTGGCCGAACCGGCCCATCGGGATCTTGGTCAGCATGAAGTCGATGAACTCCTGGCTCATCTGGTCAAAGATCTCGGTCTTCACCGCCGCCGGGGTCACGCAGTTCACCGTGATCGGCGTGTCCGCCAACTCCTTGCCGAGCGACTTGGTCAGGCCAATCACCCCGGCCTTGGCGGCGGAGTAGGCCGGTGCGTTCGGGTTGCCTTCCTTGCCGGCGATCGAGGCGATGTTGATGATCCGGCCGTAGTTGCGCGCCCGCATGTACGGCACCACCGCCCGGCAGCACAGGAACACCCCGGTCAGGTCGATGTCGATCACCCGGCGCCACGCATCGACCGGGTAGTCCCAGGTCTTGGTGTTGGGGCCGGTGATGCCGGCCGATGCGACCATGACGTCAATCCGGCCGAACTCACGCTCGACCTCGGCGGCGGCACGGTCGACTGCTGCGTCGTCGGTAACATCGACCGTTGCGGTGTGAACCCGTTCCTCGGGCAGGCCGAGCGCGGTCCTGCATTCCGCCAGCTTGGCGGCATCAGTGTCCCACAGGCTGACCGAGGCCCCACTGGCGGTCAGGCGCTGGGCGATCGCAAAGCCGATGCCGCGCGCACCGCCGGTGATGATGGCGCTGCGTCCGGTGAAGTCATAGGCAACCATGGAGATGTCCTCTCAGATCAGGCCGCGTGCCGCGAGGTTCCGCATCAGGGCGCCGGCGCCAAAGGTCCACGGCGGAATGGCGTTGCTGCGGTCAACCTGGTTGACCAGAGCGCCCAGGCGCGCGGAGTGGATGGTCACCACGTCGCCCATCTTGTGGGTAAAGCCTTCGCCCGGTGCCCCCCGGTCTTCGGTGGGGGCGAACAGGGTGCCCGTCATCAGCACGAGGCCGTCCGGATACTGGTGGTGCGGCCCGATCGCGTGCGCGGCCAGGTCGGCGACGTCGCGGCTGATCCGGCTCATCGACGACCGACCCTTCAGGACGAAGCCGTCCTGTCCGGCCACCGTCAGGTCAAGTTCGGCGGTTCGGACATCGGCGATGCCGAAGCCGTCGTCGAACAATCGCAGGAACGGGCCGAGAGCGGCCGAACCGTTGTTGTCCTTCGCCTTGCCCAGCAACAGGGCGCTGCGGCCTTCGACGTCGCGCAGGTTGACATCGTTGCCCAGAGTGGCGCCGACGATCCGGCCATCGGCGGCGATCACCAGCACGATTTCCGGCTCGGGGTTGTTCCAGGCCGAGATCGCGTGCAGCCCGACCTCGGCGCCGATGCCGACGCCGGCCATTGGCGGGGCCTTGGTGAACACCTCGGCATCCGGGCCGATCCCGACCTCAAGGTATTGCGACCACATCCCGCGCTCGACCAGCGCTTTCTTCAGCTGCATTGCCTCGTCGGATCCGGGCACGATCTTGGAGAGATCCAGGCCGATCTGCCCGACGATCTCGCCCCGGATCGCTTCCGCCGCTGACGGATCCCCCTTGGCCTTCTCCTCAATCACCCGCTCCAGCATGCTCTCGGCGAAAGTGACGCCGCAGGCCTTGATGGCCTGCAGGTCGACCGGGCAGAGGAACCACGGCAGCTTGGTGTCCCGACGATCATGCGCGGAGTTTGCCAGGATCTCGGCCAGCGTGCCGACGGTCTCGCCGGGCGCGTCCCGCACGACGGCTATGACATCGGTCCGTGCCATCAGTTCGGACACGGTCGGAACCACCGCCGTGATGTCGACCACGGCATCACCGCGGATCGCGACGACCGACGGGCCATCGACGTCCGGGCGCCAGACCCGGCCGACCAGGGTCGCCTGCTGCCGGTCATCCGGCAGGCAGGCTTCCACGGTTAGGTTCATCTCGGCCATGGCGGTCAGTCTGCGACCAGCTTCTGGTTCTGTTCGCCGAGCCCGGTGATGCCGAGCTTCATGGTGTCGCCAGCTTTCAGGAACACCGGTGTCGGCTTGATGCCGAGGCCGACGCCCGGCGGGGTACCGGTCATGATCACGTCGCCCGGGTGCAGCGACATCATCTGGCTGAGGTAGTGGATGATGTGCTTGACCGGGAAGATCATGGTCTTGGTGCTGCCGTTCTGCATGCGCTTGCCGTTCACGTCGCAGAACATGTCCAGGTTCTGCGGGTCGGCGACCTCGTCCGCGGTCACGAACCACGGACCGATCGGGCCGAAGGTGTCGCAGGACTTGCCCTTGGTCCATTGACCGCCGCGCTCGGCCTGGAATTCGCGCTCGGACACGTCGTTGGCGACGCAGTAGCCGGCGACGTAGTTCAGCGCATCGGCCTCGGAGACGTATTTGGCAGTCTTGCCGATGATGACGCCGAGTTCGACTTCCCAGTCGGTCTTCTTGGAGGTGCGTGGGATGTGGACGTCATCGTCCGGACCCTGCACGGCGCTGGTCGCCTTCATGAAGACGATCGGTTCCTTCGGGATCGCGGCACCGGTTTCGGCCGCGTGGTCCGAGTAGTTCAGGCCGATGCAGATCACCTTGCCGATGCCACCGACGCAGGCGCCGATGCGCGGGCTGTCGCCGGCCTTCGGCAGGCTGGCCGGGTCGACGCCCTTCAGCTTGGCGAGACCACCGGCAGCCAGGGTCGCAGAATCGATGTCGGAGACTACGCCCGACAGGTCACGGATCGCGCCCGAGGCGTCGAGGACGCCCGGCTTCTCCTGGCCGCGCGGGCCATAGCGCAGCAGCTTCATGGTGTTTCCCCCTGAGTGCAGTCTGTTTCATAGGACGCCGGGGCCGCGGGCGCGGGCCGACAGGTCGCCGCGAGCGTCGCAAGGGGGGCGGAGGGTGTCAAGCTGACTGGAGGGGGAGTCCGGAAGGGACTGCGAGGCCGCCGACGCCCAGGCAGACGGATGGCTCGCGGCTCTACGTGCCAAAAGTGAGTCCTGTTGGCCTTCGCGAAACGCGATCCTATTGCTGCAACCCGTGACAATGCGCAACTCATGGACCGCGCAAGGGCCATTCGATCGTCGAGTCCAAATCAGAAGGGCCGTGCCGGCCCGCCGCCGTCAATGGCGTCGGGCCGGCGCTCGCTTTACCCGTTGGCTTCGACGCTAGCTCTTCGACCCAACCGCGGTGTCATCGCCCGACGCCTTGGTGACGGCGTCCTTCATATCGGCGAGCATGTCGGCGCATCGGACGGCGGCGCCCTGCACGGGCTCGTCCATCCCCACCAGCGTCGCCCAACCGCCATTAGCCAAGAAATCGTCGCGCGCCCAGGAGTCTTCGGCCGTCAGATCCGCGAGCGTCTTTTCATAGCCGACCTGGTTCTTGAACTTCGCGACGCAGACCGTGGCGGCTAACTCAATTCGGGCGTCCCGACCCGCATCATCCGCCATTGCAGTAGCGGTGCTGCCGGTCACCCATCCGCCGACGGTAAAGCCGAGAATAGCGGTTCCGATTGCACATCCGGCGCATGACCAGAACCATAGCGACTTCGTAGGGCGATACTCCTGCCATTTCGATCCCATAATTCTCACCTATTGTTTATTGTTAGTGTTCAATAAATATAACTATAATATTATTTATGGAATCAATATAGTGTTGTCAACTATTTTGATATATAAATACCTTTATATGTCAGTGGACGGCTGTTTGTCGAAATTCGTAAATCAAGTGATTTACTCATGAATTGGAGATGTGGAGATATTTTTCTGATAATTCGATTTATGTGTTCGATTTTACGGAGTGAATATTAAATTTCGATAAGAAATTGTTTGAGTTGAGCTGAATCAGTATCGGGGCTGACCATGCGCCGCTGTATCGCTATCATCGCCGCGACCGAGGCCTTTCCGAGCGGAAGCGATGACCGACGACAACCTGCACGTTGTGCTGCGCGCCCGGCCGGATCCAGGGGTGACTGCCGATTTGTTCGAGGCGGTGGCAGCACCCATGCCGACCGTCGGCCCCGGACAATTCCTGGTCCGTGTCATCTGGCTGTCGCTGGACCCGGCGATGCGCGGCTGGATCGCCGAGGCCGCGAACTATTCCACGCCGGTGCCGCTTGGTTCTCCGATGACCGGTTTCACGGTCGGCGAAGTCGTTGAGTCGCGTAATGCCGCGTATCCGGTCGGAACCATCGTGCAGGGCCGGCAGGGTTGGCGGCGTTTTGCTGTGTCCGATGGATCTGACATCGACCGTGTGGTCGATCCGGCGTTGGCTCCGATCTCCACGGCGCTGTCGGTCCTGGGGGTCAACGGCGCCACCGCCTATGTCGGACTGGTCGAGTTGTGCAACCCAAAGCCGGGTGAGACGGTGGTGGTGACGACGGCCGCAGGCGCGGTCGGCTCGATGGTTGGGCAGATCGCCAAGGCGCTTGGCTGTCGTGCCGTCGGGGTCGCCGGCGGGCCGGACAAGGTTCGGGCCTGCCTGGATGACTTCGGTTTCGACGCGGCGATCGACTACAAGGCGACCCCGGACCTGGGACCGGCGCTGGACAGTGCGTGTCCCGCCGGTGTCGACTGCTTCTTCGACAATGTCGGTGCTGAACAATTCGACCGTGTGATGGATCGGATCAACATTGGCGCGCGGATCGCAATTTGCGGTACCATCGGCATGCCGTCGTTTCCGCTTCCGGTCGGGCCGCGCCCGAACCGGCAACTGCTGATCAAGCGAGCTCGGATGCAGGGTTTTCTGATCCTCGATCACTATGATCGCTACGCTGCCATTATCGAACAACTGGCCGGGTGGTATCGTGCCGGTCGGTTCCGTTGGCGCGAGGACGTGACCGACGGGCTCGAGAACGCCGGTAGTGCACTGGTCCGTCTGCTTGCCGGCAGCAACACCGGCAAGGCGCTGGTTCGTGTGGGAGTCGATCCGTGAATGTTCCGCCTGTCCTTTATGAACGAGCCGGGATCGATGGCCTTTGTCCAAGCCCGGTGTGTTGGCGCGCCCGTATTGCCTTGGCCCTCAAGGGTGTGACGGTGGAGCGTCGGCCGATGCGGTTCGCCGACGTCGATCAACTGGCCGAGTTGACCGGCAGCCGCACCGTGCCGGTGCTGGCCGTCGATGGGGCGATGTTCGTCACGTCCGATGCGATCGCCACGCACCTCGACACGATAAGCTCGGTCGGCCCGCAACTGATGGGCGATGGTGCCGCCAAAGGCGGGACCGACCTGGACCGTGAACTGGGTACCCGGATCGGCCCGCTGGTCGCGGCCGACTTTCTGCGCCGCCTCCTGCCCGACGACCGTGCGTATTTTCAGGAGAGCCGGGAAGCGCGGTACGGCAAGAGCTTCGAGGAGCTTGAGACGTTGCGGGGCGCGCTGGAACTGGACCTCGCCTTCTCGATCGGCCGATTGGAGCCGACGCTCGATCAACAACGTTACTTGGCGGGGGATGAGCCGGGCTGGGTCGATGTCGTCGCCTACACCTACCTCCTGTGGATCGGCTTTGCGTCGCCGCGCTCGATGCCCGAACTTGTGAACCCCGTGAGAACCTGGTTCGAGCGTCTCGACGCGGATTGGCGAGCGTTGTGCATGGAGCCGTCGGTTCCGGATCCCGCTCCGTGACCGTTGTCACGGCCCTCGGCATCGACTGGGGAACGTCATCGTTTCGAGCCTACCGTCTGGATGCCGAAGGCGGAGTCCTAGACGTTCGTCGCGCCGATGCCGGCATTCGTGCCATCGATGACGGTGACTTCGACGGTGCATTCGAGCAATTGGTCGGTGACTGGCTGGATGCCGCACCGGACGCGCCGGTGGTGCTGTCGGGCATGATCGGCAGCCGACAGGGTTGGCTGGAGGCTCCATACCTGGCGTGCCCTGCGGCTGTCGGCGATCTGGCTGGCGCCATGGCGCCACTGGACTTGGCTCGCGGGCGTCGGGTGTATCTGGCACCCGGACTGTCGACCCGCGGTGCCTCCGGCGTGCCCGACGTGATGCGTGGCGAGGAAGTACAGATCCTGGGAGCGGTCGATCGTCTCGGTGTCGAGCGGGTGACGATCTGTCTGCCCGGCAGCCATTCCAAGTGGGTACAAGTCGACGATGCCAGGGTGATCGGGTTCGCAACGTATATGACCGGTGAGGCGTTCGAGGCGCTGCGCCGTCATACGATCCTGGGGCGGACCATCGACCATGCGGCGTGGGACGATCCGGCGTTTCTGGCCGGCGTGGATCGGTCTGGCGATGATGGCGGGCTGCTGCAGCATCTGTTTGGCGTACGGGCGGCCGGGTTGTTCGGCGAGTTGGAGCCGACGACGGCCGGGGCGTTCCTGTCCGGCCTGATCATCGGTCATGAACTTCGCGCCGCGACGGCCTCGCACGACGGCAGCGTTGTGTACCTGATCGGCGAGGGTGGTCTGGTCGCCCTTTACGGACAGGCGTTGCGGCGCATCGGTGTCACCTCGCGCGAAGGACCGCCGGACGCCGCGGCGCGCGGGCTGCACCTGCTGGCGGAACACCTGAGGGAGCACCATCGGTCATGAGTGCGTTGACGCCCTGGATGGACAGGCTGCCGTTGGTGGCGATTCTTCGCGGAATCAGTCCGGACGCCGCCGTGGCGGTCGGGGAGGCGCTGGTCGCGGCGGGTTTTGCGATCATCGAGGTGCCGTTGAACTCGCCGTCGCCGTTCGACAGCATCGAGCGGCTGGCCAAGGCATTGGGCGAGCGGGCGCTGGTCGGCGCCGGTACCGTCATGACGTCCGAGGCGGTCGACCAGGTAGCGGCCGTCGGCGGCCGACTGATCGTGATGCCGCACGGGGACGCAACGGTGATCCGCGCGGCCAAGGCTGCGGGCTTGTTGTCGATTCCGGGGTTCGCGACGGCCACCGAGGCGTTCGCGGCTCTTGATGCCGGAGCCGATGCACTGAAACTGTTTCCGGCCGAAGCGGCTCCGCCGCCGGTTCTGAGGGCGCTGCGCGCGGTGCTGCCGAAGACCGTTCCGGTGCTGCCGGTTGGCGGGATCGCGCCAGAAAGCATGGCAGCGTACTGGGCGGCAGGGGCATCGGGGTTCGGGCTCGGTTCGGCGTTGTATAAGCCCGGAGATGCCCCCGATGCGGTGCTCCACAAGGCGACGGCATTCCGTCAGGCCTTTGAAGCCTTGCAGGGAACCGTGGCGGTTTGAACACGTGATCGGTCGGAGAACGGAATGCCGTCACCCCGCGTAGCCTTTCTCGGCATCGGCCTGATGGGTGCGTCCATGGCATCGAACATTGCCCGGGCCGATCTGCCGATCACCGTGTGGAACCGCACACCGGAGAAGGCCCGTCAATTGACGGAAGCGGGCGTTCTGGTGGCGAACACCGCTGCCGAGGCGGTGGCGGATGCGGACGTGGTCTGCACCATCGTTACCAACGCCGAGGCGGTTGAGGGGTGTTGTCACGTTAACTCGTCGAGTTAGCAAGTTGGCATGCCGGTCGTTGATCAAGCGGCATGTGCCGCGGATTTCCAAGCTTCGAACGCTTCGAGCCGATGGTAGCGAATGGTGAGGGCGGAACGACGGCGGGCTGGGACAGAGTAACGATTGCGGGTTGCGGATTGCATAGACACGAAGCGTTGTAATCCACCCGGTGATCGGAAGCCTTGCATCACCCGCTCTCGTTTTCGGAAGGGCAAGTGGCTGTTCTCGGCGCGGTTATTGAGCCCCTTGTGTGACCAATGATCAAGGCCAGGCGCGACCTCGCGCTTGGCGGCCCCATATGAGCGCAGTTTGTCCGTAATGATCCTTTTGGGCACGAAGCCCCAACGTTTCATCAGCTTGATCAAAAGCCGCTTTGCAGCGCGCTTGTCTCGCTTCGATTGTAAGATTTCCTCAAGAACGACACCGTGTTGGTCGACGGCGCGCCACAGCCAGTATGACCGGCCCGCGATCTTCACGACGACTTCGTCCAGATGCCAAACATCACCAGGGCGAGGCTGCCGTCGCCGCAGAACGTGGGCGATCCGGGGACCGAACTTGACGGTCCAGCGCCGGATCGTCTCATACGAAACGTCCACACCACGTTCCAGCATAAGCTCCTCGACCTCGCGCAGGCTCAAGTTGAACCGGGCGTAGAGCCAGACAACATGAGAAATGATCTGAGGCGGAAAGCGGTGGCGCTTGTAGCTGATTTTCTCTGTTTGCATCGACACCGCCTACGCCCGGATCATTGAACCCGCAACCTCAGGCACGTTAACGTGACAACACCGGGCAACCCGCTGCTGGCCCGCTCGATTCGTAATCGCTTCCCCTATGTCGACCCGCTGAACCACGTTCAGGTCGAACTGCTGAGACGCCACCGCGCCGGCGACACCGACCCGCAGGTCGTGGATGGCATCCGGCACAGCATCAACGGCATCGCCGCGGGTCTGCGGAACAGCGGTTGAAGGGCTTTACGGATTGACCGCTCGCGCCCGGTGGTGCCATGCCTCGTCAGCCTCGGCGATGTAGCCTTGCGGATTGCGGTTCCACAACTCCTGCACCCGGTCGTTGCTGTGCAGATACAGCTTGCCGTCGACGACGTCGAACACCGTCGGATCGATGTCGTGCGCCTTGCCGATAGCGGCGCCATAGGCGCCGAAGCCACCGTATTGCGGTGCGTATGCCAGGGGATTGGCAAGAAACCGGGCACGGTTGCGCGGCGACGCGAAACGCCACTCCCCGCCCCGCCACTCGGCGCTGAACTCCGGCGATCCCGGAACCGCTTCGTAGTCGTCCAGGTACGCCACCGTATCGTAGCCGTGAATCACTAACCCATCACGGCTGTTCACGGCACGGTAGAGTGGCTCGTCGGACACCACCGGTTCTTGTTTCGACACGGCAATGCCCGTGCCGAGAATGACGGCAAGCAGGACCAAGCGGGCCAGAGTGGAGAGAGACGGCATAGCGAACTCCGGACGCAAGCCCCCGCTCCCGCACTGCCGAGATGGGTCTTGCGATAGGGAAAATCCAGGGAACGCGCCCTCACGAGCGCGCGATTGGAACGTGACTAGCTGAGAGGGCGGAGGCGGGTCAGTCCTGGCCGCCGGCGACCATCAGTCCTTCGACCCGGATGGTCGGCACGTCCATGCCGTACTTGAACACCAGGTCGTCGGCCGGTGTCAGGGTGCGGAAGATATCCCGTAGGTGCCCGGCGATGGTCATCTCGGATACCGGGAATGTGATCTCGCCGTTCTCGATCCAGAACCCCGACGCACCGCGGCTGTAGTCGCCGGTGACGAGGTTGACGGTCGAGCCCATCAGTTCCGTGACGTAGAAGCCACGCTCGATGTCGGCAATCAGCGCGTCGCGGCTGACCGTTCCCGGCTCCAGGTACAGGTTGGTCGCCCCCGGGCTGGGCGGCGAGCCGGACCCACGACCGGCGTGGCCTGTGCTGCTCAGCCCAAGCTGCCGTCCGGTCGACAGGTCCAGGAACCAACTCGCCAGGCAACCGCCATCGACCATCGCGCGCGGCGTTGTCGGCAGTCCTTCGCCGTCGAACGGCTTGGAGCGTTGGCCACGGGGGCGGTGCGGGTCGTCCAGGATCCGAATGCCCGGCGCGAACAACGCCTCGCCCATGGCGTTCTTCAGGAAACTGGTGCCACGGGCGATCGACACGCCGTTGATCGCCGACGCCAGATGGCCGAGCACCGAGCGGCCGGCGCGGGGGTCGTAGACCACCGGCAAGGTGGCGGTCTTCGGGCGGCGCGGGTTCAGGCGACGGACCGCCCGTTCGCCGGCACGTCGACCAATGGTCGCCGCGTCCTCAAGATCGGCATCGAACACGGCGGCGGTGTAGTCGTAGTCCCGCTCCATCTTCTGGCCGGTTCCGGCCACCACCGACGCGGCGATCGAAAAGCTCGACCGCCGGTATCCGCCGGCAAAGCCGTTGCTGGCGGCCAGCGCCACCTCGGTCGAACCGTAGCTCGCCTCGGCCCCTTCGGAATTAGTCACCCCAGCAACCGACCGTGCAGCTTCCTCGGCGGCTCGGGCGCGCTCGACCAGCGCCTCGGCGGACGGCTCGGTCGGGTCGTACATCTCGATGCTGGGCCACTGGCGCGCGATCGCATCCGGATCGGCGATCCCGGCGTACTTGTCCTCGGGGGCTGCCTTGGCCATCGCCAGCGCCCGGACCACCAGTTCGTCCAGGGCGTCGGACCCGAAATCGGTCGACGAAACCACCGCCTGCTGGCGTCCGACGAACACCCGCAACTCGATGTCCCGTCCCTCCGAGCGCTCGACCGCTTCCGGCTTGCCCAGCCGCTGCGACGCCGACTGGGCGACGCCACGGGCGAACAGCGCATCAGCTGAATCGGCTCCGGCGCGGCGGGCGCGCGACAGCAGGTCGTCCAGCAGGGACAGCGGATCAATGGCGGCGTTGTCGGTCATAAGCTCGCTCGGGTCGCTCGGTGGACGTGCAGGTGTGCCGGGCTCAGATAGAGTGCGTAACAGCCCGACGCAACCAGCGGCAGATGATTGAGGTCCTCAGAATGGCACTCGACATGGAACGCCTGAAGCGAATTCCGAACGGCGATCGGGTGCGCGGTACGTTCTCCGAGGGAGAGATGCAGCGCCGCCAGAGCGGCCTGCGGCGGATCCTGGTTGAACTCGACCTGGACGCCGTGATCCTGACCTCCTACCACGCCATCGATTACTATTCGGACTTCCTCTACACGCGATTCGGGCGGCGCTATGCACTGGTCGTGACCCCCGATTCGGTGACCTCGGTCAGCGCCAACATCGACGGCGGCCAGCCCTGGCGGCGCACGGTCGGCGACAATCTGGTCTACACCGACTGGCAACGGGACAACTACTTCCACGCGCTGCAGACGCTGCTGCCAAAGGCCAGACGGCTCGGCATCGAGTTCGATCATGTCGACCTGGACACCCGGCGGCTGCTCGGCGAGGCGTTCGCGGGTGCCACGTTCCTGGATGTCGCCGCCCCGTCGATGCGTCAGCGCATGATCAAGTCGGACGAAGAGATCGCGCTGATCACCGAGAGCGCGCGCATCGGCGACGTCGGGGGTGCGGCCTGCGTCGAGGCAATCACGGTCGGGGTGCCGGAGCATGAGGTCGCACTGCACGCCACCGGGGCGATGGTACGGGAGATCGCCCGCGCCTTCCCGCACGCCGAACTGATGGACACCTGGACCTGGTTCCAGTCCGGCATCAACACCGACGGTGCCCACAATCCGGTCACCTCTCGGCGGATCGAGCGCGGCGACATCCTGTCGCTGAACTGTTTCCCGATGATCGCCGGCTACTACACCGCCCTGGAGCGCACCCTGTTCGCCGAGGAGGTGTCTGACGCGCATCTGCGGTACTGGGAGATCAACTTGGAAGTCTATCGCGCCGGCCTCAACCTGATCCGCCCGGGAGCGCGCTGCTGCGACATCGCCTCCACCCTGAACGCGATTTACGCGGGTCATGGTGTGCTGGACAAGCGTACCTTCGGTTACGGCCATTCGTTTGGCGTGCTGTGCCACTACTACGGCCGCGAGGCCGGGTTGGAGCTGCGCGAGGACATCGAGACGGCGCTGGAACCGGGCATGGTGGTGTCGATCGAGCCGATGATCATGATCCCCGAGGGCCAGCCGGGCGCCGGCGGCTACCGCGAGCACGATATCCTGGTGGTTACCGCGGATGGCGCACGCAACATCACCGGATTTCCAACTGGACCGGACGCCAACGTCATTCGCCGGGGCTGACCGGTCCGGCACGGAACGCCCAGGCCGACACCGCCGACGACATCAGGGCCAGGACCGCCGATGCCGCTAGCGACACCCGGAACGCCGTGACCAGAGCATCGCGCGCAGCATCGACGACCGCGGTCGCCCGGTCGCCGGCCAGCGTCGGCGGGCGTAAGTCGGTCAACGCCGCAGGATCGGCCAGCAGCGCTGCCAGGACCGGCGCCGACAGGTCCAGCGGCTGCAACGCCGGCTCCAGGCCCGCGGCGAACACCGCGACCAGCAGTGGCCCGACCGCCGCCACCGCTAGCAACCCGGCGACCCGGCTGGCGGCGTTGTTCACGGCGGACGCGACCCCGGCATAACGGTCGTCGACGGCGATCATCACCACGGTGGTCAACGGCGGGATGCAAACGCCCATGCCGACGCCAAGCACCAGCACCCCCGGCAGGAAGGTCGACCAGTACGGTGTCCCGGTCACCGGCCATGCGAGCAGCCCGAGGCCGAGTGCCGCGATCGCCGGGCCGATCACCAGCGGCGGGCGCGGACCGTATCGGTCCAGCAGGGCACCCGACCAACGCGACAGGACGAACAAGACCACCGGGAACGGCAGGAAGGCAGCGCCCGCCTCGGTCGCGGTGTAGCCGTGCAGTCGGATCAGGCTGAGCGGGTACAGGAAGATCGCCGCGCCAAGCGCGCCGTACAGCAGGAGGGTCAGCAGGTTGGCCGCCGCGAACGCCCGCACCCGCAGCAGCGTCGGCGGCAGCAGCGGGGCGGCGCAGCGCGCCTCGATCCGCAGGAACAGCGCCAGCAGGCCGATGCCAAGAGCGGCGGCACCGGCGATGACCGGTGGATGCCCATCCGCCTCGCCCAGCGCAATCAGCGCCCAGGAGATCAGGCCGAGCCCCCCGACCGCCAGGACGGCGCCCGGCCAGTCCATGCGGCCGTGCGCGCCGTTGTCCCGGCTTTCCCGGACCGCGACCATCGCCAGCACCAGCACCACGGCGGCGATCGGAACGTTGATCCAGAACGCCGCCCGCCAGGACAGGGTGTCGACCAGCCAGCCGCCGAGCACCGGCCCGCCGGCCGAGGTCATCGCCGCAAAGCCCGACCAGGTGCCGATCGCCCGACCGCGCCGCTCCCTCGGAAACGCCGACGACAGGATGGCGAGGCTGTTCGGAACCAGCAGTGCCGCCCCGATGCCCTGGACCGCACGCGCCAGGATCAGCAGCAGCGGCGACGGCGCCAGCGCGCACGCCACGCTGGAGATCGCGAACACCCAGACCCCGGCCATGAACACCCGGCGCCGGCCGAGGCGGTCGCCCATCGCCCCGCCAAGCAGTAGCAGGGCGCCGAGGGTCAGCATGTAGCCGTTGACGATCCACTGCAGGTCGCTGACGCCGGCGCCCAGATCGCGCTGCAGCGCCGCCAGCGCGACATTGACCACGCTGCCGTCAATGAACGCCAGCGACGAGCCGAGCACCGTGGTGACGAGCACCAGTGCAGGGTGGCGAGTGGCGGCTGGACCGGAATCGGCCATCATTCACAGCTCCCGGTTAGGCGACTTCCTTACCGGGCATGGACGGCGACGACCAGAGTTCAGTCGGGATCGGCCTCCGCGGCGGCGCGCCGGACCGTGGCGCGCATCTTGGCCTGCACAACCTTGCCGAACACCAGCGGAGCGACGAATCCGATGACCGCAAGACTCCAGATCCCGATCGACAACGGGCTGGCCACCAGGGCCGACCAGTCGCCGTTGGAGATCGTCAGCGCGCGCCGGAGATTGTCCTCCATCTGGTTGCCCAGCAGGATGCCGAGGATGATCGGCACCAGCGGCACGTCGAGCTTGCGCAGCACATAGCCGAGCGCGCCGAAGCCGATCATCAGCATCAGGTCGAAGGTCGAACCAGAGATCGAGTAGATCCCGACGAACGAGATCATCGCCACCGCCGGCATCAGGATGTGCGGCGGCACCATCAGCACGCGGACGAACAGCCCCACCATCGGGATGTTTATCAGCAGCAACATGAAGTTCGCGATGAACAGGGCGGCGATCAGCCCCCAGACCACATCCGGGTTGTTCTGGAACAGCAGCGGCCCCGGCGTGATGTTGAGCGCCAGCAGCATCGCCAGCAGCACCGCCGTGGTGCCGGACCCCGGCACGCCGAGCGACAGCATCGGCACCAGGGCACCGCCGGCGGCGGCGTTGTTGCCGGCCTCCGGGGCCGCCACGCCGCGCGGATCACCGTTGCCGAAGGTACCGTCCTTGTCGACCAGCCGCTTCTCGAAAGTGTAGGCGATGAAGCTGCCGAGCGAGGCGCCGGCACCGGGCAGCACGCCCGCGATGAAGCCGAGGATCGTGCTCCGCACCATGGTCATCCAGGTCTTGGCGAGCGTGGCGAGCGGGACGGTGATGCGGCCAAGCGACACCCCGACCGCAGCGTCGGCGCCGCGATGCTCCAGGAACAGGAACACCTCGGAGATCGCGAACAGCCCGACGATCGCCACCAGAAAGTCGATGCCCTCCAGCAGATGAATCTCGCCGAAGGTGAAGCGCTGGGTGCCGGTCGAACCGTCGATGCCGATCATCGCCAGGCCGAGGCCGATCGCAGCGGCCATCGCCGACTTCGATTGGTTTCGGCTGGAGATCCCACCGAGCGTCGCGAACGCCAGGGTGAACAGCGCGAAATACTCCGCCGGCCCGAACAGCAGGGCCAGCTTGACCAGGACCGGCGCCAGCAGAACCAAGCCACAGGTCGCGAAAAAGCTGCCGACGAACGACGACACGCCGGACAGCGCCAGCGCCTCGCCGGCCTTGCCCTGCTTGGCCATCGGATAGCCGTCCAGGGTGGTCATCAGTGCCGGTTCGTCGCCGGGGATGTTCAGCAGGATCGACGAGATCCGACCGCCGTACATCGCACCGTAATAGACGCTGGTCAGCAGGATCAGCGCCGGGGTCGCCGGCAGCCCCAGGGTGAAGGCCAGCGGGATCAGGATGGCAACCCCGTTCGACGGTCCCAGCCCCGGCAGAGCGCCGATGATGGTGCCGAGGAAGCAGCCGAGGAAGGCCAGCGCCAGATTCTCCGGCGTCAGCGCGACCGCGAATCCCTGGGCCAGCAGCGCAAGCGTGTCCATGGTTCAGATCCCCAGCGGACCCTTGGCGAGCGACAGGCCGAGGATCAGGTGGAACACCACGTAGATTCCGACGGCGATGCCGACCCCGCACAGGATCGATTTCAGCGGCGTGTTGCCGAGCCGCCAGGAGAGTGCGGCGGCCGCCAGGGCGGTCGCCGGCACGAAGCCCAGTTCGGGGAGCACGACGGCGTAGCCGACGAACACCGCGAGCGCGAGCGCGATTTCCATCATCGCCTGCGCACTCGGCCAGCCGGGAGCCGGGTCCGGCTTCACCAGCGGCACGATCGAGCTGACCACCAGGATGCCGCCGATGATCATCGGGAACGTCTTGGGGCCAAGCGGATCGAGGATGAAGCCGGTCTGGATCCGGGAGGCGCCGAACATGAACGCCAGACCCAGAACCAGACAGACGGCGCCGAGAACCCGGTCGGAGGTCATTTGGTGAGACCGATTTCCTTCGACAGCGCCGCGATGTCCGCGACCTGCTTGTTCACGAACTCGGTCAACTGCGGGCCGCTCAGGCCGAACGGCATCAGGCCGTTCTGCGCCATCGTCGCTTTCCAGTCGTCGGTCGCGTACAGGGTCTGCAGGGCCTTCGACCAGTAGGCGTAGGCGTCGTCCGTCATCCCGCCCGGACCGTAGAAGCCGCGCCAGTTGGCACCGACGACATCCAGGCCCTGCTCCTTGGCGGTCGGCAGGTTCGACAGGTCGCCCGGCAGCCGCTCCGGCGACAGCACCGCCAGCACCCGCAGATCGCCCGACTCCATGAAGCCCTTGGCCTCCGAGATGTCACCGGTGAAGGCCTGGACGTGACCGCCGATCAGTTGGGTGACCGCCTCGCCGCCGCCCTGGAAGGCGACGTACTTCACGGCGCGGACGTCGTTGATGCCGGCGGCCTTGGCCGCGATCAGCACCTTCAGATGGTCCCAGCCGCCGACCGCGCTGCCGCCGGCAACGGCGACCGAAGTCGGGTCGGTCTTGATCTTGTTCATCAGCTCGGTCAGCGACTTGATCGGGCTGTCCTTGGCCACCGCGATCACGCCGTAGTCGGCACCGACGGTGCCGAGCCAGCGGACCTGGTCAGCCGTGAACCCGGAATACAGGCCCTGCGCCAGCCGGGTGGTGGTGGCCGTCGAGGCCGCGACCAGCAGGTCGCTGTCGGCGTTGCGCTTGGAGATCACGCTGGCGTAGGCGACACCGCCGCCACCGCCGGACATGTTCACGACCTGCACCGGCTTCGGCGTCAGCTTCTGGTCGTACAGGCCCTTGCCGACCTGACGACAGGTGAAGTCCCAGCCGCCGCCCGGGTTGGCCGGCGCGATGCACTCGGTCTGCTGCGGCTCGAAGGCCGAGGCCGGGGCGGCGGCGAATCCGATCGCCAGAACGGCGGCAGCCGCGGCGCGGCTCGCCCATGTCAAACTCTTCATGGTGTTTCCTCCAACGGTGATCGTCAGCGGGGATTGGCTTTCCCCATCTCGCATTGGGTGCAATTGGTAAACGCTGAACCTGTCGCGAAGCTGTCATCGGTCCGGCGGTTCGCAATCGGCCGGGCGTCGTGCACAGTAATCGCCGGCCGCCAACGGGGAACGGCATGCGGATACTGCTGGTCGAGGATACCGAGGACGTCGCCGAGGCGGTGGTCGCCACCTTCACCCGCCACGGCCACGCCATCGACCATGCGCCGAGCTGTGCGGCGGCCGAGGACGCGCTGGCGGTCCAGGAATACGACCTGGTGATCCTGGACCTGATGCTCCCGGACGGCTCCGGCCTGGAGACCCTGCGGGCGCTGCGGGCGGCGCGCCGGACCATGCCGGTGCTGGTGCTGACTGCCCGGCTCGACGTCGACGACCGGGTGGCCGCCCTCGACAACGGCGCCGACGACTACCTGATGAAGCCGTTCGACCTGCGCGAGCTGGAGGCGCGGGCCCGCGCCCTGATCCGCCGGCAGAGCGACGAGCGCAGCGGCGTCATCGAATACGGCAACCTGACCCTCGACGCCGCCGGGCGGACCGCTGCGGTCGCCGGCCAGCCCCTCGCCCTGACCCGCCGCGAGTTCGGGCTGCTGGAGGCGTTGCTGGTCAACCGCGGCCGGGTCATGTCGAAGGAGCGGCTGTTCGACCGGCTGTTCTCGTTCGACGAGACCGAGGTCGGGATCAACGCCGTCGAGCTGTACATCGCCCGCCTGCGCCGCAAGCTGGCGGCTTCCCAGGTCTCGATCCGCACCCTGCGCGGCCTCGGCTACCAGATCGAGAAACATGGCTAGGCGCCCGGCGTCGATCGCGCGGCGGCTGGCGGTCGCCATCACCCTGATCCTGGGAGCCGGCGGCCTGGTGGTGACGGTTGCCGCCTATGCCTATGGCCGGCAGGCGGCGAGCGAGGCGTATGACCGGCTGCTGGCCGGTGCCGCGTTCGAGATCGGCCGCTCGGTGTCGATCGTCGGCGGCAGCGTGGTGGTCGACCTGCCGGTCTCGGCGTTCGAGTTGCTGGCGCTGGCCCCCGACGACCGCGTGTTCTACCGGATCGTCGACCGCGACGGCGCCACCGTCACCGGCAACGAGGCGCTGCCCCCGCCGCCCTCGATTTCCGAGGACGTGGCGTTCTACGTGGCCGACTTCGCCGGCGAGCCGGTTCGGTTGGCGGCGGTGCGCCGACGGTTCGCCGAACGGGCCTACAGCGGCGCGGTCGACGTGTTCGTCGGCCACACCACCCGCGCCCGCTCGGCCCTGGCCTGGGACATCACCGCCAAGGCCCTGCTGATCCTGGCGGCGGCGGGGCTGGCGACCGTGGCGCTGGCCGCGTTCGCGGTCCGCTCGTCGCTGCTGCCGCTGGCGCGGATCGAATCGGAACTGCTGGGCCGCGACCCCAAGGACCTGTCGCCACTGCACGTCGACAGCCCGCAGGAAATCGAGACCATCGTCGCCGCCATCAACCGGTTCATGGAGCGGCTGTCGCGCCGGGTGACGGTGATGCAGACCCTGATCGCCGACGCCACCCACCAGTTGCGCACCCCGATCTCGGCCCTGCGCGCGCAGGCCGAACTGGCAACCGCCGAGGACGATCCCGACCGGCTGCGCGGCATCGCCCGGCGGATCCACCAGCGCGCCGTCGGCCTGGGCCGGCTGGCCGACCAGTTGCTGAACCAGGCGCTGATCATCCACCGCGCCGACATCGCCGAGCGGGAGCGCCTGGATCTGCGCACCGTCGCCGTACGGGTGACCGAGGAAACCGACCACGACCTGCCGGACATGGGCCGCGAGCTCGGCCTGAAGCTGCCGGACGACCCGGTCATGACCCGCGGCGACTCCCTGAGCCTGGTGGAGGCGGCGAAGAACCTGGTGAACAACGCCTTCCGCCACGGTGCCGCCCCGGTGTCGCTGGCGGTCGCGATCCTGCCCGACGGCGCCACGGTCGAGCTGTCGGTTACCGACCATGGGCCCGGCATTCCCCAGGACGACTGGCCGGACAGCGGTCGCCGGTTCGCCCGGGCGGCGGGATCCTCGACCCAGGGTGCCGGCTTGGGCCTCGCCATCGTCAACGCGGTCGCCGAGGCGCATGACGGCAGCCTGGTGTTCTCCCGGACGCCCGACGGCCGGTTCAAGGCCGCCCTGCACCTGCCCGCAGCCGGAGGGTCGCAATGATCCGCCATCTGCCCGCCGCGCTGACCGGTCTCGCCGTCGCGCTGACGATGACCATGGCCGCCGCCGACAACCGGGTCGTGACGGTCGGCTCGGCCTGGGACGACAGCCGCCAGCGCCTGTCGATCCAGGGGTCGACCGACATCGAGCCGTTCCTGCCGGTGCTGGAGGCGTTCGCGAACCGCACGCCCGGCCTCGCCATCCGCTACGAGGAGATCCTCACCAACGACCTGCACGACCGCTCGACCCAGGCCTGCCGGGACGGCAAGGCCCTGGCCGACCTGCTGATCAGTTCGGCGATCGACCTGCAGGTGCAGCTGGTGAACGACGGCTGCGCTCAACCGCACGTGTCGCCGGGAACGGCGGCCCTGCCGGACTGGGCGAACTGGCGCGACGAGATGTTCGGCATCACCTTCGAGCCGGCGGTGATCGTCTACAACCGCCAGCTCGTGCCGCCGGGACAGGTGCCGCGCTCGCGCTTCGACCTGATCGACGCGCTGCGCCCGGCCGACAACCCCTTCCTCGGCCGGATCGCCACCTACGACATCGAGCGTTCCGGCCTGGGCTACCTGTTCGCCTTCGTCGACGCCCAGCACGCCACCACCTTCGGCCGGCTGATCGAGGCGCTGGCCCGCAACCGCGTGGTGGCGACCTGCTGCTCGGCCGACATCATCGACGGCGTGGCCGAGGGCCGCTACCTGCTGGCCTACAACATGCTCGGCTCCTACGCCCTGGCCCGCGCCCTGGTCGACCCACGGATCGGCGTGGTGGCCCCGGCCGACTACACCCTGATCCTGTCGCGCGCCGCGGTGATCCCCCGGCGCGCCCCGCGCCCGGATCTCGCTAAGCGGTTCGTCGACTTCCTGCTGTCTGCGGACGGCCGTCGGCAACTGGCCGAGGCGTCGCTGATCGTCCAGGTCGGCGGCACCGAGAGCGAGGAGCATCCGCTGCTGTCGGCCGGCGCGTCGACCCTGCGCCCGATCCCGTTCTCGCCGGCCCTGCTGGTCGGCCTGGACCGGCAGAAGCGCCGGCTGTTTCTCGACCTCTGGCGCTCGTCGGTGACCCACGGCACCGATTGAGCGGGCGGGACGGCGACACCCCCCGTGATTGAACGACCGTGGGCGCTCGGCTATACGGGCGGCAGCGGCACGGATCGGAGGCGGTGATGACCTACTGGGTGATCGGCGGCAAGTACACGGACACCAGCTTCACCTTGATCGAGGGCGGCGACGCCGAGGAGAAGGTCGGTCCGTTCCGCGACTACGAGACCGCCAAGTCGATCTGGGGCAAGCTCGCCTGGCAGCATGTCGACGACGCCCATGTGCGCTACCGCATCCTGCACGAGGAGGCGACCGAGTTCTGGCTGGTCGGCGGGGTCTACAAATCCACCGACTTCACCGAGACGGTCGACGGATCGCCGGAGACCAAGATCGGCCCGTTCGCGACCTACGAGGAAGCCAAGAAGCTGTGGCAGCAGAAGGCCTGGGCCACGGTCGACGACGCCCATTCGCGCTGGCGGATCGAGAAGATCAGCCACTGACCCTTGGTGACTGAGGGGCTCACCCCGCCATGCGTCGGCTGACGATGCGGAACCGCCAGGCGAGTGCCGCCCACACCACGGCGAGGCCGAGCGCCAGCCCGCCCCACACCCCGACGCCGCCCAGGCCGAGCGGGAACGCCAGCACCACCGCCCCGCCGATCCCGAACACCCAGTAGCCGACGATCGCGATCATCATTGGCACGCGGGTGTCCTTGAAACCGCGCAACGCGCCGGCCGTCACCGCCTGCCCGCCGTCGGCCAGCTGGAACAGCCCGGCCATCGCCATGAACGACGCGGCGTAGCCGATCGCCACCGCCCCATGGGCGTCATCCGCGCTCAGGAACAACCCGGCCAGCGGCCGGCCGGCGAACACGAAGACCAACGCGAACGGCACCACCACCAGCACACCGACCACCATCGCCACCCGGCCGGCGAGCCGCGCGCCGTCGAAGTCGCGCCGCCCGATCGCCAGCCCGACCCGCACCGTGGCGGCCTGCGCGATTCCGAAAGGCACCATGAACGCCAGCGCGGTGTACTGGATCGCCACCGCATGGCCGGCCAGGGCGTCGACCCCGATCAGCCCGATCAGGAAGCCGGACGCCGCGAACAGCCCGGACTCCGCCAGTTTGGTCAGCCCGATCGGCAGGCCCACGCTCCACAGCTCGCGGTAGCGCGGCCAGTCCGACCGCCAGAACCGCACCAGCAGGTGATAGCGCCGCCAGCGGCGGTCGGTCAGCACCAGCGCCAGCAGGCCGAAGAACATCGCCGCCTGCACGATCGTGGTGGCGAGGCCGAGGCCGAACAGCTCCATCCGGGGGAAGCCGAACTTGCCGAACATCAGCACCCAGTCGGCGAACGCGTTGACCATGATGCCGCCCAGCAGGATCCACAGCGCCAGGCGCGGCCGCGAATGGGCGGCGATGAAGTTCCGCAGCAGGCTGAACCCGGCCATGAACGGAAAGCCCCACATCGCGCCGTGGGCGTACTGCGCCGACTGCACCGCCAGCAGCGGGTCCTGGCCCAGCACGTGCACCAGGATGGCCTCGGCGTTCCAGAAGTACAGCCACGCCGGCACGGTCACCGACACGATCAGCCAGAACCCCTGGCGCGCCGAGCGGCGCACGCCCCGGTAGTTCCGCGCCCCCAGTTCCTGCGCGAACATCGCCGAGGTGGCGAACAGGATGCCGATCACGGTGATGTACATCGGGAAGAACAGGCTGTGGCCCAGTTGCCCGGCGGCCAGCGCGTCGGCGCCGAGCAGGCCGGTCATCACCACGTCGGTGGTGTTGAGCGACATCTGCGCGATCTGCGTCAGCGCGATCGGGATCGACAACGCGACGGTCGCGCGGACCTCGTCCCCGAGGACGCGGCCTGCGCCACCGCCACGCGCGGTGGTAACGAATGACATTCGGGGCTCCGGGCACCGCCGTCCGGCGACGGGCCTATCCCGCTTTAGGTGTGGGGGGTCAGGGGGTCAAGGGGAATCACGGGATTAGGCAGCAAACGCACCTAGGGTTCCGACCCGGCGCCAAGCGCCTAGTGCCAAGGGGGGTCCTTAGTATCATCTCGGACCTTTCGGAGGGGCGCCGAACAGAATGTCCCCGACCCTGTTAAGGGTAGCAACAAGGGCGCTTTGTGAGAGCGGCTTAGGCTGGTTGCGCTCATATTCGTGGTCCTCTTCTTCGGGATCTTCATCAATAAAGTTATGAATGTCTGCGAAGAAATAGGCGGATGAAAACCAACCTTCAGCCATTTCCCGATTAACGTTGGTTCCCGAGAAATGATAATACCAACAGGCGCAGGTTACACGGTCTCTACCAGTGTAATCGGTGTATGTGGACTCAGTGAAAATGAAAACTTTACTTTTTGCATAATCACTGGTTACGTTGAAGAATACGGTGTCTTTGTTCGTGTCGTCGACTTTTGCTTGGATAATGTATTCTTGATCGGGCTGGATGGTTACAGTTCCGCCAACTCTCGGACATTTGGGAAACGCGAAGTCCTTACGAATTTTGGTGTTTCGAATGAAGGCGCGCGCCCAAAGCCTCACGTTTCGAGCGGGTGTTTGACCCGAGTTCTTCTGAACGATTCGGATGTAAAGCCCATTGCTGAATCTGATCTGACCGGGGGAAATGGACACGTAGGCGCGGAGTTCTCGCCTGGACTTGCGCCGCTCGTGTTCCAGCGCCCGTATCGTAGCAAGGCTGGCGTCTCTGGTGTCCTCTACGGCTCTGCGGGTCAGGATAAGTTGGACTCGGACGTATCGAATTCCGAAGTAGGTAAAGATCGCTTGGAAAACAGCGGCAATGAAGATCCAGGGGGTCCACCACGCCATCGATTGTTGAGCGTCAAGGTCACCTTCAGCGCGGCGGCGATCATCGGCGGATTCTGGCTTTGTAAACTCGGCTTCAAGCGCGGTGACGATGCGGTTGAGCGCAGCCTCAATCCGGTCAATGGCAAGCGCTTTGGGTGGTCCGGGTGGTGGGACTTTAGCGCTGTCGGCGGGGCTTGGATTGCGGCTTGTGGTCTCGGCTAGCTGATCTGGTGGCTTAGCCTCACAGGGCCCTACGCCAGCAGTTAGCAGCACGACGCCTGCAATCAGGCATCCTCTAATCACAAGACGGTGCAACCTATTACCAAGAGGCATTGGACCAAGAACGCCGCTGAGAATCCCCCTTGGCGATCTTGTTCGCCGGATTGCGTTCTGTCTCTAAAATTTCGCGCGTTCCGAGATTACAATCACCTCTCGGCAACTGCTGCAGCGTCGTGCCGACGAGCCATTCGGAAAGCGTCCAGAGTGGACCCATCGCATGAACCGGTATCTGCTTGCATCAAATACTAGCGCTATCAGGTGCGCGCTGCCCGCGCGTTCCTGGAGCGGATCGGAGTGACGCCATGACCAACACCATGACCTACAAGGGCTACTCCGCCCGGATCGAGTACGACGACGAGGCCGGCATCCTGACCGGCCGGATCGCCGGTATCCGCGACGGCGTCGGCTTTCACGCCGACACGGTAGAGGACCTGCGCGCCGCGTTCCACGAGGCGGTCAAGGATTACATCGAGACCTGCGAGCGGGTCGGCAAGGAGCCGCAGAAGGCCTATTCCGGGCAAGTCATGTTCCGGGTCAGCCCGGACGTGCACCGCCGGGCCGCCCTGGCCGCCGAACTGGAAGGCAAGAGCCTGAACCAGTGGGCCGAGGAAGCGCTGGACCGGGCGGCCGGCTAAACAGGCATCACTGAACCGTACCGCGCTGACCCCACACTTTGACGGTCTCCACGGACACCAGCCCGCCGACGCGCCACCGCCTGCTACTTCACGCTCTCGGTCACGATCCGCACTTCCTCGCCCATTGCCTTCAGCGCGGCGTCGATCTGGTCCAGCCGGGACGCATGGTCGAAACGGAACAGCCGGTCGACCGACTCGCGCTGCCATCCGAGCCGGCGCTGCAGTTCCGCCCGCGTGATCCCGTCCATGCGCAGACGACGATGCAGGACGATCTTCAGTTCGGTCTGGGTTCCCACCGCGGCGGAGTGCTCGCCGCCGCGCGAAGGCTCCGGAATGTCCACCCCGCCGGCTGCCCGCGCCGCCACGGCCTCCTCGATGGCGGCCGACGCCCGCGTCTCGGCTTCGTCGAACGACTCCGCAAAAGTCGTGACCTCGGGAAGATCGGGGCACGTCACGAGGAACGTGTCGTTGTCGTCCTTGGTCAACTCGATTGGGTAGCGCAGCATTACTTCAATCCCAGGTCCTTGAGGATCTTGTTCACCAACCCGGTGCCCAGTTCCTTGCCGGAACCGTGCATCGGAAGCTGGCTGGTCCGGTCGCCCAGCCGAACGGTCAGGTGACCACTGCCGCCCCGGTGGGTTTCGAAGGTGGCACCCGCCCTCGCCAGAAGCGTCCTGAGTTCTTTCGCGTTCGTAGATGTAAGTCACTCTACACTTCTGTGGAAGTCCACATTTGTGTAGAGTATCGATTCCTGGATCGTGTTCAATCGTCACAAGCGTTCTTGAGCACCGAAGGATCGGGTTCTAGAACCGCCGGGCGACAGTCAGACCGAGGCGGTGACTCCCATGATCCTGCACACCGAACGCCTGCGGCTGGAGCCGTGCAACGCCGCGCACTACGACGGGCTGCGGGTGGTGAACACCGACCCGGAAGTCATGCGTTTCCTGGGCGGCGCGCAGGCAATGGAGGAAACCCGCGCCTGGATCGAGCGGGCCGAGGCGCGCTGGGCCGCGCTGGGGTATTCGTGGTGGTCCATCATCCTCACCGAGTCCGGCCGGATCATCGGCGCCGGCTGCATCCAGCACATCGAGAACGACCCGGCCAACGACATCGAGATCGGCTGGCGGCTGCTGCCCGACACCTGGGGTCACGGCTACGCCGGCGAGACGGCCCGCGCGATGGCCGATTTCGCGTTTCGCGAGTTGCCGATCACGCAGCTGTTCTCCAACGCCGACCCGCAGAACGCCGCGTCGATCAAGGTCATGCAGCGGCTCGGCATGCGGTTCCTGGAGCGACGGCACTACTACGGCAGCGAGTGCGCGACCTATGTGATGGACCGGCCGGGACCGCCCGCCGCCCCGGGCCGCTGACCCTATTCGGGGATCAGCTCGCCGGAGCCGCCGACCTCGGCCGGGAAATCCTTCAGCTTGGGCAGCCCGTCCCTGATCGGCAGCACGGTCTCGGCGTAGTGCAGATGGACGCTCGGCTTGAACGCCACGCTCGGCAGTGCCGAGGCGCAGACATCGACCAGGCCGAAGGTCGGGTGGTCGGTCATCAGGTGGCCGCCGCACTTGGTGCAGTGCTGCCGGTCGCTGATCCCGGTCTTGTTGAACCGGCCGATCAGCTCGGCGCCCCGGGTGACCCGGACGCTCTCCGCCTTCCACAGGGTGAAGGCCATCACCGGGGCGCCCGAATAGCTCCGGCAGGAGTTGCAGTGGCAGTAGCCCATTTCCAGCGGCGTGCCGGTCGCCTCGATCTCCAGCGCCCCGCAGAAGCAGGTTCCGGTATGCGTGTCGGCCATGTGATCTCCTGAACTCGTTGCAGAGGGCTCGCGGCGTCAGAGGCCGCGATTTCCCGGGCGGATACTCCGTCCACGCGAGCGTTGCAACGCCAACCAGGCATCGGCCTCGGCCACTACGCCCCGCGCGATCCCGCCGGCCCGGCGAACGCCGCCAGGGCGGCCTCGATCACCGGGCGGGCCGCGCGGTCGCGGCGCCACACCAGCACGAGGTCGCGATGGATCGGCGGGTCGAGCTGGCGCACGTCGACCCGGCGGGCGGCGGCGTCCTCGCGGGTCGCCATCTCGGAGATGATCGACCAGCCGAACCCGGCCCGCACATAGGCCATCTGGGCGTCGGAACTGCCGATGTCGGTGATGCGGATCCGGTCGCGGTCGGCACCGTCGAGCCATGTATCGATCGACCGGCGGATCGCGCCGGCCCGGTCGTACAGGATCACCCGCCGCCCCTCCAGGTCGCGCGGCGTCACGCTGCCGGTGGTCGGCGCCTGGGACGGCGGGGTCACGCACACCAGGCGGTCGCGGTAGAACGGCCGGGTGTCCAGATGCGGGTCGTGCACCGGCGCGGTCAGCAGGCCGAGGTCGATCGAACCGTCTAGCACGCCGACCACCAGATCGCCGGTGTTGCCGGTGACGATGCGCAGGTCGATGCCGGAATGCCGCGCGGTCAACTCGGCGACCACCGCGGGCAGCAGGTAGCGGGTCGAGGTCGCCCCGGTCGCCAGGACCAGGGTGCCGGTCACCGTCGCCCGCATCAGGGCGATGTCGTCGAGGGCGGCGTCCAGGGTGGCCAGCGCCCGGTCTGCGGCGGCGATCAGCACCGCACCCTCGGCGGTCGGCCGGGCGGTCTTGCCGATCCGCTCCAGCAGGCGGGCGCCGAGTTGTTGCTCGAGTTGGCGGATCTGGTTGCTGACCGCGGGCTGGGTCAGGCCGAGGGTGTCGGCGGCGGACGAAAACCCGCCGGTGCGCGCCACCTCGCGCAGCGCCCGCAGGCGGTCCAGGGACGGCAGGTGGCGTCGCAGGGTGGGTTCTCCCGTGTTGAACCAATAGGTTTGGAAATGATTATCATCAGAAACAACAATTTCAAAATAGTAGAATCGTCGCGATCCTGTTCCGGCCACCACCCGCTGGCGAACCGGAGGGACCCGCGATGAACTCGATCAGCCCCACCCCGACCCCAACCGCCCCGATGCCCACGGCACCAGTTGGCGGCAGCTTCGCCTGGACCGCCGCGGAGGTGCTGCAGCGCGACGACTGGATCTGCCGCATCGAGGAGTCCGACGTGGCGGAAATCGACGCCGCGGTGCGGTTCACCCGCGCCCAGGGCCTGGCGATCCAGGAGATCGGCCGCGACCAGTTCCCACTCGGCCGTCTCACCACCCGGCTCGGCGCGTTGCGCGCCCAGATCCGCTCCGGCCTCGGCCTCGGCTACATCAAGGGCCTGCCGGTCGAGCGCTACGACCGCGAGACCCTGATCCGCGTCTACTGGGGCCTGTGCCGCCATCTCGGCGACCCGGTCACCCAGAACCGCAACGGCCACCTGCTCGGTCACGTGATCGATGTCGGCGACGCCGTTGCGGACCACAACAAGCGGCTGACCCAGACCAACGCCGAGCTGTGCTTTCACGCGGATTCCTGCGACGTGGTGGCGCTGCTGTGCATCCGGCACGCCCGGATCGGCGGCGAGAGCCTGATCGTCAGCGCGGTCGCGGTGCACGACGAGATGATGCGCCGCCGACCCGACCTGCTGCCGGAGCTATACAAGCCGATCTACATGGACCGGCGCGGCGAGGTGCCGCCCGGCAAGCTGCCTTGGTTCGGGGTCCCGCTGTTCAACTGGCACGCCGGGATGCTCAACGGCTACTCGCCGGTGCTGCAGTACATCGAGTCCCTGAAACGGTTCCCCGACGCACCGAGGATGTCGAACGCCCAGCGCGAGGCGCTCGACCTGTACTTCGCGATCTGCGAGGAGGACCGGTTCTGCCTGCGCCTGCCGTTCGAGCCCGGCGACATCCAGTTCCTGCAGAACCACGTGGTGTTCCACTCGCGCACCAGCTATCTCGACTGGCCGGAGCCGGAGCGCCGCCGGCACCTGATGCGGATGTGGCTGTCGCTGCCGGACGGCCGAGAACTGCCACCGGCGCTGGCCGAGAAGTGGATCAACATCGAGCTCGGCACCCGGCGCGGCGGGGTGCCGACCACGGCAGCGCCGGTGATCCCGGAAGATCCGCTGACCAAGGCGTACGCCTGATCGACACCCGAAAAGAATATGTTGTTGGGCGATATATTACCCCTTGATAGGTATGTGACGGCGGCCTATCTTTGCGCCATGGCAAACGCACAGCTCGCCCGGTCGCCCGCCGCCCCGAAAGGCAACGAGGTCGACTACACCGACCCGAAGTATTGGAACGGCCTCATCAAGATGAGCCTGTCGAAGTTCTTCATCCTGTGCGTCCTGAACCGCCAGCGCATGCACGGCTACGACATCACCAAGGCGGTCGAGGACACCACGCAGGGCTGCTGCTCGCCGACGCCGGGGGCGCTGTACCCGGTGCTGAAGGAGTTCGAGGCCGGCGGCTACGTCACGGTCGAGCATGAGGTGGTCGGCGGCCGGCAGCGCAAGGTCTACGCCATCACCGACCGGGGCCGCGAGGCGTTCCGGGTCGCGGTTCAGGCGTGGAGCGAGGTCGGCGCCTGCATCACCGCCGGCGGCAAGGATGCCTGCTGCGGGTGAGCGTTTTTTTGAGTTCGACTATCACCCATCGATATATCGATGGTCAAAAAGGAGATCTGGACGTGGGTGTGGAAAGAGCGATGACTGCGGCATTGCCGGTTGCCATCATCGGCGCCGGTCCGGTGGGCTTGGCGGCGGCGGCGTACCTATCGGAGCGCGGCCTGCCGTTCGTCGTGCTGGAGGCCGGCGATGCCGCCGGTGCCGCGATGCGGGAATGGGGCCACGTCCGGGTGTTCTCGCCCTGGCGCTACAACATCGACAAGGCGTCGCGGCGCCTGCTCGACGCCGCCGGCTGGACCGCGCCCGACGACGAGGCGCTGCCGACCGGCCATGAGATCATTGACCAATACCTGGAGCCGTTGTCCCTGCACGCCGCGATCCGGCCGCATCTGCGGTTCGGCGCACGGGTGCTGTCGGTGGGGCGCAAGGACTTCGACAAGGTCAAGACCGAGGGCCGGGACGGCCAGCCGTTCGAGCTGCGTCTGGCCGACGGCGGCACGCTCGACGCCCGTGCGGTGATCGACGCCTCCGGCACCTGGCGGTCGCCGAACCCGGTCGGCTCCGGCGGTGTGCCGCTGCCCGGCGAGCGCGAGTACACGGGCCGTCTGGCCTACGGCATCCCCGATGTTCTCGACCGGGCACGGGCACGCTATGCCCGCAAGCACGTGCTGGTGGTCGGCAGCGGCCATTCGGCGATGAACGTCATCCTCGACCTGATCGAGTTGCAGGAGGACGAGCCGGAAACCCGGGTCACCTGGGCGTTGCGCCGCGACAGCTTCAACACCGTGTTCGGCGGCGGGGCCGCTGACGCGCTGCCGGCCCGCGGGCGGTTGGGAACCCGGGTGCGCGCCGCCATCAAGGCCGGGCGCCTGCAAGCGCTGATGCCGTTCCGGGTCCGTGGGATCGACGGCGGCGACGGGCTGCTCCAGGTCTCCGGCCTGCTGGGCGATGTCCCGCACACCACGGTGGCCGACGAGGTCATCGTGACCACCGGCTTCCGGGCCGATCTCGACATGCTGCGCGAGGTCTGGTTGGGCCTCGACCCGTGGCTGGAGGCACCGATCCTGCTGGCCCCGATGATCGACCCGAATCTGCACAGCTGCGGCACCGTCCGCCCGCACGGGGCCCGGGAACTGGCGCACCCCGAAAAGGACTTCTTCATCGCCGGTATGAAGTCCTACGGCCGCGCGCCGACCTTCCTGATGGCGACCGGCTACGAGCAGGTTCGCTCGATCGCCGCCTGGTTGGCCGGCGATGCCGAGGCGGCGGCCCGCGTCGAGCTTGAGTTGCCGGAGACCGGGGTGTGCAGCGTTGCGCCCAAGGTGGCGGAACCGGCAGCCGGTTGCTGCGGCGGACCGGCACCCGCCGGAGTCGAGGCGTGCTGCGTGCAGGATGCCGAAGCCAAGGCAGTCGGGAAATCCGGCTG
>ABHC01000038.1 GCA_000171835.1 alpha proteobacterium BAL199 | reverse complement strand
CGTCCTCTCCGTGACCACCGGATCGATCCTCATGCTTGAACTCGACGCGCTCGCGGCCTGCTTGTCGACGCCTGCCTGCTTGGTCAACCAGACGACCAGCGGGCTGATCATCGGCATGCTGCTGTTCCTGGTGGCCTCCGGGGTCACGCTGATCTTTGGCGTGCTGCACGTCATCAATTTCGCCCATGGCAGTTTCTACATGCTGGGCGCGTACTTTGCGTTCACGGTGTACCAGGTCACCGGCAACTACTTCCTGGCCGCCGCCGCCGGCGCCCTGGGCGCTGCGATCAGCGGAATCGTGTTCGAACGTTTCATCATCAGCCGGGTGTACGGCCAGAACCTGCTGATGCAGCTGCTGGTCTGCTACGCGTTCATCCTGATCATCGACGACCTCGTGAAGATCGTCTGGGGTGCCGAGTATCTGGCGATGGGCATCCCGGCGGAGTTCCGGCTGCCGCCATACCGCGTGGCCGGCGGATATGTGCCGCCGTTCTACCTGTTCCTGGTCGCCATGGCGGTGCTCATCGGCATCGGCTCGCTGCTGATCGTCACCAAGACCCGGTTCGGCAAGATCGTCCGGGCCGCCGCCCAGAACGCCCCCATGGTCTCGGCGCTGGGCATCCGGGTGAACGTCTACTTCGCTCTGCTGTTCGGGCTGGGCTGCGCGCTGGCCGGTGTCGCCGGCGCGCTGGCCGCGCCGGTGCGGTCGCTGACCCCCGGCATGGGCCTGGGCATCCTGGTGGAGAGCTTCATCGTCACCGTGATCGGCGGCATGGGCTCGATCCCTGGTGCCTTCCTGGCGGCGATCATCCTGGGCCTGACCCGCTCGATCGGCAGCGTCGGATTCCCGCTGTTCGTCGACGGCGCCATGTTCATGATCATGGCCCTGGTCCTGATCTTCCGACCGACCGGTCTGCTCGGCCAGGGGACGCTGCGATGAGCCTGTTCCGTGAATTCAGGCGCGATGTCCTGCTCGCGCTCGGCGCGCTGGCCGTGCTCCTCGCCATCGGCTTCGGTGTCGACAGCGCCTGGCCGCGCGACTTCCTGACCTCGATCTTCGCGATCGGGCTGCTGGCCATGTCGCTCAACCTGCTGATCGGCTACACCGGCTTGGTGTCGTTCGGCCACGCGGCGTTCTTCGCCTTGGGCGGATACATCTTCGGTCTGCTGCTGCAGTGGGGCGACTTCACCGCGACCCTCGGCCAAGGATCGGTGCCGGTCGCGCTGCTGGCGGCGGTCGCCGGCACCGCGCTGTACGCCCTGGTGATCGGCGCCATCTGCGTGCGGCTGACCGAAATCTACTTCGCGTTCCTGACGCTCGCCTTCCAGATGTTCCTGTACAGCGTGATTCTGAGTTGGGTGGCGCTGACCGGCGGCGACCAGGGCCTGATGGGTGGCATCCCGCGCCCGGTGTTCCTCGGCGTCGATCTGGCGGATCCCTATCACCGCTATGCGTTCTGCGCGGTCATCTTCGTGATCTGCATGCTCATCATGCGGATCGTCACCGAGAGTCCGTTCGGCTACACGCTGCGGATGATCCGCGACAACGCCCAGCGCGCGGCGTTCCTCGGTGTGAACGTCACCCGGGTCAAGCTGATCTGCTTCGTGGTGTCGTCGTCGATCGCCGGTGTCGGCGGCGTCATCCTGGCGCTGTTCACCTCCGGCGCCTATCCGGAATGGGCGTTCTGGGCGCAGTCCGGCGAGGCGATCTTCATGATCATGCTGGGCGGTCTGAACGTCTTCCTCGGGCCGCTGCTGGGCGCGGTGGCCCTGCGGATCCTCAACGACGTGGTCCAGATGTACACCAGCCACACCGAGATCGTGATCGGCCTGGTGATCCTGTTCGTGGTGTTGGGGTTGCGCCGCGGCGTGCTCGATTTCGCGAAGGATTGGTGGGTGGAACGGCAGCAGGCGAAGCTCGCGGCCGAGAACCGGGAAAGTCAGCAGTGATGAACACGACCGTAGGATCCCTGGAGGGCCGCATCGCGGTCGTGACCGGCGGTGCAAGCGGCATCGGCGAGGCCTGCGTGCGCCTGATGGCGGCCCGCGGCGCCCGGCTGGGTGGTGGCCGACCTGAACGAGAAGGCGGCCGAGCGGGTGGCCAAGGACGTTGGCGGCGTGGCGTTCGCCATCGACGTGCGCGACGCCGACGCGGTGCAGGCGCTCGCCGACCGCACCGAGAAGGAGGTCGGCCCGACCGCCATCCTCGTCACCTCGGCCGGCATCGTGCAGCCGCCGCACCCGCCGGAGGATCTGCCGCTGGAACTGTTCGACAACGTCATCGCGGTGAACTTGCGCGGCACCTATCTGACAGCGAAAGCCTATGCGGCGCACATGCTGAAGCGCCGGGCCGGGTCGATCGTGACGATCAGCTCGGTGACCGCCGAACGCTCCGTCCCGCTGCACGCCTACGCGCCCAGCAAGGCGGCGGTGACCAACCTGACGATGGGGCTGGCCTCGGAATGGGGCCGGGCCGGCATCCGGGTGAACACGGTGGAGCCGGGCTACACCCGCACGCCGGCGCTGCAGGACCAGATCGACCGTGGCTACCGTGATCCGGCGCTGCTGGAGGAGAATTCCGCCCTCGGCCGGATGGTCGAACCCGACGAGATCGCCAAGGCGGTGGCGTTCCTGGCGTCCGACGAGGCGTCGGCCATCACCGGGATCGCGCTGCCGGTGGACGTCGGCTATTTCTGCGCCGGATCCTGGCACCCCTATGGCGGCGTCCGCCAGCGGGGGGCGTGAGCATGCTGCGTCTTGAAAACGTGGTGAAGTCGTTCGGCGGCGTGGTCGCGACCAACGACGTGTCGTTGAACTTCCCGACCGACTCGTTGAGCGCGGTCATCGGCCCGAACGGTGCTGGCAAGACCACGCTGTTCAACCTGATCACCGGTCATCTGGTGCCGGACAGTGGGCGCATCCTGCTGGCCGACGAGGATATCGTTGGCATGGCGCCAGCCGGGATCGTGCGCAAGGGCATCGGCCGGGCGTTCCAGGTCGCCAGCATCTTCCCGACCCTGACGGTCGAGCAGTCGCTGATGGCAGCGGTCGCCTCGCACGTCCACATGTCGGAAAGCCTGCTGACGGCGTTTCCTCCGCGCTCGGTGCGGGAGCGGGCCGGCGAGCTGATCGACCTGCTCGGCATGGCACCGGTCGCCCGGCTGCTGTGCTCGAACATCTCGCACGGCGACCAGAAGCTGCTGGACATCGGCCTGGCGCTGGCGCTGGAGCCGAGGGTGCTACTGCTGGACGAGCCGACCGCCGGCATGGGGCCGGAGGAGCGCTGGCAGATGATCGGAACGGTACGCCGCCTGTGGGAGCAGGGGCGCATGACCCTGATCTTCATCGAGCACGACATGGACATCGTCTTCGAGGTTGCCGAGACCATCCACGTCCTGCGCTACGGCTCGGTGCTGGCCACCGGCTCGGCCGACGACATCCGCAACAATCCCGAAGTCATCGAGGCCTACCTCGGTACCGAGACACCGGAGGAGGTACCGGCATGAGCACGGACACGATCCTGACCGTCCAGGGCATCGACGTGTTCTACGGCGCCTCCAAGATCCTGTTCGGGGTCGACCTGGAGATCGGCCGCGGCCGCACCCTGGCCCTGCTGGGCCGCAATGGCGCGGGCAAGAGTACGACCCTGAAGGCGATCGCCGGGATCGCCAAGCCGCGCAAGGGCAGCGTGCGGCTCGGCGCCACCGAACTGGCCGGCGCGCGGCCCGACGTGATCGCCCGCGCCGGCATCGGCTACGTGCCGGAGGACCGGCAGGTGTTCCCGATGCACAGCGTGGAGGACAACCTGCTGATCGGCGCCAAGCGCGGCCCGGACGGCCAGGACGCCTGGACGCTGGAGAAGGTGTACGAGGCGTTCCCGATCCTGGCGCAGATGAAGGAGCGGCGCGCCGGCCTGATGTCGGGCGGCGAGCAGCAGATGCTGACCATCGCCCGCACCCTGATGGGCAACCCTGAGGTGCTGCTGCTCGACGAGCCGTCGGAGGGCCTGGCCCCGATCATCGTGCAGTCGATCGCCGCCCTGATCCGCACCCTGCGCGCCATGGGCGTCACCATTGTGCTGGCCGAGCAGAACATGCACTTCTGCCTGGGCATCTCCGAAGACGCCGCAGTGATCGACAAGGGCCACATCGTGTACCGCGATACCATCAAGGGCTTGCGGGCGAACGAGGCGGTGACCAAGCGGTATTTGGCGCTGTAAGGGGGATCGTCGAGCTGCGTGTCCGCTTAGGGTGGAGTCCGGTCACTCGCCGCAACTGCCCGGGGTGGCCAGAATGCGCCAGGAGCGGTCGGATCGAGCAATACAGCTCCGGTCCCAGGAGCAGTCACTGGGGTCACGTCCCGGGGCGTGGTGTAGGAGCGCTTGGTTCGAAGGGTGGGGATGGCGGCGCTGAGGATGGTCTGATGAAGGTGGCCAGTGCCCGCCGCAGCACCGCGGGCGTCCCCTGGCTGCAGAATAATGCAGCAAGGATAATTCGGTAAGGGTCGCGGAAAATGCCGTGATTCGCCCGTGTTGGTTATAGAATCGG
Organism: alpha proteobacterium BAL199; assembly: GCA_000171835.1. GTDB lineage: Bacteria > Pseudomonadota > Alphaproteobacteria > Thalassobaculales > Thalassobaculaceae > Thalassobaculum_A. The sequence goes on along the minus strand of ABHC01000038.1, from coordinate 25,303 downwards.
TACGACGGACACGGCCCTGCAGGCACTTTGAGCTGCGCAGGCCGGTTCAAGGCTTCTCGTAGCTACTCTTGGGAGAGGCGAGATGAACGATTTCGATCACGACGCCTCCATGTCCCTAGAGGAACTGCGGCGCAGTTTTCCAATTTCGGATCGCGTGAACTATCTCAATCACGCGGCGACCGGGCCGATTTCGCGTGGCGTCCAAGAAGCGATCCGTCGGCAAACCGAGATCCATACGACCCAGCACGAAACCGCGACCAGGCGGTATGAGCCCATCTATAGAGAATGCCGCGAATCCGCTGCGCGTCTGGTCGGCACGAGTGCGGCGCATGTCGCATTCATCCAGAATACGTCGCACGGCATTTCGCTCTTGGCCAATGGTCAGGACTGGCGCGAGGGTGACAACGTCATTGTGCCCGAGATGGAGTTTCCATCGAATTATCTGGCATGGCTCAGCCTGGCGGATCGGGGCGTTGAGCTCCGCAGATTGAAGGTCATCGAGGGCCGGGTGACGCCGGAACAGTTGAGCCGCGCGATCGATGACCGTACGCGAGTGGTCGCTCTCAGCCACGTTCAGTATTTCAACGGATTCCGTGCAGATCTGTCGGCGATTGCAGCGGTGGCCCATGCTCACCGTGCACTTCTCGTGGTCGACGGAACACAAAGCGTCGGTGCGATCCCAATCGATGTCGAGGCGATGGGGATCGATGCGTTGGTTGTCAGCGCTCACAAATGGATGCTCGGCCCCCTGGGCGTTGGGTTCATGGCTTTGTCCGGCGAGATGCTTGCCAGAACACGTGTAACCCAGTTGGGCTGGCTGAGCGTCAATGACCCCTTCGCCTTCAATCGTGAAATCGATCTTCCCGACGATGCCACCCGTTTCGAGGCCGGCACCGAAAATGCGGCAGGGATCTTCGGATTGGCGCAGCGGTTCAGAGAAATTGAGGCCTACACGATCGAGCGGATCGAACGACGGATTCTTCGCCTAAACGACCGGTTGGCCGACTTGGCTCGACGACACGGGTTCGAAGTTCGAAGCCCGATGGAAGCCGGTGCCCGGTCTGGGATCCTGAGCTTCCATCACCCGGCCATCGCCGATCCGGACACTGTCGCCTACCTACAGGACCTAGGCATTCACATCGGCTTTCGCGAGGGTGCGCTTCGCGTCTCGCCCCATTATTACAATTCGGAAGACGAGATCGATGAATTGGTGGCGGCTCTCGTCAAGAAATCCGATGTCCGCTAAGGGTCGACTCTGGCCAAATACTGGAAACTCCCCTCTCACCGCCTCATTCCGCCGCGAACAACCCCCGGGTCACGAACTTCACGTAGGCGTCGATCACGTGCTTCGGCAGCGGGCCGGTGCCGCCCTTGCCGTCGTGGACGTAGCGCATGGCGAGGTATGCGCGCGCCGACAGCAGCGTGTAGATCACGGCTTCCAGCTCCTGGTCGCTGTAGCTCTTGATCTCGGCCCGCTCGACCGCCCAGCCAAGCGCGCCTTGTAGCCGTCGACCAGGATCCGGAAGTGCTCGTCGTGGGCGTCCGGCGCGAAGATCTCGGCCTCGTACAGGATCCGGTAGAACGCCGGGTGCTCGTTGAGGTAGTCGAAGAACGCGCGGAACCGCGCCTCCTTACGCTCGGTGTCGCCCCGGGTCTGGCCTGATTATTGCTTCAATATCGATTGGATGGCAGGAGCGATGTTTCGTCCTGATCCGGGCGCTGTGATGCAAAATGCCAAGGTATACAAGCCTATCACGCTCGTGCCGCGGAGTTGGCCGGTCCGCCCGCAAGGTAGAATTCGCTGAAATCGCGATCTGCGGTCGCCCGTCGGCCGGCAGTTTTTGCCGAGTGAGGACCTGAATGTTTCTCATTGCGGCGCACATTCTTCGCTATCCAGTTCTTTGTTTCACAATGCTTCCCGCTGGCGCACCCCCTTCACGGGGACGCCCCGGGAAACGCTTGCAAGAAGAGAGGCGGAGTTCTCATGACCAGCGTCGGCTCTGTCGGCACGCTGACGGCGGCCCAGATCAAGGCTTTGTCACCTTCGGTCGTCAACGGGTGGGATTCCTCGTTCATCGCGATGTTGAGCAGCGCCCAGATCGGCGCGCTGTCGCAGGCGCAGATTGTCGCGCTCAGCGTCGACGCCGTCGCCAACCTGTCGGGCAGCCAGATCTCGTCGCTGTCGTCCCGCGCGGTCTCCGGGCTGACGCATCAGCAGATCGCCGCGCTGAGCGGTTCCAACATCGCCAGCTTTCTAAGACCGCAGGTCGCCTCGCTGACCACGGCCCAGATCGCCGGGCTCAGCACGCTACAGGTCGAGGCGCTGACGCCCACCCAGATCGCCGGTCTCAACGCCCGGCAGCTGGCCGCGCTGAAGCCATCGGCCGTCATGACCTTCTCGCCCGAAGATGTCGCGGCCATCAATCCCAGCGCCATCACAGGGCTGAGCGGTGAGGCTCTCGCCGCCCTATCCCGGCAACAGAGTGCGGCACTGACGCCGAGCCAGATCGCATCGTTCAAGCCCGCGCAGATTGCCGCGCTTGCGCCGGCACAAATTCAGCTGTTCAGCGCGACCCAGATGAAGGCATTAGGCGCGACGCAGATCGCCGTGCTCTCGACCGACCAGTTGGCGGCACTTTCGCCCGAGCATCTGGCGGCGATCACATCGAAGGCCATTGCCGGGCTGAAAGCCGGCCAGATCTCGGCGATGTCCACCGGCCAGATCACCTCCTTGTCCGCAGAACAGATCAACGCTCTGACCGCCACCCAGTTCGCCGCAATGGGCACAAACGTGACCAGTTTGCCGTCGAAGCTGCTCGCGTCGATCAAGGCGACGTCGATCAGCGGCCTGTCGCCCGCCGCGATCGCCTCGCTCAACAACGAGCAGGTCGCGGCGTTGACGCCGAGCCAAATGGCGAGCCTTACCCCAGGCCAGGTCGCCGCTTTCAAGCCCTCACAAGCGGCGATCTGGTCAACCGGTCAGATCCGCTCGCTGACCGCGAAGCAGGTCGGAGCGCTGCCGATCGAGACTCTGACGGCCCTGTCGGCCGATCAAATCGCCAACATCACACCGAAATCCATTGCCGGCCTCACGACCGCCCAGACGGCGGCGCTCCCCGCGGCGCAGGTGCGGGCTCTCACCACGGTGCAGGTTGCCAAGCTGGGCGCACTCCACCTACAGAGCATCAGCCCCGCCGTGCTGGCCGGCCTGTCTCCAAGTGTTATCGCGGCGCTTGCCCCCGGAGCGCTCAGCGGCTTCTCGAGTGAACAGATCGCATCCCTTGGTACGGATCAGGTCGCCCGGCTTTCGCCCACGCAATTCGGCGCGTTGAACGGGACGCAGATTGCCGCGCTCAGCGATGCGCATGTCGGGGTCCTGTCCGGTCCGCAACTCGCTGCGTGGAATGCCGCCCAGGTCGCCGCGCTAGGCCCGGACAAGATCGCGATGCTGTCCGGCCCGCAGATCGCTTCGTTCAGTCCAGGTGCTATGGCAGGCCTTTCTCTGACGCAGATCGCCACTCTCACATCGACCCAGGCGAGGGCCCTGTCCAACGCACAGGTCGGTGCGCTGACCTCAAAGCAGGTCGCTGCGTTGAGTGCCGACGCGTTGGATGCGCTGACGCCCTCCGGCATCGCTGCGATCAAGCCCGCAGCGGTCGCGGGGTTGACCGGCGATCAGATCGCCGCGCTCTCGAAAGAGCAGTTGGCAGGTTTGACGACCAGCCAGATCAAGGCGATGAAGGCGGCTCAGGTCGCGGCCTTCACGCCGGAGCACCTGGGCAGCCTGAGTTCCGCACAGGTCGCGGCTCTGACAGCCGTCCAGGTCGGTTCGTTGCCTGTCGACAGTATCGCGCTCCTATTGCCTGGGCAGATCGCGGCTCTTTCAGTCAAGGCCGTGCCGGGCTTGACCGCCGTCCAGATCGCGGCACTCGACGTGGCACAGGTCGCCGCCTTCACGGCCGCGCAATCGGCGGCGCTGACGCCAAGCCAGGTCGGGGCGCTGAGCGCCGGGACCGTTGCCACGCTCTCGCCGAGCCACATCGCCGCGTTCAGCGCGATCGGCATTTCGGGCCTGTCGGCGGAAGCCGTCGCGGCGCTCGGCGATGAGCAGATTGCGGCACTGACCGTGAACCAGGTCGCGGGCTTGAAAACGGCTCAAATCGCGGCCGTCACGAACGACCAGATCGGCGCACTTTCCACCGTGCAGGTCGGCACTCTGAGCGCGGGTCAGATTTCCGCCCTGTCGCTCGAAACCATGGCGGCGCTGTCGGCGGATCAGATCGCCGCCATCAAGGCGAAGTCGATCACCGGCCTGACCGCGAACCAAGTTGGAACGCTCAGCGCGGCGCAGGTGCGTGCCCTGAGCTCGACGCAGATCGCCAGCCTCGTCTCGGCACAGGTCGCGGCGCTCAACGGTGACAAGCTGATCGCACTTGCCTCTACCAATATATCGTCGATCCGCACGAGCGCGTTGACCGGCCTTTCAGCGGAGCAAGTCTCGACGCTGTCGCTGGACCAGATCGCCGCCCTGACGCCGGCTCAGGTCGCCGCACTCCAGGCTGCCCAAGTCGCGGGACTGACAACGGCGCAGATGGAGGCGCTGTCGGTCACCCAGATTGCCGCGCTCGGCGAGGCGCAGGTCGCCGCGCTGCCCGTCGGCAATATTGCCGCCCTCTCCACCGCGCAGATTGCGGCCCTGACGACGAAGGCGGTCTCGGGCCTGACCGCCACCCAGATAGCGGCCCTCGCCAACGACCAGGTCGATGCCTTGTCGAAATCGCAGATCGGGGCCCTGACCTCTGTCCAGACACCCGCCCTCACTCCGGCAATGATGGCGACCTTTTCCACGGAGAAACTCGCCTCGCTCAGCACCAATGCGATTGCCGCGCTGACCGGTGACGCCGTCGCCTCCTTGGGGGCCGAACAGATTGCCGCAATTACGGCAAGCCAGATTGCGGCCCTGAAGTCGACACAGATCGCCGCCCTGGCTGCCGCACAGGTGGGCGCGCTGTCGACGGCGCAGATCGGTGCCCTCACTGCAACACAGTCGAGGGCACTTACCTTGGACAGTACCGCCGTCCTTCTGACCGACCAGGTCGCGGCGCTTTCCGCCAAGGCGGTCGCCGGCCTGACGGCGGACCAGATAGGGACGCTGAATGCCGCCCAGATCGGTGCCCTGTCCACGACCCAGATCGGCGCACTGAGCGCAACCCAGACCTCCCGGTTGAGCGTCGATGCGTTCAAGAGCTTTTCGAACGCCGATATCGCCGCGCTGAGCGCCGACGCCATCGGCGGTCTGTCTGCCCAGAATATTGCGTCGCTCAATCAGGACCAGATCGCAGCCCTTACGACAACGCAGGTGAGGGGGCTGACCGCCAGCCAGTTCACCGCTCTGCAATCGGGCCAGATCGGTGCCCTGTCCACGGCCCAAATAGGCGCGCTGACGGCAACACAGGCGGCGTTCCTGTCCACGGACACCGTTGCCGCTTTTTCGACCGACCAGATCGCGGCGCTCACCCCAGCGGCGGTCGCAGGCATCCGCAGCGCGCAGATCGCGGCACTCACCGCCGCGCAAGTGGACAGCCTTTCGACGAGCCAGATCGCCGCCTTGAGCGCGACGCAGATCGCCGCTCTATCCGCCGAGGCGTTGGCCACCTTCGACTCAGCGGACTTGGCGGCGATCAGCAGCAAGGCGATCGCCGGCATCCCGGCTGAGCGCATCGCGGCACTCGGCAACGACCAGCTGTCCGGGTTGACGTCGGCGCAGATGGCGGGGCTTTCTCCGACCCAGCTCGCTGCGCTGACGAGCGCCCAGATGCCAGCTCTGTCGAGCGCGCAGATTCATGCCCTCAGCGCGACGCAGATTGCGGCGATGCAGCCGGAGGCCGTCACCGCACTGTCCGCCGATCAGGTCTCCGCTCTCGATGCCAAAGCGGTAGCCGGTCTCACGGCAAACCAGGTCGCCACGCTGACCACGGGCCAGATCGATGCCCTGTCCACCACGCAGATCGCCGCGCTGACCGCTTCGCAGATCGCGGCCCTGAGCGCGGCGTCGCTCGGAACGCTCTCGACGGCCGATATCGCTGCGATCAGCCCGAGCGCCATACAAGGACTGTCGCCCGAAAATGTATCGGCACTGGACGATGAACAGACGGCCGCCCTGACGACCGAGCAGTTTGCCAGATTCGGCTATTTCCAGATGAATGCGCTCAGCAAGGCCCAGGTCGGCGTCCTGACCACCGGCCAGATCGCCGCGCTCAACGCCTTGCAGATCGCGGCATTCGGCGCCGACAAGATCAGCGCGCTATCGCCGGCCCAGATCGCCGCGATCAGCCCGCAGGCGATCATCGGTCTCTCCGTAGCCCAGATCGCGGCAATGCCTCCTGAACAGGCGGACGCCCTGACCCCATCCCAGGTCGCCAATCTCACCGGCGCTCAGGTGTCGGCGTTCAGCGCTAACGCGTTTGCGGCCTTTTCCACCGAGGATATCGCGTCTCTGAGCGGCAGCGGTCTCTCCGGCCTGTCCAGCATCCACATAGCAGCCCTGTCGAGGGCCCAGTTGCAGGCGATCACCAGCCAGCAGGTGCAAATGCTCGGGGCCCAGCAGGTAGCCGATATTATTGCCGCCTATAAGGCTCTTCCGGCATAGGTTTCGGACACATGGGCGAGGACCCGCATTCTCCCGGATTCACCGGTTTTCCAGAACCGTTTGAAAGGATCCCTTTTGGGCCGGCTGCCGCAGAACGGGGGTGTCATCACCCCAAAACCTCTATCCCGCCGCGAACAGCCCCCGGGTCACGAACTTCACGTAGGCGTCGATCACGTGGCCCGGCAGCGGGCCGGTGCCGCCCTTGCCGTCGTGGACGTAGCGCATGGCGAGGTACGAGCGCGCCGACAGCAGCATGTAGATCACGGCTTCCAGTTCCTGGTCGCTGTAGCCCTTGATCTCGCCCCGCTCGACCGCTCGGCCCAGCGCGCCCTTGTAGCCGTCAACCAGGATGCGGAAGTGCTCGTCGTGGGCGTCGGGGGCGAAGATCTCGGCCTCGTACAGGATCCGGTAGAACGCCGGGTGCTCGTTGAGGTAGTCGAAGAACGCGCGGAACCGCGCCTCCTCGCGCTCGGCGCCAGTCAGGTCATGGGCCAGCGACCGGCCGATGTGGTCCAGCATCTGCCGCCCCATGTAGGGCAGCAACCTGTCCAGGACGTCCTGGCGGGTTTCGAAGTAGTTGTAGAACGTACCCTGCGCCACGCCGGCCAGCCGGGTGATCTTCGAGACCGACGCGTCGGCGTAGCCGTCCTCGCCCACGACCCGGGCGGCTGATTCCAAAAGGCGCTTGTAGGTGTCGCGCGCCTTTTCGTCCCGGGACATTCGTCGTTGTTTGACAGGACGCAGCGGCGTGAGTTCCGACATCGATGATCCGGGCTGTTCTGGTCGCGGTTTCACTTACGCATCAGCAGCGTGGAGTGTACCAAGATATGCGCTCCAAGGCATGAAGGATTTCAAGGTTTTGAGCGTTGCGGCTTGGCCTGCGGCGCCGGTTTGAACCGATCACGCAGCACCCGCTTAAGTACCTTGCCGGAAGGGTTGCGCGGCAGGGCGTCGACCAGATGCAGCTCCCGGGGAACCTTGAAGCCGGCCAGATGGGCGCGGCAATGGGCCTGCAGCGTCAGATGATCGAGCGTGGTGCCGTGCTTCAGGACCACGACAGCCACCGGGCGCTCGCCCCACTGCGGGTCCGGGCGGGCCACCACGGCGGCCTCGCTGACCTGCGGCAACTCGTAGATCACCCGCTCGACCTCGGACGAGGCGATGTTCTCGCCACCGGAGATGATTAGGTCCTTCTTGCGATCCGTGAGATAGAGGAAGCCGTCGGCGTCGAGGTAGCCGACATCGCCGCTGCGGAACCAGTTCGACGGCCAGAACGACGCTGCGGTGCGTTCCGGGTCCTTCCAGTAGCCCTTGGTGATCTTGGCTCCGCGCAGGCAGATCTCGCCCTCGGTGCCGGAGGGTAGGGCGGCGCCTGTGTCGTCGCGGATCTCGATCTCCACATGGGCGAGCGGCCGACCGACCGAGCCGATCTTGGCGAGTTCCATGCCGGCCTCCATGGTGGTGTCGCCGGAGCAGGTTTCAGTCAGGCCGTAGGCGTCGATGTAGCGGGCGCCGGGAAACGCCTCGGTGAACTCGCGGATGCGCGATTCCGGGGTGCGGTCGCCGCCGGCGATGCACCAGCGCAGGGACGAGACATCCCACCGCTCGCGATCGGGGCAGGCCAGGACGCCGTTGGTCATGACCGGCGCCATCCAGATGCCGGTGACCCGGTGCCGCTCGATGGTCCGCAGCACGGCCTCGGGGGAGAAATCGCGGATGATGGTCAGGGTGCCGCCCATCCACAGGACGGTGAGGCCGGGCAGGTCGAACGCGCCGACGTGATACAGCGGCCCCACCACGCACAGGCAGTCGTCGCGGGTGACCGCCAGATCGACCACGTGGTCCATGCATTTCCAGTAGATGTTCGCGTAGTCGTGGGTGACGCCTTTCGGCCGGTCGGTGGTGCCGGAGGTGTACATCAGCCGGAACAGGTCTTCCGGCTGCCGACGTGCTGCCGGGACCGGCAGGGTGTCGCGGCCGGCAAGCGTCCGCATGTCGGCCTGCATGGCCGTGGTGACGGGGATCGCCCGAACCGCAACCGTGCCGACAGCCGCGATCAACTCTTCGTCCACGAACACCAGATCGGCGCCGGAGTGGTCGACGATGTACCCCACCTCCTCGGCGGCGAGCCGATAGTTGACCGGCAGCAGGACGGCGCCGAGGTGACTGACCGCGAACGCCAGTTCAAGGAACGCCGGGCTGTTCTTCATCACCAGGGCCACGATGGTGCCTTCGCCGACACCCTCGCCGTGCATCCACCCGGCCAGCCGCAGCACCCGGTCCAGCAGGTCCCGGTAGGTGATGCGGGCCTCGCCGTACAGGATCGCCGACGCCTCGGGCCGCCGGTCGGCATGGTAGCGCAGGAACGTTGTCAGGTTCTGCATCGGGCCGTTTCCTCGTACCCGACCGGCGTCGGAGCGCGGCAATTGTGGACTTCCGTAAGCTCTGCCACGAACCTGAGGTCCGGGCGAACAACTCTTAGGATGGTATTGCCACAGACTCGTGCCCGGCACGAACGGCAACGGGCCGACCTTGCGGAGCGCGGCTCCGTACAGCTGGAGCCTGTCGATCATGATCGATCATGGAGCAAACCCTTGTTTATGCAAAGGGCGCTGCATCAGTAAGTTGTGACCCTCGCCTTCGGCATCGGTGGCCCGGCACAGATACATCATGCGGCCACCGGTCGAGACAATCTGGCCTTTCCTCGCCACGAACGGAGACGGCAGGCGTCTGGCCTTCACGCCGCGCCCGTCGACCTCAGGAGCGAACAGTCGAATGACAGTATCCAGGGCGTCGATATCGGTTGTCAGCCGCGTTACGTCGGTGCGAGCGATCTTGGGAAGGGTCATGAGTCTGCGGCGCTTCTCGATCAGTCCGGCTACGGTGTTAAGAGTCCGCCCGATAATCGTGATGGATGCACTGTGCTCGTGCGATGCGTCGCGTGAGCAGTTTGACGTGGGCGCCGTAGAGCCAAGTGACGGCGGTTTCGGCCGAGCCATGCGAAGGTTCGCTCGACCACCCAGCGTCGCGGCAGCAGCACGAAGCCGTTGGCCTGATCGGATCGCTTGACGATCTGGAGCGACCAGTCGCCGAGGGTGGTGGCGAGCGCGCCGGCGAGTTTGTCACCGGCGTAGCCACCGTCGGCGAAGACGTGGCGCAGCCAGGGGTAGAGGTGTCGGATCGATGCCAGCAGGTCGGGGGCGCCGTCGCGGTCCTGGATGTCGGCGGGATGCACCTGCGCACCGACCAGCAGCCCGCTGGTGTCGACCACGATGTGGCGCTTGCGGCCCTTCACCCGTTTGCCGGCGTCGTAGCCGCGCGGACCACCGGCCTCGGTGGTCTTGACCGACTGGCTGTCGATCACTCCAGCGCTCGGGCTGGCCTCGCGACCAGCCGCCTCGCGCGCCTGCATCACCAGGCCATGGTTGATCCGCTGCCAGGTTCCGTCGTCGCGCCAAGCGTAGAAATAGCCCTGAACCGTCGACGTCGGCGGGAACTCCCGCGGCAGCAGGTTCCAGGTGCAGCCCGACGAGACCACATAGAAGATCGCATCCACCACCGCCCGCAGGTCGACCTCGCGGAGCCGCTCCAACCGCCGTCGCGCCGGCAGGAACGGCTCGATTACCGCCCATTCCACATCCGTCGTGCCGCTTGAATAGCGGCAACCTTCCTGGCGATATTGCCGGCGAGTGATTTCAGTCCACATCTTGTGACCTCGGTTCTGCCTCGCAACCAGATCGAATCACAAGCCGCTGAAATCACTCAACTCATTTTCGGACGGACACTCATGTCGACCTCATGAGAGGGTCCGTTCCTGCCACCGTGTCCAATCGATAGTCACGTCAGCTAACGTTGGGTCGCTTGATCAGCGCGTGTTCGCGCGAACAGTGAATGCTGATCACATGGGAGCCTAGAAATTATTGTCTAACATATTGAATAGACTTAGGTTTACTCTGGGTCGAGAATTATGTCGGCATTCATTGCGAAGAGCACGGTCAGCAAGGCGAGGCTACAGGTCGGGTCCGACGGCCGTCATGCGTTCGGGTGATGGTGCGCATTCTTCTACCAAGCGATCGCAGGGTCGCGTGCGTTGCAGAACTCGGTCGCACATTCGGCTGCCATTTCGGCGATCAGTGCCGGCATTGGCCGATCCTCGATTTCCAGGTACATCGCGTACAGCGGGATCGCCGGAAACTCGGTTCGCACCGAGAGGACGCGCAGTGATCCGGAGGCGATTTCACGCTCGACTGTAACGGCCGGTATCGCCGCCAGGCCAACCCCGTCGATGGTCAATCGGATCAGAGTGGCGAGGGAAGCCGTGTGCAACCGGATGTCTTCGATGCCGGAGCGCTGGAAATACGCGACCATCGAAACGTGCCGACTTGACGCGGTCGGGAATGAGAGAATCGGGAAGCGGGCGACATCCCCGATCTCCAACATACCTTGCGGTACTTCCAGGGCAGGGCTTGCCACCCAGCGGCAGGCGAAGGTGCACAGTTCGCGGTTTATCAGGCCTGGTGCTTCGACCGGGCCGTTCATCAGGCCCAGATCCAGTTCGCCGTTCAACAGGTTCTCGGAGATCTCGGGCGTGATCGCCGCGCTCAGCTCCAACACGACCTCGGGGTAGGTGTCGCGGACCCGCTCGATCAGGGTCGGCAGCCAGGAGTACACGACGGTGTCGATCACCCCGATCCGAACGGTTCCGGTCAGGCGGTTCGGGTTGGTGATACGGCGACGAAAATCGGCGGCAAGGCGGACGATCCGCTCGGCGCGCTCACGGGCATCGATGCCGGTCGCCGTGAGCCGGACATCACGGCTTCCACGCTCGAAGAGGCGGGCTCCGAGTTCGCGCTCCAGGGTAGCAATGCGATGAGACACCGCAGTCTGCGTGGTGTGCAGGCGTTCGGCGGCCAAACTGAAGCTGCCCAGCCGGGCAACCCAGATGAATGTCTCGAGGAATTTGAGGTTCATCGGACACCCCCCTTGCTCAATCGGACACCCCCCTTGCTCAGATGCCAAGCCGATCGACGGCTGAGTATGAAATTTTCTTGTTAATGAGCCTGTTGCTGAATGAGTCTGGCTTGACGGCATGAAGCAGCTATCCGGTGATTTTGCCCTCAGACGGCATTTTTCTTGTCCAATTGCTTCAGTTCAAGAGCCATTTTCCACCCTTTCTTCCTCTGCGGACGGACTCCGAGTGTAGTTTTTTGATGTTGTGGGCGGCGCAGTGCAGGTTCCATTCACCCTGGGTCTCCTGCTCCCCGCGCATCATGAATCCGTCTGCGCCCTGGGTCTCCTTCATTTGCCCGAACACCGGTTCCACGGTCTGGCCGCGCAGCCGGTAAAGTTTTCGGCCCCGTTGGGTCAGGAGCTTACGCTCCATCTGGTCACGGGCACTCATGTCCCTGGGTATACGGCCCCGGGGTGGTGGAGCATCACGCATCGCCTTGCGCTGCTTCCAATCCTTAGTGGTGGCGATCAGGTATTCGCATTCCGCTGTTTCCGTGGCCGCGTTCTCGTCAGACCAATAGCCCGCGTCAAACAGGCCAACCCCCAGCACCGCCTCGTCGCCGGTCACCGCCTCCATCATCGTCAGGGTCCGGGCAATCATCGGGGCCAGTTGGCGAACGTCGTTGGCCTGGTTCGTCACATCGGTGGCGAGGATGATCTGGTCCGCCGTCACCACCGCCTGGGCATTGTACCCCTGGAGATATCCCTTGCGGCTCTTCATGATCCGGCTGTCCGGGTCGCTCACGTTGGCCTTGGCCTCTTCCTTGACAACCGCCTCGGCTGTCTTCGGCTTCCGCCCGCGTTTGGCTTTTCCGTTCGCCTTTTCCTCGGCAATCCGGGCGTTGATCTTCTCCTGCTGCTCGACCCGTTGATGGTCGGCTTCGCGCAAGAGACGTTCATGACAGGAGCGAAGACGGGACAGCCGATCTGACGGCTTCCTCAGCCCGACGGGAACATCGTCACCTCGGCCCTCCCCGAACATCCCGTCCTCGGCGGCATCGATCGCCTCGGCCTCCGACAGCATGGCGGCAACCTCCGCCTCCAGGGACTTCGAGGTCTGGTTCGCCGCAAGCGACGCATTTGCCTTCACCTTGGTCCCATCCAGCGCCACCACGCCCAACCGCACCAGCCCCGCCGCATGACACAGCTTCAGGACCTCCACGAACAGGGTCTCCAGGTCGCCCCGGTGCCGCTTGCGGAACCGCGCTATCACGCTGTGGTCGGGAACCTCGGCGCACACGATCGTCCGAAACCCAGCATCCCGCACGCACAGGCGCTCGATCTTGCGGCTTGAGCGTTGCCCGTTCGCATACGCATAAACAAGGAGACTAACCATCATCCTCGGCGCGAACGGTGGCGCTCCCGACCCACGCTTCCGGTAGTGCGTCTCGAATGCCGATAGATCCATCAAACCCACGGCATCCAGAAGAAGGTGCACGAGGTCTGTGTCCGGAACCCAATCCGCCATGTCCACCGGCAGAAGAAACCGCTGCCTACGATCTGGTTCTCGGTAAAAATTTGCCATCTCCCCCCCCTTCAAATTGCCTCTCCCAACGGAATCAGGACCCCGTCAGTGGGTCAAGCGGAGATCGTCGGTGGAACCGGTGATTCTGCAACAGCCTCTAATACGAACAAGAAATTCGATCTGGCATAGACGCGCCGCCCGGTCGTCTATTGTTGCAACGCAGTACTGGGTGTCCGGGGTCTGACCTGCTGGCCGGAGGATTGTCTTGATGGAGCGTTGGCGTGTCGGTGTCGATTCTGGTGGGACGTTCACCGATATCTGCCTGTTTGAAGAGGAATCGGGGCGCGTCGAGGTGTGGAAGGTTGCCTCCACGCCCGATGATCCGTCGCGGGGAATTGCCGGCGGCTTGGACGAGGGTATGCGGCTGGTGATGCCGGATGTCGGCGAGGCTTCGGCTGCCGCGGTTTCCTACTTCGGGCACGGCACCACTGTCGCCACCAACGCGCTGATCCAGCACAAAGGTGTTCCGACCGGTCTGCTCACAACCGCAGGGTTTCGTGATCTGTTGGAGATCGGGCGGCAGAAGCGTCCGGATCTGTACGACATGTTTGCCGACAAGCCGCCGACCCTGGTGTCGCGCGACCTGCGTCTCGAAGTGTCCGAGCGGGTGCGCAACGACGGCACGGTCGAGATACCGCTCGACGAGGACGCGGTGCGCGCCGCCGGCCGCAAGTTCAAGCAGATCGGGGTCAAGGCGATCGCGGTGTGTTTCCTCTACAGCTTCGTGCGCCCGGAACACGAAGCGCGGGCCAAGGCGATCCTGGTGGAGGAATGTCCAGATGTCTTCATCTGTGCAAGCCATGAGATCGCGCCGGAGTTCCGCGAGTTCGAGCGGCTGTCGACCGCGGTCGTGAACGCCTATCTCGGACCGGTGATGCACAGCTACATCGCGCGTTTGGCGCCGCGTCTGACCGACCTCGGCATGACGGCGACGCCGCATCTGACCCAATCCAACGGCGGCGTCATCGGTTTCGAGACGGCGGCTCAGATGCCGGTCCGTACCGTGCTGTCCGGCCCGTCCACCGGTGTCGTCGGCGCCCAGGCGGTAGGCGAGGTCGCGGGCTTTCCCGACCTCATCACCTTCGACATGGGGGGCACCTCCACCGACGTGGCGCTCCTCAAGGGTGGCCAGTGCCACCTCGCGTCCGAAGCGATCGTGCACGGCTATCCGCTGAAAGCGCCGATGCTCGACATTCACACCGTCGGTGCCGGCGGCGGATCGATCGCCTATGTCGATTCCGGTGGGCTGCTGAAGGTTGGGCCGCGCAGCGCCGGCGCTGATCCGGGACCGGTCTGTTACGGCCTCGGCAACACCGAGCCGGCGGTGACCGACGCCAACGTTGTGCTGCAGACATTGAATCCCGTTCACCTGCTCGGCGGCCGCATGGCGGTGCGCCAGGATCTGGCCAAGCAGGCAATCGGCCGGCTGGCGGATCAGCTTGGCCTCGGAGTGATGGAAACCGCCCAGGGCATCATCTCGGTTGTCACCGCCAACATGGCGCGCGCAATCCGGGTGATCTCGGTGCAGCGCGGTCATGATCCGCGGGACTACACTCTGATGGCGTTTGGCGGCGCCGGTCCGCTGCACGCCGCCCGACTGGCCAAGGAACTGGACATCGGACGCATCCTGGTGCCGCGAAGCCCCGGTATTCTGTGTGCCATGGGGCTGCTGCTAACCGATTTGCGCGCTGATTTCGCGGGAACCCGGCTGCTGTCACCGGGGAGGGGGGCCGCCGACGACGTGGAGACGATCTTCGCCGGTCTCGCGGCAAGAGCGGAGAGTTGGTTCCGCGAGGAGGCTATCGAGCCGGGCCAGCGCCGGATCGTGCGGACGGTCGACATGCGGTACGCCGGGCAGAACTACGAACTGCCGGTCACCGTGCCGGACGGGCCGGTGACTGCCGCTACGCTCGACTCCCTGGCCGAGGGTTTCGCTGCCGCGCACGAGCGCATGTACGGCTTCATCGCCGAAGGCGAGGCGATGCAGCTTGTGACGTACCGGATCGAGGCGATCGGAGTGGTCCGCAAGGCCCGCTTGGTCCCTCGACCGGTTGTCGGCGAAGACGCGTCGGGCGCGATACGCGAGCGGCGCGACGTTTGGTTGGCAGAGGCTCAGGACTTCGTGTCCTGTCCAGTATACGATCGCGAGCAACTCCAGCCGGGCAACCGCATCGCCGGGCCGGCCATCGTCGAGCAGATGGACACCACCACCGTGGTGTTGCCCGGCATGACGGCCAAGGTCGATGAGTATCTCAACCTGATCTTGGAGACGGCATGACCATTGATGCTTCGCCGGGGACGGCTCGCGATCTCGATCCGATCACGGTTGAGGTGATTGGTGCCGCGCTTGAATCGATAGTCGAGGAAACCGGCGAGGCGCTGGTCCGGGCCTCGTACTCGACCAACATCAAGGAGCGGCGCGACTGTTCCACCGCGCTGTTCGACACACAGGGCCGCACGCTCTGCCAGGCCGAGCACATCCCGATCCATCTCGGCAGTTTCATCGGCGTGGTGCCGAAGATTCTGGAGATGCACAAGGTTGCGGACATGCAGCCCGGCGACGTGTTCGTCGGCAATGACGCCTATGTCGGCGGGGGCACCCATCTGCCGGACATCGTGCTGGCCGAGCCGATCTTCGTGGAGGGTCGGATCACCGCCTGGACCGTCAATCTCGCCCACCACGCCGATTTCGCCGATCGCGGCCATGCTCATATCTATCAGGAAGGGTTGCGCATTCCGCCGGTGCGGCTGTACCGGGCGGGAGAGCTTCAGAAAGACATCCTCGACCTGATCCTGCTGAACTGCCAAGTGCCGCGCGAGCGGCTGTCCGACCTGCGCGCGCAGATGGCGGCCAACCGGCTCGGCGTGCAGCGCTTCCAGGCGCTGTGCGCGAAATACGGCACCGATATCGTGTTGTCGGCGGGCATCGCGTTGCTCGATTACGCCGAACGCAAGATGCGAGCGGGAATAGCCACGCTTCCAGACGGCGTCTACGCCTTCGCCGACGTTTTCGAGAACCCAGAGATCCACGGGGAGCTACCGGTGTCGGTGGAGATCACCATTGCCGGCGACGAGATGCGGTTGCATTTCGAAAGCCCGCCGCAGGTCCGCGCCGGCATCAACATGACCTATACCGCGCTGTTGGCGACCGCCTACTACATCGTCAAATCCGTGGTCGATCCGACCATCCTGCCGAACGCCGGTCTTGCCCGGCCGCTGACCGTGACCGCGCCAGAGGGCACCCTGCTGAATTGCGTCCATCCGGCGGCGGTGAACGGCCGGGTCCAGACCTGCCAGCGGATGTCAGACGTAATCCTCGGTGCGCTCGCCAAGGCAGCGCCAGACCGGGTGACGGCGTGTTCGAACAGCGCGTGCACGGTTGCCACCTTCGTCGGCCAGCGCAAGAGCGACGGCTCGATCTGGGTGTATCTGGAGACCATGGGCGGAGGCGCCGGGGCACGACCGACCAAGGACGGGCTGGACGGCGTGCATGTGCATGTCACCAATACCTCCAACCTGCCGTTGGAAGCGTTGGAGCAGGAATACCCGCTGACCCTTCTTCGCTATGAGTTGATCGACGGCTCCGGTGGGGTCGGCACGTTCCGGGGTGGCATGGGATTGCGGCGAACCTATCGCGCCGACGAGGATTGCCGGGTGCGGGTCGATATTTCACGGCTCCGTTCACGGTCGTGGGGGCTGCTGGGCGGTGGCGAAGGCGCCAATGGTGCCATCGTCTGCGGTCCTGGCGTGACGTTCCAGCGCGATCAGGCGACGCTCAAGGCCGGCCAATGGTTTGAGGTGGTGACGCCCGGCGCCGGCGGCTACGGGGCGCCGGAACAACGAAGCAAGGGCGCGGTGGAACGGGATCTCACAGAGAGTGTGATCGACGTGGTTACCGCCCGCGATGTCTATGGGGTTCAAATCTGAGGAGGGTGTGATGAGCTTTTCGGTCTCTCGCCGCGCATTTGTCGCCGGTGCCGCTGCCTTGCCGTTCGTGCGTTTACCGGGCGCCAGGGCGGCCACGCCGGGTGTGCTGACCTTCGGACTGTCAAGCTTTCCACCCAGCATCCAGCCGTTTGCCAACACGGGCACCGCGGCGGCAACCATCAAGCTGATGATTTATCGGGGCCTGCTGTCCTACGGCAAGGACGGCATGCTGCGTGGTGAGTTAGCTGAAAGCTGGGGGTCGGAAGGTCGAAACGCCTGGGTCTTCAAGCTTCGCGATGCCACTTTTCACAACGGGGAGAAGGTCACCAGCGCCGACGTGAAGTGGACGATCGAACAGATCGTCGCCGAGAAGTCGACCGCGTTCTTCCGCAAGGAGATGCAGGCGGTTGCAGCGATCGAGACGCCGGACGACAAGACCGTGCGCATTGTCATGCAGGAGCCGAACGTCACCATTCCGCGTCTGATGGCGAGCTACCATCTGCCGATCATTTCGCGGGCGTCGCAGGGTGACGATCTGATTGGTGCCGGGCCGTTCAAGATCAAGGAAACCGAACGCGGGGTGTCGATCGAACTTGAGGCGTTCGACAAGTTCTTCAAGCCCGGTCTGCCTAAGCTGAAGGGAATCAAGGCGGTCGCCTACAAGGACGAGAACTTGCGGGTGGCCGCCCTGCAGGCTGGCGACGTCGACCTGATCGAATACGTCCCCTGGCAGTCGATGGAGGCGATCTCCAATGATGCGGCGTTGACGCTCGACACCACCGACGGTCCGTTCATGTATCTGGTGTTCAACGGCTCCAAGAAACCGTTCGACGACCCCCGGGTGCGCAAGGCTGTTGCTCATGCGGTCAAGCGCGAAGACGTGGTCAAAGCGGCGTTCTTCGGACGCGGCTCGTCCCTTGAGCATCTACCGATCGCCGCCGAAAGCGAATTCTTCAATCCCGAGTTCAAGAACGCCTGGAACTATGATCCGGCACTGTCAAAGAAGCTGCTGGCCGATGCCGGACTGTCGGGCGGATTCTCCTGCAGCCTGCTGTCGACCGCGCAGTACGGCATGCACAAGGATACCGCCGAGGTGGTGCAGCAGCACCTGATGGCGGTCGGCATCAACGCCCAGCTCAACCTGCCGGATTGGGCGACCCGCGTCACTCTCGGGACCAAAGGCCAGTACGACATCGCGGTTATGGGAACGGCGGCGGACAGCAACGACCCCGACGGTCTCAGCAACTTCATCGACGGCACGCTGTCGGCCTCCTACGTCCGCAGCCACGGGCTTGAAATTCCCAAGCTGACCGAACTGCTGCAGGCCGGACGGACCGAGTTCGATGAGGAAAAGCGCAAGGCGATCTACAAGGAACTGGAGAAGGTCGCGCTTGAAGAGGTGCCGATTGCCGGCTTGTCCTGGCGGAGCCAGGGCTATGCCATGCGCAAGAACGTACACGGTTTCAAGAACCTGCCAGGCGCGTTGACGTTCTACTCCGGGACGACGTTTGAAGAGACGAGCCTCGGTTAGATGCTCGCCTACGCCGTCCGCCGTTGCGTCATCGCCCTTGGGCTGGTGTGGGTGGTTGCCACGCTAGTCTTTCTGGTGATCCACCTGATCCCCGGTGACCCGGCCGAACTTCTCCTTTCTCAGGGTGGGTTCGCGCCGGCACCGGAGGCGGTGGCGGAGCTGCGCCTCAGGCTTGGGCTCGATCGGCCGTTGCCGGAGCAATACCTTGCGTACCTCGGCGACCTGCTGCGCGGCGATCTTGGCAGTTCCCTGCTCGATGATCACCCGGTGGCGGAGGAAATCGCATTGCGCCTGCCGCGGACACTAGAGCTGATTGCGGCGGCGGCCGCGATAGCCGTGGCCGTGGGCCTGCCGCTCGGCACCATGGCGGCACTGCGCGCCGGTGCGCTGGTCGACCGGGTTCTGTCGGTGCTGGCGGGGGTTTCAATGTCCGTGCCGGTGTTCGTCATCGGCACCATCGCCATCCTGGTGTTCGCCCAGAAGCTGCGCTGGGTGTCGGCCGGCGGGTTCACGCCGTTCTGGCGCGACCCGGTGGACCACCTGGCGTTGCTGGCGATGCCAGCAGCGACCATTGCGGTCGGACTGGGTGCGGTGGTGTTCCGCATGACCCGTTCTTCCATTCTAGTGGTGGGAATCAGACAGATGAAACCCGTGCATCAGCAAACGCATGGCGGAAATCTGCCGATCCAGACGGACTCACCCGTTTGATTTTCACCACTAGAGGTGCTGGGCCGCGACTATGTCCGCACCGCCATGGCCAAGGGCGTGGCCCCGATGCGCATCGTCGTGCATCACGTGATCCGAAACGCCCTGATCCCGGTTGTCACCGTGCTCGCCCTGCATCTGGGAACCCTCCTCGGTGGCACGGTGCTGGTGGAGTTCGTGTTCAACTGGCCGGGCCTGTCGGGTTATCTGGTCAATGCGGTCGAGGCACGGGACTATCCAGAGGTCATGGGCATCGTGCTGGTTATCTCGGTCCTGTTCGTCCTGCTCAACCTGGCGGTCGACTTGCTCTACGCGCTGCTCGATCCGCGCGTGCGGCACGCCTGATGGCTTGGCGTGGTACGCGGCGCCTGGCCGTTCCGTTCCTGGTGGTCGGTGGCATCATTGCGGTGGCATTGGCGGCCCCGGTACTGCCACTCGGCGACCCGGTGACGATCGATGTTTCGGCTCGCCTTACGCCGCCGTCTGCAGCGCACTGGCTCGGCCAGGATGAATACGGCCGTGATGTGCTGACCCGGATTGTCTGGGGTGCGCGGGCGTCCCTGGCGGTGTCGTTTCTGGCGGCGGCCATTGCCGGCGTATTCGGCATAATTCTTGGCCTGCTCGGCGGCTACTTCCGGGGGGTCGTCGAGATCCTGACGGTTCGCTCAGCTGAGGCGGTGTTGTGCTTTCCGCCGCTGCTGCTGGCTCTGCTTGTATTGACCCTGCTTGGTCCGGGCGCCGGTACGCTGATCGTAGCGCTGTCGATCTTGTACGCACCGACCTATGCCCGGGTTGCCTACGCCGAGACCCTGGCGGCCCGAAATCTCGACTATGTGGTGGCGCAGGAGGCGCTTGGCGCCCGCTCCGGCCGGATTCTGGCCCGTACCGTGCTGCCGAACGTGGCGCCGCCTTTGCTGGTGCAGTTTTCGCTGACGGTCGCTTCAGCGATGGTGCTGGAGAGCGGGTTGTCATTTCTCGGGCTCGGCGTGGTGCCGCCGGAGCCGTCCTGGGGACTGATGATACGCGGCGCCCGCAGCACCATGGATCAGGCACCCTGGCTGCTACTTTGGCCCTGTCTGGCGCTGACTGGAACCATCGTCGCTCTCAACCTGTTGTGCGACGCGCTACGCGATGTGCTCGACCCACGCGGCCGCAACGTGACCGCCAATCCGTTCCGCGCGCTGACCGGCAATTTGCTGTCTCGAACGTCGCCCCCGCAGGTTTCCAAGCCCGAGCTGCTGCGGGTTGACGGTCTGACCTTGGAGATTGCAGCAGAAGGTGGCGCCATTCGCCCGGTGAGGGATGTTTCGCTGAGCGTCGCGCCTGGCGAAACCCTGGCGGTGGTCGGCGAGAGCGGGTCCGGCAAGACCTTGACTGGCCTCGCCGTCATGGGACTGCTGCCGCCCGTCGTGGAGATCGTGTCAGGAGAGGTCCACTACACCGATCGAACTGGACACACCTATGACCTGATGCGTCTGGACGATGCCGCGATGCGTGGGCTCCGGGGTGACGAGATCGCGATGGTGTTCCAGGATCCGTCCAGTAGCCTGAACCCGGTTCATCGGGTCGGGGACCAGGTGGCCGAAGCGATCCGCGCGCACCGCAACGTGTCGGCGGCTGAGGCGTGGCGCCAAGCTGTAGGTCTACTCGATCAGGTTGGCCTACCCGATGCCGCTCGCCGGGCAAGGGCATTTCCGCATGAACTCTCTGGCGGGCAGCAGCAGCGAGCGGTGATCGCTGCCGCGATCGCCAACGGACCACGGCTGTTGATTGCCGACGAACCGACCACTGCGCTCGACGTGACCATCCAGGCGCAGATTTTGGCATTGATGGCCGGTCTGAAGCATCAGTCCGGCGGCATGGGCATGATCTTCGTCACCCATAACCTGGCGGTGGTGTCGGAGATCGCGGACCGGGTGGCGGTGATGTATATTGGTGAAGTGGTGGAGGAGGGACCGGTCGACCAAGTGTTCGCAACCCCGCGCCATCCCTATACTATCGCGCTAATCGAGAGTGTGCCTGAGGGCGATGACGACCGGTTGTCGGCGATACCGGGGACGGTTCCGCCGCTGCATGATCTGCCGCCGGGGTGCCGGTTTGCGCCGCGTTGCGGGTTCGCTGAAGCGGCATGCACCACCGCCGACCCGCCGCTTGAGCGGATCGACGGCAAACGTTCCACGCGCTGCCGACGATGGCGGGAACTGGCATGACGACTGTACCGTTGCTGGTCGAGGCCAAGGGCTTGACGAAGACGTTCCGAGCCCGCCAGAGCCTGTTCGGCCGTCGACGCGACATCCTGGCGGTTCGCGATGTCGATTTGTCCGTTGGCGGCCAGGAGGCGGTTGGGGTGGTTGGCGAGTCCGGCTGCGGCAAGAGCACGTTGGGTCGTCTGCTGCTGCACCTATTGGCACCGACTGCAGGCACCGTGCGGTTCGACGGCCAGGACCTTGCCGCCCTCGGAAGCGATCAGCGCCGACGACTTCGCCGGCGCATGCAACTGATCTTCCAGGACCCATTCGGAAGCCTCGATCCTCGCCGAACCGTTGGCAACCAGATTGCCGACGGTATGCTGATCCACGGCCTCGCCACGGATGCGCAAGCACGCGAGGCGGTTGGCGATCTCCTGGAGCAGGTTGGGTTGGAGCCGACCCACGCCACCCGGTTGCCCCACGAGTTCTCCGGTGGCCAGCGCCAACGGATCGCAGTTGCGCGGGCTTTGGCGACGCAACCAGACTTTATCGTGGCAGACGAGCCGGTCTCGGCGCTCGACGTTTCGATCCAGGCTCAGGTGGTGAATCTACTGGCCGATTTGCGTCAACGGCTCGGTCTGTCGCTGCTGTTCATCAGCCACGATCTGCACGTGGTGCGGCATCTGTGCGATCGAGTGGCAGTGATGTATCTCGGCAGGGTGGTCGAGACCGGGCCGGCGGCCGCGCTTTTCGAGGCGCCGGCACACCCCTACACCCAGGCGTTGCTGGCGGCAACGCCGTCGCTGGCCCGGCGTCGCGATACCGGTCGCCCACCGCTCTCGGGCGATCTGCCGAGCCCGTCCGATCCACCGTCGGGCTGCAGTTTCCGCACCCGTTGTCCGCACGCGAACAGCGATTGCGCGGCTGCAGTTCCGCCGCTCGAACCTTGGGCGAGTGATGGACACCGGGTTGCCTGCTGGCGAGCTGCCGAGATCGCATGACTCGGGGAGGCACCGTCATAAGCTCGTACCCGACACGAACAACACCGAGCCGCCTGTGCGATGTCACGCCGCTTCAACCGTCGTTTTCTGTTGAGCGAATACATCGCCTCCGCAGCGTCATGGCACATATTCACCGGGCGTAGGCTAGCCCAAACGAGCGACGGGCCGTCTCATAGATCGCATCGAGCCCGCGCTCGGCCAAGAGATGAGTGTCTCGGGTCCGAATCGCGGTCGGTTTCGCTTCGCATGAGGCTAGGGTCGGTCGGTGGGACGACGCGATTGCCTCAATCTCAACGCGGGGAAGTCACACCAAAAGAAGGTGTTGTCACGTTAACTCGTCGAGTTAGCAAGTTGGCATGCCGGTCGTTGATCAAGCGGCATGTGCCGCGGATTTCCAAGCTTCGAACGCTTCGAGCCGATGGTAGCGAATGGTGAGGGCGGAACGACGGCGGGCTGGGACAGAGTAACGATTGCGGGTTGCGGATTGCATAGACACGAAGCGTTGTAATCCACCCGGTGATCGGAAGCCTTGCATCACCCGCTCTCGTTTTCGGAAGGGCAAGTGGCTGTTCTCGGCGCGGTTATTGAGCCCCTTGTGTGACCAATGATCAAGGCCAGGCGCGACCTCGCGCTTGGCGGCCCCATATGAGCGCAGTTTGTCCGTAATGATCCTTTTGGGCACGAAGCCCCAACGTTTCATCAGCTTGATCAAAAGCCGCTTTGCAGCGCGCTTGTCTCGCTTCGATTGTAAGATTTCCTCAAGAACGACACCGTGTTGGTCGACGGCGCGCCACAGCCAGTATGACCGGCCCGCGATCTTCACGACGACTTCGTCCAGATGCCAAACATCACCAGGGCGAGGCTGCCGTCGCCGCAGAACGTGGGCGATCCGGGGACCGAACTTGACGGTCCAGCGCCGGATCGTCTCATACGAAACGTCCACACCACGTTCCAGCATAAGCTCCTCGACCTCGCGCAGGCTCAAGTTGAACCGGGCGTAGAGCCAGACAACATGAGAAATGATCTGAGGCGGAAAGCGGTGGCGCTTGTAGCTGATTTTCTCTGTTTGCATCGACACCGCCTACGCCCGGATCATTGAACCCGCAACCTCAGGCACGTTAACGTGACAACACCAGGTCTTGCCATCGATCGCTATCGCACCCGGGATGGCCGCGCCCTCGGCCGGGCCGTCCGCGAGACCGAGGGCATGGTCGCGGAACGCGCGCTCCATTTCCTCGGCGTCGATACCGCGCAGGATAAATCGTACCGTCGAATAGGCGGGAGCCCGGCGCAAAGACAAATCAAACCCGTCATTCAGGCGATCCAGATGGGTGCGAATAAACGCCTGAACCTGGCGATACGACCGCGCTCCGGCCAGCATCGCCAGCACCGTGAATAACAAGACTGGCGCCAGCGGGTAGATCTTCCCTTGATCCCGGCGCGGGTCGGAAATCTGGGAAAATAGCGACAGCAGCGTGCTCGACATCGGGGCAACCCTCCAAAATGGTTGCCCCCTATTGATTCAGACAATAGTCGCCGAGGGAATCAATTCGTTCCAACCGGACCCGGGCACGCGGCCCACCAAGAGGTCAGCGTTGAACAGCCCTGCACGGACACCTCTCACCAGTTGGATCCAGAGCAATCAAACGCGAGTATACCCAAATTTAGTCTCAAATATTTTTACGGGGAAATTTTCCATCATTGCCCTGCATTCGGAACCGACGGTCCCATAAACTTCCAAACGGAAGTCATCAGCTAATGGTTGGTGCTTAGCCACATAGTCTTGTACGGGAGGGTTCGAAACGTGCGTGAGGAACGCTTGATCATCCTTGTAAACTTCCGACCAAACAAATTTTAGGGGATCATCGGGATCTTGATCAAAAGTATGGTGAAGCATGCCTGGTTCACTTGCTTTCACTGCTTCATCAGTCGCCTTTGCCAACGCAATATACTCATCCACCTTTCCTGGTTTGACTTGAACTCTTGCAATCAAAAGGAAGGGAGTGCTTTCATCATAGTTGGTCATATTTTTTTCTTTCTGCCATTTATTCTGAAATTTCTAGGTTTCACGGCACGGGAAGGTCAACCGGTTGTAGAAGTGGTCGCGAAAGTCTTTCCTGGCTTAACCGAATTATCCGGGCATGCCTTCAGACTCAGGAATCCCTTTTTGCCGTGGCGCCCATTCTGGGGCACTTTTAGTAAAAATATTGGTGACAATTTTCAGATTCTTTAGACCTAAGAACAGTCCCGCTTTTATGATCAGGTGACCGGCGAATGTGGGTGTTGCGGAATAAATCGGGCTACCGCAGTCGCCGCAAAAAAATCGTTCCAAGCTCTCGCCGCTGTCGGCGTTTTCAACGAATTTTTTTGGTGTTCCTTTGGATACTCGGCAAGATGTTTCAGGCATCACAATGTTATAAGTGGCGACGCCGCCAGTGGCAGCCTGGCAGCTTGTACAATGGCAAGCTATAATTTCCGAAGGTTCCGAATCACAAGTTACTTCAATGGATCCACAAAGACAGTTTCCAACTGTGGTCACGTCAATCCCCTTTTTATTTTGAGCTAAGACTACGAAGCTGGGATTCTCCATATGAGGTCCTCCCAACCCAAAAATGTGCCTCGGATCGGCATCACATGCAAGCCTCTTTTGAAATCCGAGTGGGTAGCGGCTGTCGAGCTGGGGCCTGACGACGGGCCTGCATCGATCCCTTTGTTCGACCGGCGAGACCATCCCTTCGTCCCGACCTGCCTTCTGCGGGGCCAGGC
>ABHC01000039.1 GCA_000171835.1 alpha proteobacterium BAL199 | reverse complement strand
CGCCGGGACACGGTTTCCGGCGGCCGGCGTGGCAGGCGTGCATCCGGTCCACGACACCCAGATCAAGCGCGTGCGGCATCTGAACTTCTTCCAGCACGAATGCTTCCTGGAGGTCAGAACGCCTCGCGTGAAGCTGCCCGACGGGCGGGTCGTGCAGGTCGAGCCCGAGTGGTTCGGCAAGCTCGCCGGCTTCACCCTGCTGTTCGAGGCGCTGGTGCTGGCCATGGCCCGGCAGATGACCTTTGCCGCCGTGGCCAAGCTGGTCGGCCTGTCCTGGCATCGCGTCCATGCGATCTGTTCGCGCTATGTCGATCTCGCCCTGGCCGAGGCCGATCTGTCGACGGTGACGGCGGTGGCGATCGACGAGACCTCCTGCCGGCGCGGCCACAACTACCTGACCATCGCCGCCGATATGGATGAGCGCAAGGTGGTGTTCGTCACCGAAGGCAAGGACGCCAAAACCATCACCCACTTCGCCGAATACCTGGCCGAGCACAAAGCCATGCCCGAGCAGGTCCGCTCGGTGAGCATCGACATGTCGCCGGCCTTCATCAAGGGCGTGGCCAGGCAGTTGCCCAACGCGCGCATCACCTTCGACAAATTCCACGTCGTCGCCCATGCGTCCGCCGCCGTCGATCAGACCAGGCGCATCGAGCAGCGAACCGATCCGAGCCTCAAGGGGCTGCGCTGGAAGCTGCTCAAAGACCGCGACCGGCTGACTGACGAGGGCCGGGCCGACCTTGACGCGTTGATCGCTCAGGTCGCCACCAAACGCACGCCGCGCGCCTGGCTCTACCGTGAGAATTTGCGCGACATCCTCGAGCGCAAGCAGATCAACGTCGTCTCCGCCATGCTCAAGCAGTGGTGCACCAACGTCCTGCGTTCCAAGGTCGAGCCGATGAAAGACGTCGCCAGGATGATCCGTAGGCACTTCGACGGCATCGTCGCCTGGACCCAGACCCGCCAGACCAACGGCTTCATCGAGGCGCTCAATGGCCTGTTTCAGGCCGCCAAACGCAAGGCCCGCGGCTACACCCGGTTCGCCACCATGCGCACCGTACTCTTCCTCATCGCCGGAAAACTCGACTTCACCCGGATCAACCCGCAGGCCGCATAGCCCACTCGAAATTCAAAAGAGCCACATAGAGCCCGACCACGTCGCGCAGCTTGGTCACGAACTCCGGGTCGTTCGAGAGCTTGAACTGCCGGATCCGATGCGGGGCCAAACCGTGAGCACGCCAGATCCGCTGCACCGAACTAACCGAGATGCCGGTCTGTGCCGCCATCGTTGCGGCGGTCCAGTGGGTCGTCTCGCCGGGCGGATCGGTCAGGGTCAGGGCGACGACGCGCTCGGCCACCGAGGGGTCCAGCGGCGGGATCCGCGACGGGCGCGTCTTGTCCCGCAGCAGCCCGTCCACGCCTTCGGCGGCGAAGCGCTCCTGCCAGCGCCAGACCGCCGTCTTGGCGACCCCGGCCTCGCGCATGATCGCGTTGGTGCCCAGGCCCGCGGCGGTGAGCAGCACGATCCGGCAGCGCCAGACGTGCTTTTGCGGGCTGTTGCGGTCCGCCACGATCGCCTCCAGGCGGGCGCGATCGGCGGTACTGACGGTGAAGCTGATCCCGGTGCGCATGCCCCAGACTCGCACGCCACCGAACCCGCGGGAATCCTGAGCGGGATTCTAATGTCGGATTTTATCCACTAGCATTCCATGCATGTACGAAAAATCCAAAATCTGTGTGACAAACTTCACAGATTCTGGTTCTGTAAAGTTAAAAGGTAGCGTCAGATTTTCCGAATTTTGTGTTTCTTCAATAAACTGTCTTACAGTATCAACATTAATTTCACTAAACGAGGGATTTATCTTGTTTTTGTGATACAAAGCACCAACCCTTTGCACAGGTTTCGCAGAACGGAAGCTCAGAGCGGTCAATTCGCGAACTATTGAACGCGCGTGCATTTCGAAGACTATCACGATACTAGGATGAGACGGAGGCTGCCATTCTTTTTCTTTTCGATCATCATGTCTCTGCCCACCCAACCGGCTGGCGCTGCCCGGTGCTTCTTCTCACTGGAATACCGATCCAGTCTTCAACGATCGATATCCCGCGCCGTGACCTCAGTCTCGTTCTCCGAGGTCTCAATTTTTTCTGTTCCGTCTCCGTTTGCACCGGCATCTACCCTGTGCGAGAGATCTTCTGCTACAGCGTCGCGTCAATTCATCCTGCCGACGCTGACGCCGGACACCTTGATCGGGATGGTTCTCCCGGCAGCGCGGGGATCCGCGTGATCCCGACGACAGGACCTCCGTTCATTCCCTCTGAGATTGCCAACCAATACTTGTGACTAGGTCTGACACGCGATGCGTTTGAATGATATTCATGCGGTTGCCGGAAGCCGGATAGGCAACCGATGTCACGAGAACCACATCGTCCAACTCCAAACGACCCGCACGCCAAGCAAGCTCCAGGCACCGCCCAATATGATCGGTGCTGTTCTTATGGAAGGGAATATCGACAAGGAACGGTGTCGTGCCAGCATATAGGTTGGCACGTCTAGTGGTGGGAATCAGACAGATGAAACCCGTGCATCAGCAAACGCATGGCGGAAATCTGCCGATCCAGACGGACTCACCCGTTTGATTTTCACCACTAGCCGTTCTGGGGTCGTTGGTAATCGCTATCACCGGTTGCTTGGGCCGTGCCGATGCCACGACCCTCGCCGCATATCCGGAAATCGTGATGGCGACGATCTTGGTGATATATGTCTCCGAGATGATGGAACTTATTGCATGCCGCATTGCCGATGGAATGCTGTGTTCCGAAGCCATGAGGCTGGTCTTTGGCGTGATGTAGCCGGAATCCCACAAATAATTTTCTGCGGCGTTCGTTACCGCCCGCATCATCTTGACCGCCTTGAGAGGAAAGGATCCGGCTGCGGTTTCGCCGGAAAGCATGGTTGCGGACGCGCCATCCAGCACGGCGTTGGTAATGTCCGCGATCTCCGCTTTTGTCGGCGACGGGTTATCGATCATCGAGTGAAGCATCTCGGTCGCCACAATGACCGGCTTTCCCTGATCGATTGCCTGCGCCAGGATCCGCTTTTGTTCGATCGCTACCGTTTCCAATCTTGTCTCAACGCTGAGATCGCCCCTGTCGATCATGATGGCATCCGCCGCCTCAATGACCTCCACCATATTCGAGAGACCCGCGGCATTCTCGATTTTTGCAACGATCGCCGGCCCGCTGGGTCCACATGCATCCCGAACCAAATCGACGTGGGCTGCGGATTCGACAAAACTGATGCCAACAAAGTCCACACCCTGCTCAACGGCAAAGGCGATCATAAACCTGTCGCGATCTGTCATTAGTTCCATGTCGAGCGGAACCATTGGAACGTTGCTTGCCTATCCGGTTGACTCCCATGCCCACTAGATCTAGCGTTTGGCATGGATGTCCTGGCCCGAGAAGATCTGCCGTTTCCGCAGTCGCTGCCGGAATTTCAGTGCTTTTTTCCCGACGACGCGGCCTGTGCTGCATATCTCGAAAAGGCCCGCTGGAATGGTGGGTTCGTCTGCCCGAGATGCGGCGTTGTCGGCGAACCGTTCCGTTTCGAGGCGCGTCCGGGCGTTCTGCGCTGCCGCGCCTGTCGCAAAGACGTAAGCCTGATGGCTGGGACTGTCATGGAGCGCAGTCACACGCCGTTGTCGACCTGGTTCTGGGCGGCTTACCTGATGGCCAGCCAGACGCCCGGAATGTCGGCCGTTCAATTTCAACGGCAACTCGGCCTGTCGCGCTATGAGACTGCATTCGGCATCCTTCACAAGCTCCGCGCCGCGATGGTGCGCCCAGAGCGCGACAAGATTGGCGGCAAGCCGCAAGAGCATGTCGAAGTGGATGAAACGTGGGTTGGAGGGCGCACCCGAGGCGAGGGCCGGGGAGTCCATCACAAGGTTCTCGTCTCCTGCGCCGTGGAGGTGCGTCGCCGCAAGCCGGGAACCAAACTCGACAATCGGAAAGACGGTCGCTACGCGGGACGCGTTCGTCTCGCCGTCGTCCCCGACCGCAGCGCCAATTCGCTCGGCAGTTTCGTCGAAAACGCCGTTGCTCCCGGATCGCTGATCGTCACCGACGACTGGAGCGGCTATGCCGGGCTTCGCAAGCGCGGATTCGACCACCACGCGATCGCCGAATGCGGAGACCCGGAGATCGCAGAGGAATTCCTGCCGATCATCCACTTGGTCTTCGCCAATCTGAAGACCTGGATCAATGGCATCCATCACGGCGTCAGTGCCAAGCATCTGCAAGCCTACCTCAACGAGTTCACGTTCCGCTTCAATCGGCGCTTCTATCCGTTCAACTCGTTCCGCTCACTGCTCGGAATCGCCGGCGGGGCCGCAGCGCCGACCTTCGACGGGCTCTACTCGGGAGAATGGACTCACCCTACATTTAGTGGGTGTGGGTAACAACCGGATAGGCAAGGAACGTTGATGCCTTTTCGGCTCTTCAATGTTCCGGCGACTTCGGCGATACACACAATATCGAGACCGTCCACCTGTTCGACCGTGAACCGAAGCGTCCCGTCATCGGCGAGAATGATATCGCCCGCCTTCAGTTTCTTGTTCAGATGCGGCCAGGAGACCGGAACTTTCCGCGAGCCGTCATGCGAGGTGTCGGTTGTCAGAATGATTTTGTCATTTACATCGAACGATGGTTCATGCGCCAAAGCGATTGTGCGGATCTTCTTGCCGGGAATATCCATGAGGATCGGCAATTGAGGTGCGATCCGTCGGATTGTCGAGACAGCATTCGCATGCCATTTCGGATCCGCGTGACTGGCGTTTAGGCGTGCAACGGATACGCCATGGTCGATCAGGCTGGCGAGAACGTCCGGATCGATCGATGCGGGCCCGATTGTTGCGACGATCTTCGTATGATTCATTCCTCGGATTCCTCGATAAACAAATCGGTCCCATGCAGAGCCGCAACGATTTCCGGCCTGATCATTCGTGGGTCAACAGGCTCGCCCGCTACCAGCATCCGACGGATCTTCGTGCCGCTGATCTCGACTGTGTCGTCGGTGCCTATCAGTTCTTCCGGACAGGTCTTCGTCGTCACGATGGACTGACATTTCTCACTGTAAAATGGGCCCATCAATCGCAGGATTTCTATTCCCAGTTCACCGTCGAACTCGAGCGTCAGCGCGTGTGCATCGTACAATCCATAGTAATTTCCGACGCCCGCGTGGTCGCGACCGACGATGAAATGAGTGCACCCATAGTTGCGCCGGATAATCGCATGGAACACTGCCTCCCGGGGGCCGGCATACCGCATCGACGTCGACAGGATGCCGAGAAGCACCCTGCTTCTGGGCAAGAACCCGTCGATCAATGTCCGGTACCCGGTCAGGACGGCTTCAGGTGTGAAGTCGCCCGCCCGCTTTTGGCCAACGAGGGGCTGGAGAAATAAGCCGTCAGCAATCTCCAGAGCGATGCGATGCAAGTATTCGTGCGCTCGATGTGGAATATTGCGCGTTTGAAATCCGACCACGCTCCTCCACCCACGCTTCTCGAAGATCCGTTTAGTCTCCTGAGGGGTGATCTCGAACGACGAAAACGACAGCGTGGCGCGGCTCAGAAGGGTCACCTCACCACCGACGAACCAGGGCTTAAGGTCGCGAAAACGGCTCACTCCGGGATGGGCGTTGTCGTCGGTGCCAAAAATCTTTCGCGCCGCCGCGTCCCTATCCACCTGAAAAAAGCTCTCCGCGTCCAGATACCCGACCAGCTGATTTGCGAAATGGAGTTCGACCTTCGCGTTGCTTCCTATTCGGTCCTTTTCAGCCTGGTCAACGTCCAAGAGCACGGGAAGCGGGAAAGGGCTTCCGTCGCAAAGACGCATCTTGTCCAGGACGGACCAAAAGGTGTCTTCATTCATGAACGCGGTCAACGGATGAAAGGCGCCGATGCCGATCTTTTCCAGCTCGAGGTATTGGGCTCTGGAAAGGTTGAGAAAAGTCATGTTTGTCAACTAACCTTGGGTGCAACGAAGTTTGGCAAGCTTGCGCTCAATCACGTTGACCAATTCTTCGGGAGTTATCTGTTCATCGACATCGATCTCCAAGTTCGGCGATTGCGGAACTAGCCAATCGATATCAATCCCGACGACATTTTCCGTAGTGCCGTCGTACAGCCCCTTGGAATTTCGTCGCTTCACGAGATCGAGCGACGCCTTCAGATACACCTCGAAATAGCCAGGAAAATTGGCTCTGTTCCAGGCGAGTAGATCGGGAGCACTATAAAGTGCGGCGACGACAACGGTGACCCCTTGATCGGCGATGAATTTCGTGAGGATTTGAATGCGTCTGATCTGAGTTCGTCGCGCCTCAACATCATACCCCAAATCGGCCCCGAAGATGGTCCGAACGACGTCGCCATCGACGAGAACCACCGACCTGCCCGACTGCCGAAATCGTTCCACCAGAGTCGTGCCAATTGTCGTTTTTCCTGCACCGGATAGGCCGGTGATCCAAATCACGTCAGCTGACATTTGTAGCTATGTGACCTAATTAGGGAAAAAATCTAAACGGCAAAATTCGCCAGGATGTCGGAGTATATAGCGTAGCGTCGAGACTCATTCATACCCATAATGCGATGATGGTTGAGCAGACGATCGCGGAGTTGGCGAGCCGGTTCGGCGTCCATCCGAAGATGATCCCCCAGTAGAAACGGGCCCTGCTGGACGGTGTCTCGGACATCTTCGCGCGCGGCGGACGGTTGTAGGCGCCTGAGTGTCCGTCCGAAAATGAGTTGAGTGATTTCAGCGGCTTGTGATTCGATCTGGTTGCGAGGCAGAACCGAGGTCACAAGATGTGGACTGAAATCACTCGCCGGCAATATCGCCAGGAAGGTTGCCGCTATTCAAGCGGCACGACGGATGTGGAATGGGCGGTAATCGAGCCGTTCCTGCCGGCGCGACGGCGGTTGGAGCGGCTCCGCGAGGTCGACCTGCGGGCGGTGGTGGATGCGATCTTCTATGTGGTCTCGTCGGGCTGCACCTGGAACCTGCTGCCGCGGGAGTTCCCGCCGACGTCGACGGTTCAGGGCTATTTCTACGCTTGGCGCGACGACGGAACCTGGCAGCGGATCAACCATGGCCTGGTGATGCAGGCGCGCGAGGCGGCTGGTCGCGAGGCCAGCCCGAGCGCTGGAGTGATCGACAGCCAGTCGGTCAAGACCACCGAGGCCGGTGGTCCGCGCGGCTACGACGCCGGCAAACGGGTGAAGGGCCGCAAGCGCCACATCGTGGTCGACACCAGCGGGCTGCTGGTCGGTGCGCAGGTGCATCCCGCCGACATCCAGGACCGCGACGGCGCCCCCGACCTGCTGGCATCGATCCGACACCTCTACCCCTGGCTGCGCCACGTCTTCGCCGACGGTGGCTACGCCGGTGACAAACTCGCCGGCGCGCTCGCCACCACCCTCGGCGACTGGTCGCTCCAGATCGTCAAGCGATCCGATCAGGCCAACGGCTTCGTGCTGCTGCCGCGACGCTGGGTGGTCGAGCGAACCTTCGCATGGCTCGACCGAAACCGCCGCCTTGCCAAGGACTTCGAGGCTGCTCTCGAAACCGCCGTCACTTGGCTCTACATCGCCCACGTCAAACTACTCACGCGACGCATCGCGCGAGCATAATACAGCCATCACGATTCTCGGGCGGACTCTGAGATCGAAGAAGAGACCGTGAAGGAACTGCAGGCGAAGATCGGCGAGTTGGCGGTCGCCAACGATTTTTTGTCTCGAAAGCTCAAGCCCTGGACCGGGAAGTGAGGCGACGGATGATCGATCGCGCCCATCCCCGGCTGAGTGTGAGCGAGCAGTGTCACCTGCTGTCGATCCCACACTCGACCTTCTACTACACGCCGAAGGGCGAGACGCCGCTGAACCTGGCGCTGATGCGCCGGATCGACAAGCAGTTCCCGGAGACGCCATTCTACGGCGTTCGCCAGATGACTTGGCATCTGCGGGCCGAAGGCCATCCGGTCAATGAAAAGCGGGTCCGCCGCCTGATGCGGCTGATGGGGCTCATGCCGATCTACCAGGGTCCGAAGACCAGTGTCCGTGCCAAGGAGCACAGGGTCTGGCCGTATCTGCTGCGCGGCCTGAAGATCGTGCGGGCCAACCACGTCCCCCTCTCGGCGATGCGAGCATCGCCTGCCGGGCAGCGGGAGCGCCGACGTGACCTATGCGCCGATGCAGCGCGGGTCCCTCTATCTGGCTGCCATCGTGGGCTGGGCAACCCGCAAGGTCCTGGCGTGGCGATTGTCCAACCCGCTCGACACCGAACTATGTGTCGACGCGCTCACCGAGACAATCGGCCGGTACGGCCCGCCCCAGATCATGAACACCGACCAGGGTAGCCAGTTCACGTCCTGGTCCTGGACCGGTTGCCTACGTCAGGCTGGGATCCAGATCTCCATGGATGGCAAGGGTCGGTTCCTCGACAACATCTTCGTCGAGCGGTTCTGGCGATCCCTCAAGTACGAATGCGTCTACCTGCATGCCTGGAACGGCGGCGGCGACGCCCGCCGAGGCCTCGACGAATGGATCGACTTCTACAACCGGCGTCGTCCTCACACAGCCCTTGCAGGGCGAACACCCAACGCCGTCTACTGGCAACACCGAACCCTGGAGCAACCCGATCAGCAGGGCCGATCCGTAGCTTGAATCACTCCCAGATCTGTCCAACTTCCGGGGAGTAGCTCAGACATTCCAAGCCAGGGAACATCACGGAAAGCACTCCTGCAAAGCGGTTTGGTTTCTGGGGCTCTGATCATCAACTCTGAACGCACGGTCTAATTCATCTACATCAAAGAGGCGGCCGATTTTGGCGGAGCTCAAAACCTTTCTCTGATCGCCCGACCGGAGGCGATCGGATGCTCGCGATGCGAAAATGTACCATTCAGATTGGCAAACGCTGCTGTATCGACAGGGCCTTTGAGGCGCGACTTGCGACTCAGAAAGGCTCCCGAGGTGTGCATCGGTGTTGCATGTCTGCATCATCGGTTTCGGAGATGTAGGTGCGACGTGCCAGTTCGGCCGTAGATGTACCATCGGTGTTGAGCCACGAGGGCCTGTCTCGTGCCCATCGACGTCATTTTCTCGAACAATGGCCGCATTTTGGCCCGTTCTTCCGCCAAATAGTGCAGTACCAGCGGACTTATCTAATTGAGGGTAGAAAGTCACTCATTCCGATATCGTAATAATATGAAGCTTAATCTGATGCGTTTGCGGTGCGGATCAGGTTCCTGCTGCCGCGATGTGGATTGCCATTGGCTTGCTGGAGCAAGGCGGGGTTTGGCGATCTGTCCGCTAACCCGTTGACTTAGATGGTGGGCGCAGTAGGACTCGAACCTACGACCCGCTGATTAAGAGTCAGCTGCTCTACCAACTGAGCTATGCGCCCATCTAAGCCGGGACACCGTCGCAATTGACCGGTATCCGCAAGAGAGGCGGCCTTATAGCGGACCGATTCCGCTTTGTCGATACCTCGGCGGGCTTGATGCGACGGTTCCATCTCCGGCGACTATGCGGTCTCGGTCGGGTAGCTTGCGACCACGATCTGGTCGGTGGTCGCGTCCGGCCTGCTGCGGACCGGCAGGACGATCTTTTCGTAGCCGTAGGGTCGATGATCGACAGTCGCCTGCAAGGTGAAGGCCAGCGGTTGGCCTTCCGATGCAGCCTGATCGAACTGGCGGCGCAGCATATCGGCCAATGTGGCGTGGAGATGCTCCAGCGGTTTTCCGGTGATCTCCGCCTGGAGAGCCATGGTGATCTCGGTGCCAACCAACCGGTAGCGCCATGTGTGTCCGGACCCGAGCTCAGACGGCACGCGCTCCAAGATCGTGATCCGGCCGAGCGCCGCGGCCACATCGGTCGGATGGAACCGTGCTCGACTTGGCGGCGATTGACCTTCGTCGTGGCAGGCCTGTTGCCACGCCGCGGCGAGGTCACGGAGTCCGCTGTATTGCAGTTCGATCACGGAGATCTGCATCGAGGCGCGGACCTGATCGACGCGCCGTTCGATCTCAGGACGTTGCCGGTTGGCGCCGGCGCCGCCTCGTTTTCCTGGCTCGTATTCGGGCATGCCCATCACGCCGTCGCGGGTGTCACAGCCATACTAACGACTCGCGGGCTCTGGTGCGACGGGTCACGGCGTGAACACGCCCAAGCTGATGACGGCTGTCGATCGGTTGACGCCACGTGAATCGGGCGCGAGGCTACCGGCGCCGGGTTCTCCGGCCACGAACGATCTTAATCGGAGGAAGGGTTATGCGGGTCGCGAGCTATCTCGTGGACGGCCATCCGGCCTGGGGCCTGGTCACGGCCGACGGCACTGGGCTTATCGACGCGACCGGGGTTTTCCCGACCGTCAAGGCGGCGCTTGCCGCCGGCGGTCTGGAGGAGGTTCACCGCTCGCTGGCGGGCCGCACGGCCGACCGGCCGCTGAGCGGCACCACGTTGCTGCCGGTGATTACCGACCCGGACAAGATCCTGTGCGTCGGGCTGAACTATGACGACCACCGCCAGGAAGGCGGTCACCCGGAGCAGCAGTACCCGACCTTCTTCACGCGATTCGCCAACTCGCAGATCGCCCACGGCCAGCCGATGATCAAGCCGGCGGTGTCTGACAAGCTGGACTATGAGGCCGAACTGGCCGTCGTGATCGGCAAGGCCGGACGGCACATTCCGACCGAGCGCGCCTTCGAGCATGTCGCCGGTTACGCCCCGTACAACGACGGTAGCGTGCGGGACTGGCAGCGCCACACCACCCAGTTCACGCCCGGCAAGAACTTCGTCGGCACCGGCGGCTTCGGTCCCTGGATGTCGACTCCCGACGAGATCCAGGATCTCGATGCTGTGGTTGTGGAAGCGCGCCTGAACGGCGCGGTCATGCAGCATGCGACGGTGGCCGACATGCTGTTCTCGATCCCGGCACTGATCGCCTATGCATCGACCTTCACCGAGTTGGTGCCGGGCGACGTCATCGCCACCGGAACGCCGGGCGGCGTCGGATCGCGGCGCACTCCGCCGGTCTGGATGAAGGCCGGGGACGTGATCGAGATCGAGATCGGCGGTGTCGGCACGTTGCGCAACACGGTTGCCGCGGAATGACCGAGGAATTGCCGTTGCAGGGCATCCGGGTCGTCGAACTCGGCGGCAGCGTCGCTGTGCCCTATGCCTGCTGGGTTCTGGCGTCGCTCGGCGCCGAAGTGGTCAAGGTGGAGCGGCCGGACGGCGGCGACGACGCCCGTGCCTGGATTCCGCCGGAACGCCGTCCGGGATTCGGGGCGATCTTCACCGCGCTGAACGCCGGCAAGCGCTCGGTCACCGTTGACTACAAGGACGCCGACCAGCGGGCTCGGCTGGCGACGCTGATCGGCCGGTCCGACGTGGTGGTGCAGAACCTGCGGCCGGGGCTGGCGGAGCGCTACGGGATCGGCGCCGAGGCGATGATGGCGGCCAACCCGCGGCTGATCTACTGCGACAGCGGCGCGTTCGGACGCACCGGCCCGCTGGCCGACAAGCCCGGCTACGACCCGCTGATGCAGGCGTTCGGCGGCCTGATGAGCGTCACCGGCCACGAGGGCAATGACCCCGTGCGGGTCGGCACCTCGCTGATCGACATGGGCACCGGCATGTGGGCGGTGATCGGCGTGCTGTCGGCGCTGCGCCGCCGGGACGCGACCGGGCAGGGCGGTCGGATCGACGTCTCCCTGTACGAGACCGCGCTCGGCTGGATGACCTATCACGTGTCCGGCTTCGTCGCGTCCGGCCGCGATCCGCGGCGACCCGGCACCCGGTCGCCCGGCATGTCGGTCTATCAGGCGTTCGCCTGCGCCGATGGCCACCTGATCATCGCGGCACCCAGCGACCGCCTGTTCGCCAAGGTCTCGGGCGTGCTCGGCCATCCGGAATGGCCGACCGATCCTCGATTCGTCGACAACGCTCGGCGCTGGGAGAACCTGGACACCATCGTCGGGCTGATCGAGGCGGTCACCCGAACCCAGCCGCGCGCGCACTGGCAGGGGTTGCTGGATGCCGCCGGCGTGCCCTCGGCACCGCTGCAGAGTGTCAGCGAAGTGGTCGCCCACCCGCAGACCCAGGCGCTCGGCATTCTGGAGACCACGCCGGACGGCTGGGAACTGGTCGGCCTGCCGTTGGCGTTTGACGGCGCTCGGCCACCCCAGCGTTCCGGCCCCCCGGTTCTGGGGGCGGACACCGAGGCGGTGTTCGGCGGCGAAGGTTAGGGATCAGGCGGCGGCGTAGCGTTCCCAGAAGCCTTCGGCCGGGGCGATCTGCGTGACCACGTCGACCCAGACCCCGGCCGGGTCGCGCGCCAGGAACCGGCGCTGGCCCCAGGCTTCGTCGACCGGGCCGTGCTCGATTGCAACACCGGCCGCCGACAACCGGGCGTGCTCGGCGTCGACGTCCTCCACCTCCAGGGTCAGCAGCAGGCCGGTCGCGTCGAACCGCTCGCGGCCGGGCGGGGTGGAGGGGTGATCGGGTGTCATGAACGCGATCATTCGCCGTTCGCCGTCCGATGCCAGGACGACGATCCACGACGCCTCGAACACCACGGAGAAGCCGATCTGCTCAACCCAGAAACGGCGGCACTCGGCCAACTGGTCGGTCATCACGATCGGGTACAGGTCGGTCAGGCGCATCGCACGCTCCTCTCTGGCAATGAATTATGTTACAAACATACTGTCGGTATATAAAACATACAGGCTGTAGGTATGCAAGAAAAACGCACCCAGGCCGATCGACGGGCCGCGACCCGAGAGGCCCTGCTGGCAGCCGCCCGGGAGGAGTTTGTCGAGCATGGATTCGCAGCCGCCGCCACCGAGGCGGTGGTTCGGCGCGCCGGCGTGACCCGCGGCGCGCTGTACTATCATTTCCCAGACAAGGCGGCGTTGCTGGCAGCGGTGGTTGAGGCCGTTGCGGCGGAGGTGCATGACGCGGTCGCCGATGCTGCCAGCCGATCGACGTCGCCACGTCAGGCACTGGCCGACGGCATGCGGGCCTATCTGGACGCTTGCCTCAGCGCGGACGCACGCACGATCTATCTGGTCGACGGCCCGGCAGTGCTGGGTTGGCGGCGCTGGCGGGAGATCGACGGGGCCTACAGCGCCCGCCTGCTGCGGGAAGGGGTCGGCGAGACGCTGGCAGGAGAGTCCGGCCGTGATGCCGACGCCTTGACCACGCTGCTGTCGGGCGCCTGCAACGAGGCCGCGCTGTGGCTGGCGGATGCTCCCGATGACACAGACCGCAAGCGAGCCATCGACTTGGCCGTGGACGACCTTGTGGAGCGGCTTTTCGACGAGTAGGACCCACCCCACTATGCCGGATGCCTGAGCGTGCTAGGTTTCCGGCAGGTCGACCCTGACGGACCCCCGATGACCCTGCGCACCCCTCTCACCGAACTCCTCGGAATCGAGCACCCGATCCTCAGCGCCCCGATGGCGGGCGTTGCCGGAGGGGCACTGGCCGGCGCGGTGTCGCAGGCCGGCGGGCTCGGCCTGGTCGGCGGCGGCTACATCGACCCCGACTGGATCGAGCGCGAATGGGCGGCCCTGGGCAACGCTCGCGCCGGGATTGGTTTCATCACCTGGCGGCTGGCTGAACAGCCTGCCGTGCTGGAGGCGGCCCTGGCGCGGCGCCCGGCGGCGATGATGCTGTCGTTCGGCGATCCGGCGCCGTATCTGGGGCGGATCCGCGACGCCGGGGTCTTGGCGATCTGTCAAGTCCAGACCGTGGCCGACGCGAAGCGCGCCGCGGACGCTGGTGCCCAGATCATCGTGGCCCAGGGCGCCGACGCCGGCGGACATGGTGCGAGTCGCGGAACGTTCGCACTGGTGCCAGCGGTTGTCGACGCGGTGCCCGCCGTCCCCGTGGTGGCGGCCGGTGGAGTCGGAGACGGTCGCGGACTCGCTGCCGCTCTTTCCATGGGAGCCAGCGGCGTGCTGGTCGGCTCGCGTTTCTACGCGACGTCGGAAGCCCAGGCCCGGCCGGAAGCCAAGCAGCGTGCCGTCGAAGCCTCCGGCGACCAGACGATCCAGTCCAGCGTGTACGACCGGGCGCGCGGCTACGCATGGCCGTCGGCGTTCCGCCTGCGGACCCTGCGCAATCGCTTCACCGAGCGCTGGCATGGTCGTGAAGAGGCAATGTTGGAAACCCTGGACGAGGTGCTTGCCGGATTCGGCCGAGCGGTCGAGACCGGCGATCTTGACGAAGCGCCGGTGGTAGTCGGCGAGGCGACTGACCTGATCCGCGACGTTCCACTGGCCGGCGATCTGGTGCGCCGCATGGTTCAGGAGGCTGAGATGGCGCTGCGCCACGGCGTCCGCTGTATCGAGCAAGAGGAGACCTGACGTGCAGACCCGTGAGTTCGAGACCCTGACCCTGGAGACCGTGGACGAGCATGTCCTGGTCGTCACCCTGGATCGCCCCGAGGTTCGCAACGCGCTGAACACCCAGATGGGCTTCGATCTGCGGGATCTGTGGGTCGAACTGTATCGCGATCCCGGCGTGATCCGTTGCGTGGTCCTGACGGGGCGCGGTGACAAGGCGTTCTGCGCCGGCGGCGACCTCAAGGAACGCAACGGCATGACCGACGAGGACTGGCGCCGTCAGCACGCGTTGTTCGAGCAGATGGTGAAGGCGCAGATGGACTGCCCGGTGCCGATCCTGGCGGCGGTCAACGGGGCTGCGTTCGCCGGCGGGCTGGAGATCATGCTCGGCTGCGATTTCGCCTACTCGGCACCGGGCTCCCGGTTCGCGCTGACCGAGGTGACCCTGGGGATCATGCCGGGTGCGGCCGGCACCCAGACCCTGCCGCGTGCCGTCGGACTGCGTCGGGCCAAGGAGATCGTACTGACCGGCCGGCCGTTCACGGCGGACGAGGCGCTGGCCTGGGGTGCAATCAACCGGATCTGCGCCGATGGCGCGCTGATGGATGAGGCGCTGGACACCGCCCGGACGATCGCCGGCAACGCCCCGATCTCGATCCGGCAAGCCAAGAAATCGCTGAACGCCTCGATGCAGATGGACCAGAAGAACGGCTACGATTTCGAAATCGAAGCCTACAACCGCACGGTCGGCACCGAGGATCGCCTGGAAGGCATCCGGTCGTTCAACGAGAAGCGCAAGCCAGTCTACAAGGGTCGCTGACCGGTCTGCTGTCTACTGAATTGTCAGCCGTTCGCTTCGGAGATCGCCCGCCAGACGGTCTCCGGGGTGAGCGGGGTGTCGAGGTGCTCGATGCCGAGCGGGCGCAGGGCGTCCAGTACGGCGTTCATCACCGGACCGGGCGCGCCGATCGACGAGACCTCGCCGACACCCTTGGCCCCGATCAGCGCGTTCGGGCTGGCGGTCGGCGCCCAGCCGAGCTTCATGAACGGAATGTCGTCGGCCCGCGGCAGGCAATAGTCCATCAGCGAACCGGACAGCAGTTGGCCGCTCTCCGGGTCGTAGTGGACCGATTCCAGCAGAGCCTCGCCGATTTCCTGGGCGATGCCGCCGTGCAACTGGCCGAGTGCGGTCGGCTCGTTGATGATCCGCCCCAGGTCGTCGACGCCGGTGAAGCGGTCGACGCGCACCTTGCCGGTGTCCGGGTCGACCTCGACCTCAACCGCATAGGCGCCGTTCGGAAACGTGGTGTGCAGCCCCTCGAAGTCGAGTTGGGCGACGCAGCCGGAGCCGAGCTCGCCGTCGCGCTGGTCGGCCGGGATGCGGTCCCAGCCGGCCGCTACGTCGCCGAGCGCGATGGTCCGGTCAGTGCCGGCGATGCGGAACTCGCCGAACCCGTACTCGATGTCCGGCACGGCGGCTTCCAGCAGGTGGGCTGCCACCTGCTTGGCCTGGTCGAGCATCTGCAGGGCCGTGCGGTGCACGGTGTTCCCGGCGATCGACAGCAGGTTCGATCCGCCGGTGCCGCCGCCCTTTTCCAGGAAGTCGCTGTCGCCCTGTTCAACCCGGATGCGCTCGACCGGAACCTCCAGGGTTTCGGCGGCGATGATCGCCAGAGCCGTGCGGTGGCCCTGGCCGGAATCCTGGGTGCCGGTACGGACCAGCACGGTGCCGTCGGGCAGCGCGCGGACCTCGCTGCGCTCGGCGATTGAGCCGCCGGTGGCGTGCAGATGCAGGCCGAGACCGAGGCCGCGGCGCATGCCCCTGGCCTCGCTCTCCGCCCGCCGCCGCGCGAAACCGGTCCAGTCGGCGTCGCCGAGTATCCGGTCGAGCACCGCCGGGAAGTCGCCGCCGTCGTAGGTCTCGCCCATCGCCGTGCCGTAGGGCAGGTCGGACCGCTGCACGAGGTTGCGCCGCCGCAACTCGACCCGGTCGATGCCGAGCCGGTCGGCGGCCACGTCGATCAGCCGCTCCAGCGTCGATACCGTTTCAGGCTTTCCGGCACCTCGGTAGGCGTCGGTCGGCACCGCGTTGGTGAAGACCCCGCGCACCCGGTAGTGCAGGCCGGGTATCTTGTAGCAATGGCCGAATACCCGGACCGCGCCTGACGTCACGATGGTGGCGTTGACCGCGTTCCAGTAGGCGCCGACATCGGCCAGCGCATCGATCCGGAAGGCGGTGAAGCGCAGATCGGCATCCAGCGCCAGCGTTGCCCGGTCGATCCGGCCACGCCCCATCGCGTCGGATACCATGCCCTCGGTCCGGCTGGAGATCCATTTCACCGGCTTTCCCGCGGCCTTGGCGGCGGCCAGGACCAGCACCTGCTCGGGATACGGCCAGATCTTCACCGCGAAGCTGCCGCCGACGTCCTCGGTGATCACACGGACCCGGTCATGAGCCACGCCAAGATAGTCGGCCATGGCGCCGCGCAACGACACCACGCCCTGGCTGGGGGTCCACAGGGTGTAGCGACCGCCCTCGGCATCGAAGGATCCGATGCAGCCCCGGGTCTCGACCGGCACAATGGCGATTCGCGGGTGCCGGACGGTCAGTTCGATTACATGCGCCGCCTTGGCGATCGCGCTGGACGTGTCGGCCGGGTTGCCCTTCTCCCAGTCGATGCCGACATTGCCGGGGGCCTCCGGCCACAGCGCGTCGGATCCATCGGTAACGGCGGCTTCCAGGTCGAGGATGACCGGCTGCTCGTCGAAATCGGCCTCGATCGCCTCGATCGCGTCCAGGGCAGCCGCTTCATTGTCCGCGATGACCGCCACCACCGGCTGGCCGACGTACTTGACCGAGC
The DNA here is from genome assembly GCA_000171835.1 of alpha proteobacterium BAL199. GTDB lineage: Bacteria > Pseudomonadota > Alphaproteobacteria > Thalassobaculales > Thalassobaculaceae > Thalassobaculum_A. The sequence goes on along the minus strand of ABHC01000039.1, from coordinate 11,907 downwards.
CTTGGGCCAGCACCGGACGTTCCGGCTGCACCATCGGCGAGCCGTCGCTGTTCGCCATTACCGAGCGGCAGGTCATCGGGCCAACGCCCAGGGCGCCGAGATCGGCGGCCGTCAGGACGAGTTGGACACCCGGCATCGAGCGCGCCGCGTCGACGTCGAGGTGGGTGATCACGCCATTGGCCACCGGTGCCCGGAACAGCATCATGGTCAGCGTGCCGTCCGGGGTCCGGTCGTCAACGTATCGGCCGTGGCCGGTCAGCAATCGGTCGTCTTCGAAACGCAGCATGGGGCCTGTTCGGGGTGTTATGATGAGGTGCCGAGCGTCGCACGGATGCCGCTCGGTTTTCCAGCCCCCGGTGAGCTGGTTTTGCTATCATGTCCTGCCTGATCATTCTGGACCACTGCCTCGCATGTCGGATCACCTGCCGGTTACCCTCTCCAACCTCCACGAAGACGCGAAGAAGTCCGGTGATCGGATCACCACCTTCCGATCGTATGTGAAGCTGTTGAACGCTGCCTATAAGGCGCTGGAGAAGGCGCGTGATGAGGCGCGCCTCGCCGATCGGCATCTGAACGGCCTCAAGGTCGACTACGCGTTTTTCATCCGACACAAAGGCCGGGTGGAGGCGACGTTCCGGGCCTTGCGCGATTCCTATCGCAACCCGGCCAAGGCGTTGCGGATGATCGACGAACTCGCGGCCAACTACCCGGCCCAGTACGTCTATGAAGTCTGCCAATTGGGCAGTTACCGGTTCGGCGGCGCGCTTGGATGGAGTTTCGTCGGAGTTCGCTCGACGACCCGAATCGAGGCCGATCGCAACTATGTCGACATTGTCATTCCGACGCTGGCCCAGATGCTACCCGATCACGCGGGCTATCTCGCCTTGAGGTCGAAGGACGTGGAGGGGGATTACGAAGCGGCGTTGAGCGACGCGACCCACAAGCGAGCGGTTCAGGCGGCAATCGAAACGACGGTCCCGGGATGGAGCGAAGAGTTGACGTCGTGCTCTCTCGCCTTGACGACCAGCGAGATCGACCAACTCACCAGCAACGAGCGTGAGGTACGCCGCCGGCTGATGCCGATCCCCAAATCGGTTTCCGAGGAAACGTAATCGACCTCATGGATGCAATAGCGTGTGCCGATTCGTCAGCCACGGCGGACCGGGCGGATTACGCTCCGACCGCGCGCCTTATCGCTGCGACCACATCGGCCGGCTCCTGACGGATGCGGTAGTCGGGGTCGGCGAACACATCGACCAGGACACCATCGGCCCCGATCACGAAGTTGCCTGGAATCGGCAGTTCCCAGCTGGAATCGCCGTTCGCGCGCTGCAGATCCAGGCCGATGCGACCGTAAAAGTCGCGTACCCGATCGGGCAACTGCCAGACCAGCCCATACTGCCGGGCAACCGCGTTGCCGGCATCCGAAAGCACCGGAAAGTCCAGCGTGTGCTTCTCCGTCATAGCGACGGCGCCGTCCGGTTGTTCTGGCGAGATCGCCACCATGTCCCCGCCCAACGCGCGGATCTCGCCGAGCACCTCCATCAACGCCTGGACCTCGACATTGCAATATGAACACCAGGCTCCCCGGTAGAATTTCACTACCAGCGGCCCTTTGGCGCGCAGGTTGGCCGAGCTGATCGGGTTGCCGGACACGTCGGGCAGGACGAAATCAGGCGCACGGTCGCCGACCGACAGTACCCGGCTCTGAATACCCGTGGCTTTCAGCGCCTGGATCGAACCGTCGATGGTCTGCCAGTCCTCCGGGGCGAGTACCTTGCGACGGGCGACGGTGTTGGCGTTGAGGCGGTCGGCGAGCGACGTCACCGGCGCTGGGCCTTTTCCGGGTGCAGGGCCAGCCGCTCCGGCACGTCGACCGGGATCGACAGCAGGTGGAAGGCGAGGGACTTGCCGTGTCCGTCAAGGTTCAGGGCACCGTTCACCCCACCCTGCAGGACGTCGTCGATGACAAAGTTCATCGCCGGCAGGTTGGCGAGTTCGTAGCGCACAACCGTCCCAGCGCCCTTGGCGGCGAACCAAGCCTTTACCCGCTCCGGCGTCAGTTGCTCGAGCAACAGCGGCCAGGCCTCGTCCTGGTAAGGGATAACGCTGATGTTCACGCGGTTGCCCTTGTCGCCGGTGCGGCCGTGCGCGACCTCGTGCAGTGGGACCCGGATGATGCGGTCCGACGTGCTCATGATGCGGTCCCTTCGACCAAACGGGCGCTGGCTTTGACCCGACTCCGATCAACCAGGATCGAGGCGGTGGTGACTTGCGGGGCGATACGGTGCCGCACACCGGCTCCACCGGCCGGGCCGGAACAGTATAGGGCCAGGACCTCGTCGGCGATCCATTGCGCCATCTTCTTGTCGCCGCCGTGCGTTGCCATCCGCACGCGGTACTCGCCGTCATCCGGCCAGTCCCGACCCCTCCGCAGATCGCCGTCGTCACCGTCGAAGGTGGCGACCGTGCCGATCAGGTCGAACCGCAGCGGCCAGTTGGTGCCGAGATCGCGCACTCGGGTCTTCAGCACCTCGATCGCCAGTTCAGCCCGGCGCCGGGCGTTCGGTCCGGCGTAGGTAATCTCGCCCTCGCCGAGCCATCCCCCTTCAAAACTGATCGTCGCCTTGAGCGTCGGCGGCTTGGACTTGCCGCGGGCGCCGGTGATGCGGACTCGGTCGGGGCCGATCTCCTCGACCCGTACGCCGGAGATATCCAGGGTGACGTCCGGCGTCAGGTACGCCGACGGGTCGTGCATTTCGTACAGCAACTGCTCCTTGACCGTCCGGGAACTGACCAATCCGCCGGTGTCCTCGGCCTTGCCGATCACCACGGTGCCGTCGGCGTCGATCTCGGCGATTGGGAATCCGACATGGCCGAAATCCGGCACGTCCTTGTAGCCCGGGTCAGCGAAGTAGCCGCCGGTAACCTGGGCGCCGCACTCCAGCAGGTGGCCAGCCATGGTGCCGGCCGCGATACGGTCGAGTTCGTCGAACGACCATCCGAACTCGTGGAGCAGCGGGCCAAGGGCCAGCGCCGGGTCGGCGCAGCGTCCGACCACCACGATGTCGGCGCCAAGGGCCAGGGCATCCGCTATCGCCTGGGCGCCCAGATAGACGTTGGCGGCAACCAGCCGGCCCTCCGGCATGGCAATGCCCTCAACCGGGGCGTGGCTACGGATGTCGGCTTCGGTCATCACGGTCGTCAGGTCGTCACCTTCGACCACGGCGACCTTCAGGTCGGAGATGCCTTCTTCTCCGGCCATCTCCAGGATCTTGAGGGCGCCGCCCAGCGGATTGGCCGCTCCAAAGTTCGACACGACGCGAATTCCGTGGGACTTCACCGTCTTCAGGACCGGGCGCAGGATCCGCTCCAGATAGGGCGAATAGCCAACCGCCGGATTCTCGATCTTGGCCTGCTGCGCCAGCGCCAGGGTCCGTTCGGCGAGAGTCTCGTACATTAGGTAGCGAGGCCCGGAGCGGCTGGCGAGGGTGGCCACCACCGGAACGGCAGCGTCCCAGCGGTCGCCGGCGAATCCGGCTCCGCAGCCGATGTGTACGGTCTTGGCGGTCACGTCAGTTGTCCTTCCGATGGGGCGGGCGACGAACGTCGCGCATCAGCCTAGCCCACCGCGCCGCCGCATCGGAACACCCGATTGCAGTAGACGTCTGGAACGACAGTGCCAGCCTGTGGCATTGGTTCCCGAGGCATCACTACGCAGTGACCACCGTTCAGCAGTCCGCTGTTCTCGACCCAGGAGTCCATGATGCGCGAGCCGACCATTGCCGGATCTGCAATCGCGATCCCCGAACTGCCCGACAATGCGCTTGCCGCCCGCGTGGATGCGGTGCTGGAGCGGTTTGTCGGCGGCGGCTCGATCGTCGGTGCCGTGACCTTGATCGCGCGCAATGGCTCGCTGGTTTATTGCAGGGCCATCGGACAGGCCGATCGGGAGAACGGTCGGCCGATGACCGTCGATACGCCGATGCGGCTGGCGTCGGTGACCAAGCCGTTCGTCACCGTCGCTGCCCTGGCGTTGGTTGAGCGTGGCACGCTGGATCTCGACGCGCCGATCGACCGGTGGCTCCCGGCATTCCGTCCACGGCTGGCTGACGGATCGGATGCGGCGATCACCGTCCGCCACCTGCTTACTCATACTTCCGGTCTTGGTTACGGCTTTTTCCAGGGGCCGGGTGGCGCATATCACGCGGCCGGTGTCTCGGATGGGATCGACCAGGCGGGCATCGATCTCGACGAGAATTTGCGGCGACTGGCATCGGTCTCGCTGATGTTCCAGCCGGGCTCGGCCTGGCTGTACTCGCTGGCCACCGACGTGCTGGGCCGCGTGCTGGAACAAGCGACGGGGCAGAGATTGTCGGAGGTGATCCGCCAGACCGTCACCGACCCGCTTGGTCTGCGTCAATCCACGTTCATTGCGGAATCGGTCGATGACCTTGCCGTGCCGTACGCCGACACGCCGGGCGGGCCGGTTCGGATGTCGGATCCGCACGCGTTGCCGTTCGGTGACGGTGCGATCCGGTTCGCGCCCTCGCGCGCTGCGGATCGCACTGCCTATCCGTCGGGCGGGGCCGGGATGGTTGGAACGGCTTCCGAGGCGTTGACACTTTTGGAGACGTTGCGGGCTGGCGGCGGAGCGGTCCTGAGCACCGAGAGTGTCGCCGCGCTGACCACTAACCACGTCGGCGACATGGCGCATCAGGGCATCGGGGCCGGCTGGGGCTTCGGGCTCGGCGTCGCGGTGCTGGTCGACCCAGTAGCCGCGATCACGCCGCAGGCCATTGGAACTTGGCGCTGGGGCGGCGTGTATGGCCACAACTGGTTCGTCGATCCGGTGGCCAGACTGACCGTCGTCACCATGACCAACACCGCGGTGTCCGGCATGAACGGTCCGATCCGCGAGGCGGTGCGCGATGCGGTCTACGGGACGACGTGACAGCCGCAGATCGCTTGCTGAACTCGAACGTTGCCGGGCGACCGCGGCTGCGCTTAAGCTTCGCCTCCCACCAGTCGACTTGCCCACCTGACAATCAGTTCCCGGAGTTCCCCCGCGATGCCCGTCATCAACCGTATTGCTGAGTTTCACGAGGAACTGACCCGGTGGCGGCGCGAGATGCACAGCCATCCGGAGACCGCGTTCGAGGAGGTCTGGACGTCGGATTTCATCGCCAAGCGTCTCGCTGAGATCGGTGTTGACCGGGTTGAGCGCGGCATTGCCAAGACCGGGATCGTGGCGACCATCAAGGGGCAGGGCACCTCGTCGAGGACCATCGGCCTGCGCGCCGATTTCGATGCTCTCGACATTACCGAGACAACCGGCAAGCCGTGGGCCTCGACGCTGCCGGGAAAAATGCACGCCTGCGGCCATGACGGCCACACCACCATGCTGCTGGGCGCCGCCAAGTATCTGACTGAGACCCGGAATTTCGACGGCACCGTGGTGCTGATCTTCCAGCCGGCGGAGGAGAATGAGGGCGGTGGCCGAGTGATGGTCGAGGAAGGGCTGTTCGAGCGCTTCCCGGTCGACGCGGTCTACGGCATGCACAACCGCCCGGGCCTTGCCCTGGGCAAGATGTGCATGCGATCCGGAGCCGCGATGGCCGGCTTCGACGTCTTCGAGATCATCATCCACGGGTATGGCGGCCACGCCGCGCGACCGCACACCACCATCGACCCGGTCGTGGTGCAGGCTCACATCGTGCAGGCGCTGCAGACCATCGCAAGCCGCAGCATCGATCCGCTGGACAGCGTGGTGGTGTCGATCACCCAGGTGCACGGCGGCGACACTTGGAACGTCATCCCGGAAACGGTGGTGCTGCGCGGGACGGTTCGGGCGTTCCGGACCGAGGTGCAGGATCGCACCGAGGCGACGATGCGGCGGCTGTGCGACAACGTGGCTGCCGCTTTCGACGCATCGGTCGACGTTCGCTACGAGCGCCGCTATCCGCCGCTGTCAAACGACGCCGAGCATGTGGAACTGTGTGCCGGCGTCGCGAAGGAACTGTTCGGCGAGGAGAACGTCGACACCAATCCGGCCCCGGTCATGGGGTCGGAGGACTTCGCGTTCATGCTGAACGCGCGGCCGGGTGCCTATGTGAACATCGGAAATGGTGTGGGCAAAGACGGCGGCGTGATGGTCCACAACCCCGGCTACGACTTCAACGATGCCGCCTTGCCACACGGCGCGTCATTCTGGGCGCGGCTGGTCGAGACCCAGTTGCCGCGCGCATCCTAAGGCTATTCGGTCTCTTCCGGCTCGGCCGGCGCGGCGGTTGCCCGATCCTCGCGCCGATACAGGCTGCTCATGACCTGACCAAGGGCATTGTGCAGGTTGCGCGCGGCCGACCTTGACAGGATCAGGCGCCCGACCACGGCATGCTCCTGCTCGCGGCCGTCCGGCTTTGAGCGGATGTTGACCAGATTCATCCGAACGATCCCGTCCCGAACCGTCGCTCCGATCACGCCATCGATGAAGATGTCGGAGCAGTGCGGATCGACGACAATCTTGATGTCCGACGGCGGGCCGGCGGGTTGTTGCTGATCGGGCATCGTCGCATCCTTCGGTCCAATTTTGGTGAACACAGTCTAGCACCGACTTTGGTCGATTCTATCCGATCTTGAGGTGATGGCCGCCATCGACCGGCAGGCAGACACCGTTGATATACTTCGATTCATCGGACGCCAGGAAAACCGCCGCGTTGGCAACATCCCAGGCATCGCCCATCTTGCCGGTCGGCGATTTGGCGTCACGCTCGCGGATCATGGTTTCGACGTCATCGTACTGGCCGGCGATCTGGGTGCGGATCAGTGGGGTGTCCATCAGGCCCGGCATGATCACGTTCGCCCGGATGCCCTGGGCGGCGTATTGCAGCGCCAAGCCGCAGGTGAACTGGTTCAGGCCGCCTTTGGAGGCGTAATAGGAGGCATAGGGGTAGCCGACCCAGCGAATGGCGGCGACCGAGGAGATGTTGACGATCGCCCCCTTGTGCTGCGCCAGCATGACCGGCAGCACGTGCTTGCACGCCAGAAACACGCTGGTCAGGTTCACGTCCATCACCTGCCGCCATTCGGCCTCGTCGAGTTCGATCGGACCGCCCATCTTGGCGATGCCGACGACGTTCTGGAGGATGTCGATCCGTCCCCAGCGGGCGACCGTGTCGTCGACGACGGCTTTGATCGCGGCCGAATCGGTCACGTCGCAGGTCCGAGACACGGCATCTCCGCCCTCGGCAGTGATGATTCCAGCCGTCTCCTCGGCGGATGCAGCGACCAAGTCAACGCAGACCACCTTGGCGCCGGCGCGGGCGAAACTGACCGCTGTCGCCTTGCCGTTTCCCCATCCGGGGCCAGATGAACCCGCTCCCATGACCAAAGCCACCTTGTCCTGCAGGCGTCCGGTTGTCTTCTGCTCGGCCATCGGCTCCTCCTCCGGTATCGGTCGTTGCTTTGCCCACGACAGTGCGCGACGGTCGGGAGCATGACAATCGCCGCTCTGAACCGGCGGTGGCGACCGCCGGTGCTGCTGGCGATCTGGGCCGCTGCCTTTGCCCTGCTCTGGATCGATGCCGGCTGGCTGCACCGTGCGGCGGCGACGGCGCTTGGCGTCCTGGTGGTGTTGTCGGTCCTGGACGCCCGGCGCGAGACGCTCATGGTCTTCGCGCTGATCGCGGCGTTGAGCACCGGGCTTCTCGTGCTCGGCGCCGATGCCGCTGAGATCCTGCACGGCCTGGACCGCAGCCTGATCTTCACGGGACTACTGCCGACGCTGGCTCTCACACGTGCCGTCGCTCGCGGACTGCCATCGGTACGGGTGGCGCAGCATCGGATCGCCGGATTGCCGGCGCGCTGGGCCGGTATCGGGCTGCTGTTCGGCGCCCATGTGTTCGGTTCGGTCCTGACCACCGGCGCGTTCGCCCTGATGGGCTCGGTGGTGCCCGACACGGCGTCCGACGAGGACCGGCGGGCCGGGGCGCTGGCGGCACTGCGCGGGATGAACACAGTCGCGCTGTATTCGCCGTTTCTAGTCGGCTTCGCGGTTGCCTACACCTACCTGCCAAACGTGCCGGTCTGGCAGATGTTCACTCTGGGTGGCGCGCTTGCGGCCTGCGGCCTGACGATCGCTTTGCTGATGTTTGCCCGTCCGCTGTCGATCGAAGGGGTACGGGCCGGCCTCGGCTGTCTGGCGCCGGTGGCGCTGCCCATGGGGGCGTCCGCCGTGCTGGTGGTGGTGGCAAGCCAGGTGCTGCCGGTGTCGACATTGGGCGCGGTGCTGGTGGTGATGCCGGCACTGGCGATCCTGCATTTCATCACCCGGCCGCACCGGATTGCGCCGGTGCTGGCCGAGACCCGCGACGCCATGGGCCGGATGGGCGACGATCTGGTCATCGTGTCGGCCGCGATGATTCTCGGCACATTGGCGGAGACGGCTCCTCCAATCCGCGAGGTGATCGCTCCCTGGATCGCCACGCACCTGCCGCCCTGGGCGGCGTTCGGTGCGACGTCGGGCTCCATGGTGATGCTGGCGATCGTCGGTGTGCATCCGATGATCACGGGCACCGTGATGATGGCGGCGTTCGCCGGTTCGGGACTGGCGATCGCCGACCTGCCGCTGATGGCCGCCATGCTGTTTGGCTGGGGTATCGGGGCGATGAACTCGATCAGCTCGCTGTCGTTGGTCGCCGCGGCCCAGATGTTCCGGACCCCGCAGGTCGGGCTTGCGATCGGCCCGAACCTGCTGTTCGCGTTGGCGTTCGGGATCTTCACGACGGTCGTGCTGACCGCCCTCAACGCTCAACTGACCGGTTAGCGGTCAGGACCGTCCGAGGTTTCGCAACTCGAAGAACACCGAAACCGCGACCATGGCGTAGAGCATGTGCCCGACCAGCGACATCCAGCTCAACGGGATGAAGCCGAGCATGAAGGGCAGGCCGGCCAGCGAGGCGAACAGGCCAAGCGCAATGACCCAGGTGGCGATGCCCCAGATTATACCGTCCAGGGTCGGACCCAGGCTGCGCGCCAACCTGGTCAGAATCTAATAGGCGAGGGGATAAAGCGCGACCCCGGTGACGTAGTGGAGGGCTTCGGCTGCCGGGCGACCGGGGTTCAGGCCAATCAGGTTCTCGAACAGGCTGATGATCAGGCTGGCCGGTTGGAGTGGGCCACCGATGATCTGCGGGGTCAGCAGTCGGGCGAAGACCTCCCAGGTGACAAGGCCGGCAGCGCCGCCGATGCAGAGGTTACGCAGGGTGGCTGCGTCTAGTTCAAGGCGCTTGAGCAAGGCGCCGAGGAACGGGACGTCCGTGTGGTCGGCGGTGACGTGCGGCATCTTGGGCTCCCATGGTGCGTCGGCTGCAGCACAAGCCGCAGCCGGTTGCCCAATCAATGCCGAGCAGGTCGCTTCGGGAAACATCCAACTGAATCACGCTTCCGCACAGGCGCGTGATGGCGCCCGCATCGGCCGCCGGTCAGCAAGGCACGGTTCAGTCGGCGGCGGCGCTTGCCGCGCGATTGTCCGGCAGGTAGTCGAGCCAGTAGGGCCGCGGTCCGTACATCTCCACCAGATAGTCGACGAACGCCCTGACCTTCGGAGACAGGTGCCGGTTGGATGGATACACCGCGTAGATCGGCACGTCTTCGCGCACATGCTCGTCCAGCACCGAGATCAGGCGGCCGGCCTTGATATGCTCACCAACGACGTGGGCGGCGAGCATCGCCAGACCAGCGCCTGACAGGGCGAGCGCCAAGATGGAGTCGCCGTGGTTCGTGGCGATCGCGCCACGGGCGCGGATCACGGTTTCCTCGCCGTCGACTACGAAGTGCCAATCGTTGATCGGGCTGCCGGGCTGCAGACTGATCAGCGCGTGGTCTGTGATCTCCTCGGGGCGTGCCGGTGTGCCCCACTTGGCGAGATAGTCCGGTGCGGCCACAAGCTTGCGGTGGTTCGGTGCGAGCTTGCGCGCAATCAGCGAGGAATCTTTGAGCTGAGCGATCCGGATTGCCAGATCGACGCCTTCCTCGACCAGGTCGACCAGCCGGTCGGCCACCAGCATCTGCACCTGGACCTCTGGATTGCGATCCATGAAGCCGGGCAGGTGCGGCGCCACGTGGCGGTGCGCAAAGGTCGAGGGTGCGGTGATTTTCAGCAGGCCGCGTGGCGAACTGTGGGCGGTCGACACCGCCGCTTCGGCTTCGTCGACATCGGCCAGGATCCGCTTGCTGCGCTCGTAATACGCCGAGCCGACCTCGGTCAGGCTGACCCGACGGGTCGTGCGGTTCAGAAGTCGCACGCCGAGGCGGTCTTCGAGCGCTGAAAGCTGCTTGGAGACTACCGATGGTGAGAGGTTCATGTGGCGGGCGGCGCCGGCGAGACTGCTGTTCTCGACCACTGCCACGAAGATCGTCATCCCGGTTAACACGTCCACCTGTGCGTCTCCCCCGTGCTTTTTTGTAATTAATTCTTTGAAGGCACCAATGAGATCGTATCCTATCTCATTATCCGTCACGAATAAAGTGTCTACCTTCTCCATCAGTTAGACGGGAACGTTCGGCCGACGCCCCGCCTTCAGCGTTACAGGAGGCAGACATGACCCGCACCACTTCGTATTCAAGGCTCTTTTGAATTTCGAGTGGGCTATGCGGCCTGCGGGTTGATCCGGGTGAAGTCGAGTTTTCCGGCGATGAGGAAGAGTACGGTGCGCATGGTGGCGAACCGGGTGTAGCCGCGGGCCTTGCGTTTGGCGGCCTGAAACAGGCCATTGAGCGCCTCGATGAAGCCGTTGGTCTGGCGGGTCTGGGTCCAGGCGACGATGCCGTCGAAGTGCCTACGGATCATCCTGGCGACGTCTTTCATCGGCTCGACCTTGGAACGCAGGACGTTGGTGCACCACTGCTTGAGCATGGCGGAGACGACGTTGATCTGCTTGCGCTCGAGGATGTCGCGCAAATTCTCACGGTAGAGCCAGGCGCGCGGCGTGCGTTTGGTGGCGACCTGAGCGATCAACGCGTCAAGGTCGGCCCGGCCCTCGTCAGTCAGCCGGTCGCGGTCTTTGAGCAGCTTCCAGCGCAGCCCCTTGAGGCTCGGATCGGTTCGCTGCTCGATGCGCCTGGTCTGATCGACGGCGGCGGACGCATGGGCGACGACGTGGAATTTGTCGAAGGTGATGCGCGCGTTGGGCAACTGCCTGGCCACGCCCTTGATGAAGGCCGGCGACATGTCGATGCTCACCGAGCGGACCTGCTCGGGCATGGCTTTGTGCTCGGCCAGGTATTCGGCGAAGTGGGTGATGGTTTTGGCGTCCTTGCCTTCGGTGACGAACACCACCTTGCGCTCATCCATATCGGCGGCGATGGTCAGGTAGTTGTGGCCGCGCCGGCAGGAGGTCTCGTCGATCGCCACCGCCGTCACCGTCGACAGATCGGCCTCGGCCAGGGCGAGATCGACATAGCGCGAACAGATCGCATGGACGCGATGCCAGGACAGGCCGACCAGCTTGGCCACGGCGGCAAAGGTCATCTGCCGGGCCATGGCCAGCACCAGCGCCTCGAACAGCAGGGTGAAGCCGGCGAGCTTGCCGAACCACTCGGGCTCGACCTGCACGACCCGCCCGTCGGGCAGCTTCACGCGAGGCGTTCTGACCTCCAGGAAGCATTCGTGCTGGAAGAAGTTCAGATGCCGCAGGCGCTTGATCTGGGTGTCGTGGACCGGATGCACGCCTGCCACGCCGGCCGCCGGAAACCGTGTCCCGGCGACGAAATCGACACCGATCGTCAGGGTCTTCTCGGCCGCGTCGAAGTCGACGCCGTTGACGTACCACGGCTCGGCAATGCCCAAGGCCACCTCGAAGAGTTGGTTCTGCATGCCCCGCACTCGCCTCCAGAGCCCCACCTGCA
>ABHC01000040.1 GCA_000171835.1 alpha proteobacterium BAL199 | reverse complement strand
GTGCCGCCGACGACTTCAAGGTCTTGTGACGGCGAAGCTGAAGGCCGGTGGGCTCACGTTCGCCACGGCCGAGGCGTATGTCACGCCGCGCCGCCTCGCCCTGGTGGTCGACGGCCTGCCTGCGAGCCAGCCAGACCGGACCGAAGAGCGCAAAGGCCCCAAGGTCGGGTCACCCGACAAGGCGCTTCAGGGATTCATGAAGGCCGCCGGCATCGAGACGATCGAGCAGGCTGAGGTCCGCTCGAGCGACAAGGGCGATTTCTACTTTGCGGTCCGCCATATTCCTGGCGCACCACTCGAACGCTATCTGCCGTACCCGTTGTTCGAGGCGATCTCGGAGATGCCCTGGCCAAAGTCGATGCGGTGGGGGCGCAACGACTTCCGATGGGTCCGGCCGCTGCACGGCATTCTGGCGATGGTGGACGGCAAGACACTCGACCTGGATTTCCAGTTGCTCCGCACCCAGGAGGAAGCCCGGAACCCGACACCGGCTGGCACCATCAAGGCATCCGGCGAATCCCGAGGCCACCGATTCCTGGCGCCGGAACCATTCGCCGTCGCGTCGTTCGCCGACTACCGGGCCAAGCTGCGCGACGCCTTCGTGATCCTCGACCGCGAAGAGCGTAAGCGGATCATCGCTGACGGGATTGCTGCGCTTGCGAAGGAGGCCGGCCTGGTAGCCAAGGAAGACCAGGGCCTGCTGGAGGAGGTCTGTGGTCTGGTCGAGTGGCCGGTGCCGATGCTGGGCCGGATTGATGCACAGTTCATGGGCGTGCCCAAGGAAGTGCTGGTCACCTCGATGCGCAGTCATCAGAAGTATTTTGCGCTGGAGACTGCTGACGGCGCGTTGGCCGACCGGTTCGTCGTGGTCGCCAACATGGCAAGCGAGCCGACGCGCGACGCTACTATCGTCGCTGGCAACGAGAAGGTGCTGCGCGCCCGCCTGTCGGACGCCAAGTTCTTCTGGGACCAGGACCTGAAGACCCCGCTGGCGAACCGACGCGAGGCTCTTCGAACGGTCAAGTTCTACGATCGGCTGGGGACCATGGCCGACAAGGTGCAGCGGTTCGCCCAGCTGGCGGTTGAGATCGGCGAGCGGATCGGCGCCGACGGCGATCTGGTGCGCCGCGCCGCGACCTTGTCCAAGGCGGACCTGACCACTGGCATGGTCAGCGAATTCCCGGAACTGCAGGGCATTATGGGGCGCTACTACGCGCTCGACGCGGGCGAGGATCCGTCGGTCGGCGAGGCGATTGCCGAGCACTATTCGCCGCTTGGACCGTCGGACCGCTGCCCGACCGCGCCGGTGTCCGTGGCCGTCGCGCTGGCCGACAAGATCGATACGCTGGTCGGATTCTTCGCGATCGGCGAGACTCCGACCGGCTCCAAGGACCCGTTTGCGCTGCGCCGTGCCGCCCTCGGCGTGATCCGTCTGATCATCGAAAACAATCTGCGTGTGCCGCTGGTCGATCTGTTCGCCTCGGCGTTCGGTCGGCTGCCGCGCGACGTCGTCGATGCCAGTCTAGAGAGCGCCGCGGCCAAACTTGGCGGCGGCGAGGTTCCGGCCGGCTGGTACACCGAGTTCACGGTTCTGCCGTTTATCCGGCAGGAACTGCTGGGCTTCTTCGCGGACCGCCTCAAGGTCCATCTGCGCGAGCAGGGGGTACGGCATGACCTGATCGCCGCAGTGTTCGAACTGGGTGACGAGGACGATCTGGTGCGCTTGCTGGCGCGGGTGCATGCGCTGGCCGACTTCCTCGGCACCGAGGACGGGGCGAACCTGCTGACCGGATTCCGGCGCGCCAGCAACATCCTGCGCGCTGAGGAGAAGAAGGACGGGGTGTCGCACTCGGCGGAACCGGAAGCGCATCGACTGGTTTTGAGCGAGGAGACGGCGCTGTACGAGGCGCTGGCCGCGGCGGAGCCTGTGCTGGAGTCCGCGTTGAAGGCCGAGGATTTCGCAGGGGCCATGGCCACCCTAGCGACCCTGCGGTCACCGATCGACGCGTTCTTCGAGAAGGTCACAGTCAACGCTGACGACGCGGATCTGCGGGTGAACCGCTTGCGGATTCTGGCGCAGGTCCGTGATGCGATGGGACGGGTTGCGGATTTCGCCCGCGTGGATGGTTGAGTGCGTCGGTCGCCGAGCGACCGCAAAGGAGTGAAGCGATGACCAAGTGGGTATACGGCTTCGGTGGTGGCACGGCGGATGGCCGGGCCGACATGAAGAACCTGCTGGGTGGCAAAGGTGCGAACCTAGCCGAGATGAGCTCGATCGGGCTCCCGGTGCCGCCGGGCTTCACGGTGACCACGGAGGTCTGCACCCATTACTACGCCAACGAGCGGCAGTATCCGGCCGATCTGAAGGACCAAGTCGAGGCCGCACTCGCCAAGGTCGAGGCCGAGGTCGGCGCCACCTTCGGCGACGCCCAGAACCCGCTGTTGGTTTCTGTGCGCTCCGGCGCCCGCGCCTCGATGCCGGGCATGATGGACACGGTCCTGAATCTCGGGCTGAACGACACCACGGTGGCCGGGCTGATCGCCCGTTCCGGGGACCGGCGCTTCGCCTATGACAGCTACCGCCGCTTCATCCAGATGTACTCCGACGTCGTGCTGGGCGTGGACCACTACCACTTCGAGGAACTGCTGGACCTGGCGAAAGAGGAGAAGGGCGTCGACCTGGACACCGAGCTCGACGCCGACGATCTGGCCGCCCTGACCCGGCTGTACAAGGACAAGGTCCAGCAGGAGAGCGGCCAGCCGTTCCCCGAGAACCCGCGCGACCAGCTGTGGGGCGCGGTTGGTGCGGTGTTCGGTTCTTGGATGAACCAGCGAGCCAACGTCTACCGCCGGCTGAACGGCATTCCGGAGAGCTGGGGCACCGCGGTCAACATCCAGGCCATGGTGTTCGGTAACATGGGCAGCGATTGCGCCACCGGCGTGGCGTTCACCCGCGACCCGTCGACCGGCGAAAACATCTTCTACGGCGAGTTCCTGGTGAACGCGCAGGGCGAGGACGTCGTCGCCGGCATCCGCACGCCGCAACAACTGACCGTTGTGGCCAAGCGGGCCCAGGGCTCCGATCTGCCGGCGATGGAAGAGGTGATGCCGGAGGTGTTCGGACAGCTCTGCGAAGTGCGTGACACCCTGGAACGGCACTACCGCGACATGCAGGACATCGAGTTCACGGTGCAGCAGAAGAAGCTGTACATGCTGCAGACCCGGGCCGGGAAGCGCACGGTGCACGCTGCCCTACGGATCGCCGTGGAAATGGTGGCGGACGGGCTGATTACCGAGTCCGAGGCGGTGTCGCGGATCGAACCGCGCGGCCTGGACCAGTTGCTGCACCCGACGCTCGACCCGAAGGCTGAGCGTAATGTCATCGCCAAGGGCCTGCCGGCGTCGCCGGGTGCCGCTTCCGGCAAGGTGGTCTTCTCCTCCGATGCCGCCGAGGCCGAGGCCCGCAAGGGCGAGCGGGTGATCCTGGTGCGGGTCGAGACCAGTCCCGAAGACATCCACGGCATGCACGCCGCCGAGGGCATCCTGACCACCCGTGGCGGCATGACCAGCCACGCCGCCGTGGTTGCCCGCGGCATGGGCCGGCCCTGCGTCTCCGGCGCCGGCCAGATCCGGGTCGACTACGCCAACGGCACGTTCTTCGTCGGCGACGTCACGGTGAAGCTGGGCGACCGCATTACCATCGACGGCGGTACCGGCGAGGTGATGCTGGGCGAAGTCCCGACCGTTCAGCCGGAACTGTCCGGCAACTTTGCCACCATCATGGAATGGGCCGACGGCCTGCGCCGGATGCGGGTGCGCGCCAACGCCGAGACCCCGACAGACGCCCGCGCGGCGCGCGAGTTCGGGGCCGAGGGCATCGGGCTGTGCCGGACCGAGCACATGTTCTTCGAGGGCGACCGGATCGTCGCGATGCGTGAGATGATCCTGGCCTCCAGCGAGAAAGGCCGCCGTGCCGCCCTTGCCAAGCTGCTGCCGTACCAGCGCCAGGACTTCGCCGAGCTATTCCAGATCATGGCCGGGCTGCCGGTGACGATCCGGCTGCTCGATCCGCCGCTGCACGAGTTCCTGCCGCACACCGATGCCGAAATGAAGCAGGTTGCGGAGGCGATCGACGTGTCGGTCGAGACGGTTCGCCGCCGCTCGCTGGAGCTGAAGGAATCCAATCCGATGCTCGGCCATCGCGGCTGCCGACTGGCGATCACCTTCCCGGAGATTTGCGAGATGCAGTCACGCGCAATCTTCGAGGCGGCGGCCGAGGTGGCCAAGTCTGAGGGTACGGCACCGGTTCCGGAAGTCATGATCCCGCTGGCGGCGACCGCCAAGGAGATCTCGATCCTGAAGACCATCATCGACCGGGTCGCTGGAGAGGTGCAGGCGGAGTCCGGCATCGCCATCGAGTACATGGTCGGCACCATGATCGAGCTGCCGCGCGCGGCCCTGCAGGCCGGCAAGATCGCCGAGGTCGCGGAGTTCTTCAGCTTCGGGACCAACGACCTGACCCAGACCACCTACGGCCTGTCGCGCGACGACGCCGGCTCGTTCCTCAAGGACTACGAGGACAAGGGCATCGTCGATGTCGACCCGTTCGTCAGCCTGGACCAGGAAGGCGTCGGGGAACTGGTCCGGATCGCGGTTGAACGTGGCCGGGCCGGTCGGCCAGGACTGAAGCTCGGCATCTGCGGCGAGCATGGCGGCGACCCGGCGTCGATCGGGTTCTGCGAGAGCGTCGGCCTCGATTACGTCAGTTGCTCGCCGTTCCGGGTGCCGATCGCCCGGCTGTCGGCGGCCCAGGCAACCATCGCCGCCCAGGCGGCGTGAGGACCCTCACTCTAGCTTGAACGCGGCGAAGGCGTCGCGATAGTCAGGGTGCCAACGTGACAGCGGTGGGCGGTTCTCGGTGATGTCGCCCGCCGCCCACAGAATGCGCGTCCGGTCCATCTCCGGTGTTACTTCGTTGTCCGGGCAGACGATGTAGAAATCGTCGCGGCGCAGGGCAGAGATCATGTGGTCGACCACCTGGTCGGCCGACCATGCCCCGGCGGCGGGCGCACGATCGCCCGTGGTCGTCCATCCGGGCACCAGCAGATGGGCGCTGACGCGGCAGCCATCGGTGTTGCGCAACTCGTGCTGCAACGCCTCGGTGTAGGTCTTCAGCGCCGATTTGGTCACATTGTAGGCGACGTTGCCTGGTGGATTGGTGATCCCCTGCTTGGATCCGCAGTTGACGATCATGGCAGGCTCAGATCGCTCGATCATCGGCGGCGCGAACGCGTTGACCCCGTTTAGGACACCCCAGAAGTTCACCTCCAGCGCCTTATGCCAATCGGCTGGATCGGCCCACACGCCGCCGCCAGTACGGGTGACCGCGTTGTTCATCAGCACGCCGACGGGGCCGAACTGGTCGTGCACGGTGGCGGCCGCTGCCGCCATTTCGGCGGCGTTGGAGACGTCGGCGGCGATGCACAACACGTCCTTCCCGCCGTTCGGCGCCTTTGCGGCGACCTGGTCCTGGACCCGCTTCAGGGCGGCATCCGACAGATCGATCAGGCAGACCGGCATGCCGAGAGATGCAAACCGCAGGCAGGCGGCGAGCCCGATGCCGCTGGCGGCCCCGGTGACCACGGCGGCGCGGCGGGAGTCGAGGACGGGATGGGTCATGGTTCGTACTCCGGCATGGTGGCGGCGCGCGATGATTCCGGTTCGCCGGCCGATGGTCAATTCCGACGCTTGGAGCGATGGACCCCGGAGCGAACGGTCGATCGGCCGTTCGCTCCGGGGCGTCGCTGCGAGAGCGGCTATTCAGCGGCGACCGTCTCGTCCTTCGCCAGGAAACCGCCGGCCTGTCGGCTCCACATGTCGGCGTACAGCCCGCCGCGCCGCAGCAGTTCACGGTGCGACCCCTGCTCGACGATCCGGCCGCGATCCATGATCACCAGCCGGTCCATGGCCGCGATCGTCGACAGCCGGTGGGCGATGGCGATCACCGTCTTGCCGGCCATCAGGTTGAACAACTGCTCCTGGATCGCCGCTTCGACCTCGGAGTCGAGGGCTGAGGTCGCCTCGTCCAGGATCAGGATCGGCGCGTTCTTCAGCAGGACGCGGGCGATCGCCACCCGCTGGCGCTGGCCGCCGGACAGCTTGACCCCGCGTTCGCCGACCTGGGCGTCGTAGCCGCGCCGGCCACGGCCATCCTCCAGCCCGAGGATGAAGTCGTGGGCGTGCGCCTGCCGGGCCGCGTCGATTGCCTGCTCCAGGCTGGCCCCGGGATGACCGTAGCGGATGTTGTCGATCACCGAGCGGTGCAGCAGGGAGGTGTCCTGCGTCACCATGCCGATCTGGTGGCGCAAGCTCTCCTGGCTCACGCCGGCAATGTCCTGGTCATCGATCAGGATCCGGCCTGCGGCCAGGTCGTGAAACCGCAGCAGCAGTTGGACCAGCGTCGATTTGCCGGCACCGGATCGGCCGACCAAGCCGACCTTCTCGCCGGCGGCAATGGTCAGCGACAGGTCCTCAATGACCGGCGTACCCTCGCCATAGTGGAAGCCGATCCCCTCGTAGCGAACCTCACCCCGGTCGACACGCAGCTCCGTGGCCTCCGGACGGTCGACGACCGCGTGCGGCCGGGCGATCACGCCGATGCTGTCCTGGACGACGCCCACGTTCTCCGACACCCCGGTGGTCACGAACATGATCCAGTGCGACATGTTGGTGATTCGCATGGCCAGCCCGATGGCCGCGGCGACCGCACCGACCGTCAAGACCTGTTGGCTCCACAACCACAGCGCCATCGCCGCCGTGCCGCCCAGCAGAACGGCGGCAAGGATGCCGACCGTGGCGCTGATGCCGCTCATCGACCGCATCAGGTCGGCGGTCCGCTCGTTCTGTTCGGCGATGCCGGCGCGGGCGTAGTCGTCCTCGCGGCTGGCATGGCTGAACAACTTCACTGTCAGGATGTTGGTGTAGCTGTCGACCACCCGGCCCAGCAGCCGAGAGTACGCCTCCGACGACGCGGCCGAGCGGACCTTCACCCGCGGGATGAAGTAGCGCAGGGCAAAGCCGTAGACGATCAGCCAGCCGATCGCCGGCAGCGCCAGCCGCCAATCGGCCTCGGCCAACACCAGAAGCGCGCTGAACACGAAGACCGTGACGTACCAGACCGCGTTGATCACATCGAGGACCGCGCGCCGCAGCGCCAGCCCGGCCTGCATCACCTTGTTGGCGATCCGCCCGGCGAAGTCGTTCTGGTAGAACGACAGGCTCTGGCGCAGGACGTAGCGATGGTTCTGCCAGCGGATCAGGTTGGTGAACGCGGGTACCACGGCCTGGTTTGTCAGAACCACGTGCACGATATCGAGGGTCGGTGCTGCGGCCAGCAGGAACAGCATCCACAGCAGAAGGTCAGCGTTCTCGGTAAAGAATGCGGCCGGGCTTGCTGCCTGCTGGGTACGGTCGATCAGCACGCCGACATAGACAAACAACGCGGTGTTGATGACCGCGATGAGCGCCGCCGTCGTCATGGCTATCGCCAGCAGGCCCCACGCCTGCGAGACATACCGCCAGAAGAACGCACCGAGGCTACCCGGTGGCTGGTCCAACCGGTCCGATCCGAAAGGGTTTATGAGTTGTTCGATCCAGCGAACCATCGCTTCGCTCCACACACGCAGGAAATCGGGGTGTCCACTCGGGACATCGCCGGTCGCGTGTCTGGGCGAAGCGGATCAGGCGGGGTCAGCCCCGCGGTCCGCGTCGCAAGTCAGGCGCCGGCGCTTCAGGCCATTCGGCCGAGAATCGGGAGCCAGATTTGAGACATCGTGAATCCTTTCGTTGCTGACGAGCGTCTAATGGGCTGCCGGTCAGGGTCGTGAAAATGCCACAACCTTAGCGGGACGTCGACTGGGGAGAATTGTGAACGAATGCCGAACGGATCAATGTGTGGTGAGAAAGACACACTTTGGGCGTGGGGTTGAGGCGCTCACGTCTGCGTCAGCATGCGTGCGGCGTTTCCACCAGCGATCAGCGCACGCGCGTCCGGTGACAGCCTAGTCTGGCGCACTGCGTCCAGGCACCGACCATCGTCGAAGATGGGGTAGTCGCTGCCGAAAAGCACCCGGTCAGCGCCATAAACTTCGGCGGCGAGCGCGATCGCCCGGGGACCGAGCGAGGCGGCGTCGACGTACAGCGAACGCAGGCTGAGGGAAGGCGGCGGCGCTTCCGGATTCCGGAGCGCATAGACATGGTCCATTCGCTCGATCACGAAGGGCAGGCTGCCGCCGAGATTGGCCACCTGGACCGGCACGCTCGGATAGGGGGCAAGAAAGTCGGTGAGGGCGAGCGTCACCATCACCTCGGTCATGCGGTTCTGGATATCGACCGTTACCCGGCGGTGCACCACGCTGTCGGTATGCGGTGCCGGTGCGTCGACCGCGCTTCCGGTCTCGTCGGGCAGCGGCCCCGGATGCACGAAAATCAGGCCGCCGATGGTGGCGGCGAGCTCGAACAACGGGCGGACCCGTTCGGCGGCGGCGACACTGACGAAGGTGTCGCCGGGCAGGATCAAGCCGGACAGGCCGAGGTCGCCGCGCGCCCGGCGATATTCTTCCTGCGCGGCGTCCAGGTCTGCCAGGGGCAACGCCGCGATGCCGGAGAACCGGTCTGGGTGCTTTCGAACCAGGTCGGCGACCCCGTCGTTGAACGCCCGAACCAGGGGAAGCGCCTGGGACACCGGCCGGGAGTCGATGCCGAACAGCCCGGGCAGCGACAGGATCTGCCGGTCGACGCCCAGTTCGTCCATGCGCGCCAGCCGGACGTCCAGGGCGTCGTAGGTCCGGCCGTAGGGCATGCGGGTGCGATAGATGCCGAAGCTCTCCCCGCCATTAGAATCGGTCCGGATGTCGGGCGCATCACTGCGCGACCGCAAGGCGGTAACCAGGGACCCGGGCAGGAAATGCGCGTGGGCGTCGATCACCGATGGCATGGCAAAACTCCCGCTGAAGCCGTGCAATGGCACCACGGCGCACGGGGGATGTCACGCCGCCGGTTTCGAACATTCCCGGCCGCTCGCTGGCTGCTGGTTCTCGCCGCGCAGGATGGAGTGTGGCAAGAATGCCGGGCTCAGCCTTTCAGGCAGTCCCGTCGACGAGCAATGTCCTCATGTTCATTGGAGTTGAGGGAATACCGATGGCCATCGACCTGGATGTCTACCGCCGCCCTCCGTTGGCCGTTGCGACCAATCAGATGCGGACTTACGCCAAGAAGGTCCACAAGCGGGTCGGCACCGGCGACGACCCGCGGGTGATGCAGGATATCTCCGCAATTGCCAATCATTTCCGCTGCACCGCGGTGAACAACTACATCTACGACTGCTGTGGGCTGGAAGTGCAAAGCGGCCCGTTCAGAGGGATGAAGTACATACGAGAAGCGTCAGGTTCGTTGTTCGGACCGAAGATCCTCGGGTGCTACGAGGCTGAGCTGCATCCGGTCATTGAGACAATCAATCGGTATGCCCGGTTCGTGAATGTCGGATGCGCTGAAGGATACTATGCCGTGGGCGCGCGTCTGCTGTCGGAGACCGTCGAGATTCATGCGTTCGACACGGATCCGCTGGCCCTTGAGAATTGCCGGATGCTCGCCGACCTCAACGGCGTGGCGGACAGTGTACGTCTGGGCGGCGAGTGCACCGGCGAGACGCTGTCGGATCTGGCGCGTCCGGGCACCTTGGCCTTGATCGATATCGAAGGCGCTGAAATTGATCTGCTGAACGCGGTTCCGATCGACAAACGAGCTATCCTCGATCTCGTCATCGAGACCCATACCGTCCAGGTGCACGGTTTGACGCTCGGCCCGCTGGTCGATTTGCTGTCGCCGACCCATGACATTGCGGTGGTCGACCAGAAAGCGCGCGACTGGAACCAGTTCCCGGCGCTACGGCCGCTCGGGCAGTTCGACCGTTTCATCGCGACCTGGGAGGGCCGTGGATCGGAACCATGGTTGATCGCCAAGGCGAAGACGCGCCCGGTTTAGGGCGGGTGGCTTTTGGAAGCGAGAAGGGGGCCGTTAGGCCCCCTCCGTTACTTCATCAGCCGAGAAAAACGACAGACTACGCCGCCTTTGCCTTCTGCAGCGCCGCCTGGCCGTCGTCGAGCGCCTTGACCATCTTGTCGAACAGCTCGTCGATCTGGCTGTCGTTGATGATCAGCGGCGGGGTGAAGGCGATGTTGTCGCCGATCGCGCGGACGATCAGCCCGTGCTCGGTCGCCGCCTTGTTGACCAGCGCACCGGCGCCGGCCTTCGGGTCGAACGACTTCTTGGTCGCCTTGTCGGCGACGATCTCGACCGCGCCGATCAAGCCGCGGCCACGGGTCTCACCGATCAACGGGTGGTCGATCAGCGCGTGCAGGCGCTTCTGGAAGTGCGGGCTGACGGTCTGAACGTGGCCGACGATGTCGCGCTCCTCGTAGATCTTTAGGGTCTCGAGCGCGACGGCCGCACACACCGGATGGGCCGAGTAGGTGTAGCCGTGGCCCAGCACGCCGAGGTCGGCGCTGGCCTGGGCGATCGGCTGATAGACGTCGTCGCTGATCATCACCGCCGAGATCGGCAGGTAGCTCGCAGACAACGCTTTCGCGCATGTCAGGATGTCGGGCTTGATGCCCATGGTCTCGCAGCCCCAGAAGTTTCCGGTGCGCCCGAAACCACAGATCACCTCATCGGCGATCATCAGCACGTCGTACTTCTTCAGGACCGCCTGGACTTTCTCGTAGTAGGTCTTCGGCGGCACGATCACGCCACCGGCGCCCATGATCGGCTCGGCGATGAAGGCGGCGACCGTCTCCGGACCCTCGTCGAGGATCATCTGTTCCAGGTCATTCGCCATGCGGGTGGCGAACTGCTCCTCGGTCTCACCTTCCTGGCCGAAACGATAGTAGTGCGGGTTGGACGTGTGCTTGAAGCCGGGAAGCGGCAGGTCGAAGCCCGGGTGGTTCACCGGGGTGCCGGTCAGGCTGGCCGACGCGATGGTGACGCCGTGGTAGCCCTTCATTCGGCTGATGAACTTCTTCTTGGCATGACGGCCACGGGCGTTGTTGTAGTACCACACCAGCTTGATAGCGGTGTCGTTGGCCTCCGAGCCGGAGCCGCAGAAGAACACCTTCGACATCGGCACCGGTGCCAGCTTGATCAGCCGCTCGGCCAGATCGATGCCCGGCAGGTGCGCCTTGTGGGCGAAGGTGTGATAGTAGGGCAGCTTGCTCATCTGGTCGGCAGCGGCCTTGACCAGCCGGCTTTCGCTGAAGCCAAGCGATGCGCACCACAGACCCGCCATTGCCTCGATATACGGCTTGCCGGCATCGTCGTAGACATAGACGCCCTCGCCACGCTCGATGATCATCGGACCCTGTTCTTCATGGGCCTTGGCGTTGGTGTACGGGTGCAGGAAATATGCGACGTCGCGCGCCGCCGGAGAGTTCGGCTGGAAGCTCATGGTGTTCTCCCGGAACGGGGTAGGGTGTGTTAGGCGGCGACCTTACCACGCCTATTTTTCGGCGAAAGGGGGGCTGTAGATGGCCACGATCTCTACTGACGGATTCCGGCAATTGGCCGATCTGTCGGAAGGCGAGCGCCACGCGGTGCGCCGCCTGTTCGATGGGCATCCGGTGTTCCAGTTGTACCTTGAGGCGGGTCTGGCGTCCGTCAGCGGCGGGGATCGCAGCCGGACGATTCTGGTGGGCCGGAAGGGCATAGGCGCGGCCCTCGGGATCGAGTTCGACGACGTGACCGTCCGAACCATTGTCGGCAGCCTGGACCCGGATGAATTGGTGGTGGCTTGCTCGGTGGACCGGTCGGCGGAGCTGCATGTGGCGGCATCGCTGCGGGAACGGATCGTCGCGCTGTGCGGCGGCAGGGTCGTTGCCGACCAGAACATCCGCTACTACCTGCGACCGATCGAGGACGAGCCGATGCCCGACCCACGTTGCCGGCGCCTGGGCGAGGCCGACTATGAGGTCGTTGCGGCGCTGTACCGGGCGCATCATTCGGCGACCATCTTTTCGCGCTGGATGTTGGATGATCTGCAGGTAGGGCTGTTCGACGACGCTCGGATAGTGGCCTGTGGAGGCGTGATTGCCCGGCATGCGGGTCTGTCGATCGCCAATCTCGGGAACTTCGTGACCGTTCCGGAGCGTCGTGGGCGAGGCATGGCTCGGATCGTCATGGGCGCGCTGCTCTCGGCGCTGGCCGTCGACGGCATCCGTCTGGCCACTCTTGGTGCCACGGCCGAAAACCAAGCTGCGTGCCGCAGCTATGAGGCTATGGGATTCGTGCTTCTGGAGGAACGTGCCGAGCTTGTGGTCTGCCCCGAATAGAGCCGGTCAAACGTCCACGGGCTCGTCGCCCTCGTCCATGATCCGATCCAGCGCGTCGCGCAGGGTACGCAAGAGGTCCTCGGCCGCCCGGTCATCAATGTCGCGGAAGATGGCTTCGTAGTCGAGCAACTCGCGTTCCAGCATAGCGGTGCGGTCGGTCCGGTTAGCGGCGATCAGCTGGTCGAGTTGGCGGCGCGCCTCGTCGACCATCTCGACGGCTTCCGCGCGTTCCAGCAGTCCCTTGCGCACCAAGGTGCGCAGGGTGTTCACCAGCAGGACGAAGGAGGCCATGGCGAAGGCCTCGGTCTTAACGTCGCGGCTCAACGGGCGATCTCCGGTTCCGAGGTGCGTCCGGGAAGGAAGTACCAGAACAGACTGGCACACTGCAGTGCCAACAACCCGCCGAACGCCCAGCGATAGGCTTCCGGGCGGTAACCGCCGGACTCGGCGAGCGGCCACAGATCGATCGCCGCGCCCAGCAGGTACTGGCCGGCGAACGCGCCGAAGAACGCCAGCATGTTCAGTCCGGTCGAGGCCCGGCCGGCCAGCGAGATCGCAAAGTGCCGGTTCAGCAGCGGATAGACCAGTGCTGCTCCGTTTGCCAGCAGGCCAAAGGCCAGCCAGGGCGTCATTGCGGTCGGCAGCATTTCGAAAGTGATGACCGCCTGGGTCAGGATGAACGACCCGGCCATCCAGCCGATCACCGGTATCAGGCCGATGCCGCGACGGCCGCACAAATCGGCAAGTGCGCCAGACACTACGAAGCCGATTGTCATCGATGTGGCGATGGCCAGCAGGTAGCCGGCGACCCCGTGGCGGTCCAGTCCGGCGACGTCGCGCAGCCAGGGGCCGGCCCAGAGTCCTTGAATTGCAAGATTGGCGGTCATGGTGGTGATGGTCAGTGGCGCTACCCGCCAGAACAGCCGGTCGATGAAGACCACTTTGAACCCGGCGACCTGTTCCTGCAGCGTGCCGCCGGCGACGCCGTGCGCTGCGCGTTCCGGCACGACGAAGCGGATGACCCCGGCAACCAATACGGTGACGGCTGCCAGGATCAGGAAGACGCCCCGCCAGTCGGTGACCTCCAGGGCCTCCTCTAGGGGAGCGGTGGCAGCAATTGCGCCGAGACCGCCCATCGCCAGGAAGCAGCCATTAATCAGCGGCCAGCGTTCCTTCGGGAACCACAGCGTGATCGCCTTGAACGAGGACATCAGGCCGCCGGCAGCTCCCAGCCCGATCAAGGCCCGGGCGATGGCCAGTTCGACCAGCGAACTGCCGACGGCGAACAGCAACGCCCCGATGGCGGCAGACAGCAGCAACACCGATTGCACGCGCCGGGGCCCGTACCGGTCGAGCAGCACGCCGAGCGGCAGTTGGAAGCTAGCGAATGCCAGGAAGTAGCAACTGGTCAGCAGGCCGAGATCGGCGGCGGTTAGCCCTACTTCGGCGGTCAACTGGGGGGCGATCACCGCGTTGATCGAGCGGAACAGGTAGGACAGGAAGTAACCGCCGGCGAATGGCAGGAACACGATGACCAGCAGTCTGGGGATTCCGGGTGCCGCAAGGTCGGCCGTTTGTGCGTCGGCGGTCATCGGGTGGAGGTACCGGATTGCGGCACCAGACGTACGGTGACGCCGTTGGTGATCTCCGATGCAATGATCACGGCATCGCCGTCGCGCCAGGCGCCTGGGACCAGGGCCGCCGCGGCTTCGATGTCGGCCACCGCTATCTCGATCGTCGGCACTGCGGCCGGGCTGCCCGGCACGACGTCGATCCGGTCCTGGTGCAAGGCTACGGTGTAGCCTCCGTCAGGATCGGTCGCGGCCGCGGTGCCTCCCGAATATCCTTCAAGGAACGGTCGTGCCGAGTTGGGATCTGGCGCGCCCAGCGTGATTGCCGTGATCCGGTTCGCGCCATTGCGGTGCTGCTGGTACGCGGACTTCCAGAATGCCTCCGGCGTGTGCTGTTGGCACACGAAGAAGCCGAGCCCTGCCAAGGCCGGGTCGCCGGTGAAGGCCAGTGAGAACGCCACCCGGGTTTCGCTGCCGTCCGGCAGTTGCGCTTTGCGCTCGAAATCGACCGGTTCGTAGCCGCGCAGGCCGAGCTGGAGCCACCCGGCCCGGTCGGCGTCGCGATCCGTGCTGTTCAGGACCAGCATCGAGGCGCCTTCGCCGTTCACCTTGAGAAACGCACGGTTGTGATCGGCGAAGCTGAAGAACCCATCGGCCGCTGGCGGAATCCGCGCCGGATCATCGATCTCCAGGAGTTCGACGAAGTTGCCATGGAACTGAATCAGGCTGTTGGCCGTGCCGAACGGGTGGACGGCGCGCGGCGTCGTCGTGAACCCGAGCTGTTCCCAACCGGCACGCGCCGCTTCGAGGTCGCTGGTCATGACGACGATATGGTCGATGTCACGGGCGGGCATGCCGTGTCCTCCCCGGGGGTTGCCGGGCGACCATGCCACATTCCGGAGCGCCGTCCAGGGACCTTGGTGCAACGCGAGCCTGCGGGCGCCCTGTGGGTTGTGCCCAGCCGGCGCCATTGTCACAGTTCGCGGGGAAGTTCATGCGGGAAGGGCGGCAATGGAACGGCTGCAGTCGGGATTCGGACTGATCGTCATCTTTGCGATTGCCTGGGCGATCAGCGAAAGCCGGCGGGCGGTGCGGCCGCGGACGGTTCTGGCCGGCATCGGCCTGCAACTCGTCGTCGCGGTGATCGTCCTTCACGTCACCGCGGTACGTGATGCCTTTGCCAGCCTGAACGACGGGGTCCTGGCGCTGCAGGCGGCTACCCAGGCCGGATCGAGCCTGGTGTTCGGCTACCTGGGCGGCGGGCCGCTGCCGTTCGAGGAGACCCGGCCGGGAGCAAGCTTCATTCTGGCGTTCCGGGCCCTGCCGTTGGTGATCGTTGTGTCGGCGCTCACGGCTCTTCTGACCTACTGGCGAATCCTGCCTTGGATCGTGAAGGGATTCGCGTACGTGTTTGAACGGGCGCTCGGGATCGGGGGGGCGGTCGGCCTAGCCGCCGCCGCCAATATCTTCGTCGGCATGGTCGAAGCGCCGCTGCTGGTGCGGCCCTACGTTGCCCGTCTGAATCGCGGCGAGCTGTTCATGATGATGGCATGCGGCATGGCCACCATCGCCGGGACCATGCTGGTACTATACGCAACTATCCTCGGCCCCGTGCTGCCGGATGCGGTCGGCCACCTGTTGATTGCGTCGATCATCAGCGCGCCGGCGTCGTTGGCGATCGCCGCGCTCATGGTCCCGGCAGTGGGCCCTCCGACCAGCGGGACGATCGACGTGGTGTCCGAAGCGAGCGGACCGATGGATGCCGTCACCCGGGGCACCCAGGCCGGCTTGCAGTTGTTCCTCGGGATCGTCGCGATGTTGCTGGTCATGGTGGCGTTGGTCAGTCTGGTTGACGCCGTCCTCGGTCTGCTGCCGATGGTCGAGGCGGAGCCGCTGTCGCTCGGCCGGGTGTTCGGATGGGTGATGCGGCCGATGGTCTGGCTGATCGGCCTGCCCTGGGATGAGGCGGCGATCGGCGGTCGTCTGATGGGCACCAAGACCGCAGTGAACGAACTGGTGGCGTATCTGGCATGGCTAGGCTGCCGCCGGAGGCGCTGTCCGAGCGCAGCCGCCTGATCATGGTCTACGCGCTTTGCGGCTTCGCCAATTTCGGCAGTCTCGGAATCATGATCGGCGGCCTTGCGACGCTGGTTCCCGAAAGACGAGCGGAGATCGCAGGTCTTGGGATGAAATCGATCGTCGGCGGCACTTTGGCAACCCTTGCCACCGGCGCGACTATCGGGCTTCTCTAGCGGCTCGGGGCGGGCCCGATCGGCCCTGCCGGCTGCCCGGACTATGATTGACGCGGTAGGCTTCAACCGCTTTATTGCCAGCACGCGTCGGCGGGACCGGCGCTTACTGTCGAACGCCGTAGCCTGGGCATCAAGTTCCGGGATGGCGATATAGGCGACACTCGTGGGAGCTTTGACAATGCGTAAGACTTTGATGGCCGCCATGGCGGCGGCCGTGGTCGCGGGGGCGTTGGCCAGCCCGCCCGCCGAGGCCAAGACATTCCGATGGGCCTTTCAGGGCGATGCCCAGGCGCTTGATCCGCATTCACTGAACGAGACATTCACGCTCGGTCTGCTCGGCAATGTCTACGAAGGTTTGATCCGGCGTGATCCGGAACTGAAGATCGAACCGGCGCTTGCCGAAAGCTGGGAGATCGTCGAGCCGACCCGCTGGCGCTTCCACCTGCGCAAGGGCGTGAAGTTCCACAACGGCAACGATTTCACCGCCGACGATGTGCTGTTCACGGCCGCTCGCACCCGCGCCGACGGCTCCGATCTGAAGACCCGGCTGGCCGGTGTCACCGACATCATCAAGGTCGACGACCACACCGTCGACTTCGTGACCGACGCGCCCAACCCGATCCTGCACTACGAGTGGGCGACCTGGTACATCATGGACAAGGAGTGGGCCGAGGCCAACAACGCCGGCTCGCCAACCGATGTGACCGGCGGCAAGGAAAACTTCGCCACCCGCAACACCAACGGCACCGGCCCGTTCATGCTGGTCTCGCGCGAGACCGACGTGAAGACCGTGCTGAAGCCGTATGACGGCTGGTGGGATGCGGCGAACAAGAAGCACAACCTCACCGAAGTGGTCTTCACCCCGATCGGCTCCGACTCGACCCGTGTCGCCGCCCTGCTGTCGGGCGAGATCGACATGATGTACCCGGTGCCAGTCCAGGACATGAACCGTCTGGAAGGCGACGCCAACACCAGCGTGCTGGCCGGTCCGGAATTGCGGACGATCTTCCTCGGGATGGATCAGGAACTCGACGAGCTCCAGTACTCCAACGTCAAGGGCAAGAACCCGTTTAAGGACAAGCGGGTGCGCGAGGCGTTCTACCGGGCGGTTGACGTCAACGCCATCCAGAAGAAGATCATGCGCGGCCTGTCCGAGCCGTCGGCGATCATGATCTCACCGTTCCTGTTCTCGCGCTCCGCCGAGTTCAAGCGGCTTGAGCACAATCCGGAGATGTCGAAGAAGCTGCTGGCCGAGGCCGGCTATCCGAACGGCTTCGAAGTCGGCATGGATTGCCCGAACAACCGCTACGTCAACGACGAGAAAATCTGTCAGGCGGTGGTGGCGATGCTGGCCAAGGTTGGCGTCAAAGTCGACCTGCTGGCTCAGCCGAAGGCCCAGTACTTCGCCAAGATCCTGCGGCCGAAGCGGGATACCAGCTTCTATCTGCTGGGCTGGACCCCGGGTTCGTTCGACAGCTGGAACGTGCTGTACAACATCATCGCCACCCCGGCGGACGATGGTCGCGGCAAGTTCAACGTC
The DNA here is from genome assembly GCA_000171835.1 of alpha proteobacterium BAL199. GTDB lineage: Bacteria > Pseudomonadota > Alphaproteobacteria > Thalassobaculales > Thalassobaculaceae > Thalassobaculum_A. The sequence continues at coordinate 9,932 of ABHC01000040.1, read as the reverse complement.
GGCGGCTACTCCAACGCCAGGATCGATGAACTTACCACCCAGGTGTTGAGCGAGACCGACGCCACCAAGCGTGACGCGATGATCCACGAGGCGTTCAAGCTGCTCGACGACGACCGCGGCTACATCCCGCTGCACCAGCAGGGGCTGGCTTGGGGCAAGCGCTCGAACATTGAGCTGGCCCAGCGCGCCGACAACCAGTTCATGTTGTACTACGTCAACGTGAAGTGACGACCTGACGCAATCCGGCACCGGCCGGCGGAAGCTCCGCCGGCCGGTTGTCGTTTTGGACCTCGGATCCAATAGGATTTCACGACCCCATGGTCGCATTCATCATTCGTCGATTTATCCAGTCGCTGTTCGTGATGTTCGTCGTCGCGCTGGTGTCGTTCGCGATGTTCCAATTCATCGGTGACCCGGTGAACCAGATGGTCGGCATCGAGACCAGCCTTGCCGAGCGCGCCGCCCTGCGTGAGCGCCTCGGCCTCAACGACCCGATCTACGTCCAGTTCTGGCACTACATCGTCAACGCGGTGTCGGGCGACTTCGGTCTGTCGTACCAGCACAAGCGCCCGGTTGCGGACATGCTACTGGAGCGGCTGCCGGCCACGCTGGAGTTGTCGCTGGTTTCGGCGCTGTTTTCGCTGATCGTCGGCATTCCGATGGGCGTCTACACCGGCCTGAACCGGGATGGCTTCCTCGCCAAGCTGTTCCTGACGATCTCGCTGATCGGTATCTCGCTGCCGACCTTCCTGATTGGCATCCTGCTGATCTTCGTGTTCTCGGTGATGATGGCCAACGCGCCGCCGATCCCGGTGTTCGATCTGTTCACCATCTATCCGTCGGCCCTGCAGTTGCCGTCGTTCGGACGCGGCACGACGGTCGACATCGGCAGCTGGCGCACCGGCCTGCTGACGACCGACGGGCTGAAGGCGCTGATCATGCCGTCGATCACGCTGGGCCTGTTCCAGTTGACCCTGATAATGCGGCTGGTCCGCTCGGAGATGTTGGAGGTGCTGCGCACCGACTACATCAAGTTCGCGCGCGCCCGTGGCCTCGCCAACCGGGCGATCAACTTCGGCCATGCGCTGAAGAACACGCTGGTCCCGGTCATTACCATCACCGGACTGCAGGTCGGCTCGATCATCGCCTTTGCGATCATCACCGAGACGGTGTTCCAGTGGCCGGGCATGGGGCAGATGTTCCTGCTGGCGGTCCAGAACGTCGATATCCCGATCATGGCGGCCTACCTCATGCTCATCGCGTTCTTCTTCGTGGTCATCAACCTGATCGTCGACATGCTCTACTACGTGGTCGATCCGCGGCTGCGCGTGGATGCTGGAAAGGTGAGCGGTCATGGCTGACGCCCGCATGCCGACCCCGGCTCCAGGCAGCGTCGCCGTTCCGACGGCCCGCCCCGGCCTCGCCGACGGCGTCCACCGGTTCTTCGACAGCGACGTGTGGTTCAGCTTCAAGCGCTCGCCCATCACCATCGGGGCGGCGGCGGTGACCCTGCTCTATTTCGTGATGGCGGTGTTCGGGCCTTGGATAGCGCCGCACGACCCGTTCGACCTGGCCAAGCTCGACCTGCTGGACAGCCTGATTCCGCCGGCCTGGATGGCTGACGGCGAGGCACGCTTTCCACTCGGCACCGACGATCAGGGTCGTGACCTGCTATCGGCCATCATCTATGGCAGCCGGGTGTCGCTGGTCATTGGGTTTGCCAGCGTGTTGCTGTCGATGGTCATCGGCATCGGGCTCGGCCTGATCTCCGGATTCGTCGGCGGCGCGATCGACGCCTTCATCATGCGGATGGCGGAGATCCAGTTGTCGTTCCCGGCGATTCTGGTGGCCCTGCTGATCAACGGGGTGATCATCGGCTACTTCAAGACCCATCCGGAATGGCAGGTCGACCAGGTTACGCTGGCCTATGTGGTGCTGGTGCTGTCGATCGGGTTGTCGAACTGGGTGCAGTACGCCCGCACCGTGCGCGGCTCCACGCTGGTCGAGCGCAACAAGGAGTATGTGCAGGCCGCCCATGTCATCGGCATCCACCCGGCCATGATCATGTGGCGCCACATCCTGCCGAACGTCATGGGGCCGGTCCTGGTGATCGCCACCATCCAGCTGGCGCTCGCCGTGATCACCGAGGCGACCTTGTCGTTCCTCGGCGTCGGCGTGCCTCCGACCGAGCCGTCGCTTGGCACCCTGATCCGGGTCGGCAACGACTACCTGTTCTCCGGCGAATGGTGGGTCACGATCTTCCCCGGTGCGGCTCTGGCTATCCTGGTGCTCGCGGTCAATCTCCTCGGAGACTGGCTGCGCGACGCCCTGAACCCGAAACTGCGGTGATGACCATGGCGAGCCCCCTGCTGCAGGTGCGCAACCTGGTCGTCGAGTTTCCGACCCGCCGCGGGGCGCTGACCGCTGTCGACGACGTGTCGTTCGACATCGCCGAGGGCGAGGTTCTGGGTGTGGTCGGCGAGTCAGGTGCTGGGAAGTCACTGACCGGTGCTGCGATCATCGGCCTTCTGGAGCCGCCGGGCCGGGTGGCGAGCGGAGAGATCATCCTGGAAGGTCGGCGGATCGACACCCTGTCCTACGAGCAGATGCGCCGGATCCGCGGCAAGCAGATCGGCGCGATCTTCCAGGATCCGCTGACCAGCCTCAACCCGCTCTACTCGGTCGGCCGTCAGTTGACCGAAACCATCCTGACCCACACCGACATGACGCCGACCAAGGCGCGCGACCGGGCGATCGAATTGCTGACCGAGGTCGGCATTCCGGCGCCGGAGCGACGGATCGACCAATACCCGCACCAATTCTCCGGCGGTATGCGCCAGCGGGTGGTGATCGCGCTCGCTTTGTGTGTGAACCCACGCCTTGTGGTGGCGGACGAGCCGACCACCGCGCTCGACGTGTCGATCCAAGCCCAGATCATCGCCCTGCTGAAGAAGCTGTGCCGGGAGCATGGGACGGCCATCATGCTGGTGACCCACGACATGGGCGTGATCGCCGAGACCGCCGACCGGGTGGCGGTGATGTACGCCGGCCGGATCGCCGAGATCGGCCCGGTACGTGAGGTCATCAAGAACGCCAAGCATCCCTACACCCACGGCCTGATGGGCTCGATCCCGGCGGTCGGCCACGATGCCGAGCGTTTGGAACAGATCCCCGGCTCGATGCCGCGGCTGACCGATATCCCGACCGGCTGCGCCTTCAACCGGCGCTGCCTGCATGTCCACGAGCGTTGCTTCAAGGACCGGCCGGACGCCTTGCCGGTCGAGGACAGTCGGGTCGCCTGCTGGCTGTACGACTCGGCCAACGCCATGTCTCTGGACGAGGCCAAGCGGGCGGTGGCGTCCAAAGAGACCGGGTCGGTGGAGCAGGCCAATGTCTGAAGCGGCAGTGATCAAATCCCCGTCGACTGAGGGGCGCTTCGGCCACGCGATGCTGAAGGTCGAGGGACTGCGGCGGTATTTCGACGTCTCGGCGCCGTGGCTGAACCGGGTGATCGGCCGGCAACCGCGGCAGATTCTGAAGGCGGTCGACGGCATCGACTTCGAGATTGCCCGCGGCGAGACCTTCGGGCTGGTCGGCGAGTCGGGCTGCGGCAAGTCGACCGTGGCCCGGTTGATCGTCGGTCTGCACGGCCCGACCGATGGCTCGATTACCCTGGAGGGTCGCAACATTGCGGGCCTCACCCGCCGGCAGATGGCACCGATGCGCCGCCGCCTGCAGATGATCTTCCAGGACCCCTACGCCAGCCTGAACCCGCGCTGGCGGGTCCGTGACATCATCGCCGAGCCGATCCGGGCGTTTGACCTGGTGTCGGGCGATCAGGCGATCGCAACGCGGGTCGGCGAGTTGCTGACCTTCGTCGGCCTGAACCCGCTCGATGGCGAGAAGTTTCCGCACGAGTTCTCCGGCGGGCAGCGCCAGCGGATCTCGATCGCCCGCGCCCTGGCGTCCGAGCCGGAGTTCCTGGTATGCGACGAGCCGACCTCGGCCCTGGACGTATCGGTGCAGGCACAGATCCTGAACCTGATGAAGGACCTGCAGCGCGAGCTGGGCCTGACCTACCTGTTCATCAGCCACAACCTGGCGGTCGTCTACCACATCTCCGACCGGGTCGGGGTGATGTACCTGGGCAAGCTGGTCGAGGTGGCGCCGTCCAAGACGCTGTTCACCACGCCGCGCCATCCCTACACCCGGATGCTGCTGGACACGATCCCGGATCTGGACATGACTGGGCGCGAGCGGATGCCGGTGGCCGGCGAGGTGCCGAACCCGATCACCCCGCCGCCGGGCTGCAGCTTCCACCCGCGCTGTCCGTTCGCCAACGACCGCTGCCGGGTCGAGGCGCCGAAGGCGCTGCCGGTATCAGGCGGGGCCACGGTAGCGTGTCACGGGGTCGAGGAGGGGCGGGTGCCGTCTGGACCGATCCTGGCGCCGCCGCCGAAGCCCGATGGTGTAGCCAGCGTGCACGGCTGATCGCCGCCGCTGGCCGGAGTTGGTGCCATGATCCTGGTTCTCGGCTCGATCAACGCAGACTTGTTCTTCGCCGTTGACCGGTTGCCGGTGCGCGGCGAGACCGTGCTGGCGCCATCGGTGACGACCCGGCCGGGCGGGAAGGGCGCCAACCAGGCCGCCGCTGCCGCGCGAGCCGGTGCAGCGACTGCGTTCTTCGGGTGTGTCGGCGATGACGGGGTGGCGGGCGGCATGCTGGCGGCACTGGCCGAGACCGGCTGTGACGTTTCCGGCGTGCAGCGCGTCCCGGGGGAGACCGGTACCGCGATGGTGGTGGTCGAACGTGGTGGCGAGAACCTGATCGTCGTGGCGAGCGGGGCGAACCGCCAAGTCACCGCCAACCTGCTGCCGGCCGACCGTCTGGGACCGGCGACGACCCTGGTCTGCCAGATGGAAATCCCGGCCGAGCAGACGGTGCGTGCCCTGCGCCGGGCGCGAGCGGAGGGTGCGCGTACCGTGCTCAACCTCGCACCGGTCGGTGCCATTCCGTCGACGGCACTGGCCGACGTCGATGTCCTGATCGTCAACCGGATCGAGGCGGAGGCGCTGGTGAGTGGTGCGGGCGATCCGTTGGACTTGGCCCGGACATTGGCCCAACGCCACGACTTGACCTGCGTGGTGACATTGGGCGGCGAGGGGGTGCTGGCGGTCGAGCCGGGCGGCACGGCATGGTCGGTCGGGGTCCTGCCCGTGCGAGCGGTCGACACCGTCGGCGCCGGCGATGCGTTCGTCGGTGTGCTGGCGGCGTCGCTCGACGCCAGAACCGCGCTGCCGGACGCCCTGCGTCGGGCCAGCGTGGCGGCCGGGCTGGCCTGCACGGTCGAGGGCGCGATGCCTTCGTTGCCGGATCGGTCGGCGATCGAAGCGCGGCTGAACGATCTTGCCCCGGCTCGTCGGCTCGACTAACGAGGGTACAACCAACCTGACGGCCGGACCGGCCGATATCACCACGCAGGAGAAGTTCATGACGACGCTGTACGCGGGCGGACTGGTGTTCGACGGTACCGGGCAACTGCTGGAAAATCACGGCGTGCTGGTCGAGGGAGCGGCGATTGCGCGGGTCGCTCCGCTCGACGAGTTCGACGGGTTTGCCGGCGACCGGGTCGACACCACCGGCGGCACCCTGCTGCCGGGATTGGTCGACTGTCACGTCCACCTGTGCCACGGCGGCGAGGCCAACCCCCATGCTGCCATGGTGGTGCTGCGCGACAGCCAGATCACCATGAAGGCGCTGGCCAACGCCCAGACCACGCTGCGCGGCGGCATCACCTCGGTGCGCGACTGCGGCGGCAAGGACTATTTGGAATTCGCGGTACGCGACGCCTGCAATTCCGGCCAGCAGCTAGGCCCGACCATCCGGGCGTCTGGCCGGATGATCTGCATGACCGGCGGCCACGGCAACCGGCTCGGCCGGGTTGCCGACGGGGTCGACGAGGTGGTGAAGGCGGTCCGCGAGCAGGTGCACGCCGGCTCCGACCTGATCAAGATCATGGCGACCGGCGGGGTGATGACCCCCGGCGTCAATCCCGAGGACGCGCACTACACCGCCGAGGAGATGGCGGCCGGCATCTCCGAGGGTCACCGCTTCCACAAGACCTGCGCTAGCCACGCCCAGGGCTCCGAAGGCATCCTGAACGCGGTGCGCGGCGGCATCGATTCCATCGAGCACGGCATCTTCATGACCGACGAGTGCGTCGAGGAGATGACCCGGCGCGGCACCTATCTGGTGCCGACCCTGGCGGCGGTGAAGAACATCATCGCCCACAAGGACCAGGGCGTGCCGGCCTATGCTGTTGAGAAGTGCGAGCGCATCGTGGTCGACCACATCCGCTCGATCCGCATGTTCTACGCCGCCGGGGGCAAGATCGCGATGGGGACCGACGCCGGCACGCCGTACAACAGGCACGGCCTGAATGCGATGGAACTGCAGTACATGGTCGAGGAAGCCGGCATCAGCCCGACCGACTGCCTGATCATCTCGACCCGCAACGGCGCAGACCTGATGCGCCTGGACGACCGCGGCACCATCGCCGAGGGCAAGGCCGCCGACCTGCTGATCGTCGACGGCAATCCGACCACGGACATCGCCATGGCCGCGATGGCCGAGAACCACCGCATGGTGGTGAAGAACGGGGTGGTGGCGAAGGCGCGGTGATCGCCTGACTGGGTGTTCAGAAGAGCCGAAGCTTAAGGTCGAGGGCCTGCATGCGGCAGCCAGCGGTGGCACCGGAGACGAAGCGAACCGTCGATGGGTCGATCCCCGCGGCAGCCAGACGCCGCTCGATTCCGGCTGGCCTAGGCTCGTAGCGAATACCGACGAGCTTTGCCGGATAGGCAACATCGCCTCGCGGGAGTGGATCGAGCTTCATCGTCAGCACAACATGGCCGAAGAACACGGTCTCACCCTTCGCGATCGCGATTGGCCTGACACCCGGCAGCAGGCTTCCGTCCCGGTTGACGCACACCAACGCGATCGAGTTCGCCACGGCTTGGTAAATCTTACCGATGATGTAGTTGCCGGAACTCACGCTGGCCAGCTTGGTGCGGAACTTGTTGAAGTCCGCCCCAAGCAGGCCGTGCGTGTACTCCGTCGGCTGGTCGTTAAGGCGCGCCGATGATTTTCCCATTGCAAGATCGACCTTCGCCACATCAACGATGACACTAGCGTCGTACGTGTGGATCGTGCCGGCGTCCGGAACGTTCGAGCGGTCAAGTTCGGTTTCGACGGTGGTAACGATCCAGGCATCAGGCTCAGCGAACCTCACTCCCATGAATGTGCCGGATCCCTGTTCGACACAGCCGCTCAGCAGTATTGCTGCGGCAAAGACCCACGGCATCGACTTCATTGCGGCTCCGCTCGTTCGCGATTATCCAACCATCGGTCGATAGCGCATGGCGCAGCCACGTTCAAGGAACGGCCTCACTGCATCGTGGCGAGGGATGGGTTCCTGTTACCGGCTCGATGACTCGCACGCCGCAAGACTCTCCCTGTGACTGCAGGATGGAAAGTCAGTACGTTCCGCGGCATCGGTGCAGCCGCCGGTGGTGGTGCTGTGTTGGTTTTGAAGTGTACGGTCGCAGAGAGTGTCGTCGGGATGAGGAGAGATGAATTGACAAGGCGTTTGTGGACACTGGCTGTCGTTATTGTCGCGTGCTTGGGTCTTGGTGCGTGTGTGAGTCGTTCCTCACAACATCGTACGATGCTGGACAAGCCGGCATTCGGGGGACCCGAGACCGAGATTGTTTACACCTATCAGATCAACGTCGTACCCCCTGCGGGCATCTCGGATTGGCAGTCCAAGAAGATCGCTTCTCTCCCGGCGATTCAGCTTTCCAAACTTGAGGCGACTGGTCGGGTGGACGCCGAGACGCTCACGAGGCTCGCCAGCAAAGGCGGGCCGTCCTACATCGAGCTTCCAACGCACACGCAGGAGGTGATCATCACCAAACGCCTCAACCCGGGCCGATACGCCTTCGTAAGGATTATCGATGCAGCCCAACCCAATGGAACGGGGCTAGCTTGCGTCGATGGAAGCGGCCGGCCGTTCTCCGAGGGCGCAGTGATCGACCTGAAACCAGGCGATACGGTGTATGCCGGTCACATCGTCATGGAAGTCACGCTGTCGCAATCGTCTGATCCTGGCGTACTGGCCTCGTCGTTTACGAAACTGTCGACTGCTCCAGCGTCGGCCAAGGAGAATTTCGCGACCTGGAAGGTGAATCCGACGACCTTCACGCGCCAACCTGAAGCGGTCATGGTTTGCCAACCATGGACGTTTCCCGAACTGATAGGCACGACATCTCGATGCAGGGGCGACGCCCGCGAGCAACTCGACAAAGTCGTGAAGGTGCTCAAGGGCAACCGCTCGATGCATGTTTGGCTGAACAACTCGTCGAATCTGAAGCTTCCAGTCGGGCCAGAACAAGTTCTTTCCTGCCCAGGCTGAGCCGCTAAGCTATCTTTTGGTTACCGCTAGCCATACACGATCCCCGTCAGGAACCCCCTCATGCCCGTCATCAATCGCATTGCCGACTTCCACGCCGATATGACCACCTGGCGGCGTGATCTGCATCAACATCCAGAGTTGTCTTACGAGGAGCACTGGACCAGTGACTTCGTGGCCAAACAGCTCGAGTCGTTCGGGATCGAGGTGCATCGCGGACTGGCCGAGACCGGCATCGTCGGCAAGCTGGTTGGCCGTTCCGACAGCGGCAAGGCTATCGGCCTGCGCGCCGACATGGACGCGCTGCCGATCCTCGAAGCCAACGACATCGCGTATAAGTCCTTGAACCCCGGCAAGATGCACGCCTGCGGCCATGATGGGCACACCACCATGCTGCTGGGCGCTGCCAAGTACTTGGCCGAGACCCGCAACTTCGACGGTACGGTGTACTTCATCTTTCAGCCGGCTGAGGAGGGCGGCGCCGGCGGCGATCGTATGGTCAAGGAAGGGCTGTTCGAGAAGTTCCCGGTCGAGACCGTCTGGGGCATGCACAACATCCCCGGCATGGCGGTCGGCGAGTTCGCGGTAAAGGCCGGACCGATGATGGCCGGCACCGCCACCTTCGACATCACCGTGCACGGGCGTGGCGGCCACGCCGCCATGCCGCACCAGAACGTCGACCCGGTGCTGATGGCCGGCGAACTGGTTGGCGCTCTGCAGACCATCGCCAGCCGCAACACCCATCCGGTCGACTCGGTCGTGGTGTCGGTGACCCAGATCCACGGTGGCGACGCCTACAACGTCATTCCGCCGTCGATGGTGCTGCGCGGCACGGTGCGGACCTACAAGGACGCCGTGATGGACCTGGCCGAAGCGCGGATGCGCCAAGTGGTGGAAGGCGTGACCCTGGCCCATGGCGGCCGAGGCGAGGTCGAGTTCCGCCGCGGCTACCCGGCGACGGTCAACCACGAGGCCGAGACCGAGATCGCGGCCAAGGTTGCGGTGGCGCTGGTCGGCGCCGACAAGGTCGACCGCAACCCGACGCCGAGCATGGGGGGCGAGGACTTCTCCTACATGCTGAACGCCAAGCCGGGCAGCTATGTGTGGATCGGCAATGGTGCGGCCGACGCTTCGGCCATGCTGCACAATCCGGGTTACGACTTCAACGACGAGGTCCTGCCGCTCGGCGCCAGCTACTGGTCGAAGCTGGTCGAATCCGAACTGCCGCGCGCCGAGGGGTAAGGGCACCATCTGCTTCGTGTCAACTGGGGCCATGTCAGAACGCTCGGCCACTACACCGAACTTCTAAACCGCATCACCGACGCCGCCTTCAAGGAGGGCGAACACGCCGAGTGAACCCGGCTACCGCCCGAACTCCGGCCGCGCCATGCCGCGCGGCTTGGGGTCGTAGAAGGGCCGCGACGGGCGCGCCCCCGCCGACGGAGACGACCCCGATGACCA
>ABHC01000041.1 GCA_000171835.1 alpha proteobacterium BAL199 | reverse complement strand
CGGCGCCGGCGATCGCCGCGGTGGCGGTACCCACCGCTTCCGGCCCGGAAATGGACCGGGCGATCAACGCGCTGCGCGGCAACATGATCGCCATGGCCAAGGCCATCCGCGCGGCCAACCCCGGCGATCCGCGATCCTATCAGGCCCTGCGCAGCGTCCTTTGGCTGTCGATCTCGGCGCCGCCGCCGGACCAGGGCGGGCGCACCATGCTGCCGGACCCGACCGGCGAACTGGGACCGGTGCTGTCGACCCTGTCCCAGGGCGACGACCCGGCGAAACTGCTGGAGTTCTGCGAGAGCAACGTGGTGGATCGGTTGTTCTGGCTCGATCTGCATCGGCACGCGGCGACGGCGCTCGGCGCCCTCGGGCACACCGCGGCGCGCGACGCCCTGCAGGGCCAGACGGCGGCGTTCCTGATGCGCTTTCCGAAGATCGCCGGGCTGGCGTTCGACAGCGGCACGGCGTTTGCCGACGCCGCCACCCGGATGTGGATCTCCGACGAATTGCTGCCGAGCGGCGGCGGTGGCGGCGATGGCGGCGGTCTCGGGGCAGATCTCGCCGAAGTTCGCGGCAATGCCAGGGCGTTGGCGGCAAAAGGAAGCTTGGGCGAAGCCGCCGCGTTGTTCGAGGATGCTCGAAATCAAGCGATTGGCGAACGGGCCCGGTTCCTGTGGGATCTGGAGAAAGCCCGGCTGTGCATGGACGCCGGCCGGGTTGATCTGGCGATGTCCTTGTTGATGCATCTGGACAAGTTGGCCGGCGAGTCTAGTCTGGACGTCTGGGATCCGTCGATCTGCGCCGATCTGACGGCCCTGCTGTTGCGCGGCAGTGCCGCGGCGGCAGGGACGGAACCGGATCCGGAGTGGACGGCGCTGCGTCGGATCTGGACAACTCGGCTCTCGCGGTTGGATATGCGGGCGGCGGTCGATTTATCCGGGCCCTTGGCCTAGCCTGGGACTGTGCACAGCTCGATCGCCACGGCGATCGTCAAGCGTTTGGGAGGGAAGGGATGGCACAAGAAGGTTCAGTGGCTCCGAAGGAGCGGGTGAATATCCGCTACCGTCCGGCAACCGGGGATGCGAAGGAGGAAGTCGAGCTTCCGATGAAGCATGTGATCCTCGGGGATTTCACGCTTCGTGCCGATGAGACCCCGCTGGAAGAGCGCGAGCGGGTCAACGTCAACAAAGACAATTTCAACGACGTCATGCGTGGCATGGACCTCAAGGTCGACGCCAACGTGAGCGACCGGCTGTCGGACGAGCCCGACGCTCAGATGAGCGTCCATCTGAAGTTCGATTCCCTGAAGGATTTCGAGCCGGAGCAGGTCGTCAACCAGGTGCCGGAGCTGCGCAAGCTGCTGGAGCTTCGGCAGGCCCTGGTGGCCCTGAAGGGGCCGCTCGGCAACACCCCGGCGTTCCGCAAGGCGATCCAGAGCATCGTCGACGACGAGGGTGCGCGCGCCGCGCTGCTCAAGGAGCTCGGGGCCGGTGACGCGGAAGCTTCCTGACCGGTCCTGGACCGATGCAAAGCGGCGCAAGCCGACCGATTTTGCCGGCATGATAGCCGGATGTGAATGGAGGGGTGATCGTGTCGTCCACTGATACCGAGAATCAAGGGGCCGCAGCCCAAACCGTCGAATCCGACTCCCTGCTCGACCAGATCATGCAGGAGACCCAGTATGCGCCGAACCAGGAGGGCTACGACGTCGCCCGGCAGGGTGTCGCCGCGTTCATCGCCGAACTGATCAAGCCGGACCAGAAATCGGCCAAGGTGCAGGCCGGGCTGGTCGACCAGATGATCTCGGAGATCGACCGGAAGCTGTCGGCGCAGGTCGATGCGATCCTGCACAACGAGGAGGTCAAGAAGCTCGAGAGCTCCTGGCGGGGCCTCAAGTTCCTCGTCGACCGCACCGATTTCCGGCAGAACATCAAGATCGAGCTGCTGAACGTGTCGAAGGATCAGCTTCTCGAGGACTTCGAGGACGCTCCCGAGGTCGTGCAGTCGGGGCTCTACAAGCACATCTACACCGACGAGTACGGCGTGTTCGGCGGACAGCCGATCGGGGCGATCATCGCCAACTACGAGTTCGACGCGGGCTCCCAGGACATTCAGTTGCTGCGCTACGTGTCGAACGTCGGCGCCATGGCGCACGCGCCGATGTTCGCCGCGGCCTCGCCGAAGATGTTCGGCGTCGACAAGCACGAGGAAATCGCCGGCCTGAAGGATCTGCAGGCGATCTTCGAAGGGCCGCAATACGCCAAGTGGAACGCCTTCCGGGAGACCGAGGATTCCCGCTACATCGGGCTGACGGTGCCGCGGTTCATGCTGCGCGAGCCGTACGGCGAGAACTCGAACCCGATCAAGGCCTTCAACTACAACGAAGAATCCGATGGGAAGACCGACAACTACCTGTGGGGCAACGCGGCGTTCGCGTTCGCTTCGCGGCTGTCGGACAGCTTCGCCAAGTATCGCTGGTGCCCGAACGTGATCGGGCCGCAGAGCGGCGGCGCGGTCGAGAATCTGCCGATGCACAACTACCAGAGCATGGGTCAGAACGAGACCAAGGCGCCGATCGAAGTGACCGTTTCGGATCGCCGCGAGTACGAGATGGCGGAACAGGGCTTCATCGCGCTGGTCAACCGCAAGGGCGCCAACAACGCGACGTTCTTCTCGGCGAACTCGGTCCAGAAGCCGAAGTATTTCGGCAACACCCCCGAGGGCAAGGCGGCCGAGACCAACTACAAGCTCGGCACCCAGTTGCCGTACATGTTGGTCATCAACCGGCTGGCGCACTACATCAAGGTGCTTCAGCGCGAGAACATCGGCAGCTGGAAGAATCGGGGCGAACTCGAGAGTGAGCTGAACAACTGGATCCGGCAGTACGTCTCGGACCAGGAAAACCCGTCGGCCGACGTTCGCAGCCGACGGCCGCTGCGGCGCGCCGAGATCAAGGTCGAGGACGTCGAGGGCGAGCCCGGCTGGTACAGCGTCAGCATGGCGGTTCAGCCCCACTTCAAATACATGGGGGCGGACTTCACGCTGTCGCTGAAGGGCAAGCTCGACAAGTCCTGAGGACGAAACCCGTCGCGGTCCGGACGCCGATTGATCGGCGGTCCGGATCCGTGCCGGGGCTGCGGCATCGGGAAGGGATGGCGACATGGCGGAGCGGACCCTGCTGCAGCGACTGATCGACGACGACCCTGCGGTTCCCGGTCGACCGTTCGACACGTCGGTGGCAACCCAGTCGATCGTCGACTACCTGCAGATCCTGATGAACACCCGGCAGGGCGCGATCGATACCCGCCCGGATTTCGGACTGCCCGACTTCAACGACATGGCCAGCGAGTTTCCGGCCGCGGTGCCGGCGATCGCGCGGGCGATCAAGCAGCAGATCGACACGTTCGAGCCACGGCTGCGCAACGTCGTGGTGCGGCATGTGCCGGACCCGGATCGACCGTTGACCCTGGCGTACCGCATCCGGGGCGAACTCGTGGTCGCTGAGTCGGAGAATTCGATAACCTTCGAGACCGTGTTCGGGAGTGACGGGTCGGTGCGAATCCGATGAGCATGAATCGGTATTTTCAGGACGAACTGGCCTATCTTCGCGAGGTCGGCGCCGAGTTCGCGCGGGAGAATCCGCGCCTGGCGCCGTATCTGGGGCGCGAAAGCAGCGATCCCGACGTCGAGCGCCTGCTCGAGGGATTCGCGTTCCTGACCGGTCGCCTGCGCGAGAAGCTGGACGACGAACTCCCCGAGGTCGCGCATTCGCTGATCGAACTGGTCTGGCCGAACTACCTGCGCCCGGTGCCGGCGATGACGGTCGTCGAGTTCTCGGTGATTCCCGGGGCCGACGCCGTGGCGCCGATCGAACGCGGCACGATGGTGGCGTCGCGGTCGGTCGGCGGCACCACCTGCCGGTTCCGCACGGCGTACGACGTTCGCTGCGTGCCGATGACCGTGACCGGGGTCGACGTCGACTCCACCCCGACCAGCAGCCGGTTCACCGTCACGTTCCAGGTGCTGGAGGGCATGGACCTGGCCCAGGTCGGCGTCGACCGGCTGCGGCTGTTCCTGGACGGCGGCGCCGATGCCAGCGTCGCCCGGGACCTGTACCGGGCGCTGATGCAGAACGTGCGCGCGGTGACGCTGGTGGGCGCGGAGGGAACCCGCTTCGGGCTCGATCCGCAGGCAGTCACCCCGGTCGGCTTCGCTGCCGACGAGGCCGTGCTGCCGTACCCGCCGAACGCGTTTCCGGGGTTCCGGTTGCTGCAGGAATACTTCGCGTTCCCCGAGAAGTTCATGTTCGTCGATATCGCCGTCGGCGATCGGCTGCGGCGGCTGCGCGGTTCGCAGATCGAGCTGCGGTTCGAATTCTCCCGGCCGCTGGACCGCGGCGGCACCGCTGGCCGCGGCACCGTGCGGCTGAACTGCACCCCGGTGGTCAACGTCTTCGAGGATGACGGCGAGCCGATCAACCTGGACCACCGCAAGTCGGAGTACCGGGTCCGGCCGATGGGCGGCAAGGAACGCGACCTGGAGGTCTACGGGGTCGAGAAGGTGTTCGGTTGGGTGCGCGGCCGCAACGAGCAGGTCGACTACAAGCCGTTCGCCTCGTACCGCCCGATCGTCGGCAGCGGCCGGGGCGAGGTCTACTATCGGATCCGCCGGCGCTCCGCGGTCGCGTCGCAGGCGGTCGACGCCTACATTTCCTTCGTGGATTCGGAGAGCCGGGCGATACCGATGGCCGCCGAGACGGTGTCGATCGAGCTGACCTGCACCAACGGGCGGGCCCCGCAGGCGCTGGCGATCGGGGCGATCGACCAGCCGACCGCCTCGTCGCCGACGTTCGTGACCTTCCGCAATCCGATCGGCGTGACGGCGCAGACGCCGCCGCCGCTCGACCGCAACCTGCTGTGGATCCTGATTTCGAACCTGGCGCTCAACTACAGCAGCCTCGCCGATACCAACGCGCTCGGCCGGATTCTGTCGACCTACAACGTGCGGGCGCAGGTCGACGAACAGGAGCGTCGGCGCATGGAGCTGATGCTGGAGGGCATCCAGTCGGTGCGCGCCGAACCGATGGACTGGATGCGGGCCGGCGGCATGCTGCGCGGGGTGCGGTTTCAAATGACCGTGCAGGAGAGCAAGTTGGGCGGTGCCGCTGAGTTGTTCCTGTTCGGCACGGTGTTCGACCGCTTCCTCGACATGTTCTCCAACATCAATTCGGTACATCAACTCGTGTTTCACGGCGTTGAAAGGAACGTGAGATACCAATGGAACGTTCGGGCGGGGCAGAACCGGATCCTGTGATCGACGACCTGATCGAGCACAGCTACCGCTTCCAATTCTTCCAAGCGGTATCGCTGGTTCGACTGGCTATCGGTTCGAGTGACGATGCGTCGGCTGCGGAAACCGCCGCCAAGCTGCGCTTTCGCGCCACTCCATCCATGGGCTTTCCGGCGACTGACATCACCGGGGTCACGCGGGTGGTTGCCGAGGACGGGCAGCCTCGGTTCGAGATCGAGGTGCCGTTCCTCGGCCTGTACGGGCCGTCGAGCCCGCTGCCGACCTTCGTGACCGAGCATGTGATCGCCCGAGATCGCGACAGCTCGACGCTGCGGGACTTCCTGGATCTGTTCAATCACCGCGCCATCGAGATCGTCTATCAGATCTGGCGCAAGTATCGCCACTCGGCCACCTATCGGACCGGCGCCACTGATCCGATTTCCGGCTATGTGTTCGCGCTGATGGGGATGCTCAGCCTGCGCGACGCCGACAGCCCGCTGTCGCTGGAATCGGTGCTGCCGTTTGCCGGCCCGATGGCCTTGGCCGGCCGGTCTGCCATGTTGCTGGAAACCTTGGTTTCCCACCAGTTCGACGGCGTTCCGACCCGGGTCGAGGAATTCGTTCAGCGCCACGTGATGGTCGACGACGCGCAGCGCGGCCGGCTCGGGGTTGCCAACGGCACCCTCGGGGGCGACTGGGTGCTTGGCGAGCGGGTTCCCGATGTCATGGGGAAGTTCCGATTGTGGATCGGGCCGGTCGGCCTGGAGGGATACCGGGGCTTCCTGCCCGGGCGCCCGAATCGGCAACGGCTCGCCAGCCTGGTCGACGCGACGATCCGCTCGCAACTGGAATACGAGGTCGTCCTGGTGGTCCGCGAAGACGAGGTGGCACCCTGGCGGCTCGGACAGTCGGGCGAGCTTGGGTATGATGCGTGGCTTGCAGGTGGTGACAGGGTGGAAACGGTAATCCGGTCGGCTGCATAGTCTTGCGAGACTTGGTGCCGAATCGGGGCGTCTGAACGGGGAGTATTTGCGATGCTATCGGTCGAACTGAAGCCGCTGTTGGGGCGGCTCAATCCCTATACCAAGAAGGCGCTCGAGGCGGCGGCCGGTCTGTGCGTGTCCCGGACCAACTACGAGGTCACGGTCGAGCACGTGCTCCTGACCATGGTCGACGACACGGAGCGTGATTTCCAACTCATCCTGCGGCACTTCGGGATTGAGCCGGCGCACCTCAAGCGCGAACTACAGCGCGAGGTCGAGGGCCGCAAGACCGGCAACACCGGCCGGCCGGTGTTCTCGCCGATGCTGATCGAATGGATCTCCTCGGCCTGGTTGCTGGGGTCGGTCGAACTCGGGCTCGGCCAGATCCGCTCGGGCCTGCTGATCGCCACCCTGCTGGCCGATCGTTCGCGGTTCGGCGGCGGCCGCTACATGGATCTTCTGGACGGCGTCAACGTCGAGGAGCTTCGGCGCAAGCTGCTGACGATCGTCGACGGCTCGAAGGAAGAGTCGGCAGCACTTGGTCTGCAGAAGCCGGCGGCCGGCGCCGACGGCGGAAAGCCTGGCGCCGCGGCGGGGATCAGCGAGGACAGCGCGATCGGGCGGTTCTGCATCAACGTCACCGAGCAGGCCCGCTCCGGCAAGATCGACCCGGTGTTCGCCCGCGACCGCGAGATGCGGCTGATCGTCGACATCCTGGGTCGGCGCCGGAAGAACAACCCGATCGCTGTTGGTGAGCCGGGCGTCGGCAAGTCGGCGATCGTCGAGGGGCTGGCCCTGAAGATCGTCGAAGGCGACGTGCCCGAGTTCATGAAGAACGTCGAATTGCTCAGCCTGGATCTTGGCCTGCTGCAGGCCGGGGCCGGGGTGAAGGGCGAGTTCGAGAACCGGTTGCGCGGCGTGATCGACGAGGTGAAGGCATCGCCCAAGCCGATCGTGCTGTTCATCGATGAGGCCCACACCCTGATCGGCGCTGGCGGTGCCGCCGGCGGTAGCGACGCCGCCAACCTGCTGAAGCCGGCGCTGGCGCGCGGCGAATTGCGGACGATCGCGGCGACCACCTGGTCGGAATACAAGAAGTACTTCGAGAAGGACCCGGCCCTGACCCGGCGCTTCCAACTGGTCAAGCTCGACGAGCCGTCGCCGGATGACGCGGTCACCATCATGCGCGGGATCCGCGGGATCTACGAAAGCGCCCACGGGGTCTACATCCGTGACGATGCGGTCAGCGCCGCCGCGCATCTCTCGGCGCGCTACATCTCTGGCCGGCAGTTGCCGGACAAATCGGTGGACGTGCTCGACACCGCCTCGGCGCGCGTGAAGCTGAGCCAGAGCGCCAAGCCGGCGATGGTCGACGACGCCGAACGTCGGATTGCCACGCTCAAGCGCGAGCGTGATTCGATTGAGCGTGACCTGGCGTCCGACAACCTGGGCGCCGACGAGCGGGTGACGGAACTCAACGAACAGATCGCCAAGGTCGAGGCGGATTTGGTGACCTTCACCGAGCGCTGGAACACCGAGCGCGGCCTGGTCGACCGGGTGCTGGCCCTGCGGGCGGCGCTGCACGCCGGATCGGCTCCGGCACCGGCGGCCGAACCCGCGGAGGCTAGCGACGACGATGCTGCCGGGGAGACCGGAGAGGAAGCTGCGCCGGCCGCGGTGGAGGAGCCGGCCTCGGACATCCCGAGCGACCCGGAGGAGATCCGCCGTCAGATCGATTCGACGCGGGCGGAACTGACGACCATTCAGGGCTACGACCCGCTGGTGCACTACGAGGTGACGGCTGACGCCATCGCCCAGGTCATCGCCGACTGGACCGGCGTGCCGCTCGGCAGCATGGTTCGCGACGAAGCCAAGAACGCGCTCGGCTTCGCCGAAAGCATGAAGGTCCGGATCAAGGGCCAGGACGATGCCATCGCGGTTATCGACCAGGGTATTCGTGCGGCCAAGGCCGGGCTGAACAACCCGAACGCGCCGATGGGGGTGTTTCTGTTCGTCGGCTCGTCCGGCGTGGGCAAGACCGAGACTGCGACGGCGGTGGCCGACCAGATGTTCGGCGGCGAGCGCTTCATGATTTCGATCAACATGTCGGAATTCCAGGAGAAGCACACCGTGTCCCGCCTGGTCGGCTCGCCTCCGGGCTATGTCGGGTATGGTGAAGGTGGGGTGCTGACCGAGGCGGTTCGGCAGCGGCCGTACTCGGTCGTGCTGCTCGACGAGGTCGAGAAAGCCGATCTCGAGGTGATGAACCTGTTCTACCAGGTGTTCGACAAGGGCACGTTGTCGGACGGCGAAGGCCGCGAGATCGACTTCAAGAACACCATCGTGTTCCTGACCAGCAACCTCGCGACCGACGTCATTACCGAACTGGGCATGCGGGATCCGAAGCCGTCGGTCGAGGAACTGACCGAAGCGATCCGCCCGCAACTCAGCCGGCATTTCAAGCCGGCGCTGCTGGCCCGCATGCAGATCGTGCCGTTCTTCCCGCTGAAGGCCGACGCCCTGGGCGGGATCGTTCGGCTCAAGCTCAACAAGGTCGGGGACCGGCTGCGCAGCAGCCAGAAGATGCGCTTCGAGTACACCGACGCGGTGGTGGAGCAGATCACCCTGCGCTGCACCGAGGTCGAGACCGGCGCGCGGAACATCGACCACATCATCAACCGCACCCTGCTGCCGGAGATTTCAACCCAGATCCTGCAGCGGCTTGGGGATGAGCAGGAGGCATCGGCGCTTCGGATCGGAATCGCCGAAGACGGCGCGTTCACCTACGAGTTCGACGCGTAGCCGTCAGGCGGCGGCAACCCGGTCGACGGTCAGCACCATCAGCAGACCGACGACCGGCTTCCGGCCCTCGTCGCGCAACTCCGCGGTCTCGGCCAATTCGGTGCGCAGGCCGACGGCGGCGGCGGCGGATTCGATGTAGGCGCGGCGGTGCGCGTAGCGACCGTGCCGCTTCAGTTCGAACGGGGCGGTCCCGGTGCTTTCCTCGACCGAGATCGCCAGAACGCCGTCGGGCGCCAGCGCCCGCCGGACCCCCGCCAGGACCCGATCGAGCGCTCCGAAATACACCAGGACGTCGGCCGCCACGATCAGGTCATAGCCAGGCTCCGAGCGCTCCAGGTAGCCCTCGATGTCGGCTTCGGCGGTGGCGTCGTACCCGCCCTTTTCGGCGAGCTTCGCCAGCATCGCCCCGGAGACGTCGACGCCGGTCAGGTGACCGAGCGAAAACCGTTCGCGCAATGAGGCGCCCATCAGGCCGGTGCCGCAGCCCAGGTCCAGGACCCGGGCGAACCGTTGGCGCGACCGGTCGGCGCGGCCCAGCGCCTCGCAGAGCGCGACCGGCGTGCGGTAGCGCAGCCCCTCGGTCAGATGGACGTCGAACCGGTCGGCGTACTGGTCGAACAGCTCTCGGACATAGTCGACCGGCGCCGTGCGCGAGACATGGCCGGTCAACGAGTCGAGGACATGTCGCCACGCGGTGATCTGGGGGGCAAGGACGATCGCGCGCCGCAGGCTGTCCACCGCTTCGGCGTCGCGGTCGAGGTCGCGCAGGGCGCAGCCGCGCTCGTAATGCATCTCGCCGTCGATCGGGTGGACGCGCAGCAGTCGATCGAGTCGCCGCACGGCCGTGCCGCTCGGCCCGTCAGCGGAATTCAGATGGTATAGCGAAAGGTCCGCCGGCCGGTTCGACGGGTTCAGAACGAGGGCCCGGCGCATGGCCCGCTCGGTCGCCGCAAGCCCGGCGGCGCTGCGCATCAGCGTCATGCCGAGGTTGACGTGCAGGCCGGCATCGACCGGATCGATCAGCGTGGCGCGGCGATGCTGGACGGACGCGGCTGGCAGGTCGCTGGCCGCCAGGAAATTGCCGAGGTTGGAGGCGGCTTCCGGCGATTCCGGAGCGAGCGACAACGCCCGGCGCAAGGCGACAACCGCCGCTGACGTCTCGCCGAGGCGGCCATGCGCGACCGCCCGATTGATGTGGATCGCGGCGACACTGGGGGCCGCCGCAGCAGCGGTGCGCCAGAGCTCGCGAGCAACCCTCGACGCGCCGATCTGCTCGGCCAGAGCGGCGGCCCGCATCGCCTGTCCAGGCTCGCGGGCAAGCACGGCCGGCAGGCGGGCGAGCCAGCGCTCGGCGTCGGTCCGGCGCGACGCGCCGTTGACGACCGTCACCGACTCGGCCGCCAATTCCGGTTCCCACACCAACGCGCGCCGGGCGCGGTCGTCGGGCGTTCCGTCAGGGCTGGTCAGCGCGCCGACCAGACGTCCGATTCGGCGATCGAAGCGCCGCCAGCGGCCGATGCGGGCGTCGTCCAGCGGCCCGCGTACCCTTTGCCAGGCAGCGGTGTTCACCGGATGGGACGCCCGTTCGAACGCCAGGCAGTCCGGGTGCCAGTCCAGGCGGCAATGCGCGAGGATCCGGCGCAGGCTGGCCTCCGGGTCGGTCACCACGGATTCGAAGTCGACCGGCAGCAGCCGGCGATCGCCGAAGCCGCGCCAATGGTCCATCAGCGACTGGAACAGGCGATAATGCTGGCCGAGGTTGCCGAGATCGGTCGCATAGGACTGGCCGTGGGCGAAATCGGTCAGATAGCACGACACGCAGGTATCGAGCGGGTCGCGCGACAGGCTCAGGATCCGAGCGTCGGGAAACGCCTTCAGGATCGGGCCGACCAGCAGGAAATTGGCCGGCAGCTTGTCGGTGAAGACGGATGACCCGGCCCGGCGTTCCGCGGTTCGCTCCAGATAGCGCTCGGCCACCCAGGCGTAGTCGGCCGGTTCGGCGTAAGCCAGGCAGTCCGGGAACGGACGCTGCATCCGGTTCGGAAGTTCGCCGAACAGCACGGTCTGAAGCGCCAGGGACTCGCCGCCGGCGGCGACCGCGGGATGCCGGGACAGCATCTGCTCGACCATGGTCGTGCCGGATCGCGGCATGCCGACGATGAAGATCGGACGGGCGTCAGATCCGGCGGTGTTGCCCGGCCGCTTCCACCATTGGGAATCGCAGGCGTTCTGGATCGACGCGAAGAATTCGGAGTCTTCGGCGGCGTCGTAGGGCTCGCTCTGGCGCCGAAGCGCGTGCGCCGCCGAGATCGAGGCCAGGGCCTGCTCGGCATCGCCGAGCCGGTCGAGAAGGCGGCCGAGCGCGTGCAGAACCCGGGCGCGCAGGCGCACCGGCAGGTCGGGGCGACGCAGGGTTGCGGCAAGCTCGCCGGCGAATCCGGCGCACTCGTCGTCGCTGGCGAGGTCGGCCCGAGCGATCAGACTGGTCGGCTCGGCCGGTGCGATCAGGCGCGCCCGATCGATGGATCGTCGGGCCTGCCGGAACGATCCGGCGTCACCGTTCAGCAGCCCCGCGGTCGTCCACCCGACCGCCCGATCCGGCGACAGCGCGATCGAGGCCCGGACA
This sequence comes from alpha proteobacterium BAL199, assembly GCA_000171835.1. Classification (GTDB taxonomy): domain Bacteria; phylum Pseudomonadota; class Alphaproteobacteria; order Thalassobaculales; family Thalassobaculaceae; genus Thalassobaculum_A. The sequence continues at coordinate 15,809 of ABHC01000041.1, read as the reverse complement.
TGGTGGTCGGCACCGGCGCGATCGCCGAGCTGGCGCAGCAGGAATCCCAGGTCGTGCCGGCTTGCCCAGTGCTGCGGGTCGTCCGCCAGCGCGGACTCGAACAGCGCCTTGGCGGCGATCAGGTCGCCTGCGCGATAGCGGGCTTGGGCTTCGGCGTGGGTGGTGGAGGCGGCCATCGGCACTCACCAGTGGGCCGGAGCCGCCGACGGGTGTCGACGGCTCCGGCCTTCCAAGGCGGTGAGGATCAGGCGTTCCAGTCGTCGGCGCCGGAAGTACCTGCGACTTCATGGGTCGTGGTGATCTTCTTGTACGACATGGACACGTCTTCCATGTGGCCGATCGGGCCGTTTACGACCTCCAGGGCGTTCGGGAACCACGGGGTCACGTCGGTGATCAACGCTTCCTGCAGTTCGATCGTGTAGTACAGTTCCTGGGTACCGGCGGACGACGTCCGGAAGAACTTGAAGATCGCCTTCTTGATCTGCTCGCCGGTAGCCAGGGCCTGCATGATCATCGGCGATGACTTGTCCATCACCTTGGTCAGCGTGACGCCGGTGTGGACGCGGCGACCGGTCGGCTGACCGGACTGCGGATCCTTCGGCACCATGATGTTCATCTTGAACGCCTGGACCTGAATCTCGTTTTCATGGTCCGACTTCGACAAGGTGCCAATCGAGTCAGCGCCCGAAGCCCCGGCTGACATGTCCCCTTGATTGGCACCGCTCAACGTCAAATAAGCTGGAATTGGCATTGGTCCATCTCCCTTTTTGTCTGGTCTCTACGGTAAAACTTGATCGTTTGGTCTTCCCGTTCACAATACCTAGCGTGAAATTTGCCGTGTTGAAGCCGATTTTTATGACAAGTGTGTAATGTGCCCTGAAATCCAGGTTTGTATCGGATCGTGCGGACGCAATCGAGTCAAGTATATGGCGACGTCGGGCCGCGTCTGGCATGGTCGTGACACGGACCAACGATCGAATACGGGGACCGAATGACCATCGTGAAGCCGATGCGGCTCGGCCTGCTGAGCCGACCCCAGCAGGAGCCGCCGAAGGTATACTACTTCCTGACGGCGCTCGGGTATTTCGACCTGCTCGATCCGACCGATTTCGACCTTGAGACCAAGATGTGGCCGATGGCCGCCGGTGCGCTCGGCTCCATCCCCCTGGATGTCGGCATGCCGAAGCCGCGGGGCGAGGTAGTGATTGTCGGCGAGGCGGCGACGCCCCGGGGGCGGCCCGAGACCCAGATGGGCGTTGAGTTCTCGGTCGGTCCGGTGCGAAAGGCGCTGACCGTGTTCGGCGACCGGTTCTGGGAACTGACCGAGGACGGGCCGGCGTTCAGCCGCCCGCTGCCGTTCGAGCGGATGCCGCTGGTCTGGGAGCGGGCGTATGGCGGGCCGGAGTTTCCGGCGAACCCGATGGGGACCGGCCATGCGGCGCGCGCAGCGCTGGCCGACGGGCGACGGGTGCGGCTGCCGAACATCGAGGAGCCGGCGGACCTGATCCTGGATGTGGAACACACCCCACACCCGGTCGGCATGACCTATCTCGACGTGATGGTGTCCGCCCGGCAACGCTACGCCGGGACCTACGACGACACCTGGCTGAGGCAGCATCACCCGGGGCACGCCGTCGATTTCGACTGGGCCTTCTACAACACCGCGCCGGCCGACCAGTGGGCGCCGGGCTTCTTCACCGGCGACGAGCGGATCCGGATTGTCGGCATGCACCCGGACCACCCGGTGATCAACAGCCGTCTGCCGGGCATGCGGGTCCGCGGTTTCGTCAACCTGGAGCGCGACGGCACGCGCACACTGACCGAGACCGAGATGCGCTGCGAGACCGTCGTGCTGTTCCCGGGGCAGCTCAAGGGAGTGGTGGTCTACCGCAGCGGCTGCGAGATCGCCGATATCGACGGCAAGGACGTGGTCGACACCCTGCTGGCGTACGAGCGGCTCGACGAGCCGCTGCGCTCCGTCGCGCACTACGTTGCCACGCTCAAGGCGCGGACCGATCCGGAAACCGCGGCGCTGAGCTTCTTCGACGAGAAGCCGTTGCGGCCGGAGATCGCCGAGGTCGATCGGGCCGATCGCGCGGCCGAGCGCGAGGCGCTGGCGACCGAGCGCGAGGAGAAGTGGGACAAGCGGGTCGACGCGATGATCGCCCAGGCCTACAAGGCGGCCGGTGCGCTGCCGCCGCTGCCCGGGTCGATCCCCAAGCCGCGTTTGCCGGTCGCCCTGCCGACGATCACGCCCGGCGACATCGAGCGGATGGATGTCGACATGATGGGGCTGTCCAAGGCCCTCAACGAGCTCAAGGCGTACGGCGATCGGGAGATCGCGAACGCCAAGCAGCAGGCTGCCGCACTGTTGAAGGAAGTGGGCGGGCTGGTCGCCGGACCGGGTGGCGCCCTGGTCGACGCCGCCAGCGCCGCGAAGATCAAGGCGGCCGCGATGGCCTTTCCGTCGCCGCCGGACGGAGCGCCGTCGGTTCTGCCCGACGGCATGCCGACCCTGGACTCGCTGCGCGCCGAACTGGCGCCGGCCGACGGCGCCGAGCCGGCCGAGGATCCGTTCGCCGACATCGTCGCCGCGCTGCAGGCGGTCCGGGCGGTCGAGGGCCCGTTGTCCGACGAGGAGAAAGCGGTGCTGCGGGCCCGCGCCGAGGGTCGCCCGGAGGGCCGGATGACCGCCCCGATGCTGGACCAGGTCAACGGGGTGGATCTGACGGCCGGCGGTCTGGTCGAGCCGCCGTCGCGGCCGGCGGACGCCGCCGATCCCGAGGGCGTCGACGCTTTTCTGAAGCAGCTGGGCCTCGATGGCCCGGCCGGCGAGGCGATGGCGGCGGTCAACGCCAAGATCGAAGGGCTCGGCCCGCAGCAATCCGCCATGGTGACGCCGCTGCTGGAGGCGAAGCCGGCGCCGGCAGCGATGGATGAGAAGGCCGCCGTCGCGCAGATGCAGGTTGCCGTCGAGGACGCCGCCGGTCAGCTCGAGGAAGGCTTCCTGACCGGTCGGCGGATAAGCCCGGAGCCGTTGGCGCCGTTGGAACCGATGCGTTCCGAAGCGGCCCGTTACCTGGGGCAGGTTGTCCGCGAATGCCTGGCGGGCGGCGGCGATCTGACCGGCCGCGACTGGGCCGGCGCGGTGTTGGCGAACACCGATTTTTCCGGCCGCGATCTGCGCGGGGCGCTATTCGAGAACGCCGACCTCACCAACGCGAATTTCCGCGGCGCGACCCTGGAGGACGCAGTGTTCACCGGCGCGGTTCTGACCGGCGCGGACTTCTCCGACTGCGCGATGCGCGGCGCGAATCTATCGAAGGTCGAGGCCAAAGGGGCTCGATTCACTCGGTCGGAGCTGACCGACGCCAAGCTCGTCGCCGCGAAGTTGGTGGAGGCCGATCTGACGGCAACCACGATGGAGAACGCGGTCGCGCTGAACGCCGATCTGACCCGCGCCGATCTGTCGAAGGCGCGGTTCACCAAGGTCATCTTCATGACCGCCACGATGGACGAGGCGGTGCTCGACAGCGCTGAGTTCCATCAGTGCATCTTCCTGCAGGCGACGATGGATCGGTTGTCGGCGCGGGGCACGACGTTTGCCCGTTGTGCGCTGGTGGCCTGCACCCAGCGCGATGGCGATTACACCGGGGCGAATTTCGCGGGCACCGGCAGCGTCGGCGGCGCGATCTACGACGGCTCGGTGATGCGCGACCTGGTGGCGCCGGGCTCGGGATGGAATTCGGCGAGCATGATCGGCGTGGACCTGCACGCCGCCCAACTGGACAGTTCGGACCTGGGGAAGGTCAACCTGACCGACGCCCGTTTGACCCGCGCCTCGCTGCGCCGGGCGGTGCTGATGGAGACGGTCTTGGCCGGCGCCGATGCCGGCGCCGCGACCTTCGCCGAGGCCGTCCTGCGCCGGGTCGACATGCGCGGCGCGAGCCTACGCCATGCCAATCTGTACCGCGCCAATCTTGACGCGATGGATCTGACGAATTGCGACCTGACCGGGGTCAACTCGTTGGGAACCAATCTGATGCGGGCCGCCAATGTCGCCGGATGAACTCGACACGATCCTGAGCTACGACGGCGAGGTCCTGCAGGAGTCTTTCGTCGGCTGGTCGATGGCCGGCCGATCTCTGCCGGCGTCGACCTTCTTCGACTGCGATTTCACCGGTGTGGACCTGACGGGCGTGCGGATGGACGGCACGACCTTCCTGCAGTGCCGGCTTGCCGGCGCCCGGTTTGCCAGCGCGACGCTGAAGGCAGCCAAGTTCGTCGATTGCGATCTGACCGGGGCCCGGTTCGATGGCGCATCGATGAACGAGGCAGCCTTCCTGAAATGCAAACTGATCAACGCGCGCTTCGACGGCGTCACCGCCGACTCCACCACGATCGTCACCGGTCAGGTGGAGGGCGCGTCCTTCGCCGGCGCGCGCCTGATGCGGTGCGCGATCCTGGAGGCGGAGTTCCGGCGCTGCGATCTGACCGGGGCCAGCTTGGAGCGGGTCATGATCACGGCCGCTGACCTGCGCGACTGCGCGTTCGCCGGCCTGCGGCTGGACACGGTCATGCTGATGGAAGCGCAGTTCGACGGTCTCGACCTGTCCGGCCTCACGCTGGCGCGCTGCAATTTCATGAAGTCGTCGTTCGTCGGGACGAATCTCTCGGGTACCGACCTCACGCAGTGCAACTTCCAGGAGGCGGTGCTCAGCGGCGCCATCCTGTCCGGCGCTCAGGCGCCGATGGCGCTGTTCATCAAGGCCGACCTGACCCGGGCGGTGATGGCCGATATGAATCTGACGTACGTGATCTTCGACGGCGCCGTTCTCGACGGCGCGGTGCTCGACGGCTGTCGCATGGAATTGGCCCAGTTGAAGTCGGTATCGGCTCGGGGTACGCGGTTCCGAGGCGCCGATCTGACCAACGCCGATGCGTCGTATGCCGATATGACCGCAGTGGACCTGTCGGGAGCCAACGTCTATCGCCTGAACGTGCACGGGGCGACTTTTGAACCGGTGGTGCACGGCAACGGTCGGTCGACCATGCTGGGCACCGATACGGACCGCGAGATCGCCGAACTGTATGACCCGATCGCGGTCGATCGGCGGCTGCGTCGGCAGCGACACTAGAGGAGGAAACGATGGTGTTCTTGAACTCTCAGGGGCCGATCCCGGCTCTCGGGTTCGCGTTTCCCGATGTCTGCCTGACACCGGTCGTGGTCCCGGTGCCGATCCCCTATCCGAATTTCTCGATGCGATCGGTGTCGATCCCGACCGTATTCAACGTCTTCACCATGGTGATGCCGAACCACAATCTGTTGACCATGCAGCCAATAACCATGGGCGACAACGCCGGTGTGAACCTGGGCGTGGCGACCGGCATGGTTATGGGACCCAGCCGGAACTATTCCTCGTCGGTCAAGGTGATCCAGGGGGTGTCGCCGGTCACCCGGATGCTCGACATTTCGGGCCACAACGGCATGAGCCCGAACATGGTCGGGCTGTCGATCAGCCCATCCCAGCCGGTGGTCATGGTTCTGAGCTGAGGGCGGCTACAGGGCGGCTGGCTCGGACAGCCGCAGGCTCAGGATGGCGTTGGTCGCCAGATCAAGGACGGCGTCGCCGGTCACCCGTAGTGCGCCGTTCTTGAATCTTGCCTCGCCGTGGAACGCCAGGTGCAATGCATCGCGCTGACCGTAACCGTCGCGCCGCAGGTCGCTGCCCACCACGGTGATGCCGGCCGACGGGTCGTCGGTGACGCCCAAGGTCGTGGAGAACGGCTTGGTTGGGTGCTCCGGGGCTTGCAGGGCGGCGTTGAACAGCGACGGCAGCACCTGGCGCAGGCCGGACAGCAGGGGACCGGCGAACTCGGGCGGGGTCGAGAGCAGGGGGGTCCAAGTCTCGTTCATCATGCGGGATCTCCAGTCAGCGGGCCGTCGACCGGTGCGTCGGGCGCTGTGGTCAATGCCGTGCGCAGGGCCTCCAGCGCGACGGTCCAGGCGCCGTCGGGGCATTGCCGGAACGCTCGGCTGGCCGGGTACCATGGCGATGTCTGTGTCTCGCCGGGCCAATACCAGGACCCGTCGCGGCCGACCAGCACCCAAGTTTCGACCTCCAGGCTGCCGCCGAGATGGGCGACCAGCCCGTCCGGGGCGATCAGAACGTCAACCTCCCGGATGGCGGCGGCGAGGTCACGGAAGTCGGCGATTGCCTCGCCCCGGTCGGTGATACCGAGTTCGGTCAGACGTCCGAGGGCGTGGTCGCGCAGCGGGCCGGTCTGAAGCGCCACGATCTTGACCATTGGGAGACCGGCCAACGCTTCAAGCAGGCCTGGACCCGGGCCCGGACCCTCCCACCAGAGGCCAACCCGGCGGATCAACGGGTCTTGCACCGTGGCGTCGGCAGCCGGCTGAATCGCGAAGCTTGGCAGAGTGGTTGCGGGATTGTTCGGGGTGCCCCGCAGCCGGCGTGGCAGGGCATCAAGGATCAGGGTCGGCACTCCATCCGCGCCGAGCGCCGCAAGTTGCAGGTCCGGCGTCGGTACCGCCCGGGCGACGCCCGGGATCGACGCAAACAGCCGGGCCAGAACCGGCGGGCAGATCACCGTCAACTCCGCCCCCCGAGCGGCCAGCGCCGGAACGAAACGGGTGGCGAACACACTGGTCGCGGCGTCGATGGCGACCAAGCGGATCTCGGTATCCGAAAGATCGGCAGAGTCGCTCAGGTCGGGTTCGGTGATCGGCATCGGCGACAGCGCCTCAAGGGCGTCGAGCTTTTCCCAGGCGTCGACGTAGCGGCCCCGCATCAACAGGAGTTCAATTGCCAGGACTTCGGCAGCACTTGGTTTGCCGCTCAGCTTCACCGCGCGATCGGCCGCCGCCTGGGCGCCATCGAGCTGATTCTGCCGGCGCAGCAGCCGGCTCAATGCCAGGGCGATATCGGCGTTCTCAGGAGCGCCGCGCATGGCGGCGGCCAACTCTTGGCCGGCCTCGCTCAGACGCCCGAGTTCCAGCAGCATGGAGCCCAAGGCAAGCCGCAGCGTCGCCTGGCCCGGGGCCAGCCCGGCCGCGCGTCGCATGGTCTCCAGTGCGCGCTCGCCTTGACCGCGCTGCAGGAGGATGTCGGCATGATTCGCCAGAAGTTCCGGGTTCATCGGGTCGTGCAGAAGCGCTTCGTCGAGCAGCGCCTCGGCCTCGTCTAGATTGCCGGCCTGTTTGTGCAGCACCGACAGGTTGTTGAGGGCTCCGACGTGGCCCGGGTCAATGTCCAGGGTGGCACCGTAGGCTTCCGCCGCCTTAGCGGTCTGCCCGGTTGCCGCCAGCAGGTTTCCGAGATTGTAGCGTTGGACCGCGGAGTCCGGAGCGAGTTCGACCGCCCGGCTCTGGGCCTTGAGCGCGGTTGCCCGGTCGCCACGCGCCAGCAGCGCGGTCGCGAAATTGGCGTGTAGGGCGGGTTGCCCGGGTTCCAGATCGAGGGCGCGCCGGAAGCAGTCCTCCGCTTCGGCCAACTTGTTCTGCGCCAGATAGGCCACGCCGAGATTCCCCACCGTCTTACCGTCGGTCGGAGCGATCGCGACGGCGTGGCCGATCAGTTCCAGCGCACGGGCGGTTTCGCCGCCGCCCAGCGCGATGGTCCCGAGACCGCACAGCGCCCGGACATGGGTCGGCTCGGCGCGCAGGAGGTTTTCATAGATCGTCCGGGCCTCCGCCACCCGTCCGGCCGCCAGATGGCCGGCGGCGATTTCGGCCGGGTCGCTGCGGATCATTGTCGACACTGCGTCAGCCCATGGTGATGCGTTCGCCGTTCACCCGCACATCCTCGCGGGCGTCGACCAGCACGATCCCGGCGCGTTGCGTCAGGGCCGAACGCGCTTCCAGCATGAGTTCGCCGGCGGTGACGGACTCGGCGCCCTCGACGGTGCGCGACGCGGTCTTGGCGTGGCTGAACTCGTGGTCGGCGGAGCGTCGAAGGGTACGGGCGACCACATCGAGCCGCTCGGCCACCGCGCTCAAGGTCCGGCCCGCAATCTGCGCGACCCGGCTGCGCAGGGTGGTGCGATCGGCGTCGACCTCAAGGGTATCGCAGCGCACCGCGACATGCGGCTGGGACACGGTTACCGAGTCAGCGCCGGGTACCGAGAGTGTCGCCGCGGTTTCGGAAGGACGCTCGAGAATGGCCAGGACGTACAGATCGGTCCCGGTCCGGACGGCCAGGACAACATCTCTTTCCGCCGGCTCAAGCAGGCAACTGGCCGCCCGATGGGCGGCCGCGGTTCGAAAGTTGAAATCAATGACGGGCCGATTGGCCTCGAACCCGACCACGACGGCGACGAACGGCACCGCATCGTCGTTGAGGGTCTGCCGCATCAGGTTGTTTGGTAGAGTTCCGTCCATGGCTCTGCTCCTCAATCCCATCTCGCCCGGTCGCCCGCGTTGCCGGACGCAATCTGGTTGGCGGACCGGCGCTCCGGTCGACCGAAAGATATCACGTCAAGACCGTCATGGCTCTCGCAGCGACATTCATAGCGCCCGCGGCGGCCACGATCCCCGAACTTGAACCGTCCCGGGTTTTCCGGAGGCTGTTTCATTAGGGTCATCCGACCATATCGAGGGTCTCTCGGTCGGCATAGTAGTTTGCTTCTGCCTCGGGGGGCGGGATGTGCCCGATGGGGCCGAACAGGCGGTGGTTGTTGAACCAGTCGACCCAGCGCAGGGTCGCCATTTCGACGGCCGACACGCTCGGCCATGACCGCTGCCGCCAGATCACCTCAGCCTTGTAAAGGCCGTTGATCGTCTCGGCCAAGGCGTTGTCGTAACTGTCACCGACGCTACCGACCGAGGGTAGGAGGTTGGCCTCTGCCAGGCGCTGGGTGTAGTTCATGGCAAGATATTGGGTTCCCCTGTCGCTATGGTGGATCAGGTTGTGCTCGGGGCCGGGGCTGCGGGCATGGATCGCCTGCTCCAGGGCATCGAGCACGAAGCCTGCCGTTGCGCTCGTGCTGACCTTCCAGCCCACGATGCGCCGGGCATAGGCGTCGATCACGAAGGCAACGTAGACGAACCCGGTCCAGGTATGGACATAGGTGAAGTCGACCACCCAAAGAGCATTGGGTCGGCTGACGCGGAACTCGCGGTTGACCTTGCCCAGTGGGCACGGTGCCTTCGGGTCGCTGACGGTGGTGACCGTCGTCTTGCCCCGGCGTACGCCTTCCAGCCCCATGACGCGCATCAGCCGCTCCACGGTGCACTTTGCGACGACGATGCCCTCGCGTCGTAGCTGATGCCAGACCTTGCGCGTCCCATAGAGGCCGAAGCTGCTCTCGTGGACACGCTTTATCTCTTGCCTGAGTTCGTCGTCGCGTCGGGGTATGTCCCGGTCGATGTTGAAATAGGGGAGCAGGCGTTGCCCGCCTTGAGCCATTAGGCTCGGGGTGTCGAATCCGCGAAGGAGAGCAACGCCATGAAGAAAGCTACCAGATCTGCCGGCGTGGTGCCGGCGGCAATCGTCGAGGAGGCTTGGCAGGAAGTCGGAGCCAGCTTCGATCGTTTCTGCCTGACGGCGGGCCTGGCGACGTTGGCGACGATGATGGACGAGGACGCGACCGAGCTGTGCGGCCCGCGTTACGGCCGGGCGGCCGGGCGAGACGGGTATCGCTGGGGCACGACCAAGGGGAAGGTCGGCTTCCACGGCGGCAAGGTTGAGGTCGAGCGTCCTCGCGTGCGCGCTCGCGACGGCAGCGAGCGCGCGCTGCCGAGCTGGGAGGCGGCGCAGTCGGAAGACCTGCTCGGCAAGTGGGCGCTGAACCTGATGCTGATCAACGTCTCGACCCGCAAGTTCGGCCGCGCCGTGCGCCTGCCGGGCGGCGACATCCCGGCGGCCCCCGGGTCGGGGGTGTCGAAGTCGGCGGTGTCGCGGCGGTTCGTGGCGCTGTCGGCGGAGCGCATGAAGGAATGGATGGCCGCCGACCTTTCCGCCCTGGACCTGCTGGCGATCCAGATCGACGGCATCCACATCGAGGAAGACCTGATGCTGCTGGCCGCCGTCGGCATCGACGGCATCGGCGACAAGCATCCGCTCGGCGTGATCGAGGGGGCCAGCGAGAACGCTGCGGTGGCCCAGGCGCTGCTCGACAATCTGGTCGGCCGCGGCCTCGATCCGGCGGTCTGCCGACTGTTCATCATCGACGGCGCCAAGGCGCTGTCGAAGGCGATCCGCAACACCTTCGGCCGCGACACCCCGATCCAGCGCTGCCAGGTCCACAAGGCCCGCAACATCGCCGAGCGCCTGCCCAAGTCCTTGCAGGCCGGCGTCCGCAAGGCGCTGCGTCAGGCATGGGAACTGGACGACGCCGACAAGGCCGAGAAGCTGATCCGCAACCTCGCCCGTCGCCTGGAGCGCGACGCCCCGGGCGTGTCGGCCAGCATCCTGGAGGGCCTCGACGAGATCCTCACCGTCACCCGCCTCGGCCTGCCGGTCGAACTACGCCGGTCGCTCGCCTGCACCAACATCATCGAGAACATGAACGGCACCGTCCGCCGGGTCTGCCGCAACGTCAAACGCTGGCAGGACGCGGCCATGGCGCTGCGCTGGACCGCCGCTGCCATGCTCGAGGCCGCCAAGGGCTTCCGCCGCCTCAAGGCCCACAAGCAACTCCCGAGCCTGCGCCGAGCCCTGGCAGCCCATCAGGACAGGAACACAATCAGCCACGACCTTGAACAGCAGGCGGTCGCCGCATAGCCTCGTCAACCAACAGCGCCTGCCGAGCAAATTTCAACACGGCGAGGGACATCCCCTCGCGTCGGGCACGGGACGGACGTCTGCCGGGATCGGCAAGGCGGGCAGCATGCTCGTGGTAAGAGGAAGGGGCGATTGCCAGTTCACGGCAGATCGGCTCGATACCCAGTTCCTCGCGGTGCGTGTCGATGAACGACATCACCATTTGCCGTGGCGGTCGAGCTCCGCCTGAGCAAAATAGGCCGAAGCCCCGCGCAGGATCTCGTTGGCACGGCGAAGTTCCTTCACCTCGCGTTCCAAAGCCTTGACCCTATCCCGGTCGCTGACGGCCTGCGCCGCAGGTCCCGCTCGTCGGCTCGCCTCCTCCCGGCACCAGCGGCGCAGCGTCTCGGCCGTGCAGCCGATCTTGTCAGCAATCGAGGTCATCGCCGCCCACTCCGACGGATAATCCCCACGATGCTCCGCGACCATCCGCACAGCGCGGTCGCGAAACTCAGGCGAAAACTTGTTCCTTGTTGCGCTCATTGAAGCTCCTTCTCACAAATAGGAGCCTCCTGGAAACCCGGGACGGTTTAGAACAACAGGCGTCCGGTGTCGCGATCGTTCGATGGTGCTGCAATTTCCAGTCGGTCAGATTGTAGTTTGATTGGTGATTACTTTAAAATCGACCATGGCGATCTCGGCTTGAACGTTGCGCGTCTTGACGGTCGCCATTTCGCTGACCAACGCCAGGACATTGGTGACCGCAGAGGTTGCATTGGTTTTGATGTTCGCCATCGTCGATTTCATTAGGGCAGCGTTCAGTTCGACGGCGGTGCTGGTCTCGAATTCGAACTTTGGGCCGACGCGGATGTCGAACGACACACCCAGGAAGACATCCACCTTGAGGAATGCGGCAATGCTGATCGCGACGTCGAAATTGATGGTTATCTCAGTCCCCAACGTCATCGAGATCGCCGCACCCATCATGAAGTTGGCGGTCGATCCCCAGGTTTGCGAAACCGCTGTTTGGGCGTTATGCGCCCAAACACTGCCCGCGGTGCTGTGCGAGAAGTCGCCCAAAGTGTTGAAATTGGTGTGGGATTCGCTCCCAATATAAATCTCGCCGGGCGGAGCAGATGTCGAGGACGATGAATTGTCCGTAATGCCCGATTTCTTGATGTCGATGCTGAGCCCTTGGGCGACGATCTGATACTCGCCCTTGCTGACGGCGTTGTGGGTCGAAGCGCTCATCCGGCGCTTGCCGGCCACGTAGTCCAGACGATCGACGACGACCTGGGCGTAACTCGAGCCCTTGATGAGCGAACTGCGGTCGCCGACGGTATATTCGAACAGCCCGGCGCCGCCGACGGCGGTTCGGCGGGACATGTCGGACATGCCGGGTGTCCGGGTATCCTCGGTGGTGTCGGTTGGCTCCGAGCCGAGCCGCCAGTAGCTGTCGGTACCGGCCGTCACCTGGAGACGGACGTAGGACGACGTCGCGCCACCCGATGTCTGGATATCGGACTCTGCGCGCTGGGCCGCCAGCGACCGGGCGACCGGGGCGTCCGTGGCCGCCGTGGTGTCGGTTCCCTCCAGTGCCCGCTGCGGTGCAAGGGTGGCTCCTGACCCGCCGCTGCCGCCACCGCTGGCGGATGCCGGCCCGTCGTCGATTTCGAACAGGCCGCCGCTGGTCGTCTGAATGCGGTTCTTGGTGCTGCTGCCCGAGGTCACTATGCTGGTAGACTGACTGTTCTGCATCGCCCCGACGATGATCGGCCGGTCCGGGTCGCCGTTCACGCAGGCCAGGATCACCTCGGTGTTCTTGAGCAGCGGGAAGTGAATGCCGCTGTTGGCGCCGCCATAGGGCTCGGCCTTGCGCATGTAGCGTGACGCCTGGCCGGCGGCCTCGCCCCGCTGGTCAAACTGCTGGCGGATCTTGTAGCGCCCGGTTTCGTCGAGCTCGGCGCGCAGGCCGGACCCGGCGGCGTCGACGACGGCGTTGGTCAGACCGGCCATCTTCGGCTTGGGGGTCACGCGCGCTGGCCGGAACTCAACGGACTTCGGCAGGCATTCGAAGCGGTTCCGGTAGGACGTCTGGCGGTCCGGCCCGGCGAACTCGGCGATGCCCGGAATCGCCTGGGTCGCCTCGTGCTCGATCCAGGTGATCAGGTACCCGGCGTTGAACCTGTCATGGAAGTGATCGGTCAGATCGAACACCGCGCCGGCCGTCATCAGCACGTTGTCGCTTGCGCCCTCGAACACCTGCTTGCGGCCGACCAGTTCCTCGGCGCGCACCCGGGCAAGGGCGCGGCCCTCCTCCGGCGTGCGGAAATGCGAACCATACTCCACGACGATACCGTGGCCGTCGGGGTCGACCACCTCGTCGATTTCGAGTGTGAGGTTCGGAATCCGATAGTTGTAGTCGCGCAGGCAGACCTGCGCCGGCATCATCCTGGTGCAACCGGAGAACCGGAACACGGCGGTCTCCGCCGCGTCGGCAAGTCCGCTTGGGGGGCGGTAGGCGATGCTGCCCGACCCCTCGATGGCCGGAAAGGTTATCCGAGAATCGCCGAATACCACCGCGTCCCGGTTGTTATCGTGGACGAAAAAGTAGAAAATCCCATAGTGCTCGCACAGCCTGGATATGAAGGCTAGGTCACTCTCGTCATATTGGACGATGTAGTCGCGCTCCGGATACTTACGGGTCAGGCGGATCTCGAAGTCGTTCAGCCCGAGCCGGCCCGACACCTTGGTGACTGCGCTGCCCTTCAGCGAGCTGGCGGTCAGCTCATCGTTCAGCACCTCGCGGACCGAGACCGCCACGATGGTGCCGTGGATCTGGTTCTGCCGGGTCATCGCCAGTTTGTGCAGGCGCGGCACCAGCACCGCCCGATAGACGTAATCGCCATGCGGCGTCATGCCGTTCAGCTCGATCCGCTCTACCATCCCATGGATGCTGCGGGATTTGCCCAGGCGCTGGAGGGTCAGGCAGGCGCCCTGGCCGGCCACCTTCCTGCTCGTCAGATCGACGTCGCCGGACACCACCTCGATCTGGAAGCTGAACAGCTCCGAGATTGCCTCGCGACCCGTTATCCGGAACACCGTGAAGGTGTCGGACGGCAGACCGTCGACGGTGAACTCGAGCTGCTGCTGGAAGCTGTCCATGACTGGGCTCTCCTGGTAGGTCTTTGATTAAGCGAACCGTCGGTCAACCCGGACCGGACCCTGACCTGCGCCTGCCGCCATGCCCCGGATGGCCGCCGGAAGCCGGGCGATGGGAGCCCCCGGGTCTCCCGGACGGATGGCCTTCCGCCCTACGTGCTCGCGCCGGCTCAACTCAGAACCATCACGATGATCTGCGAAGGGCTGAGGGACGTCCCGACCGCGTTCGGGACCATCCCGTTGTGAGCCGTTACGTCCAGCATCCGGGTCACCGGCGATGCACCCTGGATCACCTTGGTCGACGAGGTGTAGTTCCGGCACGGCCCCATCACGACGCTGCTTACCAACCCCCCAAGCAGACCGGGTTCGTCGCCGGTGCTTATCGGGTGGATGGTCGCAAGGTTGTGGTTTGGCGTCATCATGGTGAATACGTTGGACACCGTCGGTATCGCGACCGGCCGAATCGCAAGGTTCGGATAGGGAATCCGCAGGATCACCGGCACAGGAGAAGATGACGGGATCAGGGTCCTGGGATCAGGGTCCTGCATATATCCAAAGGTGTCAATCGGCGCCGGAACGGGACCCCGGATCGGCGTGCAAAAGGGGCTCTGACTCACTTTTGATGATGTCGCTCGCTATGACGCCCCAACGAGGCGCGCCTGCAGCAGATCCAGTTTCCCTCGTCCGTACATCTGGCGCTTCACCAGCTTGAGCTTGGTGATCTGCCCCTCGGTCTGGCCGTTGGACCACGGCGAGGTGATTGCGGCGCTTACGGCGGCCATGTCCTTGAGGATCCCGTTGGCGAACGAGGCGACCAAGCTGGTGCGGGCCCGCTCCAGCCAGGGCGCGAGGTCGGCCAGCGACTTCTTGCGGACCATGGCCTGGAAGGATGCGATGATTTCCCGCGCCCCTACCAGGAGCGGCACGCCGGCCTCGATCACCGCGACGGTGACGGTGTCGGACCTGGAGAGGTAGTCACGCCCGATGGTCATGAGCCGCGCGATCGTGCGAGCTGACGGCGCGCGGCTGAGGGTGCTGGCGCCGAGCTTCTCCGCCCGTCGACGGCGCGCCGCCCACTCCGTGACCACCCGAAGGCAGCCGCGGAACCCGTGGCTCTTGAGGAACCGCCATAACTCGGCGCCGTTGTGTTGTCCGGCGGCCCACTGGGCGTCGAGCCATGGCAGGTACAGCTCGAGCGAGTTCTCCCGGACGCGGAACACATCCGAGCGCTGACCGCGCAGCACCTTGCGGACGACGCCGCGGCTCAAGCAGTATATTTTGACGGACTTATTTTGTGTGGAATAATGTTACTTCACCCTCTTCAACAACAACGCCATGTATCAGGTGTCCATTTGCTGCCATGCGCTTCGTGCGTTCTTCAGCTGATCGATCAAACGCAGCTTTGTCTTCATAAATTGATGTTAACGAAGCAGTTAGTGGGCCAGTTCTTACTGAAACTAACAATTGAGCTTCAGGGAACCCTGCAGGTGCCGTCGACGCATAAATAGCTTGAAGTTCGTTTGCAGCCTCTTCTGAGGTGAATGTTATTGTGTTTATTCGAGCATAAGCCATGGTTTAAACGCCTTATAGTTGTTTACTTTTCTTAAAGTAATAAGCTAGCCTAAACATAACATGGCTTATCACTTTAAGTAGTGTAGCAATTCGATTGGTTCACCGTAGTCAACGCTGCATTACAGGCGTCACTTCAAAGTGACCCATCTCTAAAACCGGATCAAATGCAGCATCAATTTGTTCAAAACTATCTGCTTCAACAACGCCTCTTTTGAAATCCGAGTGGGTAGCGGCTGTCGAGCTGGGGCCTGACGACGGGCCTGCATCGATCCCTTTGTTCGACCGGCGAGACCATCCCTTCGTCCCGACCTGCCTTCTGCGGGGCCAGGCGGGGATCGGCGGTCAAGGATG
>ABHC01000042.1 GCA_000171835.1 alpha proteobacterium BAL199 | reverse complement strand
TTGCATCGTTAGGCTATTGGCTGGTCCGCACCGTGTTGGGTGCGGTCGGACGCCGGGCCACGGTTCGTCTCGGCTGCAGCGATTGCGGCGCCCACGCCTGAACGATCCCCCTGCCGACGCGTCGATCGCATAGCTGATCGCGCCTGCCTCGTTCCAAGGCACACAGTAGGCTCGGTGACACCGTCCCTCCCGTCACCGGTTCGTGCGATCGACCCGTCGGACCTTAACGGCACCGCACCCAGCGGTGCCGTTTTTTTGTTTCCGCAAAAGCTCGCACACGGCAATAACACGGCCGTCTTGAATCTGTGTTCGAACTGTAATCAAACGGTGAAGGTATTCTAATCTTTGCGTTTTTCGCCCACCTTGTAGTTGGACCTACTTCGGATCGATACGGGTAGCGCCGATATCCGGTTCGACACAGTGTGGAGATCGAACATGGCCAGCAAAGTATCGGTTGTCGCTTCTGTATTTTTACTTGCGGCAACGTTGGTGGTGCCGGTGGCGGGCAGCGTGGCCGAGCAAACAACCAGCCGGAAGGCCGCCAACGTTGAGGAACGTGTCCCGTTACCGGTGTCCCGACCCGACTGGAGTACCCGACTGATCTTTGCCCAGAATGCGCGGGCGCGTCAGGCGGGCGATCGGACCGTCGACAGGTGTGACCGAGTTATGCTGGTTGGCAGCGCTGCCTCCTCCGAAACGTCAACCAGGACCAAATCGCCCGCCGAGGGTTCCGGCATGAAGTCCGGTTCCTCACAAGCGCTTGCCCTGCAGCTTGAAGGAGCAAAGGTCATCTCGTTCGACGGCGATGTCGTCGGCAATGTCGAAAAGGTCATCGAGCAGCCGGTTGGCGGACCGCAGGCGGTTGTCGGGCTTGGCGGGTTTCTCGGAATTGGTGAGAGTTATGTCCTGATGCCGGTCGACTCCCTCACGCCGAGCGGCAAGGGCATGGTCCGCACCGAACTGACTGAGACCCAGCTCAGGAGCCTGCCAGCATACGAAAACAAGTAGCGGCACGTTCTGGTTTGTCGAACCCGGTGTGCCGACACGTCGTGATCATTCCCCTGCTCCCGACGGCGGTTGCAGCCGTGAGACTCCCTCCCACGGTTGCCCTGCGAAACACGGTGCGCCGCAACCTCGCGGCACCGCAGCCAGTGGTGCCGCATTTTCTTGTCAGGTCCGCGGCCGTTCGATCATCGCAAGCACATAGCGGCAGGTGACGGCACCGTCGTTTCGGTAGCCGTGCCGGCATTGGCCGTCATGGTGGATCGCGTCGCCGGCGGCCAGGCAATGTTCAGTGCCATCGAGCGTCAGGGTCAACTCACCCTCCAGCACCAGCAGATACTCGTGGCTGTCCGCCTGGTGCGGACCATACTCCCCGGCATTGACACCGGGTGGCAGGGTGGTCTGCATCATCTCAAATTCGATGCCCGGCACCACCGGCGAGACAATCCGCCTGGTCCAGCCACCTTCGCCGGGGACAATGACTTGCCGGTCATGCCGCAGCACGGTCGCCCGCACCGGGGTCTCATCTTCGACCAGACGCGCGATCGTCGATCCGAGCGCGCCGGCAATGCGGTGCAGGACCAGAACCGTTGCGGCTTTTTCACCTCGCTCCACCGCCGACAGCATGCTGACGCTGAGGCCGGCGCGGGCCGCCAGAGTCGCCAGCGTGTTGCCGCGCGCCTTGCGTAGCGTACGCACCCGGTTGCCGATCGCACGCAGATCCAGGTCGCCGTCGACAGTTGGATTTTGTTCCTCTATAGAAGAATAAATCATTTCTATAGTGGAGCGCGGGATGCGGTCTGCGTCAAGACCGGGATCGGCGAAGATGGCGGCGCGGCTGCGCGGCCGCCCGCTCGCCGCCGTCGTGCCGATCGGCATCGGCCACAACAACGGGCCGCCGATGGCTACCCGATGGGGGTTGCACTGCTGGCGTCGCGCCCAAGCCAAAGTCTGGCAGACGCCGAGTCCTGAGGTGGTGAAGCTGCGGTTGCGCCGCGCCGCCGAGCTTGGCCTGACCTATCGGCAACTCGCCCTGATCCTGATGGATGTCGGACGCACGCCGACGGCGATCACACTCGCCGTCTCGGGTACGCTGGTGCACAGTGTGCAGGACAGCGCCGCTGAGATCCGGTTGCTGCCGACGGTGGCAGACCGGTTGGCTGCGTTGATCAAGCCGAAGGTCTTCATCGTTGCGGGGGGTGAACGCGCGGAGGTTGTTGACGCGATCATCGCCGCGACCGGCGCCCGGATCGATGGCGAGTGCAACGCGGCCGATCACGAATCTCGGGTCGCCGCGATGGTCGCATTGCTGGCAGCGCATGGGGTATCACCGCGCTCCACCATCATGATTGGGGCATCCGACGCCGACCGGGCGTGTGCCGACCGGGCATCGTGCGCCGCGTACCTTCCAGCCTCCGCCTATTTTAGCAACCGACCCTAGGATCGCTTCATGACCCGCAATCACGATCTTGCTCCCGAGACCCTGGCAGCCCAGGCGCTGGGTTTCGTCGATCCGGAGAACAAGGCGCTGGTTCCGCCGGTGCACCATGCGACCACCTTCGAGCGACCGCCGGGCGGGATCAGTGGTCCCGGCTTCAGCTACTCGCGCAACGACAACCCGAGCTACACCCAGGTCGAATCGCTGCTGCAGCGCTTGGAGGGCGGTGTCGACGCCCTGGTCATGGCGTCCGGCATGTCGGCGGTGACCGCGCCGTTCCTGGCGCTGGCGCCTGGCGATCATGTGGTGGTCCAGAATGTCATGTACTGGGGTGTGCGGCGCTGGCTGAAGACGTTTGCGACCCGCTGGGGCCTGGAGGTCCAGTTCGTCGACGCCCATGATCTGGACGAGTTGCGGGCCGCCATGCGTCCCGGCAAGACCAAGTTGGTGTGGGTGGAGACCCCGGCGAATCCGCTGTGGGGCATCGTCGATCTGGCGGCGGCGTCGGAGATCGCCCACGCCGCCGGTGCTCGTCTCGCGGTCGACAGCACGGTGGCGACGCCGGTGCTGACCCGGCCATTGGAGCACGGCGCCGACCTGGTGATGCACTCGGCGACCAAGTTCCTGAACGGTCACAGCGACGTGCTGGCGGGTGCGCTGGTGACCGCGGCCAAGGACGATTACTGGGAACGCATCGAGCAGGTGCGGCGCGATCTCGGCACGGTGATGGGGCCGCAGGAGGCGTGGCTGCTGCTGCGCGGCATGCGCACCCTGCACATCCGGGTCCGCAAGGCCTGCGAGAACGCCCAGGCGATCGCCGAGGCGATGGACCGGCACCCCAAGGTCAGCCACGTGCTGTATCCGGGCCTGCCCGATCATCCGGGCCATGAGGTCGCGAAACGCCAGATGGTCGGCGGGTACAGCGGGATCCTGTCGATCCGGGTGGCGGGCGGCATGGAGGCGTCGCTGGCGGCAATGCGCCGGATGACAGTGTTCCACAGCGCCACCTCGCTCGGCGGCACCGAGAGCCTCGCCGAGCACCGGGCCTCGACCGAAGGGCCGGGAACCCCGGTGCCGGACGACCTGATCCGGCTCGCGGTCGGTATCGAGCACACCCAGGACCTGATCGACGACCTGACCCAGGCGCTCGACGGCTGAGGTCGGCCGGCGGGGGCGGGCAGGGGCGCGGTCGGCAGGGAATCAGGCTGGCAGGGCAGCGGTCGGTCGCGGCAGCGAGGCGACCACGATCTGCAGCAGCCCTGCGGCCAGCCCGGTTCCGACTCCGATCTGCAGGGCCAGGTCGTACGAGCCGAGCGCATCGAACAGCCAGCCACCGCCGAACGCGCCGACGAAGCTGCCGAACTGATGGCTCATGAAGGTCACGCCCTGCAGCATCGGCAGCCAGCGCAGCCCGAACATGTCGACCACCGAGCCGGCGACCAGCGGGGCGACCCCGAGCCACAGGAAGCCCATCACGGCGGCGAACACCACGGTGCTTTCCGGTGACGGCGCCGCCAGGAAATACCAAGCGATGGCGGCCGAACGGACAATGTAAATCACGCCGAGCAGCAGCTGTTTGTGCCACCGCCCGCCGGCCCAGCCGAAGAACAGGCTGCCGAGCACGTTGAACCCGCCGATCACTCCGAGCGCGGTGGCGCCCAGCAAGGGATCCTGGCCGCACA
This sequence comes from alpha proteobacterium BAL199, assembly GCA_000171835.1. Lineage (GTDB taxonomy): Bacteria > Pseudomonadota > Alphaproteobacteria > Thalassobaculales > Thalassobaculaceae > Thalassobaculum_A. The sequence goes on along the minus strand of ABHC01000042.1, from coordinate 23,023 downwards.
GCGCCAGGTAGGACGGCAGGTGGGTGGTCAGGAACACCAGCTGCATGCCGCACACGAAGTACGACAGGGTCATAATCACGAACGGGGTCTGACGCAGCGCGAACTGAAGCGCGCCGCGCGCCGACAGGCTGTCGGTACTGCCGAGGCCTGGCGCGGCGACCGGTTGCGAATCGACCCGACCGGCGAACCACGCAGCCGGAATCAGCGCCAGGGCGATGATGGCGAAGCCGAGCATCCCGGCGCGCCAGTCGAACGCCGATATCAGCACCTGGCCGAGCGGTGCCGCGATCAGCGCGCCGAGCGATCCGGCGGCCGACACCAGCCCCATGGCGCTGCTTCGTCTGGCGGTTGACACCACCTGTGCGGTGACCGACAGCGCCATCGAGCTGGACGCCAGCGCCATCGCAACGCCGATCAGGATCCCCGCGCCCAGCAGCACCGCCGGCAACCCGCTGGCCAGCGTCAGCACCGTCAGGCCGGCGATATACAGCGCGGCACCGGCGACCATGACCGTGCGGAAGCCCCAGCGGGTTACCAGGAATCCGGCGAACGGCTGGCACAGTCCCCAGATCAGGTTCTGGACGGCGATTGCGAAGGCGAAATCGGCGACCGAAATCGCCAGGTCGAGGGTCAATGGCGCCATGAACAGGCCGAGGCTCTGCCGCAGCCCCATGCTCAGGCTCAGCATGACCGAGGCTCCGACCAGGATGACCACGGTGGAACGATGGCTGGGGCGTTCAGGCAAGCGGGTGGTGTCCTGGTGGGAGCCGGCTGAATGGCGTTGCCACGCTACGGCGATCGGCGGCTGCGTGACAATTGATGATTCGAAACCGATCCACCCACCGAGGTCGGAGTCAGCCGGCTTGACGGCGGGAACCTCCGGCCCGTAGAAGGGGCGCGCATACGCCGTGCGGTCCCTCGGGACCGGATGTCCTCCCGGCGGAGGGGTGGCCGAGAGGCTGAAGGCGGCGGTTTGCTAAACCGTTATAGGGGTAACTCCCTATCGTGGGTTCGAATCCCATCCCCTCCGCCAATCTTCTGTTGCGAACTGCCGCAACCCCTCCCGCGACGCCGAATTTTTCCCAAGTTTCAAAGGGGTTTGGCCAGACCGACCGAACCTCAGGGACTGGCAGAGCGCCGATTTTCGGTCTCTGAACGGCTTTCGTCTCTAACCGAGCGAACCTCTCTCTTTTTGGTTCGGTTGGACAAAAGTACTTATTATCAATCAGTTATCGACCATTCCAAGCTGAACCTTCCGCCGCCGATCCCTCGGCTGCCATCCGAGCCCAGAGAACGCGCGGTAGGCGTAGCCTAACGACAGGGTACGTGGCGAACCGTATTGTCGCGGCCTCCAGTTGCCGGGGAAGGGACGCTGCGGCTGTCACCGACTCGTCGACCGACGCTTTACTGTCGTGAGGGACTCTGACTTGAACCAGCGCCTTGACCGTCCCAGCGCCACGCCAGACGACCTCACTGAGGCCGAACGTCTGCTGCTGTACCTTAAATACCTCCTCCTCTTCCCCACGCCGAACGGACAATTCGTCGAATGCCTCAAGGCGATGGGCGCCAAGACGCCTGAGGGACGACAATGGTCCTACGTCGCCGCCCAGCCGGTGCTCGATCGACTGTCAAAAAAGCGCCTGCTCGCCGTCGACCACGGCTGCCTCCCCGCGCTGGCGCACGACATCACCGGGCAGGCCATGGCCGCGCCGACGGCAGAGCGCATGGTTGCCGCCATTTGCAAGGTGCTGCCGGTGCAGCCACCCTGGTCCAGCTATTATCTCGCGCCCGATCAGGTCGCGCTGTGTCGTCTGTTGCGGCTCGCAGCCTATGCAAACGACGCCTATGCCGACGACGCGACTGCATTCGACGCTCTCGCCACCTTGGGCGACAAGCGGCTTGGACCCGCCAGCAACGTGTCTTTCTTCGGCAATCTGTTCGTCGTCTCACCACCCCCGGCAGCCTGGTTCGCCAGCCGCGCGCCGCGGATGCTGCCCACGCTTCTGCTGGCGCGGCTGCTTGCATTCACGCAGGCGGGGACCGCGGGTGACGACTTGCCTGCCATCATCGCCCAAGCACGCGCCGGGCTTGGTAACAACGCCTACGAGTCCTTGCGACCGGTCCTGCTGCGCTGCGACCTGCTCGCCAACCGCCTCGACGCCATGCGCGCCGATTTCGTCGGCCGCGATGATGACCGCCTGGCGCTGGACGGCACGATGGCTTTCCTCGAGGGCCGCAACGACGCCGCATTGGCGTTGTATCGCGACGCCCTGAAGGCGCGGCGCAAGCGACTGGGCAAGCGCAAGCTGTTCCTGCCAGACGAGCACGGCATGTTCTTCCTGCTGGCGCTGCTGCGCGCCAACGACGCTGCCCTGCACGCCGAACTCCAGACAGGGATCGAGGCGGCGCTGTTTGAACTGCCGGAGGTGGCCAACAGCGCGGGCTGGCGGGCGATCCAGGCCATGCTCTGGATGGCGCAGGGGTTGGAGGTCAAGGCGCAGGCCGAGGTGATGCAAATGCTCCATTACGGATCGCCAGGCCCGTTCGGCGATGCCTGCGTCGCCCTGGCGGAATACGCCGTCGACCCGGCGCTCAGCCGGCGGCGCGCCGGCGCGCTGGACGCGGCCTTCCAGGCCCTGGCCAAAGCGGCGCCACTGGCAGCCCGCGTTCTGGCGGAAATCCTGGCCGCGATCGAATCGGACCCGAAGCCCTATCTGACCTGGCTCGACACGCCCGCGGCGGCTTGTGGCGTCACCTTCACCCGCCTGATCGCCGTCCGCCAACCTTGGGAGCGTGCGCTGGAGAGCCTGGACGCGCTGCTGGACACCAGGGCTACAAAGGCCACCGCCGCCAAGGCGCCGCGCCGCTCTAAGCGTCTGGCCTGGTTCGTCGATCCGGACGCCCGGGATGTCCACGCGGTGGAACAATCCCCCAAGGGCAAGGATGGTTGGACCGACGGCCGCCCCGTCAGCATGAAGCGGCTTCGCGACCTCGATCCCCGGCTGGACTACCTCACGGAACAAGACCGCTCGGCGCTGCGCCATATCCGCAAGGACAGCGGCGGCTGGCGCGGCGAGGATCACTACGCATTCGACGTCGATCGCACCATCGCCGCGCTGGTCGGCCATCCGCTGGTGTTCGACGCCCGCAAGCGCTCGCAGCGCCTCGATCTGGTGTCCTATCCGCTGGAACTGCTGGTGACCGAGCACCGTGGCGGCTATCGCATCGCATTGTCGCACTCGGCCACCGACGCGAGCGTGTTCCTGGAACCGGAGGCTCCGTCGCGGTACCGGGTGGTCGAGTTCCCGAAATCACTGTTGCCGGTTCAGGAACTGCTGGGGCCGAATGGCCTGACCGTGCCGGCCGCGGCGCGTGACCGCGTCATCGCCCTGGCGCAGCGCGACAACCCTGCACTGCCGGTCCGCGCCGAGATCGCCGAGGCGCAACCCGGGATCGACGGACTGACCGCACCGGTGCTGCAACTTTCACCCGAGGGCGAGGGCCTGCGCGTCTGCCTGCTGGTGCGACCCTTTGGCTCCAGCGGCCCCGCCTATGTCGCCGGCCTGGGCGGGCGGTCGGTGTTGGCGACCATCGACGGTTGCCAGTTGCGCGCGGTCCGCGACCTGCCGCGGGAAGTCGCGGACCGCGCCGCCGTGATCGCTGCGTGCCCGACCCTGCGCGACCGCCTGGGCAGTGACTCGCATGAGCTGACAGTCGACGACCTGGACGGCAGCCTGGAGTTGTTGCTGGAGCTACGCGACTGTGCCGTGCCGCTGACGGTGGAGTGGCCAGAGGGCCGCACGCTGCGTGTCAGTCCGGTCGAGCCCCGCAAGCTGCGGGTCAACGTGACCCAGGAGCGCGACTGGTTCAGCGTCGACGGTTCGGTCCCGCTGGACGAGGACCAGGTGCTGGAAATGCGCTTCCTGCTCGACCGCCTGGGACAGGCGCGCGGCCGGTTCGTGCCACTGGGCGACGGACAGTTCGTGGCGCTGTCACGGCGCTTGCAGATGCAGCTCGAGCGACTCGCCGCGGTGTCGGAGCCGCATCGCAACGGCCGTCGCGTGCATGCACTGGGCGCGCCGGCGCTGGACGCGGTGCTGGACGATGCGGGCAAGGTCAGCGCCGACGCCGCCTGGAAGAAGCACGTCGCGCGCATCCGCGCCGCCGAGGGTTGGACACCACGTCTGCCGGAGACGTTGCAGGCCGAATTGCGCGACTATCAGATCGAGGGCTTCGTCTGGATGTCGCGCCTGGCGCGCTGGGGCGCCGGCGCCTGCCTCGCCGATGACATGGGCTTGGGCAAGACGGTGCAGGCGATCGCCGTGCTGCTGGACCAGGCAGAGGAGGGCCCGTGCCTGGTCGTCGCGCCGACCTCGGTGTGCCCGAACTGGCATGCCGAGATCGCCCGCTTCGCCCCGACCCTGCGCACCCATGCGTTGGCCGGCGACCGGGCGGCGCTGGTCAACGGGCTCAGCTCGCGCGACGTGCTGATTTGCAGCTACACCCTCCTCCACCTCGCCGCCGAGGAGCTCGGCACTCGGTCCTGGCGGATGGTGGTGCTGGACGAAGCGCAGGCGATCAAGAACGCCGAAACAAGACGCGCCCAGGCGACGTCATCGTTGCAGGCGGACTTCCGGCTGGCGCTGACCGGCACGCCGGTGGAGAACTACCTGGACGAATTGTGGAGCCTGTTCGCCTTCGTCAATCCTGGTTTTCTGGGCTCGCGTGAGGGATTTCAGAAGCGCTTCGCCCGCCCGATCGAGCGCGACCGCGACCCGGCGGCGCGACAGGCCCTGCGCGCGCTGATCCGCCCGTTCATGCTGCGCCGGACCAAGGCCATGGTGCTGCATGAACTGCCGCTGCGCACCGAGCAGACGATGCGGATCGAGATGGAGGACGGCGAGCGCGCCTTCTACGAGGCATTGCGCCGCCAGTCGCTGGATCGCCTCGCCGCAGTGGATGCCCCCGCTGGGCAGCGCAAGATCCAGATCCTGGCGGAGATCACCCGGCTGCGCCGAGCCTGCTGCAATCCCGCACTGATCGACCAGGACGCGGGCGTGCCCAGCGGCAAGCTGGCGGCGTTCCTGGACCTGGTGGACGATCTGGTGCGCAACCGCCATCGCGCGCTGGTGTTCAGCCAGTTCGTCGCGCACCTGGCGCTGGTCCGCGCCGCGCTGGACGCGCGCGGCATCCGCTATGAATACCTCGACGGTAGTACACCAGCCGCCGACCGGGAACGCCGCGTCGCCGCCTTCCAGGCCGGAACGGCCGATGTCTTCCTGATCAGCCTACGCGCCGGCGGCACCGGGCTGAACCTGACCGCCGCGGACTATGTCGTGCATCTCGACCCGTGGTGGAACCCGGCGGTGGAGGACCAAGCCTCGGACCGCGCCCACCGCATCGGGCAGGAGCGGCCGGTCACCATCTATCGCCTGATCATGCAGGACAGCATCGAGGAACAGATCCTGCACCTGCACCGCGACAAGCGCGATCTGGCCGCCGGCATCCTGGAAGGCGGCGAGGTCTCCGCCAGGCTGAGCGCGGACGACCTGCTGGCATTGATCAAGGGATAGATCGGCTCCACGTCTGTCGTCCAGACCGATCGAAAACGATCCCCATCTGCTCCGCCCACGGCCGGGCGGCGACGTCGGCCAAGTCGTAGAGCGAGAGCGCCGGCGGTACGCGCCTGATCACGAGGTATTCGAGAACCTCCGGCGAGAGATACGCCAACCGGATCATCCGTCCCACGAACCGGTCGGAGACCTTCTCGGCCGCGGCGATGTCCTGGATGGTGGAAGCGGCGCCCGTTTCCAGCTGCCGCCGCCAGCTCCATGCTCGGGCGATGGCGCGCAGCACATGGGGATCCTGCGTCCGGCCGTTTCTCGAATCCACATCGTCGGGCGGCAGGATCTTCGGCCGCCCGTTTCGCCTGCGGATCGTCAGGGGAATGACGACGCGGATGGTGTCCGTCGTGCCGGTCATGCGCAGGCCTCCGTCTGGCGGGGCGCCATCATGTCTCGGAGGACCGAGCCCAGCCCCTCTTGGCGGAGGTCAACCGCGATGCCTTTCTCGCCGATGGTCACCCGCTCGACCAGAAGCTGGACAATGCGGGTCTGCTCCGCAGGATAGAGCGCCGCCCAGAGTTGATCGAAATCGCCAAGCGCTTTAACGACCGCCTTCTCATCGACGGTCGAGCTCTCCTCGCGAAGGGCTTTGATCGTTCGGGCCACGACTTCGTGCGCGCGGATCATGCGACGGATCTCCCCGACGACGGCGTCCTCGACCATGCCTGCAGGCAGGCGCAGCGGGCCCGAGGCGTCGCCGGTCGGACGGTTGCGGATCAGGTCCATTGAGGCGTAGTAGCGATAAAGGCGGCTGCCCTTCTTCGTCGCCGTCGGCGTCATCGCGGTGCCGGTCTCGGTGAAGATGATCCCCTTCAGCAGCGCCGGGGTCTGGCGGCGCGTGTTCTTCGCCCGCAAGCGTGGGCTCTCCTGCAGAATGCTGTGCACCTTGTCCCACAGATCGCGATCGATGATGGCCTCGTGCTCGCCGGGATAAGCCGTGCCCTTGTGGACGGCATCACCCAGATAGACGCGGTTGTTGATGAGCTTGTAGAGGAAGCCTTTGTCGATCAGCTTGCCGCGCTTGTTCAGCACGCCTTCGGCCGCCAGCGCTCTCGCCAGCGTCGTCGCGGAGCCAAGCCGCACGAACCGCTCGAAGATCATCCTGACCGTCGCGGCCTCTGTCTCGTTAATCACCAGCTTGCGGTCGCGCACTTCGTAGCCCAGCGGAACGTAGCCGCCCATCCACATGCCGCGCTTGCGCGAGGCCGCGACCTTGTCGCGGATGCGTTCCCCGATCACCTCGCGCTCGAACTGAGCGAAGCTGAGCAGGATGTTCAGCGTCAGGCGGCCCATCGACGTCGTGGTGTTGAACGACTGCGTGACCGACACGAACGTCACCTGATTGCGGTCGAAGATTTCGACCAGCCTGGCGAAATCCATCAGCGAGCGCGACAGCCGGTCGATCTTGTAGACCACGATCACGTCGATCAGCCCGGCTTCGACGTCCTGGATGAGGCGCTTCAGGCCGGGTCGCTCCAGCGTGCCGCCGGAGAAGCCACCGTCGTCGTAGGGCTCGCGGATGGCGGACCAGCCCTCGGCCTTCTGGCTCGTCACATAGGCCTCGCAGGCCTCGCGCTGGGCGTCGAGGCTGTTGAACTCCATGTCGAGCCCTTCCTCGCTCGACTTGCGGGTGTAGAGGGCGCAGCGCTGACGGCGCGGCAGAACCGCGATGGTTTCCCGAGAGCGGCTCATTGGTCGTCCCTCCGGGCTTCGCGCAGGCCGAAGAAGCGGTAGCCGTTCCACTGCGTCCCGGTGATCGCCTTCGCCACCGCCGACAGCGACTTGAACTTGCGCCCCTGCCAGTCGAAGCCGTCCTTCATCACGGTGACGGTGTGCTCCGCACCGTCCCACTCGCGAACCAGCCGGGTGCCGACGACCGGGTTGCGGGAATCCGCGATGATCGCCTTGCGGCCGATCTTTCCGTCGATCTCGTCGGCCAGTAGATCCAGCGTCCGCCGCGTCTCGCGCGAAAGCCCGCCGAGGGTGAGTTCCTGGATCCGGTAGCCGAGCCTGAGCTCGAGGTAACTGCGGCTGTTGTTCGGAGCCGGCGCGCCGAAGAGGCTCTCCCACTTCGTCTTCAGCTCGACCACCGTTAATCGCTTGAGCGCCGCAAGCTGCGCCACTACGCTCGCGTCCGCCGCGGCGCTCCCGCGCTGCGTCTCCGGCACGGCGTCACTCTTTCTCGTCATTCCTGGCATCATAGCTCTCCAACTCGGTTGCTCGGTTTGCGACGACCAACACGGCGTTTGAGGGCGAGAATGTCGAATGAACTGTCTCCGCCTGCGGCAGATAAACAACTGGACTGTTCGGGCAGAAAGCGCCTCAGCCCCGCCGCAATAATGAGCGCGAGTTCATCGAGGCGTTCGTCTGCCGACATGCGGGCGGAGGGCATGGGGTTGGGGCCGGATTGGGCGTCGTGCATGAGACCGTTCGCAACTGAAGATGGTCATCGGACGGTAGTCTCGAATCGTAATTAAACAAGTAAAAACAGTTACATAACGTGGTTGCGCGCGATCATTAGAAAACATACGTAGCGTTTCCGGGGGGCGCATCAGTCGAGATCGATGCGCGCGACCGGTAGTTCATGCCAGCGCGTCGTGAAACGGGGTGACAGATGTTCCTGTCGCATGCGCCACGGCGCAGCTCTCGCAGAGAGACCCAGACCGATTGACCCACGGCCGAACCGCGCATTGACCTGGTCGATGGCCTTCATTAGCGGACGTGACTGCGGGGGTTCATCGGTGAACAGGGACGGCACGATATTTTTGGCCGAAGACAGGTCGAGCAACAACACGCCGGCCTTTCGGTAGGCAAACCCGTCTCGCCACAGGCGTTCGAATATCCGGATGGCTGCCGCGACGATACTGCGGCTATCGGCCGTTGGGGTCATGAAGGCGCAGGTGGCAGAGGACGCGTACTGCTGCGCGGCGGTGTCGAAGCGATCGGTCGCGATGAACACCTGAATGGTGCCGCAGACCTGATTGGCGGTCCGGATTTTTTCGATGGCCCGCGTGGCGAACGCGACGATCGCATCGCGCACCTGAACGTTGTCAGTGACGGCCTCACCGAAGGTGCGCGAACAGCAGGTGGTCTGCTTCGGTGCGGGTTCCGTCTCCAGATCATGACAGGCGATACCGCGCAATTCGTGCACCGTGCGCAGACCGACCACGCCCATACGACGCCGAATCCACATGTCCGGGGCATCGCGGAGGTCCAGCGCCGTTCCGATACCGTGATTGACGAGCATCTTCGACCATCGGAAGCCGATGCCCCAGACATCGCCGACTGCCGTCTTGCGTAGTGCGGCTTCGGTCCAGGCAGGATTGCCCGACAGATCGAGTACGCCTTCAACCCTTTGAGAGCCCTTGGCGATTCGGTTGGCGAGCTTAGCCAGCGTCTTGGTCGGACCGATCCCGATCGAGACAGGGATTCCGGTCCAGCGAAGAACGCGGGTGCGGAGATCGCGGCACCATGCGGTGAGGTCGGGAACTGCCAGGCGGTCCAGATCGAGGAAGCTCTCGTCGATGCTGTAGACCTCGATACGCGGTGCAGCGGCGGCGAGAACGCTCGTGACCCGTTCCGACAGGTCGCCGTAAAGAGCGTAGTTCGACGAAAGGACAACGACGCCGTACTGCTCGACGATGTGGCGCACCTGGAAGAGGGGCACGCCCATGGCGATGCCGAGCACCTTCGCCTCGTGCGATCTGGCGACCACGCAGCCGTCATTGTTGGACAGGACGACAATTGGCCGGTTCACGAGATGCGGCCGGAAGACCCGTTCGCAGGATGCGTAGAAGTTGTTGCAGTCGACCAGGGCGAAGGTCGACATGGGTCAGCGAAGGCAGTGCTGGCGAATACTGTGGGTGACGACGCCCCAGACCTCGCAGCCGGCATCGCCGAGGTGGATATCTGAAAACTCTGGGTTCTCTGCAGACAGGGCCCATGTGCCCTGCAACTTTTTGAGGCGCTTGACTGTCAGTTCACCGTTTACCGCGGCTATCACGATATCCGAAACTTGCGGGGTGATGGCACGATCGACAATCAGCAGGTCGCCATCGAAGAGGCCGGCATCGCGCATTGATTCACCCTGCGCTCGAACGAAAAAGGTGGCTGCGGGCCTTCGGATCAGGTGAAGACTTAGGTCGAGCTTGCCGTCCAGATGATCGTCTGCTGGGCTTGGGAATCCCGCCGAAACTCTGGACGCATAAAGCACGAGAGCGAGATGGGAGGGCTTGTCCGTGAAGCGTGTGAGAGGGTTTTCGGGGGCATCGATCATGAGAACATATAGCGAACAAAACCCCGGGCATGTCAATGCCCTGCCGTGGATATTGCCGTCAAGCCGGGAGCATCAGGCATGAGCCATTCGTTCAGCTTCGACCATCGCCGCCGCCCCGCGATGTTTTTTACCGCGATGGCGACAGCCTTCTTCTGGCCGACCAGCACGACCAGCCGTTTGCCGCGCGTGACGCCGGTATAGAGCAGGTTCCGTTGCAGCATGGCGTAGTGCTGTGTCATGACCGGGATGACGACCGCGGGATATTCCGACCCCTGGGATTTGTGGATCGTGGCTGCGTAAGCAGGAACCAGGGTGTCGAGCTCGCCGAAGCCATAGGTGACGGTGCGGCTGTCGAAGCTGGCGGTGAGCTCGCCGTCATCCGGATCGACATCGTCGATGTAGCCGATGTCGCCGTTATAAACCTCCTTGTCGTAGTCGTTCTCGATCTGCATCACCTTGTCGCCCGGTGCGAAGGTCCAGCCGAAGCGTTCGACCTTGCGCTCGCCGGCAGGGTTGAGGGCTGCTTGCAGCTCGACATTCAGCGAGCGTGCGCCAACGCCGCCGCGGTTCATGGGGCAAAGCACCTGGATGTCGCGGATCGGATCGAGGCCGAAACGCTGAGGGATGCGGGTCTTCACCAGTTCGACGATCCGAGGCACGGCGGTTTCGGGATCGTCGGCTTGGACGAAGTAGAAGTCGCTGTCGCCCTCGGGCTTTGAAAGGTCGGGGATCAAGCCCTGGTTGATTCGGTGCGCGCCGGTGATGATCCGACTCTGGGCCGCCTGGCGAAAGACCTCGGTCAGACGCACGACAGGGACGGCGCCGGACGCGATGACGTCGGCGAGGACCTGGCCCGGGCCGACGGACGGAAGCTGATCGATATCGCCCACGATCAGCAAGGCCGAGTTGTCGGGCGCCGCCTTGAGCAGCGCCTGCATCAACATGACGTCGACCATCGAGGTTTCGTCCACGACTAGCAGGTCGCAGTCGAGCGGGTTGTCCGGGCCGCGCTTGAAGCCGCCGCCCTTGGGGTCCACCTCGAGCAGCCGGTGGATGGTCCTGGCCTCGAACCCGGTCGCCTCGGTCATCCGTTTGGCGGCGCGGCCCGTTGGCGCGCAGAGCAGCAGGTTCGTCCCCTTGGCCGCCAGGATCCGCAGGATCGAATTGACGATGGTGGTCTTGCCCACGCCAGGACCGCCGGTGATGACCATGGTCTTCGACAGCAGGGCCAGCCGGATTGCCGCGACCTGCGTCTCCGCGAGCTTCAGGCCGGTCTTCTGCTCGATCCAGGGCAGCGCCTTCTCCGGATCGATGGAAGGCCAAGGCAGCGTTCCATTGGCCAGGCGCAGAAGCCGCTCGGCGATGACCTTCTCCGCTCGATAAAGACCGGCGAGAAAGATGCAAGACGTCTCGCCCACGGTGTCGGCGATGACCGTGCCATCGGCGAGCTCGAGATCCATCGCGGTCTGAACCAACCCCTTGTCGACCTCCAGCAACTCGACGGCGAGCGGCGCCAGTTCCTCGACCGGCAGGCCGCAATGGCCTTCGTCCATCGCTTCGGTGAGGGCATAGGAAATGCCGGCGCGCACCCGGATCATCGCCGTCTTCTCGATGCCGAGCTTCATGGCAATCGTGTCAGCGGTCTTGAAGCCGATGCCGCGGATGTCGCGGGCGAGCCGATAGGGATTCTCGGTCATGACCTGGACCGCGTCGGCGCCGTAGGTCTTGTAGATCCGCACGGCGCGTGCGGTGCCGACCGTATGGCTGTGCAGGAAGACCATGATCTCGCGCACGATCTTCTGCTCGGCCCAGGCACCGGTGATTCGCTTGGCGCGCACCTTGCCAATCCCGGTCACTTCGCGCAGCCGATCGGGTTCGGCCTCGATGATGTCGAACACCTTTTCTCCAAACGCCTTGACCATCTTCCTGGCGTAGACGGGGCCGATGCCGCGGATCATGCCGGAGCCGAGATACTTCTCGATGCCGTCGATCGACGTCGGCGCGGAGGTGCGCATGAAGCGAGTCTTGAACTGCTGGCCGTGGGTGCGGTCGTTGATCCATTCACCGGACGCGGTGATCCATTCGCCAGCGGCGATGGTGGCGGCGTGCCCCACCACCGTGACCAGATCGCGATGCCCGCGCGCCTTGATGCGGAGAACGCAGAAGCCGTTATCGCCATTATGGTAGGTGACGCGTTCGACCAGACCGGCAAGCACTTCCCGGTCGGATGTATCGGTCTGATCGGCTGGCCGAGCGCGTGTCAGGGTGATCCTCCTGACAAGCACGTCGTCGGGCCGTGGTCGACGAGAATCAGTTCATCCACCGGAAAGCCAAGGCCGCGCGCCCGATCGACCAGGCGGTTCCTGATGTCGGTCGATAGGTCCGGCTGGCGCGCCAGGATCCAGAGGTAGTTCCGTGAGGGGCCCGATATCAGAGCCCAGCCGTAATCCTGCTGGTCGAGTGCAAGGACGTGGTACCCGCCGGCGAACGGCCAGAAGAACGTCACGGAGAGGCTCGCGGTATCTCGGTCGCCCTGGAACACGGCGCGACCATCAGCTTCCTTCCAGCGGCAGTTCTTGCGATCGAAGCCTTTGTTGAGCACGCCGACGGACCCGTCATCGCGCAGCGTGTACGTCGCCGTCACGTTCGTCAGTCCACGCTCGAAGCTGTGGTCGAGGCGCAAGATCTCGTACCAGACGCCCCGATATCGGCTGATGTCGAAAGAGGTGACCGGCTCCACGCCGTCGGGGCGGCCGGTGCACCCACTGAGGATCACGAGCAGGGTGGCGACGAACGCCAGCCTGGCCTGCTTCAACGTGCCGACTTCCGCCATCCCGCCTTCAACGCCTCGTCCTCTGAACAGAACCATCGCTCGCCTTTGCTCTCGTCGATCCGGGTCGATCCGTAATCCGCGGTGCCGGGCACGTGATAGATGCGCTCGCCGTTCCTGCTGATGTTGCCTTTGATCGGGCAGGAACGCGGTTGGACCTCGCCCGCGACCTGTAGCCGTTCACCGCGGCGCCAACTTGCCGGGTCGATGAAGCGGCCGATCCAAATACCGACGCGCGCCTGCTGCGCGGCGTTCTCGTCCTGGACATAATTCGTCGAGTACCGACGGTACGCGACCGCCCAACCCTGGCGGACCATCCAGGCGTTGAGATCCGTGTCGCCGAGCCTGCAGACGGCCACGATCCGCTGATACCGATCGATATCGCGCTTCTCGCAGCGGACCACGGACCTGCCGATCTTATCGGCAAGTGCCAGAGCCGCCTGCTGGCCGCAGCGCCAGGGCTTCTGGCTTGGGTCGAGGCATAGCTGGGTGCTCTCGGGAGCGTCGATCCCGTGCAAGCGGATACGGGTGCCGTGGATATCGAGGGTGTCACCATCGATGACCGAGGTTACGCCGGTCAGGCTCTCATTCCCCATGGCCGGCCCAGCGCTGCTCGTGATGAAAATGAGAGCGAAGAGAAACCGGGCGATCACCTCAGGTCTCCCGGCCGAACCAGCGGATCCTGCCGATGATCTTGATCTCGTCGGCGGTGCGATCGTAGGGCGTGTAGAACGGATTGTCCGAGATGATCCGCACGCATGGCGGATCGGAGTTCGGGATGTACTCCAGCCGCTTGGCGACGAGCCCCATGCCATCGAAAAGCACGAAAATCCCGGGCGGTGTCGGCAGGGCGCGACCGAGATCGACCAGAACCACGTCGCCGTCCTGGAGCGTGGGCATCATGCTGTCGCCCTCGACATGCATGATCCTGAGGTTGGCCGGATTGGCGCGCAGACGGTGCGCTATCCACGAACTCTTGAAATGATACGGCTCGCCGATCGCGACCTCGTTGGCGACGATTGTGCCGCCCCCCATCGACGCTGTGACCTCGACGGATGGAATCGAGATAAATTCGTCTGGTTCTTGATGTGTCAGCGGTTCGTCGCCCTGGATCTCGCCCTTCCCGTGGAGCAGCCAGTTCCGGTCGACCTTCAAGGTCGCGGCGATCTTGTCGAGCTTTTCCAAGTTCGGGTGCTCGGATCGACCGCGCATGATGTCGTAGACGAAGGACCTGTTGACGCGCGCGTCCTCCGCCACCTCCCGGGCGTTCATCCCAATCTGCCGGGCACGAGCCCTTAGCCTGTCGGCGAGCGTGGTGAGCATCTATCTCGTCCAAGGTGTGGATGATGTGGATAAAAGCAGATTGATTCGTCCGCGTCAACTGACTAGAACATATCACGAACAAAATCGGCGGGCGAGCGTGCGCGATGACGGCCATCGAGAAGGAGTATTTCGCACTCGAGGAGTTGGAGGAGCGCTGGCAACTGCCTCGGCGCGACCTGGCCTATCTGGCGGAAAACGGGCTTCTCAGGGTCTCGGTGCGGCTATACGGCATCCGTATAGAACGTGGCTCGTACGAGGAGACCGACGACGGCCAATGGTTCCGGCTTCCGGAGGAACAGGCTTGGTTCCAAGGCCTGCAGGATCTCCGTCCGCAGGACGTCTACAAACTGTTTCACCAAGGCGAGGTTCGGGTCCAGCATTTCGAGGCGCCCGACGCTGCGTACTGCCACGTTGTCCAACCGGACGAGGGGGTCGTGGTGAATCGCGACGAACTCGTGGTGCGTCGCGAAGAGCGGGATCGCGCCGAGACCAAGCACGGCCTCGGTGGAACCCCTCGATCATCCACGCGCGGCTTCTCGCAGTTCAACGACTTCAGCGAGGTCACGCTGGGGGATCGCCTGTATACGCTCGGGCCCATCCAGGGCCGGGTGGTTCAGATCCTCTTTGAGTCCGCAACCGCTGGATTCCCCTGGCGGCACGGCAAATCGGTCCTGGCGGAAGCGGGCTCGTCCTGTACCCGCATGGCTGACCTCTTTAAGGCCCAGCCGGACTGGCGGACGCTCATTCAATCCGATCGGCGCGGCCGCTACCGGCTCAACATCAAATTTTCCTGATCCCCCCGCGAAAGTCAGGTTCGCTGCGGCCTTGACGCGCTTGGACCTGGGCTGATCCCCCGCCATCCCCCTGCAGATCCCCTTCTATCCTCCTGATTTGTCCAGATTGATCCCCCGACGATCCCCACGACGGATCGCGGATGGATCTGCATCTTCTCCGCAGGTTTTCGAGAGGAACCCAAGGAGAAGCCGATGGCTACCAAACACCTCAACCAGATCGATCTGGCCGCACGCTGGAACATCAGCCACCGCACGCTCGAGCGCTGGCGCTGGACGGGCGAGGGCCCGCAGTACGTCAAGCTCGGCGGTCGCGTGGTGTACCGCCTCGAAGACGTCGAGGAGTACGAGCGCGAGCAGATCCGCGCGAGCACCGCCGACACCCCCGCCAAGCCTGCGGCGTGAGGGGGCGGTGATGACGATCTCCAACCGCATCTCGCTCGATGAGCTCCGGCACATGGCCGTCGGCGACATCGCCGCTATGCCCGCTGAGCAACTCGCCCTCCTGCAGAACGAGGCCGCCGACGCGCTGCGCCGCGCCAAGACGGCCTGCGACTGGCTCGATGGCGCCGTCGCGCTCAAGTACGGCGATCGTTCCCACGCGTCGCGCCAGGCCGCCGGCAAGGACACCGGCACGATCCGCTTCGACGACGGCGCGGTCACTGTGATCGCCGATCTGCCGAAGCGCGTCGACTGGGACCAGGACAAGCTCGCCGCTCTCGTCGAGCGCATCCGGGCCGAGGGCGACGACCCCGCCGAATACGTCGACGTCTCCATCAAGGTGCCCGAGCGCAAGTTCGCGGCCTGGCCGAGCCACATCCGCTCCGCCTTCGAGGACGCGCGCACCGTTCGCACCGGCAGGCCCAGCTTCCGCCTTTCCCTGACCAACGAGGTGACGTCATGAGCATCACGAAGAAACTCGCGGTGCTCCGCGAGCAGCATTACGGGCTGGACAAGCTGCCCGAGACCATCCGGGTGCCGGCCCTTGGCGAACGTCGCGACGAGACCGTCAAGCCGGTAGGGACGGCGTCGATCGACGAACTGGCGTTCGCCCTCATCGGGCTGAACGAGCGGGCTTCGGCGCTCTACCGCGAGATCGACGCGGTGCGCACCCTTCACGACGAGGCCCGCAAGGCCGGCGCGCTGGGTGCGGACATCGCGATCGATGCCCTGATCGCGGCGAAGGGAGGCAAGTGATGGCTCTCCCGATCATTTCGGCCGATCAGCGTCTCGCCGAGCAACGCGGGGTCAAGGGCACGATCTTCGGCAAGTCCGGGATCGGCAAGACCTCGCTGCTCTGGACGCTCGACCCCGCCACCACACTCTTCATCGATCTGGAGGCGGGGGACCTCGCCATCGAAGGATGGTCCGGCGACAGCGTCCGTCCACGCACCTGGGCCGAATGCCGCGACTTCGCGGTCTTCATCGGCGGACCCAATCCGGCGCTGCGGGACGACCAGGTCTACAGCGACGCCCACTACGCGGCGGTGTGCGAGCGCTTCGGCGATCCGGCGGCGCTCGACCGCTACCACACGGTCTTCATCGACTCGATCACCGTCGCCGGGCGGCTCTGCTTCCAATGGTGCAAGGGGCAGCCCGAGGCATTCTCGGACAAGACCGGCAAGCCCGATGTCCGCGGCGCCTACGGCCTGCACGGCCGCGAGATGATCGCGTGGCTGACCCATCTGCAGCACACCCGGGCGAAGAACGTCTGGTTCGTCGGGATCCTCGACGAGAAGCTCGACGACTTCAATCGGCGGATCTTCCAGCCGCAGATCGACGGTTCGAAGACCGGCCTCGAGCTTCCCGGCATCGTCGATGAAGTCCTGACGATGGCGGAGATCAAGGACGACTCCGGCACGCAGTACAGGGCCTTCGTCTGCCAGACGATCAATTCGTGGAACTTCCCCGCGAAGGACCGCTCCGGCCGCCTCGATCTGATCGAGGAGCCGCATCTGGGCCGACTGATGGAGAAGATCCGCGGGCCCCTGAAGCCCGCCTCCGAGCGGCTGGCCTATCGCAGCCCATCCGCTGCCGCGCCGGCGCCGGCCCCCGACGCTCCCGCCCTTTCCGAAAACACCTGAACGAGGAGACCCCAGTCATGTCTGGATCCTGGAACGACTTCAACGACGCCAAGCAGAACGCCAACATCATCCCGAAAGGCACGCTGGCCAAGGTGCGCCTGACCATCCGCCCGGGCGGTTTCGACGATCCGGCGCAGGGCTGGACCGGCGGTTACGCCACGCGCGGGACGACCGGGTCGGTCTACCTCTCGGGCGAGTTTACGGTTCTCGAAGGGCCCTACGCCCGGCGCAAGATCTTTACCCTGATCGGGCTCTACAGCCCCAAGGGTCCGGACTGGGCGAACATGGGCCGCAGCCTCGTGCGCGGTATGCTGAACTCCGCTCGCGGCATCTCCGACAAGGACAACTCCGCTCAGGCGCAGGCCGCCCGCCGCATCAGCGGCTTTGCCGATCTCGACGGACTCGAGTTCGTCGCGAAGATCGATGTCGGCACGGACACCAATGGCGAAGAGAAGAACGAGATCCGCACGGCGGTGACGCCGGATCACAAGGAATATGCCGCCATCATGGGTGTGGCTGGCACTGTCGCGCCGACGCAGCCGCAGGCTCAGCCTTCCCAGACCTCGATGCCCCAATCAGCACCCACGGCGGGCGTGCGCCCGTCCTGGGCACAGTGAGGGGCACGCCATGCTGCTACGCCCCCGTCAGAAGCAGTTCGTCGAGCGTAGCGTCCGCGCGCTCGGCGAACACGGAAACACCCTTGGCGTCGCCCCGACCGGAGCGGGCAAGACGATCATGCTCTCGGGCGTCGTCGGGCGCATGGTCGGCGAGACCCCGAAGAGCACGGGCGCCAAGGCCTGCGTGCTCGCCCACCGTGACGAGTTGACCGCTCAGAACCGCAGCAAGTTCGGCCGGGTAAACCCGCGGATCACGACCTCGGTTGTCGATGCGAAGGAGAAGTCGTGGGCTGGCCAGGTCACCTTCGCGATGGTGCCGACGCTGGCGCGCGCGGGCAATCTCGATCAGCTGCCCGCGCTCGACCTCCTGGTGATCGACGAGGCGCATCACGCGGCAGCCGACACCTATCGGCGCATCATCGACACCGCGCTCCAGCGCAATGCCATGTGCCGGATCTACGGCGTCACCGCGACGCCCAACCGGGGCGACAAGCTCGGCCTGCGCCCGGTGTTCTCGAACGTCGCCGATCAGATCCGGATCGGGGAGTTGATCGCCTCCGGCCATCTCGTGCCGCCCCGCACCTTCGTGATCGATGTCGGCGTCCAGGACCAGCTCACCAAGGTGCGGCGCACGGCCGACGATTTCGACATGGCCGAGGTCGACGCGATCATGAACCGTTCGCCGGTAACGGAAGCGGTCATCCACCACTGGCGGGAGAAGGCGGGCGAGCGCCAGACGGTGGTGTTCTGCTCAACGGTCGACCACGCGTGCAACGTGACCGCCGCCTTCAGTGCGACCGGCGTTGCCGCCGGGCTGATCTACGGCGACATGGCCGACACCGACCGCAAGGCGACGCTCGCGGCTTATGCCGCCGGTGACCTGCGGGTCGTCGTCAATGTCGCGGTCCTGACCGAGGGGTGGGATCACCAACCGACGAGCTGCGTCGTGCTGCTGCGGCCAAGCTCCTACAAATCGACCATGATCCAGATGGTCGGCCGGGGCCTGCGCACGGTCTCGCCCGAGGAGCATCCGGGCGTCGTCAAGACCGACTGCATCGTGCTCGATTTCGGCACCTCGACGCTGCTGCACGGATCCCTGGAGCAGGACGTCGATCTGAACGGCCGTGAGCCCTCCGGCGAGGCACCGACCAAGGATTGCCCCGACTGCGGCGCCATCGTGCCGCTCGCGACCACCGAATGCCCGCTGTGCGGTCACCTCTGGGAATGCCACGAAGGCGGCGAAGCAACCCCGCTCGGCGATTTCGTGATGTCGGAGATCGACCTCCTGAAGCGGTCGAGTTTCCGCTGGTGCGATCTCTTCGGCGACGATGCCGCGCTCATCGCAAGCGGCTTCAACGCCTGGGGCGGTGTCTTCTTCCTGAACGGCCGCTGGTACGGCATCGGCGGGCTGCAGAAGCAGCGGCCGCATCTGCTGGCGATGGGCGAACGCACTGTCTGCCTCGCGGCGGCGGACGACTGGCTCAACGAGCATGAGAGCGACGAGAGCGCGCACAAGACCCGCCGTTGGCTGAACCAGCCGCCCACCGACCGGCAGCTCGCCTTCCTGCCGCCCGAGTGCCGGCAGGACTTCGGGCTCACCCGCTACCAGGCCTCGGCGCTGCTCGCCTTCCGGTTCAACCGCGATGGCATCCGCTCCCTCGTCTTCGGAGCTGCCGAAGCCACGCCCGAGGCAAACATCGGGAGGGCGGCATGACCCATGGCATCTCTCACCCCCATCACGGCCGAGGACCGGCGGCGGCTCTGGCATCCGCGTGGAACGCTCTGCGCTGTCTGCCGACGACTTACCCGTGGCTTTGGCTGGTTCGACCCGGTGCGGTCGAAGCAGCCGCGCCCGTCGGTCTGGTTCTGCTCGATGGCCTGCCAAGGCTTCTGGGCGCACTTGGCGCGGGAGCGCTGGGCCATGGTTGATCTCACCGAACAGGAGAAGGCGGCGATCCGCACCGCCATGAAACCGGTCGCCGAAATCATGGAGGAGATTGGCTGGCAGGCAAGGCTGTCCGATCTCTCCGAGGCGCAGGTGCTCACGCTCATCGAGGTCGCCGTCGGCGGCTTCCAGGATGCCATGCATGCCATGGCGGAAAGCACCGAGGCGGAGGTGCCGTTCTGATGCTCGACTACAACCGCCGCCCTACCTGCGCCCAGCACATCAATGCGCTAATCGACACAGCCTTGGCGGCCGCGAACGCCGCCAGGCCATCGCGCGATTACCTCGGCGGCTCCCGCCTCGGAACTCCTTGCGAGCGCGCCCTCCAGTTCGAGTTCGCGGGTGCGCCGAAGGATGAAGGCCAGGATTTCACCGGCCAGACGCTGCGGATCTTCGAGATCGGACACGCTCTCGAAGATCTCGCGGTCCGCTGGCTCCGAGCTGCCGGGTTCGATCTCTACACCCGCAAGGGTAACCGTGCGGATGGGGAGCAATTCGGCTTCTCGGTCGCTGCCGGGCGTATCCGCGGTCACGTCGACGGGATCATCGCCGCGGCTCCCCAGCAGCTGTGCATGGGCGTTCCCGCGCTCTGGGAATGCAAGACGATGAACGCGAAGAACTGGCGCGAGACCGTGGCCAAGGGCGTGGTTGTCGCAAAGCCCATCTACGCCGCGCAGATCGCCCTATACCAGGCCTACATGGACGCGCAGGTGCCGGGCATAAGCGCCGCCCCGGCGGTTTTCACCGCCATCAACAAGGACACCGCCGAGCTTCACCACGAGCTTGTGCCCTTCAATGCCGATCTCGCGCAGCGCATGTCCGACCGGGGGGTGCGGATCCTGCAGGCGACCGACGCCGGCGAGTTGCTTCCGCGCATCGCCATGTCCCGCGACTTCCATGAATGCCGGTTCTGCCCGTGGGCGGAGCGCTGCTGGGGCCTGCCGG
Source organism: alpha proteobacterium BAL199 (assembly GCA_000171835.1). GTDB lineage: Bacteria > Pseudomonadota > Alphaproteobacteria > Thalassobaculales > Thalassobaculaceae > Thalassobaculum_A. Next base: position 2,588 of record ABHC01000042.1, on the reverse strand, counting down.
CATGAGTCAGGACAAGGTCGTCTCCCTCGATGCCTGGCGCGACTTCAACGACGCCGCGCCCCAGGACGATCCCTTCGACATCGAGTCGGATCACGCGCAAATTGCTGTCTTTCTCGGCGTCGTTTTCGGCTATTGCGTTGGCTGGGTGCCGCTGCGGGGCTTCGTCGACAAGGGCCAGGGCATCGACGGCCGTCCCCATAACGCCTGGATCGAGATCGACGACAGCCTGCTGGAGAAAGCGGTCGCCTTCGCCGGCTGGGCGGCACGGGAGGGCGCTGCCTGCTACGTGGTGCCGGGCACCGTCGTCGAGACCGGCAAGGCGAAAGCCGCCGACGTCCGCCAGATGCAGGCGGTGCTGGTGGACCTCGACGCTGGCGACATCGCAGCCAAGCTCGATCATCTCATCCGGCATCTCGGCGAGCCGACGCTGATCGTCGAGAGCGGCGGCCGCACGCCGGACGGTCTCGACAAGCTTCATGTCTGGTGGCGCTTGAGCGAACCGGCCGAGGGAGAGGATATCGCGCTTCTCTGTCGGCTGCGTGGCGACATCGCGGTCAAGGTTGGCGGCGACACGCATTTCCGTTCGGCTCACCAGCCCATCCGTATGGCCGGCTCGGTCTATCACAAGGGCGGGTTCAAGCGGCTGGTCAACATCCGTCGCCACAGCCCTCGGGTCGAGGTCCACCTGCGCGACTTCGCCGACCTCGTCGCCGACATGCCGCCGCTTGCCGGCATCGGATCCGAGCCTGGACCGGCAACCGACAAACCCTCGATCACTGAGATCCTGACCAATCCGGTCCGTGAAGGCGGTGATGACGACTGGACGCGCTTCCAGGGGGCGAGCGCTGCCATCGGCCACTATGTGCGGATGGCCCATGAAGGGCGCACGAGCCGCGACGAGGCGTGGGAGGCGATCTGCCAGTACAACGCCGCCCAGCTGCGACCGAGTTGGCCGCTGGAGCGACTCGCTTCGGAAGCGCAGCGCCTCTGGCGGCTGCACGAGGAACGCCACGGGCCGGCGCTCGAACGGCACTCCGCTCCACCCATGTCGGCATTGCCGGCGTTCACGCTCGGCGCCCTCCTCGACGACACCAGTCCGATGCCGGACGATATCATCGCACCGCGCGTGTTGACGCCGGGCGGCATGCTGGTGCTCGGCGGGGCGCCGAAGGTTGGCAAAAGCGACTTTCTGATCAGCCTGCTGGTTCACATGGCGGCGGGCGTGCCGTTCCTCGGCTTCGCGCCGAGCCACCCTCTGCGGATCTTCTATCTGCAGGCGGAGATCCAGTACCACTACCTGCGCGAACGCCTGCAGAGCATCCGCCTCGATCCCGCGCTCCTGGCCGCGGCGCGCGACAATCTCGTCGCCACGCCCAAGGTCCGCATGCTGCTCGACGCCGGCGGCGTCGCACTCGCCGTCGCCGCGGTTCGCGCCCACTACGGACACGGCGCGCCCGACATTCTCTGTATCGATCCGATCCGAAACCTCTTCGATGGCGGTCCGGACGGAGGTGGGGAGAACGACAATACAGCGATGCTCTTCTTTTTGCAGGAGCGGGTCGAGGCCCTGCGGGACGCGGTCGCTCCTGACGCCGGCATGATCCTCTGCCACCACACACGCAAGATCACCAAGAAACAGCTGGTCGAGGACCCGTTCATGGCGCTCTCGGGCGCCGGCTCGCTCCGCAGCTTCTACAGCTCCGGCATCATTATGCACCGGCCCGACGAGGACCGGCCCGAGCGGATGTTGCATTTCGAGCTGCGCAACGGCCCCGGCATCGAACCGATGATCATCGACAAGGCCGATGGGCATTGGGTCACGATCGACCGCTCCGGCGAGCGGATCGTGCGCCGCGAATTCGGTGAGAAGCTCGATGCCGAGCGGACCCGAAAACACGACGTTATCCTTCAACTGCTCTTTGACGAAGCGGAAGCCGGGCGGCTCTTCACGGCGCTGCAGTTCGCCGAGAGCTTCGAGAACCAGGCCGGGCTCGGCGGCAAGGATACGATCCGTGAGCGGATCAGCGTGCTGGCCACCAAGGGCTTCATCAAGTTCGTCCGCGATGGCACACCCTTCGGCCTGCCGACCTCGCGTTCAAAGTTTGGCTATCTCTGCGTCGAGGCAATGTCCTTCCCGACCGGGGAAGAGACGGTCGACCCCGAGACCGGCGAGATCCTCCCCGTCCGGATCCCGGTCCTTCCCAGCACCTACAAATGCACGCAGAGCGGCGCGCCGCTGCCGGTCGAGAACCCCCTGGTCTGGGTCTATCAGACCGAGGAGGCCTCGTGATGAGCCGGCTCGCCTTGATCACGCGGACTTACGCAGAATCAAGTTGTGGCAAGTTGCGGCGGGCTGAGGCCCCAACTTCCCAACTACTTTTGCGGCTTTGCGCATCGCCGCGCACCGCTTGTCCGTCGCGCGCGCATTCAAGTTGGGAAAGCGCGTCCCAACTACCTTGGCTCCAGCACGCTCGGCCACTCACGGGTTCGCGGATTCAAGTTGGGAACGCGGCCGGCGTATCGGGTCTTCTCAACTCGATTTTATCAAGCAAACACAATGCTTTGATGCCTGCCCGAAGTTGTGGGGG
>ABHC01000043.1 GCA_000171835.1 alpha proteobacterium BAL199 | reverse complement strand
TCGCGCCGCTGCGCGGTGGCCTCCGGCCATCCTTGACCGCCGATCCCCGCCTGGCCCCGCAGAAGGCAGGTCGGGACGAAGGGATGGTCTCGCCGGTCGAACAAAGGGATCGATGCAGGCCCGTCGTCAGGCCCCAGCTCGACAGCCGCTACCCACTCGGATTTCAAAAGAGGCTAATAACTGCTCTCTGCTGTGTCTCGCTGAGAACCTTCGCTTGCTTGCCTAAAGCCATCTAACCCTCCGATATCATTAGATTTTTCTATGATATCAGAGTTTTCACACCTCCCTACCGAAACCGCCCTAAGCGACGGAAGGGATTTCTGATTGGAAACAGCGAGTTAGATGGCAAACGTTAGAAAAGACGTATTATCTAACGATCAGGGTCGCCTGGCTCGGGTATCATCGGAAGAAGAACCCAGCTCCAGTTCGGTCATACACCCCGCCTGAAAACGAGAGCGACAACCGATCTCCGACGCGTCCTCGCCACATCAGATAGTCTCGCCCATCGACCTGTACGGCAGGAGCCAGTACCTCGATGTCGTTATTTCCACGCAGACGAAAACGAGTAGGATGGAACGCATCAGGCGCGAGCATGAAATTTAGCGCCGTCATCTCACTATTCATTTGCTCGAATTTTTGTCCTGTTTTCACTTGAACCTGCGTCGTTCCATCAATGACGTCAGAAGGTTCTAATGAAATAAAGTATGCCGCGTCGGATTTACCAGTGGCTATCACGGGAATTTCGCCCTCAATTGTCACCTCGAATCCCATATCCGTTGTTTTAATTTCAAAATCGTCGATGTAGACATATTTCAGTAAAATATTTTCCAAGGCATCAACTAAAGCTCGGCTCTCATTATCGAGCTCCCCAACCATTGAAAATACTGCTTCAAATTCCGCCACCTCATTGCCACCGTTTCGGACAGATAATAGATCGCTGGTCTTCATGCTTATCTCTAGTTCATCTGCCTTACAGCCAATAAGACTTATGCCAATCGCCAGAACGATTGATAGCTTTTTCCACATAGCGATCCCCCGATTGATTAGAATCAAGCGTTTAGCAGTTTGTGATGATATTTAGGCATCTGTCATCAATCATCCAGTCTCAGAAAAAATCACTTCTGATTATGAATTCGTCGATATTAGAAGCAGAATGTTACGGTTGTTTGAAGGCAGTTTCTGAAGCTTCTCGATGATGATCTGCCTGTCCGCCGGTTTAGGATCCGAAATCGCTTCAATGCGTGGGTTTCGGCTCTCTCGGATAAACTTGATCAGTTGGTCTTTCGTGATGCCGGTCTGGATGCGTGACCCGATCATGGAAGATCCTCAATCAGCAAGCCGCCTTTGACCTCAGCATCTCGGGAGCTTCTGAAGCGGTGTGCATCGACTGCTACCGCTTCGGGTTCTGCTGAGAGAGGTAGCTCGTCAGCGAAAGCGCGAATACCGTCAGCGACGCCTTCAGAGATGCTATCGATGATCCGCTCGGACTCATCAGCAAGAAAGAGCTTTGTCGCCTCGATGGCATGTTCTGGTGAAGCTGCGTAACAGCCATATCCAATCTCAGTAGTGACCATTGTCTTGCCTGGAAGATCGAACTCAAGCGGGATAGTGATGGAATAGCGTTTTAGGGGCATTTGGTAATCTCCTTGGTTTGAATGTTCGCTTCGCTCACATTGAAGCTCACTACGTTCGCTTCAGTCTTTATCTATCTGATTTATTTATATTTATAGACATGGAGCGTAGCGACATAACGAGCGCGAAGCGCTTGTTTACATTATAATTTTTGTAAATATTGTCTTCAGGTAGCGTTCAGCAGACGCACTTTCCCTGTCCGGGGAATGTGCGTCTTGAAAATCGTCTTCAGTCTAGTGGATAAAATCCGACATTAGAATCCCGCTCAGGATTCCCGCGGGTTCGGTGGCGTGCGAGTCTGGGGCATGCGCACCGGGATCAGCTTCACCGTCAGTACCGCCGATCGCGCCCGCCTGGAGGCGATCGTGGCGGACCGCAACAGCCCGCAAAAGCACGTCTGGCGCTGCCGGATCGTGCTGCTCACCGCCGCGGGCCTGGGCACCAACGCGATCATGCGCGAGGCCGGGGTCGCCAAGACGGCGGTCTGGCGCTGGCAGGAGCGCTTCGCCGCCGAAGGCGTGGACGGGCTGCTGCGGGACAAGACGCGCCCGTCGCGGATCCCGCCGCTGGACCCCTCGGTGGCCGAGCGCGTCGTCGCCCTGACCCTGACCGATCCGCCCGGCGAGACGACCCACTGGACCGCCGCAACGATGGCGGCACAGACCGGCATCTCGGTTAGTTCGGTGCAGCGGATCTGGCGTGCTCACGGTTTGGCCCCGCATCGGATCCGGCAGTTCAAGCTCTCGAACGACCCGGAGTTCGTGACCAAGCTGCGCGACGTGGTCGGGCTCTATGTCGACCCGCCGGCCCACGCCATCGTGCTCAGCGTCGACGAGAAGAGCCAGATCCAGGCGCTCGACCGCACCCAGCCCGGCCTGCCGCTGAAGAAGGGCCGCGCCGGCACCATGACCCACGACTACAAGCGCCATGGCACCACCACCTTGTTCGCTGCCCTCAACGTGCTCGACGGCACCGTCATCGGCCGCAACATGCAGCGTCACCGCCACCAGGAGTTCATCCGCTTCCTCAACCACATCGAGGCCCAGGTTCCGGCCGGCAAGGTGATCCACGCCGTCCTCGACAACTACGCCGCCCACAAGCACCCCAAGGTCCGCGCCTGGCTGCACCGCCATCCCCGCTGGACCTTCCACTTCGTGCCGACCTCATGTTCCTGGCTCAACGCCGTCGAAGGCTTCTTCGCCAGGCTCGCCAAGCGCCGCCTCAAGCGCGGCGTCTTCCGCTCTGTCGCCGACCTCCAGGCCGCCATCAACCGCTTCCTCGACGAGCACAACGCCTCAGATCCGAAGCCCTTCAACTGGACAGCCGATCCCGACAAAATCATCGCCGCCGTCAGGCGTGGGCACCAAGTGTTGGATTCTATCCACTAGCGACGAGCGTGACACAGCGTATTGGGACAACCTCGTCCGAGGTCAGGCAGGTTAGCGGTCTCCTGTTACGTCCCGCTTTCGGATTTCTCCCTAGTGGTGAAAATCAAACGGGTGAGTCCGTCTGGATCGGCAGATTTCCGCCATGCGTTTGCTGATGCACGGGTTTCATCTGTCTGATTCCCACCACTAGCGGCAAGCGATATCAGCCAATACGCCGACACGATATCGCCCTGAGAGTTGCGGTGCTCGCAGTGCTCTCCACTTTTCATGATGCGGTAGTCGGTAGAATCCAGACCAACGCAAATATCATTGTGTAAATATGCTGGATCTACCCGCCGATCCGATACGTGTCCAGCATCCCTACTGGCTTTTCCACAGAGCTTGTAAACGAGCGCTCTTACTCTCTCGGGTATGTTTTCAATATCATTTCTGTATTTCTATATATATTTAGACAGGAAATTCAGAAAAATGCGGAAATTTCTGAAAAAAGTTGAATTTTTTATATAAATATTTTCATGAAAAGGAGAAAAACATTGCCGAAGCACCAACACCTCTTGAATATCGCCTCTTTTGAAATCCGAGTGGGTAGCGGCTGTCGAGCTGGGGCCTGACGACGGGCCTGCATCGATCCCTTTGTTCGACCGGCGAGACCATCCCTTCGTCCCGACCTGCCTTCTGCGGGGCCAGGCGGGGATCGGCGGTCAAGGATGGCCGGAGGCCACCGCGCAGCGGCGCGAAGCGTCCTTGATGGCCGATCCCCGCCTGGCCATGCTGGGTGCAGGTGGGGCTCTGGAGGCGAGTGCGGGGCATGCAGAACCAACTCTTCGAGGTGGCCTTGGGCATTGCCGAGCCGTGGTACGTCAACGGCGTCGACTTCGACGCGGCCGAGAAGACCCTGACGATCGGTGTCGATTTCGTCGCCGGGACACGGTTTCCGGCGGCCGGCGTGGCAGGCGTGCATCCGGTCCACGACACCCAGATCAAGCGCCTGCGGCATCTGAACTTCTTCCAGCACGAATGCTTCCTGGAGGTCAGAACGCCTCGCGTGAAGCTGCCCGACGGGCGGGTCGTGCAGGTCGAGCCCGAGTGGTTCGGCAAGCTCGCCGGCTTCACCCTGCTGTTCGAGGCGCTGGTGCTGGCCATGGCCCGGCAGATGACCTTTGCCGCCGTGGCCAAGCTGGTCGGCCTGTCCTGGCATCGCGTCCATGCGATCTGTTCGCGCTATGTCGATCTCGCCCTGGCCGAGGCCGATCTGTCGACGGTGACGGCGGTGGCGATCGACGAGACCTCCTGCCGGCGCGGCCACAACTACCTGACCATCGCCGCCGATATGGATGAGCGCAAGGTGGTGTTCGTCACCGAAGGCAAGGACGCCAAAACCATCACCCACTTCGCCGAATACCTGGCCGAGCACAAAGCCATGCCCGAGCAGGTCCGCTCGGTGAGCATCGACATGTCGCCGGCCTTCATCAAGGGCGTGGCCAGGCAGTTGCCCAACGCGCGCATCACCTTCGACAAATTCCACGTCGTCGCCCATGCGTCCGCCGCCGTCGATCAGACCAGGCGCATCGAGCAGCGAACCGATCCGAGCCTCAAGGGGCTGCGCTGGAAGCTGCTCAAAGACCGCGACCGGCTGACTGACGAGGGCCGGGCCGACCTTGACGCGTTGATCGCTCAGGTCGCCACCAAACGCACGCCGCGCGCCTGGCTCTACCGTGAGAATTTGCGCGACATCCTCGAGCGCAAGCAGATCAACGTCGTCTCCGCCATGCTCAAGCAGTGGTGCACCAACGTCCTGCGTTCCAAGGTCGAGCCGATGAAAGACGTCGCCAGGATGATCCGTAGGCACTTCGACGGCATCGTCGCCTGGACCCAGACCCGCCAGACCAACGGCTTCATCGAGGCGCTCAATGGCCTGTTTCAGGCCGCCAAACGCAAGGCCCGCGGCTACACCCGGTTCGCCACCATGCGCACCGTACTCTTCCTCATCGCCGGAAAACTCGACTTCACCCGGATCAACCCGCAGGCCGCATAGCCCACTCGAAATTCAAAAGAGCCTGAATATCCCCGTGGACCTGTTCGATCTCATTGATACCGCAGCCCAGCGGGAGGGGAGATCACGAACGGCGCTGATATTGGAGGCATGCCGACAAAAGCTTCAAGAAAGTCCAGAAACTCAGCAGAACCGATCCGCCTGGTCGGTAACGCCTCGCTGGGATTGATGGGTCTTCTTCGTATTCCGATTGGAACACCTCTTCATCGCGCCCCTATTCGGCGTGGTCGTCTACCGATTTTGTCTCGTCATACCGCATCAACAAATCTGTATAGACAATGCCACAAGGGTCAGTACCAAAGCGTTGTTTGAGGGCTCTGGAACAATCAGCGGCGATTTCCGATCGAAGGTCAGGCATCGCAATGATGTCTATGACACCGCTAAAAGACAGAAAACAGCAGGTCCTGACACCAGCGCAGCAGTTAGAAATGCGAGAAGCGATTCAGAAATGTAAATCGCTCGGTGAAGTCATTCGTGTCGTTGACAGATACATCTTTGATAGAGACCACGACAGCGATGTTGATGCGATAGAACCAGCATCGACACATTTTCGATCAATACAGAGCTAAAAGCCCCGGGTTTTAAGATGCTATGCTGCCGTCCTTTTTTACAAAAGTGACTTCGCCGTTAACTTTTCTGTAGGTGAAGTCTAAACCAGTATAATGTCCTACTTCATTGTCACAACGTGTTCCAATTTCAAATAAGATAGCTATTTCGGATGACTTATTTACAACGTAATGACCAACTGGAACCCCCGCTTTGAACCCGGCACAATCCCCTGCTTTAAGGGTAGTTTCGGTATCACCTTCAACAAGAACTACCTCGCCTGAAAAAACAATTACGAATTCGTCTTCATTCTCGTGCCAGTGCTTTAATGCCGTCGCTGCTCCTGGCTTTACAGTAACCTTATTCACGCCAAATTGATCCAAACCTACCGCATCACCTACAGCTATTCTTTGATAACCCTCTGTTACTTTTTTATGATCACCGGGATATCTATCACGTTTTTGTGGAACGATATTCGATTCTTCTACTTTAGGCATTAGCTTCCCCTGTGTTAGAAAAAACAACTGTTGACAGCATACCTTATAGCAAAAATCTCCAAACTTTACGATGGTATTTGCACCTCTGATTCTTCTCTGAAATCGCTATTTCTGCAGTATACATTGCTCATATACCATTTTTGATTGTGTTGCTGATCTTCCTCCAATCATCACAACATCAAACGGGTAATCAGCCAGCACCATGAAGATTGATCACTCCACACCCCGAAGTTCATCCTCGTAGTCGCTGATTTCGTCGTGACCGTAGTGCTGCTGGATCATCCGCTCACTCGTGCCCATCTGCTTGGCTAGCGCCCTGATTCCTGCCCGCTTGCCACGCTTTCTCGTCAAAGAGAATGTCGCATAGGTATGCCGCAGCGAGGTCATCGAATGTTTCTGATCGGAAGTTTCGTACACAAAGCCACATTCGTTCAACAGCCCGTCAAAGCCCGTGTTGAACGATTTGACGATCTTTCCCGTTGGCAAAGCGATCACGGGATCGTGAGCGGCAATAGCGTCTTCACGACCCCGCTCGTCCAGCCACTCTCGCCGCCTTTCTCGAATGCGCTTCAAAGCAAGCATACCTGATGACCTGACGATCACCCGCCTGCTGCTTCGCGTTTTGCCAGCGCGTTCCAGAACCACCATTTCGGACTCGAAATCCACATTCCGCCAGCGAAGCGATTGAAGCTCGTCCACCCGAAGACCCGAGTTCGCCATCAGAATGATCACGTCATAGAGCAGCTGGCGTTGCCAAAGTGTGTGCCGTTGAAGCGGGTCATTCTTGGCTCGCGTGATCCGCTTTCGAGCAGTTCGATGAAGGGTCCGATATTCCTCCGTCGTGAAGTGCCGTCGCCGGCGTCGTGTCAGCCTCTCGCTGTAATGCGGAACCTTCGGTGCTTTTTCGATCCAGCCCTGATCCACCGCGTGTTCCAGAACCTGCCGCAGAACCGTGTTCTCCCGATTGAGCGTCTGCGGAGTTGGCTGCCTCGCGCTCTTTGATGTTCGGCAGTCGATATACTGCGTCACCATCGCCTGGCTGATTGAGCGAACGTCTTTCACGTCTCCGAAGAACGGCATCAGATGCCGCTTCAGCGTGTCCACGTGGTAGCGACTGATCATCCGCTTGGAGACATAGGCTTCGTAAACCTCAGCCAACTTTGTAAACGGCACCGCCTTCTGCGTGAGTGTACCCGTCTCGTCGCGCTGAACGTCATAGAAGAAGCCCAGAGCGACCATCTTCGCCGCCTCGAATTCGCGCTTCTTCGTTGATTTCCTGAAGGTTTTGCCATCCCAGCGGAAGTAGGTCTGCCACACCGGAGACGCCTTCGAGCGGGTTAGATAGACACCTTCGAGGATCTCGTGAGACTCGCTGTTTACAAACTTTTCCATGAGCAGAGTTTGTAAAATGTTTATAAACGGATCAAGCGTAATCCCCAAAAACTGGGATTTCCGACGAAATTTGAATTACCACCGACAGCGCTCAAAGATACGCGAAACACAAGATATTGTGTTCGCTTATCGCTTTTGAGGCTAGGGATGGTGGGCGCGACAGGGATTGAACCTGTGACCCCTACGATGTCAACGTATGCGACACGGGAACAAAGCAGGAAAACCGCCCATATAGTATGCTTTCTCGGATTCCGCATACTGGATACAGCGTCACGTGACCTTTGGTGGAGTTTGCAAGGAGTTTGTAAAAACGCTTCACCAAAAGCCAAGCCATATACCCGCACCATGAACAATAGCGACGGGAAAGAAAATCGCGCCGGCTATCAAAAAACCCCACGCCTCTTCGGTAAAGCAAGTGTATAGATGTTGAAACCACGCTGCGGCACCTGCGATGAAAACAGCAAACCCTACAATATTTTCCACACTCGAATCCTAACGTTTCATTTTTTCTTTTTATTTCTACTTTGATCGCCCAAAGAAGAAACAACATATATTAGAGCGACCGGTGGAAAAAGCCAAAGGACCATTGGAACGCCAAGAATCTTTTTCATCTCACCACTCGCTTCATCGCATCCTCACTCACCTCAATGTAGCGCTGCGTCATCTGAAGCGAGCTATGCCTTGCTAAAGATTGCACATCTCGAAGCGATCCGCCAACCCTTGAGATGTTCCTCGCCCACCGAGTGATCGCAGTTCGCCGTCCCGAGTGCGAAGAGCAGCCATCAAAGCCAAGCTTCCGATAGAGCGTGAAGAACCAGTTCGTGACGACCTGAGCGCTCATCGCCTTGCCTGACCGTGACTCGACCACCCATTTCAGATCTGAAACGCTCTTGAGATTTACGAGAGCATCCCGCAGACGCTTGCTCATATAGACGACGCCGCCCGAGCGACCCTTTGATGATCGATCTTCCAGCCTGATCGCCTCCGATACCGATCCGTCAGAGTCCATGACCATCGACCATTCCAACTGAGCGATTTCCTTAGCCCGCAGCCCCGCATCCACCGAGAGCAGAAACATCACCAGATTGCGTTCGGGATCGTTCGTCGTGCTGAGAAAACTTATAACGGCTCTCTGCTGAGTGTCGCTGAGAACCTTCGCTTGCTTGCCAAGTGCCATCTAACCCTCCGTAATCATTAGATTTTTCTATTATAACAGAGTTTCCTAATCTCCATAGCGAAACCGTTTAAAGCGGTGGAGCGGTTTTGCGATTAGAAACAACAACTTGGCTACTGAGCGTTAGAAAATGTCACTTATCTAACTTCAAGCGATCTTGGAACCATGGCTATGGTTTGCAACGACGATCTCGACGCGATGGTAATAAAGCAGGATGCGATCAACATGCTGACCGTCCTCCGAGAACGGCATCCAAAGCCTTTCTGACGGCTTAGCAAACCCAGTCGGCGCGATCATTATCGGGTTGGTCTGAACGCAAGCGTGAGCGTGCCTTGAGATGCGGTGGAGGTTCGCGAGCACAATCTCCGGCGTCAGCGTATATGAGCCAGCTGATAACCGCTTTCCGGTTAGATCAAAACCAGCTGCCTCAACAATGCGTGTTCCAACCAACTTGAAAATCGCATCCGATCCATCCGGCAACAGTTGATAAATCGTCAACAAGCCCATCCAACGCTTCAGGTCGATAACGTCCACATTTGACCAGGACGGCATAGCTTGACCATCACGCCGTTGCGTAAGCCACCAGTCGTAGAGATCTAAGAGTTTTTGTTCTGACCCTTCTCGTGGATCTAAAAGCGGAGAAAACTTGAACGTTTTAGCGCTCAAATCGGATGTCATTTTAGCAAAGCCCTTCGTCTGTTGTTCGTCTCATAGGGTAAGGCGATTTTATCAAAAATGTATGAAGATCAGCATTCCAGCTTTGTTCGAAGGCAGTTTCCTCAACCTTTCAGCCACCAGATTCTGATCCGTTGGTTTCGGATCAGAAATCGCTTCGATGCGGGGATTGCGGCTGTCTCGGATGAACTTGATCAGTTCATCCTTGGTGATGCCCGACTGGATGCGTGAGCCGATCATGGAAGATCCTCGATTAGCAAACCGCCATGGACCTCAGCATCTCTAGAACTCTTGAAACTGCGCTTATCGACCTCTGACGCTTTGGGCTCAGCGCTAAGAGGCACTTCGTCGGCGAAAGCTCGAATGCCATCAAAGACACCTTCCGAGATCGCATTTATGATCTTTTCAGATTCGTCAGCCAGGAAAAGCTTGGTTGCTTCGACCGCTTGCTCTGACGTTTCAGCGTAGCAGGCGTATCCGACCTCGGTTGTAATCATCGTCTTTCCGGGCAGATCGAACTCTATCGGAATGGTGACTGAATAGCGTTTGATAGGCATTGGTAATCTCCTTGGTTTGAATGTTCGCTTCGCTCTCATTGAAGCTCGCTAACGCTCACTTCAGTTTGATCTCTTTTATATTGATATCTTTAGAGACACGGAGCGTAGCGACGTAACGAGCGCGAAGCGCTTGTTAGATTGGAATATCTTGAAGCTAATATCTTCAGGTAGCGTTCAGCAGACGCACTTTCCCTGTCCGAGAAATGTGCGTCTTTGAAAACGTCTTCAGTACAGCGACCGAGCGTGACACAGCGTATTGGGACAACCTCAGTCGAGGTCAGGCAGGTTAGCGGTCTCCTGTTACGTCCCGCTTTCGGATTTCTCCCTAGTGGATAAAATCCGACATTAGAATCCCGCTCAGGATTCCCGCGGGTTCGGTGGCGTGCGAGTCTGGGGCATGCGCACCGGGATCAGCTTCACCGTCAGTACCGCCGATCGCGCCCGCCTGGAGGCGATCGTGGCGGACCGCAACAGCCCGCAAAAGCACGTCTGGCGCTGCCGGATCGTGCTGCTCACCGCCGCGGGCCTGGGCACCAACGCGATCATGCGCGAGGCCGGGGTCGCCAAGACGGCGGTCTGGCGCTGGCAGGAGCGCTTCGCCGCCGAAGGCGTGGACGGGCTGCTGCGGGACAAGACGCGCCCGTCGCGGATCCCGCCGCTGGACCCCTCGGTGGCCGAGCGCGTCGTCGCCCTGACCCTGACCGATCCGCCCGGCGAGACGACCCACTGGACCGCCGCAACGATGGCGGCACAGACCGGCATCTCGGTTAGTTCGGTGCAGCGGATCTGGCGTGCTCACGGTTTGGCCCCGCATCGGATCCGGCAGTTCAAGCTCTCGAACGACCCGGAGTTCGGTAAGCGGCGTTCTGACCCCACCTACCGCTGATCGCTGATCCGGCGGAGTCTGCCGACATGGAGGCAAGATCCATGTCGAAGCCTGAGCTTATTGCTATGTCGGAGCCGGTGCAGCGCTTCGAGGTGTTCACCGGCAGCGGCCGTCGGCGGCGCTGGCCTGACGAGGTGAAGGCGCTGATCGTCGCGGAGAGCTGCCGTCCCGGGGAGACGGTGTGCGGGGTGGCTCGGCGTCATGGTCTGTTGCCGCAGCAGCTGTTTGCCTGGCGCCGGCTGGCGCGACGCAATGGTGTGGCGAGGGATGCCGTGCCGTTGTTCGCCGAGGTGGTCGCGGACGCTGTCGCCGGCAATTGGGCAGGGGCAGCGGCGGTAGGATCCGCGGACATCGTGATCGAGCTTGGCGATTTGCGGTTGCGGCTGGGGTCGGGCGTGGCGGCAGACCGGGCGGCGGCACTGGTGTCGGCGCTGCGGGCGGCTCTGGCGGTTGGGCGATGATCCTGCCGGGCGGGCCGCTGCGGGTCTATGTGGCGACGCGGCCGGTGGACTTCCGCAAGGGGATGGACGGGCTGGCGGCCCTGGCTGCGGCCGAACTGCGGCTGGATGCGTTCTCCGGGGTGGTGCTGGTGTTCCGGGCCAAGCGGGCGGACCGGGTGAAGATCCTGGTGTGGGACGGCAGCGGCCTTGTGCTGATCGCCAAGCGGCTGGAGCAGGGCAAGTTCGCCTGGCCGGGCGTTCGCGACGGGGTGATGCGGCTGTCGTCGGCGCAGCTGGCGGCGCTGTTCGAGGGGCTCGACTGGCGGCGGGTGTACACAGCGCGCACCGTGCGGCCGACGGCGGCCGGATAAGCTGCGGCGAAGTGACTCGGGGCGACTGATCGCAGGTCCCCGAGTGCCTCAGGGCATGATTCAATGGCGGCCATGACCGACGCCACCGCAGTCCTGGAGGCTTGCGAACTGCCGGACGACCCGGCGGCGTTGAAGGCGCTGCTGATCACCGAGCGTAGCCTGCGGGCAGAGTTGGGCGCGGAGGTGGTGCGGCTGTCCGCGATCGTGGCGGCGTTCAAGCGGGCGCTGTTCGGCCGGCGCTCGGAGAAGTACGACCCCGAGCAATTGGACTTGGCGCTGGAGGACGTCGAGCAGGAGTTCGGCGAGCAGCGTGCCGAGGCCGACGCCGGCGATCCGGCGCTCAAGACCGAACGCGCGCGTCGGCGCCGCGCCAACCGCGGGTCGCTGCCCAGGCATCTGCCGCGGGTCGAGGTGGTGGTCGAGCCGGATAGCCGGACCTGTGGGTGCTGCGGCGAGGCGCTGCAGGCCATCGGCGAGGACGTCAGCGAGCGGCTCGACGTCATCCCGGCGCAGTTCCGGGTGATCGTCACCCGCCGACCGAAATATGCCTGCCGCGGCTGTGCCGAGGGCGTGGTCCAGGCGGCCGCACCGGAGCGGCTGATCGCCGGCGGGCTGCCGACCGAGGCCATGGTCGCCCATGTGCTGGTCGCGAAGTATGCCGACCACACGCCGCTCTATCGCCAGGCGCAGATCTACGCCCGCCAGGGGATCGCCCTCGACCGCTCGACGCTGGCCGACTGGGTCGGCCACGCGGCGCGCGAGCTGCGGCCGGTCCATGCCCGGCTGATCGAGATCCTGAAGGCCTCGGCGGTCCTGTTCGCCGACGAGACCCGGGCTCCGGTGCTCGATCCTGGGCGCGGCCGGACCAAGGAGGGCTGGCTGTGGGCGCTGGCGCGCGATCCGCGGCCCTGGGGCGGTGCCGATCCGCCGGCGGTCGCATATCGCTACGCTCCGGGACGAGGTGCCGAGCACGCCGAAGTTCATCTCGACGGGTTCAAGGGCATCCTGCAGGTCGACGGCTATGCCGCCTACCGGCGCCTGGCCGGCCCGACCCTGGCGTTCTGCTGGTCGCATGCCCGGCGCAAGTTCTACGAGATCGCCGAGGCCGGCCACGCGCCGGTCGCCGAGGAGGCGCTGCGCCGGATCGCCGCCCTCTACGCCGTCGAGGCGGAGATCCGCGGCAGTGATCCACAGACCCGCCACGCCGAGCGCCAGGCCCGCTCGCGGCCGCTGGTCGAGGACCTTCGTCCCTGGCTCGAGGCCCAGCTCAGTCGGCTGTCCGGCAAGTCCCGCCTCGCCGAGGCGATCCGCTACACCCTCAAGCTCTGGGACGGGCTCTCCCGCTTCCTCGACGACGGCCGCATCGAGCTCGACACCAACACCGTCGAGCGCGCCATCCGCCCGATCGCGCTGAACCGCAAGAACGCCCTGTTCGCCGGTTCCGACGGTGGCGGCGAGCACTGGGCCGTCATCGCCTCCTTGGTCGAGACCTGCAAGCTCAACGACCTCAACCCGCACACCTACCTGACCGACGTCCTCGAACGTCTCGTTGCCGGCCATCAGCAGAGCCGGATCGACGACCTCATGCCGTGGGCCTACCGCGCCAACGCCGACGTGTGAGCAGAACACCGCTTACGGAGTTCGTGACCAAGCTGCGCGACGTGGTCGGGCTCTATGTCGACCCGCCGGCCCACGCCATCGTGCTCAGCGTCGACGAGAAGAGCCAGATCCAGGCGCTCGACCGCACCCAGCCCGGCCTGCCGCTGAAGAAGGGCCGCGCCGGCACCATGACCCACGACTACAAGCGCCATGGCACCACCACCTTGTTCGCTGCCCTCAACGTGCTCGACGGCACCGTCATCGGCCGCAACATGCAGCGTCACCGCCACCAGGAGTTCATCCGCTTCCTCAACCACATCGAGGCCCAGGTTCCGGCCGGCAAGGTGATCCACGCCGTCCTCGACAACTACGCCGCCCACAAGCACCCCAAGGTCCGCGCCTGGCTGCACCGCCATCCCCGCTGGACCTTCCACTTCGTGCCGACCTCATGTTCCTGGCTCAACGCCGTCGAAGGCTTCTTCGCCAGGCTCGCCAAGCGCCGCCTCAAGCGCGGCGTCTTCCGCTCTGTCGCCGACCTCCAGGCCGCCATCAACCGCTTCCTCGACGAGCACAACGCCTCAGATCCGAAGCCCTTCAACTGGACAGCCGATCCCGACAAAATCATCGCCGCCGTCAGGCGTGGGCACCAAGTGTTGGATTCTATCCACTAGTGGATAAAATCCGACATTAGAATCCCGCTCAGGATTCCCGCGGGTTTGGTGGCGTGCGAGTCTGGGGCATGCGCACCGGGATCAGCTTCACCGTCAGTACCGCCGATCGCGCCCGCCTGGAGGCGATCGTGGCGGACCGCAACAGCCCGCAAAAGCACGTCTGGCGCTGCCGGATCGTGCTGCTCACCGCCGCGGGCCTGGGCACCAACGCGATCATGCGCGAGGCCGGGGTCGCCAAGACGGCGGTCTGGCGCTGGCAGGAGCGCTTCGCCGCCGAAGGCGTGGACGGGCTGCTGCGGGACAAGACGCGCCCGTCGCGGATCCCGCCGCTGGACCCCTCGGTGGCCGAGCGCGTCGTCGCCCTGACCCTGACCGATCCGCCCGGCGAGACGACCCACTGGACCGCCGCAACGATGGCGGCACAGACCGGCATCTCGGTTAGTTCGGTGCAGCGGATCTGGCGTGCTCACGGTTTGGCCCCGCATCGGATCCGGCAGTTCAAGCTCTCGAACGACCCGGAGTTCGTGACCAAGCTGCGCGACGTGGTCGGGCTCTATGTCGACCCGCCGGCCCACGCCATCGTGCTCAGCGTCGACGAGAAGAGCCAGATCCAGGCGCTCGACCGCACCCAGCCCGGCCTGCCGCTGAAGAAGGGCCGCGCCGGCACCATGACCCACGACTACAAGCGCCATGGCACCACCACCTTGTTCGCTGCCCTCAACGTGCTCGACGGCACCGTCATCGGCCGCAACATGCAGCGTCACCGCCACCAGGAGTTCATCCGCTTCCTCAACCACATCGAGGCCCAGGTTCCGGCCGGCAAGGTGATCCACGCCGTCCTCGACAACTACGCCGCCCACAAGCACCCCAAGGTCCGCGCCTGGCTGCACCGCCATCCCCGCTGGACCTTCCACTTCGTGCCGACCTCATGTTCCTGGCTCAACGCCGTCGAAGGCTTCTTCGCCAGGCTCGCCAAGCGCCGCCTCAAGCGCGGCGTCTTCCGCTCTGTCGCCGACCTCCAGGCCGCCATCAACCGCTTCCTCGACGAGCACAACGCCTCAGATCCGAAGCCCTTCAACTGGACAGCCGATCCCGACAAAATCATCGCCGCCGTCAGGCGTGGGCACCAAGTGTTGGATTCTATCCACTAGTGGTGAAAATCAAACGGGTGAGTCCGTCTGGATCGGCAGATTTCCGCCATGCGTTTGCTGATGCACGGGTTTCATCTGTCTGATTCCCACCACTAGCGGCAAGCGATATCAGCCAATACGCCGACACGATATCGCCCTGAGGGTTGCGGTGCTCGCAGTGCCCTCCACTTTTCATGATGCGGTAGTCGGCAAAAGCCAAACCACCGTAAATATCATTTTATAAATATGCTGGATCTACCCGCCGATCCGATACGTGCCCAGTATCCCTACTGGCTTTTCCACAGAGCTTGTAAACGAGCGCTCTTACTCTCTCGGGTATGTTTTCAATATCATTTCTGTATTTCTATATATATTTAGACACGTAAAATGAAAAAATCGCCATTGAATGTGAAAAAATCAGATTTTTTTATATAAATATATTGATGAAAGGAGAGATACACTGCCAAAACATCAACATCTTTTGAACATACCTATAGACCTGTTCGATCTTATCGACGAAGCCGCCAAGCGGAACGGGATATCTCGAACATCACTGATCCTAGTGGATAGAATCCAACACTTGGTGCCCACGCCTGACGGCGGCGATGATTTTGTCGGGATCGGCTGTCCAGTTGAAGGGCTTCGGATCTGAGGCGTTGTGCTCGTCGAGGAAGCGGTTGATGGCGGCCTGGAGGTCGGCGACAGAGCGGAAGACGCCGCGCTTGAGGCGGCGCTTGGCGAGCCTGGCGAAGAAGCCTTCGACGGCGTTGAGCCAGGAACATGAGGTCGGCACGAAGTGGAAGGTCCAGCGGGGATGGCGGTGCAGCCAGGCGCGGACCTTGGGGTGCTTGTGGGCGGCGTAGTTGTCGAGGACGGCGTGGATCACCTTGCCGGCCGGAACCTGGGCCTCGATGTGGTTGAGGAAGCGGATGAACTCCTGGTGGCGGTGACGCTGCATGTTGCGGCCGATGACGGTGCCGTCGAGCACGTTGAGGGCAGCGAACAAGGTGGTGGTGCCATGGCGCTTGTAGTCGTGGGTCATGGTGCCGGCGCGGCCCTTCTTCAGCGGCAGGCCGGGCTGGGTGCGGTCGAGCGCCTGGATCTGGCTCTTCTCGTCGACGCTGAGCACGATGGCGTGGGCCGGCGGGTCGACATAGAGCCCGACCACGTCGCGCAGCTTGGTCACGAACTCCGGGTCGTTCGAGAGCTTGAACTGCCGGATCCGATGCGGGGCCAAACCGTGAGCACGCCAGATCCGCTGCACCGAACTAACCGAGATGCCGGTCTGTGCCGCCATCGTTGCGGCGGTCCAGTGGGTCGTCTCGCCGGGCGGATCGGTCAGGGTCAGGGCGACGACGCGCTCGGCCACCGAGGGGTCCAGCGGCGGGATCCGCGACGGGCGCGTCTTGTCCCGCAGCAGCCCGTCCACGCCTTCGGCGGCGAAGCGCTCCTGCCAGCGCCAGACCGCCGTCTTGGCGACCCCGGCCTCGCGCATGATCGCGTTGGTGCCCAGGCCCGCGGCGGTGAGCAGCACGATCCGGCAGCGCCAGACGTGCTTTTGCGGGCTGTTGCGGTCCGCCACGATCGCCTCCAGGCGGGCGCGATCGGCGGTACTGACGGTGAAGCTGATCCCGGTGCGCATGCCCCAGACTCGCACGCCACCGAACCCGCGGGAATCCTGAGCGGGATTCTAATGTCGGATTTTATCCACTAGTGGTGGGAATCAGACAGATGAAACCCGTGCATCAGCAAACGCATGGCGGAAATCTGCCGATCCAGACGGACTCACCCGTTTGATTTTCACCACTAGACGCATGCCGACAGAAGCTTCAGGAAGGCACGCTCCAGCGACGTAGACAATCCGGTTGGTCAGTCACGCCGAGATGGGATTGAGAGAATTTGGGCGTGTTCCAATTGGAACACGCGCCAGAGTGAAGCAAACCAAAACTCAAAGGATTTGCGTGAGGCTGACCGACGATCAACGCGAGGCTCTCCAGGACCAGGCAAAAGCGATGTCGATCAGCGAGAGCAAACTGATCCGAGAAGCGCTGAAAACCTTCTTCAAACCACACTCGACGAATGTTTCGAAAGAAAGAGGATGGTTGGTGTTGGATCGATGGAACTAAGCCGCGGTTCTAATCTTAGGGCACCTCGATAAATCGCTGTGACGAAAGAAGCGGCGGTTCAAAAGCCTCGCATTTCCGCTACTTTTGAAATTCGGATTTGACCGAGATCGGTATATTTCAAGGTACCCTATATCAATTGACTAGCGAAATAAATTTTTAATAATCCCCCAAAAAAAACTGACCAACCCAAACCCAATCGCCGCCAATAAGGCAACACCCGCGCTCGCCCCTAGTGACCCAATCAAACATGTGTCTGCTGCCACCAAGTCGATTGGTAGAGTACAACCTCTCGTCTCTATTGTTAGGACACCACCTCCAATTAACAAAAAAAACCCAAATACGAAAAAACCAACAATAATTATACCTACCTTCATACCCACCATCGCCTTGTTTTCTTAAAATACGAATGATACGAGCAAAATAACCGAAACCAATACCGCTAGATTTTTTCTTTTTTAGTCCCTTTATTGCAAATTTTACAAAAACTATTTGGACCCACTTTACAATTTCCGTTACTACATCCAACTGTACTGCAGTTGGTGCATTTTATTCCATGAGTGCCCGTACGACCGCACGAGGGACACGGGTTTCCACCAGTCCATGTAACCATTTTTATCTCCTTTCGGTTTGGGCAGAACTCACTCCACACCCCGAAGTTCATCCTCGTAGTCGCTGATCTCGTCGTGCCCGTAGTGCTGCTGGATCATGCGTTCGCTCGTTCCCATCTGCTTCGCGAGCGCTCGCATTCCAGCTCGCTTCCCCCGCTTTCGCGTTAGAGAGAACGTCGCATACGTGTGCCGCAGAGACGTCATCGAATGTTTCTGATCCGAAGTCTCGTAGACAAACCCGCATTCCGTCAACAGCCCGTCAAAGCCTGTCTTGAATGATTTGACGACCTTGCCCGTTGGAAGCGCGATCACCGGATCATGTCCTGGGATGGCGTCCTCTCGTCCCCGCTCGTCTAGCCACTCTCGCCGCCTTTCTCGAATGCGCTTCAAAGCAAGCATACCTGATGACCTGACGATCACCCGCCTGCTGCTTCGAGTTTTGCCCGCGCGTTCCAGAACCACCATTTCGGACTCGAAATCCACATTCCGCCAGCGAAGCGATTGAAGCTCGTCCACCCGAAGACCCGAGTTCGCCATCAGAATGATCACGTCATAGAGCAGCTGGCGTTGCCAAAGCGTGTGGCGTTGGAGCGGGTCATTTTTCGCTCGCGTGATCCGCTTCCGAGCAGTCCGATGAAGTGTCCGATATTCCTCCGTCGTGAAGTGCCGACGCCGCTTCCGAGTTAGCCGCTCACTGTAATGCGGAACCTTTGGTGACTTCTCGATCCAGCCCTGGTCCACCGCGTGTTCCAGAACCTGTCGAAGCACCGTGTTCTCGCGGTTGAGCGTCTGGGGAGTGGGTTGTCTCGCGCTCTTCGATGTCCGCCAGTCTATGTACTGCGTTACCATCGCCTGATTGATCGCGCGAACGTCATTCACCTCACCGAAGAAAGGCATCAGATGTCGGTTCAACGTCTCCACGTGATAGCTGCTGAGCATCCGCTTTGAGACATAGGCTTCATAAACCTGGGCTAACTTTGTAAACGGCACCGCCTTCTGTGTGAGCGCTCCCGTCTCATCCCGCTGAACGTCATAGAAGAAGCCCAGAGCGACCATCTTTGCCTGATCAAAATCGCGCTTCTTCGTGGATTTCCGGAACGTTTTCCCCTTCCAGCGAAAGTACGTCTGCCAAACTGGAGAGGCTTCTGAGCGTGTCAGATAGACGCCATCGAGGATCTCAGTGGACGCGTTTACAAACTTTTCCATGTGCAGAGTTTGTAAAAAGTTTGTAAACCGGTCAACACGAATCCCAGAAAACTGCGGATTTCACCTGGACACCATAATGCCACTAGAAGCGCACAAACGTTAGCGAGGCACAAGATGTTGTGCTCGCATGTCGTAAATGTGGCTAGTGGTGGGAATCAGACAGATGAAACCCGTGCATCAGCAAACGCATGGCGGAAATCTGCCGATCCAGACGGACTCACCCGTTTGATTTTCACCACTAGAAATGGTGGGCGCGACAGGGATTGAACCTGTGACCCCTACGATGTCAACGTACAAGAGATCCCTTGTATCCCTCAAAATCACAATATGTAGCGATCTCGATCCCGACGTTTATCTATATCCAGTGATATCGGAGCATCGGAAAAGTTTGCAAATAGTTTGTAAACGTATTTCAAACTTCTCGTGAAGCCCTGAATAATACATGCGCATAGAGACGAACCGCGCTCGCCTACCGATGCAGTTTTTTAATGATTAAATAAGTATTCACAAGACATACCTGATAAATTTATTGACAAATCCTCAGTTATGATTTATAATATATTATCTGTTAAATATATTTTATATTATAATTACGAACATCTAGCCAACATTCAGTGCATTATAAATATAATTGAAAAGTTTTTGAAAGAAGAAATATGAAATGATTCAAAATAGCATTTTTAATAATATCGAAAAGAACTTTAGATTATCGCCGACGCATTCAGTCGTCATTAATCTTGTCAAAGCAATAAGACATATGACCGGAGCTCAACTCGTAGACGATATTATTGCCGAAAAGACCTTTGACCGATTCAGAATATCACTTAGTAAACGCTGCACGTCACCCACGCACTATCGCCGGTTTAAGCCCACGATTGCAGCAATTGCCTCTGTTGAAAGAAGTCCGGACCGGCGCTTTCACCTTCATGTCCTGCTACAAAAGCCGGAGACCTTAGACGACGATTTTTTCGAGAACGCCATCATCGAAACAGCATCAAACAATCCCTATGTTTTAAAAGGTCCATATTCGATAAATATACGAAGATTCTCAGATATGACACACGAACATATTGAAAACACAATATCCTATAACTTTAAGCAACTTCAACACCGTTACTCTAATATTATAATATAGTTATATGCACTTCAATTAGACAGACCAATGAGCATCGCAGATTAGCGTCTGCCTAGATTTGATTCTCTGACTTGTTATTTTTTGAATGCAGCATCTACCTTTTAAGTGATGTTTTTCCAAAACATCGCTTTAGAGATAACTGTAACTAATCACTAATAATCATTCATTCGCACATTGAACACTAACGAGCATTGATTATTGCTCAGACGACAATTCGATTAATTTACATTAACTGAGCTGATAGACTGACAGCCATTGAGAGAAGGACGCCATGAAAACCAAGCACGTCAACAAGCCATCCAGATCTGAGATCGCAACAGCGATTAATCGCTCCACATACGCATCAACCTTGACCCTTGAGCTTCAGACAACCGCTGACATCCGAGCCGTTCCCAGAGAGCTTGAGAAGTTTGTCGGCAACGACCTATCGAAAGTGACGATCATATGCCTCAAGCACGAGTGATGCCGTTCCGAGCGTTTCTGTCAGACGCTGCCGCTACTCCGTCGACCGACCAGCAACGAGAGCCCCTCGATGAGCTTGCTCTCCGACCGGGCACAGCTCGCATTCTCGCGATTGCTATTCTCGCTCGCATCAGCGCCCACCGAACTGCTGTAAAGAAGACGTCGGACCCCAACACCAAGATCGATGCGCTTGCGGACCTGATCGCTGATACCGCTTACCTTTCAGCACTCCAGATCGCAGTCGACCAGAACGATCCAGCGTTGATCCGACAAATCCCAAGACGATGATCAACAATCGCCTCGGATATGCCTGCTAGCCTTGTCTCCAATGAACATCGCCCATCCGCTGACCCCATACGCCAATATTTCGACAACAAAATAAATAATGTGCCAAAAAATCCCATGTCTTATTTGATCAATTTCAAAGAATGCCAGAACCGTTCCCGCATTAATCGATAGCCACCCACAAGCCCAATCGACTACAACCTTTCCATATCCAAAAAATATTAAATCTAACGTCTTCCAAAACAATATCCAAATATCCGAAATAGTAATTTGACCAGAACCATCTAGATCTATATTCTTAACTGTATCGCCAAGATTTACAAACGCAGACGCTAGCGGAATGAATATAATAATTAATATTATTCCAGATATAGAAATTTTTCCTATATTACATAAAGCACACACGACACGCACAAATCTTTATTGATTCATGTTTCGATTCCAAGAATATTAACACTACCTTTATTTCTACTCCGCCCAATTATCGCCCATTTCGTCAGTAGCAGTCCTTGTATCCAGACGCCACACAGCGTTTCGCCCGCTTTTGTGCTTCAAAAATGTCTGCTTTAGTAAGTTCTTCAGCTACCGTATCCCTATTTTTCACAGCAGCATTATTCCCATTCGCCGCAGCGATGTTGAACCACATATGAGCTGCAATCGTATCCTGTAAGACGCCATCGCCCCTTTTGTACATCAGACCAATATTAAACTGCGCAAACACATATCCCTGCTCAGCAGCCTTGCGATACCACTTCACCGCCTCAGCATAATCCTTAGTGACGCCTACGCCCCTTTCGTACATCCCACCAAGATTGTTCTGCGCAGCCGCATGTCCCTGCTCAGCAGCCTTGCGATACCACTTCAGCGCTTCAGCATTATCCTGAGTGACGCCATCGCCCATTTTGTACATCAGACCAATATTAAACTGCGCATACGCATCGCCCTGCTCAGCGAGCGGTTTCCATTTTCTCAGAGCAGTTTTAAAATCACCGCTATTATAAGCCTTCACCCCTTCCTTAAAATCATCAGCCCACACATCCCCACCTGAGCCGATTAAGCCCGTCAAAATCACCAGCGTTGCAAGAAGTCGTTTCATCATCCCACCACCCGCTTCATCGCATTCTCGCTGACTTCGATATAGCGCTGCGTCATCTGCAGCGAACTGTGCCTAGTGGTGGGAATCAGACAGATGAAACCCGTGCATCAGCAAACGCATGGCGGAAATCTGCCGATCCAGACGGACTCACCCGTTTGATTTTCACCACTAGCGAGACTCTGTACGTCTCTAAGCGACCCACCAACCGCCGAGATCGACCGCGCCCAGCGCGTGATCGCTGTTCGACGACCCGAATGGGAAGAGCATCCTTCGTAACCAAGCGATCTGTAAAGCTGGAAAAACCAATTCGTCACGACCTGAGCCGACATCCCTCGCCGTCGCTGAGACTTGATCACCGTCCCATTCAAGCTCTGATCAGCCGCATAGATCGCGAGAGCTACCTGAAGCCGCTTGCTCATGAACACGACACCGCCGGAACGCCCCTTTGATGACCGATCCTCGAGCCGGATCTCATCCGTCAGATCACCGGCAGCGTCCGTGACCATCGACCACTCCAGAAGCGCGATCTCCTTCGCCCGCAATCCGGCGTCGACCGAGAGCAGAAACATCACCCTGTTCCGCTTCGCGTCCATCGTCGTGTCGAGATACGCGAGAACCGCCCGCTGCTGAACGTCCGTCAGTGTCTTAGCTTGTTTGCCGAGAGCCATCTAAGCCTCCGTAATCATTAGATAAATCATGATATCATGATTTTCTAACCAGCAAACCAATACCGCCCATACAGCGAGAGCCGCGAACCGAGTCAGTTCAATCACTTAGCCAGTTGATATTAGAAAATGCACCTTTTCTAACTTATCGAAATTGCCGAGATTCTTCGCTTCATACAAACGCTTTCCTAGTAACTTTTAATAATAACTAAACTCAATTCTGATTTTTTGATAAACGCCTTGAAAATTTCAAATTTTTTCATTTTTTACTTGACATTCTGTCAGAAATACGGTAGTATACAGACAGTGATAAAACACAACGACGCGACACGATCGCTCTTTACGACGTTATTTTTATCGATTCGTTTTATTTTACAAAAAAAGGACTGAAATATGACTGCTAAATTTATTAATAATATCAATAACGAACTTATATATGCACGACACAATCAAGTGTCATTCATTCCAACTAATCCCCGAAGCTCGTCCTCATAGTCACCGATCTCGTCGTGACCGTAGTGCTGCTGGATCATCCGCTCGCTTGTGCCCATCTGCTTCGCGAGCGCTCGCATCGAAGCACGTTTGCCGCGCCGTCTCGTCAGCGAGAACGTCGCGTATGTGTGCCTTAGAGATGTAAGTGTATGCTTTTCTTCAATCTTTGCGTAATGAAATCCGCACTCAGCCAGCAGCCCGTCAAATCCAGTGCTGAACGACTTGACCGTGTTGCCGTTCTGAAGCGTCGTAACATTGTGATGCGCATCGATCCGCTCGTCCGAGCCGTGCTCGTCCAGCCACGCCTGTCGCCGATCGCGAATTCGTTTCAAAGCAAGCATCCCAGACGCTCTGACGAACAAGCGCCTGTTGCTCTGCGTCTTACCTGCCTGCTCCAGAACCACCTGTTCTGATTCGAAATCGACGTTGCGCCACTTCAATGTCCGCAACTCGTCGACCCGCAGACCGGAATTCGACAGAAACAGAATCACGTCATAGAGAAGCTGACGCTGCCAGAGCGTATGTCGCTGCAACGGGTCCGTCTTCGCCCGAGCAATGCGTCTGCGAGCCGTTCGCAACAACGTCCGATATTCATCTGTCGTGAAATGGCGCCGACGCCGACGCGTCAGACGCTCGCTCAAATGTGGGACCTTCGGAGCTTTCTCGATCCAGCCCTGCTCGACCGCGTGCTCCAGCATCTGCCGGAGAACCGTGTTCTCGCGATTGAGCGTCTGCGGGGTCGGGACCTTCTCCGATTTTGATGTCCGCCAATCGACGTACCGAGTGACGGCGCCCTGATCGATCTTCGCGATATCCTTCACGTCGCAAAAATACGGGAGCAGGTGCCGCTTCATCGTATCGACGTGATAGCGGCTCCGCATCCGCTTCGCGACGTAGCTTTCGTATACGTCTGCCAGCTTCGTGAACGGGATCGCCTTCGTCGCTTGAACCAGATCGCCGGTCCGGCGCGCGTTATAGAACAGTTCCAGCGCGACCATCTTCGCCTGGTCGAAATCCCGCTTCTTCGTCGTCTTCCGGTATGTGCGTCCGTCGACCCGAAAATACGCCTGCCAGACCGGAGATGCCGTCGAGCGCGTGAGATACACACCGTCCAGAATTTCGATAGAGTCTCGGTTTACAAACTCACTCATGCAATCGAGTTTGTAAAGACTTTGTAAACCCGTCAACCAAATCCGCTTAAATCAGCGATTCTAGGACCACCGAAAACTACCACTTCTGACGATCAAAGAGACCACCGTCTCTAGATGTTGTGTCTTTTCTGAAAAATGATCTAGGAGTGGTGGGCGCGACAGGGATTGAACCTGTGACCCCTACGATGTCAACGTATGCTATCCGGGAAATGAGCAGAAAAATCGCTCATTTAGTATGCTTTATCGAGCTTGTCATACTAGATATTGTGCCAATGGAGATATCGAGGACCTTGTAAAAACCTTGTAAACGATCACGCAATCATTTTTACAAGACAGCTAAAAGCGCTTTCATTTCATCGACCAAAACTTCTGATGAATAACATCATCAAGCCGATAAAAGCGGGGATGGCAAGGAATGCAACGGCAACCAGCAGGAAGCGACTTGCAAGACGATTGACCGGCTTTTCATGTTCACTTTGCCGTCCCGGCTGGATACGAGGAGGCAAGAGCAACGTGACGTTCAGGTGGACCTCAGTTTTTCCCGGTCTTTTGGAAACATAAGATTTCATCACCCGACGACCTTCTTCATCGCGTCCTCGCTCACTTCAATTTACCGCTGGATCATCTGAAGCGAACTGTGCTTAGCGCGACTCTGCACATCCCGCAACGACCCACCAACCGTCGAGATCGACCGCGCCCAGCGCGTGATCGCTGTTCGACGACCAGAATGGGAAGAGCATCCTTCGTAACCAAGCGATCTGTAAAGTTTGCCTCTTTTGAAATCCGAGTGGGTAGCGGCTGTCGAGCTGGGGCCTGACGACGGGCCTGCATCGATCCCTTTGTTCGACCGGCGAGACCATCCCTTCGTCCCGACCTGCCTTCTGCGGGGCCAGGCGGGGATCGGCGGTCAAGGATG
>ABHC01000044.1 GCA_000171835.1 alpha proteobacterium BAL199 | reverse complement strand
ATCCCGCCTGACCGCCAGCATGCAGGCTGTCCTCGCTGCCCGCCGGGCCGCGCTCGATGCGCTGTCTGCCCGGCTGCAGGCCGCAGAGCTTGTCGCTCCGCGGCGATCTGCTCACCCCGAACCCACAAAGGAGATAGACGCATGATGTTCGACAGAATGCGTGTCTACGACGCCGGGCGCTTCCACGATGTGGATCTTCCCGATTGGTATCACGAGGCCCAAAGCCTCAGCCAGACGGAACGCTTCGATTGGCATTGCGCCCTCGAGCGTGTTCTCGATTGCGAATACACGCTGCTGACGGAGGACTGCACGGCCAGCACCGGCCTCGAAATCCGCTTCTGGCCGAGCGAGAGGAACGGCATCCTTGTCCTGATCGAGGACCCCCTTGGCCTCGTCGAGCAGGTCGTCATCCTGAACCCAACCGACTGGCTGCCGTTCCTGACGAGATACCTCGCCCCCCTGATTGCCACCTCGACGCAGAGTGCCCTGCTGCAGATGCAGGGCAGGATCGCCAACACCCTGATCGCCTGGGCGCGCCACGGCGAAGGCAGCCATGTCGATCGCGAGACGGGGTTGAGCCAGATCGACCTCGACAATGACCGGAACCGGCGCCGGGCCGAACAGGTTCGTCAGGCCATGGCGAAAGGCGGCAAGGGGTCCGCCGCATGACCGGGATGCGGTTCATGCCGAAAGGCTACGGCGGCGAGCGGCGCGATCCGGATCGCGTGAAGCGCGACGGCTGGCGCGATCAGGGTGTGCTGGCCGTCTCTGTCGACGACGAGCGCCTGAGCTGGCCCGAACGGGAGCTGGTCCGCCAGCTCGGCGAAAAACTCTATGGCGATCGCAGTCAGGCAAAGGAGCAGCGGCGATGACCCAGTGGACCCCGAGCCTGGTCGAGGAGCGGCTGGCCGAAGCCGCCTCGGTTCGCAAGCGCCTGCCGGAAGCCCGCCGGCAGGGCTACTTCAGCACCTGGCCGGAGATCATCCACGACTTCGCCGACAAGGTTGGCCAGGAGCCAAAGCAACTCCGTTTCCTGCCGTCGGCGGCGGCCATCAGCAGGATGGAGGAGACCTTGGGATGGACGGTCGGGCTGGATCCGATCGACGGCAAGATTGTCTGGCTTCGCGCGTCCGGCGAGCGCTGGAAATCCATTTGCTGGACCGTCGGCCTGCAGCGGTCAGCGGCCCACGAGCACTGGCTCTACGCGCTCTGTGTGATCGCCTTCCGGCTTAATGGACGCCGGTTCAAGCGCAACCTGTCGAAGCGCGAAGTGATCGAACTGGCAGGCTCGGCGCATCGATGAGCAGTGCAGAGGAAACTGTCCGCCGGACACTTTACGCACGGACAAAATCGGCAGTTTGGGGCACTGTTTTGGCTATCCTCAGGCGAGGCGCGCGCAGACGCGGTTGCTCTCGTTTGACCCCGGACATCCAGCACGGTTCAACTTCATGCAACTGCGGATAACGCGTCCGGCGGTGGTCGCCGATGGCGGCACCACGCGCCAGTTCATGCCGGGACTGGTGGTCACCGTGGCCGAGGCGACCGCGGCACGGCTGCTCCGGCTGCAGGCTGCCGTCGTGGTCGATGCCGGTGACGCCGACACCCCGGTCGAGCCCGAGGCCCCGCGCCGACGCCGGAAGTCAACTGATGCCGATTGAACTCTCCGTCGCGCACACGCTGGACCGAGCGGTCGCGGCACTGTCCGATCTTGAGCGCCGGCAAGTGCCGTACGCCACGGCCCGAGCGCTGACCTCGGTCGCCTACGCCGCCCGCGACGAGGTGCGCAAGGAACTGCCCGGCCGATTCACGCTCCGTCGTCCGTGGGTCGCCCGCGGCATCACGGTGGAGCCCGCCAAGAAGTCGACGCCCGCCGCCCGGGTCTTCTCGCGCGACGCCTTCATGGTGGCGCAGGAGACCGGTGGCCCGAAGCCCGATGCCCGCCCGATCCCGGCAGGCCGGCTCGCCGCCGCACACAAGACCCGGGTGGTGCCGCGGAGCCAGTGGGTGGCTCCGTTGCTCCGGAGGAAGAACGTCTTCTACCGCGCCGGCTCGGTGTTCGAGCGCAAGGGCGACAAGATCGCTGCGGTGTACCGGCTCCGCAGACAGGTGTCCGTGAAGCCGCGCTTCGGGTTCGCGGAGACGGTCGAGCGCGTGGTCGCCGAAGGGTTCGCCGCCAGCTTCGCTCTCGCGCTCGGACGCGCAATGGACACGGCACGGTGACTCAGTGGAAAACCAGTAACAGGGGCAAAAGGCCGGGCGCTTTAGACAGGCCTGGCTGGCTGAGCGACAATTAGCGGGAGATGCGGGACGGCTTTTGCGCCGGTGATGGCGAGCCTGTCACCGAGATACTCCCAGAAGCGGATGCCGAGCTTGTCGCATGTCTTGAGCAGCGACAGGAAGGTGTCGCGGGCGTCGCGTCCGTTGTCGCTGCGTGTGCCGCCGCTGATCTTTCGCTTGATGACCTGGCAGCGGATTTCGTTCTCGGAGCCGTTGGTATGGAGCGGGATCTCCGGATGGTCGAGGACCATCAGCAGCTCGTTCTTGTTGGCGAGCAGCCGGGCGAGCAGGCGATCGAGGGTCGCGAAGCCGGTTCGGCGTCGGAAGATGCGGTCGAAGCGGGCTCGCAAGGCGGCCTTGCGTTGCAGGGTAGGATCGCGTCGATAGGCCTTGAGGTCGTCGTAGAACCACCAGATGAGGCTGCGTATTCGCTGCTGGGCGGCGCGTTTGTCGTCGGTGAAGGTCTCGAGCTTGTGGACCAGCCGCTCGGCATGGACCCAGCACAGCGCGTGCCGGCCGACATTGAACTGGCCGGCGTCGTCGCTGACGATCACCGTGTCGGGCAGCAGGCCGTGCGCCTTGATGCTGCCCCACAGCGCGCCTTCCGTGGCGATCTGCACGGGATCGGGCAGAACCTCGAGAGCCGTGATGCCGAGCTGTTCGAGATGGGCCTGCCAGGCGGCCCGATCCGCGAAGCGCTGGTCGCCGTGCTCGGCGAGCTGGCGGATGATCGGGCCGGCGAGCGAGCGGCTGCGCATATAGGCGAGTGCGGCGGCATTGACGACGTAGTCGCCATGGCCGGCGCGCAGCAGCTCCAGGAAGTTGAGCCGGCTCTTCGAACCGGTGGTGGCGAACCAGGCGAAGCGGTCGTTGCCGATCTGGGTGCAGTAGCCGTTCTGCGTCTTGTGGCGTGCGCCGGTGTCGTCGACCGTCACCCATGCCGCGGTTTCCAGCCCCGCGCGCAGCACCGCACGGGCCTCCGCGACGAAGCGATCCTGATCCTCGATCAGCAGCCGCACCACCTGCCGCTTGGAGATCTCGATGCCGATGGCCTGGAGCAGTTCTACCAGCCGCGCCACGGTGACCTGCCCCTGGTGGTACTGCGCCAGCACGAAGCGCCGCAGCTCCGGCCCGAAATGGCCGTCGATCCCGCTCGGCAGCGGTGCCACCACGGTCAGGCCATCGGGCGTCACCCAGCGCTCGCGGCGGAACCGGGTCGCCGACGCGCGGACAACCAGATCCTGAACGACGAACGTCTCGTAGCCCTTGAAGCGCGAGCCCGGCGGAACCGAAGCCTTCACCACCCGATCCTCGACCACGACACGCGACAGCTTCTTGGCGCCGCGACCACGGCGCTTGCCGCGCCCACCAGACGGCGCCTTGGCTGCGCTCGCCTGCTCCATGCCGCTCGGCTTCAGCTTCGGACGTGCCGTCAGCCCCTTCAGTCGCGCGATCTCATCGCGCTGCTCGGTGACTGTCTCCTTCAGCTTCGACACCTCGCCCAGAAGCCGCTCCACCAGAGCCTTCAGCTCGGCGTGCGACAGACCATCGAGAGCGGTGGGCGGCAGCATTCCCCATCGGATCCGATATCCCACGACTTGGGAATCCCGACCGAGCACGCCGAGTCAATCTGACGCACCGATCCGCCCGGGGTTTTGCCCCTGTTACCTTCTTGCTTCCACAGTGCTTCCACGGGAAGAAACAACGAAAACGCCGCCCCACTGGGGCGGCGCCTAAGCGTTTGATAACGCGAAGAGATTTGGTTGCGGGGGTAGGATTTGAACCTACGACCTTCAGGTTATGAGAAGCGTCGCAATTCTGCGAAGTTGCGCGAAAACTGGAATCGCGGCAACGCATTGTTTTAACGGTGTTTTCTACCCTCGGACCTTCAGGGCCAGAACCTGAAGGAATTGGACATCGCCGTGCTTTCCGAACCCGACGATGTGCAACTTCTCTTGGGTGGCGCAACGTGCTTCCGGCCAAGCCCTCGGCAATCCGGCGTTCACGGGGACCGAGTGGATCCTCGGCGATGCTCATGCCGGCGATGCCTTCTGGCGCAAGGCCGCGATCATCCGCGCATTTTCGAGCGCAATGACGCTCTGGTCAGCAAAGGTCTGGGCCAGCGTGGTGGCCTGCGCGCCAAAAGGACGGACGCTCTGCCGGTAGATCGTGAAGGCACCGACCAGACCGTCGCAGGACATCATTGGAATGGCGACGAAGGATCGGGCCCCGCCGAGGATTGCAGTGGCATAGCGGAGCGGATCGTCGGTCTGAAAGATCTCCTCGGCCCGAACGTCGTAGATGTTGACGACGGCCCGAGTTGTCGCCAGTCGGCCCAGACCGGTCCGCGGGCTGGCGGCAAAGACGCCCTGGGTGTCGAGCCAGTCCCGAAAGGGCTTCGGGATGCCTCGGGTATGACTGGCAGCATAGCGCCCCTGTCCATGATGCTCGAACAGGATGCCGAACTCGGCTTCGCACAACTCGAGGGCAAAGCCGAGGATCGCCGACATCACGGCGTCGATATCACCGCGCGAGCCACTGATGATGCGCAACACCTCGGCCAACGCCTGCTCGCGGCGCAGCGATTCCTCGAGACTCAGCGCCAGTTCCGAGATGACGGCCGCATGGTCCGTCTGCATGTCCGCGGAGGGCAACGCGCCGCCGAGCCGGGCATGCAAGTCCAGTTTCGATGACACCTCGAGCTTGCGATAGATTGTGGCCAGATGGGTGCGCACTGTCGACGGGGCGATGCCCAGCCGGGCCGCGATCGCCTGATACGTGTCGCCCTGCCCATAGGCGCTGGCGATCTCGATCTCGCGGGGGCTGAGAACTTCGTCGGGCGACACGGGGTTGGCACATCCTTCACAAGGGCTTCTTCCGATCCTGCGGGAGTGGGAGTGATAGGGCAATCCTGCAGATGCTGTAGCAGAATACTGCATGCATCGGGCGCAATTTACTGCAGTTGAACGATACTCACCGGCCCACGATTGGCCCATCCTGACCCGACCTTCAACAGGGAGACGGACCCATGACACTCGAACACAAGGCTCGCGAATTCTTCGAAGCCTGCGAAACCGGCGGCGGCTGGGAAGCCTGCAAGAGCTATTGCCATGATGGCGCCAGTTTCGCCTGTCAGGCGGATGCGCTGGCCGACGTCACGACGCTGGCAGACTACGCCGAATGGATGAAGGGTATGCTGGGTCCGATCCCGGATGGGCGGTACGAACTGACGGCTTTCGCGACGGACGCGGACCGGGCCACTGTGATTGCTTCAGCGGTGTTCCACGGCACTCAGACTGGCGCGGGTGGGCCGGGTGAACCGACGGGCAAACCAGTCGCTACAGACTACGCGTATGTCATGCGCTTCGATGGCGACCGCATCGCGCATATGACCAAGATCTGGAACGACGCACAGGCACTGCGTCAGCTCGGCTGGGCGTGATGCGCTGGCGCATTCTCGCCCTGCTCTTCGCCGCGCGCGTCGGTCTTGGCTTTCAGTTCCAGACAATGGCCTCGGTCGGAGGAGATCTCTCGGATGCGTTCGGGCTCGACAATGCCGAGATCGGCCTGATGATCGGGCTGTTCATGGCTCCGGGCCTGTTCCTCGCCCTCCCGGCCGGGTTTTCCGGCCGGTTCGCCTCGGATCGCGTTCTGGCAGGGCTTGGCCTTGCAGCTCTCGCGCTCGGCGGCGTGGTCTCGGCGTCGGCGAGCGATCCGGCCGGCATCGGGATGGGCCGGATTCTGTGTGGCGCCGGCTTCCTTTTCGCCACGCTCTACTTCACCAAGATGGCGGCTGACTGGTTCGAGGGCCACGAAATCGCAACGGCAATGAGCATCCTCGTGATGAGCTGGCCCTTCGGCATCGCGATGGGACAGGTCGGGCACACCTGGCTCGCCGAGTTGTATGGCTGGCGCGTTCCCTTCGCCGTTGCCTCAGCCTGGTGCGCGTTGGCAAGCCTCGCAGTTCTTGCGCTCTATCGCGCACCGAACGACCAGTCGTCGGTGGCGGGCGGCCGGACAAGGGGTCTCTTGCCGAGCGAATGGGGGCTGATCGTCTGCGCAGGGATCGCCTGGGGCGTGTTCAATGCGGGCTATGTCGTCTACCTCAGCTTCGGACCGAGCATGCTTGAGACGCAGGGGATGGGCACGCTCTCAGCCGCCTCGGTGATCAGCGTGGGCAGTTGGCTGATGATCTTTTCGGGCACGGCCTGCGGCCAGATCGCCGACAGGTTCGGGGGGCGAGAGACGATTCTCGCCATCTGCATGGCATGTGCCGTTCTGGCCCTGATGTTGCTCAGCCTGCCCGGAGCGGGACTGGTGGCGAGCCTTCTCTTCGGACTTGTCGGCATGGCACCTGCCGGTGTGATCATGGCGCTCGCTGGCCAAGCTGTGGCACCGGAGCGTCGCGCCTTCGGTATGGGGGTCTTTTTCACCGTCTACTATGCCATCATGACGGCGAGCCCACCGGTAGCCGGCTGGCTCCTTGACCGCACCGGGGCGCCTGACAGTGCAATCCTCTTCGGCGCTACGCTCTTTGCGCTCGTATTCCCTGTGGCCCTTCTGTTCCGGGTGCTCAAGACAAGGGCCCTCGGCGCCCCGATACAGGAGACTGCCTGATGCAGTTTCGAAAGACGATGTCGATCCGGAACCGCACCGATTCCGATGAGCTGGGCGTACCCTGCGCCCAGCTGATTCGCGTGGCGTTACTTGCCGTCCTGCGCAATCCCTTTGCCGGGGTCGCTCAGGCCGACCTGACCAAGGTGTTCGAACATCGCGCAAAGCTTGGCGGACAACTTGCGGCAGAGGCTGTTTCCGCCCTTGGCGCGTCACCCGTTGGCTATGGCAAGGCCGCCATCGCTGGTGCCGACTGGGCGGCGGTCGAGAACAACACGCGGCACTGCGATGAGGCATTTCAGCAAGAGCCAATTCGGCTTTTCGCTTTGATATGAAGGACTTCGCGCCTTCTTGCGTAACAGGGGCAAAAGGCCGGGCGCTTTAGACAGGCCTGGCTGGCTGAGCGACAATTAGCGGGAGATGCGGGACGGCTTTTGCGCCGGTGATGGCGAGCCTGTCACCGAGATACTCCCAGAAGCGGATGCCGAGCTTGTCGCATGTCTTGAGCAGCGACAGGAAGGTGTCGCGGGCGTCGCGTCCGTTGTCGCTGCGTGTGCCGCCGCTGATCTTTCGCTTGATGACCTGGCAGCGGATGTCGTTCTCGGAGCCGTTGGTATGGAGCGGGATCTCCGGATGGTCGAGGACCATCAGCAGCTCGTTCTTGTTGGCGAGCAGCCGGGCGAGCAGGCGATCGAGGGTCGCGAAGCCGGTTCGGCGTCGGAAGATGCGGTCGAAGCGGGCTCGCAAGGCGGCCTTGCGTTGCAGGGTAGGATCGCGTCGATAGGCCTTGAGGTCGTCGTAGAACCACCAGATGAGGCTGCGTATTCGCTGCTGGGCGGCGCGTTTGTCGTCGGTGAAGGTCTCGAGCTTGTGGACCAGCCGCTCGGCATGGACCCAGCACAGCGCGTGCCGGCCGACATTGAACTGGCCGGCGTCGTCGCTGACGATCACCGTGTCGGGCAGCAGGCCGTGCGCCTTGATGCTGCCCCACAGCGCGCCTTCCGTGGCGATCTGCACGGGATCGGGCAGAACCTCGAGAGCCGTGATGCCGAGCTGTTCGAGATGGGCCTGCCAGGCGGCCCGATCCGCGAAGCGCTGGTCGCCGTGCTCGGCGAGCTGGCGGATGATCGGGCCGGCGAGCGAGCGGCTGCGCATATAGGCGAGTGCGGCGGCATTGACGACGTAGTCGCCATGGCCGGCGCGCAGCAGCTCCAGGAAGTTGAGCCGGCTCTTCGAACCGGTGGTGGCGAACCAGGCGAAGCGGTCGTTGCCGATCTGGGTGCAGTAGCCGTTCTGCGTCTTGTGGCGTGCGCCGGTGTCGTCGACCGTCACCCATGCCGCGGTTTCCAGCCCCGCGCGCAGCACCGCACGGGCCTCCGCGACGAAGCGATCCTGATCCTCGATCAGCAGCCGCACCACCTGCCGCTTGGAGATCTCGATGCCGATGGCCTGGAGCAGTTCTACCAGCCGCGCCACGGTGACCTGCCCCTGGTGGTACTGCGCCAGCACGAAGCGCCGCAGCTCCGGCCCGAAATGGCCGTCGATCCCGCTCGGCAGCGGTGCCACCACGGTCAGGCCATCGGGCGTCACCCAGCGCTCGCGGCGGAACCGGGTCGCCGACGCGCGGACAACCAGATCCTGAACGACGAACGTCTCGTAGCCCTTGAAGCGCGAGCCCGGCGGAACCGAAGCCTTCACCACCCGATCCTCGACCACGACACGCGACAGCTTCTTGGCGCCGCGACCACGGCGCTTGCCGCGCCCACCAGACGGCGCCTTGGCTGCGCTCGCCTGCTCCATGCCGCTCGGCTTCAGCTTCGGACGTGCCGTCAGCCCCTTCAGTCGCGCGATCTCATCGCGCTGCTCGGTGACTGTCTCCTTCAGCTTCGACACCTCGCCCAGAAGCCGCTCCACCAGAGCCTTCAGCTCGGCGTGCGACAGACCATCGAGAGCGGTGGGCGGCAGCATTCCCCATCGGATCCGATATCCCACGACTTGGGAATCCCGACCGAGCACGCCGAGTCAATCTGACGCACCGATCCGCCCGGGGTTTTGCCCCTGTTACGAAAACCATCATCAACTCATTGATATTACTTAAAACCTCGTGAGACACTTTTTGCTAAGACATCGATTCTGCGATCTCTTATATTGGATCTGTCATCGAGATGACGCCGCCGGGGACCGAAGAATGGTTCCTCCCGGTTGTATTTCTCGCGGGGGACGCGCGCACCACAACGGATCGCTAGCGTCAGAGCCAAAATCTGGGAGGCCAATCCACTTGGAAGCCACCCGCCGATCCAGAATATCCGCGTGATATCAATGGATTAGCCTGGACTCCAGGGTGGCTTCCGGAGTCCACCGGGAATCCACCTGGGCATCCACCCTCCGCTCGATCGAGGCCACCGTCACCATGTCGCTCAGCTTCTCGCCCGACCAGGTTGCGTCCTGGCCGATCGGACGGCTGCTGCCCTATGCCCGCAACGCCCGAACCCACGACGACGGTCAGGTGGCGAAGATCGCCGGCAGCATGGCGGAGTTCGGCTGGACCGTCCCGGTGCTGGTCGCCGGCAGCGGCGAAATCATCGCCGGCCACGGCCGGGTGCTGGCGGCGCGCAAGCTCGGTCTCGACGCCGTGCCGGTGATCGTGCTGGAGCATCTGACGCCGGCACAGCGCCGGGCCTATCGCATCGCCGACAACAGGCTGACGGAACTCGGCGGCTGGGACGAGGCGCTGCTCGCCGGCGAGCTGCAGGACCTGGCGGCAGAAGACTTCGACCTGTCGCTGGTCGGCTTCGAGGATGGCGAGTTGGATCGCCTGCTGGCGCTCGCCGATGGCGACGGAACGGCATCGGAGCCGGGTACGCCGCCGGTCGTGGTGCCGGAGCCGCCGCGCAATCCGGTATCGCGAACCGGCGACCTCTGGACCCTCGGCGAGCATCGGTTGCTTTGCGGCGACAGCACGAAGCCCGAGGACGTGCAGCACCTGATGAACGGCGAGCGGGCAGTGCTGTTCGCGACCGACCCGCCGTATCTGGTCGACTACGACGGCTCGAACCATCCGACGCGGAACAAGGACTGGTCGCAGTCCTACGGCGTGACGTGGGACGACAGCAGCCAGGGCTCCGACCTCTACGACGGCTTCATCGCTGCCGCGGTAGCCGAAGCCATCACCGAGGATGCAGCCTGGTACTGCTGGCACGCCTCCCGCCGCCAGGGAATGCTCGAAGCGTGCTGGGAGAAGGCCGGCGCCTTCGTGCATCAGCAGATCATCTGGGTGAAGGACCGCGGGGTTCTGACCCGGTCGCATTACCTCTGGAAGCACGAGCCCTGCTTCATGGGCTGGCGCCGCCCGAACCGCCCGCCGAAGGTGGCGGACGAGACATTGGCGTCGACCTGGGAGCTGCCGAGCTTCGCCAAGGACGAGCGGCCCGACCATCCGACACCGAAGCCGCTCGACGCATTCGGGATCCCGATGCGCCAGCACGTGGCGCGCGGCGGCCTCTGCTACGAGCCGTTCTCAGGCTCGGGTTCGCAGATCATGGCGGGCGAGGCTAACGGCCGGCGCGTTTACGCGATGGAGATCAGCCCGGCCTATGTCGATGTTGCGATCGAGCGCTGGCAGGCTGAGACCGGCCGCGAGGCGATCCTCGACGGTGATGGCGGCAAATTCAGCGAGGTGAAGGTGGCGCGACTGGACGCCGAGGCCGATGCGGACTGAACGTATCTCTTGCTCGGTTCAGTGCAACGGGTCAACGTCCTGCAATGCCGCGCCATGAACCAACCACTCGCCGTGATGTCAGCAAAGTCCGAGTGTCCGAAGCGGCGGAAGGTGGAGCCACTTCACGTCCGAGAATTGGCTTGTCGCTGTTGCCAAGTGACCTCGATGGCGCGCTTCGTGCCCTTGATGATGATGCCTTCGACAAGCTGAACCTGGCTGTCGGCAGGGAAGCAAAGAGACGGTCCACTCCGTCGGGTCAGCCACGACCTGTTGCCGAGACTGATGCTGCGGCGAGACGACGCGCCGTGCCCACCAGGGGTGGTTCCAGGGCGGCGGAACTGCCGGTCGGGAAGATACGCATGATCAAGGCTGCCGCTGCAGCCGGGCTCACGCCGACGATGATCGCCCGGCAGGTCGGCATCCCACTGGCCGCTGTGCGTACCGTCCTCGCAGGGAAAGCGTAGGAGAAAGACGCCACCCTTTGAGAGGTGGCGTCAGTCAGGCGGCGAGACTCACTGCGTCAGTGGTCCTGGATACGGTACCTCCGCTCGCCCTGATCCGACTTTTCGGAAGTGACATCGAGTCCGAGCTTCTTCTTGAGCGCCCCGGCGATGGCGCCGCGCACCGTGTGCTGCTGCCAGCCGGTGGCCGCGACGATCTCGGCGATGGTCGCGCCGGTCTCGGCTCGGAGCATCTCGATCATCAGCGCCTGCTTGGTTCCGTCACGCGGCTTCCGCTCTTTGTGCGCGGGCTTTGTCTCGGCTGCGGCGTCCGTCTCGGTGTCCTCGACCGGCACCTCAGTGGCGTCCGTCAGCGCGCTGTCGGCGCTCTCCGGCGCGATGCCGATGGCGGCAAGACCGGTTCGGGTCGCGACCAGCGTGGTGCCATGACCGTCGCCGGTCTCGCGCCAGACAGGCTCCCCTTTGCGGAGGTCGGCATCGACCTCCTCAACGAGGCCTTTGGCGACCAGGGTATCCACCACCTTGGTGGCGGCACCTCCGCGCAGGGAGCCGGGAAGCGGCAGGACGTTGTGACCCTCGCGCTCGGCGGCTGCGCGGAGGATGGCGGCTTGTGTGTCGGTGAGCTTGGTCATCGGGGTCGTCTCCGTCGGCGGGGCCGCGCCCGTCGCGGCCCTTCTACGACCCCAAGCCGCGCGGCATGGCGCGGCCGGAGTTCGGGCGGTAGCCGGGTTCACTCGGCGTGTTCGCCCTCCTTGAAGGCGGCGTCGGTGATGCGGTTTAGAAGTTCGGCGTAGTGGCCGAGCGTTCCGACATGGCCCCAGTTGATGTCGTCGGGCGCGTAGCCAAAATGGTCGTCGCTCAGGTTCTTCAGTCGGTCGAGCATCGCGTCGATCTCGGCCTTGGTGGCAATGAAAGCGTCGATGGCTTGCGGCTTGTTCCGGGTCTTGATCATGGCTGCCTCCGTCCTTGCTGGTGACGTCATAAAGGCTCTGATCGAAGTCCCTATCAAGTCGATAAGATCATGATTTCGAACACTAATCAGAGCTTCCCATGCAGGGGCTGAGCGAGCGTCAGTACGCGGCTCACCGTGGTGTGTCGCGGGGTGCGGTGCAGAAGGCGCGGACCAGCGGGCGCCTGGCGCTGCACGCCGACGGCTCGATCGACGCCGCCGGCTCGGACGCGCGCTGGTCATCGTCGACCGACCCGGCGATGGCGCGCGGGAACACCAAATCGGTTCCGGCCACCGCTATAGCCGGCGTCCGCGACACCCTCGCCGAAGCG
This sequence comes from alpha proteobacterium BAL199, assembly GCA_000171835.1. GTDB lineage: Bacteria > Pseudomonadota > Alphaproteobacteria > Thalassobaculales > Thalassobaculaceae > Thalassobaculum_A. The sequence goes on along the minus strand of ABHC01000044.1, from coordinate 8,587 downwards.
GGCCAGGCAGCGGCCGGTGCGACCACGTTCATGCAGGCGCGAACCGCCAACGAGGTGCTGAAGGCGCAGGAACGCCGGGTTCGCCTGCAGAAGATGAAGGGCGAACTGATCGACCGGGCGCGCGTGGTCGGCCAGGTGTTCGCACTGGCGCGGACGGAACGGGACGCCTGGGCGCAGTGGCCTGCCCGCGTCGCCGGCCTGATGGCGGCCGATCTCGGGGTTGAAGCCGGTCTCCTGCGCCGCGTCCTGGAAAACCATGTCCGCCAGCACCTCGCAACGCTTGCCGAGCCGAGGCTCACCGTCGACTGACCTGTCAGATGATTACGGCTACGACGGCGGCGACCAGGTGCTCGCGGCCTGGCTCCAGGGGCTCGCACCTGACCCGGACCTGACCGTATCGTGGTGGGCCGATCGACATCGCCGGCTGACCTCGGTGGCGTCGGCCGAACCCGGTGCCTGGCGCACCGAGCGCACGCCCTATCTGCGCGCCGTCATGGACGACCTGTCGCCGTCGTCCGCGGTCGAGCGGGTGGTGTTCATGAAGGGCGCCCAGCTGGGCGGGACCGAGGCTGGCCTGAACTGGCTCGGCTACGTGATCCATCACGCCCCGGGGCCGCTGCTGCTGGTTCAGCCGACCGTCGAGGGCGCCAAACGCGTCTCCAAGCAGCGTGTCGACGCGCTGATCGAGGCAAGCCCGGATCTGGCCGCGCGCGTCCGAGACCCGCGCTCGCGCGACAGCGGCAACACGGTGCTGATGAAGGAGTTCCCGGGCGGCGTGCTGATCCTGACCGGCGCCAACTCGGCGGTCGGCCTGCGCTCGATGCCGGTGCGCTATCTGTTCCTCGACGAGGTCGACGGCTATCCGGGCGACGCCGATGGGGAAGGCGATCCGGTAGCACTGGCGATCCAGCGCGCGGCAACCTTCCTCAACCGCAAGATCCTGATGGTGTCGACACCGACGCTGAAGGGGTTCAGCCGGATCGAGGCGGCGTACCTGGAGAGCGACCGGCGGGTGTTCGCCGTGCCCTGCGATGACTGCGGTGAGCGCCATCAGATCCTGTGGCGGGACATCCGCTGGCCGGAAGGCCAGATCGACGAGGCGGCTTGGCACTGCCCGACTTGCGGAACCCGGCATCCTGAGCACCGCAAGCCGGCGTTGCTTGCCGCCGGCGCCTGGCAAGCGACGGCGTCAGGTGACGGACGGACGGCTGGTTATCATCTCTCCAGCCTCTACAGCCCGTGGGTGTCGTGGGCAGAGATCGCTGCCGAGCATGCCGCTGCCAAGGAGGACCCGGTCCGTCTCAAGGTCTGGGTCAACACCAAGCTGGCGGAGACCTGGGAGGAGCGCGACGGCGAGCGGCTCGACGCCGAGGGTCTGATGCTCCGCCGCGAGGACTGGGGATCGGCGGTACCGGCCGAGGTCGCGGTGGTCACCTGCGGCATCGACGTGCAGGACGATCGCCTGGAACTGGAGATCGTCGGCTGGGGCCGTGACGAGGAGAGTTGGTCGCTCGACACCGTGGTGCTGTGGGGGGATCCGGCCGGCAGCAGGGTATGGGACGACCTTGATGCGGTGCTCGCCCGGCGGCTGCCGCACACGACGCTGCCCGGCGGTGTCGCCATCGATGCCGCCTGCATCGACACCGGCGGTCACCACACGCTGGCGGCCTATGCCTTCTGCCGGGGCAAGGAGCGACGCCGCATCTGGGCGATCAAGGGCATGGCCGGTGCCAGGCCGATCTGGCCGCGTCGGCCGAGCCGAGCCAACAAGGGCAAGGTCAACCTGTTCGCCATCGGCGTCGATGCCGCCAAGGAGGCGGTCTATGCCCGGCTCAAGGTGATGCCACCCGGAGCCGGGTCGTGCCACTTCCCGCTGGAACGGGACGCGGCGTGGTTCGAGCAGCTGACCGCCGAGCGCGTGCGCACCCGCTACGTGAAGGGGTTCCCGCAGCGCACCTGGTGGAAGCCGGGCGGCCGGCGCAACGAGGCGCTGGACACACGGGTCTACGCCTACGCCGCTTTGCACGGCCTGCGCGCGACCTTCATGGCGAAGCCGTTCCCGCAACTCACCGGCAATCGCTTCCACACTCACCAGCCAGCGTCGTCGATCCGCCGGCCCTCAAGCCGAAACGTCCGGCTGCGCGGGAACTTCTCGACCGTCGGCACCAGCCACAGCAGGAACCGGTACATCGCCTCTACCGCCGGGCCGGTGCGGCGGGCGTTGTCGCTTAAATGGCTCATCGACGGGAAACCGAACGCAAGGAGCGAACCCTCAAAAAACCCGCTGGGGGCTGCGCCCCCAGACCCCCAAGAGGTAAAGAGGTAAAGGGGCAAGAGGTCAAAGGGTCCTGGCCACGCGGAAGCCGCGGTTGTAGCTGCGGTAGCCGGCGTCGCTCCTGTCGCGGTTCGCCGAGCGGAGGACCGTCGGCTTGCTGCCCCAGGAACCGCCGCGAACCACGCGACGACCGCACTCGCCAGAGCGCCATGATGATCCGTCTGCAGGCGCCCCCGTGTAACTGTCGTTCCAGCAATCCTCGACCCATTCCCACACATTGCCGTGCATGTCGTGCAGACCGAACCGGTTGACCCCGAACCGGCCAACCGGAGCGGTGCGCTCGTGGCCGTCACGGCAGGCTTGGTTCCGCCAATCGAACGACGTCTCCGAGCCCGCGCCATTCGCGTAGCCGCAGATCGCGGTCCCACTCGGGTCGTCACCCCAGCCGAAGCGGGTCGTCGTCCCAGCACGCGCTGCGTACTCCCACTCCGACTCAGACAGCAGGCGATATCGTTGGCCGGTTGTCCGGCTCAGCCATTTCACATACGCCTGCGCGTCATCCCAGTTCACGCACGTAACAGGATGACTGTCGCTCTGACCGAAGCCTGGACTCTGCCAACTTCGGCCCGAATGCTCCTTCCATTCGCCAGTCTCGTAGGTCCAGCACGTGTTGCCGACGGCATGGCCGTCCTCTTGCACAAACCGCCGGTACTCGCCCACCGTCACCTCGTGCTTGCCGACAGCCAGCGGATACCCGATCCGCACTCGGCGCAGCGGACCCTCGTCAGCGCCCCGCCCCGGCTCACTATCCGGCGAGCCCATCATGAACTCGCCCGCAGTGACAACCACCATCTCAGGACAGTCTCCGCAGTCCCGGAACACCTCGCCAGGACGGCGTGACGCCGTCTGCGGGAACGTCCCAACCACAGGCGTCGCCGACGGCGCTGGAACAGCGACAGAGGCTGGGGCCGGCGGCCGTAAAGCCGCCAGACGCGCCTTGGCCGCCTCCGCATACCGGCCCCGAGGATGCACCCTTAGGAAGCCCTCAACAGCCGACACATCGCCACCCGACGCCCTCGACCACGCCGCGTGCTCACCCGCGTCCACTGGCGCAACCAGCGGCGCCCACACCCACGCCGTCCCCCCCGCGTGCGCCACACGAACCCAGCTGCCGTCCGCAAGCTTCGCCGTCGCCTGAACAAGCGTCTCCGCCGGCAACGTCCCAGCTTTCGCCGCGTCCGTCGACGGCTCGGCCCGAAGGTTAGCCGTCTTCACCGTCACGTAACTGTCGTCCAGATCCACAACAGACAGTGCCGGTGCCGGCGGCGCCACCGTCGCGGCCGGCGGAAGCGACGCAACCTGGCTCTCCTTCAGCGCCACGACGCGCGACGCCGCCAGCGCCGCGAAGACACCCGTCGGGTACTGCGCCAGGTACGCCTCGAAGTCCGACGCCCGCTCGCTGTCCTTGATGCTCTCCCAGAACGCCAGTTCCAGCGCCCGGGGGTCAAAGCCACCGCCCGTCGGCGGCGGCGGCGTCGCGGCAGCCGTCGACGGGGTCGAAGGCGCCGGCACCGGCGGCAGGAGGTAGAATTTCTCGGCGCTCAGCGAGCCGTAGATGAACGGCTCCTGACGGTTCGACGTCGACGCCAGAACGGCGTCCCGCACCTTGCGGAACGTGAAGTCGATCTCCACCCCCGGCTCGCCGAGGTGCTCCAGAAGGGCGGACGTGAACGGGCTGTGCCGGCCGTCGCCATCGGCCGCCACGGATCCCGCTTTCGCGGCATAGACCACCAGCGTGTTCGCCGTCGGCTCCACCCGTGCCAAGCCTCGCCCGACACTGCGGCCGACGCTGCGGGTGTCACTAGCCATCCGGGCCTGAAACGGGTTGTCTCGGCAGGCGTCCAGGATCACCAGTCTCAGCTTCCGGGCCCCCGACACCGCCGTCAGCGCCAGGTCGAGCGGCACCGCCTCGAACTCGGCGTCGACCGCGGACGCCAGCCGGGCGTCGACCGGCACCAGGTAGTTGCGGCCGTCGACCTCGATGCCGTGGCCGGCGTAGAACAGCGCCGCAATGTCAGCTCCCTCGGCGGCGCGGCGGAACGTCAGAAGCGCCTGGCGCATCCTGGCGTAGTCGAGGTCCGATCGCAACTCGACAACCGAGAAACCCAGTCCCCGAAGCCGCTCGGCCACCGCCGACGCATCGTTACCCGGGTTTCGCAGTGACTTGGCGTGCTGGTAGCCGGCGTTGCCGATCACCAGAGCCACCCGGCTCTCGGCGGCAACCGCACCGCGCACCAGCCCGAGCACACTGAACACCGCGAGCATCGCGAACAACAGGCATGATAGCTTCAAACGTCGGGTCATCGCGCCGGCCTTCCTCGATCTGATGGAATTGTACCGTCGCGAGGCCGCGATGCCACTCCAATCGATAGGCCGCCGATCGGAGGCGACCTCAACCGGGCGGCACAATATGGCTGCGGTCAGCCGATCGGACAGTTTGATCTACCGACCCGCGCCTACGGCATGACTGGGCCGTAGCGGCAGACTTGGCGTTTCCCGGGGGTCTGGGTCGTGTCGCGGGTAATCGCGGGAGCTGGATTTGGCTCGCTGCAGCCGGTGACAGCGCCGATCTCACGATCAGGTCGCCGGCGACGCCGTCTCCTGCGGATTCCGAGGCAACGCGACCACCCATTCCGAGCGAAGGCGACCACCTGATCCGACGGAAGGCGACCAGCCATTCCGATTGAACGCGACCACCCGTTCCGACGGAAGGCGACCACCCTGTCGAGGGGGGGCGGGGTGAGGTTTCCGGCGATCTAACCGGGCAAGGTTCCCTGCTGATCTGGAGCAGGGGGAGGACCGATGCCCGCGGAGAGATTGCCGATGCGCAAGATACGGGAAGTGCTGCGCCTGAAGTATGCCTGCGGGGCGAGCAAGCGGGTGATCGCCCAGACGGTCGGGGTCGGCCCGACCTCGGTGGGCGAGTATATCCGGCGGGCGTCGGTGGCGGGGATCACCTGGCCGATCCCGGTCGAGTTCGACGACGCGGCGCTGGAGCGAGCGCTGTTCGCGCCAGCGGGCTACAACCCGCCACTGTCGCGCCCGGTGCCGGACTGGGGCTATGTGCACGCTGAGCTTCGCCGGCGCGGGGTGACGCTGGCGCTGCTGTGGGAGGAGTACCGCGCCGGCCATCCCGACGGCTATGGCTACAGCCGATTCTGCGACCTCTACGGCGTCTGGCGCCGTGGCGTGACGGCGACCATGCGCCAGACTCACGCGGCTGGCGAGAAGCTGTTCGTGGACTTCGCCGGCGACACGGTGTCGGTGTTCGACGGGCTGACCGGCGAGGTCCGTGAGGCCAGGATCTTCGTCGCCGTCCTGGGAGCCTCGAACTACACCTACGCCGAGGCCCGGTTCAGCGAGGCGCTGCCGGACTGGATCGGTGTCCACGTCAACGTACTGAGGTTCCTGGGCGGGGTGCCGCGGGCGATCGTCTGCGACAACCTGAAGGCTGGGGTGACCATCGCCAGCCGGTACGAGCCGGGGGTGAACCGGACCTACCTGGACTTTGCCAGCCATTACGGCACCGCGATCGTGCCGACGCGGCCGCGCAAACAGAGCCGGCCGGGGAATTTCGGACAGGGCGATAAGTGGATTTCCTGCCTGAAGGCGGCGAGGATGCCGCGGCTCAGGAGGATTGCGATGACGAGACGTGCCCGACGGAACCACAGTGGGGCGTTCAAGGCGAAGGTGGCCTTGGCGGCGATCCGTGGCGAGAAGACGGTGGCGGAGCTGGCGCAACAGTTTGACGTTCACCCGAACCAGATCACGGCTTGGCGTGCGCAGCTTCTGGAGGGTGCTGCGGAGGTGTTCGGTGGCGGCGCGAGCGCGCCGCCCGCGGTGGACGTGAAGGAGCTGCACGCCAAGATCGGCCAGCTGACGCTGGAGAACGATTTTTTGTCCGGCGCGCTCGGCAAGGCCGGCATGACGAGCGCAAAGCGATGATCGACCGTGAGCACGAGCTTCCCGTGAAGCGGCAGGCGGAGCTGCTGCAGCTGAGCCGGAGCGGGCTGTACTACCGGCCGCGACCGGTGCCGGCGGCCGACCTGGCGGTGATGCGCCGGCTGGACGAGTTGCACCTGGAGGCACCGTTCGCGGGCAGCCGGATGCTGCGGGACCTGCTACGGGCGGACGGCGTGGAGATCGGCCGCGGCCGGGTGGCGACACTGATGCGGCGGATGGGGATCGAGGCACTGTACCGGCGGCCGAACACCTCGAAGCCGGCGCCGGGGCACCGGATCTACCCGTACCTGCTGCGCGGGGTGAGGGTCGAGCGGCCGAACCAAGTTTGGGCCATGGACATCACCTACATCCCGATGGCGCGCGGCTTCGTGTACCTGGCGGCGGTGATCGACTGGTTCAGCCGGCGGGTGCTGTCGTGGCGGCTGTCGATCACCCAGGACACGGGCTTCTGCCTGGAGGCGGTCGAGGAGGCGCTGGCGCGCCACGGGCGGCCGGCAATCTTCAACACCGACCAGGGCAGCCAGGGCGGATTCAAGCGGTCGTCGCAACACAGCCTGATACTCCGCTTATCGGAGGAACTGGTCCAGGACCTCGGCGGGTGTTCTCCAGTCGAGGGTCTTTCTGGGCCGGGCGTTGAGGGCGGCCGCCACGGCGGCGATATCCTCGGCGCTGTGTTGGCTAAGGTCTGTGCCCTTCGGGAAGTATTGTCGCAGCAAGCCGTTGGTGTTTTCGTTGGTTCCTCGCTGCCACGGGCTGTGCGGATCGCAGAAGTAGACCTGGACGCCTGCATCGACCTTCAGGTGAACATGCTGGGCCATCTCGACACCTTGGTCCCAGGTCAGCGACCGGCGGAGCTCTTCCGGCAGGGTCACGATCGTGCGGACAATGGCGTCCCGAACCGCCTCGGCACCATGGCCAGCGAGCGCAGGCCCGTTCTTCACACGTGGCGTGCTGCCGTGGTCCGCCATGCGCGGCAGGTGCAGCAGCATTGTGAACCGTGTCGTGCGCTCGACGAGGGTGCCGATGGCCGAACTGCCCAGCCCGAGGATAAGGTCTCCCTCCCAGTGTCCCGGGACGGCTCGGTCAGCGACTTCCGGCGGACGCTCGCTGATCATGATCTCGGGAGAGATGAAGGCCTTGCCTCGTCGCCGCGTGCGCGCTCTCGGCACCCGCAGAGCCCGCCCCGTGCGCAAGCAAGCCGTCAACTCGCGCCGCAATGCGCCCCGGCCTTGAACGAAGAGCGCCTGGTAGATGGCTTCGTGGCTGATGCGCATGGTCTCGTCGTTCGGGAAGTCGAGCCGCAAGCGGCGAGCGATCTGCTCCGGGCTCCATGCCCTGGCCCATCGCCGATCCTGCCGCGGGCCATGCCGTCGGCCTTTCCAAGGTACCGCCGGGCCGGCGACCAGGGCGCCACTCGGAGCGACGATGATACCCGCCAGTCGTTCCTCCACATAGGTCCGCAAGGCCGGCTTCGAGGCAAGTTTCGCCCGCTTCGGCCGACGGGCGGATCGGTCGGCATGCCACTGCGCAGTCGTTGCACGATACTCCAGGCCGCCGTTGTGGGTGGCTGCATTGCGGCGTATCTCCCGGGAGATCGTCGAAGCGGCCCTGCCGATACGGCGTCCGATCTCCTGCATGGAATGTCCTTGTACGCGAAGCAGCGCGATCTCCTCCCGCTCTGCAAACGAGAGATACCGTCCGGAAAGTGGCTTTGCCGTGGAGCCAAATATCGCTGGTGGCATGCCGCCCGCCTCCCGGAACCATCTTGTTCCGACAGCTTGAGAGACTCCGGCCTCGATCGCAGCATCTTCACTGGTCTCACCGGCCGCGATCGCAGACCAGAACCGCTGCCGGTCTGCACGTCCCGCCACCGGCGGCCGACCAGGTGACCGCAATCGCGCCCGCCCTGACCGGTCCGAACGTCGCTTTTGAATACTCATCGCAACCTCCTTTGCCGAAGTGTTGCGACGACCGCTTGAATCCGCCCAGTTCACCAGCACTGCGTTCACCGGCATGCTGCTGGCGAACGGCATCGCGATCAGCATGGACGGCCGGGGCGCCTGGCGCGACAACGTGTTCGTCGAGCGGCTGTGGCGCTCAGTCAAGTACGAGGAGGTGTACCTGCGGGCCTATGACGGCGTCGCCGAGGCGCGCGCCTCGATCGGTCGGTACCTGGGCTTCTTCAACGGACGCCGGCCGCACTCGAGCTTGGGCGGGCGGACACCGGACCAGGCCTACAGAGCCGGCCTGCCGCAGCTGGCGGCGGGATGAAGACGACCGCCGTTTGCG
>ABHC01000045.1 GCA_000171835.1 alpha proteobacterium BAL199 | reverse complement strand
CAGCGGCCTTGACCTCGGAGGTTTCAGAGCGTCCTCGGCGGCGGACGTTCAGCGCCGAGGACAAGCTGCGCATTCTGGCGGAAGCCGATCAGGCGGCGGAGAGCCGGGGCGTCGGCGCTATCCTGCGGCGCGAAGGGCTTTATTCATCGACGCTGACCGATTGGCGCCGTCTGCGTGATGCCGGCACCCTCGGGGCGCTTGCCCCGGCCAGGCGCGGCCCGAAACCGCCGCTCGCCAATCCGCTGGCCGCCGAATTGGCCGAGGCCCTGCGGATCAACGCCCGCCTTCAGCGGCGGCTGGAACGGGCCGAGGCGATCATCGATCTCCAAAAAAAAGTGGCGGATTTGCTGGGAACGCCGCTGGTGCCGAGCGACGGAGAGCCGTGATGGATGCCGTCATCGCCCTGTCGCCGGCGCGTGGTCCCAGTGCCGCCGTTTGCGCCGCCTTCGAGGTGTCCCGCGCCAGCGTCCATCGTCACCGGATCCGCGCGAACCGACCGCCTGCCGCCCCACGGCCCCGACCCAGTCCGGCGCGGGCCCTGACCCCCGAGCAGCGCGGGATCGTGCTCGACCTGCTGCGCCAGCCCCGGTTCGTCGATCAGGCGCCCGCGGAGATTTACGCCAGCCTGCTCGACGAGGGCACCTATCATTGCTCGATCCGCACCATGTACCGGGTGCTCGCAAGCCACGGCGAGATCCGCGAACGCCGCCGGCAGCTCCGCCATCCCGCCTATCAGAAGCCGGAGCTGCTCGCCGAAGGCCCCAATCAGGTCTGGTCCTGGGACATCACCAAGCTGATGGGGCCGGCCAAATGGACATACTTCTACCTGTACGTGATCATCGACATCTTCAGTCGCCGGGTCGTCGGCTGGTGTGTCGCCGACGCCGAAAGCGCCCGCTTGTTCAAGGTGCTGTTCGAGGATGCCGTGGCCAGGCATTCCGTGACGGCCGGCCAGTTGACACTGCATGCCGACCGCGGGGCCCCCATGAAGGCCAAGGCCACCGCGCTCCTCCTCGCCGATCTCGGCGTCACCAAATCGCACAGCCGGCCCTACACCTCGAACGACAACCCTTTCTCGGAAAGCCACTTCAAGACCCTCAAGTACCAGCCGCAATTCCCCCAGCGCTTCGGCTCCATCGAGGATGCCAAGGCGTTCTGCCGACGCTTCTTCGACTGGTACAACCGTGACCACCACCATGCCGGTCTCGGCCTCATGACGCCCGACCAGGTCCACTACGGTCAAGCCGACGCCGTCCATGCAGCCCGACAGGAAACACTCGACAAGGCTTTCCGCGACACCCCCGAACGCTTCGTCCGGAAAGTCCCTCAGCCACCCGCGAAGCCAATCGCCGCCTGGATCAATCCGCCGACCACAACCCAAAAAAACAGAGCCTAATTTATCAACCCGGCTGTCTCACTTTCGTTGACACGTTCCGCCCGCCGGAGATCAAGCGCAGCACCGCGCTCCTACACCACTCCTCGGGACACGATCCGAGAACACCCTTCATTCACAATCCCCCTCTGAAAATCCATTCACGGCAAGGCGTCGAAATCTGGCCTTCGATATCCGTCGATCAAAGCCCGCAGCCCGTCGGGCGCGATCACTTCGACCTTGTCGCCCCACTGATAGAGATGCCACGCCATCTCGAGCCATCCGGCCGCGGTGAACCGGACGATCAGGCTGCCGTCATCCTGTAGCTCCAGGACCTGCGTCGGGTGAAAGCGGAATTCGGCGGCCCGCGCGGCGGCCTCGGGCGCGAAGCGCCAGATCACCTCGCCGTATTGCGCCGGATCCTGATAGACGCCGAAGGCTTGGGCGGCATAATCCTCCAGGGTGAACCCCGGCGTGAAGGCAAAGCTTTCGTCCAGCACCTCGGCGGCAAGGATCCGGTCCATGCGGAAGTTCAGGATCGTCTCGCTGCGCGAGGGTTGCCGCGCCACAAGGTAGCTGCGGTGGCCCAGCAGCAGGCCGTGCGGTTCGATCACCCGGGGCGCGGCGTCTGCGGATCCGTAGGTGACGCGCAGGCGAAACGGTCCTCGCAGCGCCTCGATCACTGCATCCGTCACCTCCGCGCGCATGGCGACGGTCGGACCGGGGCGCATGACTTGGCCCAGGCCAGCCAGCACCGCTTCGGCATCGGCCTCGGATCTCGTTGCATCACGCGGGGTCAACCGCGCCAGTAGTCCATCACGCAGATTCTCGAGCGCGCGAGCATGGCGCAGTCGCGCCTGGTCGCGAGCGGATCGGGCTGCGATCTCCAAGGCTTCGATGGTGGTTTCCTGTCGAGGCTGAAGTCGCTCGGGCGGGGGGGCGTCCAGTCGCCAGTACCGTCGGCGATCCTCTGCGTCCGTGGTCGTGACATTGGCGAATGTAACATCCAGCGCTTCGGTCATCCGTTGCGCCGTGCGGTGCGAGACGCCGAACTCGGTGCAGATGTCCTCAAGGCTGACGCCGCCACGCCGGGAGGCGGCCATCTGGGCGAGACGGAGCAGATCCTGAGCCTTGGAGAAAGACATTTGACCTCTATGCCAGAAATTGACACCATCATAAGCTATTGATCAACTTGCGGTCTGTCGAGGCGATTCCCTCGGGGATCGAGTGTCGCAAGTACTGGAGCAGTAATGAGGGACCTCGACGGCCGCACCTTCCTGTCCGCCTCGGATCTCATGCGCTTCATGGGGTGTGCGCACGCGACTACTCTTGACCTGGCACACATGCGCGGCACCGGACCGGAGCCGCGCGAAGACAGCGAGGACGCGGCGCTGCTGCAGAAGCAGGGCGACGCCCACGAGGCCGCCCATGTGGCCCGGCTCAACGAGGCGGGCCGAAATGTGGTGGAGATCGCGAGGGGCAATCTTGCCACCGGCGCCGAGACCACGCGCGCAGCGCTGGCCGCTGGCCCGGACGTGGTGTTTCAGGGCGCTTTCCTGTCCGGCAACTGGGGCGGCTGGTCGGATTTCCTGGAGCGCGTCGATCGATCCTCTGCGCTTGGACCGTTCAGCTACGAGGTAGCTGACACCAAGCTCAAGCGCCGCCCGCACCCCAAGCATGTGCTGCAACTGGTGCTCTATTCCGATCTGCTAACCGAGGTTCAGGGCGCGGCACCCGAGTTCGCCCATGTCGAATTGGGGGACGGCACCCGTGCTACCCTTCGGCTATCGGACTACGCGGCTTACGCCCGCATGGCGCGGGCACGGCTCGAGGGTTTCGTGGCCGATCCTCCGCCAACTCGTCCGATCCCCTGCGCGGATTGTGGCCTTTGCCGCTGGGGCGACCATTGCGCCGACGTCTGGCAGGCTGAGGACAGCCTGTTCAATGTCGCCAACGTCAGTCGTGGGCAGGTGAAGAAACTGGAAGCTGCGGGCATCCCAACCATGGAAGCCCTCGCCAGTCTCGATCATCCGATCCGCGGCATGGCGGAAAATACACGCCTCCGCCTGGTGACGCAGGCCCGCCTGCAGCACGTCCGCAAGACCGGCTTGCCCGCGTTCGAACTGCGCGCCCCGGAACCCGGCAAAGGGTTCGACCTGCTGCCCGAGCCGCAGGCTGGCGATTTGTTCTACGACATCGAAGGCGATCCTCATTTCAAGGGTGGCCTGGAGTACCTCCACGGCGTCTGGTTCGACGGCAAGTTCCGAGCGTTCTGGGCGCACGACCATGCCGCAGAGGCGCGCGCGCTCGCTGAGCTGTTGGAATTCTTCCGTGCGCGTCTCGCGGCTTATCCGGACGCGCGCATCCATCACTACGCGCCCTACGAGATCACAGCGCTTCGGCGGCTGACCACGAAATACGGGATCGGCGAGGCCTTCCTCGATCGGCTCCTGCGCGAGCGCCGGTTTGTCGATCTGTTCGCTGTCGTGCGCGGGGCCCTGATCGGCTCTGAGCCCAATTACTCCATCAAGTCGATGGAGGCCTTCTATGGCCGCAAGCGCGATGGCGAGGTGAAGACGGCGGGCGGCTCGGTCGTCGCCTATGAGCGGTGGCGCGAGACTGGGGAGCAACAGATCCTCGACGAGATCGAGGATTACAACCGCGTCGACTGCATTTCGACGGAGGAACTGAGGGACTGGCTGGTCGGCATTCGTCCCAGCGGCCCCTGGCCGTTGCTCGGTCAGGACGCGGGTAGCAAGGAGGCCGACGAGGATGCCGACACGCAGGCGCTGCGTTCAGCCCTTGCGGCATCCGGCCTGCCGCACGACCGGCAGGAGATGCTGTTCAATCTCGGCCTCTACCACAAGCGCGAAGCGAAGCCCGCGCAATGGGCGGTGTTCGACAGCGTGGGCAAGGACGAGGATGATCTGATCGATGATCTCGACGCCCTCGCCGGGCTTGAAGCCGTGGGCGCGGCTGAGCCCGTCAAACGCTCGATGGCGCGCACCTATCGCTTCCCGCAGCAGGAGACGAAGTTACGGGGCGGCAAAAATGCGACGGTGCCGGTCCATGACGGGCCGCCCGCTACGATCAGCATCGTCGCTCTGGATCGGACAGCACGCGAGATCATCCTCAAGGCCGGGGCAGCGAAGGCGCATCTTCTGACGGACCGTCTGACGCTCCATCCTGACTGGCCGCTGAATACGGTCGTCATCGCCGCCGCGCTTCGCGATGTGATTGCCGACCAATGCGGGCCGCGTCGATTCACGGCTATAGACGATCTGTTGTCCCGCGCGGCGCCGCGTCTGACCACCGGCGCAAAGTCTGACCTGCTGGATGGCGCTGATCCGGTTGCGGGCACGATTGCGGCAGTTGGTGCGATGGATGGGACCGTGCTGCCGATCCAGGGGCCGCCAGGCACCGGCAAGACCTATGTCACCGCGCGTGCGATCCTGTCTCTGGTGCGCAAGGGTCATCGGGTCGGAGTCGCATCGAACAGCCACGAGGCCATCCGGAATGTGCTGATGGGCTGTCTCGCCGCACTGGAAGATGACGACCCGGACATCACTCTGGAAAACGCCGACCTTGCCCACAAGGTGAGTGGCGACGAGGACGGCTATCCCGAAGGCTTCACCGGCATCACGCGGGCTACGTCCAACGACGACCCTGCTTTGACGGAAGCCCATGTCGTTGGCGGAACGGCTTTCTTCTTTTCGCGCCCGGAGTTCGAGCAGACCCTGGACTGGCTCTTCGTAGACGAGGCGGGACAGGTCGGCCTTGCCAACATGGTGGCCATGGGCCGCGCTGCTCGGAACATCGTGCTGGTGGGGGATCCCCGCCAGTTGGCGCAGGTTATCCAGGGAGCGCATCCCAAGCCTGCGAACCTCTCCTGCCTCGACTGGATGCTGGGCGATCACGCGACGATCCCACCGGACCGGGGCATATTCCTTCCCATCTCGCGGCGTATGCATCCCAACGTCTGCCACTTCATCTCTGGCCAGGTCTACGAGGGTCGGCTGACCAGCCACCCCGATACTGCGCGCCAAGCCGTAACCGGCACGCGGTTCCCCGAGGCAGGCGCCTTCTGGGTCCCGGTCACGCATGACGGCAATGCTCAGGTCTCAATTGAAGAAGTCGCTGCGATTGAGGTCGCGGCCGCCGACCTTCTGCAAGGAGAGTGGACAGAGAAGGACGGCACGCGGCGCCCTATGCGCCAGTCTGACATCATCGTGGTCGCGCCCTATAACGCACAGGTGAACGCCCTCCGCGACGCGCTGCCACGGGGCATTCGCGTCGGCACGGTCGACAAGTTCCAGGGGCAGGAAGCGCCCGTGTGCCTCGTCTCCATGACAGCCTCATCGGCCGAGGAAACTCCACGCGGCATGGACTTCCTGTTCTCGCTGAACCGCATCAACGTGGCGGTGTCGCGCGCAAAGGGGCTGGCGTTGGTGTTCGGTGCACCGCGATTGCGCGAGGCCAAGTGCGAAACGGTAGAGCAGATGCGGCTTTTGAACACGCTCTGTGCTCTGCCAGTATCCAAACAAAACGAAAAAGTGTGAAGCAGCGCGGGGTCTCGAAGCCGGTCGGCGTCGCAATTCACTGAAATGCCAAGGGTCGACGGGGCCATATGCCGGTGCCGTTCCACAGTCGTTTCGATGTGACCGCTTTCGGCGCATGCATGAGGTAAGTTTGAAACGTGCTCGCCCGCAGGCGACGATCGGCCTAGAGTAGGGGCGCGCTTGGGGAAACGCCACGAACGGAAAACATGTTAGCTGAATCCATGACCGACCTTGCGGCGCAGATCGTCGCCGCATCGGACCCCGTGTCTCGCCGCCTCGTCATCAGGGTCAGGCAGCCGTTGAACGGGATTGGCGAGTGGCTCGCCGCTTCCGCAGTCTCCGTCGCGGCCCCCGTCGGGGATGTCCGGGTTTTCAGGGACTCAGCCTCCTTGGCTGACGCCTTGGCGGTTAACGGGGCCGAGCAATGGGCCGGTCGTGACGGAGAACTCCGTCTCCTCGCATGCCTCCAGGCCGGCGACATTGTCATTGCCAGCGAAGACGGCGGCGAGGTTCATGCCGTGGGCGTGGTCAGGGGCGCCTACCGCCACTCAGCCGCCGACTCGCGCCACGCCGTCGACGTCAGCTGGTGGACCGACACACTGCCGCAGAGGATTCATGCTCCGCCCGGATGGCGCTACCAAGAGATCTGCGAGGCCCGCCGGGAAATCCTTCAGAGCCTAATGATGGAGGGGCGGCGGATTGAAGCCCTTCCGGAGCCACCCTTCGGTGAGATCGTCTCTAGAGTTGCGGCGGCCGGCATGCGGCTGCCGGAGACGATCGTTCGCCGCTACCATGTCGCATTGAGGACGCGCGGCTTCGTGGTCCTGGCGGGCGTCAGCGGCACGGGCAAGACCTGGCTGGCGGAGCTGTACGCCAAGGCCGTCGGCGCCCGACATCTGGTGGTGCCGGTCGCCCCGAACTGGACCGCAAACGAGGACCTTCTGGGCTATCTGAACCCGCTGGACGGCGCTTTCCATGCCACTGCCTTCACCCTCTTCCTTGAGGGGGCGGCGCGAGAGCACCGGGAGGCCAAAGAGCAGGGACGCGCCCCGATCCGCTACCACCTGATCCTCGACGAGATGAACCTCGCCCGCCCGGAGCACTACTTCGCGAAATTTCTTTCGGCGATGGAGCTGCGCTCCCGCAGCGCCGACGGCGAGGCCGCGGTCGAACTGGCGCCCGGACGCTCGGTTCCCCTGCCCTCGAACCTGGCCTTCGTCGGCACTGTCAACGTCGACGAGACGACCCACGGGTTCGCGGACAAGGTCTACGACCGCGCCCAACTGGTCGAATTGGGAATCCCGCGTGAGGCTCTGGTCGCCCACCTTGGCGACCGTCCTCACGCAGTCAGGCTCATGGCCGTCTGGGACGCCGTCTCCGGGGTGGCGCCGTTCGCCTACCGCGTCCTCGACGACGTGACCGCATACGTGGAGACGAGCGCCGAGTTGGGGGTGAGATGGCAGGAGGCGCTCGACGAGCAGGTCCTGCAGAAGGTGCTGCCCAAACTCAAGGGCAACGATGGGCGGGTCGGCGAGGCCCTAGCCAGGCTCGCGGAATCGTGCGGCGACGATCTGCCGATGAGCCGCGCGCGGGTTCGGACAATGTTCGACGGTTTCCAGGCTCATGGCTTCGCCTCTTTCTTCTGAGACCTCCGGCGAGGCCTTAAACCCGGGGCTGACGTTCCGCACGCAAAGGGGCGTCACCGACGTCCCCGCGGAGTGGGAACCCGCGACCATCGTCCTGGAGGGCGTCCCGCCCGAGGAGTGGCGTTCGGTTCGGCTGTTCCTGAACGGCCGTCCGCTGCCCGTGTGCCTTGAGGCGGTCGGCGGGGCAGAACGCGTTACCGCCGATTGGGAGCGCGCATCCTCGGGGACGTGGATGCTCGAGGTTTCCCTCGGGGGGACGTCCCGTTGGTCACACCTGCTCAGGATCAGGCCGGCGAAGATCTCCGCTGACGCGTTCGCCGCGATGCTTGATGACCTGGAGAGCGGCCTGCCGACGTCAATCGCAGTCGGGCTCGACAGGCTGGGCGCCTTTACGGGGCTTGACTGGCGCCCCCCACGGCCGGCGACCCTGGCGCAGGAGGCCGAACAGGTCCGCAGAGCGCTCGAAGGCGGACGGGATCGGCCCGGGCTGATCGCCACCCTCCATGAGGTCGCCCGCGATCCGCACGGGATTCTAGCTCCTATCCGCCCGTGGGTCCCGGCCGAACGGGCTCGCCGCCCGTCCCCGGTGGACCTTCCTGCGGCCTTCGCGAAGCCCGGCAACCTGACCGAAGGCCTCCGCCCGCTCAAGCTCGCTGACTGCCGTGTCGAACATTCCTTTGACGTCTACGAGAACCGGCTGCTGCGGGCGTTCCGTGACCAGGCGGGGATGCGCCTGCGCCGCGTCATGAGGTGGTTGGCCAGATCGCCGGCCGTCCCGTTGGAGACGAATGACGTGATGTCAAGGCTCTCGGACGGCTTCGCGGCCGCATGCCGCGCCGCAGCTTTCCTCGACGGCGTGGGCGCCCTACGGTCCGCTCCGAAGACGCTCACGAGGCTTTGTCACATCTTCGTAGACCGTGCGCACGAAGCCCAGGTTCTGATCTGGGATCACGCCGCCTCGGCAGCGGCTTGCCATTGAGCGAATGCTTCGCCGCGCAGGGTCCGAAGGGTGCTGCGAGAGATCAGATGGCGCTGGACATTGAAGGTGTTGTAGACGGCGGCGTGAGCAGAGAGGAAGCGCTGAGTTGATCCCGGTCTCTTGAAGCCGATCCACGATCGTTCCCGTCGGCGGGTAGGCTGGTGTGAATTCTCAGCGCGATTGTTCAGCCGGCCGCCGGTAGCGTGCCGATCGGCCATGCCAATCTCTCGAAGCGCGGCTCCATAGGACCGGAGCTTGTCAGTCACGATCGAGGTCGGCGCGAAGCCCTGTTTCCGCAGGAGGCTGCGCATCAGCTTCAGGGCGGCCCGCTTGTCACGTCTCGGCTGCACCAGGACATCGAGGACCTCGCCCTCGGCATCGACAGCGCGCCATAGGTACATCGTTCGGCCGCCGATCGAGACGAACATCTCGTCCAAGTGCCAGGAGTTGCAGGGTCGCGGTCGCATCGCGCGGAGCCGCCGGGCGTAGGCCGGCCCGAAGCGCGCGACCCAGCGCCGGACCGTTTCGTAGCTGATATCGAGGCCTCGCTCCGCCAGCAGGTCCTCCACGTCCCGCAGGCTGAGGTTGAAACGCAGGTACAGCCAGACGGCGTGCTGGACGATCGATGATGGATAGTGCAATCGGGCGTATGAGATCGGCTTCATGAGGCGACGTTACCGGCCGCGACCGGCGTCAGCCATGAGTTCGTGTGACAGCGCCTATCCAATAGCTGTTTGCGCTTCGGTGTGCGCCAGATGGGGAGCGGATCGGACGGAGGAATGGGAGGGTGGGGCGTTCGCCCTCTCCCTCCCGATGTGCTCATGCCATCCCTCGCTGCTGGGGAGTCACTTCCGCAGATGCTCGGCGAAGAACGCCACCGTGCGCTGAAGCGCGCCGGCCGCCGCCTTCTCATTCGTGCCGATGTGCACACCCTTCCGGCCGCATGCCTTGGCGAGGAACCTTGTGAACTCGACCCACGACTTTCCTTCCGACGAAATCCTGGCGTCACGCTCCTCTCCGTCGGAGCCGATGATCTGGCGTCCGCAGTCGTCGAAGGTCCAGGCTCCCTCATTCCAGTACACCGGCTTGGTGCTAATGAAGCCGTGATGTGCTCCGTCGAAGGTTACCAACTCCACCTTCGCGCCGTTGCCGCGCATTCCTTCCGCACTGTCGGTGCAAAAAGCGGGGTTGGTGTAGTCGTCCGCTCCACCAAGAAGCATCAGAACCGGGGCGCCCGTGGGCTGATGGCGCTCGAATTTGCCCCCACAGGCCGGGTATACGGCAACGTGTGCAGCAAATCGCGACCCTTTGGGCAGCACCTGCGACACGAACCCGTCATTGCTGGTCAGATTGGCGACGCTGCCACCGAAGCTGAACCCGACTATCCCGATCTTGGACGGGTCCACGTCGGCGCGTGCCGAAAGTGCCGAGAGGGCCATGAGTGCGTCGACCGTCCGAGATGCACGCGAAAGCTGCCCCTGGTTCTTCGATGTCTCGCTGATGCCGCGCCCCGTGTAGCTGTCGGCGATGAACATGCCGATCCCCTTCGGCAGGAGGGCATCCCGCAGGTCCGACTTCCAAGCCCGGTAGTCTCGGTGGTCAGGTGAACCGGAGCCGTGCTGCACGATGACGACCGGGTGGCGCCCTCCGCTCTTCGGCATGTACAGCTGTCCAGACAGCTGTCGGCTTTTGTCGCGCCACGTGCCCTTGTTGACGTCACGAAGGAAGTCCATGTCGTACCCGGTGTACGCGACCTTGGATTCCACCATGTCGGCAGCCAATGCCGGAATGGCGAGTGGCATGAACAGGAGCGAGACCGCCACCGCGTAGATCGCGCCCGCAGGAGCGAGGTGGCGATCCGCTGACGAGTTTGAGCACGGGGCTCGGTCGCCCTGTCGGCTCCGGGCTGAGGTTCTGTGGACCCGCATCAGTCACCTTCTTGCATTGTTGTAACCGACATTTCCCATTTGAGCGGCCGAACCGCCCCTGTTTGATGGCAGGATAACCCACGTCCGGGCCTGCCAGAAGGCGGATCGTCACAGTGGCCGCCTCGGCCGCACCATGATCGTCAACCCGACCTCCATGGCTGGCTTCATCAGCGCGATTTTGGCTCATTTCGCTGGATCCCGAGCGCACTTCGCCTGTCGCTTGCCTTGTGCGGATCCACCCTGCTGTCAGCATGGCGCCGGTTCTCGTGCTCGCAGATTGTCGATCATGTCGAGGATGCGTCGGAACAGGTCACGCGGCACCGCGACCTCGGCCATCTGGAAGACACTGTAGCGGGCGTGGGCGATGATCTTCGCACCGATCTTCACCACCTTCTCGCGGATGCTGGTCAGCGACCAGCTTGCCATCTCCTCCGGGAGCGCCAGGGTGCGCAGGAAGTTGGCGAGGTTGTAGGCCAGGGCGTGAAGCTGAAGCCGCGCCGCGTTGGCCTTCATCGTCCGGCATGACAGTCGGCGTTGAGGTCAACTTCTCCGCCTGGACATAACACCGCGCAGGTTTTGCAAGTACCTTGTGGATTTGCGCAGAGAGCGTTGGATTCCAGGCCCTCTCCCTCCGCCAATCTATCTTATTGATATTTCTCAATAAAATAGATTTTCTGAAGTACGCGACATTTCCGAGGCTTACGAACCAGTTGCTGGTATATCCCGTCCCGAGAGCACGCAGCCTGGAGCACACTTGCGGCCTGTGCGGCGGCTTTGCTCCGCGCGCCCTGGAGCCGGTCCAGTTTGCCCTCGGATGCAATTGGTTACCCATACGGGTGAGGGCCGCATAGAGCGGCCCTCGGTTCGAACGGATGCGGTTCCTGGCTATCGAAAGTTCAGCACTCTAGCCTGATCGACCCAGTCGGCCGGGAGGTCGACTTGCTTCAGCGATTGCAACGTCATCTGCACCGGCTGGCGACCTTCCAGGATGGTCTCGACGATCGTGGGTGACAGGAAGGCGAAGTCGATGTGCTGGGACACGTAGCGCATCGTCACACCCTCGCGCTGGGCAATCTCAGATATCGAGGGCGCAGTGCCGGTGACGATCTCCTCGAACCATGCCCGCCCGCGGGCGATGGCCTTCACCAGTGTCGGATCGATCATCCGGCCGTCGGTGTGGTCGGCCGCGATCACCAACTTCATTTCCACGCCGCGGCGCCGGATCTCCATCGGAACATCGACGATTACCTTCGCGTCGAGATCGCCATGCTGCGGTAGGTCCAGCGCCTTGCGAAGCTGCGCCGTTCCCATGGACAGGGTCAGCCGGTCCGGATGCAGCGTGACGGTGAGGTCCAAATCCAGCAGCAAGGTCCGATCGATCCGCTCGACCAGTGCGGCGGCCAGTGTGATCGCTTGGCGGTTCTCCAGCGCCCCGGTCAACACCAGTTCAGCGGTGAGTCGGCCAGCATCTGTGAGGAAGGATTCGATGGCGCGTTTGACGGCCCCCTCGATCTCGATAGCGGGGACACGCCAACCCGGCTGCGACGTTCCGTGCTGAACAATGTCGCGCGATACGTAGTAGCGGTAACGCCGGCCCTGCTTGTTGGCGTGGCTGGGTGTTAGTGGTGCGCCATCGGCATCGACGATCATGCCAGCCAGCAGGCTCGGATACCGCGCGGTGGGCCGACCCCTTTGCCGACGGGCTTGCCGGCCTAGCTGCTGCTGCACCCGGTCCCAGCACTCCGCGTCGATGATGGCGTCGTGCTCGCCGTCGTGGATTTCGCCCTTGTGGGCGATGCGGCCAGCGTAGATCGGGTTGCAGAGCAGCTTGTAGAGATGACCTCGGGTGATCGCGATGCCACCGGTGTGCTTGCCCGATGCCCAGCTACGCTGCTTGGTTCGGTAACCGCGCCGATCCGCCTCGGCCTTGACCAGCGCGACCGTACCGAGGTCCTCATACAGTTGGAACAGCGCCCGGACGACGGCGGCCTCTTCATCGACGACCACCAGCTTACGCTCCCGCACCTCGTAGCCGAGCGGGACGAACCCGCCCATCCACATGCCCTTCTTCTTGGACGCTGCGATCTTGTCGCGGATGCGCTCGCCGGTGACCTCACGCTCGAACTGCGCGAACGACAGCAGCACGTTCAGCGTCAGACGGCCCATGGACGTGGTCGTGTTGAACTGCTGGGTCACCGATACGAACGACACGCCCTTGCCGTCGAAGGCCTCCACGATCCTGGCAAAGTCGGTGAGGGTGCGGGTCAGGCGGTCGACCTTGTAGACGACCACCACATCGATTTTTCCCAGCGCGATGTCGGCGAGCAGTTGCCGCAGGGCCGGGCGCTCCATGGTGCCGCCGGAGAAGCCACCATCGTCATAGCGACTCAACAACACCATCCAGCCTTCGTGCTTCTGGCTGGTGACATAGGCCTCACAGGCCTCACGCTGCGCGTCGAGCGAGTTGAACTCCTGCTCAAGGCCTTCTTCGGAGGATTTGCGGGTGTAGATCGCGCACCGGATGGATCCTGGCTTTACGGCCATATCAGCCCTCCCGCAGGCCGAAGAAGCCGGGGCCGTTCCGTCGGGTGCCGGTGATCTCGCGGGCGATCGCCGACAGCGACGCGTAAGCCCGGCCGTCCCATTGGAAGCGACCGTCCTCGTCGAGGGCGACCTCGATTGACCGACCGCGCCACTCCCGCACGAACCGGGCCCCAGGCTTGATGGCGGTGCTGCGGGTCAGCGACCGCTGTACCGCCTCCGGCCCGGACTTGGCGGCACTCGCCAGCTTGCGCAGCGTCGTCCTGGCTTTGGCTGACAACGCACCGAGTGCCTGCTCCTGCCATCGGTAGGCAATGGCCTTCACCAGAAGCTGTTGGCTGATGCGTGCGGGTGGCAGCCGACCGTAGCAGTCGGTCCAGGCCGCTGTCAGAGCGGCCCGGTCCAGGGAGTCGAGGCGCGCCAAGCGCGCCTCGATCCGTTCGGACTGTGATGTCGCCATGCTCAGGCTCCGCGTTTTGCGATGCGGTAGGCTTTGCGGTCGTCGACATCGGTGATTCGGGCGTCGATGCCGCGCTGACGCAGGCGGCTGATGGCGGCGCGGATCGTGTGCGGCTGCCACACGGTCAGGGCGGCCAACTCCGCCATCGTCGCTCCGGTGGGCTGGGCGATCGCGTGAGCGATGGCGCCGAGCTTGCCGCTGATTGGCTGGGTTGCTTCTGTTCGCGTCCGATCGGCCAGGACCGGTTCTACTTGGGGCTGGACCGCGTCCTGAGAGGCCGGCCGTTTCGGCGTACGGCGTTTGCCGGCAGCCTTGGTGGGGGACTTCTTGGGTTTGTCGGTCGCGGGTTTGTTGGTCTTTGCGGTGGTACGGGCCATGTTCGGGTCTCCGACGCGGTGCCGCGGCGATCGCGGCACTTCCACCGACGCAAGCTCGGAGAACTCCGAGCGGTTGGCGACCGCGGCCGGGCTGGTGTGCGTGAGCCTGACCGTGGTTCGACTACCGCTTCGTTCGGTTCACAAGTCGAGTGGCAATCACCACGAGTAGTCGTCTTCGCGGGGAACGCTGAACGGAGCAACGCTTGGTATCTGGACTCGTGTTGTGACCCAGCCCAGGAACTGCGACACGCTGTCGACCTGATCGTCGTGACGCCCGAACGGGAAGGCCGCCAGTTCGGAGCGCAGGTCGTCCAACCACGGGGCCGTGGTCGGTAGCTTCACCCGGCCGGCTTCGATATAGGTTGTTTGGGCGCCCATGCGTTCGGCCTTCGAGCCAACCGGGCGAATGGCGATCGGGCGCACGTCGGTGTCGGAACGCAGCTGCTGGATCAGCGCCTGGCCGGACCCGGCCTCCTCGATCAGGACCGTGTCGGCTTTGAAGCGAGCCTTCAACTCCACCACGCGACGCTTCATCGTCGGAAAATCAGCGCGCTCACGGTGGACATCGATCAGGTAGTAGTCGGTACCGCGCACGGCCCAGGTCATGCCGACCGACCAGTCGGAGCCGTCATGAGCGGTCATCGCGGTATCCCACGACTGCACGATGCTGTCGTCGTAGGCGGTGCCGGTCGGCACCGTGTCGTAGGTTTGGAACCAGTCCATGTGTATCAGGTTGCCGCGCTCGGGCACCGGCGCCTGCTGATATTGCGCTTCGAAGTGGTAGCTGCCCATATCGGCGCGGACACGGTCCAACACCTCCAGCGACTCGCGCCGAGGGTCCAAGGGCTCCCCGACCCGCCGTCCGACGATCCGACCGTCGGCGAGTGTGAACGCCTCATCCTCGGTCGCGATCGCCGGGAGCGACAGAAGCGTCCACCCCGCCTTTTCCAACAGGTAGCCGGTCAGATCGTCGACGTGGACGCGCTGCATGACCACGATCACGGCCCCGTCGGTCTTATCATCCAGGCGCGACAGCAGGGTTCCGGTGAACCATTCGATGACGGCTTTGCGCTTGACCGGCGACAAGGCATCAGTCGGCTTGATCGGGTCATCGACGATCAGGCACATGCCGCCGCGTCCGGTCAGCGTACCGCCGAGCGATGAGCTCAGCCGATAGCCGCCGGCAGTAGTCTCAAAATCGCCCTCGGCGGTCTTGAGCGGGTTCATGCGCGTACGCGGGAATGCCTGGCTATACCAGTCGCTGCCCATGATCCGCCGGCAATCGCGGGCGAGCTTCAGCGCCAGATCTGCACCGTAACTGGCGCAGATGATTCGGCTCGTGGGGGTATGACCCAACATCCACGCCACGAACGCCACCGACACGGCGGTCGATTTGAGCGACCGCGGCGGCAGGTTGATGATCAGCCGCTTGGTTCGGCCCTCCCATACGTCCGTCAACCTGTCGGCCAGGAGGTCGATATGCCAGTTCGTGTGATAGTCGATGCCGGGTGCGACCACACCGAATGACCGGGCAATGAAGCTCGACAGGTCTTCGCGCAAAAAAGCGTTCAGAACCGCTCGGCGCGGACGAAGGTTTGATGCCATTGACGCCTACTTCGGTCCACGGTTGAGGGCGCGTGCGATGATCTGCACTTCGTCGTTCGTCAGCACATCGTCATTGGTGACGTCGGGGTTCTCCTGGTTGGTACGGAGCATCTCCAGAACCGCCAGTGCCGCCCGAACGTTCCCCTTCATCGCCTGACCGTTGAGTGCCATCAGAGCCATCAGCCATTTCGGGACTTCACGCTCCTTGCCACCCTCGCGAACCACTACCCGGCGATTCAATTCCTCCAGAATCGCGGTGCGCAGATTGCGCTTGCCCTTCGGACGGCCCTTGGGGTTGCCGGACTGACCCGGCTTGAACCGAGTGTGGTCGGGCGGCTTGCCGTAGCCGATGTCGTAGTCGGACTTCTTCTTGGTCATTTCTGAGACTCCAATCTGCTGTGGGTTGGACTGAAGCAATCCGTTCTGTTCGCGTGTGGGCCTTCAGCTCCGAGTGCCCGACACCTCGTCGAAGGTCTGACCGGTGTCGGCGAGCCGGGCGTCACCGCCGGTCGCGCGCTGCCAGCGGCGGATCGACAAGTCGACGTAGCGACCCTCCAGTTCGATCAGACGCGCTTTGCGGCTGCTGCGTTCGGCCGCCAGCATGGTCGTTCCCGATCCGCCGAACGGATCGAGCACCAGGTCGCCAGCCTTGGTGACGTCGAGGATCGCGTCGGTGACCAGCTCGATCGGTTTCGGGGTCGGGTGGTCCGCGCTCTGGCGCCGCAGCTCGCCGCCCAGCGATGACGCCCCCGGGTAGCCCCACACGTTGCTCCGGTTGCGGCCGAACCGGCCGAGCTGCACGTTGTTGCGGTGGCGCGCTTTGCCGGCCCGGAACACACAGATCAACTCGTGCTGCGAGCGGTACAGCGAGCCCATGCCGCCTATGCCCTTGTCCCATACACACAGGTTCAGCAGGGCGTCGTAGACCGAGGTGCCGACGCTCAAGAGGTCCTGGATGTGCCGCCAGTCCATGCACACGTCGTGGACCGCACCGGCGCGGCTGTAGCGAGCCGCCAGGCCGAGCGCGTCACTTAGGAATGTCCGGAACGCCTCGGGACTCATCTCACCCGAGGCCATCGCGAACTCGGCGTGACGCCCGGTGCTGGAGACGTTGCCGGCGATCGCCACGTTGTACGGCGGATCGGCGAACATCATCGCGGCACGCTCATCGCCAAGCAGAGTGTAGTAGGCCGCCGCGTCGCGCGCGTCGCCGCACATGATCCGGTGTTCGCCGAGCAGCCAGAGGTCACCGGTCTGCGTCACCGCCGCGGCCGGAGGATGATCGGTTGCTGCAATATCCGGCGACTGTTCGGTATCGGCCGGACCCAGTAACAACAGGTCCAACTCGGGGTCCTCGAACCCGACCACCGTCAGATCGAAGCGGCTGTCGAGTTCCAGCACCGCACCCAGTTCGAGGCGCAGAAGCTCGGGGTCCCACCCGGCCAGTTCAGCGGTCTTGTTGTCCGCGAGCGCGTAGGCCCGACACTGAGCTTCCGTAAGGCCATCCAGACGCAGGGTCGGGACCGTGCCCAGGCCGAGGGCCTTGGCTGCACGCACCCGGCCGTGGCCGGCTACGATCCGGTCGTCACGGTCGATCAACACCGGCGTTATGAACCCGAACTGCTCCAGGCTCCGCTTGATTTTACGGATCTGTGCCGGTGAGTGAGTCCTGGCGTTGGTCGGGTTGACCGACACCTCGTCGATCGGGCGGTGGACCACCGCGGCATCACTCCAGGGGGCGGGTGGTCTCTGTTCAGTGGGGGGCGTGTGGTTCATATAAGGCCTCATTTAGGGTTTTATTTGTGTGCGATGACAACTGAAATCATGAGTACAAATGGCGAGTTAGTTGGGTCCGCGCAGGCGGGGTTCGGCCTCTCCAAGAAACCTCTGAACACGAATCGCCATCAGCGACAACTCAAGTACAAACGTCGCCGGAAATGACAACGCAGTATTCCGGAGCTCTTGGCCCAGCAAATCTGCGCCGTAGCAAACCTTCGGCGAAAAGATCATTAGTTTTCTGGGGTCTTGAGTAGGGTAGATTTCTTTGAGCTCCACACTATTGACGATCAGATACACACCGGTGTCAGCGTATTCGACGCCCTCATACTTGTAAGTCGGAGCGTTCGGACGATCCGTAGGCAGGGGCCGTTGGCGGGGAACTGGCGGGCTGTCCTGAATATTGGCCCAGATGTCCTTCAAAAAGTCTCGGATGTACTGAAGTAGCATCACGACTTCCGCCTGCTTGAACCCGGCGTTGAGCGTGAGCAGTCCGACTCCGAGGCAAAACACGTCGAACTCGGTGAACCGAACCTCGTGGCCGCGGCCTTCTGGCGCTGTATCCGCAAACGCCATCGCCCGTTCGTTCTTGGTACCCTCCGCCCGGTCGATCTCGAGAAGACGTTTGATGCGGGTCCGGAACACCGGGGGCGGCATTCGGCCCACATGGTCACGGCTCAGGTAGCGCCAGAGTGCTTCCTCAGCCTGATTGCGTTTGAAGGTCGATCCCGGCTCCAACATAAAGCCTTAATAAGGGTTCTATGCGCTCTTAGCAATATTCCTTGTCGGCATCCAGTATGAGGAATGGGGCTCATGTTGCGCAAATGATATCCGCGAAGCGCTCTATCTGGGTGTTGGCTGTCCTTCAACCAAGATCGCTCATAACCTGCTGGATAGCCTCGACCACGGCGATGTCACGGGTTCGGCCCGTCAAGGATGTGGTCTGGGCGATGAGCGGTTTGGCGTCCTCGAGGCTGACCCATTGGGTCTGGTTGGTCTCCCATCCGAAGGCGCCCTGCTCGCCGACTGCGGCCATCAAAAAGAACACCGTGCTCGTGGTATCGCCCTTGAACACGCCCGGAACCAGGCCGGTGATCCTCGCTGTGTAGCCGGTCTCCTCAAGGACCTCGCGCAAGGCGGCCTGCTGGGGTGTTTCTCCGGGGTCGACGCGTCCTTTGGGAAACGTCCACACATAGCCACCGAAGTGGTTGGCTGGCTCGCGCAACAACACCCGCCCGTCCGCGTCGATCAGACAGCCGCCATAGGCGCTTGCGTGCGGAACCTGCATGTCGGTCATTGGTCAATCCAGATCAGCTTCAGAAAATGGCTCGTGGAACTCGGGCATCGCATAGAGCAAGGCTTCGGCGAGTTGGGCCAGGTCGTCCGGCCAGTAGACCATGGGGCGGGGTTGCCCAGCGCTAAGCTGTCGGTCAGGCCGGCAGGCCAGGACCGGCAGAACCCAGCGCTCTGGTATTCCCGACAGCCATAGCGGCGCGACAGTGCACCGGCGATCGCTCGTTGGTGTCGGTATCGCCACCGCG
>ABHC01000046.1 GCA_000171835.1 alpha proteobacterium BAL199 | reverse complement strand
CGGACGGCTGCTGCCCTATGCCCGCAACGCCAGGATCCACGACGACGGTCAGGTGGCGAAGATCGCCGGCAGCATGGCGGAGTTCGGCTGGACCGTGCCGGTGCTGGTCGCCGGAAGCGGCGAGATCATCGCCGGCCACGGCCGGGTGCTGGCGGCTCGCAAGCTCGGGCTCGAAGCGGTGCCGGTGATCGTTCTGGATCACCTGACCCCGGCGCAGCGTCAGGCTTACCGCATCGCCGACAACCGGCTGACAGAACTTGGCGGCTGGGACGAGGCGCTGCTTGCCGGCGAGCTGAAGGAACTGGTGGCAGAAGACTTCGACCTGTCGCTGGTTGGCTTCGAGGATGGCGAACTCGATCGTCTGCTGGCGCTCGACGAAGATGGCGGGACGGAGTCGGAAGCAGGCACTCCGCCGGTCGTGGTGCCGGAGCCGCCGCGCAATCCGGTATCGCGGACAGGCGACCTCTGGATCCTCGGCGACCATCGGCTGCTTTGCGGCGATAGCACGAAGCCCGAGGACGTTCGGCGTCTGATGAACGGTGAGCGGGCGGCGCTGTTCGCGACCGATCCGCCCTATCTGGTCGACTACGACGGCTCGAACCACCCGACGCGGAACAAGGACTGGTCGCAGTCCTACGGCGTGACGTGGGACGACAGCAGCCAGGGCTCCGACCTCTACGACGGCTTCATTGCTGCCGCGGTCGCGGAAGCCATCACCGAGGACGCGGCTTGGTACTGCTGGCACGCATCACGCCGCCAGGCGATGCTCGAAGCCTGCTGGGAGAAGGCCGGCGCCTTCGTACATCAGCAGATCATCTGGGTGAAGGACCGCGGCGTGCTGACCCGGTCCCATTACCTGTGGAAGCACGAGCCCTGCTTCATGGGCTGGCGCCGCCCGAACCGGCCGCCGAAGGTGGCGGACGATACGTTGGCGTCGACCTGGGAGCTGCCGAGCTTCGCGAAGGACGAGCGGCCCGACCATCCGACACCGAAGCCGCTTGATGCCTTCGGGATCCCGATGCGCCAGCACGTGGCCCGCGGCGGGCTCTGCTACGAGCCGTTCTCGGGCTCGGGTTCGCAGATCATGGCGGGCGAGGCTAACGGCCGGCGCGTTTACGCGATGGAGATCAGCCCCGCCTACGTCGATGTCGCGATCGAGCGCTGGCAGGCGGAGACTGGCCGCGAGGCGATCCTGGACGGCGATGGTGGCAATTTCAGCAAGGTGAAGGCGGAGCGGTTGGCCGGAAACGCCAGCGCTGAGGTCAAATGATCGCCAGCTCGTCCGGTCGAAATTCAGCCGGAAGGTCTTGTGTTTCCCCATCTGAACAATGGCAGATCCTCGACTCCGAGACCCCGTCCTTTTGGTGGGGCCAACTGCTCATAAGGAGGCCCGAAGGCGAGCAGACTCAGCTTCACAAAGCCACGTTCGCTCGGCACCAGCACGCCCTCTGCTACAGCATGCAGCTCGATGTCGGCTCCGGCGAAGTTCTTGGCGGGGTGTTGTCACGTTAACTCGTCGAGTTAGCAAGTTGGCATGCCGGTCGTTGATCAAGCGGCATGTGCCGCGGATTTCCAAGCTTCGAACGCTTCGAGCCGATGGTAGCGAATGGTGAGGGCGGAACGACGGCGGGCTGGGACAGAGTAACGATTGCGGGTTGCGGATTGCATAGACACGAAGCGTTGTAATCCACCCGGTGATCGGAAGCCTTGCATCACCCGCTCTCGTTTTCGGAAGGGCAAGTGGCTGTTCTCGGCGCGGTTATTGAGCCCCTTGTGTGACCAATGATCAAGGCCAGGCGCGACCTCGCGCTTGGCGGCCCCATATGAGCGCAGTTTGTCCGTAATGATCCTTTTGGGCACGAAGCCCCAACGTTTCATCAGCTTGATCAAAAGCCGCTTTGCAGCGCGCTTGTCTCGCTTCGATTGTAAGATTTCCTCAAGAACGACACCGTGTTGGTCGACGGCGCGCCACAGCCAGTATGACCGGCCCGCGATCTTCACGACGACTTCGTCCAGATGCCAAACATCACCAGGGCGAGGCTGCCGTCGCCGCAGAACGTGGGCGATCCGGGGACCGAACTTGACGGTCCAGCGCCGGATCGTCTCATACGAAACGTCCACACCACGTTCCAGCATAAGCTCCTCGACCTCGCGCAGGCTCAAGTTGAACCGGGCGTAGAGCCAGACAACATGAGAAATGATCTGAGGCGGAAAGCGGTGGCGCTTGTAGCTGATTTTCTCTGTTTGCATCGACACCGCCTACGCCCGGATCATTGAACCCGCAACCTCAGGCACGTTAACGTGACAACACCGTCGGAGAGCATTTCGGCGATTGGCGACCCCTCCGGCAACAGATCGAGCTCGTCGGCTGCCCGCGCCTGGAACTCGCGGGTGTACTCCACGACGGGCGGGCAGACGGTGGCAATGCGCGGTTCAGAACTGCCCGTCGCGCAGCCGGTCAGCGAGATCGTCGCGATCGCGAGGACGACGAGCCGCCGCGTCCAGCATCCGGCGTTGAACGTCATTGGACTTCTCCGTGGTTTCCAGGCGTTCGGCAAGACGGCCGGCGCGCTCGCCGGAACGCCGGAGTGCGAGCAGGAACATGAGAACGGCGACCGCGATGGAGCCGTAGCGCAGGACCGTCCGCACCCAAGGGCTGGCGGCGATCCCGGTGAGGAGAGCGGCGATCATCGCGACCCTCGCTTCCAGTCGTCGATGCGGGCATAGATGGCAACGCCAATGCCGACGATCGCCACGGCGATGAACACCCAGCGCAACGTGTCGAGATATGGCACCAGCGGCAGGATCGTGGACTGGGTCTCTGCCAAGACGTTCTGCGCGACCTCGACGCCCGCAGCGCCAATCGTCGCTACACCAGCCGCTCCGCCGCCCTTCATGGTGCGGCTGTCGGCCAGTACCTCGCGCGCCGGCAGCGTTTCCGCGGCAAACGCCGTCGCCCGAACCGGGAAGCGTTCGCCCCACTGCCGCGCGGGACCGAGATCGATGTGCATGAAGTCGGAGCGCGGGTAGAAACCGAACCCGAGGAAGCCGACCTCTCGCGCCGCCGCCTCAAAGGCGACCGGGTCGTGGTTCGCCATGGCGATGTCGAAGGCCGTGCCATCCATATGCTTGGAGCGCGGCGCGCCGCCGACAGCGCGGTTGTGCGCTGAGCTGCGATAGGCCGAACGGACGATGAGCGGCTTACCGAGCCGATCGCGGAGTGCCTGCAATTTGTCGAGCGCCTCCTCGTTGATCCGCAAGGAGCCGCTACCCCGGCAAGCAATCTCCGCCGGAGAGAAGTTCGTCCAGCGGTGTTGTCACGTTAACGTGCCTGAGGTTGCGGGTTCAATGATCCGGGCGTAGGCGGTGTCGATGCAAACAGAGAAAATCAGCTACAAGCGCCACCGCTTTCCGCCTCAGATCATTTCTCATGTTGTCTGGCTCTACGCCCGGTTCAACTTGAGCCTGCGCGAGGTCGAGGAGCTTATGCTGGAACGTGGTGTGGACGTTTCGTATGAGACGATCCGGCGCTGGACCGTCAAGTTCGGTCCCCGGATCGCCCACGTTCTGCGGCGACGGCAGCCTCGCCCTGGTGATGTTTGGCATCTGGACGAAGTCGTCGTGAAGATCGCGGGCCGGTCATACTGCAGGGCTGTTCAGTTCTGGTCATGAGCGCTGATAAGCCAAGGCGTGGTATGGGTTTAGGGCGTTGATGTAGAGTTCCCTGCTGACGTTTTCAGTGCCGTTGGCGCGCATGATGTTGAGAGCGAAGGTTCGGAACCGTGCGAAGTGTCCTGGCTTGTTTCGGATGCGGCTGTTGTCCTCGAAGAAGCTGACGTCGCGGACGTAGTGGCTGCGGTTTTCGATCCCCCAATGTTGACGGATGGCTGCACCGACAGTGGCGGCGGGCAGATTGATCTGACAGGCGTAGAGCGATATCTCGTGGGTATCGTGCCAAAAGCCGGATTTGGTGTCCTTGTGCCAGGTGAGGCGGGTGACCCGGGCGACGGCGACGATCAGGCCGTCCCACTCGGGGCCGAGGCGGCCGGCGACGTCGAAGGTCTCGACCCGGCGATGCTCCTGTCGGCCATGACGGTTGCGCTCGATGGTTTCGGCACGGTCGACGGGGGCCTTGGCGGCACAGAGCGCCATCAGCTTGTCATGGAGCGTCGGCTGGTTGGTCTTGACCTGGACGACGAGGAAGTTTCCGGTGTCCCTGGCCGCCTCGAATGTTTTTTTTGACAGTGCATGGCATCGGCGGTGAAGACAACACCGGTCAATCCCAGGTCCCGGATCATCTGCTGCGCGGCCGGGATCTCGTTGGACTTGTCGTCGATCTCGGTATGCGCCAGGACGATGGCCGAGGCCGACCCGAAGGCCGTCAACGTTTGGGCTGCCTTGCGGTCGTTGATGTGATCGAAGCTGCCTCGCAGCGTCTTGCCGTCGAGCGCGACAACCGCCTTTTCGCCCACCTCACCCTCCGGCAGCAGGGTTTTCGCATGGCGTCGGAACGCGTCTTCAAGGGTCTCGGTGTCCAGCGACTGGAGCACGGTGCGCAGGGTGTTCACCACCGGCGCCCGCTTCAAGTCGACCCCGAAGTGGTGAGTGAGGTGCTCCCGACGGTGCTCCAGGAAGGTGATGATGCCGCGGTACGACCGGGCCCCGCTCAGCAAGGCCAGCACCGTGAACATCAACAGATACGGCAGCGGATACCGCTTGCCTTGCGCCCGCCGAGGGTCGGGAACATCCTGCAAAGCTGCCAGAAGATTGGAAAACGGAACCATGGCACCCTCCATCAAGGTGCCCGTCATTGATTCAGGCTTTTCCGATCACCGGTAGACTCGTTTTCAGGCCGAAGACCGCCCCCTCGACTCGCATGGCGATAGCGCAGCCCTCACACGAAGAGAACTGAACAGCCCTGGGTCATACTGGCTGTGGCGCGCCGTCGACCAACACGGTGTCGTTCTTGAGGAAATCTTACAATCGAAGCGAGACAAGCGCGCTGCAAAGCGGCTTTTGATCAAGCTGATGAAACGTTGGGGCTTCGTGCCCAAAAGGATCATTACGGACAAACTGCGCTCATATGGGGCCGCCAAGCGCGAGGTCGCGCCTGGCCTTGATCATTGGTCACACAAGGGGCTCAATAACCGCGCCGAGAACAGCCACTTGCCCTTCCGAAAACGAGAGCGGGTGATGCAAGGCTTCCGATCACCGGGTGGATTACAACGCTTCGTGTCTATGCAATCCGCAACCCGCAATCGTTACTCTGTCCCAGCCCGCCGTCGTTCCGCCCTCACCATTCGCTACCATCGGCTCGAAGCGTTCGAAGCTTGGAAATCCGCGGCACATGCCGCTTGATCAACGACCGGCATGCCAACTTGCTAACTCGACGAGTTAACGTGACAACACCCCCCTGACGGCTTCGTTGATCCGGAGCGCCTTATGCGTGTCCAGTTGGAAGATCTGGCGGATCGCTATTTCGTGCGCGCCGGTGACGTTGTGTTCCGCTCGCGGGGCGAACGAAACACGGCGTCCGCCTTGGACGAGCGCCTGCGAGAGGCAGCTCTTGCCGTGCTGCCCCTGATGGTGCTGCGCCCGAAGCGTGATGTCGTGACGCCCGAGTATCTGGCATGGATTATCAACCAGCCCCCGGCGCAGCGCCACTTCGACGTCGCGGCCCGCGGCACGAATATCCGGATGATCCCCCGATCCAGCCTCGACGACCTGGAACTCGATGTCCCGGACATCGAGACTCAAGAAAAGATCGTCGCGGTCAATGCGCTGGCCGAGCGGGAGCGGGAGTTGTCCCAACTCGCTGCCGAGACACGAAAAAAGATGATGAGCCTGATCCTCGTCGAGCGAGCGAGCAGGATGCGCCCCAAGAAGAGGAAGGAAAGGACGTCCAAATGACCGACCAACTCACCCAGCAACAGGTCAACCAGACGGCCTGGGCCGCTTGCGACACCTTCCGGGGCGTCGTCGATGCCGGCCAGTACAAGGACTACATCCTGGTGATGCTGTTCCTGAAATACATCTCCGACCACTGGAATGATCACCTCGAAACCTACCGCAAGCAGTATGGCGGGGATGAAGCCCGGATCCGCCGCAGGCTGGAGCGCGAGCGTTTCGTCCTTCCGGAAGGCGCCAGCTTCTACGATCTCTACGAGGCACGGAACGAGGCGAACATCGGTGAACGGATCAACATTGCGCTGGAGCGGATCGAAGATACCAACCGCGCCAAGCTCGAAGGCGTGTTCCGCAACATCGACTTCAACTCCGAGGCCAATCTCGGGCGCGTCAAGGACCGCAATCGCCGCCTCAAGAACGTGCTGGAGGATTTCGCCAAGCCCGCGCTCGATCTGCGCCCCAGCCGCGTGACCGAGGACATCATCGGCGAATGCTACATCTATTTGATCTCGCGGTTTGCATCCGACGCGGGCAAGAAGGCTGGCGAGTTCTACACGCCCTCTGCCGTCTCCCGCCTGCTGGCGAAGCTGGCGGCCCCCAAGCCGGGCGATACGATCTGCGACCCGGCCTGCGGGTCCGGATCGCTGCTGATCCGGGCGGCCGAGGAGGTCGGGTCCGAGAATTTCGCCCTGTACGGCCAGGAAGTGAACGGCGCGACTTGGGCGCTGGCGCGGATGAACATGTTTCTCCACGCCAAGGACGCCGCGCGCATTGAGTGGTGCGACACGCTCAACAGCCCCGCTCTGGTCGAGGGCGATCACCTGATGAAGTTCGACGTGGTGGTGGCCAATCCCCCGTTCAGCCTCGACAAGTGGGGTGCGGAAAACGCGGACACCGATCAGTTCAAGCGCTTCTGGCGTGGAATCCCGCCCAAGTCGAAGGGTGACTACGGCTTCATCACGCACATGATCGAAATCGCCAGGCGCCAGAGCGGCCGGGTGGCCGTCATCGTTCCGCATGGCGTGTTGTTCCGGGGCGGGGCCGAGGGGCGGATTCGGCAAGCGCTGATCGAAGAGAACCTGCTCGACGCGGTGGTCGGGCTGCCCGCCAACCTGTTCACGACCACGGGCATTCCGGTGGCCATTCTGGTCTTCGACCGCTCTCGCGAACAGGGCGGCGCGAACGAGGCGCGGCGCGATGTCCTGTTCATCGACGCCAGCAAGGAATTCACCCCGGGCAAGACCCAGAACGTGATGGACGAGGCGCATATCGGCAAGGTGCTGGAAACCTACGCCTCGCGGGCGGAGATCGAGAAATACTCGCACCGCGCCAGCCCGGAAGAGATCGCCGAGAACGACTTCAATCTCAACATCCCCCGCTACGTCGACACCTTCGAGCCGGAGGAGGAAATCGACGTCGCCGCCCTGCAGAAGCAGATCAACACGATCGAGGCCGAACTGGCCGAGGTGCGCGGGCGCATGGCGGGCTACCTGAAGGAGCTGGGCGTCGATGTCTAAGGGCACACATCACGCGCCGGCAACTATCCGGGATTTCCGGATGGTTTGGGCCGAAGGCCTTCTGGCCTGCACAGTTGTCAAGGATCACTTCACACCTGCAGCATTGTGTCGCCGCGCTATCACTATGGCCGAGTGGTCTGACAAGCACGACGCCTTCCTGTCCTTCAACGAGCGCGACGTGCTGACCCATGCCGGGCGGCGGCGAATGAATGTGGCCCAGAAGCTGCCTGTCGAGCGATTCGAGGTGTTCGACGCCAACCGCCGCGCCGCCAAGGCTCTGGCGGCGGACGCCGACGACATCGCCCCGCTGGAGGAGATGGAGAAGGTCGCGAAGGGGCGGAAGAAGGGGAACGGGGATGCTTGACGGCTGGAAGAAAGCTTCAATAGGGGAGATTGGTCGCGTGGTTACGGGCACCACCCCCGCAACTGCAACTCCTGAATACTATGGCGGAAAAATCCCTTTCGTTGCTCCGGGTGATTTAGGCAAAGCAGTATTTGTCTATGACGCCGAACGCACGCTGACAGACAAGGGACTGCTACAAGCAAAGGCATTACCACCTGGCTCTGTTCTGTTCACATGTATAGGGGCAACCATCGGAAAATCTGCTATCGCCGGACGAGAGTTGGCAACCAATCAGCAAATCAATGCTGTTATTTGTGACCCGCGGAAGGCGGACAGTGCATTCGTTTACTATCTGCTGGATATGCGTGCGGTGGCGATAAAACGGCTCGCTGGCGCCCAAGCTGTACCTATCGTCAACAAGTCTACGTTCGAAGACGTAACGGCGCCTTTTCCCCCACTCCCCGAACAGCGCAAGATCGCCGAAATCCTGCGGACATGGGACGAGGCCATCGAGAAGCTGGAGGCGCTGCGGAAGGCGAACCTTCAACGGCGCATCTGGATGCGCTCTCACCTGTTCACGGGGCGCACGCGGCTGCCCGGTTACAGGGGCGAATGGCGCGAGGTGACACTGGGCGAGGTGCTGACCGAACACGGCCTGCAAGGCACCGGCGCGGAGGAAGTCTTCTCGGTCTCGGTCCATAAGGGCCTGATCAATCAGATCGAGCACCTCGGCCGGTCCTTCGCCGCCGCCGAAACTGGCCATTACAACCGCGTCCTACCTGGCGACATCGTTTACACCAAGAGCCCGACCGGAGACTTCCCGCTCGGCATCATCAAGCAGAGCAAGATCTCGCAACAGGTGATCGTGTCGCCACTCTACGGCGTGTTCACCCCTGCGACCCAAGCGCTCGGCGTCATCCTCGATGCCCTGTTCGAGTCCCCGATCGCCGTCCGCAACTACCTGCACCCGCTGGTACAGAAGGGCGCCAAGAACACCATCGCGATCACCAATCGCCGCTTCCTCGAAGGCAAGCTCCACCTGCCAATGGAGCCTGCCGAACAAGCCGCTATCGCCGAGGTGGTAGAAGTATCGCAGGCCGAACTCACCGCCATCGAAGCGGAAATCGAAGCCCTCACCCGCCAGAAACGCGGCCTGATGCAGAAGCTGCTGACGGGCGAATGGCGCGTGACGCCGGAGGGATCCGGTGCCTGATTTCTCCGATTTCATCGTCTACGCCGATGAGAGCGGCGACCACGGGCTTGTCAGCATAGACCCGGAATACCCGGTGTTCGCGCTGACCTTCTGCGTGATGCGCAAGGCCGACTATTCCGGCACCGTCGTGCCTGCCGTGCTGGGCTTCAAGTTCGGCATCTGGGGGCATGACGCCGTCATCCTGCACGAACACGAAATCCGCAAGAGCAAGGGCCCCTTCGCCATCCTGCTGACCGACCGCGCGCTGCGCAATCGCTTCTATGACGGGCTGAACGGCCTGATCGAAGCAGCGCCCATGACCATCTTTGCATCCGTTATCGACAAGCAGCGGCTGTGGGCGAAATACGCCAACCCCTGGAACCCGTATGAGATCGCGCTGCTGTTCTGCATGGAGCAGCTGCACGGCATGCTCA
This sequence comes from alpha proteobacterium BAL199, assembly GCA_000171835.1. Lineage (GTDB taxonomy): Bacteria > Pseudomonadota > Alphaproteobacteria > Thalassobaculales > Thalassobaculaceae > Thalassobaculum_A. The sequence continues at coordinate 8,642 of ABHC01000046.1, read as the reverse complement.
CCGCCGAGAACCAGCACGGCAAGACCGTGCACGTGATTTTTGAAGGCCGCGGCAAGAAAGAGGATGCGGAACTTGAGCTGGAGTTTCGGCGGGTCGCCGGAAACGACGGCCACTGGGGCTACAAGCGCCACGACTTCAGCCGGTTCGATTTCCAGCCGGTGTTCATGTCGAAGGCAGCCAACGCGTCCGGCTTGCAGCTGGCGGACCTGACAGCTAGGCCGATCGCCCTGTCTCAGCTGCGCCCGGGCCAGCCGAACCGCGCGTTCGACATCATCAGGCCCAAGCTGGGAGGCCTCAAATGCTTCCCCTAAACACTTGTTCCGCCGCGAAAAACAAAAGGGCCCCGGAAGCTCCAGGACCCTCATGTCGACCGGGAAATTCCCAATCCTTTGATCAAGATATAACCACGAAACCCCTTTCGTGCAAGTTAATCCGCAGGCGGGAGCGCTGCCCATGACCTTCGACGCCGCCGAGAAACATCAGTCCCAGATCCCCGCCCTGCAGCTGCTGGTGGCGCTTGGGTTCACGCCGCTGCCTCAGGCCGAGGCCATGCGCCAGCGCGGTGGCCGATTGCGCAACGTGGTGCTCGACGAGGTGCTGGCCGACCAGTTGCTGAAGATCAATCGCTTCACCCATCGGGGACGGGACTATCCGTTCGACCTCGAGGACGCGCATGAAGCCATTCGCCGACTGAAGCCCACGCCGGACCGGCAAAAGGGCCTGCGCGGCACCAATCAGGATATCTACGACACCCTCGTCCTCGGCACGACCATCACCAAGACGATCCAGGGGGACTCCAAGTCCTATTCGTTCCGCTACATCGATTGGGAGCGGCCCGCGAACAATCTCTATCACGTCACGGCCGAACTCTCCGTCGAGCGTACGGCCAGCACCCAGACCAAGCGGTGCGATATCGTCGCTTACGTGAACGGCATCCCGTTTCTGGTGATCGAGAACAAACGGCCCACCGAGAGCCTCAAGAAGGCGGGTAGCCAGCTGATCGGTTATCAGAATGAGGACAACATTCCGCACCTGTTCCACTTCGCGCAGCTTCTCATGGTGATGAACCGTGTCGAGGCGCGTTACGCCACCGTGGGCACACCGCGGCAATTCTGGCAGACGTGGCGGGATGAGGAAGACCGGGACAAGACCATCGATCCACTGGCCAATCGCCCTCTCACGGCGGCGGAGGTCGATGCGGTCTTCTCGGGCGATTTCGCCTTCGCGCGACACCGCAGCTAAAGCTGCTGAGGATGTCGACGAGGATGCCAACGTTTTCGTCCTGGTCGATGAAAGCCATCGCTCGCAGACCGGCCGGTATGGCGGCCACAGCCAGTTCGCCACGCGAATGCGCCGTCTGCTGCCGAAGGCTTGCTATCTCGGCTTCACCGGAACGCCGCTCCTGAAGAAGGAGAAGAACACGCTCTCGACCTTTGGCGGCCTCATCCACAAATACGCGATCGACGAGGCTGTCGCTGACGGTGTCGTCGCGGCTCCGCTGGATGCTTCGCTGGTTGCGATCGAGGAGAAGGTGCGTAAGCGCGCTGCCTGGATCCGGCGTCAGCAGCGATATTTCATCCAGTTCCTTCCGCGCACTCCGGATCGCCAGTACGTGGCGGGCGAGACCCATCTCTATCTTGGACGCCAGTATCGGTTGAAAGTAGTGCCCCACATCCAGGCAACGGTGAAGCTCGTCCGTGGCTTCATCGTGGTCCAAACGCATAGGCCTGAGCGGGCCGAGGTCACGCGCGAGCTTGTCGAGGCTTGGTATCGACAGCGAGCTCATGCGAAATTCGCCGAGCGCCTTGAAGTCAATCTTCTGCGCTTCCCCGCACCCGACGACTTCCGCCCCAAAGGATTGATCGTGCGCCAACTTCGGCAGCAGTGGGGTTCGATGTCACCTGCATCGCGCCTTCTGCTCAATCGCCGCCTGATCGAGGCGCCCATGGACGCGATTGACTACGTCATAACGCACGAGCTCTGCCACATCGCGGTGCCGCACCACGGTCCAGAGTTCTTCGAGCTTTTGGACCGTGTCCTGCCCGATTGGCCGAAGCGCAAGCATCGGCTCGAAAGAGCCATGGCTTGAGCGGTCCATTAACGCCGCCAAGGGCGTCAAGCGTATGAATTGAAGCGTTTGGCCGACGATGGGGATACAAAAAGACTCCGGGAAGAAAGGGACAGAACTCTCAATAAAACAATGAGTTATCAATCCGTACTGCCGCCTGTTCAGTCAAGAGGTCGAGAGAAAAAGGGCGGAGAGAGAACGTCAGCGGCCGACGCTGCCGGCGTTGCCGTCCAGAGGTATGCGCCCGAACCGCGCGGTTCCTTGGCATTTCAGCCGCGCTTCCGCACGCGGAGAACGTTCGACCGGGTAGAATTGGCGGAGGGAGAGGGCCTGGAATCCAACGCTCTCTGCGCAAATCCACAAGGTACTTGCAAAACCTGCGCGGTGTTATGTCCAGGCGGAGAATTTGACATCAACGCCGGCGGTCCTGCCGGACGATGAAGGCCAACGCGGTGCGCCTTCAGCTTCACGCCCTGGCCTACAATCTGTCCAATTTCCTGCGCACACTGGCCCTGCCGGACGAAATGGAAAGCTGGTCGCTCACCACTATCAGGCTGTTGAAGAAGTGACGCGTTCGGCTTTGAGGGTAGCCTCGTCGCCGTGGCGGTAGGCGAACTCGATCTCGAGGGTGCCGTCGTCCTGGAGTTCGGCGGAGCCGGAGCCGCGCACCTCGTCCATCTCGTCGAAGCCCTCCCAGGTGAAGTACACCAGCGCTCGGCTGTATTCGAGGTCGAGGCTCGCCTGCATGGCGCCGTAGGCGATCTCGCCGTGGCCGTTGGCCTGGATGACCAACATGGCGGGCTCGACCAGGTCCAGGTAGTCGCGATCCCATATGTCAGCCTTGACGATCCGCCAGCGGCCGATCAACTGGCAGTCCATCGGTGTGCTCACGGCGGCGCCTCCGCCAGCAGCCTGGGCAGCCGGACCAGGTTGTAGGCGGCGGCCGCGAAGGTGAACGCCAGGTCGACCCGTTCCCGACCGCGGAACCTCGTCTGGCGGAGCCCAGCAACCGTCTTAATCCAGCCGAATGCCTCCTCGATCCGCTTGCGGACGCGCTGGCTGGTGGCATAGCCGGGGTGACGGGTGGTGCGTCGGTCGATCGCCGACCGCCTGCCACTGGTGTTCCGCGCCAGGTGCGGACGCACGTTGAGTTCGCGCAACTCCATAACGAAGTCGCGGGTGTCGTAGCCCTTGTCGGCGCCGAGGGTGATGGCGCGGCTCCGCTCGCCCCAAGGCTCGATCATCTCCAAAGCCGCCAGCCGCTCGGCATGGCCGGACACCCTCGTGAGCCTGGTGTCGACGATCAGGCCCGAGCGGTTCTCCATCAGCCCGTGCCCGATGTAGCACAGCCGTGCCTCCATCCCCGGCCCCTTGCGGTACAGCAGCGCATCCGGGTCGGTCGTCGAGGCATGCGTCGCGTTCGAGCGCTTCTGGCCCTTGAAGTCGACTTCGGAATTGCGCCCGCCGCCGGCGCCAGCATCGTCGCCGTCCAACGGCGGCTGCGCGCCCTCCTTCGGCTTGAAGCTCTTCAGGCTGGCCCAGGCCTGGATCAGCGTGCCGTCGACCGAGAAGTGATCGCTGGACAGCAGCCGCTTGACCCGCGGCTGCGCCAGCACCGCATCCAGGAACCGCCCGGCGATCTCTCCCGCCAGCAGCCGATCGCGGTTCTTCGAGAACGTCGAGTGGTCCCACACCGCATCGTCGAGGCCGAGCCCGACGAACCAGCGGAACAGCAGGTCGTACTCCAGCCTCTCCATCAGCTGGCGCTCCGAGCGGATCGAATAGAACGCCTGCAACAGCATCGCCCGAAGCAGCCGCTCCGGCGCGATCGACGGGCGGCCCATCCGCGAGTACAGCGCCGCAAAGTCGCCGCTCAGCGTCTCCAGCGCGGCGTTCGCGATCTCCCGGATCGCCCGCAGCGGATGGTCCCGACGCACCCGAGCCTCAAGGTCGATGTAGCTGAACAACTCACCCGGTTGACGGTCACCGCCACGCATCGATCCACCTCGACCACCTCACCAATCGAGTGAATTACGTCGCCAGCGGACCCTCCACCGACTTCTTCAACAGCCTGCTATCCGCGAGAAGGTGGTGAAGATCGGTGCGAAGATCATCGCCCACGCCCGCTACAGTGTCTTCCAGATAGCCGAGGTCGCGGTGCCGCGTGACCTGTTCCGACGCATCCTCGACATGATCGACAATCTGCGAGCACGAGAACCGGCGCCATGCTGACAGCAGGGTGGATCCGCACAAGGCAAGCGACAGGCGAAGTGCGCTCGGGATCCAGCGAAATGAGCCAAAATCGCGCTGATGAAGCCAGCCATGGAGGTCGGGTTGACGATCATGGTGCGGCCGAGGCGGCCACTGTGACGATCCGCCTTCTGGCAGGCCCGGACGTGGGTTATCCTGCCATCAAACAGGGGCGGTTCGGCCGCTCAAATGGGAAATGTCGGTTAAGGCAATCTTCATGGGTCCGGGCCGAGGGTGGCTCAGGATCACCCGAAAACCACCGTATCAGGACAGGAACGCACTATGACGCCGACAAGGATGACAGCGATCGCGTTGGCTATGGCCTCGTCGATGGCCATGGCGGTGCCGGCGCAGGCGCTCGTCTACTGCACCCATGTCGGGGTACCGAAGGGCTGCACCGTGCGGCACGGCGTCGTGCTGGCGCCGGCGCCGCACGTCGTGGCGCCGGCGGTCGTGGCGGCACCCGGCGTGGGCGCGCCGGGCGTGGGCGTGGCCCCAGGCGTCGGCGCTCCGGGCGTCGGCGCTCCGGGCGTCGGGGTGGCGCCGGGTGTCGGCGGACCCGCCAACGCCGGCGGGCCGGTCAACCGGGTCGGCCGCCGCTGAGGGTCAGCGCACCAGGACGTTGCGGAACTGCCAGGGATCGGAGGTGTCCAAATCCTCCGGGAACAGCCCCGGGCGGTCGGTCAGCGGCGTCCACTCGGTGTAGTAGCCTTTCACCGGGCCGAGATACGGCCGCTGGATCTCGAGGCAGCGCGCGAAGTCCAATAATGGCTTCTTCGCCAAGCTCGCCAGGCGCCGCCTCAAACGCGGCGTGTTCCGCTCACTCGCCGACCTCCAAGCCGCCATCAACCGCTTCCTCGACGAGCGCAACGCCTCAGATCCGAAGCCCTTCAACTGGACCGCCGATCCCGAGAGAACCATCGCAGCCGTCAGACGCGGGCACCAAGCGTTAGATTCTATCCACTAGATGTTTGTTCTAGAGACGGTCGAAGAACGGGATGTTGGGGGTGGCGGCCCTTAGAGCAGCAGAGCGCGGGCTGAGAAATTGCCAGAACGCGAGAGTTTGAGGAATGAGCTGGGCTCCCATAGACATCAACCATTCCGCCGACTGGGTCGCCTCAGTGGCGTTGGCAAACAGGTTGTCGGCGGTGCCGACGACAGAAGGCCAAAGCTTCGGCCAAATCGAGGCATTCCCGCCGAGTTCAAATAGATACGCTGTGGTGTCCTGAGACCGACCGACGATGGCATAGGCATCTTCCTGTATGCACAACTCGATCGAGTCTGCTGGGAGAGGGAGGGTGCGCCAGAGCGGAAGCGGTCGGCGTGGCAAAATCCGAGAATCGGCGGGCCGAAGTTTTTCCAGGCGTCGGACAGTTCGTGTGGACAATTGATCGAGCCCTTCGGTCGGCGCTCGATCGTCATGCGGCAGTGCAAGCTTTCCAAATAAACCAGAACTGCGCTGCGCCCAATCGCGGGATCGATAGAAATCACGATGCCCGGACCACAGAACTGCTATGTCAGTTCCAAGATGACGAGCGTTCTCGACGATAGCTTCCAGAAGTCTCGTGGCCAGCCCTTGTCGACGTTGTTCGGGCGCACTGCACACTAAACCGATCATGCAGCCGGTATACTGCCGGCCATCTCGGTTTAATTGAAAGTTCCGAACGCAGGCCATAGACAGGACGTTCTGTTCAGAATCATCGATTACCGTTACAATTCGACCGCCAAGAGATCGCTGAAACCCGGCCGGGTAGCGGAGAACCAGTGAGGTGTCTAAGTTCCGACCATAAACAAAGGTACGGTCTGCTAAATTGATCGCTTGCCGCCGCAAGGATACTTCGCGTGAACCCAATTCAACAATGCGGCCTTCAGTCATCGTTACCAACCAGATTTAATCGTATCTGCTATGTGGTTTCTAGCAATCTCGTCAACCCACCAACCAACTGGTATGCATATAATTTTATCGATTATAGAATCCAATTGTGGGAGAAAAGATCGATAACTTTCTACGGTGCTGTGTTTATCATTTCGTTCGTGGACCTGACTAACCATTATGCCTGACTCGGAAAGTTTTCGCCGGAAGTCCTCTCGTCGCGAAACTTTAATTGTATATATCCAATAAGAGGATAGACGATCTGTTGCGTTTTCCAACAATTCAACGCCGGGCGTATTCTGAAGAACTGAATTGTAGAATTTAGCGTTGTCTCGGTGCTGTTCGACAGCTCTATCGGCAAATTCGAGATTGGAGAGTCCAATTGTCGCCGAGATATCATTCATGTGAAACTTGAATCCCCATTCTGGGACATCATTCTCGCACCGAAAATCCCCTCGCGGGTCATCACGATCAATTCCATACCAACGTAGCAACTTGCCACGCTTGAATAGGTCCGTGTTCGGTGTGACCAAGAGGCCACCATCTCCACAAGTTAGGTGCTTGATAGCCTGAAAGCTAAATGCCGCAAGATTACCGTGGCTGCCGATAAACCGGTTCTTGTACGTGCTTTTCCAAGCATGCGCGCAGTCTTCAATGACCATTGGGCGAAAGCCTAAATGAGGTGTGGCTTCGTCCAGTATTCTACCAAGTGCGTCTAAATCAACCGGGTAGCCACCCCAATGGACCAAAAGAATGACTTTAGTTCGCGATGAAAGCTTCTGCTTGAGATCGTCCAGCGACATGTTGGCATTATTCGGATCGACATCAACCCAGCGTAGCTCGAGCCCATTGCCCAGCACCGGCCAGTTCGTTGCCGTGCAGGTAAGCGGCGTGGCTAGCACCTCATCTCCGGGCTGAAGGCCGGGCCATATGCCGTGAAAGCCCTCTCCGCTCGCGGGACGCTTCAATAAGTGGAGAGCCAAATGGAGAGCTGAAGTCCCAGAGTTGACTGTCAGCAGGTTTTGTATCCCAAGTTCTTTCCTGAGCGCGCTCTCGAACTCTTCAACACGCGGCCCCTGGCCGATGTACCCGCTTTGCAGTGTTTCTGCGACCCGTGCTGAAGCGTCTCCAGACATCCCAACCTTGAACAACGGAATCATTCTACTGAGTCCCCTCTGATGCCAGTTTCCAACGCGTTTCATCGCCAATCCAGCGCTCGACAGCATCGACCCAACTCTGCGCTTCTTTCGATTGGAATGATCGTCGACTGGCTTTGCCGAAATGGCTGAACATGGGCCGTTGTCCCAAGCAATACACCTCCGACCCCCCAGGTAGTACAGTTCCGTCGGTCATTCGTCTGGGCAGATCATGAGCCAGCAACCCAGATTCAGTCATTGACTGAAGAGGGAGGGCGAGGCCGTCCCTGCCGGCTTTGCGAACACGCACTGGCAGATCGAAGCCCGTGTCGAGGAGCCAGAACGCACCGTCCGGGACACCGGCTAGACGGGTTAGTTCAGGATCATCAAGCAGGATCGGCATAAAGCCATTCTTCTCAGCCATCTGCTCGTGTCTGAGGAAGTCAATGCCGGCTTGCCGCATAGAGGCGACATCGAAGAGGCATGCGATCACGTTGGGAAAACGTTGATATTTGAAAATTGGCTTTGCAACTCCTTGTGGGAGCGCTAGATGCTCCACAGGAGTCTGTAAATATGCCGTACCAACAATGACGACCGTCTCGCTCAGTAAGTTAACGAGCCGCCTATCCCATCCATGATCAAGGAATGCAGCATCATTGTCGCATAAAATTGCCAGTTTGGTTTCGAATGACTGATACAAAATTTGAAGGCCGCGACAATGCGCAAGGCCATTTTTCATGCGACCATCGGGAAGTCCAGTGATGTCGACGGTACTAATATGACAGTTGTATTCTTTAGCAAGAGAATCATAGCTGTTACGTTCACAGTTCTCTGGTATTGCTAGATGAAAATGTAATCTATTTGAGTTTAAAGCAGTTTTTCGTGCAGTTGAGATCGCAAATCGAGCGAATTCCTCGGCACCTGGTGCGCATGGAATTCCAATTGTTATCAATTCATTGAGAGTAAACAAAGCGACCTCTGAAATAGTCTGCTAATTTGAACCATGGTTGCGATGATGATATTGGAACCGACATTCCCCAAGCGGCGTGCCGACTGACGTGAAGATCGCCTCAATCCGACCTCTGGACAATCGTTTTTTGCCCCAAGCGGCGTCAGGGGTCGCGCAGGCTGCTGTAACAGGGCGGATCAGACCGGGAAGCCGCTGTGTCCTGGCCCAGGGGCGGTGTTTTTCGCCTCTTTTGAAATCCGAGTGGGTAGCGGCTGTCGAGCTGGGGCCTGACGACGGGCCTGCATCGATCCCTTTGTTCGACCGGCGAGACCATCCCTTCGTCCCGACCTGCCTTCTGCGGGGCCA
>ABHC01000047.1 GCA_000171835.1 alpha proteobacterium BAL199 | reverse complement strand
TGCAGGTGGGGCTCTGGAGGCGAGTGCGGGGCATGCAGAACCAACTCTTCGAGGTGGCCTTGGGCATTGCCGAGCCGTGGTACGTCAACGGCGTCGACTTCGACGCGGCCGAGAAGACCCTGACGATCGGTGTCGATTTCGTCGCCGGGACACGGTTTCCGGCGGCCGGCGTGGCAGGCGTGCATCCGGTCCACGACACCCAGATCAAGCGCCTGCGGCATCTGAACTTCTTCCAGCACGAATGCTTCCTGGAGGTCAGAACGCCTCGCGTGAAGCTGCCCGACGGGCGGGTCGTGCAGGTCGAGCCCGAGTGGTTCGGCAAGCTCGCCGGCTTCACCCTGCTGTTCGAGGCGCTGGTGCTGGCCATGGCCCGGCAGATGACCTTTGCCGCCGTGGCCAAGCTGGTCGGCCTGTCCTGGCATCGCGTCCATGCGATCTGTTCGCGCTATGTCGATCTCGCCCTGGCCGAGGCCGATCTGTCGACGGTGACGGCGGTGGCGATCGACGAGACCTCCTGCCGGCGCGGCCACAACTACCTGACCATCGCCGCCGATATGGATGAGCGCAAGGTGGTGTTCGTCACCGAAGGCAAGGACGCCAAAACCATCACCCACTTCGCCGAATACCTGGCCGAGCACAAAGCCATGCCCGAGCAGGTCCGCTCGGTGAGCATCGACATGTCGCCGGCCTTCATCAAGGGCGTGGCCAGGCAGTTGCCCAACGCGCGCATCACCTTCGACAAATTCCACGTCGTCGCCCATGCGTCCGCCGCCGTCGATCAGACCAGGCGCATCGAGCAGCGAACCGATCCGAGCCTCAAGGGGCTGCGCTGGAAGCTGCTCAAAGACCGCGACCGGCTGACTGACGAGGGCCGGGCCGACCTTGACGCGTTGATCGCTCAGGTCGCCACCAAACGCACGCCGCGCGCCTGGCTCTACCGTGAGAATTTGCGCGACATCCTCGAGCGCAAGCAGATCAACGTCGTCTCCGCCATGCTCAAGCAGTGGTGCACCAACGTCCTGCGTTCCAAGGTCGAGCCGATGAAAGACGTCGCCAGGATGATCCGTAGGCACTTCGACGGCATCGTCGCCTGGACCCAGACCCGCCAGACCAACGGCTTCATCGAGGCGCTCAATGGCCTGTTTCAGGCCGCCAAACGCAAGGCCCGCGGCTACACCCGGTTCGCCACCATGCGCACCGTACTCTTCCTCATCGCCGGAAAACTCGACTTCACCCGGATCAACCCGCAGGCCGCATAGCCCACTCGAAATTCAAAAGAGCCTTTTTTTGTGTAAAGCGGTTTCGCGTCAGAATCGGGGAGCCACAAGGCAGCGTATCGATGGCAACAGGTGAGCCAGGGATGAAACGCGGCACAGCGTCGAAGGCGGTTCTGATGTTGGCGGTGTCGGGCATCGTGTTGGTCGCCGGCGTCACGGATTGCGCCGGTATCAACCTTTCGCAGTGGCCTCTGGCTTCGACGACGCCGGTGGTCGGGACGTATCCGTCGGAAGCGTCGCGCCATCCTGGCGATGCTTTCAAGGACTGCGTTGACTGTCCCGAGATGGTGGTGGTTCCGGCGGGGGAGTTCATAATGGGTTCGCCATGGGGCGAGGTGGGCCTATGCCCGCGACGACCGGCCGTTCGGCGGCACCGGGCCGCCGATGGTGGCCTACCGGTTCGAGGACGGCCGCGGCGGCGACTGTCCGGCGCGTCACCTGGCGGGCTTCTCCGGCCTGCTGCAGATCGACGGCTATGCAGGCTACCGGGCACTGACCGACCCGAACCGCGACGGCGGGCCGGTCACCCTGGCTGCCTGCTGGGCCCACCTCAGGCGCCGGTTCTACGAGCTGCACGCCGCGGGTCTGTCCGAGACCGCGAGTTGGACGGTCGAGCGCATGGCGACCCTGTGGGCCGTCGAGCAGGAGGTCCGGGGGCGCGATCCCGACACTCGCCGGTCGGCGCGCCAGCGGGCCGCCGTACCGGTCGTCGCCGAGCTGTTCGAGCGCTGGGAGGCCGAACTCCGGCGCATCCCGGGCAAGGGCAAGCTGGCCGAGGGGTGTTGTCACGTTAACTCGTCGAGTTAGCAAGTTGGCATGCCGGTCGTTGATCAAGCGGCATGTGCCGCGGATTTCCAAGCTTCGAACGCTTCGAGCCGATGGTAGCGAATGGTGAGGGCGGAACGACGGCGGGCTGGGACAGAGTAACGATTGCGGGTTGCGGATTGCATAGACACGAAGCGTTGTAATCCACCCGGTGATCGGAAGCCTTGCATCACCCGCTCTCGTTTTCGGAAGGGCAAGTGGCTGTTCTCGGCGCGGTTATTGAGCCCCTTGTGTGACCAATGATCAAGGCCAGGCGCGACCTCGCGCTTGGCGGCCCCATATGAGCGCAGTTTGTCCGTAATGATCCTTTTGGGCACGAAGCCCCAACGTTTCATCAGCTTGATCAAAAGCCGCTTTGCAGCGCGCTTGTCTCGCTTCGATTGTAAGATTTCCTCAAGAACGACACCGTGTTGGTCGACGGCGCGCCACAGCCAGTATGACCGGCCCGCGATCTTCACGACGACTTCGTCCAGATGCCAAACATCACCAGGGCGAGGCTGCCGTCGCCGCAGAACGTGGGCGATCCGGGGACCGAACTTGACGGTCCAGCGCCGGATCGTCTCATACGAAACGTCCACACCACGTTCCAGCATAAGCTCCTCGACCTCGCGCAGGCTCAAGTTGAACCGGGCGTAGAGCCAGACAACATGAGAAATGATCTGAGGCGGAAAGCGGTGGCGCTTGTAGCTGATTTTCTCTGTTTGCATCGACACCGCCTACGCCCGGATCATTGAACCCGCAACCTCAGGCACGTTAACGTGACAACACCCTTCCTGCAGCTTTCGGACAGTGCGGTGTATCTGTTCGAGGAGGAGTTCAAGCTGCACCTGTTCGGTCTGGTGATCGACTATCCGGCGCCGGCTGCGATGGCGCTTCTGTCGGGCTGTTCCGAGATCGTTTTGCCGATCCTGCTGGTCCTGGGCCTCGGGACCCGGTTCGCGGCCTTCGGACTGCTGGCGATGACCGGGATCATCCAACTCACCATCCCGGACGGCTGGGCGAACTTCCACCTGCCGTGGGCGGCGATGGCATTGGCTCTGGTGGTCTGGGGCGGGGGGCGGTTCTCGCTCGACTGCCTGGCGGTACGGCTGGGGTTGGTGCCGGGGGGCCGCCCCTGACTGTCGGGTGAAGCTCCGGCCGCCCCTCATGTCGCGCATGGACAGCGATCGGCCGGCCGCCTTGGGCGATGCCCCATAGAGACTGATTCGAAATTAATCTGAGCTTTTGCAATGCCTTGCGATGCGTCGGGTAAAGATTTGGACGGATGCGACGAAGAGCCATGCGCTTGCGGACGCGATGGTTTGCTCGAAGTCCTTGGCGAGGCGTCGGTTGCGGCTGAGCCAGGCCAGCGTTCGTTCGACGACCCATCGGCGGGGCAGGACCTCGAAGCCCTTGGCAACATCGGATCGCTTGATGATTGCGGATTCCGACAGAACCGGCCACCTGTACCGATTTGAAGGCGGCCACGTATTCCGATCCGATGCCGGCCGGCGTTCCGATTTGATGCCGGCCACCTGAGGCGCGCTCCTCCGGGTCGTGTTGGATGATCTTCGGGCGGTACCGGACGGTCAAGCCATGGCGGTCGCGGTGGCAGTTTCGGCGATCTGCGGGGGCCGCTTCTTTCGCAGGCTCTCGCCCTTGAGCTCGATGCGGTGGGCGTTGTGGACCAGGCGGTCGAGGATGGCGTCGGCGATTGTGGGGTTGCCGATGATCTCGTACCAGCGATCGACCGGGAGCTGGCTGGTGACGATGATCGAGCGGGCCTCGTAGCGGTCCTCGACGATCTCCAGGAGGTCGCGGCGCTGCTCGGCGTCGAGCGGCTCCGGCCCCCAGTCGTCGAGGATCAGCAGGTCGAGGCGGGCCAGGGCGCGCAGCGCCCTGGCATAGCGGCCGTCGGCCCGTGCCATTGCCAGGGCGGCGAACAACCGGGGTGTCCGGTGATAGACGACGGCCAGATCTTCGCGGCACGCCTTGTGGCCGAGGGCGCAGGCGAGCCAGCTCTTGCCGACGCCGCAGGGCCCGGTGATCAGGAGATTGTGGCGGGCGCGGATCCAGTCGCAGGCGGCGAGCTTGAGGAACAGACTGCGATCGAGGCCGCGGGCAGCGCGGTAGTCGATGTCCTCGACGCTGGCGTTGTGACGCAGCCTGGCGGCCCGCGCCCGGGTCTCGAAGCGCTTCTGGCGCCGCAGTGTGGCCTCGTGCTCGAGCAGCAGGGCGAGCCATTCGGCGTGCTGCAGGCGACTGGCCTCGGGTTGGGCGTCGAGGTCCTTCATGGCCTTGGCCATGCCGTGCAGACCGAGGTCGTGGAGCAGATCGAGGGTCGGATGGGTCAGCATGTGGTTGTCTCCTTCAGTGGAAGTAGCCGGGGCCACGCAGGTTGGGATGGTCGATGAGCGGCTCGGCGGCAGTGGGCTCGGTGTCGGGCTTGTCGGCCGAACGGCGGTCGAGCTTGTTGGCGATGATCGAGGCGATGCTGCGGTAGGTGAGCGCGCCGATCGCGACGGCGCGGGCGGATACCGCCTCGGCGCGCGCTGCGCCGAGGCCCTTGAACAGCCTCAGCACGCCGAGGCAGGTCCGGAACCCGTGCTCGGGATGCGGCCGGTTGGCGAGGATGGCGACGACCAGCCCCTCGGTGTTCGGGCCGACCGAGCGCCCCCAGCGTCGGAACCGCTCCGGCGTCCACTCGGCATAGCGCCGGTGGGCGCTCGGCATGTGGTCGGGATCGGTGCCGTGCCGGCGCCCGCCGTAGCGGCGCTGATGGGCGGCGACCCGCCGGCCACGGTGGAAGACCTCGATCGTGCGGGCGGTGGCGCGCACGTCGACCTGCTCGCCGATCAGCCCATGCGGGACCGAGTAGAAGAAGCTGGCGATCTCCACGTGGTAGTCCAGGGAGACCCGGGCCAGCCGCCACTCGGCGAACTCGTAGTCGGTGTCCGGCAGGTCGCCGAGCGCTGGTCGCTCGACGGTCTCCAGCAGATCCCGGCGGGACACGCCGAGCCGGCGCATGACGTGGCCGTTGAGGCGGTCGAGCACACCGGCGACCGCGATGTTCGCCTCGGCCAGTGAGAAGAAGGTCTGCCGGCGCAGCCGCCCGAGGATGTAGGTCTGGGCCAGCCGCACGCCGGCCTCGACCTTGGCCTTGTCGCGCGGCTTGCGCGGCCGCGTCGGCAGGATGCCGACGCCGTAATGCGACGCCATCATGCCGTAGCTGCGGTTCAGCTCGGGGTCGTAGAACGAGGCCTTGTGGACGCCCGACTTCAGATTGTCGGGCACCACCAGGCGCGGCACCCCGCCGAAGTCCCGGAACATCCGGACATGGGCGCCGATCCAGTCCGCCAGCCCCTGGGTCCAGCTCACCTCGGCGTAGGTGTAGTTCGAGGCGCCGAGCACGCCGACGAAGATCTCGGCCTCGCGCACCTCCCCGGTGACGCGGTCGACGATCGCCAGCTTCTTGCCGGAGTAGTCGACGAACACCTTGTCGCCAGCCGGATGATGCTGGCGCATGACCGGCGACAGCCGCCGCTCGAACTCCCGGAACAGGTCGCAGAACCGGCTGTAACCGTAACCGTCGCGATGAGCCTCACGGTACTCCTCCCAGAGCACTATCAGGTTGACGCCCGGCCGCTTCAGCTCGCATGCCAGCGACGCCCAGTCCGGCTCGGCGCGCCGGCGGAACCCGCGACGCACGCCAGCGCGCGCGAACAGCAGCTGCTCCAGCGCGTCATCGGTCAGCTCACCCGGCAACGGCCAGCTCAGCCCCGCCGCCTTGGCCCGGTTGAGGTTGTCCTGGATCGTGCTGCGCGCCGCCCCGAGCGTGCGCCCGATCTCGCGGGCGCTTACCCCGTCCCGGGCCAGCCGCAGCATCTGTCGTATCTGTCGCATGGTCAGCTCTCTCTTCGCCGGCATCCCGCTCCCTCCTCGTCACTGGACGAGGCAAGCGTGATGCTCGAGGTGCTGACCCAGAAAGGCGCGCCGTGATCCTCAGCCGGGTGGCCGGATAAATCTCGGAACGGTGGCCGGCTTCATGTCGGAATGATGGCCGGCTTCACGTCGGAATACCCGGCCGGCTTGCGTCGGAATCCGCATTGATGATCTCGATGGTCCATTTGCCGATGCAGCGCAACGCCTCGCGCAGCTAGTCGCCGGCATAGCCACCATCGGCGAAGAGATGGCGCAGCCAGGGGAAGCGGTGGATGATTTCGGCGAGCAACAGCGGTGCCCCATCACGGTCCTGGATATCGGCCGTGTGGATTATGCCATGGACCAGATTGCCCTCGGTGTCGGTCAGGATATGCCGCTTGCGGCCCTTGATCTTCTTGCCCGCATCATAGCCGCGCGGACCGCCGCTCTCGGTGGTCTTGACGCTCTGGCTATCGATGACGCCGGCGCTGGGCGAGGCTTCACGGCCATGAATCTCGCGCGTGGCCATCAGCAGGGAATGGTTCAGCGTTTGCCACAACCCGCTGTCGCGCCACATGTAAAACCAGCGCCTGACGGTCGATACCGGCGGGAAGCAAGGCGGCAGCATCCGCCACGGCAGGCCACCGCGCAGCAGATACAGGATCGCTTCGACAATCCGCCGCATCGACCATCGGCGAGGACGCCCGACATGCGATGGCGGTGGCAAGAAGGGTGCGATCACCGCCCATTCGGCGTCGGTCAAATCACTTGGCAACGCCAGGCCCGCGCGGGCATGAAGCGCGCGAGTGGTATCGGTCCACATCGTCGATCCTTGGGAAGGTGTTGCTAACCTCCAGAATCAACGATCGGGCCACGCGTCAAGCCAACCTGCTGATACCAATCAACTTAATTTCGGATCAGGCTCTAATAGACGCGGCACAGCTGAGCAGCACATCAAGGAAGGAAAGTACGCCTTCCACTGGACGCGGCTGTCATGCAGGAGGTTCCGCGACAACGAAGTGCGGCTGCAGCTGCACGCGCTGGCCTACAACCTGGCTACCTTCTTGCGCTGCATCGAACTGCCAGAGGCCATGGCCGACTGGTCGCTGACCAGCCTCCAGCTCAAGCTGATCAAGATCGGCGCCCGCGTCGTGCGCCACGCCCGCGCCATCACCTTCCAGCTTGCCGAGGTCGCGGTCACCGGCCCGATGGTGCGCGCCATTCTCGCCGCGATCCAACGCTTGCGAGCGCCGCCGTTGTGCGCGTGACCGTGATCCAGACCCAAACCAAACGAAAGCGGCTCGACAGGCGTGTCCGCCGCACTGAAAAACAGGGCCGCCGCGCCAGCACGGCAAGGAGTCGCGGCTCGATCCGACCGATCCGGGTTGTTTCCGCGACCGCAGACACCGCGCGGGGCAAAAAACGCTTGATCGGGTGGCCTCGTTGGGCGATCTTGAGGTCAAACGGTAAGCCACTTGGGGAATGTCGGCTGGGAGGCGCTTCTCTATGCCCGATCCCGGGTCGTGCATGCGGCGGCAGGCGCCGGGGTCGACGTGATCGACGTGCCGTTCCTCGACCTGAACGACATGGACGGCATGAAGCGCGAGGCCGAGGCGGCGCGGGCGCTGGGCTTCTGCGGCAAAGGGTCGATCCATCCCAAGCAGGTGCCGGTGCTCAACGAGATCTTCACGCCGACCGAGGCCGAATTTGCGCGACATCCTCGAGCGCAAGCAGATCAACGTCGTCTCCGCCATGCTCAAGCAGTGGTGCACCAACGTCCTGCGTTCCAAGGTCGAGCCGATGAAAGACGTCGCCAGGATGATCCGTAGGCACTTCGACGGCATCGTCGCCTGGACCCAGACCCGCCAGACCAACGGCTTCATCGAGGCGCTCAATGGCCTGTTTCAGGCCGCCAAACGCAAGGCCCGCGGCTACACCCGGTTCGCCACCATGCGCACCGTACTCTTCCTCATCGCCGGAAAACTCGACTTCACCCGGATCAACCCGCAGGCCGCATAGCCCACTCGAAATTCAAAAGAGCCCGAAATCGCCCATGCCAAACGCATCGTGGAAGCGTTCGAGCAGGGCGACAGCGGGCTGGTGGTGATCGACGGCAAACTGATCGAGAAGCCGGTGCTGCGCAGCATGTACCGGGTGCTGGCGCGGGCCGGCGCCTGACGTCGAAAACGGATCGGCGAAACGGGTAGACCCAGCCGGCAGTTGGAGTCGGGCGCACGGACGCTGTCGCGGGTCGTTGTGCTTGCGAGCATCGTCCAGGGGTTGAGCAGGGTTTGGTGGCCACCGTTGCGTAGAGGATGCGCCTGGATATGAATTTCTCCATTATCTTGACGCACGAGGGATCAAAATGACAGCCTGTCTGTGGACAACAGCTCACCAAAAATTTTCAAAAAAATCATATCAGAGCCTGTTGCTGAATGAGTCTGGCTTGACGGCATGAAGCAGCTATCCGGTGATTTTGCCCTCAGACGGCATTTTTCTTGTCCAATTGCTTCAGTTCAAGAGCCATTTTCCACCCTTTCTTCCTCTGCGGACGGACTCCGAGTGTAGTTTTTTGATGTTGTGGGCGGCGCAGTGCAGGTTCCATTCACCCTGGGTCTCCTGCTCCCCGCGCATCATGAATCCGTCTGCGCCCTGGGTCTCCTTCATTTGCCCGAACACCGGTTCCACGGTCTGGCCGCGCAGCCGGTAAAGTTTTCGGCCCCGTTGGGTCAGGAGCTTACGCTCCATCTGGTCACGGGCACTCATGTCCCTGGGTATACGGCCCCGGGGTGGTGGAGCATCACGCATCGCCTTGCGCTGCTTCCAATCCTTAGTGGTGGCGATCAGGTATTCGCATTCCGCTGTTTCCGTGGCCGCGTTCTCGTCAGACCAATAGCCCGCGTCAAACAGGCCAACCCCCAGCACCGCCTCGTCGCCGGTCACCGCCTCCATCATCGTCAGGGTCCGGGCAATCATCGGGGCCAGTTGGCGAACGTCGTTGGCCTGGTTCGTCACATCGGTGGCGAGGATGATCTGGTCCGCCGTCACCACCGCCTGGGCATTGTACCCCTGGAGATATCCCTTGCGGCTCTTCATGATCCGGCTGTCCGGGTCGCTCACGTTGGCCTTGGCCTCTTCCTTGACAACCGCCTCGGCTGTCTTCGGCTTCCGCCCGCGTTTGGCTTTTCCGTTCGCCTTTTCCTCGGCAATCCGGGCGTTGATCTTCTCCTGCTGCTCGACCCGTTGATGGTCGGCTTCGCGCAAGAGACGTTCATGACAGAGCGAAGACGGACAGCCGATCTGACGGCTCCTCAGCCCGACGGGAACATCGTCACCTCGGCCCTCCCCGAACATCCCGTCCTCGGCGGCATCGATCGCCTCGGCCTCCGACAGCATGGCGGCAACCTCCGCCTCCAGGGACTTCGAGGTCTGGTTCGCCGCAAGCGACGCATTTGCCTTCACCTTGGTCCCATCCAGCGCCACCACGCCCAACCGCACCAGCCCCGCCGCATGACACAGCTTCAGGACCTCCACGAACAGGGTCTCCAGGTCGCCCCGGTGCCGCTTGCGGAACCGCGCTATCACGCTGTGGTCGGGAACCTCGGCGCACACGATCGTCCGAAACCCAGCATCCCGCACGCACAGGCGCTCGATCTTGCGGCTTGAGCGTTGCCCGTTCGCATACGCATAAACAAGGAGACTAACCATCATCCTCGGCGCGAACGGTGGCGCTCCCGACCCACGCTTCCGGTAGTGCGTCTCGAATGCCGATAGATCCATCAAACCCACGGCATCCAGAAGAAGGTGCACGAGGTCTGTGTCCGGAACCCAATCCGCCATGTCCACCGGCAGAAGAAACCGCTGCCTACGATCTGGTTCTCGGTAAAAATTTGCCATCTCCCCCCCCTTCAAATTGCCTCTCCCAACGGAATCAGGACCCCGTCAGTGGGTCAAGCGGAGATCGTCGGTGGAACCGGTGATTCTGCAACAGCCTCATCAAGAAATATTTTTATTAAAAAATAAAAACCATATTTGCGCAACGCAAGAAAAGATTTTCTTTCAAGCGCACCATAATTAACGCCCTTGGAACTATTGTCTGTTGAGGGGTGAATTGGAGCGAAAGATGAATAAATCAAAAATCGTAGCCCTAACCATAGGCCTGACAGCTTTAGCGGGGTGTGTAACCAACCCATCCACGCCAAACAGCCGCCTCAATTCGAGCATCATACAAAGCTGGAAAGCAGCAGATGTTTGCAAAAAAGCACTTAGAAAAAACTCTTCAGCGTGGGACACGAAGCCAAGCGCACAAGTGGCTGTCAACGAAGCTAAAAAGCGCGGCTTCACTCCTGACGGATGCGCGATTTTTGCAGGTCGGACGGTTCGCGCGGACGGAACAATCCGTGACAAGCCACCACAACGAACGCCAGCGAATCCATCCCCCACGAAACGGCCCGAGACAGCACAAACGCGCCCAGTTCAACCCCCTCCACAACCCCAGTTGATCCCCATTGGGACTGGGTCTGGGATCATTGTTTCTGCAGATGGTCATATACTTACCAATCACCATGTTATTTCTCGCTGCCGCGCCGTTTCGGCGGGTTTCAATATAAATGACCAGCAACCCTCAAACATCATTGATAGCGACGCATCAAATGATATCGCGCTTATTCAAGCAGATGGAAAAAAACTAAAGAATTTGAATTTTGCCCGGTTTAGAATGATGGACCCAGAACTAGGAGAAGAAATAATTGTTGCGGGCTTTCCATTTGCATCAATACTCAGTGATTCAATTAAAGTAACAAGAGGAATTGTAAGTTCATCAAGAGGAATTGGCAATGATTCCAGCATATTTCAATTTGATGCCGCTGTCCAACCAGGAAACAGCGGAGGACCTATTTACGATGAGGGCGGAAAAATTGTTGGAATTGTTTCATCTAGACTTGATTCTCAAAAAATGGAGAGCAAGTTTGGATCTAATGCTGAGAATATCAGCTTTGGAATCAAGATATCTACAATAAAACAGTTTGTTAGTTCAACATATTTTTCCATAAAGGAAAATGCATCAAGAAACTCTATTCCTACCCGTGAAGTGGCTAGCATCGCTCAGACACAAACCGTGCAAATAATTTGCTATGGATTGCGATAGAATATAAATGAATGAAATTATTCGGTTAAGAGGCTGTTGCAGAATCACCGGTTCCACCGACGATCTCCGCTTGACCCACTGACGGGGTCCTGATTCCGTTGGGAGAGGCAATTTGAAGGGGGGGGAGATGGCAAATTTTTACCGAGAACCAGATCGTAGGCAGCGGTTTCTTCTGCCGGTGGACATGGCGGATTGGGTTCCGGACACAGACCTCGTGCACCTTCTTCTGGATGCCGTGGGTTTGATGGATCTATCGGCATTCGAGACGCACTACCGGAAGCGTGGGTCGGGAGCGCCACCGTTCGCGCCGAGGATGATGGTTAGTCTCCTTGTTTATGCGTATGCGAACGGGCAACGCTCAAGCCGCAAGATCGAGCGCCTGTGCGTGCGGGATGCTGGGTTTCGGACGATCGTGTGCGCCGAGGTTCCCGACCACAGCGTGATAGCGCGGTTCCGCAAGCGGCACCGGGGCGACCTGGAGACCCTGTTCGTGGAGGTCCTGAAGCTGTGTCATGCGGCGGGGCTGGTGCGGTTGGGCGTGGTGGCGCTGGATGGGACCAAGGTGAAGGCAAATGCGTCGCTTGCGGCGAACCAGACCTCGAAGTCCCTGGAGGCGGAGGTTGCCGCCATGCTGTCGGAGGCCGAGGCGATCGATGCCGCCGAGGACGGGATGTTCGGGGAGGGCCGAGGTGACGATGTTCCCGTCGGGCTGAGGAAGCCGTCAGATCGGCTGTCCCGTCTTCGCTCCTGTCATGAACGTCTCTTGCGCGAAGCCGACCATCAACGGGTCGAGCAGCAGGAGAAGATCAACGCCCGGATTGCCGAGGAAAAGGCGAACGGAAAAGCCAAACGCGGGCGGAAGCCGAAGACAGCCGAGGCGGTTGTCAAGGAAGAGGCCAAGGCCAACGTGAGCGACCCGGACAGCCGGATCATGAAGAGCCGCAAGGGATATCTCCAGGGGTACAATGCCCAGGCGGTGGTGACGGCGGACCAGATCATCCTCGCCACCGATGTGACGAACCAGGCCAACGACGTTCGCCAACTGGCCCCGATGATTGCCCGGACCCTGACGATGATGGAGGCGGTGACCGGCGACGAGGCGGTGCTGGGGGTTGGCCTGTTTGACGCGGGCTATTGGTCTGACGAGAACGCGGCCACGGAAACAGCGGAATGCGAATACCTGATCGCCACCACTAAGGATTGGAAGCAGCGCAAGGCGATGCGTGATGCTCCACCACCCCGGGGCCGTATACCCAGGGACATGAGTGCCCGTGACCAGATGGAGCGTAAGCTCCTGACCCAACGGGGCCGAAAACTTTACCGGCTGCGCGGCCAGACCGTGGAACCGGTGTTCGGGCAAATGAAGGAGACCCAGGGCGCAGACGGATTCATGATGCGCGGGGAGCAGGAGACCCAGGGTGAATGGAACCTGCACTGCGCCGCCCACAACATCAAAAAACTACACTCGGAGTCCGTCCGCAGAGGAAGAAAGGGTGGAAAATGGCTCTTGAACTGAAGCAATTGGACAAGAAAAATGCCGTCTGAGGGCAAAATCACCGGATAGCTGCTTCATGCCGTCAAGCCAGACTCATTCAGCAACAGGCTCTTAAGCAACATCGAATGCGTTCCGCCATGCCTCCGGCTCCCGGCGTCGAAGCTCGTCGAGGTTGAAGTCGGAGGTCATCTTCAAGTCGCGGAACCTCTCAATCGGCAGACCGCCGTCACGGAAGAGCTTCGCCCGCGTCGGACCGAGAACCTCGTCCTGAAAGCTGGCCGGCTGCTTCCGGAGCCAGTCCCCGTAGTTCATGTCTCCCGGAACCGTCCCGCGCAGCGCATCGCGATCAGCTTTGGGAACGTTGCGGAGCCGCTGCTTGGACCGGAGGAACGGGCGGACCGGACCCGGCGGCTCGTCCCGGTCGAAGCCAAGCTCCCGCCACGACTTGATGATCGGGACGACCGTACTCCGGCAGTTGAAATGGCTCGGGGGTCGTGGGCCATCGTCGGTTAGAGGTAGCGTTTCGTGCAACCTCATCCCCGTAAGGAATGGTCGACATCCCCCCTTTGCCCCGCTGGTCTCGGTGAAATTGGAACAGCCCGACCGGTCTAGCCTCTTGTCGGGTCCGGTCCTCGACCATCCCTCGGCGGGGGAGGGCACCGCAGAGCCGGCAGGCGGTCACCACTTAGACCGCTGCCGTCCTCGCGTCTTTGGCGCAGCGATATGGGCACCGGGGGTCGTCGAGGAGACACGGTCGGATGGATGTTAGACCGTCGTCCTTCTTCTGCTTGCACCGTGACCTATTTGCGCGCGCATTCGTCACCATATGAGTGAGGCTTGACCGTGCGGCCTACTTGGGCGAAGAACAGTTAGGCACCGGCTTGATCAGCGTGGTCAGTGTCCGAGGTGCTGGAGCGGATCATTGCCTGCTCGTATTCCTCCACTTCTGACAGTCGGTGGACGACCCGGCCTCCGAGCTTCACGAACTTCGGCCCTTCACCGGTCCAACGCCACCGCTCAAGTGTGCGATGGCTGATCCGCCAGCGTGCCGCCAGTTCCATCTGGTTAATGCAGATCGCATCGACTTTGGTTGCTTCCATGTTCGCGCCCTTTCGTTGTGGCAAGTTTGACTGCGACACGACGAACGCGTGGGCGGGAAATACTATCAAGGCGATAGTGGCCGGAGCGCCAAACGCGATACAATCCAGCGCTTTATTATGAAGAGCGAAGTTCTGCGGAAGCGAAGATTCCCCTGCTAATACGAGGGCGTACTGGCGGGATGTGGGGCATACTTCGAGCGAGTTAGCGGCAAGGTCGTCTCCCTCCGCCACTTGCACTTGCCGAAACCGATGATGGGCCTTCACGGGGCCCTTTTTCCTTTTGGTTTCAAAGGGGTTTAGTCGTGGCGACCGCCCCTCAGAGACAGCCAAAACGGTCAAAATCGGTCTCTGAACCGCATTTGTCTCTAATCGACCGCCCTAGGCCTTCAGAAGGACGCTTTCAAAATAGTATTTAATTACAATCGTTTGGCGATTTTGGGCGAGCGTCTTTTTCGAAAGTGCAACCGATAGAAAAATACGTTTTGAACCGCGCCGGGTTTGCCGGAGGCTGTTTGGTGTGAGTGCTATGCGGCTATCGTCATGTAGTCCTGGCTTGCGTAGAAGCGTTCCTCGGCCTCGGCGGGCGGTATGTCGCCGATCGGGGCCAGCAGTCGTCGGTGGTTGAACCAGTCGACCCAGTCGAGCGTTGCGAACTCGACGTCTTCGAGTGTGCGCCACGGTCCCCGGCGGTGGATGACCTCGGTCTTGTAGAGGCCGATCACGGACTCGGCGAGGGCGTTGTCATAGCTGTCGCCGACGCTGCCGACGGAGGGCTCCAGGCCGGCCTCGAGCAGCCGCTCGGTGTATTTGATCGAGACGTACTGGGCGGATTCAAGCGGTCGTCGCAACACTTCGGCAAAGGAGGTTGCGATGAGTATTCAAAAGCGACGTTCGGACCGGTCAGGGCGGGCGCGATTGCGGTCACCTGGTCGGCCGCCGGTGGCGGGACGTGCAGACCGGCAGCGGTTCTGGTCTGCGATCGCGGCCGGTGAGACCAGTGAAGATGCTGCGATCGAGGCCGGAGTCTCTCAAGCTGTCGGAACAAGATGGTTCCGGGAGGCGGGCGGCATGCCACCAGCGATATTTGGCTCCACGGCAAAGCCACTTTCCGGACGGTATCTCTCGTTTGCAGAGCGGGAGGAGATCGCGCTGCTTCGCGTACAAGGACATTCCATGCAGGAGATCGGACGCCGTATCGGCAGGGCCGCTTCGACGATCTCCCGGGAGATACGCCGCAATGCAGCCACCCACAACGGCGGCCTGGAGTATCGTGCAACGACTGCGCAGTGGCATGCCGACCGATCCGCCCGTCGGCCGAAGCGGGCGAAACTTGCCTCGAAGCCGGCCTTGCGGACCTATGTGGAGGAACGACTGGCGGGTATCATCGTCGCTCCGAGTGGCGCCCTGGTCGCCGGCCCGGCGGTACCTTGGAAAGGCCGACGGCATGGCCCGCGGCAGGATCGGCGATGGGCCAGGGCATGGAGCCCGGAGCAGATCGCTCGCCGCTTGCGGCTCGACTTCCCGAACGACGAGACCATGCGCATCAGCCACGAAGCCATCTACCAGGCGCTCTTCGTTCAAGGCCGGGGCGCATTGCGGCGCGAGTTGACGGCTTGCTTGCGCACGGGGCGGGCTCTGCGGGTGCCGAGAGCGCGCACGCGGCGACGAGGCAAGGCCTTCATCTCTCCCGAGATCATGATCAGCGAGCGTCCGCCGGAAGTCGCTGACCGAGCCGTCCCGGGACACTGGGAGGGAGACCTTATCCTCGGGCTGGGCAGTTCGGCCATCGGCACCCTCGTCGAGCGCACGACACGGTTCACAATGCTGCTGCACCTGCCGCGCATGGCGGACCACGGCAGCACGCCACGTGTGAAGAACGGGCCTGCGCTCGCTGGCCATGGTGCCGAGGCGGTTCGGGACGCCATTGTCCGCACGATCGTGACCCTGCCGGAAGAGCTCCGCCGGTCGCTGACCTGGGACCAAGGTGTCGAGATGGCCCAGCATGTTCACCTGAAGGTCGATGCAGGCGTCCAGGTCTACTTCTGCGATCCGCACAGCCCGTGGCAGCGAGGAACCAACGAAAACACCAACGGCTTGCTGCGACAATACTTCCCGAAGGGCACAGACCTTAGCCAACACAGCGCCGAGGATATCGCCGCCGTGGCGGCCGCCCTCAACGCCCGGCCCAGAAAGACCCTCGACTGGAGAACACCCGCCGAGGTCCTGGACCAGTTCCTCCGATAAGCGGAGTATCAGGCTGTGTTGCGACGACCGCTTGAATCCGCCCTGCACGCCGCGGTCGCTGTGGTGGATCAGCCCGGTCCCACGGATCGGCCGGCGAGCGTGCAGAGCCTGTTCGAGGGCATCCAGCACGAAGCCGGTCGCCGGCGAGCGGCAGACCCGCCAGCCGACGATCCGCCGGGCGAAGGCATCGATGACGAAGGCGGCATGCACGAAGCCGCTCCAGGTCGCTACGTAGGTGAAGTCCGAGACCCACAGGGCGTTCGGCCGCGGCGGCTGGAACTGCCGGTTGACCCGGTCCCGCGGGCAGGCCGCTGCCGGCCCCGGAACCGTGGTCCGCAGTGGCTTGCCGCGCACTGCCCCTTGCAGGCCCATCGACCGCATCAGCCGGGCGACCGTGCAGCGGGCAACCGCGATGCCCTCGCGGCCGAGCTGGCGCCAGACTTTGCGCACGCCGTAGACCTGGAAGTTCTGGCGCCAGACCCGGCCGATCTCTTCGCGCAGCCCGCAATCGCGCCGGGACCGGGCGGAGGCTTTGTCGGGGTCGGCTCGCCGGCCGGCATGGGCGTACACCGTCGACGGGGCGATCGGCAGCACCTTGCAGATCGGCTCGACCCCGTACTCGGCGCGATGATCCTCCACGAAGGCGATCATGGCTTGAACCGGCGGTCGAGCTCCGCCATCGCAAAATACGCCGACGCCTTGCGCAGGATCTCGTTGGCTTGGCGTAGTTCCCGGTTCTCGCGCTCCAGCGCCTTCAGCCGAGCCCGATCATCCGTCGTCAGCCCCGCACGATCGCCACGGTCACGTTCCGACTGTCGAACCCAGCGCCGAAGCGTCTCCGCCGTGCAGCCGAACTTCGACGCCACCGAGCAGATCGCTGCCCATTGCGAGCCGTACTCACCCTCATGGTCCAGGACCAAGCGCACAGCCCGATCGCGAACCTCCGGCGAATACGTCGCCGTCGTCGTTTGCCTCGTCATCGCTCCATCCTCTCAACTGATGAAGCCTCCGGCAAACCCGGCGCGGTTCATTTCGAATCCGAGGGGCGGGCGTGGGACAAACGGTTTGCACCACCCGAG
Organism: alpha proteobacterium BAL199; assembly: GCA_000171835.1. GTDB lineage: Bacteria > Pseudomonadota > Alphaproteobacteria > Thalassobaculales > Thalassobaculaceae > Thalassobaculum_A. Next base: position 462 of record ABHC01000047.1, on the reverse strand, counting down.
TTTGAGTGGCGCTTTGCTGTTGGCACATTGAATGTTTTGCGCCAGCCAGTTGAATAGGTTCAGCCTCAAATCTCAAACTACGAGATCACCTGTCATGGGCAGCGTGTGTCGGTCAACTTCATTATATTCTTGTAAGAGTGGTCGCTGGCTATCTAGCCAGTTTACCCCACGTTTGATATTTTCTTGAAGCTGCTCACTTTCCCTGACGACAATGGCAACGACTTCCTCATCAGTCCGCATTAAACGGTGGTCACCATCCGAGAAAACTTGGGCATGCCAGTCTTGGATGTTTTGCAAGAATTCATCAAAACATTCAGGCTTGGGCTTGAAGCGTACAATCGATATCTTTCTTGGCATTTTTATTCCCCTTTTGTTTTCATCACCACTACGCATAACGTCAGCGTCACGATGAAACTTGGTCCAGTATGATTGTCAAAGTGGTTGGCACATTCGAAGGCTATT
>ABHC01000048.1 GCA_000171835.1 alpha proteobacterium BAL199 | reverse complement strand
GCGTCACTCACCACTTGGCCACGAAGGGCCACTGCCGCCCTACCCGAGCCGGCGTCGCTCAACCGCACTCGCCAGCCGCTCCAGCATGGCCACGCTGGTGTCCCAGTCGACGCAGCCGTCGGTGATGCTCTGGCCGTAGACCAAGGGTTGTCCGGGCTCGAGGTCCTGGCGGCCGGCGACCAGGTTGCTTTCGGCCATGATGCCGATGATCCGGCGGTCGCCACCGGCGATCTGGCCCGCCACGTCGGCGATCACCGCCGGCTGGTTCTCGGGCTTCTTCGCGCTGTTGGCGTGGCTGGCGTCGACCATCACCATCGGCCGCAAGCCGTCCTTCACCGCCGCCGCACAGGCCGTCTCGACGCTGGCCGCGTCGAAGTTCGGCCCGTCGTTGCCGCCGCGCAGGATGACGTGGCAATCCGGGTTGCCGGTAGTCGCGGCGATCGCTGCCTGCCCGCTCTTGGTGACCGCCAGGAAATGGTGCGGGTGCGAGGCCGAAGTGACGGCGTCGAGGGCGATCTTCACGCTGCCGTCGGTGCCGTTCTTGAAGCCGACCGGGCAGGACAGGCCGGATGCTAGCTCACGGTGGATCTGGCTTTCGGTGGTGCGCGCGCCGATCGCGCCCCAGCCGACCAGGTCGGCGAAGTATTGCGGGGTCGAGGTGTCCAGGAACTCGCAGCCGGCCGGCAGGCCGAGGTCGTTGATCCGCAGCAGCAGCCCGCGCGCGGTGCGCAGGCCCTGGTCGATCCGGAAGCTGCCGTCCAGGTCCGGATCGTTGATCAGTCCCTTCCAGCCGACCGTGGTGCGCGGTTTCTCGAAATACACCCGCATCACCACCTCCAGCGTGCCGGCGAACCGGCGGCGCTGCTCGACCAGGCGGTCGGCGTACTCCAGGGCCGCCTTGGGATCGTGGACCGAGCACGGGCCGGTCACCACCACGAGCCGGTCGTCCTCGCCATGCAGGACACGGTGGATGGCGGTGCGGGCGCCGGCGACGGTGCGCGATGCCGCCGCGGTGCGCGGCAGTTCGGCGATCACCGCCTCGGGCGGGCTGATCGCGGTGATCGACGCAATCCGCAGGTCGTCGGTGCCGGGGGTCAGGGCCTCGGCTTCGGTGCCGGATCGGTCGGCGGTGGGGGCTTCGAGCGTGGTCTTCACGGTGTGGGCTCCTGGGGTTGGAGTCCCGCCGGCGGCATAAAAAAAGCCGCCAGGGGATCTGGCGGCTTTCGGGAAATCTCGGCAGCAATCTCTAGATCGCGCGCACCCCTTCAACCGCCAGCGTCTGCGGATAGCTAAAGTACCAATAGGTAAATCGAGCGCTGGCGATCACGAGGTTCATGACCCACCTATAAAGCGGGGGACGAGGATTGTCACGCGCCGGAAGCGGCGCCGGGATTGAGCTGCATCAACACGGCCTGTCCAGCAAGCCCCTAGCGTGGCATCCATTCATCGACCAAGGAGCCCGGCATGGGTGATTTCCACCACGACATCGCGACCGAATTTCCGGAACTCAGCGACCGGATCCACGTCCTGAAGACCGGCGACGCGCATTTCGCGCGGCTGTTCGACGAGTACCACCAGATCGACAAACAGGTCGCCCGAATCGAACAGGAGATCGAGCCGACCAGCGACGACCACGCCGATGCGCTGAAAAGGCAGCGACTTCAGTTGAAGGACCAGTTGTTCGACATGCTACGAGCCACTCCAGCCTGAGGCACGTAGGAGCGAACCAACCAGTTCAGCTCCTCCATTGCCCCTTCGGCTGCGCTCCGATATAGGCGCCCCTCACCTTGCATTGACCGCCTCGGGGAGCGTCTACCCATGCAGTACCGCCGGCTCGGCCGCACCGACCTTCAGGTCAGCCTGATCTGTCTCGGCACCATGACCTGGGGCAAGCAGAACAGCGAGGCCGAGGGCCACGCCCAGATGGACTACGCGCTGGAGCGCGGCATCAACTTCTTCGACACCGCCGAGATGTACGCGGTGCCGCCGACGGCGGAGACCTACGGCAAGACCGAGGAAGTCATCGGCACCTGGTTCGCCGCCCGCGGCAATCGCGACAAGGTCATCCTGGCGACCAAGGCGGTCGGCCCGGGCGAGCGGTTCGCCCATGTCCGCGACGGCAAGCCGAAGTTCAACCGCACCCACCTCACCCAGGCGGTCGACGACAGCCTGCGCAGGCTGCAGACCGACTACATCGACCTGTACCAACTGCACTGGCCGGAGCGGTCGGTGAACAGCTTCGGCAAGCTCGGCTACGTTCACAACGACGACGAGGTGACCACGCCGATTGCCGAGACCCTGGGCGTGCTCGCCGATCTGGTGAAGTCCGGCAAGATCCGCCACATCGGCCTGTCGAACGAAACGCCGTGGGGCATGATGACCTTCGCCCGGCTGGCCGACGAGGCGGGCCTGCCGCGGGTCGCGTCGGTGCAGAACCCGTACAATCTGCTGAACCGCTCGTTCGAGGTCGGGGCCGCCGAGGTGGCGATTCGCGAGGGTATCGGCCTGCTGGCCTACTCGCCGCTCGGCGGCGGCACGTTGAGCGGCAAGTACGTCGGCGGGGCCCGGCCGACCGGGGCCCGCATGACCGTGTTCGCCCACAACTTCACCCGCTACGCCACCCCTTTGGCCGAGGAGGCGATCGCCGCCTATGTCAGCCTGGCCCGAGCCAACGGCCTCGATCCGGCGCAGATGGCGCTTGCCTACATCAACACCCGGCGATTCCTGACGGCGAACATCATCGGCGCGACCACGATGGAACAGCTCAAGAGCAACATCGACAGCATTGACATCGCGCTGTCGGAAGATGTGCTGAAGGGCATCGAGGAGTTGCAGCAGCGCTACTCCAATCCCTGTCCGTAACGGCGCGGCAGGGTTGAGTTGAAACGCTGCACCGGACTCTAATTCGACCACGGTCCGAGGCACGCCGCCTTCGGTGGCGCCACCACTGCCCGGAGGACTGACGACGAGGGACGAGCGCCATGCGCCTGTTCGTGGCGATCGCGATGCCGGAGGCGGTGGCGGACCCGCTGTGCGACCTGCAGGGCGGGCTGGACGGCGCGCGCTGGGTCGACCCCGACGATTTCCACCTGACCCTGCGGTTCATCGGCGACGTCGACCGCGGTACCGCCGACGATCTGGTGGCGACGCTGTCCAGCCTTCACGCTCCGGCGTTCGACCTGCGGCTGTCCGGACTGGGGCATTTCGGCAGCGGGCATCGCCTGCGCGCCCTGTGGGCCGGTGTCGAGCCGCAGCCGGCGTTGACCCTGCTGCATGGCCGGGTCGAGTCGGCCGCACGGCGCGCCGGCCTGCCGCCGGAGGGCCGTCGGTTCGTGCCGCACGTCACCCTGGCTCGGATGTCGGGCCCGATCTCGGACGACTCGGCCAGCCACTGGATCGGCAGCCGCAGCCCGTTCGTCGCCGGGCCGTTCCCGGTGCGCGAAGTGGTGCTGTTCGAGAGCTTCCTGGGCCGCGAGGGGCCGCACTACGAGCGGCGGCTGGTAGTACCTCTCGACCGGTTGCCGGACGCCGACGACTGGGATGGCGAATGGGACGGTCCCGAGCCGGCGTAGCGCGCTAACCGGCCAGCTTGGCCGCCACCAGGCCTTCGACCAGGGCCTTGCAGCCGGTCTCGATCATTTCGAACGCCCGTCGGTAGTCCTCGGCGTCGCGGCCGTAGGGGTCGGGCACCGGCACGCCCTTCAGGTCCGGGGTATAGTCCAGGAACAGCCGGACCCGGTCGCGGTGGGCCGTGCCGGCACGGATCCGCAAGTCGTGTACGTGACCCCGATCCATGCCGAGAATCAGGTCGAAGGCGTCAAAGTCGGCGTCGGTGAAGGCGCGCGCCCGCAGGTCCGAAAGGTCATACCCGTTGGACTTGGCAATCGCCCGGGACCGCACGTCCGGCGCCTCGCCGGCGTGGCCGTCGTACAGCCCGGCGGAGTCGACCTTGATTTGGTCGCTCAGCCCGCGTTGCTCGATCATCGCCCGCGCGATCCCCTCGGCGGTCGGGGAGCGGCAGATGTTTCCGGTGCAAACGAACAGGATGGTGTACATGCGCGGCCGACGGCTCCTGGTGTACCGGGTCGCTCCCGGCTCGATCGGCCGCTACAGTCGCGAGGTCGCCGGACGCGGTCAAGGCCGAGATTGCCTCAGAAAAGCTAAACGGGAAGTATTGTGAAGACCTTAAAACCGACAGATGCGATCGTCATCTTGACCGGGGCCGGTATTTCCAAGGAGTCCGGTCTCGAGACCTTTCGCGATGCCGACGGCACCTGGGCTAGGCACCGGATCGAAGATGTCGCCACGCCGGAGGCGTTCGCACGCGATCCGGCCCTGGTGCACGACTTCTACAACGCCCGCCGCCAGAGCATGCTGAATCCGAACGTCCAGCCGAACGCGGCGCACACCGCCCTCGCCCGGCTGGAGCGGGAGTGGCCGGGCCCGGTACTGCTGGTGACCCAGAACATCGACGACCTGCACGAACGCGCCGGGTCCACGGCGTTGATCCACATGCACGGCGAGATGCTGAAGGCGCGGTGCGAGGACTGCACGGTGATCGAGCCCTGGCAGAGTGACCTCGCCCTCGACACCGCCTGCCCGTCGTGCCGCAGGGCAGGCGGGATGCGCCCGCACGTCGTGTGGTTCGGCGAGATCCCGCTGGAGATGGACCGGATCGTCGCCGCGCTGGCGGAGTGTGCGCTGTTCATCTCGATCGGCACCTCCGGCAACGTCTACCCGGCCGCCAATTTCGTGCGCGAGGCTCGCTGGGCCGCCGGCGCCCACACGGTCGAGCTCAACCTGGAACCGTCGATGGGCGCCACCGATTTCGACGAGGCCCGGCATGGTCCGGCAACCGTAGTGGTGCCGGCGTTCGTGGAGGAACTGCTGACCAGCGTCCTTCGTGGCCAACCTAAGGTCGGCTCCTCAGGATGACAGAAGTCAGGTCAATACCGGCCCCTGTCGCCCTGAAGTGCCGCACTGCGCGCGGCCACGAAGGACCTTGATCGTTCAGAATGGCGTGCGCACGATGCCGCCGTCGCAGCGCAGGGCCGCCCCGTTGGTCGCGGCGGCGGCCGGCGAGCAGACGTAGCAGATCAGCGACGCCACCTCTTCGGGCTCCGCGTAACGCTGCAGCAGCGAGGACGGCCGGCGCTCGGTGAAGGTACGCTCCTTGAACTGCTCCGACGTGATGCCGAGGGACGAGGCCCGCGCCGCCACCCGCTCGACCTGCGCCTCGACCCAGGTCGGCCCAGGCAGCACCGAGTTCACGGTGACCCGGCTGCCCTTGGTCAACTCGGCACAACCGCGCGAAATCGCCAGCTGGGCGGCTTTCGAGAATCCGTAGTGGATCATCTCAGCCGGCACCACGATGGCCGATTCCGACGACACGAACACCACCCGGCCCCAGTTCCGCTCCAGCATCTTCGGCAGGTAGTGTCGAGTCAGGCGCACACCGCTCATCACGTTGACATCGAACATCCGCTGCCAGTCGGCGTCCGGGGTCTCCTCGAACGGCTTCGGCTCGTAGATGCCGGTGTTGTTCACCAGGATATCGACATCCCGGGCGGCGGCGATCACCGCGTCGCATCCCTCGGCAGTGCTGAGATCGCCGGGCGCTGCGACCAGTTTCGCATCCGGCACCCGGGTCTTGATCATAGCGATCGCGCTGTCGACGGTGCCGCCGTCGCGACCGTTCACCACGACCGTCGCCCCCATGTCGGCAAGGCCGACGGCGCTGGCGTAGCCGATTCCGCGGGTCGAGCCGGTGACCAGGGCGGTGCGGCCGGACAGGTCGGTGTCGAAGACTTTCATGCACGTGCTCCTTTGGTCGCCATGCTCTCGTCGCAACGCCCGGCGCGTGCCACAGTTGCCGGAACGGGAGCGATCAGAGGGAGCCTACAGCAATGAGCGAGCCGGCAACCGTGCCGATGGTCGAATACACCGACGCCAGCGACGACGTGCGGGCGGTGTTCGATGACATCAAGACCACCAAGGGCATCGACTTCGTACCGAATGCCTGGAAGGTGTTCGCCAGCCATCCGCCGACGCTCAAGCGCCTATGGTACGGGCTGAAGGAAGTCATGGCGCCGGGCACGCTCGACCCGAAGTTCAAGGAGATGATCGCGGTCGCGGTGTCAGTCACCAACGGCTGCGACTATTGCACCCGCAGTCACACCGCCGCCGCCCGCAAGCTCGGTATGACCGACGCGGAGTACGGTGAGTTGCTGGCCGTGGTCGGCATGTTCAACCAGACCAACGCGCTGGCCGAGGCCTACAAGATCCCGGTCGACGACGTGTTCATGCGAACGTGGTCGGACCCGAAGTGAGGCGTCCGAAGCTGCCGGGGTCGATGACGGTCGCGAATCGATCAACCTTTGATCCGTCGCTGCTGAGCGGCAGATACAGTCGGATGTAGGCCCAGGACACCCCACGCGGGTCATGGAAGATACGGCGCATCAGGTCGGGCGCCCGGCGATCGGCCGCCGCCTGCAATGCTGCCCGGACGGTATCGCGATCGGGTTCGGAGAAGTTCTGGACGAGTCCGGTGCCGCGCAGTTCCTGGCCGACATGGTCGGTCACCAGACTGCCGACGATGCGGATCCGCCAGTCATCGGCCTCAGGCACATATTCGAACAGGTTCAGCCCACGGATCGCCGTACGCGGAAACTGCACCGGATCGACGGTTGCCGGCAGGCGATCGACGCCGAGCCGCCGCCACACGTCGAGGCAGTCGGCCAGCAGCGGGTACTCGTTGATCCTCTCGAGCGAAATCCCGACATGCTCGCCCGGAAACGACCAAAACGCGCCGAGAGGGTCGACGCTCATCGCCACGCTCCGTATCCGCTGAAGTCCGACGTCGATTGTGGAGAGTTGTCCCGGCCCCGTCCATGGCACCGAGGTAGCGTTCGCAACGGCGCCCGTCAGCCGTCCATCTTCAGGGCGGCGATGAAGGCGGATTGCGGGATTTCGACCTGGCCGAACTGACGCATCCGCTTCTTGCCTTCCTTCTGCTTCTCCAGAAGCTTCTTCTTGCGGGTGATGTCGCCGCCGTAGCACTTGGCGGTGACGTCCTTGCGCAGCGCGCTGACGGTCTCGCGTGCGATCACCTTGCCGCCGATCGCCGCCTGGATGGCGATCTTGAACAGCTGCCGGGGGATCAACTCCTTGAGCTTGGCGCACATCGTGCGGCCGCGCGGGTCGGCCTGGCCGCGGTGCACGATCATCGACAGTGCGTCGACCGGCTCCTGGTTCACCATGATCGACAGCTTCACCAGATCGCTCTCGCGGTAGCTGTCGAGCTGGTAGTCGAAGCTGGCGTAGCCGCGGCTGATCGACTTCAGGCGGTCGTAGAAGTCGAACACCACCTCGTTCAGCGGCAAACGGTAGACCACGACGGCGCGGCTGCCGGCATAGGTCAGGTCAACCTGCTCGCCACGCCGCTCGGTGCACAGGCCCAGCACCGCGCCGAGATAGTCGTCCGGCACGAAGATCGTCGCCTTGATCCACGGCTCCTCGATCGACTGGATTTTCATCACATCGGGCATGTCTGCCGGATTATGCAGTTCAATCGTCCTGCCGTCGGTCAGATGGATCTTGTAGATCACGCTCGGCGCGGTGGTGATCAGGTCGAGGTCGAATTCCCGCTCCAGCCGCTCCTGGACGATTTCCAGGTGCAGCAGCCCCAGGAAGCCGCAGCGGAAGCCGAAGCCGAGCGCCGCCGAGGTCTCCATCTCGAAGCTGAAGCTGGCGTCGTTCAGGCGCAGCTTTTCCAGGCTGTCGCGCAGATGGTCGAAATCGCTGGCGTCGACCGGGAACAGCCCGCAGAACACCACCGAGATGCTGGGCTGGAAGCCCGGCAGAGCGGTAGTGGCCTGGCGGCGCTCGTCGGTGATGGTGTCGCCGACCTTAGTATCGGCCACGGTTTTGATGCCGGCGTTCAGGAACCCGACTTCACCCGGGCCCAAGACTTCGACCTCCAGGCCCTTCGGCGTCAGCACGCCGACACGCTCCACCGGATGCACGGCGCCGGTCTGCATCATCTTGACGCGCTGGCCCTTCTTCAGGACGCCGTCATGCACCCGTACCAGACAGGTGACCCCGAGATACGGGTCGTACCAGCTGTCGACCATCATCGCCTTAGTCGGCGCCTCGCGGTCGCCCTTTGGCGGCGGCAGGCGCTTGACGATCGCCTCCAGCAGCGCCTCCATGCCGAGGCCGGACTTGGCGGAGATCTCGATGGCGTCCGAGGCGTCGAGCCCGATCACATCTTCGATCTGCTCCTTGACCCGGGCCACGTCGGCGGCCGGCAGGTCGATCTTGTTCAGGACCGGGATGATCTCGTGATTGGCCTCGATCGCCTTGTAGACGTTGGCCAAGGTCTGCGCCTCGACGCCCTGGCTGGCATCTACCACCAGGATCGAGCCCTCGCAGGCGGCGAGTGACCGGCTGACTTCATAGGCGAAGTCGACATGACCGGGCGTGTCGATCAGGTTCAGGGTATAGCGCTTGCCGTCGGCAGCGTCGTAGATCAGCCGAACGGTCTGGGCCTTGATGGTGATGCCGCGCTCACGCTCGATGTCCATCGAGTCGAGCACCTGCTCCTTCATCTCGCGGTTGGTCAGGCCGCCGCACATCTGGATCAACCGATCCGCCAGGGTCGACTTGCCGTGATCGATGTGCGCGATGATCGCGAAGTTCCGGATATGGGATAGGTCGGTCATGGGGCCGGGTTATGCCTGAAAAACGCGGCGCGGAACATAAGATCCAACAGCACGTCCGGCAACGGCTGTAATTGCCCGGAACCAACAGGCACGCGCCGAGGGCATCGGCGCTACTCGCCCTTGATGGTCTCGCGCGCCTGGTGGGCGATCCGGCGGGTCAGGATGCGGCGGAACGGCTCGTTCAGGAACCGGTTCAGCGCCGCCACCAGCGCAGGGACCCAGGCCGCATTCGGCGCCGCTGCGACCTCTTCGCGCACCGCGCAGACCATTTTTGCGAAATGCGCGGTCACGATGTACTCGGCCTGGCCGTGATCCATCACGTTAGCCGCCGCGTCGACCAGGAACCCGTCGACGTCATCCACCCGCCACTGCTGGCCGTCATAGCCGGGATCGACGAACCCGCCGTTGCGGCCCAGGAAGCAGGCCAACTGCAGCAGCACGTCCGGCCACAACTCACCGTACCGCCCCGCCATGCGCCGGCCGGCGTTCGCGAAGGTAATGGCGTGGCTGAAGTCCAACCGGCCGACATTCTGGCTGATCGTCTGTCGGGCGCGGGTCGCGTACAGCGGGTCGGCGCGCACCAACTGCCAGGAGGCCGCCTCCAGCAGGGCGTCGTACAGTCGGTCGATCGACCCGCTGGCCGCCACCGCCCGCTCCAGACATTTGGCGACCGACGCCCGGCAGAAATCGGCCGGCTTGGTCTTGGCCGCACCACGGCCGGTCCAGGCATCACGGGCCGGGCGATAGGCCTTGAACTCGGGGATCAGGTCCTCGCGCCGGGCGGTCACCAGGCTGCGCACCAGGGCCAGCACCAGCGCCTCGACCGGGGCATGCTCGCCCAGCCGCTCGACCGCCTCTCGAGTCTTCTCCACATAGATCGCGGAATGCCCGAAGTCCTGGTAGTGCATCAGCGCGGCCCGGCACAGGCCGCGACCCACGGTCGCGAAGCCGCCCCGACGCAGGCCGCCGCGGACCAGTTGCACGGCGGCATGCTCATCCTCGGCCTCGACGGCGGCCACGAAGCCGTCCTCGTCCCAGGCGCGGGTGCCCGGCGGGTAAGGCCAGGCCGGCTGCCGCAGGGTGTCGTCGTTGATGTGGCCGACCGTCTCGACCACGCAGGCCAGCCGGTCGACCGGATCGGTAGTTCCGTCGGCCAGGGCCAGCCAGTCCGGCATGGCGGCATAGGCATGGCTCGTGCCGTACTCCAGATGCTCACTGGTCCACTCGACGGCGGCGGCGACCGCGACCTTGAGGTCGCCGCCAGCGGCCTCGATACGGGCTAGGTCGCGGGCCATACGATCGCGCTCGGGGCGCTGGAACCCCTCGCGCAAGGCCGCGAGCGCGCGGGCGATCCGCTCGTGCGGCGGCGGGTCGGCCACGTCAATGCGGATCATGCCGTCGCGGATCTCGACCGGGAACACCCGCACCGCGTCGCCGCCGCCGACCACCGAGCCGGTTTCCAGGTCGAACTTCCAGTTGTGCCAATTGCAGGTCAGCGTGCAGGCATCCCCCGTCCCGGCACCCGACGGCTCAGCCAGCGTGCCCTCCGATAAAGGATAGCCTTCGTGCGGGCAGCGATTGGCGATGGCGCGGACCCCGGCTCGCGTAACGAACAGGGCGACCTGCTTGCCGGCGCGCTTGACCACCGCGCGGCCCTTGGCCTCCAGCTCGGCAAGCGGCAGAGCGCCCACCCACTCCGGCCGATCCCCCTGATCACGCAAGCGGTCCAACTGGTCCTGCGACGGCGCTTCGGTGATGGCAACGGACATGGCGACCTCCCTCGACAGTGTGGGAAGCAGTGTGAAACAACTGAAATTTTAAAACAAGAAATAACTTGCTATATTATGATCCAAAGCGCCGTGACCGCCTGCCGCGGCGCTGTCCGACCATTAACAGCAGGATCGCCAGCACTCCAAACACCAGGAACGCCGGCGACAGCAGGATGGTGATGGTGATCGGGTCCCAGAGGAATGGATGAATATGACGCTCGACCGCCGGCTGCAGCAGTTGGAGCGATTCCGGGTGCACCAAATACCACAGCGCGCCGACATCGGTCGGGTTGAACCGGCCGCTCTGGACCAGCCGGTACAGGTCAAGTGCCAGCAATACGGCGGCGAGGCCGGCCAGAATCAAGCCGAGGATCCGGCACCCGGTACGCATTGAAATCCCACCGCCTTGGTCCGACGCGCGGTACCCGCCGCACCCGCTTCAGCGGTAAGAGTTAACCACGGCACGCGCCAAGGCGGAACCCAGCGCGTCTACCACCACCACGGGCGTTGCAAAGCTGGGCGCGGTCGATTAGTTTCGCGCGCTTCTGGAGGGGTGGCCGAGTGGTTGAAGGCGCACGCCTGGAAAGTGTGTAGGGGTGAAAGCCTCTCGCGGGTTCGAATCCCGCTCCCTCCGCCACTTGCACTTGCCGAAACCGATGATGGGCCTTCACGGGGCCCTTTTTCCTTTTGGTTTCAAAGGGGTTTAGTCGTGGCGACCGCCCCTCAGAGACAGCCAAAACGGTCAAAATCGGTCTCTGAACCGCATTTGTCTCTAATCGACCGCCCTAGGCCTTCAGAAGGACGCTTTCAAAATAGTATTTAATTACAATCGTTTGGCGATTTTGGGCGAGCGTCTTTTTCGAAAGTGCAACCGATAGAAAAATACGTTTCGAATCCGAGGGGCGGGCGTGGGACAAACGGTTTGCACCACCCGAGTTTGACCCAACTTCCGCAGTGTCGACGTTGAAGCGGCCTGAGAGCCGCAGAAATGCTAGCGCGTCTCGGCGGCGTGCCGATTTGTGGTGCTAAATTGTCAGGGTTAGTGCCGCCGTGTAATTTGACATATGCGGCGATGTTGTGGTGTCCTTGCGTGAGCAAGGTGCCGCGCCATGTTCGTCCGCGTCAAGAAGATCAACGGCTATGAGTACTTGTACCTGGTGGAGAACGCCCGCGAGGGCGGCCGTCATGTCCAGCGTGTTGTCAAGTCGCTCGGCCGGCGCGACGAGGTCGAGGCCTCGGGCACGCTCGACGCGCTGATCGCCTCGGCCGCGCGGCACTCGCGCCGCTCCATCGTGCTGTCGAGCTTCTACCGCGGCGAGTTGGCCGAGCTGCGCCGCACCGGTATCGGCCCGGATCTTGTGTTCGGCCGGCTGTGGCAGGAGACCGGCTGCCGCGACGTGCTGCGCGGGCTGCTGGCCGACCGTCACTTCGGCTTCGACGTCGAGCGGGCGGTCTACCTGACGGTACTGCATCGGCTAATGATCTCCGGCTCCGACCGTCACGCCAGCACCTGGCGGCGATCCTACCGGGTGCCGGGGGCCGAGGAGCTGGAGCTCGACCACGCCTACAAGGCGATGGCCTGGCTCGGCGAGGATCTCGGTGGTCCAGGGGGCGACGGCCGGGTGATGAGCGAGGCGATCGAGGAGGCGCTGTACCATCACCGCCAGCCGCTGCTCGGCGAGCTGTCGGTGGCCTTCCTCGACACCACCACCCTGTGGTTCGAGGGCCGCGGCGGGGCCACACTCGGCCGGCGCGGCCACTCCAAGGACTACCGAGGCCATCTCGCCCAGGTGGTGCTCGGCATCGTGCTCGACGGCGACGACCGGCCGGTCGCCTCCTTCCTGCTGCCCGGCAACACCGCCGACGTCACCCTGCTGCTGCCGGTGGTCGCGCGCCTGCGCAGCCGCTTCGGCGTGCGACGGGCCTGCGTCGTCGCCGACCGCGGCCTGATCAGCGCCGACGCCATCGCCGCCCTGGAGGCGGCCGGCATGGAGTACATCCTCGGCGTGCGCGAGCGCGGCAGCCGTGAGGTCCGCGAGTTCGTGCTCGAGGACGACGGCGTGCCGGTGCCGCTCAGCATCCCGCACCAGAAGGGCACCACCCAGCTCGCCGTCAGCGAGGTTGCCGTCGCCGGCCGGCGCTACGTGCTGTGCCGCAACGAGGAGGAGGCGGCCAAGGACGCCGAGGCCCGGGCCGAGATCCTCGCCGGGCTGCGGCGCAAGCTGGCCCAGGGCGACAAGGCGCTCGTCGCCAACAAGGGGTTCCGCCGGTACCTCGCCGCTCCCGATGGCCCGGCCTTCGCCATCGACCCTGCCAAGATCGAGGACGACGCCAAGTTCGACGGCCTGTTCGTGCTGCGCACCAACACCAGCCTGTCGGCCCTGCAGGTGGTGCTGCGCTACCGCAACCTGCTGGCCGTCGAGGACAGCTTCAAGACCGCCAAGGCGCTGCTCGCCACCCGGCCGATCTTCCACAAGACCGACGCCGCCATCCGCGGCCACATCTTCTGCTCCTTCCTCGCGCTGGTGCTGCGCAAGGAGCTGGTCGACCGGCTCACCGCCCGCGGCCGCAAGCCGCTGGAATGGCAGACCATTCTCGACGACCTCGCCGACCTCAGCGAGGTCGAGGTCGAGCAGGACGGCCGCCGCGCCCTGCTGCGCACCGCCCCGGGCCCGACCATCGATCCGGTCTGCCGCGCCCTCGGCATCACCCTCCCACCCGTCTTCCAGGAGTTGCCCTACGCCCCACGCGCTGACGCCGAAGCCTGATACCTGTGGTGCCTAAAACCGCAAGGCGGTCGCAACGCCCTGATCCAGCGCTATCTTCTCTCGGACACTGCGGAAGTTGGGTTTGAGTGGCGCTTTGCTGTTGGCACATTGAATGTTTTGCGCCAGCCAGTTGAATAGGTTCAGCCTCAAATCTCAAACTACGAGATCACCTGTCATGGGCAGCGTGTGTCGGTCAACTTCATTATATTCTTGTAAGAGTGGTCGCTGGCTATCTAACCAGTTTACCCCACGTTTGATATTTTCTTGAAGCTGCTCACTTTCCCTGACGACAATGGCAACGACTTCCTCATCAGTCCGCATTAAACGGTGGTCACCATCCGAGAAAACTTGGGCATGCCAGTCTTGGATGTTTTGCAAGAATTCATCAAAACATTCAGGCTTGGGCTTGAAGCGTACAATCGATATCTTTCTTGGCATTTTTATTCCCCTTTTGTTTTCATCACCACTACGCATAACGTCAGCGTCACGATGAAACTTGGTCCAGTATGATTGTCAAAGTGGTTGGCACATTCGAAGGCTATTTTTTTACAATCGGAGTGACCTCAAAATTTCCCATTTCAAGGATTGGATCGAATGCGGCATCAAGCTGCTCAAAGTTATCGGCTTCTAATACCATGAAAGCCGTATGTTCTAGACGATTGGAATAGTGACCGTGCACCTTGATCCCGTGATCGCCGACGCTTGCTAATGTATCCCTGAATAACGGGAATTTTTTGGGATGATGGGCTTGGCATGTTGAATAATCATGCGTGAGCTTAACCATAAATAACATTATTGTTCTCCCCACATGCCAGCGAACTCATACACAACCGCGCGCTCTTTGCCGACACACCAAGCATCATGATTGGGTGAAATCGCGTATGCATCACCTGCGGTGTAGGTCGCTTCGGAACCGTCGTCGCAGACACAATGAATGGTGCCTTCAACAATGATACCAGTGTGCGTCGCTTGGCAGCTATGGGTGCCCACAAGTGGTTTGATGTCCTTTGACCATTTCCAATCCGGCGCTAACGTCAACTTTATCACGCGCTGACCCAGAACGTTTACAGCTTCCATACGTGCATTTGGCATGTCCTTGGCTTCATCGGCTTGCGACGCAAAATTTTTCACTTCTATTGGCACTTTTGATATCCTTTTCATCTGTATTCAGTTTTGGCGTGTAGACAACGCGACAGAGCAGAAAACGGGCTGCCCTACACGCAGCTCACTTCGGATCGGAGAAGCAGTAGTGGATTCAAGGCTCAAACTTCTTCGAAGTTTGAGTAAGTCAGATCAAGTGGTTCAGCCAAAATCGGGCCAAGAGCCTCCAATAGACCCGTGTCGCCTCGATACTTGAGATATGCTTGATGATCTTCTTTGGTATCCCACCGCTCATATAGGTAAAGTGTTTTGCCGTCTTCGGAGCTTGAAGCCTCAATTAATTTGCACCCTTTATAAGCGCGGGTAACTTCAAGGCCGTCAGATGAACGCAGTATGTCCATCAACTCGCCGATTTTTCCTTCGTTGCATACAAACTTGGCTACTACACAGATCATTGGTCTCTCCATTTCGCGTTTTGCGAGTTACAAAGATATCGAGAAAGCAAACGCAGTGGCGTATAGCGCTGCCTTTGTCGAAGAACAT
Source organism: alpha proteobacterium BAL199 (assembly GCA_000171835.1). Lineage (GTDB taxonomy): Bacteria > Pseudomonadota > Alphaproteobacteria > Thalassobaculales > Thalassobaculaceae > Thalassobaculum_A. Next base: position 189 of record ABHC01000048.1, on the reverse strand, counting down.
TTGGAGGTTGGTTTCTGAATGAAACTTAATCTAGTCTAAAAGTTAAAGTGGTTGGTTGTGTTCGATAAGAGCCTCTTTTGAAATCCGAGTGGGTAGCGGCTGTCGAGCTGGGGCCTGACGACGGGCCGGCGTCCATCCCTTTGTTCGACCGGAGAGACCATCCCTTCGTCCCGACCTGCCTTGTGCGGG
>ABHC01000049.1 GCA_000171835.1 alpha proteobacterium BAL199 | reverse complement strand
CCTGACGATCGGTGTCGATTTCGTCGCCGGGACACGGTTTCCGGCGGCCGGTGCGGCAGGCGTGCATCCGGTGCATGACACCCAGATCAAGCGCCTGCGGCATCTGAACTTCTTCCAGCACGAATGCTTCCTGGAGGTCAGAACGCCTCGCGTGAAGCTGCCCGACGGGCGGGTCGTGCAGGTCGAGCCCGAGTGGTTCGGCAAGCTCGCCGGCTTCACCCTGCTGTTCGAGGCCCTGGTGCTGGCCATGGCCCGGCAGATGACCTTTGCCGCCGTGGCCAAGCTGGTCGGCCTGTCTTGGCATCGCGTCCATGCGATCTGTTCGCGCTATGTCGATCTCGCCTTGGCCGAGGCCGATCTGTCGACGGTGACGGCGGTGGCGATCGACGAGACCTCCTGCCGGCGCGGCCACAACTACCTGACCATCGCCGCCGATATGGATGAGCGCAAGGTGGTGTTCGTCACCGAAGGCAAGGACGCCAAGACCATCACCCACTTCGCCGAATACCTGGCCGAACACAAAGCCATGCCCGAGCAGGTCCGCTCGGTGAGCATCGACATGTCGCCGGCCTTCATCAAGGGCGTGGCCAGGCAGTTGCCCAACGCGCGCATCACCTTCGACAAGTTCCACGTCGTCGCCCATGCGTCCGCCGCCGTCGATCAGACCAGGCGCATCGAGCAGCGAACCGATCCGAGCCTCAAGGGGCTGCGCTGGAAGCTGCTCAAAGACCGCGACCGGCTGACTGACGAGGGCCGGGCCGACCTTGACGCGTTGATCGCTCAGGTCGCCACCAAACGCACGCCGCGCGCCTGGCTCTACCGTGAGAATTTGCGCGACATCCTCGAGCGCAAGCAGATCAACGTCGTCTCCGCCATGCTCAAGCAGTGGTGCACCAACGTCCTGCGTTCCAAGGTCGAGCCGATGAAAGACGTCGCCAGGATGATCCGTAGGCACTTCGACGGCATCGTCGCCTGGACCCAGACCCGCCAGACCAACGGCTTCATCGAGGCGCTCAATGGCCTGTTTCAGGCCGCCAAACGCAAGGCCCGCGGCTACACCCGGTTCGCCACCATGCGCACCGTACTCTTCCTCATCGCCGGAAAACTCGACTTCACCCGGATCAACCCGCAGGCCGCATAGCCCACTCGAAATTCAAAAGAGCCTTGACTTTCGCTGGGGCGACGAGGCCGCGCCCAAGGTCACGCTGGTGGGCAAGGGCGTGTGCTTCGACACCGGCGGCCTCAACCTCAAGCCCCGCGACGGCATGCTGGAGATGAAGAAGGACATGGGCGGCAGCGCCGTCGTGCTCGGGCTGGCCCAGGCCCTGATGGACGCCGGCGCGCCGATCCGGCTGCGCGTCATGGTTCCGGCCGTCGAGAACTCGGTGTCCGGCAACGCATTCCGCCCGCGCGACATCATCCGCACCCGCAGCGGCAAGACCGTGGAGATCGGACACACCGACGCCGAAGGCCGGCTGATCCTGTGCGATGCGCTGACCGAGGCCGACAGCGAGAAACCCGACCTGCTGGTCGACTGCGCCACGCTCACCGGCGCGGCCAAGGTCGCGCTCGGGCCGGAAGTGCAGGCGCTGTATTGCGACGACGACGAGGCGGCGATGACGATGCAGCGCCTCAGCCTCGCTTTGGGCGACCCGCTCTGGCGGATGCCGCTGTGGCGCCCGTACCGCCGGATGATCGACGCGAAATGCGCCGACATCGACAATTTTCAGTCGACGCCGCTGGCGGGCTCGATCGCCGCCGCCCTGTTCCTGGCGGAGTTCGTCTCGGCCACCGGGACCTGGGCGCATCTCGACATCATGGCCGCAAATCCGATCACCCGGCCCGGCCGGCCGGAGGGCGGCGAGGCGACCGGCATGCGCGCCCTCTACGGCTATATCCGGCAGCGGTTCGGCTGACCCGGCGGCACCGGCGCAGTCAACCATAGCCCGGGAGGAAGGCGCCGGTGCCTTCAGACATCGTCCTGGTTCTGAAACGGGCGTTCTTGTCGGAGCGCCCGTTCGCTCTTGCACCCCCCTCACCTTGCGACCACCGCAACGGACCCGAGCCTGATTACCAGGAGCGCGGGGCAAACGAACCTGCTTGCGCTGGATGCCACGATCGTGGCGGCGCAGGCCGGCGACGCCGGCACAAGCGGCCGAGATCGACCGTCGCCTTGACACGCTGGACGACGACGCCGGGCAAGCCCGCAGCGCCGATGCCGTGTTGTCCGATCTCGAGGCCAACCATCGCAAATCAGGGCGACTCACACGACCGCCTGCCCCCACGGGAGCCGGTCGGAGCTGCCGGGCGGCCGATGCACGACAATCCCCCGGTAGTGTTCGCCCGTATTTGCGGCGGCGCCCGACGGACCTAGAGTCGCAGACACGGGCAACCGCTCGCGCATGGTGCCGCGCGGCCGCCCCGGGATCGGGAACGGGAGGCGTCGGCATGGCATCGGCGAGCGCGCGCTACAGGATCGGGTTCGACATCGGCGGAACCTTCACCGACTTCGTGCTCCTCGACGGGTCCGACCGGCGCCTGCACCTGCACAAATGCCTGACGACGCCCGCCGATCCATCGATCGGCGCGCTGCAGGGCATGCGCGAGCTGCTGGATGTCGCCGGCCTGGAGCTGTCGGCGGTCGGCCATGTCGTGCACGGCACCACCCTGGCGGCCAACGCGATCATCGAGCGCAAGGGCGCCCGCCTCGGCTTCCTGACGACACGCGGATTCCGCGACATCCTGGAGATGGGGACCGAGCAGCGCTACGACATCCACGATCTGTTCCTGACCTACCCCGAGCCGCTCGCGTCACGCCGGCATCGCCGGGAAATCGACGAGCGGATCGACCGGGACGGCAATGTGATCGCGGCGCTCGACCTCGATCAGGTGCGCGGCGAGGTGCAGGGTCTGGTCGACGACGGCGTCGAGGCGATCGCGGTGTGCTTCATCCACGCATACGTCTACCCGGCCCATGAGCGCGCGGTTCGCGACCTGATTCGGGCGGAATTCCCGAACCTCGCGGTCTCGGTCTCGAGTGACGTGCACGCCCAGATCAAGGAGTACGAGCGCAGCTCGACGACTGCGGCCAACGCCTATATCCAGCCACTGATGTCGGAGTACGTGCGCAAGCTGTCCGCCGCGTTGCGCGAGCAAGGCTTCCGCGGCCGGTTCCACCTGATCCAGTCGTCGGGCGGCCTGACCGCCCCGGAGACCGCGGCCGAGCTGCCGGTCCGGTTCCTGGAATCCGGCCCCGCCGGCGGCGCCCAAGCGACCGGGCTGATCGGCCGGGCGATCGGCCATCCCGACGTGCTGTCCTTCGACATGGGCGGAACCACGGCCAAGGCGGCGCTGATCCAGGACGGCGAGCCCGACATCGCGCCGATGCTGGAGGCCGGGCGGGTCCACCGGTTCAAGAAGGGCAGCGGCATTCCGGTGTTCGCACCGGTGATCGACATGATCGAGATCGGCGCCGGCGGCGGCTCGATCGCGCGGGTCGACGACCTCGGCCTGCTGAAGGTCGGCCCGGACAGCGCCGGCGCCGATCCCGGCCCGGCCTGCTACGACGCCGGCGGCACCGAGCCGACGGTGACCGACGCGAACCTGCTGCTGGGTTATCTCGATCCGGGGTATTTTCTCGGTGGCCGCATGACCCTGGACGTCGCGGCCTCCGAGCGCGCGATCGACGGCCTGGCCGGGCGGCTGGGCCTGTCGACGCTGGAGACCGCCTGGGGGATCTACGACCTGGTCTGCGAGAGCATGGCGGGTGCGGCGCGCGTCCACATCGTCGAGAAGGGCCGCGATCCGCGGCGTTACGCCATGGTCGCGATGGGCGGCGCCGGTCCGCTGCACGCCGCCCGCGTGGCCCGCAAGCTGGGCATGCGCGAGGTGATCGTGCCGCCGGCATCCGGCGCGGCGTCGGCCCTCGGTTTCCTCGGCGCACCGGTCAGCTACGAGCTCGCCCGCTCGTTTCCGGTGCGGATCGCCGATCCCGACTATGCGGCGATCGAAACCATGCTGGCCGGTATGGAGGTCGAAGGCCGGGCACGGCTGGCCGAGGCCGGGGTCGAGTCCGGCGTCACGGTCCAGCGCAAGGCCGACATGCGGCTGCGCGGCCAGATGCACGACCTGTCGGTGACGATGCCGCGGGAGCCGCTGTCGCCAGGCAACCTGCCGGCGATGGTCGCGGCATTCACCGAGGAATACCAGCGCCGCTACACCCATCTCTACGACGGCGCCGAGATCGAGGTGCTGAACTGGCGCGTGGTATGCGCCGGGCCGACGCCCGAGGTGTCGACGCGGCTGGCCGGCGGGCCGACGGCCGACCGCGCCCTCAAGGGGCACCGCCGGGCCTGGGTGCCGGAACGCGGGGCGCTTGCCGAGGTGCCGGTGTACGACCGCTACACCCTGCAACCGGGCGAGACCGTCGTCGGCCCGGCGATCGTCGAGGAGCGCGAGGCGACGACAATCGTGCCGGACGCCTGCTCGGTCTCGGTCGACGAGCAGTTCAACCTCCGCCTGTCGCTGTCCGAGTTGAAGGCCCAGCACGTCCTGGTCGGCGCCGATACCACGATCGAGGACGCCATCGCCCGGATCGAGAGTGATCCGGTCGGGCTGGAGATCATGTGGAGCCGCCTGATCAATGTCGCCGAGGAGTGCTGGCACACGGTGATCCGCACCGCATTCTCGCTGATCATCGGCGAGGCGCAGGACTTTGCCTGCGAAATCCTCGACGCCGAGGGCAAGCAGATCGTGCACTCGCCCCGGGCGATGCCGGTGTTCAACCTGACCCTGCCGGTCGCGGTCAACGCGATGATCGAGAAGTTCCCGCCAGCGACGCTGGAGCCCGGCGACGTGCTGGTCACCAACGATCCCTGGCTGTGCGCCGGCCACCTGTTCGACATCGCCGTGGCGGTCCCGGTGTTCCGGGACAAGCGGGTCGTCGCCTTCGTCGGCGTGGTCGGCCACGTCTCGGACATCGGCGGCACCAAGGACAGCCTGAACGCCCGCGAGATCTACGACGAAGGCTTCCAGATTCCGCCGATGAAGCTGTTCCGCGCCGGCCGGCCCAACGACGACCTGCTCGAACTGTTGCGGGAGAACGTGCGGCGGCCGGACCAGGTGCTCGGCGACCTGCATGCGCTGGTCGCCTCGGGCATGACCGGGGCCGAGCGCATCGGCGAGTTCATGGAAGAATACGGCATGCACGACCTCAAGGCACTGGCCGCAGTGGTCCAGAACCGGGCCGAGGCGGCGATGCGCAAGGCGATCCGGTCGGTGCCGGACGGCATCTACGAGCACCGGGTCGAGGGCGACGGCATCGAGCACGCCATGAGCTACCCGATCCAGGTCTCGATCCAGGGCGACCGGATCGAGGTCCGGTTCGACGGCGCGCCGCCGCAGATGGACCGGGGCGGGAGCAACTGCACCCTCACCTACGCCAAGGCGCACGCGACCTATCCGCTGAAATGCATCTTCTCGCCCGAGGTGCCGGGCAACTCCGGCTGCTACCGGCCGATGACGGTGGATGCACCGGCCGGCAGTATCCTGAACTGCGACCGGCCGCTGTCGGTCAACATGCGCACGCGGACCGGCTGGTATATCGCGCCGAACGTGTTCGGGGCGCTGGCCGATGCGGCACCCGACCGGGTCCAGGCGTTCACCGGCCTGCCGTCCAGCGCGCTGTTCTACGGGATAGGACCGGACGGGATCGTGTTCAGCGACCACCTGTTCCAGGGCGGCGGCCAGGGAGCGTCATCGCATGGCGACGGCAAGTCGGCGCTGCTGTACCCGACCAGTGCCGCGAATACCTCGGTCGAGCTGTTCGAGACCCGGGTTCCGGCCCTGGTGCTGGAAAAGGCGCTGATGGTCGACAGCGGCGGGCCCGGGCGCAAGCGCGGCGGCCTCGGCCAGGTCATCTCGACCCGCAAACTGCAGGACGACGGCCGGCCGTGCCAGGTCGGGATGTACCCGAACGGCGTCCTGACCCGGGTCCAGGGCCTGTTCGGCGGCAAGGCCGGCGCGCCGTCGGCCGGACTGGTCGGCCGCTTCGGCGAGACGCCCCGGGACATCGGCGTCGGCGCGCTGTCGAAGCTGACCCGGGTGGACGAGTTCGCGGAACTCCGGATATCCGGCGGCTCCGGGTTCGGCGACCCGCTCACCCGCGGCTTCGACGAGATCCAGCGCGACCTCGACGAGGGCTACGTGACGCCCGAGGGAGCGCGGCGGGACTACGGTTGCGTGGTGGGAACCGACGGGCGGATCGACCGGGCGGCCAGCGACCGGCTGCGCAGGGGTGGAGTCGTGGAGCGGGAGCCGGCGGAATAACAGGGGCTGTGAATCTTTCGGCTCACTGCCCTTCGTGGCCCTGCCCCCCGATCAAGTCGGGGGCCAGGACGCCTCAGGGCGATGGGTTGAATAATTGAATTGACTTATTTTTCCCTGTCGTCCTGAGGTGCCCGTCGCGCAGCGGCGGGCCACGAAGGACAAGTGGCCGGGCGAGGAGTCACGCCGTCACGACACCAGCTCCAGCGCCGTCCGCACCGCGCTCGACACCGCGAGGATCGCGGGAACCTTCAGTACGTCGCGGACGATGCGCTTGGTTTCGCGCGTATAGCTCATGCAGTCGAGCACCAGCAGCTCCGGGCGGTGCGGCCGCAGGCTCTCGGCCGCGGCCCGGACCTCCGCATCGCCGGCGTTCGGCGACAGCGCGACGACTTCCGCCTCGTAGCCCGCCTGCCGCCAGCGCGCCCGGCTCTTGGCGCATTGCTCGGCGAGTGGCGTGAACACCCCGAGCCGGCCCTCGGCCAGGCAGCCGCGCACCATGGCGTTCAGGGTGCGCGACGGGAACAGCACCTGGTACTTGCCGATCCAGTCCGGGAAGTCGCCGGTGCACATCACCATGGTGACGTCGTAGCCGGCGGCGGCCAGGGCTTCCAGTTGTGCGGTGCCATGCGCCACGACATGACGCTTGCTGATCGTCACCCCGTCGCCGTTCGGCAGCCGGGTGAACAGCGTGTCCGCATCGCTTTCCGGCGGTATCGCATCGATCTCCGCACGGCTAAGCCCGTCGAGCGCGCCCCGCAGGTCGAGGTCGACCGGGCCGTCGGCGAGCGCGCGGATCTCGGCCTCGATTTCCGGGCGCGGACTCTGCCCCACCACCAGGGCGCCGATCCTCGGATTGGTCATGGGTCGTCCTCCTCGTTCAGCGGGCGGCGATGTCGCCGACCACGCGCACCCGGGCGCGTACCGCGTTGCCGGGCAGATAGGCCAGCGGCAGGTCCTCCATGTCGACGACCTTAAGGGTCGCCGGATCGGCGCCGGCGCTCAGCGCGCGATCGCGCGCCATCTGTTCGGCCATGCGCAGCAGCGCGTCGCGGTCCATGTCGCGGAACACGTGGTCGACCTCGCCGCTGACCTGGGCGGTAGCGGCGCCGACCGCGTTGGCCACCGCGAAATGCTCGACCCGCACCACCTCGGAAACGCCGTCGATCCGGTCGGGCGCCAGCATGGCACCACCGCCGACCGCCAGCAGCGGCACCTCGGCGGCATCGGTCTTCATGCGGTCGACGGCTTCCGACAGCCGCCGATGTACCGCCGCCAGGACCTCGCGAACCAACCCCGGCGACAGCGCCGCGACGCGGCCGCGGTCGCCGATCTCGGAGATGCCGGCCGCGACCGCGATATCGGTCAGCGTCAAGGTCTCGCCGCCGAACACCATGGCGTCGCGGGTCAGGCGGTAGCCGACGCTGACCGGCCCGATGGTAAGGGGAGCCTCGGTCACCACCGTGCCGCCGCCGATGCCGATCGACAGCACGTCCGGCATGCGGAACAGGGTCCGCACGCCGCCGACCTGGACCACGTTGTTGGCCTCGCGCGGGAAGCCGGCGCGCAGGCAGCCGATGTCGCTCGTCGTGCCGCCGACGTCGAGCACCATGGCGTCCTCGATGCCGGACAGGAAGGCGGCCCCGCGCATGCTGTTGGTCGGCCCGGACGCGAAGCCGTAGACCGGCTGCTCGCGGGCGACCGCCGCCGTGGCCACCGTGCCGTCGTTCTGGGTGATGAACAGCGGGGCGGCGATGCCGCTCTCGGCGATCGCGGTCTCGAATGCGCGGACCGTCTCCTCCGCCAGATCCTGCAGGCAGGCGTTGAGGATCGTCACGTTCTCGCGTTCCAGCAAGCCGATCCGGCCCAGGGTGCTCGAACGCGTGACCCGCAGGTCGGGATGCTCGGATTGCAGGATGTCGGCGGCGCGGTCCTCGAATGCGCTGGTGAGCGGCGAGAACACCGAGGTCACCGCCGCCGACCGCACGCCGTCGGCGCGCATCCGCCGGCCGGCCTCGGCGACCGCCATCTCGTCCAGCGGCATCAGCGGGCGGCCGTCGTACTCGTGGCCGCCTTCGACCATGTAGCTGCCGCCGTCGACCAGGCCGGCGAGATCGTGCGGCCAGTCGACCATCGGCGGCAGGCTGGCGCAGGCCGGCAGGCAGATCCTGAGCGCCGCCGCCCGGTTGAGGCTGCGGCGCTGGACCACGGCATTGACGAAATGCGTGGTGCCGATCATCACCGCGGCGGTCGCGGCGATGGCGGCTCCGACCTGGTCGGCGAGATCGCGGAGTGCTGTGCGCACGCCGCCGGTCACATCGTCGGTGGTCGCGGTCTTGACCGCCCCCACCACGGTGCTGCCGTCGACCAGGACGGCGTCGGTGTTGGTGCCGCCGACATCGATGCCGATGCGCTTCATGGCGCGGCCTCCCCGGAGACCGTCTCGGCGAACACCGAGCGGAAGTCGAGATCGAACCCGAAGGCGCGCGGGCCGACCGCCTCCAGGCCCTTTTCGCTCATGAACACTTCCGGTCCCGGCAGGGCCAGCACCGACACCCGCTGGCCGTAGCGGATCACGTCGGTGCCGATGCCGTCGCCGCTGACGCTGTCGACCACGCAGATCAGGTCGGGGGTCATCACCACCGGCTCACCGTCGCGGTAGCCGACCGAGAACTCGTTCTGGAAATGCACCGTGAAGCGGCCGCCGGTGTCGTCGGCGATGCCCTCGATCTCGGCCTTGCCGCGCAGGAAGCCTTCGGTCGCCCGACGCGCCACGTCGACCACCTTGCCGGTGAACAGCAGCTGGCCGGCGCAGGCGTCCAGGATCGCCTGCACCGGGTCGGCATGGCGGGCCCGGGCGTCGAACACTGACCGCCCGAGGTCGATTGCCTTGGTGGTGGTGTAGAGGATGCCGTGATCCTTGATTTCGCGGCCGGTGCGCGGCGCCTTGCAGGTGGCCGCTACCGACCCGACCTCGGTGCAGGCCTTGCGGCTGATCCGCTCCATCCACTTCCAGCTTTCGGCCCGCGGGATGATCACCTCGTTGTCGCGGATGTCGGCGAGCGTGAACGGAAAGCACTGCAGGCCGGCCACGGCGACGCTGGTCATCTGGGCCTCGGGGTAGGCGCGGCCCATGGTGTCTGCGTCGACCACCGGATAGCCGGTCAGGGCGCCCACCATCATCGGGTGCACGCCATTGCCGCCGCCGATCTCCAGCGACATGACGGCGTCGAACGGGTGTCCGAGATAGCGTTCCATGGTGCGCACCGGCTTGACCGCGAAGTTGGCGTCCGCCAGCCGCTCCTGCCCGACCAGGGGTGCCCCCATGTTCGACAGCACCGCGACCCGGGCATCGTCGGCCAGCGAATGCGGGTCGATCAGGGTGACCGTGTGGCCCTTGCGGTACAGTTCCCGCATGTTCAGCAGCTTGTGGTACGGGTCGCCGCCGCCGCCGGTGCCGAGGATCCAGGCGCCGAGGGCCAGCGCCTCGATGTCGTCGATGGTGAGTTCGCGCGGCGGCCGCGGTTCGGCGGGGACAGCGCTTTCGACTCTGACGGGTACGGACACGGCTTTCTCCACGCAGGCGCCCTGAACGCCGGGGCGGCGGTGGCATACTAGGTCTCGGCGTCAATCACCCCCAATACGAGATCGCCCGTATCGTGGGAGGTATGTCGATCCCGGCTCTTCGCTTTGCTTCGGCCGGGATGAGGGAGTGTTTGGTGGACCCTCGCAAGACCTCATCCCGGACGGCGCGGCAGAGCCGCGGAGATCCGGGACCCGCACCCGCCGCTCCGCGATGTGTGCATGGCCAAGGGTGCGGCGCGCTTGATCGCCGTCGTCCCGGTCCCTAACATCGGGCCTTCGGTTCGGGTTTCCTGGCATCGGAGGTGGGTCCTTGGGGCAGGGAACGGCGACCAGATCCAGACGCGCCGAGCCGGGCTCGGTGTCCGCCATTGCCCGGGTCGCCGTCGTCACCCTCGGACAGACGCCGCGCACCGACGTGGTTCCGGAACTCTGCGAGCTGACGGGGCGGCCGATGGAAGCGGTCGAGTTCGGCGTGCTGGACGGCGTCGGCGCCGACGTGCTGGCCCGGATTGCGCCCGGTCCCGGCGAGCCGGCGTTGCTGACCCGGTTGCGCGACGGCAGCGACATCGTCATGTCGATCGACTGGACCAGCGACCGGATGCAGGAGATCTACTCGGAGATCGCCGGCCTCGATATCGACCTGGTGGTACTGATGTCGTCGCTGCTCGGGGCGGTTCCGGCGGCGGCGCAGACGACGATCTTCTGCGACCGGGTGGTCGTGCGGACGATCGAGACATTCGTCGATGCCGGACTGCGCGTCGGCATCCTGCTGTCGCTGGACAGCCAGGGGGACATGGTGGTCCGCGATCGGGCGCGACAGCCGGAGATGGTGCGCGCCGCGATCGCGCGTCCCGGCGATCATGCGGCGCTGGCCGCGGCGATCGACGAACTGGACGACTGCGACGTACTGATCCTGCACTCGGTCACGTACTGCGAAGAGGAACGCCGGAAGGCTGCTTCCCGATCCGGCAAGCCGGTGGTCATGGCGCGCCGGTTGGTGGCCAGCGCGATCCGCGAGGCGCTGGACCGTCTGGCCGCCCCGAGGGATTCGGTCACGTCGGACGGAGCGCTCAGCGAACGGCTGCGAACCCTCAGCGCGCGCGAGCGGGAGATCATGTTCCTGGTAGCGGAAGGCCTCGCCAACAAGCAGATCGCGTTCCGACTGGGGATCAGTTTCCGGACGGTCGAGATCCATCGCGCCCGCATGATGAGCAAGATGGACTTCCGCACCATGACCGACCTGGTGCGCACCGTGGACAGCCTCTCCGAATTCTAGCCGGCCCCGGCCCCCAACCGGGCGTCGCGGATGCTACGTGGCGGCGCGTATAGGACTCCGTGACCGTTTTGGGCATAGACTCCGGTTGTGCGATGCGACGAAGAGCGCAGCCTTGACGGTCGCCGGACGGAATTGGGAGATACCCGGCGAAGACCCGTAATGATCGCCACGAGCCCACGGCGGATAACGGAGAACTGGGGGTTTCCAATGAACGAACTCATCAAGATGGGCCTGGCCGCCGGCGTGATGGCGGCATGTTTCGTGACAGCGTCGGTGCCAGCCGACGCCTTCGAGCGCAGGGATGGCGAGAAGATCCTGGTGTCGGCCCAGCGCCAGGCGGTGCCGACGATGGACCCGAGCGTCAAGTACGACGCCTCGATCCGGACCATGCAGCAGGCGATGTACGACGGGCTGCTGAAGTATGTCGACACGCCGCCGCGCATCGTGCCGTGGCTCGCCGAGAGCTTCGACGTGAGCGCCGACGGGCTGACCTACACCTTCCACCTGGTGAAGAACGCGAAGTTCCACAACGGTGATCCGGTCGACGCCGAGGCGGTCCGCTGGTCGTTCGAGCGGACGCTGACGCTCGGCAAGGGCCCGGCCTGGATGCTGAATACCTTCCTGAAGGCCGAGAACATCAAGGTCGTGGACCCGAGCACGGTCAGCTTCACGCTGGACCGGCCGTTCGCGCCGTTCACCTCGTTCGTGCCGTGGTGGTACATCATGAACCCCAAGCAGGTCATGGCCAACGAGGTCGACGGCGATCTCGGGCAGAAGTGGCTGGTGGAGAACGAGGCCGGCTCCGGTCCGTTCAAGCTGGCCCGGGTCGAGCAGGGGACGCTCTACGAACTCTCGCGGGTCGACGACTACTGGCGCGGCCACCAGGGCAAGCTCGGCGGCATCATCTACAAGCTGATCCGGGAATCCTCGGCACAGCGCGCCGCCCTGATGCGCGGCGAAGCCGATCTGGTGACCGGCCTCAGCCCGGACGAGTTCGACCAGGTGGCGAAGGCCAAGGGGATCGTCACCTCGACCCAGCCGGCGCTGACCGCCTTCGGGATCAAGTTCAACACCCAGGGCAAGCTCACCTCGGACCTGAACCTGCGCAAGGCGGTCGCCTACGCCTTCGACTACGAGGGACTGGTCAAGATCTACAACGGCCGGGCGGTGCTGCAGACCAGCCCGTTCACCGACGCGATCCTCGGCAAGATCGACGTGCCCGGCATGCCGCGCAAGGACATGGCGAAGGCCAAGGAGTACCTGGCCAAGTCGCAGCATCCGAACGGCGGCATCGAGCTCGAATACGTCTATGTGCAGGGACTCGAGGAAGAGCGGCTGATGGGGCTGATCCTGATCGACAGCCTCAAGGACCTCAACATCACGGTAAAGATGGTGCCGCTGACCTGGGCGAACATGGTGGCCCGCGGCTCCAAGGTCGAGACCTCGCCGGACATGATCGCGATCTTCGCGACCCCGGTGTCGATCGACCCCGACGCGGTGGCGATCCAGTACCATCCGTCCAGCCAGGGCGCCTACTACGGGGTGCACTACCTGGACGACCCCGAGCTCACCAAGATGATCGAGGACGCCCGCTTCACCACCGAGTGGGAGAAGCGTGAGCCGATCTATGCGGCGATCCAGAAGCGGATCGTCGACCTGCAGCCGGAGATCTTCGGGATGATGCGCGAGCGGCGCATCGCCTACCGCGACTGGGTCAAGGGCTATGCGTACAGCCCGGTCCGCATGACCGAAGAGGTCGACTTCTACCCGCTCTACATCGAGTGACCGGTCGTCGGCGGGGCGGGACCGACATTCCCCGCCCCGCCGTCACCAGACGCCGGGCGGCAAAGCCCTGGCGCCTGGTGACGGATACCGCGCAACCGCAAACGTCGAGGTCGCCGTAGATGCTTCGCTTCACGCTCAGGCGTGCGGTGCTGATGGTGTTCATGCTGCTGGGTCTGCTGCTGATCACCTTCACGATCTCGCACATCGCACCGTCGGATCCGGCCGCCCTCGCCGCCGGTCCGGACGCGAACGTCGCGATGATCGAACGCTACCGGGTCGAATACGGCCTCGACCGGCCGCTCTACGAACAGTTCGCGATCTACCTGCAACGGCTGCTGACCGGCAACTGGGGCAAGTCGATCCACACTACGCGCCAGGTCTGGGACGACCTGGTGAGCTATTTTCCGAACACGGTCGAACTGGTCGCCTTCTCGATCCTGATCGCGGTGGCGCTCGGGGTGCCATTGGGGGTGATCGCGGCGGTCAACCAGAACCGGGCGACCGACCATATCATCCGCATCCTGACGGTGTCCGGCGTCGCCATGCCGATGTTCTGGCTCGGGCTGATGGCGCAGCTTTACTTCGCGCTGCATCTCGGCTGGTTCCCGCTCGGCGGCCGCATCGAGATGATGACCGACCCACCCGAGGCCATCACCCATCTGCTGCTCGTCGACTCGCTGCTGCGCGGCCAGTTCGGAACCTTCGCCGAGGGCCTGCATCACATCGTGCTGCCGTCGGTCGCGCTGTGTCTGCCGGCGCTGGCGTCGATCATCCGGGTCAACCGCGCCGAAATGCTGGAGACCCTCAAGCAGGACTACATCGTCAACGCCCGCGCCCACGGCCTGTCGACCTTCCGCATCGTCGCGCTCTATGCGCTGAAGAACGCGATGCTGCCGACCATGGCGATGATCGGGCTGCGGTTCGGCTGGATGCTGGGCGGGACGGTGCTGGTCGAGACGGTGTTCGACTGGCCTGGCATCGGGCTGTACGCGGTGCAGGCGGCCATCAGCTCCGACTTCGAACCGATCATGGGTGCCACCATCGTGCTCGGCTTCTTCTTCATGATGACAAATTTCGTGATCGATCTCATCTACGGCATCCTCGATCCGAGGGTGAGGACACAGGTGTAGTGGCGATGGCTGTGCGGTCTCAGGAACTGGATCTGGAGTCGATCGGCTTCGCCGAACGGCATGCCGGCACGATCCGGGCGCTGCGGCTCTACGCCCGGACCTTCGCGCGCAACGGCTCGGCGATGCTGGGCCTGGCGATCGTGCTGCTGTTCCTGGTGACGGCGGCGATCGGCCCCTGGATCGTGCCGTTTCCCGACGATGCCACCGGGTCGATCAACCTGGACAACAAACTGCAGCCACCGGACGCGGTGCACTGGTTCGGCACCGACGAGGTCGGCAACGACGTGTTCACCCGGGTCGTGCTCGGCACCCGGGTCACCCTGCAGATCGCCTGCATCGTGACCGGGGTGGCGATGCTGATCGGCATTCCCCTGGGCATGATCGCCGGGTTCGTCGGCGGTCCGGTGCAGGAGATCATCATGCGGGTGACCGACGTGTTCCTGTCGGTCCCCGGCCTGGTGCTGGCCATCGCCATCGTCGCGCTCTCGGCCC
>ABHC01000050.1 GCA_000171835.1 alpha proteobacterium BAL199 | reverse complement strand
TGTCGATCCGACGGACAACTATCGCTCGAAGTCGCTTCTCGCCATAATCGCTGAGCGACACAACCATTGGCCTGGTAGTTGGACTACAGCAAGGAGAAGGCTGATGGCCGACACCCTCGTTCAGCTCCTGGAATTCACCGTAGACGGTCAGGCACCCGACACCTTCTCCGTGTTCCGAATGCGCGGCCGCGAAGCCATCTCGGAACTGTTTCGCTTCGAGATCGAGGCCGTGTCCGGCAACGAATACCTGGATGCCGATGCGATCATCGGTGAGAAAGCCTGCCTCACCGTGGGACGCCTCCAGTGGTCTCGCAAGATCTACGGCATGGTCCAGCAGTTCGAGCTGCACGACATCACGCCACAGGGCCAATACATCTACCAACTGGTTCTGGTGCCACGCCTGCAGTTGCTGACGTTGACACGACAGAATCAGATCCACGGCACGACGGCCGAGATGTCGGTTCGTGAGATTCTAAACGTCCAGTTGACCGCCTCCGACTTGAAGGGGGCGCCTGCAGCGAAAGTTTCCGGACGGCTTGGCTTGAACGACTTCGAGCTGCGACTGACCCGATCCTACCCGAAGCGCGACTACACCGTGCAGTACGACGAGAGCGACTTCGCCTTCATTTCGCGTCTTTGTGAGCACTACGGGATTTTCTATTTCTTCGCCCACGAGAACGATAGGGACTCCGTGGTGTTCAGTGATTCCCGGATCACCTTCCCGACGATTGGTGAGCCAGGTGAGATAGCCTACCGACCGCGCAGCGGTCTCACCAACACGCAATCGGCCGGCGTGTTTCGGTTCGTCAGTCGCAACAGCCTGGTGCCTGCCCAGGTGTGTCTGCGCGACTACAACTACCGGATGCCCAACCTGACGCTCGAGGTCGACGAATTGGTCGATACCAATGGCCACGGGGTGGTCGTGGAATACGGCGCCCATTTCCGAACCCCACAGGAGGGCCGTGATCTGGCCCGGATTCGAGCCCAAGAACTGGCCTGCCGCAAACGGGTATTTCAGGGCGCCAGTGACAGTGTGCAACTGACAGCCGGCTCGGTGTTCGATCTGAACAACCACTTCCGCAACGACTTTAATGCCAGCTACCTAGTCACCTGGATCGAGCATGAAGCGACCCAGGCGACACCCGGCATTGCCGACTTCACCGGAGCGGACCACCAGATCTCGTATCGCAACCGCTTCGAATGCCAACCGAAGACCGTGGAATATAGGCCTGCCCGCGTTACCCCACGGCCGAAGATCACGGGTTTGACAAACGCCGTGGTCGACGCTGTCGGAGATGGTCTGCGCGCCGAGATCGGTCCGGCCGGTCGCTACAAGATCCGCCAGCAGTTTGACCAACGCGGTGAGGCCGCCGGCCAGGCGTCGCGCTACATGCGCAAGGCCGAGCCCTACGGCGGCGCCAACACCGGCATGCACTTCCCGCTGCTGAAGGGCACCGAGGTGGTCATGGCGTGCGTCAACGGCGACCCGGACCGGCCGATCATCGTTGGCGCCGTGCAGAATGATCAATACTCCAGCGTGGTGAACGCCCTCAACAACACCAAGAACCGCATTCGGACCACCAGCGGCACAGTGTTCGAGATCGACGACGGGCCGGCCTCCAGCAGTCCTGGCGGCAGCGGCGCGACGGGCGTCACGCTGGCACCACAGCGCGCGTTGGAAGGAGACGACGCGCCGGTTTCCGACTTCGACCGGTCCATCACGCAACCGCTCAAGGCTCAACGCGCAGAGGCCGAGACTCAGACCGCTATCAGCTCGTCATCACCCCACGCGCGCCTGCGCGTGTCGGCCGGCACCGACAGCTACTGGCGGCTGGGCGCAAAGCCAACCGACACTATAGAAAGCACCCGAAAACCCGGCATGTCCGACATGACCGGCGGTGGCGCGGCCGGCGCTGGTGGATTGTTCGAGTACACTGCCGGAGACCAATGTTCACTAATTGCCGGGTCGAGCTACGCTCAGGTCGGTGTCGATCGCCTCGACTATGTCGTCGGCAAACGACGGATGAGTGCCGCCACTCACAACGCCGTCAGCAAGGGGCAATATCAGGTCATCGCAAACGGCGTCGCCATCCAGGCCACTACCGGCGCAATCACCGACAACTCGTCACCCGCCAACGCGCCGGCAGGCAACATCGTGATCACGGCATCCGGCAACTTCACACAAAACGTCACGGGGAACGCCTCGGCAACGACCTCCGGCAACAGCATCACCAAGACCAACGGTACGAAGGTGACCGAGACGTGGGGCAGCACTGCGTCTTTCATGATGGGCAGCACCGTCTCGATGACCCTTGGCAGCGCCATAGGAGTCACGCTGGGCGCCAAAACCGATATCACCGGGCTCTTGAAGATCGATATTCGATTGGCCTTGGACATCATGCTTCGTCTTGGATTTGTATTTGACTATGCCTTAGCCGGAAAGACCACCTTCGTGATCGGCCCCGAAATCAAAGTCAATTCGACTAAGGTAAAGACGACTGTCCTTGCCGATATCAAGGCCGCAGCGACCAAACTTGAAACCGCAGCCGCCGTGGTGGACCAGAAAGCTGTTCAAGCTTCCGTCGGAACCGTAGAAGCAAAGGTTACCGCCGCAGACGTCACTGTATAGCGGATCTGGGTCTGAAACGGCCTTTTTGTGCACAAGAGATCGAGCGTCCGCATCCATCGCCGATCCCGCTGATAACTATCGCTCTACGCTGTATGCAGCCATAATCGATGGCTGAAACGAAAAATGTTCCCGCAGTCCTGTACCACAAGGAGAGGGCTGATGTCTGATGCCTACGCTCAGAGCCTGGAATTCTCCGTGGACGGGCAAGAACCCGACACCTTCACGGTGTTCAGGACGCGCGGGCGCGAGGCAATCTCCGAGTTATTCCGCTTCGAGATTGAGACGGTGTCCGGCAATGCCGACCTGGCAACCGGAAGGATCGTCGGCCAGAGCGCCAGCCTGACCGTGGGCCGGCTCGGCCAGTCCCGCAAGATCCACGGGATGGTCGAGCGGCTCGAGCTGCAGGGCATTACCCCCCAGGGCGACTACATCTACCGGGCGGTCCTTGTACCGCGCCTGCATAAGCTGGCATTGACCCGGCAGAATCAGATCCACGGCACCACGGCCGAGATGTCGGTCCGCGAGGTCCTGAACGACGAACTGACAGCCGCCGCCCTCCACGGGGTGCCGGCCGCCAAACTGTCAGGGCGGCTCGGCCTGAATGATTTCGAGCTGCGGCTGACCCACGCCTATCCGATGCGCGACTATATCGTGCAATACGACGAGAGCGATTTCGCCTTCATCTCCAGGCTCTGCGAGCACTACGGGATATTCTATTTCTTCGTCCACGAGAACAGCCGGGACGCCGTGGTGTTCGGCGATTCCCGGTTCAGGATCGCCCCGACCCTCGAGGGGAGCTGCTTTCGGCCATTCTTCACCCATTCGTGATAGATTCGAAACGAGGGCGTGCCGAGAGCGCCTTCGACATCGGTGCGGAACACCAGATCCACCAACGGCGGCAACCCAATCGCTTCAGCAGCCTGAGAATCGAGCTTTGCTGCCAGAGCATGGTGCATACGAATTGTATCACCCGTGATCTCCAGAGCCCCCGGATGGGCATCTCCAAGCGCACGCAGATCGGCAAGCGCAAACGTCAACGATTTGTCTTCCGGAGTGAGTCTGTCTAAGTTTCGCGGCGCGCCGCGTGTCATAATGCGACTCAGCAACCCACGTCGATCTTCGCGAACACGAAGTAAAATTACATCTTCTTCAACAACAATATCAAAATTCACGACATGTACCCTATTAAATTCATCACTTTTAATTGCCAACTACCATTGTGCACTACGGTTTTTGACCCAGATTTAAGACGAATTGATTCACAATCATATCTGTTTTTATACAGTTCTGGAGCATTTTTATCTGATAATTTGAATACATGTACTTTATAACTATGAGATCCTTCAATTACAATGCAGTTTCCAATATGCAAAATAAGCAAAGACGTATTGGATCGACTTCCACCAGCGACTTGATGGCCAAAACTTAGACCAGATCTATCTTTTGTTCTTGCACGAAGTTCGTTTCCTGTCCGTGCCGCAATCGGACTAAATGCAACCCACGCCTTGTCAATCATCTTTTGTTCATGAAGGCCCAGCCAGAACTCCCGACGTGGGGCCCACATGTGGCTCTCTTCTACAGCGGAAACCACGTCTAGGAAGAAGCGTATGTTCTCTTCGGTCAACCAACGCATGAGAACCGCCATGAGCGGTTGTTCGACGCCACCCCATGGAGCACCACGACGAATCCGAGGGTCACCGTATAGCGATACCATTCCCTCAACGAGGTGCCGCTGGAGATCCGTCGGTGGAGAAAGCTTAGTCCAAGGCCTTAAAAGTGCCTCGATGGCTTCGGCAGAGCCAGACATACGGGCATCATGGCCGTCCGGTTTCAGCCAGTCGAACAAAAGGTCGATTCCGTCTCGAGTGGTAAGTTTGGGTGCGACCTCCTGCAGATAGGCAAGGTGGGCATGATCCATCAAACCAGGCGCATGAGGGCTTTGCACACCGATCGCCCTGAGGCCGGCCCAGGCATCGTCCATCGCACGCATCATTTGTGCGACCTGACGATGACCTTGTTTCGGATCAAGCAGCTTCGGAAGATGCCTCAGCAGGTTTTGCCATTTTGCCCCCAGTCGATCGCGCGATGCTGATAGCGCCTTGGCCAACTCCCGTGTATGCGGCGCGTCAGGATAGTAGCTCGACAAATAGACGGACATCATCGCACTCAGGAAGCCCGCTCGGGTCGAGCCCCGGGTTTCTGCGACATAAAACGCCCTGAGCTCTTCCAAATCCTTTCGTTCACGGAAATCGGCATCAAAAGCCACACGTGCGGCTCGCGTGACGCTCGACAGTTTCGTCCCTTCCCAACGATTGGCCTGCAGCCTGCCCCGAACCAGTTGGACCAGCGCCTCTCGATCACGCTCCGGTACAGCTGCGACCACATCGGGCCAACGCGCAAACACCCGGTTCGCCGCAGAGTCCAACCGATTAAATGACGTGACAGCTGGCCTAACAAAGCTCGGCGGGCGCAGGAGGCGATACCAACACCAACGGAGCGATCGCCGGTGCACTGTTCGGCGCCGCCTATGGCCTGTCGGGAATACCAGAGCGCTGGGTTCTGCCGGTCCTGGCCTGCCGGCCTGACCGACAGCTTAGCGCTGGGCAACCCCGCCCCATGGTCTACTGGCCGGACGACCTGGCCCAACTCGCCGAAGCCTTGCTCTATGCGATGCCCGAGTTCCACGAGCCATTTTCTGAAGCTGATCTGGATTGACCAATGACCGACATGCAGGTTCCGCACGCAAGCGCCTATGGCGGCTGTCTGATCGACGCGGACGGGCGGGTGTTGTTGCGCGAGCCAGCCAACCACTTCGGTGGCTATGTGTGGACGTTTCCCAAAGGACGCGTCGACCCCGGAGAAACACCCCAGCAGGCCGCCTTGCGCGAGGTCCTTGAGGAGACCGGCTACACAGCGAGGATCACCGGCCTGGTTCCGGGCGTGTTCAAGGGCGATACCACGAGCACGGTGTTCTTTTTGATGGCCGCAGTCGGCGAGCAGGGCGCCTTCGGATGGGAGACCAACCAGACCCAATGGGTCAGCCTCGAGGACGCCAAACCGCTCATCGCCCAGACCACATCCTTGACGGGCCGAACCCGTGACATCGCCGTGGTCGAGGCTATCCAGCAGGTTATGAGCGATCTTGGTTGAAGGACAGCCAACACCCAGATAGAGCGCTTCGCGGATATCATTTGCGCAACATGAGCCCCATTCCTCATACTGGATGCCGACAAGGAATATTGCTAAGAGCGCATAGAACCCTTATTAAGGCTTTATGTTGGAGCCGGGATCGACCTTCAAACGCAATCAGGCTGAGGAAGCACTCTGGCGCTACCTGAGCCGTGACCATGTGGGCCGAATGCCGCCCCCGGTGTTCCGGACCCGCATCAAACGTCTTCTCGAGATCGACCGGGCGGAGGGTACCAAGAACGAACGGGCGATGGCGTTTGCGGATACAGCGCCAGAAGGCCGCGGCCACGAGGTTCGGTTCACCGAGTTCGACGTGTTTTGCCTCGGAGTCGGACTGCTCACGCTCAACGCCGGGTTCAAGCAGGCGGAAGTCGTGATGCTACTTCAGTACATCCGAGACTTTTTGAAGGACATCTGGGCCAATATTCAGGACAGCCCGCCAGTTCCCCGCCAACGGCCCCTGCCTACGGATCGTCCGAACGCTCCGACTTACAAGTATGAGGGCGTCGAATACGCTGACACCGGTGTGTATCTGATCGTCAATAGTGTGGAGCTCAAAGAAATCTACCCTACTCAAGACCCCAGAAAACTAATGATCTTTTCGCCGAAGGTTTGCTACGGCGCAGATTTGCTGGGCCAAGAGCTCCGGAATACTGCGTTGTCATTTCCGGCGACGTTTGTACTTGAGTTGTCGCTGATGGCGATTCGTGTTCAGAGGTTTCTTGGAGAGGCCGAACCCCGCCTGCGCGGACCCAACTAACTCGCCATTTGTACTCATGATTTCAGTTGTCATCGCACACAAATAAAACCCTAAATGAGGCCTTATATGAACCACACGCCCCCCACTGAACAGAGACCACCCGCCCCCTGGAGTGATGCCGCGGTGGTCCACCGCCCGATCGACGAGGTGTCGGTCAACCCGACCAACGCCAGGACTCACTCACCGGCACAGATCCGTAAAATCAAGCGGAGCCTGGAGCAGTTCGGGTTCATAACGCCGGTGTTGATCGACCGTGACGACCGGATCGTAGCCGGCCACGGCCGGGTGCGTGCAGCCAAGGCCCTCGGCCTGGGCACGGTCCCGACCCTGCGTCTGGATGGCCTTACGGAAGCTCAGTGTCGGGCCTACGCGCTCGCGGACAACAAGACCGCTGAACTGGCCGGGTGGGACCCCGAGCTTCTGCGCCTCGAACTGGGTGCGGTGCTGGAACTCGACAGCCGCTTCGATCTGACGGTGGTCGGGTTCGAGGACCCCGAGTTGGACCTGTTGTTACTGGGTCCGGCCGATACCGAACAGTCGCCGGATATTGCAGCAACCGATCATCCTCCGGCCGCGGCGGTGACGCAGACCGGTGACCTCTGGCTGCTCGGCGAACACCGGATCATGTGCGGCGACGCGCGCGACGCGGCGGCCTACTACACTCTGCTTGGCGATGAGCGTGCCGCGATGATGTTCGCCGATCCGCCGTACAACGTGGCGATCGCCGGCAACGTCTCCAGCACCGGGCGTCACGCCGAGTTCGCGATGGCCTCGGGTGAGATGAGTCCCGAGGCGTTCCGGACATTCCTAAGTGACGCGCTCGGCCTGGCGGCTCGCTACAGCCGCGCCGGTGCGGTCCACGACGTGTGCATGGACTGGCGGCACATCCAGGACCTCTTGAGCGTCGGCACCTCGGTCTACGACGCCCTGCTGAACCTGTGTGTATGGGACAAGGGCATAGGCGGCATGGGCTCGCTGTACCGCTCGCAGCACGAGTTGATCTGTGTGTTCCGGGCCGGCAAAGCGCGCCACCGCAACAACGTGCAGCTCGGCCGGTTCGGCCGCAACCGGAGCAACGTGTGGGGCTACCCGGGGGCGTCATCGCTGGGCGGCGAGCTGCGGCGCCAGAGCGCGGACCACCCGACCCCGAAACCGATCGAGCTGGTCACCGACGCGATCCTCGACGTCACCAAGGCTGGCGACCTGGTGCTCGATCCGTTCGGCGGATCGGGAACGACCATGCTGGCGGCCGAACGCAGCAGCCGCAAAGCGCGTCTGATCGAACTGGAGGGTCGCTACGTCGACTTGTCGATCCGCCGCTGGCAGCGCGCGACCGGCGGTGACGCCCGGCTCGCCGACACCGGTCAGACCTTCGACGAGGTGTCGGGCACTCGGAGCTGAAGGCCCACACGCGAACAGAACGGATTGCTTCAGTCCAACCCACAGCAGATTGGAGTCTCAGAAATGACCAAGAAGAAGTCCGACTACGACATCGGCTACGGCAAGCCGCCCGACCACACTCGGTTCAAGCCGGGTCAGTCCGGCAACCCCAAGGGCCGTCCGAAGGGCAAGCGCAATCTGCGCACCGCGATTCTGGAGGAATTGAATCGCCGGGTAGTGGTTCGCGAGGGTGGCAAGGAGCGTGAAGTCCCGAAATGGCTGATGGCTCTGATGGCACTCAACGGTCAGGCGATGAAGGGGAACGTTCGGGCGGCACTGGCGGTTCTGGAGATGCTCCGTACCAACCAGGAGAACCCCGACGTCACCAATGACGATGTGCTGACGAACGACGAAGTGCAGATCATCGCACGCGCCCTCAACCGTGGACCGAAGTAGGCGTCAATGGCATCAAACCTTCGTCCGCGCCGAGCGGTTCTGAACGCTTTTTTGCGCGAAGACCTGTCGAGCTTCATTGCCCGGTCATTCGGTGTGGTCGCACCCGGCATCGACTATCACACGAACTGGCATATCGACCTCCTGGCCGACAGGTTGACGGACGTATGGGAGGGCCGAACCAAGCGGCTGATCATCAACCTGCCGCCGCGGTCGCTCAAATCGACCGCCGTGTCGGTGGCGTTCGTGGCGTGGATGTTGGGTCATACCCCCACGAGCCGAATCATCTGCGCCAGTTACGGTGCAGATCTGGCGCTGAAGCTCGCCCGCGATTGCCGGCGGATCATGGGCAGCGACTGGTATAGCCAGGCATTCCCGCGTACGCGCATGAACCCGCTCAAGACCGCCGAGGGCGATTTTGAGACTACTGCCGGCGGCTATCGGCTGAGCTCATCGCTCGGCGGTACGCTGACCGGACGCGGCGGCATGTGCCTGATCGTCGATGACCCGATCAAGCCGACTGATGCCTTGTCGCCGGTCAAGCGCAAAGCCGTCATCGAATGGTTCACCGGAACCCTGCTGTCGCGCCTGGATGATAAGACCGACGGGGCCGTGATCGTGGTCATGCAGCGCGTCCACGTCGACGATCTGACCGGCTACCTGTTGGAAAAGGCGGGGTGGACGCTTCTGTCGCTCCCGGCGATCGCGACCGAGGATGAGGCGTTCACACTCGCCGACGGTCGGATCGTCGGACGGCGGGTCGGGGAGCCCTTGGACCCTCGGCGCGAGTCGCTGGAGGTGTTGGACCGTGTCCGCGCCGATATGGGCAGCTACCACTTCGAAGCGCAATATCAGCAGGCGCCGGTGCCCGAGCGCGGCAACCTGATACACATGGACTGGTTCCAAACCTACGACACGGTGCCGACCGGCACCGCCTACGACGACAGCATCGTGCAGTCGTGGGATACCGCGATGACCGCTCATGACGGCTCCGACTGGTCGGTCGGCATGACCTGGGCCGTGCGCGGTACCGACTACTACCTGATCGATGTCCACCGTGAGCGCGCTGATTTTCCGACGATGAAGCGTCGCGTGGTGGAGTTGAAGGCTCGCTTCAAAGCCGACACGGTCCTGATCGAGGAGGCCGGGTCCGGCCAGGCGCTGATCCAGCAGCTGCGTTCCGACACCGACGTGCGCCCGATCGCCATTCGCCCGGTTGGCTCGAAGGCCGAACGCATGGGCGCCCAAACAACCTATATCGAAGCCGGCCGGGTGAAGCTACCGACCACGGCCCCGTGGTTGGACGACCTGCGCTCCGAACTGGCGGCCTTCCCGTTCGGGCGTCACGACGATCAGGTCGACAGCGTGTCGCAGTTCCTGGGCTGGGTCACAACACGAGTCCAGATACCAAGCGTTGCTCCGTTCAGCGTTCCCCGCGAAGACGACTACTCGTGGTGATTGCCACTCGACTTGTGAACCGAACGAAGCGGTAGTCGAACCACGGTCAGGCTCACGCACACCAGCCCGGCCGCGGTCGCCAACCGCTCGGAGTTCTCCGAGCTTGCGTCGGTGGAAGTGCCGCGATCGCCGCGGCACCGCGTCGGAGACCCGAACATGGCCCGTACCACCGCAAAGACCAACAAACCCGCGACCGACAAACCCAAGAAGTCCCCCACCAAGGCTGCCGGCAAACGCCGTACGCCGAAACGGCCGGCCTCTCAGGACGCGGTCCAGCCCCAAGTAGAACCGGTCCTGGCCGATCGGACGCGAACAGAAGCAACCCAGCCAATCAGCGGCAAGCTCGGCGCCATCGCTCACGCGATCGCCCAGCCCACCGGAGCGACGATGGCGGAGTTGGCCGCCCTGACCGTGTGGCAGCCGCACACGATCCGCGCCGCCATCAGCCGCCTGCGTCAGCGCGGCATCGACGCCCGAATCACCGATGTCGACGACCGCAAAGCCTACCGCATCGCAAAACGCGGAGCCTGAGCATGGCGACATCACAGTCCGAACGGATCGAGGCGCGCTTGGCGCGCCTCGACTCCCTGGACCGGGCCGCTCTGACAGCGGCCTGGACCGACTGCTACGGTCGGCTGCCACCCGCACGCATCAGCCAACAGCTTCTGGTGAAGGCCATTGCCTACCGATGGCAGGAGCAGGCACTCGGTGCGTTGTCAGCCAAAGCCAGGACGACGCTGCGCAAGCTGGCGAGTGCCGCCAAGTCCGGGCCGGAGGCGGTACAGCGGTCGCTGACCCGCAGCACCGCCATCAAGCCTGGGGCCCGGTTCGTGCGGGAGTGGCGCGGTCGGTCAATCGAGGTCGCCCTCGACGAGGACGGTCGCTTCCAATGGGACGGCCGGGCTTACGCGTCGCTGTCGGCGATCGCCCGCGAGATCACCGGCACCCGACGGAACGGCCCCGGCTTCTTCGGCCTGCGGGAGGGCTGATATGGCCGTAAAGCCAGGATCCATCCGGTGCGCGATCTACACCCGCAAATCCTCCGAAGAAGGCCTTGAGCAGGAGTTCAACTCGCTCGACGCGCAGCGTGAGGCCTGTGAGGCCTATGTCACCAGCCAGAAGCACGAAGGCTGGATGGTGTTGTTGAGTCGCTATGACGATGGTGGCTTCTCCGGCGGCACCATGGAGCGCCCGGCCCTGCGGCAACTGCTCGCCGACATCGCGCTGGGAAAAATCGATGTGGTGGTCGTCTACAAGGTCGACCGCCTGACCCGCACCCTCACCGACTTTGCCAGGATCGTGGAGGCCTTCGACGGCAAGGGCGTGTCGTTCGTATCGGTGACCCAGCAGTTCAACACGACCACGTCCATGGGCCGTCTGACGCTGAACGTGCTGCTGTCGTTCGCGCAGTTCGAGCGTGAGGTCACCGGCGAGCGCATCCGCGACAAGATCGCAGCGTCCAAGAAGAAGGGCATGTGGATGGGCGGGTTCGTCCCGCTCGGCTACGAGGTGCGGGAGCGTAAGCTGGTGGTCGTCGATGAAGAGGCCGCCGTCGTCCGGGCGCTGTTCCAACTGTATGAGGACCTCGGTACGGTCGCGCTGGTCAAGGCCGAGGCGGATCGGCGCGGTTACCGAACCAAGCAGCGTAGCTGGGCATCGGGCAAGCACACCGGTGGCATCGCGATCACCCGAGGTCATCTCTACAAGCTGCTCTGCAACCCGATCTACGCTGGCCGCATCGCCCACAAGGGCGAAATCCACGACGGCGAGCACGACGCCATCATCGACGCGGAGTGCTGGGACCGGGTGCAGCAGCAGCTAGGCCGGCAAGCCCGTCGGCAAAGGGGTCGGCCCACCGCGCGGTATCCGAGCCTGCTGGCTGGCATGATCGTCGATGCCGATGGCGCACCACTAACACCCAGCCACGCCAACAAGCAGGGCCGGCGTTACCGCTACTACGTATCGCGCGACATTGTTCAGCACGGAACGTCGCAGCCGGGTTGGCGTGTCCCCGCTATCGAGATCGAGGGGGCCGTCAAACGCGCCATCGAATCCTTCCTCACAGATGCTGGCCGACTCACCGCTGAACTGGTGTTGACCGGGGCGCTGGAGAACCGCCAAGCGATCACACTGGCCGCCGCACTGGTCGAGCGGATCGATCGGACCTTGCTGCTGGATTTGGACCTCACCGTCACGCTGCATCCGGACCGGCTGACCCTGTCCATGGGAACGGCGCAGCTTCGCAAGGCGCTGGACCTACCGCAGCATGGCGATCTCGACGCGAAGGTAATCGTCGATGTTCCGATGGAGATCCGGCGCCGCGGCGTGGAAATGAAGTTGGTGATCGCGGCCGACCACACCGACGGCCGGATGATCGATCCGACACTGGTGAAGGCCATCGCCCGCGGGCGGGCATGGTTCGAGGAGATCGTCACCGGCACTGCGCCCTCGATATCTGAGATTGCCCAGCGCGAGGGTGTGACGATGCGCTACGTGTCCCAGCACATCGACTTCGCCTTCCTGTCACCCACGATCGTCGAGACCATCCTGGAAGGTCGCCAGCCGGTGCAGATGACGTTGCAATCGCTGAAGCAAGTCGACCTCCCGGCCGACTGGGTCGATCAGGCTAGAGTGCTGAACTTTCGATAGCCAGGAACCGCATCCGTTCGAACCGAGGGCCGCTCTATGCGGCCCTCACCCGTATGGGTAACCAATTGCATCCGAGGGCAAACTGGACCGGCTCCAGGGCGCGCGGAGCAAAGCCGCCGCACAGGCCGCAAGTGTGCTCCAGGCTGCGTGCTCTCGGGACGGGATATACCAGCAAC
>ABHC01000051.1 GCA_000171835.1 alpha proteobacterium BAL199 | reverse complement strand
CATGGCCCGGCAGATGACCTTTGCCGCCGTGGCCAAGCTGGTCGGCCTGTCTTGGCATCGCGTCCATGCGATCTGTTCGCGCTATGTCGATCTCGCCTTGGCCGAGGCCGATCTGTCGACGGTGACGGCGGTGGCGATCGACGAGACCTCCTGCCGGCGCGGCCACAACTACCTGACCATCGCCGCCGATATGGATGAGCGCAAGGTGGTGTTCGTCACCGAAGGCAAGGACGCCAAAACCATCACCCACTTCGCCGAATACCTGGCCGAGCACAAAGCCATGCCCGAGCAGGTCCGCTCGGTGAGCATCGACATGTCGCCGGCCTTCATCAAGGGCGTGGCCAGGCAGTTGCCCAACGCGCGCATCACCTTCGACAAATTCCACGTCGTCGCCCATGCGTCCGCCGCCGTCGATCAGACCAGGCGCATCGAGCAGCGAACCGATCCGAGCCTCAAGGGGCTGCGCTGGAAGCTGCTCAAAGACCGCGACCGGCTGACTGACGAGGGCCGCGCCGACCTTGACGCGTTGATCGCTCAGGTCGCCACCAAACGCACGCCGCGCGCCTGGCTCTACCGTGAGAATTTGCGCGACATCCTCGAGCGCAAGCAGATCAACGTCGTCTCCGCCATGCTCAAGCAGTGGTGCACCAACGTCCTGCGTTCCAAGGTCGAGCCGATGAAAGACGTCGCCAGGATGATCCGTAGGCACTTCGACGGCATCGTCGCCTGGACCCAGACCCGCCAGACCAACGGCTTCATCGAGGCGCTCAATGGCCTGTTTCAGGCCGCCAAACGCAAGGCCCGCGGCTACACCCGGTTCGCCACCATGCGCACCGTACTCTTCCTCATCGCCGGAAAACTCGACTTCACCCGGATCAACCCGCAGAGAGCCATGTAAATATTTTTGCGTCAATAAGCTCGTTGTCTGAGGGGGTGCGTATTTTTTCTTTCGGCGCAGCTAGCATCCAGGAAATCACGATATTGGCTCTGATATCCATCTTCTCAAGGTAAATGCCTGCTTGATGATACAAACGATCGTAAACAGGAATTTCTTTTCGATTTTTGAATATCTTGTGAAATCCAAGTTTCAGTTTGGGGCCTGAGAACTTTATCCTCTCTAGTCCACCCGCGAAAACAAAAGGACAAGCAGAAATGCATGGACCTATCAGAATTGTTTTGAGTTTTTTTTCTCGAATAATTCTGCCAGAACGCATTGCTGCTTCGACGCTGTCGCCCATACCAGCAATTGCGACGCTCTTTATGTGTTCATTTTCACTGAGAGCAATCTCAAATTTTTGGGAAAAATTGTCATCAAAATCAGCGTAAACATATAAGGTATCGTCTCTAATCGTGAAAACGTCTGCGGTACCGCGTTCTTGAATATGTGCTGACAGTGGGATGCTAAAATCACCCACACATTCTAGGTTCCATAAGAGTTGCCGCGAAGTTTTTGACAAGCTGCGTACATAGCGAGCCGACGCAACCCAGGCATCTAACGTTGCCGCATGCGCCATAAGACTCATTGGGTCGGCGTCTGGCGACATCCGTGGATCCTTGAGCATCTCAGCGGCCCTTATTTCTTCTTTGAACCCGAGCATGCGGCCAGTGATCGAACAGCGATGCCGATCAGCGTCCAATCCGTTCAAGGCCGTTCCAGGGGGACCGCTACCCAAGCTTTGTGCATATTCATAATAGGCTGAAGCCTTCTTATCCACGAGGTCGATTGCTTCGTCCCAGCTGATATTTTTGGCTGCGAGTGGTGTTCCGTAAGCCATCAGACCCACGAAAGCCAGGAATGGAGAAATTTTCATTTATACTCCATTTATTTGCTTGATCCGACATTCACCAAAAGGACGGTATCGAAGCCTCAGATTTGGTAATTTCGGCGCTCTCTGCAAGCCTGACGTATTCCCAGCAGGCCACATCGGGTGAGGTGATGGCTCTCCGACGCGTGGCCCGGGACATGAGCGAACTAGTTCTTCACGCTTTATCGGAAGCTTGGGTGCGGATTCCGACGCAAGCCGGCCGGGTATTCCGAGATGAAGTCGGCCGGTGTTCCGATTTGAAGCCGGCCACCATTCCGACATGAAGCCGGCCACCGTTCCGAGATTTATCCGGCCACCTGGCTGACGGTCCCGGCGCGCCTTCCGGGTCAGCACCTCGGGCATCACGCTTGCCTCGTCCAGTGACGAGGAGGGAGCGGGATGCCGGCGAAGCGAGAGCTGACCATGCGACAGATACGA
Organism: alpha proteobacterium BAL199; assembly: GCA_000171835.1. GTDB lineage: Bacteria > Pseudomonadota > Alphaproteobacteria > Thalassobaculales > Thalassobaculaceae > Thalassobaculum_A. The sequence goes on along the minus strand of ABHC01000051.1, from coordinate 9,682 downwards.
CAGATGCTGCGGCTGGCCCATGACGGGGTGAGTGCGCGCGAGATCGGGCGCACGCTCAGGGCGGCGCGCAGCACGATCCAGGACAACCTGAACCGGGCCAGGACGGCCGGTCTGAGCTGGCCGCTGCCGGGCGACCTCACCGACGACGTGCTGGAGCAGCGGCTGTTCGCGCGCGCCGGTGCGCGGCGGGGGTTCCGCCGGCGGGCCGAGCCGGACTGGGCGTCGCTGGCCTGCGAGCTGAAGCGCCCCGGCGTCAACCTGACGGTGCTCTGGGAGGAGTTCGCCGAGGACCCGGTTGCCCAATGGAACCCGCACGCCCTCGAACAACTGAACTGGCTCCATCACTGGACGGTTCAGGTATTCCTCGGCACCAACGAACTTGAACATCCAGGAGTGACATTGAGCAATTTCCACTGGCGCTCGGTTGCATCAGATAGCTTCTGATCCCGGATTTCCCAGATGGCGCTGCGTTTTCCTGATGGCGGCGGTAAAATATGATATCAAAATCAATGCATTACTGACGATTCGAGGTAACAGGGGCAAAACCCCGGGCGGATCGGTGCGTCAGATTGACTCGGCGTGCTCGGTCGGGATTCCCAAGTCGTGGGATATCGGATCCGATGGGGAATGCTGCCGCCCACCGCTCTCGATGGTCTGTCGCACGCCGAGCTGAAGGCTCTGGTGGAGCGGCTTCTGGGCGAGGTGTCGAAGCTGAAGGAGACAGTCACCGAGCAGCGCGATGAGATCGCGCGACTGAAGGGGCTGACGGCACGTCCGAAGCTGAAGCCGAGCGGCATGGAGCAGGCGAGCGCAGCCAAGGCGCCGTCTGGTGGGCGCGGCAAGCGCCGTGGTCGCGGCGCCAAGAAGCTGTCGCGTGTCGTGGTCGAGGATCGGGTGGTGAAGGCTTCGGTTCCGCCGGGCTCGCGCTTCAAGGGCTACGAGACGTTCGTCGTTCAGGATCTGGTTGTCCGCGCGTCGGCGACCCGGTTCCGCCGCGAGCGCTGGGTGACGCCCGATGGCCTGACCGTGGTGGCACCGCTGCCGAGCGGGATCGACGGCCATTTCGGGCCGGAGCTGCGGCGCTTCGTGCTGGCGCAGTACCACCAGGGGCAGGTCACCGTGGCGCGGCTGGTAGAACTGCTCCAGGCCATCGGCATCGAGATCTCCAAGCGGCAGGTGGTGCGGCTGCTGATCGAGGATCAGGATCGCTTCGTCGCGGAGGCCCGTGCGGTGCTGCGCGCGGGGCTGGAAACCGCGGCATGGGTGACGGTCGACGACACCGGCGCACGCCACAAGACGCAGAACGGCTACTGCACCCAGATCGGCAACGACCGCTTCGCCTGGTTCGCCACCACCGGTTCGAAGAGCCGGCTCAACTTCCTGGAGCTGCTGCGCGCCGGCCATGGCGACTACGTCGTCAATGCCGCCGCACTCGCTATATGCGCAGCGCTCGCTCGCCGGCCCGATCATCCGCCAGCTCGCCGAGCACGGCGACCAGCGCTTCGCGGATCGGGCCGCCTGGCAGGCCCATCTCGAACAGCTCGGCATCACGGCTCTCGAGGTTCTGCCCGATCCCGTGCAGATCGCCACGGAAGGCGCGCTGTGGGGCAGCATCAAGGCGCACGGCCTGCTGCCCGACACGGTGATCGTCAGCGACGACGCCGGCCAGTTCAATGTCGGCCGGCACGCGCTGTGCTGGGTCCATGCCGAGCGGCTGGTCCACAAGCTCGAGACCTTCACCGACGACAAACGCGCCGCCCAGCAGCGAATACGCAGCCTCATCTGGTGGTTCTACGACGACCTCAAGGCCTATCGACGCGATCCTACCCTGCAACGCAAGGCCGCCTTGCGAGCCCGCTTCGACCGCATCTTCCGACGCCGAACCGGCTTCGCGACCCTCGATCGCCTGCTCGCCCGGCTGCTCGCCAACAAGAACGAGCTGCTGATGGTCCTCGACCATCCGGAGATCCCGCTCCATACCAACGGCTCCGAGAACGACATCCGCTGCCAGGTCATCAAGCGAAAGATCAGCGGCGGCACACGCAGCGACAACGGACGCGACGCCCGCGACACCTTCCTGTCGCTGCTCAAGACATGCGACAAGCTCGGCATCCGCTTCTGGGAGTATCTCGGTGACAGGCTCGCCATCACCGGCGCAAAAGCCGTCCCGCATCTCCCGCTAATTGTCGCTCAGCCAGCCAGGCCTGTCTAAAGCGCCCGGCCTTTTGCCCCTGTTACCGATTCGAGGGGTTGAATATGGAGATGGCGTCGGGTGAAACGGGATCGGCCGATTTGCGGGTCGCTTTTGACCGCCGCCTCAAGCTGGAATTCCACGGCTCCAGGATCACCTCCGATGCCGGACTGCTCGCCTTCCGGGAACTCGATGATGCCCTCGGTCTGACCGAGATGGCCGGGCAGGTGTTGGCCGACAGCCGGACCGGCAAGAACAACCGCCACACCCTGATCGCCCAGTTCCGGCAGTCGGTGTTCGGTCGGCTTGCCGGGTACGAAGATGTCAACGACGCCGACCGCCTCGGCCATGATCCGGCGATGCGCTGGATCGTCGGCGGCAGGGCGGTGACCAAGGCAGCCGCCTCCACCAGCCAGATGGGCCGGTTTGAGACCGACGTACTGACCGGCAAGGCGAACCTCGCCGCCCTGGCCGATCTCTCGGGGCAATGGATCGACGCGGTCCACGCCCGCCGCCCCACCACCGTGGTGGTGCTGGATATGGACAGCAGTGTCAGCCCCACCCACGGCGAGCAGGAAGGTACTGCCTACAACGGTCACTTCGGCTGCACCTGCTACCACCCGCTGTTCGTCTTCAACCAGTTCGGCGACCTGGAGCGAACCGCGCTGCGCTCCGGGAACGTCCACAGCGCCGATGATTGGCGCTCGGTGCTGGAGCCGGTGGTGGAGCGGTATCGGGACAGGACCAGGCGGCGGTTCTTCCGGGGCGATGCCGCCTTTGCCCTGCCTGAGTTGTACGACTACCTGGAAGCTGAAGGCTACAAGTACACCATCCGCCTCAAGGCCAACGCCGTCCTTCAGGGCCACATCGCCCATCTGCTCAAACGCCCGGTCGGTCGTCCGCCCAAGCGTGTCCAGCGGTTCTACGCCAGCTTCAGCTATCAGGCCAAATCATGGAGCCGGAAGCGCCGCGTGGTCGCCAAGGTCGAATGGCATTCCGGCGAACTGTATCCCCGCGTCGGCTTCATCGTCACCAACCTGACCCGGCCCGCCGCCCGCGTGGTCGCCTTCTACAACCAGCGTGGCACGGCGGAGCAGTACATCAAGGAGGGCAAGAACGCGGTGAAGTGGACGCGACTGTCATGCCGGACGATGAAGGCCAACGCGGCGCGCCTTCAGCTTCACGCCCTGGCCTACAACCTCGCCAACTTTCTGCGCACCCTGGCGCTCCCGGAGGAGATGGCAAGCTGGTCGCTGACCAGCATCCGCGAGAAGGTGGTGAAGATCGGTGCGAAGATCATTGCCCACGCCCGCTACAGTGTCTTCCAGATGGCCGAGGTCGCCGTGCCGCATGACCTGTTCCGACGCATCCTCGACATGATCGACGATCTACGACCACGAGAGCCTGCGCCATGCTGACGGCTGAAGTCGTCGATACGGGCCGAAAGGCAGGCGAAGTGCGCCCATCACGCGACAAGGAATCACGACGCAGGAAACCACAAAGCCGGTCGGGGCGGCGTTCATGCTGCGAGGGCAGTTGTCATCGCGCGACTCCGCCTTCCGGTTAGCCGGAATTTGCCTACCATGCCGTCAACCACGGGCGGATGGGCCGCTCAAATGGGAAATTTCGGTTATAATAATTTTATCCAATTTTTTACGAGTTCCCCCCTAAGCTCGGCGCCGGAGGAGAAGTCGTCCCGCGGCAGTGCGCGGACGACGACAGCAAACGGGGGAGATCATGACGCGAATTATTGCGCTCGCACTTGCGCTTTCGGTGTCGATCGGCGGCGCCGCCCTGGCCGAGGACCTGGAATTCACCCTGATCAACGGCAGCAATTCCGATGTGACGGCGTTCCACGTGTCGCATGCCGGGACCAGTTCGTGGGAGGAGAACCTGATCGCAGGCGGCTTCCTGCCGGTCGGCAACGAGATCGACATCCTGATCGCCGACGGCCGCAGCACCTGCATCTACGACGTCCGCACCGAGTTCGCCGACGGCCAGTCCTACGAGGACTACGGCCTCGACCTGTGTCAGATGGGCTCCTACACCTTCCAATAGCGACGACCGGCCAATAGCGACGACCGGCCAATAGCGACGACCGGCCAATAGCGACGACCGGCGACCGGGCGCTTGCCGAGGCTTTGTCACATCTTCGTAGACCGTGCGCACGAAGCCCAGGTTCTGATCTGGGATCACGCCACCTCGGCCGCGGATTGCCATTGAGCGAAGGCTTCGCCGTGGAAGGTCCGAAGGGTGCGGCGGGAGATCAGGTGACGCTGGACGTTGAAGGTGTTGTGGACGGCGGCGTGTGCAGAGAGAAAGCGCTGGGTCGATCCTGGTCTCTTGAAGCCGATCCACGATCGTTCTCGTCGGCGTGTGGGCTGGTGCGAGTTCTCAGCGCGATTATTCAGCCGGCGGCCGGTCACGTGTCGGTCGGCCAGGCCGATCTCGCGGAGCGCCGCACCATAGGACCGGAGCTTGTCGGTCACGATCGCTATTGGCGCGCAACCCTGCTTGCGGAGCAGGTGGCGCATCAGCTTCAGTGCGGCTCGCTTGTCGCGCCGCGACTGCACCAGGACATCGAGGACCTCGCCCTCGGCATCGACAGCGCGCCATAGGTACATCGTTCGGCCGCCGATCGAGACGAACATCTCGTCCAAGTGCCAGGAGTTGCAGGGTCGCGGTCGCATCGCGCGGAGCCGCCGGGCGTAGGCCGGCCCGAAGCGCGCGACCCAGCGCCGGACCGTTTCGTAGCTGATATCGAGGCCTCGCTCCGCCAGCAGGTCCTCCACGTCCCGCAGGCTGAGGTTGAAACGCAGGTACAGCCAGACGGCGTGCTGGACGATCGATGATGGATAGTGCAATCGGGCGTATGAGATCGGCTTCATGAGGCGACGTTACCGGCCGCGACCGGCGTCAGCCATGAGTTCGTGTGACAGCGCCGTCGCTGGTCCAATTGTGACTCGAAGCCGAACCGGAACCCCGGCCCAACGCAGCTCTAGTTTACTGATATCTTGGTAACAATACGTAAATCAAAGGATTCCGGATCGGCACCGACTTACACCCTGCCGAACCTACAGCCACCCCCGATCCCTGAACGCCGTCAGATCAACGCCGGGCGGCGCATACCAGCCGGCGTCGCCGTACCGGGCGCCGAGTTCGCGGGCGACCTCCTTGTTCCCGTAGGGAATCCGCAGCGGCGTGCTCCCGACAGCCGCTAGAGGGGATGCGCGCGACGCGGGTTCCGCGGTGGCGGCGGTGCTCCGCCGCCGCCTGGGCCTCGCGGCCTGATTCGCCTCCAACCCGGCAGTGCGCTGACCACCGGCTTTTCGCCGCGGCGTCACCGACTTACGGATGCCGTGCCGGCCGCGCTGGGTCGGTTGCTCGGTGGGATCCGCGGTCGCACCGGCCGGTGTTCCTCCGCCATTGACGGCCTCGTTGGTCGCCAGGACTGCCAGCGCTGGACCGGGGTGGTGCGCGTCGGTGGGGGAAACATTAGCCTGCCTGGGGGCATGCTGCTCGAGGAAGACGCGGCAGGTCGCGCTGGACGTGGCATAGCCCGCCGGTGGCGCGATCCGCTTGCGGCGGGCGATGCTCTCGGCGAAGCGCTTCATCGCAGCTGTTGGCGGTCGGTCGGTGCGTGGTCCTACGGATCGACCGCCGAGCAGGGCAGCGCTTACTATCGGGGTGCCGCTGGTCAGGTTGCCAATGATGCGCTGCGCCACGCCGCACACCGCGTCGATCGCGTCGATCATCGCCTGCTTGCCGACTACGACATCGTCGAGCAGGCATTCGAGCTGCGCCGTGACACCTGGGTCGACCAGCGCCGGATCCGCCTGCCTCAGCACATCGAACAGCGCGAGCCCGGTGTCGGTCGGAACGATGGCCTTGCCCTGGGCGACCAGGAATTGCTGCCGTTTCAGGCCGGCGATGATCTCTGCCCGCGTCGCCGGGGTGCCGATGCCCTTGGCCTCCCTCAGTCGGTTCCGCAGCGCCTCGTCTTCGACGAACCTCCAGGCGTTCTGCATCGCCTCGATCAACGTGCCTTCGTTGTAGCGCGGCGGTGGGCGCGTCTCCTTGTCCTCGATCGCCGCGTCGCGCAGCCGGGCGGTCTCGCCGTCGAGTATCGGCGGAAGCAGCTGGGCGTCGCCGCTCTTCTCGTCCGCGGGCTGCCATTCGGGGAACGCCGCCCTCCAGCCGAGATCGATCGGCTGACGGCCGGACGCCTTGAACGGAACCCCCCGGACATCCAACGTGGCGGTCGTCTGTCGATAGCGAAAATCCGGCATCATCGCGGCTAGGTAAGCGCGCGCCACCACGTCGAACAGCTTCTTCTCGTCGAGCGAAAGGCGTGGCCAGACCTCGCGCAGGCCGGCCACCGTGTTGACGTTGGGGATGACCGCATGATGGCTGGCTCCCTCAAGTCCCTTATCGTGGAACGCACCGTGTGCGCCCTTGCGGATGACCGGCGGCGTCGGCACCGCAATGGTGGCGCACGACTTGCCGACTTGCAGTCCGGCGACGATCTTCGGCACGTCCGGGATCAGGCTCTCGGGCAGATAGCGGACTTCGGCGCGCGGGTAGGTGATGATCTTCTTGTTCTGGCCGTCGTAAAGCTCCTGGGCAATCTCCAGTGTCCGGGCCGCCGACCACCCGAAACGAGACGCGCAGAGCTTCTGGAGAGACGGCAGGTCATGCAGTTTGGGCGGACCCTGCCGCTTGTCCTCGACCCGGACTGCCAGTGGCCCCTCGAAGTCCCGCGCCGCGTTCAGGATGCTCTCGGCGTCGGCGCGCCTGAGGATCCGCTTCTCCGGTGCGTGTCGCATCGTGAAATCGCCGGCGGCGACCGTGGCGGTGGCGGTTATTTCGAAATAGGCGACCGGAACGAATTGGCGGATCTCCAGTTCGCGCCGGCACACGATCGCCAGCGTCGGCGTCTTCACGCGACCGACGCCGACGACGCTTCGGGCGCCCTTGCCGAGGGTCACCGTCGCCGTGCGGGTGAGGGAAAGGTTGTAGATCTGGTCTGCCTGGCGGCGGGCCACGGCGGCAGCGTACAGCCCGGCATAGTCAGCGTTCGGTCGGGCTCGGTCGAACGAATCGCGGATGGTCTGAGTATCCTGGGCGGTGAACATCACCCGCAGGACCTCTCCGCGGAAGCCGCAATGCTCGAGGATCTCCTGACCGATCAGTTGGCCTTCGCGGTCGCAGTCGGTGGCCAGCCAGACCCGCCGGGCCGTGTGCAACGCCTCGCGGATAGCCTTGAGCTTGGCCGCCTTGTTGCCGCCGACCGCCGGCCGGGTCCCGTACAGCCCTTCAGGGCGCAGCAGGACTGACGACCAGCGTTTCCATTCGGGAACCACGTCTTCCGGCTCCTGAAGATCGAGCAGATGTCCCTCGGCCGCCAAGATGGTGCCGTATCTGCCCCCAACTGCGGCGCGCACGTCCTTGGCTTGGCTGGTCTTCTCCGTGATGACAATTTGTTCGGCCATTCAGGGACTGTTCCGCAGGGGGGACACGGCATCGTGTGATTAAGAACATATAGTGAACATTCTCCATCCCCAAGGCAAGTCGAGAGTGAACGCGATCGTCACTCGCTGCGTCCGGTGCGCGACTGTGTATCGGCGTGACCGGCGGACCTCTTGTAACTGATAGATATCAAGGCACATTCTCCGACATGGTCGACGCCTACCGGCGGTCCAGCGCCTTCACCAAGCTCGCGCCGCGCACCAAGCGCGACTATCACCAGGTCCTCGACTATCTCCGCAAGCCGCTCGGCGCGGCTGATGTCGACGGGATCTCGACGCCGGAACTGGCCACGCTCATCGACCGCATCGCCGAAAAGCGGAACTGGCGCTTCGCCAACTACTGCCTGGCGGTGATCTCCCGCGTGTTCTCCATCGGGATCCTGCGCGGCAAGGCGAAGGTCAATCCGGCGACCGGCGTCCCGAAGCTTACCCGGCCGCGTGAGGCGCCAGCTGCGAACCGCCCATGGACCGACCACGAGATCGAGGTTGTCCTGGCGGCAGCGCCCGCCGGCGTCGCGCTGGCCGTCGGCCTTGGTGCCTATGCGGGGCTGCGGGAAGGTGACGCGATCGCCCTGCCGATGTCGGCCTATTCCAAGGTCGGCCGGCGCGCCGCGATCACGTTCCGCCCGGGCAAGACGCACCGGGCCGACGAAGATCCGCTGGTGCTACCGGTCCACCCGCGCCTGGTCCAATTGATCGACAACCGCAAGGCCGGCGACTCCACCGTCATGGTGCTGGGCATGCGCGGCCGGCCGTACACGTCTGACGGCTTCCGCACGATGCTGTTCCGTGTGATCGCCCAGCTCGAGGCGGCCGGCAAGGTCGGTGAGGGTCTGACGTTCCACGGACTGCGCCACACGGTCGCCACCAAGCTGTCCGACCTCGGCGCCGACAACGAGACGATCGCCGACGTCCTGGGGTGGTCGTCGACCGCGATGGCGAAGCGCTACACCAAGACGCGCGACCGCACGAAGCGGGCGGCGGCGGGGTTGCGGCAGATCAAGTAAGGCGGGTCAGCAATGCCGCGCGGAGGCGGTCATAGCCGATGTTTGGTCGGCAACGACGTCATCATTGCCGCTGACATCCACGAACCTGAACCACTCAAGGCCGACATCGCCCTGATCCAGGCCGAGAAGGCCGACCGCTGGGGCAACCTGACCTACTCCAAGTCGGCCCGCAACTTCGCCCCGGTGATGGCGATGGCCGCCGACCTGACCGTCGTGCAGGCCCGGCACATCGTGCCGCTGGAGGCGATGGATCCCGAGACCATCGTGACCCCGTCGATCTTCGTCGACCGGGTGGTGCATGTGAGCAACGACCGGGAGTGGGACATATGACGATGACCATGACCGCCGACGCCGTCACCCGGCTCAGCCGCCGCCAGCTCGCCTGGTGGGCCGCCCAGGCGATCCCGGACGGCTCCTACGTCAACCTCGGCATCGGCGTGCCGACGCTGTGCGCCAACGTCATGCCGGCCGACCGCGAGATCATCCTGCACAGCGAGAACGGCGTGCTCGGCTTCGGCCCGGCGCCGGCACCGGGGCAGGAGGACCGCGACCTGATCAACGCGTCGAAGGAGTTCATCACCATGAAGCCGGGAGGCGCGTATTTCGTGCACTCCGACGCCTTCGTGATGATCCGCGGCGGCCATGTCGACCTGGCGCTGCTCGGCGCCTTCGAGGTGTCGGGCGGCGGCGACCTGGCGAACTGGACCACCGGCGACCGGCGGTTCCCGCCCGGGGTCGGCGGCGCCATGGACCTGGCGGTCGGCGCCAAGGCGGTTTGGGTGCTGACCGAGCACACCACCAAGAAGGGCGAGCCGAAGATCGTGAACCGCTGCAAATACCCGCTGACCGCCCCTGGCGTGGTCCGCAAGGTGTTCACCGACCTCGCCGAGATCGACGTCACCGCCGATGGGCTGGTGGTGCGGGCGATGGTCGAGGGGCTGGACCTGGAGGCGCTG
>ABHC01000052.1 GCA_000171835.1 alpha proteobacterium BAL199 | reverse complement strand
CCCCCAGGGGCTTCGCGCTCCCTCGGCTTGCCCTCCATTCCCTCCACGACACCAGACCAGTGAGATCGACCATCATGAGCCCATGCACGTCACCCATGCCCAACGGCGACCTTCATCCGATCCCGACTATCTCGACGTCATCCGGCGGTGCCGTTCTCGCACTCGATCTCGGCACCACCACTGGCTGGGCCCTGCGTACGCCGGAAGGGCTCATCACCAGCGGAATCGCAAGATTCAGGCCCGGGCGCTACGACGGCGGCGGCATGCGCTATCTGCGCTTCACGAACTGGCTGACCGAGATCGACCGGTTGTCGGGGCCCGTCGCCGCCATCTGGTTCGAGGAAGTCCGTCGGCATGCCGGAACGGACGCGGCCCAAGTCTACGGCGGCCTGATGGCCACACTGACCGCGTGGGCGGAACTCCGCGGCGTGCCCTATGCCGGCGCCGCCGTCGGCACTATCAAGCGCCACGCCACCGGCAAGGGCAATGCGCCGAAGCTGGCGATGATCCAGGCGGCCCGCGCCCGCGGATTCAGCCCCGCCGACGACAACGAGGCCGATGCCATCGCGATCCTGCTCTGGGCCATCGAGACGAACGGAGGTGTCGCATGAAGTGGCATCCCAGGGGTTGCGGCGGTCAGCGTCGGGATCCGGAGCAGGTCAAGCGCGAGGGCTGGCGCGAGCAGGGAGTTCTCGCTGTCTCGCTCGCGGACGATCGGCTGACCTGGCCCGAACGCGAACTGATCCGCCAACTCGGCGAAAAACTCTATGGCGATCGCAGTCAGGCAAAGGAGCAGCGGCGATGACCCAGTGGACCCCGAGCCTGGTCGAGGAGCGGCTGGCTGAAGCGGCGTCGGTTCTCAAGCGCCTGCCCGAAGCCCGCCGCCAGGGCTACTTCAGCACCTGGCCGGAGATCATCCACGACTTCGCCGACAAGGTTGGCCAGGAGCCAAGGCAACTCCGTTTCCTGCCGTCGGCGGCGGCCATCAGCAGGATGGAGGAGACCTTGGGATGGACGGTCGGGCTGGATCCGATCGACGGCAAGATCGTCTGGCTACGCGCGTCCGGCGAGCGCTGGAAATCCATTTGCTGGACCGTCGGCCTGCAGCGGTCAGCGGCCCACGAGCACTGGCTCTATGCGCTCTGCGTGATCGCCTTCCGGCTTAATGGACGCCGGTTCAAGGGCAACCTGTCGAAGCGCGAAGTGATCGAACTTGCAGGCTCGGCGCATCGATGAGTAATGCAGAGGAAACTGTCCGCCGGACACTTTACGCACGGACAAAATCGGCAGTTTAGGGCACTGTTCTGGCTATCCTCAGGCGAGGCGCGCGCAGACGCGGTTGGTCTCGTTTGACCCCGGACACCCAGCACGGTTCAACTTCATGCAACTTCGCATCACCCGGCCGGCGGTCGTCGCCGATGGCGGCACTACGCGTCAGTTCATGCCCGGCCTGACCATCACCGTGAACGAGGCCACCGCCGCCCGGCTGCTCCGCCTGCAGGCTGCCGTCGTGGTCGATGCCGGTGACGCCGACACCCCGGTCGAGCCCGAGGCCCCGCGCCGACGCCGGAGGGCCGGTGATGCCGGTTGAACTCTCCGTCGCGCACACGCTGGACCGAGCGGTCGCGGCACTGTCCGATCTTGAGCGCCGGCAGGTGCCGTTCGCTAAGGCCCGAGCGCTGACCTCGGTCGCCTACGCTGCCCGCGACGAGATGCGCAAGGAACTGCCCGGCCGCTTCACCATCCGCCGGCCCTGGGTGGCGCGCGGCATCCTGGTCGAGCCGGCGAGGAAGTCGAAGCCCGCGGCCCGCGTGTTCTCGCGCGACGCCTTCATGGTGGCGCAGGAGGCAGGCGGCCCGAAGCCCGATGCCCGGCCCATTCCCGCCGGCCGGCTCGCCGCGGTGCACAAGACCCGGGTGGTGCCGCGCAGCCAGTGGGTGGCGCCGCTGCTCAGGAGAAAGAACGTCTTCTACCGCGCCGGCTCGGTGTTCGAGCGCAAGGGCGACAAGATCGCAGCGTTGTATCGTCTCCGCAGGCAGGTGTCCGTCCAACCCCGCTTCGGGTTCACGGAGACGGTCGAACGTGTGGTCGCCGGTGGGTTCGCTGCCAGCTTCGCGCTTGCGCTGGGACGCGCAATGGACACGGCACGGTGACGCAGTGGAAAACCATCATCAACTCATTGATATTACTTAAAATCTCGTGAGACACTTTTTGCTAAGACATCGATTCTGCGATCTCTTATATTGCGATCTGTCATCGAGATGACGCCGCCGGGGACCGAAGAATGGTTCCTCCCGGTTGTATTTCTCGTGGGGGACGCGCGCACCGCAACGGCTCGCTAGCGTCAGAGCCAAAAACTGGGAGGCCAATCCACTTGGAAGCCACCCGTCGATCCATAATATCCTCGTGATATCAATGGACTAAACTGGACTCTAGGGTGGCTTCCGGAGTCCACCCGGAATCCACCACGTGGAGTCCACCGGGAATCCACCCCGGCATCCACCCTCCGCTCGACCGAGGTCCCTGCCATCATGTCGCTCAGCTTCGCGCCCGACCAGGTTGCGTCCTGGCCGATCGGACGGCTGCTGCCCTATGCCCGCAACGCCAGGATCCACGACGACGGTCAGGTGGCGAAGATCGCCGGCAGCATGGCGGAGTTCGGCTGGACCGTGCCATGCCTCGTGGCCGAGGACGGCGAGCTGATCGCCGGGCACGGGCGCTTGGAAGCGGCGCTGGCCCTCGGCATCGCCAAGGTGCCGGTGATCGTGCTGCGGCATCTGTCCGCGGCCGAGAAGGACGCCCTGCGTCTGGCCGACAACCGCATCGCCGAGAACGCCACTTGGGATCAGGTCCTACTCCGCGACGCGCTGGCCGGACTGCGTGACGCCGAGATGGACCTCGGCGCGCTGGGCTTCTCCGCCGATGAGCTGAACGCGATTCTGGCCGGGGCGGACGAAGCCGTCATCGATGGCGACCCACCGCAGGACCAGGACGTGCCCTCGGGCGCTGTGGGCGCCACGTGCGGCGCCGGCGACGACGCGGGGGAAACGCCCGACGACCCGGCCGATGCCGCCCCCGTGGCGCCCCGTGCCGCCGTGGCGCGGCCTGGCGATATCTGGTGCCTGGGCGACCACCGCCTAGCCTGTGGCGACAGCACCGATCCGGCCACCGTCGCGCGGCTGATGGGTGTGGAGCGCGCCACGCTGCTGTTCACCAGCCCGCCCTATGGCAGCCAGCGCGACTACACCACCGGCGGCGTCTCGGACTGGGACGCGCTGATGCAGGGGGGGTTCGGCACCCTGGACCACGCCGTGACGCGCGACGCGCAACTGCTGGTGACCTTCGACGATTTCCGCGCCGAGGAGGCGTTTCGGCTGTTCGCCGAGATGGCGGAGACCGGGCAGGTGATCTACCTGACCCATCACCGCCATCTCTGCGAGGTCGCGCAACGGGTCTGTCCGACGCTTCGGTTGCACGAACTGCCCACGGCGCCTTGACGGCCGGGCACTCGCCGCGCCGTGGCCGGACCCGCGCTCCCGGCGTCACACCCGCGCCGCGCAGCGGGCTTGATCACCGGTGGCCCGGCGCGCAAGGCTGCGGCTGAGGGCCCGTCCGGCGTCCCGACGGATTTCGCAGCGAGCAGGTTCATGACCGTGATCGGGGGGCGAGCGTGATCACACGCCGCGCGGTGTGGGCGCTGGCGGTGGCCGAGACCGTGGTCTGGGCCGGCACGCTCTACATCTTCCCCGCCCTGCTGATCCATTGGGAGGCCGATCTCGGCTGGTCGAAGACCACGCTGGCCGGCGCGTTCACGGTGGCGGTGCTGATCTCGGCGGCAGCCGCCCCGCTGGCCGGGCGGCTGATCGACGCCGGCCACGGCGTCCGTCTGATGACGATCGGCACGGTCGCCGCCGGCGGACTGGTGGGGTTGCTCGGCCTGGTCCACGCGGTCTGGCAGTTCTACGCCGTCTGGGCCCTGATCGGCGTCGCCGCCGCGGCCTGCCTCTACGAGCCCTGCTCGGCGTTCCTGATCCGCACCCAGGGAGCCGACGCCCGCCGGGTGTTGACGCAGATCACGCTGGTGACGGGGTTTGCGAGCGCGCTGGCGTTCTCGGGTGCCAACGCCGTCGCCGAGATCTGGGGCTGGCGGATCGCGGTCCTGGTGTTCGGCGCGGTGATGCTGTTCGTCGCCGCGCCGCTGTTCCACGTCGGCGGCCGCGCCGCCGACAGCGGCGACCCCGGCGATGCCCGCGCTGGTGCGGGACGGAGCGGTTCCGGTGCGCTGCGAGCGGCAACGCGTCGGCCGGCGTTCTGGCTGCTCGGCGCCACCTTCGCGATGATCGCGCTCAGCCACGGCGTCCTGATCACCCATTTGCTGCCCATGCTGGCCGAGCGCGGGGTGGCGACCGGGGTCGCCGTCCTGGCCGCCTCCGGGATCGGGCCGATGCAGGTGGTGGGCCGGCTGGCGATGATGTCGGTCGAGCGCCGGGTGTCGATGAACGCCGTGTGCGGCCTGTCCTTCGCCCTGATGATCGCCGCCATGGTCGCGCTGATCCAGGCCGGGGCGGACCCCTGGCTGCTCGCGGCGTTCGTCGTGCTGCAGGGCGCCGGCTACGGCGTTACCGCGATCACCCGACCGGTGGTCACCGCCACGGTGCTCGGCCGCGAGGGCTTCGGCGCGGTCTCCGGCGCCCTGGCCTTGCCGTTCATCACCGCCTCCGCGGTCGCGCCGACGCTGGCGGCAGCGGTGTGGACGGTCGGTGGCTACGACATGGTGCGCTCGTGCCTGCTGGTCGTGCTGGGAATCGCCGCCGTCAGCTTCTATCTGGCGGTGGCGTCGAGCCGGCGGCGCTGACGGTCGATGCCGAGGGGGCCGCGTTGCCGACAGCCTTCGGCCCGGGCTAGCCTGACCGCACCGGTCGACGAAACGCATGAAGCGGGATTGGACCATGGGCGCCGACCAGACCTCACGCATCCTCGCCACCGTCACCGACTGGCTCACCCGGCTCGAGGCCGCCGCCGGCAGCGGCGATCCGGCAGGCTTGGCGCCGCTGTTCCGGCAGGACGCGCACTGGCGCGACGCGATGGCGCTGACGTGGCGACTCGTGACGGTCAGCGGTTCCGACGCCATCGCCGGTGACCTGGCACCGCTGGCGCGGGCGCGGGCGTTGCGCGGCCTGCGGGTCGATCCCGGGCGCTGCCCGCCGCGGGTGGTCAGCCGGGCCGGCGTCGAGACGATCGAGGCGCTGATCGCCTTCGAGACCGATGTCGGCCGCTGCAACGGCGTCGTCCGGTTCCGGCTGGACGGCGATCCGGCGGCGCCGGCGAAGGCCTGGACGCTGCTGACCGCGCTCGACGAGTTGCGCGGGCACGAGGAGGCCACCCTGCGGGCGGCGCGCGAGGGGCCGGTGTTCGACCGCGAGTTCAGCGGCCCGAACTGGGCCGACCGTCGGCGCGAGGCCGTCGCCTACGCGGACCGTGACCCGGCCGTGCTGATCGTCGGCGGCGGCCACGCCGGGCTGACCATCGCCGCCCGGCTCGGCCAACTGGGTGTCGACGCGCTGGTGGTCGACCGCATGCGACGGGTCGGCGACAACTGGCGCCTGCGCTACCACGGGCTGAAACTGCACAACCAGGTGCACAGCAACCACCTGCCCTACATGCCGTTTCCGCCGACCTGGCCGACCTATATTCCCAAGGACATGGTCGCCAACTGGCTGGAACTCTACGTCGAGGCCATGGAGATCAATTTCTGGACGCGCACCGCCTTCGAGGGGGCGGTCTACGACGACCGGCGCGCGACCTGGAGCGCCCGGCTGCGGCGCGACGACGGCACGGTGCGGGAGATGCGGCCGCGCCACATCGTGATGGCGACCAGCGTCAGCGGAACCCCCAACCTTCCGGACATCCCGACGCTGGAGCGCTTCGCCGGCGCCGTGACGCATTCCAGCGGGTTCGCCGACGGCGCGCCGTGGCGGGATCGCGACGTCCTGGTGTTCGGCACCGGCACCAGCGCCCATGACATCGCCCAGGACCTGCACGGCAACGGCGCCCGGGTGACGATGATCCAGCGCAGCCCGACCCTGGTGGTCAACATCGAGCCGAGCGCCCAGCTCTACGATGGCGTCTACCTGGGCCCGGGACCGTCCCTGGACGACCGCGACCTGATCAACGCGTCGATGCCGCTCGCCCTGATGCGCCGCGCCCACCGGCTGATCACCGACGAGGTCCGGCGCCTCGACAAGCCGTTGCTCGACGGGCTGGAACGAGCCGGGTTCCGGCTCGATTTCGGCGAGGACGGCACCGGCTGGCCGCTGAAGTACCGCACTCGGGGCGGCGGGTACTATTTCAACGTCGGCTGCTCCGACCTGATCGCCGCCGGGGCGATTCCGGTGGTGCAGTACGCCGACATCGAAGGGTTCGCGCCGGACGGCGCGCGGCTGCGGGACGGTCGGTCCCTGCCGGCCGAGCTGATCGTCCTGGCCACCGGCTACAAGGGCCAGGAGCATCTGGTGCGCAGCCTGTTCGGCGACGCCGTCGCCGACCGCGCCGGGCCGGTGTGGGGCTTCGATCCGGTAGCCCAGGAGCTGCGCAACATGTGGACGCCGACCGGCCATCCCGGGCTGTGGTTCACCGCCGGTGCCTTCTCGCAATGCCGGGTGTATTCGAAGTACCTGGCGCTGCGGATCAAGGCCGAGGAACTCGGCGTCTGCGCCGGGTAGCGCGACCGACGCCGCTCAGGCCGGTGGCGGGCAGCGCGTCGGGCTGTGGTCGACGAGGATCAGTTCCCCGACGGGAAAGCCCAGGCCCCTGGCCGTCTCGACGATCCGGTCGCGGGTCTCGGCGGGCAGGTCCGGCTGGCGCGCCAGGATCCACAGGTAGTCGCGGGTCGGGCCGGAGACGGCCGCCCACTGGTAGCCCTCCTGGTCGAGCGCGAACACGTGGTAGCCGCCGGCGAACGGCCAGAAAAAGGTCACCGACAGGCTGGCGACATCCGGGCTGCCCTGGAACTGCGCCCGCCCCTCGGCCTCCTTCCAGAGGCATTTGGAGCGCTCGAGCCCGCGGTTCAGCACGTCGACCGAGCCGTCGCCGCGAATCGCGTAGTCGGCGGTCACGTTGTCCAGACCACGCTCGAAGCTGTGGTCGAGCCGCATGATCTCGTACCACTTGCCCTCGTAGCGGGCGACGTCGAACGGCGTGACCGGCGTCACTCCCTCGGGCCGGCCGGTGCAGCCGACCAGCAGGGCGAAGGCCGCGACCGCGAGCGCGGCCGAGATCAGCGGCCTCACCGCCGATCCTCCACGCAACGGAAGCCGATATAGGCGACGGCGGTCTCCGGAGGCTTGCTCGCGCGGTGGTCTCGGTGCATCGGCGCGGCGCCGTACCACCAGGACCCGCCGCGGGTGATCCGCTCGGACCCGGCAGCCGTGTCGACCCACTCCCAGACGTTGGCGCCCATGTCGAAGAGGCCGTTGACGCCCGGGGGCGTGGCGCCGGCGGGGGCGGGGCCGACCCCGCGCACCAGCACGGCCGAGCGGTCGAGCGCCGGGGTCGGGCCGCAATCACCGAGGCAGTTCGCCCCGGCCGGGCTGTCGCCGGTGGGATACGGGTAGTCGCGGCCGGTCTGGAACGGCGCCGGCGGCGCCTCCCGGCGCTCGGTGTGCGCGGCCTCCAGCCACTCCGCGTCGGTCGGCAGCCGCTTGCCCGCCCACCGGCAATAGGCCTGGGCCTCGCCGTGGGTGACGTGCACGGCCGGCTCGGCGTCGAGACCGGGAACCCCGAAGGGGGTGCGCCAGGTCCATCCCGGCTTGCGCACCCACCCGGCCTCGTAGACGGAGCCGCCGCCGTTGCGCTCGGCGGCCGTCACCGTGCCGGTGGCGTCGGCGAACGCCCGGAACGCGCCGATGGTCACCTCGGTCCGGTCGATCGCGAACCTGCCCATGGGCTGGGTGTCGGCGTGCGCCGCCCCGATCTGGGCGAGGGCTGCGGCAAGCGACACGGTAAGGAGCCTCGCCATCGTTTTCCCCGAACCCCGGGTCGGCCTATCGGGCCACGACGTCGGCGGGCAGAAACCGCCGCCGGTCGAGCAGCACGGCGGCCGCCAGGGTCTTGATGTTGGTCGGGTCCTGCTCTTCCACCAAAGTGGCGTGATCGAGGCCCTCGGAACGCCGGGAGACGGACTCGACGCGCCAGTAGCTGATCCGCCGGTTGCCGAACGCGCCCTCGCGAATGGACTGGAAGCGGGAACCGGCCTCGATCGGCGTGCGGGAAGAGTTCATGGTGCTGCCTGAGCCTTTTGACGTCTGTGCTCGATATAGGGCGGCGTCGTCGACCGAGCAGGGGCCGACGTCGCGGAAGCGGTCTATGGTGCCGGCTGCCGCAGGGCGGCGGCAGGGGATCGGTAGCTGGCGGCCTTCGTCAGGCGAAGAACCGGACCCCGCCGAGCGCCAGGTCGGCGCAGAAGGCCCTGCCGATTGCTACCACGCCGAGGCGGCGAAGTCGCCGGGTGTCGAGCGGTATGTCCGTGCGGTGCGGAGCGAAACCCGCGAACGGCATCCGCAGCGACTGCCAGACCGGCAGGGTCCTGAAGCCGTGGCGATAGGATTGCCACGGTCGGGTGAGGTCGGGCGTCCGCAGATGCACGCCGTACTCCTGATCCTCGCCGAACACGTCGAGCTCGATGCCGGTCCAGACACAGGCGTCGACCGATACGCCGCCTGGTGCCAGGTCGAGCGCCATCTGGATGAAGCCGCCGTTGTTCTCAAGGCTGACGTCGCCGCAGAGGCGAAGGGCGGGGCGCCCGGCGATCACCTCGCGGGCCAGCGTCCCACTGGAAACGCCGCCCATGACCCGGTCGGTCAGGAGTTGCCAGTCGCTGCCTGTCGACGCCGTCGGCGGGTCGCGGTCGAGGTCGTCGATGACAGCGTTGGCGGCCATGGGGTCTCCCGGACGCGGCCGCCCGGCGGGGATGACCGCTACGCGACCTTCTGGTTGATCTCGATGAGATTGTAGCTCGGATCGTACAAGTAAACCTGATGGTAGCCGGTCATGGCGTAGGTGCCGGCGTCCGAGAACACGACGTCGGCGTCCCGGAGCCGTCGCATGACCGCCTGAATGTCGGGCACGGCGAAGGCCGGGTGACCGCCGATCGACGGGTTGTGGGCGAAGCCGTTGCGGTACCCGAACCCCGCGTCCGGCCGGATGATGTGAAGGCCCCGGTTGTCGCTGCCGAGCGTCTGCACCGCGAGCTGCTTGGGATCGATGCTGAAATCGCCCATCTCCGGTGGCGCCATCCAGGTGCCTTCGCGCATGTCGGCGACGCCGGTGAAGAAGCCGATCGTGTCGCGGACGTCGTGCGCCTGCAGGTTGACGTGATGGATCAGCCAGGCGGGATCGCCGGCGCTCGCCACGCCGGCCGCCGCGTGGCGGCCGAAACCGATGAGGTTCATCGAGGGATCGAAGCAGAACAGCTGAACCGCGTCGTCGCGCTCGGGTATGACGATCTCCGAGCACGGCACTCCGAGCTTCGCCAGCCGGCTGGCGACGCCGTCGAGGTCGTCGACCTCGATCGAGACGAATTTCATGACGCGCGGGTTGTGCAGGCACTGCCGGTCGCGGGCAAACCCGGGGACGGCCGAGTAGAACGAGGCGGACTGTGCGCCGTTATCGGTGGCGACCGTCGCCGCGCCCGGGCGCCGGGAGCTGGCATGGGTTGGGGCGAGGCCAACGACGCCTTCGTAGAACGTCCACGCCGCGTCGGTGTCGTGGACGCACAGCCCCACATGCCCGATCGCCCAGCCCGGTGTTCCGTTCGCAGTGGTCATGGCATGCCCTCGCTCTCCAGTTTGCGGCAAACCATGCCCGGCCGGGTCCCTTGCGACAACCGGCCGAGACGACGGAATCGCGGTCGATCCCGGCACGACACCCGACGTCAGGCGTCGATGGTCCCCGGGGGGCGGACGCCCTAGTGGATAGAATCCAACACTTGGTGCCCACGCCTGACGGCGGCGATGATTTTGTCGGGATCGGCTGTCCAGTTGAAGGGCTTCGGATCTGAGGCGTTGTGCTCGTCGAGGAAGCGGTTGATGGCGGCCTGGAGGTCGGCGACAGAGCGGAAGACGCCGCGCTTGAGGCGGCGCTTGGCGAGCCTGGCGAAGAAGCCTTCGACGGCGTTGAGCCAGGAACATGAGGTCGGCACGAAGTGGAAGGTCCAGCGGGGATGGCGGTGCAGCCAGGCGCGGACCTTGGGGTGCTTGTGGGCGGCGTAGTTGTCGAGGACGGCGTGGATCACCTTGCCGGCCGGAACCTGGGCCTCGATGTGGTTGAGGAAGCGGATGAACTCCTGGTGGCGGTGACGCTGCATGTTGCGGCCGATGACGGTGCCGTCGAGCACGTTGAGGGCAGCGAACAAGGTGGTGGTGCCATGGCGCTTGTAGTCGTGGGTCATGGTGCCGGCGCGGCCCTTCTTCAGCGGCAGGCCGGGCTGGGTGCGGTCGAGCGCCTGGATCTGGCTCTTCTCGTCGACGCTGAGCACGATGGCGTGGGCCGGCGGGTCGACATAGAGCCCGACCACGTCGCGCAGCTTGGTCACGAACTCCGGGTCGTTCGAGAGCTTGAACTGCCGGATCCGATGCGGGGCCAAACCGTGAGCACGCCAGATCCGCTGCACCGAACTAACCGAGATGCCGGTCTGTGCCGCCATCGTTGCGGCGGTCCAGTGGGTCGTCTCGCCGGGCGGATCGGTCAGGGTCAGGGCGACGACGCGCTCGGCCACCGAGGGGTCCAGCGGCGGGATCCGCGACGGGCGCGTCTTGTCCCGCAGCAGCCCGTCCACGCCTTCGGCGGCGAAGCGCTCCTGCCAGCGCCAGACCGCCGTCTTGGCGACCCCGGCCTCGCGCATGATCGCGTTGGTGCCCAGGCCCGCGGCGGTGAGCAGCACGATCCGGCAGCGCCAGACGTGCTTTTGCGGGCTGTTGCGGTCCGCCACGATCGCCTCCAGGCGGGCGCGATCGGCGGTACTGACGGTGAAGCTGATCCCGGTGCGCATGCCCCAGACTCGCACGCCACCGAACCCGCGGGAATCCTGAGCGGGATTCTAATGTCGGATTTTATCCACTAGTCGCCCCCGGCAAGGAACCGACCCGGTTCATCGAGGCGTTCGACCAGCTCCGTGACCGATGCTGGTACCTGCACAACCGTGATGGGGACAGGTGGTACTTCTCCGACATCGCCAATGTCCGAAAACAGGCTCTTTTGAATTTCGAGTGGGCTATGCGGCCTGCGGGTTGATCCGGGTGAAGTCGAGTTTTCCGGCGATGAGGAAGAGTACGGTGCGCATGGTGGCGAACCGGGTGTAGCCGCGGGCCTTGCGTTTGGCGGCCTGAAACAGGCCATTGAGCGCCTCGATGAAGCCGTTGGTCTGGCGGGTCTGGGTCCAGGCGACGATGCCGTCGAAGTGCCTACGGATCATCCTGGCGACGTCTTTCATCGGCTCGACCTTGGAACGCAGGACGTTGGTGCACCACTGCTTGAGCATGGCGGAGACGACGTTGATCTGCTTGCGCTCGAGGATGTCGCGCAAATTCTCACGGTAGAGCCAGGCGCGCGGCGTGCGTTTGGTGGCGACCTGAGCGATCAACGCGTCAAGGTCGGCGCGGCCCTCGTCAGTCAGCCGGTCGCGGTCTTTGAGCAGCTTCCAGCGCAGCCCCTTGAGGCTCGGATCGGTTCGCTGCTCGATGCGCCTGGTCTGATCGACGGCGGCGGACGCATGGGCGACGACGTGGAATTTGTCGAAGGTGATGCGCGCGTTGGGCAACTGCCTGGCCTACGCCCTTGATGAAGGCCGGCGACATGTCGATGCTCACCGAGCGGACCTGCTTCGGGCATGGCTTTGTGCT
>ABHC01000053.1 GCA_000171835.1 alpha proteobacterium BAL199 | reverse complement strand
TCAGCAGGTCGACGATGTTGCCCTGCATCTTGGAGCCGACGATCGAGGACGAGGTGTTGGCGAAGACGTTCTGCAACAGCGACATCATCACCAGGCCAGGCGCCAGGAACATCGGGAACGAGATATCGGCGCCGAGTTGGACGTCGCGGCCGAGGGCCAGGGTGAACACCGCCAGGAACAGCAGCGTCGTGACCACCGGTGCCGCGACGGTCTGGTTGATCACCTTGATGAACCGCCAGACCTCCTTCTTGTAGAGGGTCCACACCCCAATCCAGTTGACGCGCCGGATTCGCCGGGGTGCTGGCGGTGTGGGGCTGAACGCGATGTTGTCGGCGGCGGCCATAAAATTCTCCAACGAACCGATACCCCACGGCGTGCGGACCGGTTCATCGTGGTGACGGATGGAAGGCCCTTCCTCTAGGCCGCCCCGGTGAAAGCTGCAACAGTCACGGCCATGGCAGACACCCGCTTCCGCAGCTTCAGATCGCCGCCTCGGTCTCCGCGTCGAAGAAGTGCAGGCGCTCCGGGTCGAGCGCCAGGCGGATGGTCTCGTGCATCTTGGTGCGCACCGTCGGCGGCACCGAGGCGACCATCGAGGACGGGCCGACCGACACGTCCAGCAGGATCTCCGAGCCGAGCCGCTCGACCACCTCGACATGCGCGTCGAAGCAGTGCCCGGCGTCGTCGGCCGGGCCGGCGATGTGCAGGTCTTCGGGCCGGATGCCCAGCGTCGCGGCACGGCCGGAGTGGGGGCCGAGACGGGTGACGATGGCGTCGGGGACGCGAACCCGCATGCCGGGGTTGGCCGCCCACAGCGCATCGCCGTCGCGCTCGATCGTCACCGCAGCGAAGTTCATGCCGGGCGAGCCGATGAAGCCGGCGACGAATTTGTTGGCCGGGTTGTTGTACAGCTCCAGCGGGTCGCCGACCTGCTGCACCCAGCCGTCCTTCATCACCACCACGCGGTCGCCCAGCGTCATCGCCTCGACCTGGTCGTGGGTGACGTAGACCGCGGTGGTGCCGAGCCGCTCGTGCAGCTTCTTCAGCTCGACCCGCATCTGCACCCTGAGCTTGGCGTCGAGGTTGGACAGCGGCTCGTCGAACAGGAACACCTGCGGGTTGCGCACGATGGCGCGGCCGAGTGCGACGCGCTGGCGCTGGCCGCCGGACAGCTGCCGCGGCTTGCGGTGCAGCAGCGCCTCGATGCCCAGGATGTCGGACGCGATCTTGACCCGCCGGTCGATCTCGGCGCGCTCGAACTTCCGCATCTTCAGGCCGAAGGCCATGTTGTCGCGCACGCTCATATGCGGGTAGAGCGCGTAGTTCTGGAACACCATGGCGATGTCGCGGTCCATCGGCGGCATCTCGTTCACCACGGTGTCGCCGATCAGGATCTCGCCCGAGGTGATCGCCTCGAGCCCGGCGATCATGCGAAGCGTGGTGGTCTTGCCGCATCCCGACGGGCCGACCAGCACCACGAACTCGCGGTCCTGGATCTCCAGGTCGACGTCCTTCACCGCGTGGAAGGTCTCGTAGTGCTTGTTCAGGTTTCGGAGCAGAACGCGTGCCATCTGTACCCCTGCCTTGCGGTCAGCCTTTGACCGAGCCCGTCAGCCCGGACACGTAGTGCTCGACGAAGAACGAATAGGCGATCGCCACCGGGATCGAGCCGAGCAGCGCGCCGGCCATCAGCGGGCCCCAGAAGAACACGTCGCCGCGGATCAGTTCGGAGACCACGCCGACCGGCACGGTCTTCTCCTGCGGCGAGGACAGGAACACCAGCGCGTAGATGAACTCGTTCCACGACAGGGTGAAGGCGAAGATGCCGGCCGACAGGATGCCCGGCACCGCCACCGGCAGGATGATGTAGACCATCGCCTGCCAGCGCGAGGCGCCGTCGATGCGGGCGCACTCCTCCAGCTCCTTCGGGATCGCCTTGAAGTATCCCATCATCAGCCAGGTGCAGAACGGGATCAGGAAGGTCGGGTAGGTGAGGATCAGCGCCCAGGGCGAATCGCCGATCCGGAAGTTGCGGATGATGTCGGCGAGCGGGATGAACAGCAGGGTCTGCGGCACCAGGTAGGTGACGAAGATCATGGTCCCCAGGCTGCCGGCGAACGGGAACTTCAGCCGCGACAGCGCGTAGCCGGCGAACACCCCGCAGACCAGCGAGATCGCCGTCGCCGCCAGCGCGATCACCATGGTGTTCCACAGCCAGGTCGCGAACAGCGTCTCGGTGAACAGGTAGCTGATGTGCTCGAAGGTCGGGTTGCTGGTCCAGAACGGCGTGTAGTTCGGCGCGTTCCACGGCCGGTACAGCTCGCCGTCCGGCCGCACCGTGGTGATCAGCATCCAGTAGAACGGGAACAGCAGCCAGATCAGGAAGCCGCCGAGCGGAATGTAGAAATAGACCCAGCGTCGCCACTTCGCGCCCTCGATCATGGCTATCGGGTCTCCACGCGGCGGATGTAGAGGAGCTGGAAGATGACCACCAGGAACAGCACCGGGAACATCGCCAGCGAGATCGCGGCACCCTCGCTGAGCAGCCCGGTGCGCACGCCGATCTGGTAGGCGTAGGTGGCGAACAGGTGGGTGGCGTTGGCGGGGCCGCCCTCGGTCAGCACGTAGACCAGCTGGAAGTCGGCGAAGGTCTGGATGACCGAGAACAGCACCACCACCATGGTGACCGGCAGCAGCAGCGGCCAGGTGACGTGGATGAAGCGCTGCCGGGCGTTGGCACCGTCGATGGCGGCCGCCTCATGCAACTCCGGGCTGATGGTCTGCAGGCCGGCCAGCAGGGTGATCGCGAAGAACGGCACGCCGCGCCACACGTTGACGGCGATGATGCAGCCCATGGCGAGGTCGGGATCGCCCAGCCAGTTGATGCGCTGGTCGATCACCCCGATCTCCCGCAGCATCCAGTTCAACACGCTGAAGGTCGGGTCGAACATCCACTTCCAGGCGAAGGTCGACAGCACGGTCGGGATGATGAACGGCAGCAGGATGAAGGCGCGGATGAACGCCTTGCCGCGGAAGTGCCGGTTCAGCAGCAGCGCCAGCCACAGGCCCAGCGCCAGCTTGAAGACCGTCGTCACCGCCGTGTAGAGAATGGTGTTCCACGCCGCCTCGCGGAAGATCCCGTCGTTCCAGATCTTCTCGAAGATCGCCAGGCCGACATAGTCGCCCGGCACGCCGACCCGGGTGTTGGTGACGGACAGCAGGATGCCCTTCGCGAAGGGGTAGGCGATGAACAGCCCCAGCAGGATGAGCGTCGGCATCAGCAGGAAGAACGCCAGCCAGCGCTCGTCCTCCAGCAGTCGGGTCCTCGGTCGGGGGGCGCCGGATCCGGCTTGCATGGTGGCCATGTCGTGGGTCTGCCGCTCAGGTCAGCCGGGGAGGGGGGCGGGCGCTGGCGCCCGCCCATTAGATGTCGACCGTGGCGCGCTCAGGTCTGGTAGACCTTGACCAGTTCGTTCTCGCACCATTTCACGGCGTCCTCGGCCGGCATGCCCTGGATCGCCTTGGCGTACATGTCGGTGACGATGTACTTCGACAGCACCTCGGCGGCCTTGGGCCCGGTCGGGCCGGGGTAGCCGGGGATCCGGCCGAGGCGGCCGGCGACCGCGTAGGGGGTCATGACCGGATCCTCGCCCCACATCTTGTGTTTCTCCCAGCTGGCGGTGATGCCGGTGGAGAAGCCCTTCTGCGACGTGAACCACTTCTCGTAGTTGGCGTCGGTGTGCAGCCAGGTCAGGAAGGCCTTGGCGGCATCCTGGTTCTTCGAGTAACTCGGCACCACGTGCGACTGGAAGGTGTGGAAGCCGAACTGCCCGGCCGGGCCGGCCGGCAGCGGGGCGTGAAGGATGTCGTCCTTCATCAGCCCGCCCTTCTCGGTCTGGTACTGCTCGGGCTTGCGGGTCGAGGCGATGTAGATCGAGGCGCCGTTCAAGGTCGAGCAGATGGTTCCCGACAGGAAGGCGCGGTTGTTGCTGGAGTCGTCCCAGGCCAGGCCGCCCTCGTCATGCGCGTCCTTCCAGAAGTCGACCATGAACTTGACCGAATCGATGGCGGCCTTGCTGTTGACCACCACCTTCTTGCCGCTCTCGTCGACCTCCGCACCGCCGAACGACCAGAGATAGGGGTAGGAGAAGGTCGGCGGATCGCCGAAGGAGTGGCCCATGGTCTGGCCGATCGGCCGCCCCTTCGCCTTCAGCTTCTTGCCGGCGTCGCGATACTCGTCCCAGGTCTTCGGGAAGGTCTTGTAGCCGACCTCCTCGAACCAGGATTTGCGGTAGGCCAGCATGGCGCCGATGATGCCGAACGGCATCGCCATCCACTTGCCGCCGCTCGAGCAGTTGCCCTTGGAGATGTCGTAGAAGCCGCCTTGCGCCTTGCCGACCGCCTCGGCGACGTCGCTGAGGTCGGCGAGGCTGGCCAGGTACAGGTGCGGGTGGTTGTTGAACAGCATGATCAGGTCGGGACCAGCACCCGACTGGATGCCGGCGGTGATGCGCGGCTGCAGGTCGTTGCCGTTCACGGTCTCGAAGTTGACCTTGATGCCGAGCGCCTTCTCGGCTTCCAGCAGCAGCGACTTGCGGAGCAGCTCGTCGGAGGCGGGGACGAAATCGTTCCAGCGCAGCCAGTGCACCGTCTTCTGCTGGGCATAGGCCGGCGCTATGCCGGTCGCCAATATGCCGGCGAGGCCGCCGGTGCCGGCGGCGACGACGCCCGTACCGGATATCTTCAGGAGATTCCGACGCGTTACACGAAGCATGATGAATCCTCCCAGAGCTTTTTCTTTGAGCCGTGGCGTTGACCGCACATCCGGCTTTATTGGCTCAATCCGACATTCCCCAAGCGGCGTGCCGACTGACGTGAAGATCGCATGAATCCGACCTCTGGACAATCGTTTTTTGCCCCAAGCGGCGTCAGGGGTCGCGCAGGCTGCTGTAACAGGGCGGATCAGACCGGGAAGCCGCTGTGTCCTGGCCCAGGGGCGGTGTTTTTCAGCGCAGTGGATAGACCTGTCCTGCCGCTTTCGTTCAGTTTGGGTCCGGATCGCGGTCATGCGCATAGCGGTGGCGCTCGCAATCGGCGGATAGCGGCGAGGATGGCGCGCACCATCGGGCCGGTGACGGCCACCTCGGCCAACTGGAAGGTAATGGCGCGGGCGTGGCGCACGACGCGTGCCCCGATCTTGATCAGCTTGAGCTGCAGGCTGGTTAGCGACCAGTCGGCCATCGCCTCGGGTAGCTCGATGCAGCGCAGGAAGGTGGCCAGGTTGTAGGCCAGTGCGTGCAACTGCAGCCGCACCTCGTTGTCGCGGAACTTCCGGCATGACAGCCGCGTCCAGTGAAAGGCATGCTTGCCTTCCTTGATATGCTGCTCGGCGGTGCCGCGGCGATTGTAAAAGCGGGTGATCTCGTCCGGCTCCATCGGCAGGTTGGTGACGATGAAGCCGACCTTGGGGAACAGTTCGCCCGGATGCCATTCGATCTTGGCGATCACGCGGCGTGGCTTGTCCCAACTCTGAGCCTGATACTGGAAGTCCTCGTAGAACCGCTTCACCTTGGTCTTTGACGGCCGCCCAACGGGGCGGGTTAACCGATGAGCGATGCAGCCTTCGAGAACGGCGTTCTTCTTCATCCGGATGGCGTAGAAATAGCCTGCCCCTTCCAGTCGCTCATAGAGTGCCGGGATCGCATAGGCGGCATCGGCCCGGAAGAAGCGGCCACCAAGGTTGCGACCAGCGTAGCGGGTGATCACCGGATCAAGGACGTTCCGCCAGCCGTCGGCGCTGTGGACGTTGCCATTGCGCAGGGCGCAGCGTTCCAGCATGCCGAACTGGTTGAACAAGAAGTTGGGATGATAGCAGTTGCAGTCGAAATGCCCGTTCCACGCCGCTCCTTCCTGATCGCCATGCGTCGGGCTGACCGAGCTGTCCATGTCCAGCACGATATACTTGAGCCCGTTGCGGTCATGAAACCGGTCAATCCATCGGCCATTCAGGTCGGCCAGCGCCGCCCGGTTCTCAGGCAAGGCCAGTGTCTCGGTCTCGAACCGCCCCATCTGCGATGCTGAAGCTGCTTGCGCATCGACGGCCCTGCCGCCGACAACCTGACGCATCACCGGGTCGAGCGCGAGACGGTCAGCATCGTTCACATCCCCATATCCGGCCAGCCGCCCGAACACCGATTGCCGGAACAGCCCGTCAAGACGATGGACCGTGTTCCTTCCGATACGATTGTCGCGCAGCGAAGCTGATGCCAGATTGGACAGCCCAAGCGCATCGTCAAGCTCGCGCATCACCAGCAGGCCGCCGTCCGAACTGATCTGCGTGCCACGAAATTCCAGCCGCACGCGAGGGTCGAAATCCACCCGATCTGCCCGCTGTAATCCCGCACCCTCTGGGTGATCCATGAAATACGCCCCTCGCAGCCATCAACACCATGATTTGTATAGGTAATGTTGAGTTCAAGACAGCGAAATCAGCCGGCTACTCGGGGAATGCGGGCTCAGAGGATTCCCACAACGCGGGCGTAGCCGACGAGACGATAGTCAAGACATTTTGCTGGTCCACGTCCGTTCGCACCCGCGTTGCGCGCGGAGCCGAGAATAGGGGCAATTTATTGACTCCAGCCGCCGAGCGTCTGAAGTTAAATCGCTAGTATATGAGCATATGTGACCCTATTTGGGCCTACATATGTCTCTCACAAACAAAAGAAAATCGAATAATATAGCAAATAAATCAATATCTACTCACTCAAAGAAAAGATTTTACTTATGATTATTTTGCTTTCTATTGCAATTTCTTTTCTTTTGGGAATTTACGGAACGACAATTATTCTTATGGGCTTTGTTAAATCTGCTCTTAATTTGTTGTACTTTTTACCTTGGCATGTTACTATTTCGTATTTATTCATTAAATCAAAAAGTTCCAAAAAAGACTGTGAAGATCGGACGGACGACAATGAAGACGCAGAGGTCGAAGACGACGATATTACAAACATTATTATATTTCAAGCAGTTTATGCAATTTGTACAGGTCCGTTTTTTATTAATAATGACAATATCATTATATCTGTATATGGCTGGATATTATTATTATTCTGCGGCGCGCCTCTTTACACAGGAGTCATGTATGCAAGTTTAATGCTAACAATACTTACCTTTCCATTAATACTCATTTCATATTTATTGGGAATAAATTTATTTGGTGGTATGGGCCCGTCTGATTGTCCGTACGGATTCAGGGTGTGTTAGAGCATTTTTCGATCACTCTGGCTCATATCCATTCAACATATCGCGCGATAGCGTGGCCAAGATGATGGCGTATTCGACGCCGCCTGGCTATCAGCGTCAGTTGCCGATCAGGCGGCCAAAGCTGGATGCGTTCGTTTCGACGATCGATCACTGGCTTGATGAGGACACAAAGGCCTCTTTTGAAATCCGAGTGGGTAGCGGCTGTCGAGCTGGGGCCTGACGACGGGCCTGCATCGATCCCTTTGTTCGACCGGCGAGACCATCCCTTCGTCCCGACCTGCCTTTGCGGGGG
>ABHC01000054.1 GCA_000171835.1 alpha proteobacterium BAL199 | reverse complement strand
CTGTTGCGAACTGCCGCAACCCCTCCCGCGACGCCGAATTTTTCCCAAGTTTCAAAGGGGTTTGCGAGGTTGGGCCGAACCTCGAAGACTCGCATACCCCTGATTTTCGGTCTCTGAACCGCCACCTGTCTCGTTCCGACCGAACCTCTCCCATTTTGGTTCGGTTGGACAAAATTACTTATTCTCAATCAGTTATCGACCATGCCAAGCTGAACCTTCCGCCGCCGATCCCTCGGCTGCCATCCGGGACCAGAGAACGCGCGGTAGGCGTAGCCTAACGACAAGGTACGTGGCGAACCGTATTGTCACGGCCTCCAGTTGCCGGGGAAGGGACGCTGCGGCTGTCACCGACTCGCCGACCGACGCTTTACTGTCGCGATGGACACTGACTTGAACCAGCGCCTTGACCGCCCCAGCGCCACGCCAGACGACCTCGCTGAGGCCGAACGTCTGCTGCTGCACCTTAAATACCTCCTCCTCTTGCCCACGCCGAACGGACAATTCGTCGAATGCCTCAAGGCGATGGGCGCCAAGACGCCTGAGGGACGACAATGGTCCTACGTCGCCGCCCAGCCGGTGCTCGATCGACTGTCAAAAAAGCGCCTGCTGGCCGTCGACCACGGCTGCCTCCCCGCGCTGGCGCATGACATCACCGAGCAGGCCATTGCCGCGCCGACGGCAGAGCGCATGGTTGCCGCCATTTGCAAGGTGCTGCCGGTGCAGCCACCCTGGTCCAGCTATTATCTCGCGCCCGATCAGGTCGCGCTGTGTCGTCTGTTGCGGCTCGCAGCCTATGCAAACGACGCCTATGCCGACGACGCGACTGCATTCGACGCTCTCGCCACCTTGGGCGACAAGCGGCTCGGACCCGCCAGCAACGTGTTTTTCTTCGGCAATCTGTTCGTCGTCTCACCACCCCCGGCAGCCTGGTTCGCCAGCCGCGCGCCGCGGATGCTGCCCACGCTTCTGCTGGCGCGTCTGCTCGCATTCACGCAGGCGGGGACCGCGGATGACGACTTGCCCGCCATCATCGCCCAGGCACGCGCCGGGCTTGGCAACAGCGCCTACGAGTCCTTGCGACCGGTCCTGCTGCGCTGCGACCTGCTCGCCAACCGCCTCGACGCCATGCGCGCCGATTTCGTCGGCAGCGATGACGACCGCCTGGCGCTGGACGGCACGATGGCTTTCCTCGAGGGCCGCAACGACGCCGCATTGGCGTTGTATCGCGACGCCCTGAAGGCGCGGCGCAAGCGGCTGGGCAAGCGCAAGCTGTTCCTGCCAGACGAGCACGGCATGTTCTTCCTGCTGGCGCTGCTGCGCGCCAACGACGCCGCCCTGCACGCCGAACTCCAGACAGGGATCGAGGCGGCGCTGTTTGAACTGCCGGAGTGGCCAACAGCGCGGGCTGGCGGGCGATCCAGGCCATGCTCTGGATGGCGCAGGGGTTGGAGGTCAAGGCGCAGGCCGAGGTGATGCAACTGCTCCATTACGGATCGCCAGGCCCGTTCGGCGATGCCTGCGTCGCCCTGGCGGAATACGCCGTCGACCCGGCGCTCAGCCGGCGGCGCGCCGGCGCGCTGGACGCGGCCTTCCAGGCCCTGGCCAAAGCGGCGCCACTGGCAGCCCGCGTTCTGGCGGAAATCCTGGCCGCGATCGAATCGGACCCGAAGCCCTATCTGACCTGGCTCGACACGCCCGCGGCGGCTTGTGGCGTCACCTTCACCCGCCTGATCGCCGTCCGCCAACCTTGGGAGCGTGCGCTGGAGAGCCTGGACGCGCTGCTGGACACCAGGGCTACCAAGGCCACCGCCGCCAAGGCGCCGCGCCGCTCCAAGCGTCTGGCCTGGTTCGTCGATCCGGACGCCTGGGATGTCCACGCGGTGGAACAATCCCCCAAGGGCAAGGATGGTTGGACCGACGGCCGCCCCGTCAGCATGAAGCGGCTTCGCGACCTCGATCCCCGGCTGGACTACCTCACGGAACAAGACCGCTCGGCGCTGCGCCATATCCGCAAGGACAGCGGCGGCTGGCACGGCGAGGACCAGTACGCATTCGACGTCGATCGCACCATCGCCGCGCTGGTCGGCCATCCGCTGGTGTTCGACGCCCGCAAGCGCTCGCAGCGCCTCGATCTGGTGTCCTATCCGCTGGAACTGCTGGTGACCGAGCACCGTGGCGGCTATCGCATCGCATTGTCGCACTCGGCCACCGACGCGAGCGTGTTCCTGGAACCGGAGACCCCGTCGCGGTACCGGGTGGTCGAGTTCCCGAAATCACTGTTGCCGGTTCAGGAACTGCTGGGGCCGAATGGCCTGACCGTGCCGGCCGCGGCGCGTGACCGCGTCATCGCCCTGGCGCAGCGCGACAACCCTGCACTGCCGGTCCGCGCCGAGATCGCCGAGGCGCAACCCGGGATCGACGGACTGACCGCACCGGTGCTGCAACTTTCACCCGAGGGCGAGGGCCTGCGCGTCTGCCTGCTGGTGCGACCCTTTGGCTCCAGCGGCCCCGCCTATGTCGCCGGCCTGGGCGGGCGGTCGGTGTTGGCGACCATCGACGGTTGCCAGTTGCGCGCGGTCCGCGACCTGCCGCGGGAAGTCGCGGACCGCGCCGCCGTGATCGCTGCGTGCCCGACCCTGCGCGACCGCCTGGGCAGTGACTCGCATGAGCTGACAGTCGACGACCTGGACGGCAGCCTGGAGTTGTTGCTGGAGCTACGCGACTGTGCCGTGCCGCTGACGGTGGAGTGGCCAGAGGGCCGCACGCTGCGTGTCAGTCCGGTCGAGCCCCGCAAGCTGCGGGTCAACGTGACCCAGGAGCGCGACTGGTTCAGCGTCGACGGCTCGGTCCCGCTGGACGAGGACCAGGTGCTGGAAATGCGCTTCCTGCTCGACCGCCTGGGACAGGCGCGCGGCCGGTTCGTGCCACTGGGCGACGGACAGTTCGTGGCGCTGTCACGGCACTTGCAGATGCAGCTCGAGCGACTCGCCGCGGTGTCGGAGCCGCATCGCAACGGCCGTCGCGTGCATGCACTGGGCGCGCCGGCGCTGGACGCGGTGCTGGACGATGCGGGCAAGGTCAGCGCCGACGCCGCCTGGAAGAAGCACGTCGCGCGCATCCGCGCCGCCGAGGGTTGGACACCACGTCTGCCGGAGACGTTGCAGGCCGAATTGCGCGACTATCAGATCGAGGGCTTCGTCTGGATGTCGCGCCTGGCGCGCTGGGGCGCCGGCGCCTGCCTCGCCGATGACATGGGCTTGGGCAAGACGGTGCAGGCGATCGCCGTGCTGCTGGACCAGGCCGAGGAGGGCCCGTGCCTGGTCGTCGCGCCGACCTCGGTGTGCCCGAACTGGCATGCCGAGATCGCCCGCTTCGCCCCGACCCTGCGCACCCATGCGTTGGCCGGCGACCGGGCGGCGCTGGTCAACGGGCTCAGCTCGCGCGACGTGCTGATTTGCAGCTACACCCTCCTCCACCTCGCCGCCGAGGAGCTCGGCACTCGGCCCTGGCGGATGGTGGTGCTGGACGAAGCGCAGGCGATCAAGAACGCCGAAACAAGACGCGCCCAGGCGACGTCATCGTTGCAAGCGGACTTCCGGCTGGCGCTGACCGGCACGCCGGTGGAGAACTACCTGGACGAGTTGTGGAGCCTGTTCGCCTTCGTCAATCCTGGTTTTCTGGGCTCGCGGGAGGGGTTTCAGAAGCGCTTCGCCCGCCCGATCGAGCGCGACCGCGACCCGGCGGCACGACAGGCGCTGCGCGCGCTGATCCGCCCGTTCATGCTGCGCCGGACCAAGGCCATGGTGCTGCATGAACTGCCGCCGCGCACCGAGCAGACGATGCGGATCGAGATGGAGGACGGCGAGCGCGCCTTCTACGAGGCATTGCGCCGCCAGTCGCTGGATCGCCTCGCCGCAGTGGATGCCCCCGCTGGGCAGCGCAAGATCCAGATCCTGGCGGAGATCACCCGGCTGCGCCGAGCCTGCTGCAATCCCGCACTGATCGACCAGGACGCGGGCGTGCCCAGCGGCAAGCTGGCGGCGTTCCTGGACCTGGTGGACGATCTGGTGCGCAACCGCCATCGCGCGCTGGTGTTCAGCCAGTTCGTCGCGCACCTGGCGCTGGTCCGCGCCGCGCTGGACGCGCGCGGCATCCGCTATGAATACCTCGACGGTAGTACACCAGCCGCCGACCGCGAACGCCGCGTCGCCGCCTTCCAGGCCGGAACGGCCGATGTCTTCCTGATCAGCCTACGCGCCGGCGGCACCGGGCTGAACCTGACCGCCGCGGACTATGTCGTGCATCTCGACCCGTGGTGGAACCCGGCGGTGGAGGACCAAGCCTCGGACCGCGCCCACCGCATCGGGCAGGAGCGGCCGGTCACCATCTATCGCCTGATCATGCAGGACAGCATCGAGGAACAGATCCTGCGCCTGCACCGCGACAAGCGCGATCTGGCCGCCGACATCCTGGAAGGCGGCGAGGTCTCCGGCAGGCTGAGCGAGGACGACCTGCTGGCATTGATCAGGGGATAGATCGGCTCCACGTCTGTCGTCCAGACCGATCGAACACGATCCCCATCTGCTCCGCCCACGGCCGGGCGGCGACGTCGGCCAAGTCGTAGAGCGAGAGCGCCGACGGTACGCGCCTGATCACGAGGTATTCGAGAACCTCCGGCGAGAGATAGGCGAGCCGCATCATCCGGCTCACGAACCGGTCGGAGACCTTCTCGGCGGCGGCGATATCCAGGATGGTGGAAGCGGCACCGGTTTCCAGCTGCCGCCGCCAGCTCCAGGCGCGGGCAATGGCGCGCAGTACATGCGGGTCCTGATTTCTGCCTTCCCGCGCGATCACATCGTCGGGCGGCAAGATCTTCGGTCGCCCGTTGCGTTTGCGGATCGTCAGCGGGATGACGACGCGGATTGTTCCCGTCGAGCCGCTCATGCGGCGGTCTCCGTTTGGCGGGGCGTCATCATGTCTCGCAGGACCGAGCCCAGCCCCTCGTGGCGGACATCAACGGCCATGCCGCTCTCACCCACGGTCACCCGCTCGACCAGGAGCTGGACGATGCGGGCCTGCTCCGCCGGATAGAGCGCTGCCCAGAGCTGATCGAACTCGCCGAGCGCCTTGACGACCGCCTGCTCGTCAACGGTCGGACTCTCGCTTCGCAGGGCATTGATCGTTCGGACTGCGATCTCGGGCGCGCGGATCATGCGCCGAATCTCCTCAACGACGGCGTCCTCGACCATGCCTGCGGGCAAGCGCAGCGGGCCCGAGGCATCGCCGGTCGGGCGGTTTCGGATCAGGTCCATGGACGCGTAGTAGCGGTAGAGGCGCGTGCCCTTCTTCGTCGCGGTCGGCGTCATCGCCGCGCCCGTTTCGGTGAAGATGATCCCTTTCAGCAGGGCCGGCGTCTGGCGGCGGGTGTTCTTCGCCCGCAGGCGCGGGCTCTCCTGCAGGATGCTGTGAACCTTGTCCCAGAGGGCCTGATCGATGATGGCCTCGTGCTCGCCGGCATAGGCCTTTCCCTTGTGCACGGCAGCGCCGATGTAGGCCCGGTTGTTCAGCAGCTTGTAAACGGCCCCCTTGTCGATCGGCTTGCCTCGTTTGGTCGTGACAGACTCCGCAACCAGGGCCCTGGCGAGCACTGTCGCCGACCCGACGGTAACGAACCGCTCGAAGATCATCCTGACCGTCGCTGCCTCAACCTCGTTGATCACCAGTTTTCGGTCGCGCACGTCGTAACCGAGCGGCGGGTGGCCGCCCATCCACATGCCGCGGGCGCGGGAGGCCGCGAACTTGTCGCGGATGCGCTCGCCGATCACTTCCCTCTCGAACTGCGCGAAGCTGAGGAGGATGTTCAGCGTCAGCCGCCCCATCGAGGTCGTGGTGTTGAACGCCTGCGTGACCGACACGAAGGTCACCTGGTTGCGGTCAAAGACCTCGACCAGCTTGGCGAAGTCCATCAGGGAGCGCGACAGCCGGTCGATCTTGTAGACCACGATGACGTCGATCAGGCCGGCCTCGACGTCCTGGAGGAGGCGCTTCAGGCCGGGTCGCTCCAGCGTTCCGCCGGAGAAGCCACCATCGTCGTAGGGCTCGCGAATGGCCGCCCAGCCCTCGGCCTTCTGGCTGGTCACATAGGCCTCGCAGGCCTCGCGCTGGGCGTCGAGGCTGTTGAACTCCATGTCGAGCCCTTCCTCGCTCGACTTGCGGGTGTAGAGGGCGCAGCGCAGCTTCCGGATCGGTTTGGTGGATGCGGCTGATTTTGTCATACCTGACCTCGCCGGTTCTTGAGGCCGAAGAACACCCAGCCGTTCCACCGCGTCCCAGTGATGGCGCGCGCGATGGCGGAGATCGAGCGGTAGGGACGCCCCTGCCATTCATAACCGTCGTTCAGCACGGTGACAGTGTGCTCCACGCCCTGCCATTCCCGGATCAGCCGGGTGCCGGCGATCGGCTTGTCGTCGCCACGGATCCGGCGCAGAACGATGTTGCCGCCGTCGAGCTGCTCGCCCAGCGCTTCGAGGCGCTCGACGGTCGCCGGTTTCAAGCCGCCATAGGCAAGTTCCTGGATCCGATAGGCAAGGCGGCTTTCCAGAAAGCGTCGATTGTAGGGTGGCGCCTCCGTGTTGAAGAGTTCGCGCCACTGTTTCTTCAGGTCGGGCGTCGGCGTTGTTTTCAGCGCGGCCAGTCGAGCCAGGATGGTGTCCGTCATGGTCATGCGTCTCCATGGCAAATTGGAGTGCCATGACGGCTCTGGTCGGGCGGATAGTGTAGGCAATGTTCTCCAGTATCGTCAGATACGTCCCGCCCATCCCGCATCCGTATCCGCAACCGAACCAGCCCGAGCGCCAG
>ABHC01000055.1 GCA_000171835.1 alpha proteobacterium BAL199 | reverse complement strand
TTTTCGACGCATGATCGCGCGCTTCAGTAGCGCGCCACCGGGGGAACCGGCCGTCGGCGCCGTCCGATGAAGCCGTATCGCGGGAGGCGAACCGAGCGATGCTGAT
This sequence comes from alpha proteobacterium BAL199, assembly GCA_000171835.1. Taxonomy (GTDB): domain Bacteria; phylum Pseudomonadota; class Alphaproteobacteria; order Thalassobaculales; family Thalassobaculaceae; genus Thalassobaculum_A. Next base: position 4,854 of record ABHC01000055.1, on the reverse strand, counting down.
CTTTCTCGCCAAGCGTCTTGGGTACCTGCTGTTCACCATGTTCGTGGTGTCGCTGCTGGTGTTCCTGGTGCTGGAACTCGATCCGAGCAACGTCGCCCAGAAGGTTCTGGGACCCTATTCGAACGACGAACAACGCCAGCTTTGGATGGAGGCGAACGGCTACCTGGAGCCGCTGCCAATCCGCTACGCGAACTGGCTCGGGAACTTCATGATCGGCGACTTCGGAATGTCGACCCGATTCAAGGTTCCTGTGATCGACATTCTCCTGCCGCGCCTCGCCAATACGGGTCTGCTTGCGCTTGGAGTTCTGCTGGTGATGGTCCCGCTGTCGCTTCTGCTCGGCGTTCTGGCTGGCATGAAGGAAGGCTCTGCACAGGACCGTGTGATCTCGGTGTTCTCGATCGCCACCACCTCGGTCCCCGAGTTCGCTTCCGGAGTGTTCCTGGTTGCGATCTTCGTTCTCTGGCTGAAGCTCCTTCCTGGAGTCAGCAACATGATTGGCGGGTTCGACATCGCCCAGATGGTCCTGCCGGTCGCGGCATTGGTGCTCTACGGCTTCGGCTACATCACCCGCATGACCCGCGCCTCGATGGCCGAGGTCATGCAGACCCACTACATCCGCACCGCCATCCTGAAGGGCGTGCCGCATCGCCAGGTGATCATGAAGCACGCGCTTCGCAACGCGCTGATCGCCCCGTTCACGGTGATCATGCTGCAGATCAACTGGCTGCTCTCCGGCGTGATCGTCATCGAGTACCTGTTTGCCTACAAGGGCTTCGGCTCGCTGCTGCTGGAAGCAGCGCTCAACAAGGACATCTTCGTTATCGAGGCATGCACCATGGTGGCAGTCCTGGTGGCCGTCGGTACGCAAACCCTGGCGGACATCGGGTACATGTACCTGAACCCGCGCATCCGGTTCAGTTGAGGAGAGCGCGATGGTTGCGAGCGCCGAAACCGCCGAGCCGGAAACACAGCGCCAGTCGGGGCTGACACGCGTCATTAAGGCCATCGGCCTGCTGCGGGAAAGCCCGGTCGGGATGATCGGAGCGGGCATCGTGTTGGCCTGGGTGGTTGCGGCGATCCTGGCCCCGATGCTGGCGCCATTCGATCCGAACGCCACGATCATGCCGTTCCAGAGGCCAGGCGCGGTGGACCCGGCATCCGGCGCCACGTTCTGGCTGGGTACCGACAAGATCGGCCGCGATATCCTTTCACGGATCATCTATGGCGGACGCCGCGTCCTGATCTACGGCCCGATTGCCACGATTGCCGCCTACGCAGTCGGCATCATCATGGGGCTGGCCGCTGGATACTTCCGCGGCTGGTGGGACGCCGTGCTGTCCCGCGTGTCCGACATCGTGCTGTCCTTCCCGATCTTCGTGCTCTACGTGATCGTGATCTCGACCTTCGGCGCCTCCGGCCTGAACATCGTGCTGGCGATCATCTTCGCGTCGGCGCCGGGCATCATGCGTATCGTGCGTGGCCTCACTCTGGACCTGCGCAACCGCGACTACGTGGCAGCCTCGCAGACCCGAGGCGAGAGTTCGCTGTACATCATGTTCGTCGAGATCCTGCCGAACGCCCGTGGACCGCTGATCGTCGACGCCTGCCTGCGGCTCGGTTACGTGACCATCACCATCGGGACCCTCGGGTTCCTGGGCCTGGGCCTGCCACCGCCGGATCCGGACTGGGGCGGCATGGTCAATGAGAACCGCGCGCTGGCACCCGCCTTCCCGCACATGATCGTCTACCCGTGCCTCGCCATCTCGTCGCTGGTGCTCGGCCTGAATCTCCTGGCTGACGGCCTGCGCGAAATTGCCATCAGGGACTGAGAGAGGGAGCGATGAAAACCGACCCCCGTACCCCGGTCCTCGAGATCGAGAACCTGTGCATTTCCTATTTCACCCGGGCCGGCGAGATTCCGGCGGTGATCGACTTCAACCTGACGATCTACGAAGGCGAAAGCGTCGGGCTGGTCGGCGAGTCCGGTTGCGGCAAGTCGACGGTCGCGATGGCGATCATGCGCTATCTTGGCAGCAACGGCGGTATCGTCGGTGGCAGCATCCGCTTCAAGGGCCGCGATATTGTCAGCATGTCCGACGAGGAACTCCGTCAGATGCGCGGCTCCGAGGTCGCGATGATCTACCAGGAACCAATGGCGGCGCTGAACCCGTCGCTGACCATCGGCGCCCAACTCATGGAAGTGCCGATCGTCCACGAGGGCGTCTCCGAACAGGAGGCCTATGACCGGTCGCGCCAGATGCTCGGTGACGTCAAACTGCCGGACGCCGACCGGGTGATGGCCGCCTACCCGCACCAGATCTCCGGCGGCCAGCAGCAGCGCGTGGTCATCGCGATGGCGCTGCTGTCCAAGCCATCGCTGTTGTTGTTGGATGAGCCGACGACCGCGCTCGACGTAACAGTGGAAGCCGGCATCATCGATCTGATCGCGGAGATCGCCAAAAAATCCGGGACCGCACAGGTCTTCATCAGCCACAACCTCGGGCTGGTGCGCGAAACCTGCGACCGGATCTGCGTGATGTACTCAGGGGAAGCGGTCGAGACCGGTACCATCAGCGACGTGTTCACGCAGATGCGCCACCCGTACACACGCGGGTTGTTCGGCGCCATCCCGTTGCCCAGCGCCAACAAGAACGACCGGCCGCTGGTCGCGATCCGCGGTCAGTTGCCGTTGCCACACCAGCGCCCACAAGGCTGCAATTTCGGCCCGCGATGCGACTACTTCCAGGAAGGCGTGTGCGCGCCGGCACCGGTGCCGATGCGCGACGTACCCAGCGAAGTCGATCCGCACCAGAGCCGCTGCAACCGCTTCGAGACGATCGACTGGGATGCGCCGTTGAGCGCCGGAAAGGTCAACGAACCGATCGAGCCGGGCGAACCGGTGCTGGTCGTCGATGGCATGCGCAAGTACTACGAACTGCACGACCGCTCGATCAAGGCCATGCTGTCAGGCGACGGGGTGCGCTACGTCAAGGCCAACGAGACCCTGAGCTTCAGCGCTCGAAAGGCCGAAATCGTCGCAATCGTTGGCGAGTCCGGATGCGGCAAGTCGACCTTCGCCAAGGTGTTGATGGGGCTTGAGACCGCCAGCGAGGGCACGATCACCTTCAACGGCGACGAGATCGAAAGCACCGAGGTGCAGGACCGCCCGCGCGAGCAGGTCGCCTCGCTGCAGATGGTGTTCCAGAACCCCAACGACACCCTGAACCCGTCGATGACCATCGGCGGGCAGATCAGCCGGGTGATCCGCAAGTTCGGGGTCGAAGCCGACCCGGACAAGGTCCATGACCGGGTGATGCGGCTGCTCGACATGGTCAAGCTGCCCCGCGATTTCTACCACCGCCGCCCGCGCCAGTTGTCCGGTGGGCAGAAGCAGCGCGTCGGCGTCGCCCGCGCCTTTGCCGGCAACCCGGCCATGGTGATTGCGGATGAGCCGGTATCGGCTCTCGACGTGTCGGTTCAGGCAGCGGTCACCGAACTGCTGATGGACATCCAGCGCGAGCACGGCACTACCCTGCTGTTCATCAGCCACGATCTGTCCGTGGTGCGCTATCTGTCCGACCGGATCGTGGTCATGTATCTGGGCCAGATCATGGAACAGGGCACGACCGACGAGATCTTCGCGCCGCCCTATCATCCCTATACTGAGGCGCTGCTATCGGCCGTACCGATTGCCGATACCACGGTCGACAAGCGCAAGATCGTACTGGAAGGCAATCTGCCAAGCGTCGTCAATCCGCCGATCGGATGCCCGTTCCACACCCGCTGCCCGCGGAAGATCGGGGCGATCTGCGCGGACAAGCGTCCGCCGGTCCACACGGTCAGCAGCACCCACGCGATCGCCTGTCATATCCCGTTGGACGAGCTCAAGCGCGTTGAGCCGGTGTTCTTCGACGTCATCCCCAGCACACCGCCGACTGACGGAGCGCCGACCCGGACGACGCGTGCTCAGTGACGTCTCCGTGACGTGGTGTCCGGCGTCGTTAACGTCCTGTTCATCGGTTCTGCGTATTGTGGCCGCTGACCATCCGACCGACGGAGGAACCTGATGGCAATCGACGGGATCGGCAGCACCCTCAGCAACACCAGTGTCGCTGGAGTGCGCGCAGCCAACGAGCAGGTCCGCACCCTCGGTGCCGGGATCTCGCAACTGATTCAGGGAACCCAGCAGATCGCTGAAGGCGCCCAGGCATCTTCGACCGCCACGCCGACCACACCCGCGCCGTCGGTCGATCCGAGCCGAGGCCAGACGGTGGACATCTTCGCCTGACCCCTCGTTAAAACGAGGGTGCACAAAAGAGAAGGGGCAGGGCATTACCCCCCAGGGCGACTACATCTACCGGGCGGTCCTTGTACCGCGCCTGCATAAGCTGGCATTGACCCGGCAGAATCAGATCCACGGCACCACGGCCGAGATGTCGGTCCGCGAGGTCCTGAACGACGAACTGACAGCCGCCGCCCTCCACGGGGTGCCGGCCGCCAAACTGTCAGGGCGGCTCGGCCTGAATGATTTCGAGCTGCGGCTGACCCACGCCTATCCGATGCGCGACTATATCGTGCAATACGACGAGAGCGATTTCGCCTTCATCTCCAGGCTCTGCGAGCACTACGGGATATTCTATTTCTTCGTCCACGAGAACAGCCGGGACGCCGTGGTGTTCGGCGATTCCCGGATCACCTTCCCGACGATCGAAGGACCCGGCAGCCTTGCCTACCACCCGCCCAGCGGCCTCGCCAACACCGGCGCGGCCGGCGTCTTCCGGTTCACCGGCTGGACCAGCCTGATACCGGCTCACGTGTGCCTGCGCGACTACAACTACCGGATCCCCAACC
>ABHC01000056.1 GCA_000171835.1 alpha proteobacterium BAL199 | reverse complement strand
TGATCGCCGGATCGACCTCGGCGATCCGCGCGGCGGCAGCATCGATCAATTCCAGCGGCGAGATCTCGCGTGCCACCAGCAGGCGCACCGCCTCGCGCGCGGTCAGCCGGATCAGTTCGTCGCGACGCGTCATATCGCCCTCCGTTGTGGGTGCGGGGAAACTCAAGCAAGCCGGCGGGGCGCGGTCAATGGCGCCGGTCGTGGGGCGCCCGCTTAGCCGAGGATGGCCCGAACCTGTTCGGCGATCACCCGCTCGTCGCCCGTCTGCAGGGCGACCGGGCTGAACAGCACCAGGCCATCATGCACCCGCGACGGGTTGGCGTGCACCGAGGGCTCGCCGTCCTGCAGCCGGCGCACCAGGTCGAGCGCAGTCATTCCGGCGGCGGCCTCGTCGAGCGTCAGGTGGACGGTCGGCGCCGTCGCCCCGTGACGGCCGCGGATCAACGTGACGGTGGCGTGGCGGATGCCGGTCAGGGCGTCGACCAGATTCTGCATCAGCGCGGTCCAGCGGGCGGCGCGGACGTCGTCGCCCTCGGCCACGAACAGGTCGAGCGCGGTCAGCAGGCCGACGACCGCCTCCTTGCCGACCTTGGCTGGGCGGCCGATGCCGTGGTGCGGCAGGCCGGGGATCCGCCCCTTGTCGAACAGGGCAGGGGGTGGGTTCCACTGCTCCCAATGAATGTCCTGGTCGAGGTGCTGCAAGGCGGCGGCCATCACCAGATCGCGCTTGCCGCACAGGATGCCCGACGCCTGCGGTCCGCCGATCGCCTTGCCGCCGGAATAGCAGACCAGGTCGGCGCCCTCGGCAATGAAGCGCTTCAGGTTGCCGGCTGGTGGCAACTGGGCGGCGGCGTCGACCAACACCGGCACTCCGGCCGCGTGGGCGACCGCGATCACCTCGGGCAGCGGCGGCCTGGCGTCGGCCCCGGCGACGTACAGCACCGCGGCGGTTCTGTCGGTGATGGCCGCGGCGATCTCCCAGGCCTCGGTGTCGCGCACCCCGGCGCCGACGTAGCGGTCGGACAGCCCGACTTCGACCAAAGTGACGCCGGCGGCCCGCACCGCGTGGTCGTAGAAGTTGCGATGGCTGCGCGGCACCACCACCTCGTTCTTCATGCCGTTGGTGTCCGGTAGCCGGTTCATGCGCGCCGGGTCCAGCCCGGTTACGCAGGCGGCGGTGCCGAGCAGCAGGGCCGCCGCCGCACCCGCCGTGACGTAGCCGGCCTCGGCCCCGGTGTGCCCGGCGATCAACTCCGACGCCCGTGCTTCAAGGGTCGCCATGTCGACGTTCCACTGGGTCGCCTCGCGCATGGCGTCGGCGACCTCTGGCCGCATCACACCGCCGGACAGCCGAGTTGCGGTGGTGTGGGCGTTCACGATCGTCGGCACGCCAAGCCGTTCATACACCGAGGCGTTGGGGCGCTGGGTCATGGCCAATCGGCTCGGTTCGTTGGCTCGCGTCATGCCACTCTCCACCACGTTCGTCGGAACTCAATCAAGCTGGCGGACCGCGGTCAATGCAAGTCGTTGCTTTGGCGCCGGTCTGGAAGTAGTCGTCGGAAGCCGGAGCATGACCCTCGATGCCGGTTTCGGGCCGCTGGTCGACCGATGGCAGTGGCGGCGGGTGCCGCGCTTCGCTGCCGATGATGAAGGTTGTTGGATGAAGACCCGATCAAATCAAACCGTGTTCCGTTCGAGAATAATATCGAACTTGAACGAGTCCAGAAATCTACTGTCGATCTTGGTATTTTACCTGTCGAAAAGAGCTTTGTCGGCAACAGATCGGAGAATGGTCTGGAGTCTATGCTCTTGGCGTTCTGATCCAGAAACCAAAGTGTTGATTGAACTGGTCAAATATATGATGACCCTGGTCTCTCGTACTGATGACATCGTAAATATCGATTCATCGGGAAAGTATGTCAATGAATTCAAGGTAATATCGGAAGGTCTCAAGAACGCTGTTTGTGGTGTTGAGTTGGATGCGGGCGTTTTCAGAAACAATATAAATATTTCATTTATGAGATGGTGTATCAAAAACATCGTTGGGTTTATGAAATTTACTGGAAATGATCAATTTGTACGGAAGATGGAGCAATTCTGGGCGCTGTTGGAGTTTTTTCATTTAGAAAACAGTGAATGCATTTTGTTCGACGCGGCGCAGTTCGAAAATATCGGCCATTTAGTATCATACAAGGCGCTTGAGCTGTCTGCAGGCATGTCGACGATAAATCAGAAACCCAGGTTCGTAATGGAATCAACAGAATCTCAGAACGGCTATTTGAAAAGCTTCGTTGTTCAAGATGTGGACGTTGTCGAAAAATCTACTCTTGATCGGGTCCGGTATTATTACATGCCTCTTGGAATGCTACCGATACTGAGGGGTGATGAGTTTGTGACGTCGCTTGGGTCGATCATATCGAATAGCTTTGATCAATATTATTCTAAAAATTACAAAAATATAGTCGAGTTGGACGATGGTACGATCAAAAAGTGTGTTGATGAATTAAGGTCAGCTGGAGTCCATAATCTTAACAATATCGTTCTGGTGCATGTAAGGGAGACTAATCGACGGAATCACCAAGGTTATCATGTCCTGACAGAAGTGCGAAATGCGGAAATTGAGACGTATTATCTCGCCGTGCGATATCTGGTAAGTCGCGGATATCAAATTATACGGATGGGTGATTCCGGTATGACGCCAAGTGTTCTAATTGAAGGAATGTTAGACTATCCGTTCTCAAATATAAAATCGGATTATATGGATATTTTTCTGTCATCAATCTGTACAATGATGATTGGAACCTCGTCGGGAGGCTCTTTTGAATTTCGAGTGGGCTATGCGGCCTGCGGGTTGATCCGGGTGAAGTCGAGTTTTCCGGCGATGAGGAAGAGTACGGTGCGCATGGTGGCGAACCGGGTGTAGCCGCGGGCCTTGCGTTTGGCGGCCTGAAACAGGCCATTGAGCGCCTCGATGAAGCCGTTGGTCTGGCGGGTCTGGGTCCAGGCGACGATGCCGTCGAAGTGCCTACGGATCATCCTGGCGACGTCTTTCATCGGCTCGACCTTGGAACGCAGGACGTTGGTGCACCACTGCTTGAGCATGGCGGAGACGACGTTGATCTGCTTGCGCTCGAGGATGTCGCGCAAATTCTCACGGTAGAGCCAGGCGCGCGGCGTGCGTTTGGTGGCGACCTGAGCGATCAACGCGTCAAGGTCGGCCCGGCCCTCGTCAGTCAGCCGGTCGCGGTCTTTGAGCAGCTTCCAGCGCAGCCCCTTGAGGCTCGGATCGGTTCGCTGCTCGATGCGCCTGGTCTGATCGACGGCGGCGGACGCATGGGCGACGACGTGGAATTTGTCGAAGGTGATGCGCGCGTTGGGCAACTGCCTGGCCACGCCCTTGATGAAGGCCGGCGACATGTCGATGCTCACCGAGCGGACCTGCTCGGGCATGGCTTTGTGCTCGGCCAGGTATTCGGCGAAGTGGGTGATGGTTTTGGCGTCCTTGCCTTCGGTGACGAACACCACCTTGCGCTCATCCATATCGGCGGCGATGGTCAGGTAGTTGTGGCCGCGCCGGCAGGAGGTCTCGTCGATCGCCACCGCCGTCACCGTCGACAGATCGGCCTCGGCCAGGGCGAGATCGACATAGCGCGAACAGATCGCATGGACGCGATGCCAGGACAGGCCGACCAGCTTGGCCACGGCGGCAAAGGTCATCTGCCGGGCCATGGCCAGCACCAGCGCCTCGAACAGCAGGGTGAAGCCGGCGAGCTTGCCGAACCACTCGGGCTCGACCTGCACGACCCGCCCGTCGGGCAGCTTCACGCGAGGCGTTCTGACCTCCAGGAAGCATTCGTGCTGGAAGAAGTTCAGATGCCGCAGGCGCTTGATCTGGGTGTCGTGGACCGGATGCACGCCTGCCACGCCGGCCGCCGGAAACCGTGTCCCGGCGACGAAATCGACACCGATCGTCAGGGTCTTCTCGGCCGCGTCGAAGTCGACGCCGTTGACGTACCACGGCTCGGCAATGCCCAAGGCCACCTCGAAGAGTTGGTTCTGCATGCCCCGCACTCGCCTCCAGAGCCCCACCTGCACCCAGCATGGCCAGGCGGGGATCGGCCATCAAGGACGCTT
>ABHC01000057.1 GCA_000171835.1 alpha proteobacterium BAL199 | reverse complement strand
CGCAAACGGCAAAGCACGACGGAACCGGCAGGCGATCCACTTATCCGACGCCGAACTCTGTCCGAACGATCCCGGCCACCGCTCCGGAGCATCGAATAGCGTTTGCCATTCGGCCTTCAATTCTTTGACAGACATGGCCTTCAAGGCGGCCAGACGTGCCAGGATGGGTTCATGTGTGGTCATGCAGACCTCCTGTGAGTTGGAGCCGCAGTACCGCTCTGTTTGCGCGGCAAGTGTAGCGAACGGTCTCCAATATTCTGGGATAGGTGGTCGCGATCACGGCTCACGAGGCGCATCACGGCTGTGGCCAACAGGCCATACAACTCGGTGCGGCGCTCATGCGCGCTCATCATGTCAGCGGGCAGGGGGTTGGGGCGTTTCAACTTGGTCTCCTTCAGACGGCGCACTCTGAAAGGAAAAAGCCAACTTGGAGGCCCGATTGGGACAGCTGCCGTCAGAAGAATCTGCTGCCGCGAACTTGTGCCCGACATTCCGGCCAAAAGGGAGAGATCAGGGAGATCAACAGGCCCAGGCTGGGAGGCCGCGATGTCCTTCGTCACGGTTACCGGTGTGAAGGATATCGGGCGGGGCGCTCCCAGCTCACCGTTGCGATACTGTCGACGCCAGGTCGTCAACAGCGACCGGCACATGCCATGCCGCCGCGCCGTAGCTGCCACTTGCCGGTGGCCGACAAAACTTTCCTCTACGATCCGGAGCTTGTCCTCATCCGACCACTGCCGACGACGAATGCCATCGGCCGCGGAAAGAACTTCGATTTGAGGGCGAGAAATCAAATCGGACATAAGGTCGGACTTATCATCGGATCGTCGCCGAAGTCAGACGGCCCCCACCGGAGCGTTACGACACTATCAGCTGCCGATTTCCCTCGTCAGAGCGGCGACAGCGGACGGATAGAGCGCAAAGCGCTGTCTCATAATTGTGCCGCAGTACAATGCGGTTAGACAAAGGAGGCTCTGCAGGACGGTTATGATCGCACGAAAAGGCTTCGCACATATTCCGCCGCTTCGCTCACGTTGAAGCTAAGAATCTCGTCTGATCCCGGCAAGACGACGTCGTAACGATCAGCTAGATCATGCATACTGAAGGCTGGATCAGTGTTCATGCGAGCCGCATCTCGGAACGGCTTAACATAAGGATCTTGAGCGCCCTTAAGGCATAGGTTCCAATTCAGAGATTGGTTCGCCGACAAGACATTTTCGACAGCCCTTTCAAATTCGACAGTTCTCGCCTTGCCTGGCAGACCATTTTCGTCCAACGCGGGGCGCAGGTTGAGCTTGACGGTCGGGTTTTTGACACTGAAGAGAAGCTGCATTCGGATGGGAAGCTGGTCGAAGGAAAGATCCACAAAGACGTCCTGACCTCTTTTTTTCAAGCTACCAACCTGCGCACCGTGAATGGACGCCAAAGCAGACAAGACGCTTGTGGCCCCGGCTAGAAGGTTCGTGGCACGAATCTCCGTGAGATTGGCCTTGGCGTCGCTTGATAATCGACGGTGGCGCAAAAAGTAGTTGGCAGCTCTCCCCCAACGCTCTGGCACAGTATGGCTCTGATAGGGTTGTGTCAGCCAAGCATAGCCCCAAGAACGATTGTTTCCCCCTGTCTCATTCGTGAGCTCAAAGACACTATTCAGATGTGTAATCAGCACATCCTCAGCAAGAAAGCACATCATCTCACCCATTCGTCCGGTGCCAATTGGATAGCTGAGGATATTCGCGCTCTGATATCTATCGAGGCTGGCCTCATAATCCTCTTCAGGTGTCAGTGCCCCGATAATCCGTTGGTGCTTCCTACTCGACAACCGACCCCCATCTGCCTTCCACGCCGCCAAAGCCTTTTTTACGTGGTCTGCTGCCCGGTCCCGGACGCCCTTTCCAACATAGAATACGCCTGCCTCATCGCGATGTTGATAGACGTAGTATTGATCAGGCGCCCAACGACAGCCAGGGACCCATTGATTGGTCGACCCAGTGCGATATCCGTCAATGAGCTGCTTGGTCATTGAAAGCGCCGTTTCAACAACTACCAAATCAGGTCCGGAGAGTAGAACCAAGACATTTCCCATGTCGGGGCTTGATTTCTGGCTGATAGTCTCGTGGTCCCAAACCATTTGAATGGTCTCACGCTCATCTCGCAACAACGCGCCCCAGTGCTGTGTGGCTGCGCTTTCAAGGAGTGACGAGGACGGTTCCACCGCCTTTGCGGCTCCAGTCGCACGACCTATCGATGTCGGACCGTCATGCAAATCCGTTTGCCGGGGAGCAGAATCCTGATCTTCGGGGTCAAGCACTTCTTCTGCGGCAACGTCGTCTTCTACATCGTTTTCATCAACTTCGAGCGTGTAGCTGCCATGACGGTCACGTGAGATAATGAGACCATGTTCCTGTTGCAGGTGTGTTAGGTGCCCACGTACAGAAGCAACAGCCTTGGACCCCGACGCAGAGATCAGTTCATTCATCGTCGCACCGAAGAGCAAGAGATGGTCGATTGTAGCCCCGCGTATGTTCTTGTGCCCCAACCATGAAGGGTACTTCACCTCCCTACGCTTGATGAGGCCATTTCTCACATCTTCCTGCGCCTTAATGGTGTTCACCGAGTCCGACGGTGTGCCCTTAGTCATGCCTCCTACCCCTCTTGCTCAAGCTCCTCATAACTAGACGGAACTCCGACCCGGTCAAATTTTGGGGATTGCTTTTCCTATGTCACAGCAAAGGCGAGCGGTTCCTCGCTGCTCTACTTCGGCGACGATTTCGCCAAGACGGATCTTCAGTCTGCGCTGTGACGCTCCTTGCGGATTAGTCTGCCTCCAGGGTCATTTGGGGTGAATGACTTTCCAACTCAGCCTCGTATCAATGATTACAATGACTTAGGGGGTCGTTTCCCACCGAGTGGTGTAG
>ABHC01000058.1 GCA_000171835.1 alpha proteobacterium BAL199 | reverse complement strand
CCTGCCCGTAGGTACCGACCGCGTCCATCAGGTTGGCCGGCGCGAAGAACGTCCGGAAGGTGTCGGTCGTCCCCATCGGGAAGGCGATGCCCTCGCCGACCGTCAGCAGGCTGTCGGTCTGGCCGGTCGAGAGCGTGACGGTGCCGAGATACTCCTCGAAGGCGAGACCGCCGAAGCGGAAGCCCGTCCGCGGTGTTGTCACGTTAACGTGCCTGAGGTTGCGGGTTCAATGATCCGGGCGTAGGCGGTGTCGATGCAAACAGAGAAAATCAGCTACAAGCGCCACCGCTTTCCGCCTCAGATCATTTCTCATGTTGTCTGGCTCTACGCCCGGTTCAACTTGAGCCTGCGCGAGGTCGAGGAGCTTATGCTGGAACGTGGTGTGGACGTTTCGTATGAGACGATCCGGCGCTGGACCGTCAAGTTCGGTCCCCGGATCGCCCACGTTCTGCGGCGACGGCAGCCTCGCCCTGGTGATGTTTGGCATCTGGACGAAGTCGTCGTGAAGATCGCGGGCCGGTCATACTGGCTGTGGCGCGCCGTCGACCAACACGGTGTCGTTCTTGAGGAAATCTTACAATCGAAGCGAGACAAGCGCGCTGCAAAGCGGCTTTTGATCAAGCTGATGAAACGTTGGGGCTTCGTGCCCAAAAGGATCATTACGGACAAACTGCGCTCATATGGGGCCGCCAAGCGCGAGGTCGCGCCTGGCCTTGATCATTGGTCACACAAGGGGCTCAATAACCGCGCCGAGAACAGCCACTTGCCCTTCCGAAAACGAGAGCGGGTGATGCAAGGCTTCCGATCACCGGGTGGATTACAACGCTTCGTGTCTATGCAATCCGCAACCCGCAATCGTTACTCTGTCCCAGCCCGCCGTCGTTCCGCCCTCACCATTCGCTACCATCGGCTCGAAGCGTTCGAAGCTTGGAAATCCGCGGCACATGCCGCTTGATCAACGACCGGCATGCCAACTTGCTAACTCGACGAGTTAACGTGACAACACCCTGGAAATCCATCTGCTGGACCGTCGGCCTGCAGCGGTCAGCGGCCCACGAGCACTGGCTCTACGCACTCTGCGTTATCGCCTTCCGGCTTAATGGACGCCGGTTCAAGCGCAACATGTCGAAGCGTGAAGTGATCGAACTGGCAGGCTCGGCGCATCGATGAGCAATGCAGAGGAAACTGTCCGCCGGACACTTTACGCACGGACAAAATCGGCAGTTTGGGGCACTGTTCTGGCTATCATCGGGAGAGGCGCGCGCAGACGCGGTCGCTCTCGTTCGGATAGGCCACCACCATCACGAACGCTGCCTGCTGGGGCCGAACTGATCAGCCCCCATTTCTTCAGTCCTCGGTCAGAGGTGATCCATTCTCGATCGGCGCAGGCCAAAACCGACTGCTGTCCATCAGCGTCGGCCCAGAAAAGGTTCGCATGTCGGTCGCGTCGTCTTCCTTGACCACGGTTACGTGGACCAGCCCGTCGGTGCGAGGCGTCACGGCGGTAACTCTCCAGAGCGTTCGTCGCTGCCTCCCGAAAACGGCGGATTGCCGCTCTTCGAACCTCTGGCCGATTTCGATCGGGTAGTCTCTGGACATCGTTGTCTATCTCTCTGAATCGGAACCGTTATTTAGGTCAGCCCCTGTCGGGGTCAATGCCTGTACCTGTTACGCCAACTCGACTCAGACATCACTACAACACCAGGCGTCTTGGGACCATGCAACTTCGCATCACGCGTCCAGCGGTCGTTGCCGATGGCGGCACCACGCGCCAGTTCATGCCGGGGCTGACGGTCACCGTGGCCGACACCACTGCGGCGCGGCTGCTCCGCCTCCAGGCCGCCGTCGTCGTCGATGCTGGCAAAGCCGATCCGCCGGTCGAGCCCGAGGCCCCGCGCCGACGCCGGAAGTCAGCCGATGCCGGTTGAACTCTCCGTCGCGCACACGCTGGACCGAGCGGTCGCGGCACTGTCCGATCTTGAGCGCCGGCAGGTGCCGTTCGCCACGGCCCGAGCGCTGACCTCGGTCGCCTACGCCGCCCGCGACGAGGTGCGCAAGGAACTGCCCGGCCGATTCACGCTCCGTCGTCCGTGGGTCGCCCGCGGCATCGCGGTGGAGCCCGCCAAGAAGTCGAAGCCGGCCGCCCGGGTCTTCTCGCGCGACGCCTTCATGGTGGCGCAGGAGACCGGTGGCCCGAAGCCCGATGCCCGACCGATCCCGGTGGGACGCATCGCCGCCGTGCACAAGACCAGGGTCGTGCCGCTGAGCCAGTGGGTGGCTCCGCTGCTCCGGAGGAAGAACGTCTTCTACCGCGCCGGCTCGGTGTTCGAGCGCAAGGGCGACAGGATCGCAGCGGTGTACCTACTGCGCAGGCAGGTGTCGGTGGCGCCCCGCTTCGGGTTCGCGGCGACGGTCGAGCGCGTGGTCGCCGATCGGTTCGCATCCAGTTTTGCTATCGCTCTTGGACGAGCGATGGCGACTGCGCGCTAAAAAAACCGCGCGCACGGATTGGTTCCTTTCCGCAGCATT
>ABHC01000059.1 GCA_000171835.1 alpha proteobacterium BAL199 | reverse complement strand
GGCCATCCTTGACCGCCGATCCCCGCCTGGCCCCGCACAAGGCAGGTCGGGACGAAGGGATGGTCTCTCCGGTCGAACAAAGGGATGGACGCCGGCCCGTCGTCAGGCCCCAGCTCGACAGCCGCTACCCACTCGGATTTCAAAAGAGGCGGAAGTATTCCACGAAAGCGCTGCGAATCACAGACCTACGGGGGGTACTGTTCGACGGCTAAAATTGCCAGAGAGTGTTTGATTCGGGGCTCTCTCCCTCCGCCAATATCCTGTTGCGAACTGCCGCACCCCCTCCCGCGACGCCGAATTTTTCCCAAGTTTCAAAGGGGTTTGCGAGGTTGGGCCGAACCTCGGAGACTCGCATACCCCTGATTTTCGGTCTCTGAACCGCCACCTGTCTCGTTCCGACCGAACCTCTCCCATTTTGGTTCGGTTGGACAAAATTACTTATTCTCAATCAGTTATCGACCATGCCAAGCTGAACCTTCCGCCGCCGATCCCTCGGCTGCCATCCGGGACCAGAGAACGCGCGGTAGGCGTAGCCTAACGACAAGGTACGTGGCGAACCGTATTGTCACGGCCTCCAGTTGCCGGGGAAGGGACGCTGCGGCTGTCACCGACTCGCCGACCGACGCTTTACTGTCGCGATGGACTCTGACTTGAACCAGCGCCTTGACCGCCCCAGCGCCACGCCAGACGACCTCGCTGAGGCCGAACGTCTGCTGCTGCACCTTAAATACCTCCTCCTCTTGCCCACGCCGAACGGACAATTCGTCGAATGCCTCAAGGCGATGGGCGCCAAGACGCCTGAGGGACGACAATGGTCCTACGTCGCCGCCCAGCCGGTGCTCGATCGACTGTCAAAAAAGCGCCTGCTGGCCGTCGACCACGGCTGCCTCCCCGCGCTGGCGCATGACATCACCGAGCAGGCCATTGCCGCGCCGACGGCAGAGCGCATGGTTGCCGCCATTTGCAAGGTGCTGCCGGTGCAGCCACCCTGGTCCAGCTATTATCTCGCGCCCGATCAGGTCGCGCTGTGTCGTCTGTTGCGGCTCGCAGCCTATGCAAACGACGCCTATGCCGACGACGCGACTGCATTCGACGCTCTCGCCACTTGGCGACAAGCGGCTCGGACCCGCCAGCAACGTGTTTTCTCGGCAATCTGTCGTCGTCTCACCACCCCCGGCAGCCTGGTTCGCCAGCCGCGCGCCGCGGATGCTGCCCACGCTTCTGCTGGCGCGTCTGCTCGCATTCACGCAGGCGGGGACCGCGGATGACGACTTGCCCGCCATCATCGCCCAGGCACGCGCCGGGCTTGGCAACAGCGCCTACGAGTCCTTGCGACCGGTCCTGCTGCGCTGCGACCTGCTCGCCAACCGCCTCGACGCCATGCGCGCCGATTTCGTCGGCAGCGATGACGACCGCCTGGCGCTGGACGGCACGATGGCTTTCCTCGAGGGCCGCAACGACGCCGCATTGGCGTTGTATCGCGACGCCCTGAAGGCGCGGCGCAAGCGGCTGGGCAAGCGCAAGCTGTTCCTGCCAGACGAGCACGGCATGTTCTTCCTGCTGGCGCTGCTGCGCGCCAACGACGCCGCCCTGCACGCCGAACTCCAGACAGGGATCGAGGCGGCGCTGTTTGAACTGCCGGAGGTGGCCAACAGCGCGGGCTGGCGGGCGATCCAGGCCATGCTCTGGATGGCGCAGGGGTTGGAGGTCAAGGCGCAGGCCGAGGTGATGCAACTGCTCCATTACGGATCGCCAGGCCCGTTCGGCGATGCCTGCGTCGCCCTGGCGGAATACGCCGTCGACCCGGCGCTCAGCCGGCGGCGCGCCGGCGCGCTGGACGCGGCCTTCCAGACCCTGGCCACAGCGGCGCCACTGGCAGCCCGCGTTCTGGCGGAAATCCTGGCCGCGATCGAATCGGACCCGAAGCCCTATCTGACCTGGCTCGACACGCCAGCGGCGGCTTGTGGCGTCACCTTCACCCGCCTGATCGCCGTCCGCCAACCTTGGGAGCGTGCGCTGGAGAGCCTGGACGCGCTGCTGGACACCAGGGCTACCAAGGCCACCGCCGCCAAGGCGCCGCGCCGCTCCAAGCGTCTGGCCTG
>ABHC01000060.1 GCA_000171835.1 alpha proteobacterium BAL199 | reverse complement strand
GGGTGTCGCGGCCGAAGGTGTTGCGAATCGCTTCGACAGCGCTTGGCGCGTCGATGATGAACAGTCGGCAGACCGCGAGATCGAGGCCGCGGCCGACCAGGTTGTCGAGCAGCGCCTGGGCCACGGCGGCGTTCTCGCTGGCCCCCTCGATCACGCCGAGCGGATGCTTGTCGCCGATGCCGTCGATGCCGACGGCGGCCAGCAGCATCAGGTCTTCCTCGATGTGGATGCCGTCGATCTGGATCGCCAGCAGGTCCAGGGCGGACAAGTCGGCGGCCATCCATTCCTTCATGCGTTCCGCCGACAGCGCCACGAACCGCCGCGACACCGCCGACTTCGACACTCCCGACCCGGGGGCCGCCGGGATGTCGCCGCCCGGCAGGCGGACGGCGCGGCCGAACTTGCGGGTCGAGACGTTGATCAGCATCAGGTTCAGCGCCCACTTGCCGAGCAGGTCTTCCGACTGCGCCGCCTCCCAGCTCGGCAGCGCCAGCTCGCCGCCGTCGCGAGCACGAACGCGAGGACGATCGATCTCGACCTTGCCGCCGTGGAAGCCGACCTTCCCCTTGGTCTTGCCCCAGCGATACCCGTCTCGCCCAGCAGCCCGGCCGTAGCGCGGGCCGCACAGCTCGGCCGCCTCCTCATCCATCATCGTCGCCAAAGTCGCCAGGCCCGCCGTCAGGCAGAAACGATCGAAGCTGGCTCCGACTTCCTGCCAAGCCTCATCGACGATTGCCGCCGGCACCACGCCGGCAGATCTGGTAGCTTTCTTCATGGCGTTGCTCTCCTTCGCGGATTCGACACCCCGAGCCTAATGGCTCAAGGCGGGCAACGCCTGCTCCCCTATTTCAACATCGACCGGGACATACCCCAAATTGGCGTGCTTATCGCTCTGCGATTCTTTGATAAAAGCGTTTACCCGGCGTAGAGCGACGTTTGCATCGTTCGGAATGCGTCTCTGACTGCCGGTAGCCCACCTAGTTTTTTCTTGCCCTCACTCACGCTGCCGAATCGGGCTGTAAGGAATGTTCCGAGCTTCTTAGTCGCCAGCTCAGTTTCCCCAACCGCCTCATAGGCGCGAAGAATGGCCAACAGTAACTCTTTCATATCGCCATCCGTCGCCGCCAGTCCTGCCGACCTGACACCTTGCGCCCTCTCCTGCCGTGTCTTGGGCGGGTTGGTGAATAGGACATAACTCAGCACGTCGAATAGATCGCTGTCCGGGGCATCCACGAGCCTTCGGGGTGTTGTCACGTTAACTCGTCGAGTTAGCAAGTTGGCATGCCGGTCGTTGATCAAGCGGCATGTGCCGCGGATTTCCAAGCTTCGAACGCTTCGAGCCGATGGTAGCGAATGGTGAGGGCGGAACGACGGCGGGCTGGGACAGAGTAACGATTGCGGGTTGCGGATTGCATAGACACGAAGCGTTGTAATCCACCCGGTGATCGGAAGCCTTGCATCACCCGCTCTCGTTTTCGGAAGGGCAAGTGGCTGTTCTCGGCGCGGTTATTGAGCCCCTTGTGTGACCAATGATCAAGGCCAGGCGCGACCTCGCGCTTGGCGGCCCCATATGAGCGCAGTTTGTCCGTAATGATCCTTTTGGGCACGAAGCCCCAACGTTTCATCAGCTTGATCAAAAGCCGCTTTGCAGCGCGCTTGTCTCGCTTCGATTGTAAGATTTCCTCAAGAACGACACCGTGTTGGTCGACGGCGCGCCACAGCCAGTATGACCGGCCCGCGATCTTCACGACGACTTCGTCCAGATGCCAAACATCACCAGGGCGAGGCTGCCGTCGCCGCAGAACGTGGGCGATCCGGGGACCGAACTTGACGGTCCAGCGCCGGATCGTCTCATACGAAACGTCCACACCACGTTCCAGCATAAGCTCCTCGACCTCGCGCAGGCTCAAGTTGAACCGGGCGTAGAGCCAGACAACATGAGAAATGATCTGAGGCGGAAAGCGGTGGCGCTTGTAGCTGATTTTCTCTGTTTGCATCG
>ABHC01000061.1 GCA_000171835.1 alpha proteobacterium BAL199 | reverse complement strand
GAGTCAGGCGGCGGCCGGCTACTTATCCACAGCGGTGGTCATCGCGAGTCTCCGGTAGGGTTTTGGTCGCCAAACTTCAACACGAACCAAGGACCCACGATGACCGACACGATGATGAGCCTTCAGGCGCTGGTGGAAAAGAGCGCCGACGCCGACCTGCTGCGCGAGATGGTGGGGTTTGCCGCCCAGCGCCTGATGGAACTGGAGGTCGAAGGTCTGACCGGAGCGGCGCACGGCGAGCGCGACCCCAATCGCCTCAACCAGCGCAACGGCTATCGCGACCGCGTCTGGGAGACCCGGGCCGGCACGGTGGAGCTGCGCATCCCCAAGCTGCGCAAGGGCAGCTACTTCCCGGGTTTCCTGGAGCCGCGCCGGACCGCCGAGAAGGCGCTGACGGCGGTGATCCAGGAAGCCTACGTCCAGGGCGTGTCGACGCGCTCGGTCGACGACCTGGTCAAGGCGATGGGCATGACCGGCATCTCCAAGAGCCAGGTCAGCCGGCTGTGCGGCGAGATCGACGGCAAGATCGCCGACTTCCTCAACCGGCCGCTGGAAGGCGACTGGCCCTACGTCTGGCTCGACGCCACCTACGTCAAGGGGCGCCGCGATGGCCACGTTGTCTCGGTCGCGGTGATCATCGCGGTCGGCGTCAACGGTGACGGCCGGCGCGAGGTGCTCGGCATGGCGATCGGCGCCTCGGAGGCCGAGACCTTCTGGACCGACTTCCTGCGCTCGCTCGCCCGCCGCGGCCTGCGCGGCGTCAAGCTGGTGGTCTCGGATGCCCATCTGGGCCTGAAGGCCGCCGTGGCGAAGGTCCTCAATGCCTCCTGGCAGCGTTGCCGCGTCCACTTCATGCGCAATGCCGTCGCCCACGCCGGCAAGCAGGGGCGCCGGGTCGTCTCCGCCTTCATCGGCACCGCCTTCGCCCAGGACGACGCCGAAGCAGCCCGCGCCCAGTGGCGGCAGGTCGCCGACCAGCTCCGGCCCAGGGTCAGGAAGCTCGCCGAACTCATGGACGAGGCCGAGACCGACGTGCTCGCTTACATGAGCTTCCCCGCCGCGCACCGCACCAAGCTGCACTCCACGAACCCGATCGAGCGCCTCAACGGCGAGATCAAGCGACGCACCGACGTCGTCGGCATCTTCCCCAACGACGAGGCCATCACCCGCCTCGTCGGAGCCATCCTGCTCGAGCAGAACGACGAATGGGCCGTTCAGCGCGCCCGATACATGACCCTGGAAACAATCGCACCGCTGGGAGACAATCTTACCGTCAAGCTGCCAGCCGTGGCCGCCTGACACTCCTGGCCAGCCCCCTCTGTGCCAATGATGATGAGACAGCTTCGCTGCGGAAGTTTAGCCTTGAGGGCGTAGGAGACTCATCGCGTGGTCATGCCCAACAAGATCATCGAGACGTCCAAGGCCGCTGTCGTAGGCCTCGGCCTGGCGCGGTCCGAAGGTCTCCAGCGTCCAGCGCGCGATCTCCACGAGCGAGCGTTCCGCCTGCCGCGTCAGCCGCCACGGCTTCGGCATCAGGATGCAGCGCGCGCGGCGGCGAATGCCCTGCGGATCGCGTCCTCACCCGAGCCCTCGGCGAGCGCGCCCGCGCGCGCCTCCTCAAGCCCGGCGGCGAGCCGGTTGCGCAAGGCGGTCATCTCGGCCTCCTCACGCTCGAGCAGGCGAAGGCCGGCACGGAGCGCCTCCGAGGCATTCTGGTAGCGACCATCGGCGATCAGCCGCTCGATCAGGTCGGTCTGGCTGTCGGTCAGGACGACATTGCGGGTCGGCATCGGCATCTCCCTCAGGCGCATTGGCAATATATGCCAATTGCCGCGTCATGTCGACCAGCGGGGATGCCACGCGTCACGCCGTATGGCGAAGGTCTGGCCCCAGCACCCGCTTGGCACCACCGCGCTGCGCCGAGGGCAACCGGATCAGCGTGGCCATGGCATCGGCCAGCTTGTTCGACACCGGCTCGCCCT
>ABHC01000062.1 GCA_000171835.1 alpha proteobacterium BAL199 | reverse complement strand
GGCCGAGCGCGTCGTCGCCCTGACCTGACCGATCCGCCCGGCGAGACGACCCACTGGACCGCCGCAACGATGGCGGCACAGACCGGCATCTCGGTTAGTTCGGTGCAGCGGATCTGGCGTGCTCACGGTTTGGCCCCGCATCGGATCCGGCAGTTCAAGCTCTCGAACGACCCGGAGTTCGTGACCAAGCTGCGCGACGTGGTCGGGCTCTATGTCGACCCGCCGGCCCACGCCATCGTGCTCAGCGTCGACGAGAAGAGCCAGATCCAGGCGCTCGACCGCACCCAGCCCGGCCTGCCGCTGAAGAAGGGCCGCGCCGGCACCATGACCCACGACTACAAGCGCCATGGCACCACCACCTTGTTCGCTGCCCTCAACGTGCTCGACGGCACCGTCATCGGCCGCAACATGCAGCGTCACCGCCACCAGGAGTTCATCCGCTTCCTCAACCACATCGAGGCCCAGGTTCCGGCCGGCAAGGTGATCCACGCCGTCCTCGACAACTACGCCGCCCACAAGCACCCCAAGGTCCGCGCCTGGCTGCACCGCCATCCCCGCTGGACCTTCCACTTCGTGCCGACCTCATGTTCCTGGCTCAACGCCGTCGAAGGCTTCTTCGCCAGGCTCGCCAAGCGCCGCCTCAAGCGCGGCGTCTTCCGCTCTGTCGCCGACCTCCAGGCCGCCATCAACCGCTTCCTCGACGAGCACAACGCCTCAGATCCGAAGCCCTTCAACTGGACAGCCGATCCCGACAAAATCATCGCCGCCGTCAGGCGTGGGCACCAAGTGTTGGATTCTATCCACTAGCAAGTGATGGGACTGAAGTGATCGGCTATCGACGGTGTTCAACTACTGGAGAAGTGACCGCGGTTGAGCGTGATCGGTTAACGGCGCCGCTACGAGGTTCGCGAAGCGAGCACAGATGGAACAACGAACCGGTTCATCGAATGCGCCTCGTTGATGGCGTCGTAAGTCCGAATGGGCTCTTGCTCTTCGGTAGCGAAAAAACTCTCGATGTTGAGTTCGCCAACGTGCCGAACAGATCTGGCTCCCCGTTCGATCGTTATCTCCTTGGCAGTTATCCGGAACTCTGTGCCTCAACGGACCGTTCCGTGATCATGACGAAATTTGAATGCTCGGCTGAGGGACGACAATGGTCCTACGTCGCCGCCCAGCCGGTGCTCGATCGACTGTCAAAAAAGCGCCTGCTCGCCGTCGACCACGGCTGCCTCCCCGCGCTGGCGCACGACATCACCGGGCAGGCCATGGCCGCGCCGACGGCAGAGCGCATGGTTGCCGCCATTTGCAAGGTGCTGCCGGTGCAGCCACCCTGGTCCAGCTATTATCTCGCGCCCGATCAGGTCGCGCTGTGTCGTCTGTTGCGGCTCGCAGCCTATGCAAACGACGCCTATGCCGACGACGCGACTGCATTCGACGCTCTCGCCACCTTGGGCGACAAGCGGCTTGGACCCGCCAGCAACGTGTCTTTCTTCGGCAATCTGTTCGTCGTCTCACCACCCCCGGCAGCCTGGTTCGCCAGCCGCGCGCCGCGGATGCTGCCCACGCTTCTGCTGGCGCGGCTGCTTGCATTCACGCAGGCGGGGACCGCGGGTGACGACTTGCCTGCCATCATCGCCCAAGCACGCGCCGGGCTTGGTAACAACGCCTACGAGTCCTTGCGACCGGTCCTGCTGCGCTGCGACCTGCTCGCCAACCGCCTCGACGCCATGCGCGCCGATTTCGTCGGCCGCGATGATGACCGCCTGGCGCTGGACGGCACGATGGCTTTCCTC
>ABHC01000063.1 GCA_000171835.1 alpha proteobacterium BAL199 | reverse complement strand
ATGCAGTCGCGTCGTCGGCATAGGCGTCGTTGCATAGGCTGCGAGCCGCAACAGACGACACAGCGCGACCTGATCGGGCGCGAGATATAGCTGGACCAGGGTGGCTGCACCGGCAGCACCTTGCAAATGGCGGCAACCATGCGCTCTGCCGTCGGCGCGGCCATGGCCTGCCCGGTGATGTCGTGCGCCAGCGCGGGGAGGCAGCCGTGGTCGACGGCGAGCAGGCGCTTTTTTGACAGTCGATCGAGCACCGGCTGGGCGGCGACGTAGGACCATTGTCGTCCCTCAGGCGTCTTGGCGCCCATCGCCTTGAGGCATTCGACGAATTGTCCGTTCGGCGTGGGGAAGAGGAGGAGGTATTTAAGGTACAGCAGCAGACGTTCGGCCTCAGTGAGGTCGTCTGGCGTGGCGCTGGGACGGTCAAGGCGCTGGTTCAAGTCAGAGTCCCTCACGACAGTAAAGCGTCGGTCGACGAGTCGGTGACAGCCGCAGCGTCCCTTCCCCGGCAACTGGAGGCCGCGACAATACGGTTCGCCACGTACCCTGTCGTTAGGCTACGCCTACCGCGCGTTCTCTGGGCTCGGATGGCAGCCGAGGGATCGGCGGCGGAAGGTTCAGCTTGGAATGGTCGATAACTGATTGATAATAAGTACTTTTGTCCAACCGAACCAAAAAGAGAGAGGTTCGCTCGGTTAGAGACGAAAGCCGTTCAGAGACCGAAAATCGGCGCTCTGCCAGTCCCTGAGGTTCGGTCGGTCTGGCCAAACCCCTTTGAAACTTGGGAAAAATTCGGCGTCGCGGGAGGGGTTGCGGCAGTTCGCAACAGAAGATTGGCGGAGGGAGAGGGCCCGGAATCCAACGCTCTCTGCGCAAATCCACAAGGTACTTGCAAAACCTGCGCGGTGTTATGTCCAGGCGGAGAATTTGACATCAACGCCGGCGGTCCTGCCGGACGATGAAGGCCAACGCGGTGCGCCTTCAGCTTCACGCCCTGGCCTACAATCTGTCCAATTTCCTGCGCACACTGGCCCTGCCGGACGAAATGGAAAGCTGGTCGCTCACCACTATCCGCGAGAAGGTGGTCAAATTCGGCGCGAAGGTCATCACCCACGCCCGCTACGCCGTCTTCCAAATGGTCGAGGTCGCGGTGCCGCGTGATCTGTTCCGGCGCATCCTCGACATGATCGACGATCTACGACCATGAGAACCTGCGCCATGCTGACGGCTGAAGTCGTCGATACGGGGCGAACGGCAGGCGAAGTGCGCCCATCACGCAACAAAACGGGTTGGGATCACGACGCAGGAAACCACAAAGCCGGTCGGGGCGGCGTTCATGCTGCGAGTGCGGCTGTCATCGCGCGACTCCGCCTTCCGGTTAGGCCGGAATTTGCCTACTATACCGTCAACCGTGGGCGGATGGCCGTGCATCTTGGTAATGTCGGCTTGGATTCGATCCACTAGGCTGGCCTCAGGGGACAGATGTGATGACCGTGGAATTTGATTCCCGCTTTAAACAGATCGACGCAGCGGTGAACACTGCAGTCCGATACTCGACAGCAGATCAACGTGTCGATGAGCGGAAAGGCACCAAGGACGGTGAGGCAGACTTTCCTAAGCCGGACGACGAACAACACGGGTTCGCGTTCGAAGTCATGGGAGCGAGGGCGCGCGACATTCCGAAGAGCCCTGACGGACCTCGAAACGGTCAAGACGGAAGCTCAGAACCCGGATCGACAAGCTCGAGCGGGATCGGGACGACCGATACGAGGTGAATCGCGAAA
>ABHC01000064.1 GCA_000171835.1 alpha proteobacterium BAL199 | reverse complement strand
CCAGATCTTCAGGGTGATGGTCTCGAACCGCTTCAGCAGGGCCGGAAGACGGCGGACACGCAGTGATAGACCCGCAATTCATGGATCATGGCTGGTTTGCTCCCTTGGTCGTCGGATTGCCGTGGCCCGGAACCGGGCCCGACCGGAGCCTGCCGCGATCCGACCGTCCTGGCGAGCCCAATTCGGTCAGTCGAAGATCTCCTGCAGCCAGGACTTGCGGCGGTGACCGCCGCCGTGTTTGCCACCGCCATGGTGCCCGCCGCGCTGCTCGTACCCGTAAGCCGGCTGTGCAGCGGCGGCTGGCGGCGGTGCTGCCGCCGGGGCCACTTCGGCCGTGCTGCGCTCGATGATCTTGTCGAGTTCGCCGCGGTCCAGCCACACCCCGCGGCATTTCGGGCAGTAGTCGATCTCGACGTTCTGGCGCTCGCTCATCACCAGATCAGTGTCGACGCAGACGGGGCATTTCATGACGGTCTCCTGAATGGCATGGCGCGACCGCTCCAATAAGCGGTCATGAACCGTTGAATTCAACCCTCGGGCGCCTCGATCCGGCCGTCGAGACGCGTTCGCTCATGGTCGACGACCTGCCGCAGCCAGTCGGCGAACACGCTGATCCGGCGCACCGCGCGCAGGTCCGGATGGCTCAGCAGCCACAGCTCGCGCCGGCATATCGGCTCGGATCCGGTGATCCGCACCAACCCGTCCACGCCGTCCGCGAGGAAGCAGGGCAGCACGGCCGCC
Source organism: alpha proteobacterium BAL199 (assembly GCA_000171835.1). Taxonomy (GTDB): domain Bacteria; phylum Pseudomonadota; class Alphaproteobacteria; order Thalassobaculales; family Thalassobaculaceae; genus Thalassobaculum_A. The sequence continues at coordinate 1,007 of ABHC01000064.1, read as the reverse complement.
GCCGTGCGGCTGCGCGCCAGGGCCAGCAGGGGTGTTGTCACGTTAACTCGTCGAGTTAGCAAGTTGGCATGCCGGTCGTTGATCAAGCGGCATGTGCCGCGGATTTCCAAGCTTCGAACGCTTCGAGCCGATGGTAGCGAATGGTGAGGGCGGAACGACGGCGGGCTGGGACAGAGTAACGATTGCGGGTTGCGGATTGCATAGACACGAAGCGTTGTAATCCACCCGGTGATCGGAAGCCTTGCATCACCCGCTCTCGTTTTCGGAAGGGCAAGTGGCTGTTCTCGGCGCGGTTATTGAGCCCCTTGTGTGACCAATGATCAAGGCCAGGCGCGACCTCGCGCTTGGCGGCCCCATATGAGCGCAGTTTGTCCGTAATGATCCTTTTGGGCACGAAGCCCCAACGTTTCATCAGCTTGATCAAAAGCCGCTTTGCAGCGCGCTTGTCTCGCTTCGATTGTAAGATTTCCTCAAGAACGACACCGTGTTGGTCGACGGCGCGCCACAGCCAGTATGACCGGCCCGCGATCTTCACGACGACTTCGTCCAGATGCCAAACATCACCAGGGCGAGGCTGCCGTCGCCGCAGAACGTGGGCGATCCGGGGACCGAACTTGACGGTCCAGCGCCGGATCGTCTCATACGAAACGTCCACACCACGTTCCAGCATAAGCTCCTCGACCTCGCGCAGGCTCAAGTTGAACCGGGCGTAGAGCCAGACAACATGAGAAATGATCTGAGGCGGAAAGCGGTGGCGCTTGTAGCTGATTTTCTCTGTTTGCATCGACACCGCCTACGCCCGGATCATTGAACCCGCAACCTCACGCACGTTAACGTGACAACACCTGTTCTCCAGCACTGGGATCCCGGTGTCGATACCGTGTACGGGGGCGACGGACCGACACCGCGGTCTATCTGAACAACCAGTCGGTCTACAGCTTCGCTCGCTGAGCGACGGCGGCGTGCAGATCACGGCTACGACGTGCTGTACGACGTCGAATACATCC
>ABHC01000065.1 GCA_000171835.1 alpha proteobacterium BAL199 | reverse complement strand
CTGGCCCCGCAGAAGGCAGGTCGGGACGAAGGGATGGTCTCGCCGGTCGAACAAAGGGATCGATGCAGGCCCGTCGTCAGGCCCCAGCTCGACAGCCGCTACCCACTCGGATTTCAAAAGAGGCCTTTGCCTTTGTGTCCTCATCAAGCCAGTGATCGATCGTCGAAACGAACGCATCCAGCTTTGGCCGCCTGATCGGCAACTGACGCTGATAGCCAGGCGGCGTCGAATACGCCATCATCTTGGCCACGCTATCGCGCGATATGTTGAAATGCTTTGCAGCCTGACGCCGGCTCATTCCTTCAGAACAAGCCAGACGGACTTTCAGATATAATTCCACGTTATAGATCCCCTAGCCCTCCTGCATTCGTCACAGAAGGATAAATAGGTGGCCGACTTTTACGCCGCCCGAAGCGGGACAATCCCGCCGCTACCGTGGACTAATTTTGCACCGCCGCTCTCAATCATTACAGGCGGCCCGAAACCTGACCAGTTCTTGCGGGTCTCCACCTGTTCGCCGACATCCTGCGCCGCATCGACCGACTCAGACCTGGGCCAGCTCCGACATGATCGACGGGATGCCGCTAATGAAAGCCGAAGACGGGATTGGTGCATCTGAAACACGCTCCGAACGGCAACTTTCCGCACCAACACGCCCGCTTGGCGCTCCATTCCATGATATTGGCGAGGCCGTGACTGCCAAACGCAGCCCGCTTGCCAATCGTGCAATTTTTAGCCTCAATCAACCCGGTCGATGCGTCTTACTTGGAGAATCCCAGATGAAACAACTTTTCACAACGTTGGTGATTTTGGCGGGCTTATTAGGCTCTAGCGGAGCTGTGCAGGCTCAGGACAACAGACATGAGGGTTTCACCTGCTTAGAGAAAAAAATCAATGGTGAAATCATTATTCCAGCGTCAAACAGAACATCTCCTCATTTGACGGTATCATCATTTCAGTATGTCGGTGATTTAACCGTCAAGTTCACAGGTATTCCCATCTACTACAATCTAGAACCGTATACCGAAGGCTGTGAAGACACAGACAGTTCAATATTGATATACCGCACCGAAGATGACACACCGCTTTTTTATCGTACTGGAAATATTAACGGTAAAGTCTTACCGCATGACTCTTTATTGACAAGCACGCATCCACCATACAAAATGTTAGGGCGATTGACAAAAAGTAATGATTTAATTGTTATTATAGGGTATTTTGGTAACTGTGGTGGCTGTTTTTCAGGATTAGTTTTTGACCGGGAACCTATTTTTAGTTTGGCGGCTGAGTACTATTTTGATCCTGCAAAATATGGGGAACTTGAAGGGCCAATGTTAAAGAGGTACGACAGTAGCGGAAAGATCTTAGAAAGTTATAGAGTCGAATAGTCCAGAAGACGATATTAATCAGACTCCTCGAAAAACTTCTCGCTTTTGGCGTCGTGACGCTATTCTCTGTCGTTGAACGATGGGGGAACACAATTCACAGTTCGAGAAATAACCATTTGTCAATTTATATGAGAATTAAGCCTCTTTTGAAATCCGAGTGGGTAGCGGCTGTCGAGCTGGGGCCTGACGACGGGCCGGCGTCCATCCCTTTGTTCGACCGGAGAGACCATCCCTTCGTCCCGACCTGCCTTGTGCGGGGCCAGGCGGGGATCGGCGGTCAAGGATGGCCG
>ABHC01000066.1 GCA_000171835.1 alpha proteobacterium BAL199 | reverse complement strand
TGAAGGCAGCTCTCGACGCGGTCTGCACGAGGCTGCATCCGATCAAGCCATCGCGATATTCTGCGCACGATGGCGTCTATCGCCGGAGCAAACTCCCTCTTTCGGCACTATGCGGCGACGCGGCTGATGGTGGGGCTGTTTTCCCAAGATTCTCGGGGCTTAAGAACAAGTCGATTAGCTATTTTAGTTGTTTCTATTGGGCTGATGGATGCTCAGAATTATAAACATTCAATAATTCTTAGATTTATCCTTTGTTTATCGGGGGTTTGTATAAAAAATAGTGATATATCCAATGTTCCTGAATTACTTGAAGCTATATCACTGCAGTTGATCAGCAATCGTCAATTGACTAAAAGCATCAATCCGACAATAATGGGTGTAATCGCGACGTTTTGCAGGTTGGCCTCACCAAGTATTGATCTCAATCCTCGTCTTGTTGATATGTGTACGCTGGCGCACGGGGACCGCAATGATATCTCTTGGCCACTTGCCCTGAGATTCGGATTGTTCCTTTCGCAGACTTCTGACCGGTGTTCGCTCACCAAGGCCGACCTCTGGCGCGCCATCGTTGCAACCGGCCTTGCCGCCGGCCTTCGCGATCGAAATCACCGGCAGAATGAATTGTTGGAGAGGGCACAGGCAGCCTCACCGCAGATGTTCGCAATCGCCCTCCAAGTTGAACTTGAGGATGATCCTACCGGCTTTCGTGAACAGTCTGCCAACTCTCAGTATCACTGTCGGCGTGTGTCTCCGCCAGCACCAACCGATGTCGTACTAGTGGATAAAATCCGACATTAGAATCCCGCTCAGGATTCCCGCGGGTTTGGTGGCGTGCGAGTCTGGGGCATGCGCACCGGGATCAGCTTCACCGTCAGTACCGCCGATCGCGCCCGCCTGGAGGCGATCGTGGCGGACCGCAACAGCCCGCAAAAGCACGTCTGGCGCTGCCGGATCGTGCTGCTCACCGCCGCGGGCCTGGGCACCAACGCGATCATGCGCGAGGCCGGGGTCGCCAAGACGGCGGTCTGGCGCTGGCAGGAGCGCTTCGCCGCCGAAGGCGTGGACGGGCTGCTGCGGGACAAGACGCGCCCGTCGCGGATCCCGCCGCTGGACCCCTCGGTGGCCGAGCGCGTCGTCGCCCTGACCCTGACCGATCCGCCCGGCGAGACGACCCACTGGACCGCCGCAACGATGGCGGCACAGACCGGCATCTCGGTTAGTTCGGTGCAGCGGATCTGGCGTGCTCACGGTTTGGCCCCGCATCGGATCCGGCAGTTCAAGCTCTCGAACGACCCGGAGTTCGTGACCAAGCTGCGCGACGTGGTCGGGCTCTATGTCGACCCGCCGGCCCACGCCATCGTGCTCAGCGTCGACGAGAAGAGCCAGATCCAGGCGCTCGACCGCACCCAGCCCGGCCTGCCGCTGAAGAAGGGCCGCGCCGGCACCATGACCCACGACTACAAGCGCCATGGCACCACCACCTTGTTCGCTGCCCTCAACGTGCTCGACGGCACCGTCATCGGCCGCAACATGCAGCGTCACCGCCACCAGGAGTTCATCCGCTTCCTCAACACATCGAGGCCCAGGTCCGGCCGGCAAGGTGATCCACGCCGTCCTCGACA
>ABHC01000067.1 GCA_000171835.1 alpha proteobacterium BAL199 | reverse complement strand
GGGTTTAGAACGTCGTGAGACAGTTCGGTCCCTATCTGCCGTGGGTGTACGAGTCTTGAGAGGAGCTGTCCCTAGTACGAGAGGACCGGGATGGACGCGCCTCTGGTGGACCGGTTGTGGCGCCAGCCGCATTGCCGGGTAGCTATGCGCGGACGGGATAACCGCTGAAAGCATCTAAGCGGGAAGCCCCCCTCAAAACCAGGACTCGCTGAGAACCGTGGAAGACCACCACGTCGATAGGCTGGGTGTGGAAGCGTGGCAACACGTGAAGCTTACCAGTACTAATCGTTCGATAGGCTTGATCAAATCCCCGCCTTCGACGGCGAACGCCCGACACCGGGAGCGCCGGCGAATGCAAGCCAGACTTCGTCAACCGTATTACCCAACCGTCAGCACACGCTTCGTCGGCCTCCATGACCTGGTGGCTATAGCGAGGGAGCTACACCCGATCCCATCCCGAACTCGGCCGTGAAAGCCCTCAGCGCCAATGGTACTGCGTCTTAAGGCGTGGGAGAGTAGGTCGCTGCCAGGTCTTGAAGACCGACGAAACGCACAGAACATACGCTCAACACCAGTCCAGCACCCAACACCCTCAACCGCGGGGTGGAGCAGCCCGGTAGCTCGTCAGGCTCATAACTGAAGGTCGTAGGTTCAAATCCTACCCCCGCAACCAAAATTAGCCCGTCAACTCAATGAGTTGGCGGGTTTTGTGCGTCCGGAGTACGGAACACGCGGCAAGCGCTGGAAGCAGAATGGAAGCAGGTGACGGAGCAAATTGGGGGGATGTCCCTCGCCGTGTTGAAATTTGCTCGGCAGGCGCTGTTGGTTGACGATGCTATGCGGCGACCGCCTGCTGTTCAAGGTCGTGGTTGATCGCGTTCCTGTCCTGGTGGGCCGCCAGGGCTCGGCGCAGGCTCGGGAGTTGCTTGTGGGCCTTGAGGCGGCGGAAACCCTTGGCGGCCTCGAGCATGGCAGCGGCGGTCCAGCGCAGCGCCATGGCCGCGTCCTGCCAGCGTTTGACGTTGCGGCAGACCCGGCGGACGGTTCCGTTCATGTTCTCGATGATGTTGGTGCAGGCGAGCGACCGGCGTAGTTCGACTGGCAGACCGAGGCGGGTGACGGTGAGGATCTCGTCGAGGCCCTCCAGGATGCTGGCCGACACGCCCGGGGCGTCGCGCTCCAGGCGACGGGCGAGGTTGCGGATCAGCTTCTCGGCCTTGTCGGCGTCGTCCAGTTCCCAGGCCTGACGCAGCGCCTTGCGGACGCCGGCCTGCAAGGACTTGGGCAGGCGCTCTGCGATGTTGCGGGCCTTGTGGACCTGGCAGCGCTGGATCGGGGTGTCGCGGCCGAAGGTGTTGCGAATCGCCTTCGACAGCGCCTTGGCGCCGTCGATGATGAACAGTCGGCAGACCGCGGGATCGAGGCCGCGGCCGACCAGGTTGTCGAGCAGCGCCTGGGCCACGGCGGCGTTCTCGCTG
>ABHC01000068.1 GCA_000171835.1 alpha proteobacterium BAL199 | reverse complement strand
GCGGCCGGCGTGGCAGGCGTGCATCCGGTCCACGACACCCAGATCAAGCGCCTGCGGCATCTGAACTTCTTCCAGCACGAATGCTTCCTGGAGGTCAGAACGCCTCGCGTGAAGCTGCCCGACGGGCGGGTCGTGCAGGTCGAGCCCGAGTGGTTCGGCAAGCTCGCCGGCTTCACCCTGCTGTTCGAGGCCCTGGTGCTGGCCATGGCCCGGCAGATGACCTTTGCCGCCGTGGCCAAGCTGGTCGGCCTGTCTTGGCATCGCGTCCATGCGATCTGTTCGCGCTATGTCGATCTCGCCTTGGCCGAGGCCGATCTGTCGACGGTGACGGCGGTGGCGATCGACGAGACCTCCTGCCGGCGCGGCCACAACTACCTGACCATCGCCGCCGATATGGATGAGCGCAAGGTGGTGTTCGTCACCGAAGGCAAGGACGCCAAGACCATCACCCACTTCGCCGAATACCTGGCCGAACACAAAGCCATGCCCGAGCAGGTCCGCTCGGTGAGCATCGACATGTCGCCGGCCTTCATCAAGGGCGTGGCCAGGCAGTTGCCCAACGCGCGCATCACCTTCGACAAGTTCCACGTCGTCGCCCACGCCTCCACCGCCGTCGATCAGACCAGGCGCATCGAGCAGCGAACCGATCCGAGCCTCAAGGGGCTGCGCTGGAAGCTGCTCAAAGACCGCGACAGCCTATCCGACGAGGGCCGCGCCGACCTTGACGCGTTGATCGCTCAGGTCGCCACCAAACGCACGCCGCGCGCCTGGCTCTACCGCGAGCATCTGCGCGACATCCTCGAGCGCAAGCAGATCAATGTCGTCTCCGCCATGCTCAAGCAGTGGTGCACCAACGTCCTGCGTTCCAAGGTCGAGCCGATGAAAGACGTCGCCAGGATGATCCGTAGGCACTTCGACGGCATCGTCGCCTGGACCCAGACCCGCCAGACCAACGGCTTCATCGAGGCGCTCAACGGCCTGTTTCAGGCCGCCAAACGCAAGGCCCGCGGCTACACCAGGTTCGCCACCATGCGCACCGTACTCTTCCTCATCGCCGGAAAACTCGACTTCACCCGGATCAACCCGCAGGCCGCATAGCCCACTCGAAATTCAAAAGAGCCACTTTGCCTCTTTTGAAATCCGAGTGGGTAGCGGCTGTCGAGCTGGGGCCTGACGACGGGCCTGCATCGATCCCTTTGTTCGACCGGCGAGACCATCCCTTCGTCCCGACCTGCCTTCTGCGGGGCCAGGCGGGGATCGGCGGTCAAGGATGGCCGGAGGCCA
>ABHC01000069.1 GCA_000171835.1 alpha proteobacterium BAL199 | reverse complement strand
ATCCTTTGATTTACGTATTGTTACCAAGATATCAGTAAACTAGAGCTGCGTTGGGCCGGGGTTCCGGTTCGGCTTCGAGTCACAATTGGACCAGCGACGGCGCTGTCACACGAACTCATGGCTGACGCCGGTCGCGGCCGGTAACGTCGCCTCATGAAGCCGATCTCATACGCCCGATTGCACTATCCATCATCGATCGTCCAGCACGCCGTCTGGCTGTACCTGCGTTTCAACCTCAGCCTGCGGGACGTGGAGGACCTGCTGGCGGAGCGAGGCCTCGATATCAGCTACGAAACGGTCCGGCGCTGGGTCGCGCGCTTCGGGCCGGCCTACGCCCGGCGGCTCCGCGCGATGCGACCGCGACCCTGCAACTCCTGGCACTTGGACGAGATGTTCGTCTCGATCGGCGGCCGAACGATGTACCTATGGCGCGCTGTCGATGCCGAGGGCGAGGTCCTCGATGTCCTGGTGCAGCCGAGACGTGACAAGCGGGCCGCCCTGAAGCTGATGCGCAGCCTCCTGCGGAAACAGGGCTTCGCGCCGACCTCGATCGTGACTGACAAGCTCCGGTCCTATGGAGCCGCGCTTCGAGAGATTGGCATGGCCGATCGGCACGCTACCGGCGGCCGGCTGAACAATCGCGCTGAGAATTCACACCAGCCTACCCGCCGACGGGAACGATCGTGGATCGGCTTCAAGAGACCGGGATCAACTCAGCGCTTCCTCTCTGCTCACGCCGCCGTCTACAACACCTTCAATGTCCAGCGCCATCTGATCTCTCGCAGCACCCTTCGGACCCTGCGCGGCGAAGCATTCGCTCAATGGCAAGCCGCTGCCGAGGCGGCGTGATCCCAGATCAGAACCTGGGCTTCGTGCGCCCGGACGGGGGATGTCCCTCGCCGTGTTGAAATTTGCTCGGCAGGCGCTGTTGGTTGACTAGGCTATGCGGCGACCGCCTGCTGTTCAAGGTCGTGGTTGATCGCGTTCTGTCCTGGTGGGCCGCCAGGGCTCGGCGCAGCTCGGGAGTTGCTTGTGGGCCTTGAGGCGGCGGAAGCCCTTGGCGGCCTCGAGCATGGCAGCGGCGGTCAGCGCAGCGCCATGGCCGCGTCCTGCCAGCGTTTGACGTTGCGGCAGACCCGGCGGACGGTTCCGTCATGTTCTCGATGATGTTGGTGCAGCGAGCGACCGGCGTAGT